>JALHMS010000001.1:0-12277 GCA_022843925.1 Burkholderiales bacterium
TGGCGGGCGACGACGAAGTCGAGCGAGCCGTCCGCGAACATCGTGAGGTCGTCACCGCTCGTCACCACGTTCGCGACCGACATCCGGCCCGCCTCGCAGCCGACGCTGCCGGACGTGAACGGGGGGGTGATGTCCACGCCGATGCATTCCGGCGTCGTCTTGCTGCTGCCACAGCCGACGTCGAGCCCACGTCCGACGCACACGTCCTCGATCGCGCGGATCTCGGGGTGCAGGAACTGCGCGCAGTAGCCGGGGCGTTCGATGTGCGCAGCGACGACCTCGAGGAACTGCGCCGCGCGGCCGGTGCTGGTGTGGTGCGCGACGAGGCGCTGATGGCCGCGCGCCGCGATCTGCGCGACGAGGTCCGGGCGGTTCATGTAGAAGACCAGCTTCTCGTCGAACTCGTCCAGAGAGCGGAACGTCACGCAGTCGTGGCCGTCGGTGAAACCGTGCGGGATCACGATGTCCAGATCCTGCGTCATCAGCATCGCGCGGGCGGCAAGGATCTCCCAGAAGCGCGCCGTGTCGTAGCCGGCGCCGGCGACGCTCACCGAGATGCGGCTGCGGCGCAGCAGCTGGCGGTACAGCGGCGTCTCGGTCGCGGCGGCCTTCGGTTGCGAGGCGCTGTAGGCGCGCTCGTTCGTGGTGCCCGACACGACGCCGGGCAGCTTCAGGTTCTGCAGCCGCTGATGAATCGAATGGCGCCACGGGTTCGTATGCATGTTCGCGAGGAAGCTCACCGCGAGGTCCTTGCCCACGACCTCGTCGGACAGATAGCGCTTCTCGGCCGCGAACGGCAGCGGGAAGACGAACTGCTTCGCGGCGTCGTGGAAGCGGCGGTTCAGCTCGCGCTTGAAGACGGCCTTGAACCGGATGTTGTTCGTGACCGCGAAATCCTGCTGATCGCCACCGTCGACGAACACCTTGCGCGGGTTGGCGATGTCCTGCACCAGATGGCTTCGTACGCCGGAGTTGGAGCCGACGATCACGAGATCGGCGGTCTCGGCGAAGGCCCGCAGCGGCTCGTCGTCGAGTCGGCGCCCGTAGGGCGAGACCTGCGAGGTGACGACGTCGTGACCAAGATCCACGAGCCCCTCCAGCAGGCTGGCGGCGAGGTAGTCGTACACAGCGGGGTTGATATAGACGATCTGCATGTCGGCTTCTCCGGGGGATTCTCTAGGCCGCGACCTGGTTCTGCTGGGCAGGGGCGGGCAGTTGCATCGCGCGTTCGAGCAGGCCGAGATCGGCGCGCATCGGACGCACTGCGGCGATGGCCCAGAGGTCGAACGCGGGTCCGGGGCGGACGGCCACGGTGCCGAAGCCGGCATTCACCAGCTTCCTGCCGAGGGACTGGCGGGTGAACCCGGTGCGGTGGGCCATGTAGGTGCGACCGCGCTCGATCCACCAGTCGTGGCCGTACATGATGTCCAGCGCCGAGATGGGCGGGCCGTCGCCACCGTTCATCCGCGTGCGCATCAGCACGGCGTCGGGATCTCCGTTCGCGATCACGCGGGCCACGGCCTGGAGGTCTGGCAGCGTGACGAGCAGGAAGCCTTCTGGCTTGAGGACGCGGCAGAACTCGGCCAGCGCCTTCGGGACTTCGAAGGCGAAGAGGTGTTCCAGGTTGTGGGACGACCAGACGGCGTCGCAACTCGCATCGGGGACGGCGCTCATGTCGGTGAGCGAGGCCACGACATCGGGCGAGACGGACGGATCGATGTCGAGCCGCAGCTCGCGCCAGCCCGGCTCGCGGAAGACGGGGGCGAGCTTGTCGGGTTCGCGCGGGCCGCAGCCCACGTTGAGGACCACCTTCATCGGGGAGGACTCCTGGGGGTTCTTGTTCATGCGGTGACGGGGGTGCGGCGGACGGCGGCGGGTTGCGCGAGGCGGGTCAGCTCGGTGCCGAGGCGATCCACGCACTCGGCCCATGCGCCGGGGGACTTCTGACGGAACACGCGCAGCCCGGGGTACCAGAGGGTCGAGTCGCCCTGCATCCACCGCCAGTCGGCGGCGTAGTGCAGCAGCGCCCAGGTCGGGCATCCGATGGCGGCCGCGAGATGCGCGGTGGAGGTGTCCGAGCTGATCATCAGATCGAGCCCGTTCATGATCGCGCCGGAGTCCGCGAAGTCGCTGACCTCGGTGGCGATGTCGATCACGCGGCCGGGTAGCGGGTACGTCTCCAGGTCGCGACGCCCGTCGCCCTGCTGGAGGATGTACCACTCGACGCCCGGGACATCGAAGAGCGGAAGCAGCGGCCCGAGACGTGGCGAGCGCACGCGGTCGCTGCGTACGTTGGGATTGCCGCCCCAGACGATTCCGACCCGCGGCGCCCGGCCCCGCGGCCCCATGCGCTGCGCCCAACGGGCGGCGAGCTCCGGCGCCACGTCCAGGTAGGGCACGGTGGCCGGGAAGTCCGCGCGGCCGACGCCCAGGCGTGCCGGAACCGACAGCAGCGGCGCATGCATGTCGAAGGCGGGCAGTGCTTCGCCCGCGTCGTAGACCGCCTCGACGCCCGGCACGCGCGACGCGATGCCCTTCAATCCGGACTGCAGTTCGAGGATCACGCGTGCGCCCTGCTTCGCGAGCAGCGGCACGAAGCGCAGGAACTGCAGCGTGTCGCCGTAGCCCTGTTCCCAGTAGAGCAGGATGCGCTTGCCGGCGAGCGGCTCGCTGTTCCACGCCGGTTGCGGATAGACGCGCGGTGCCAGCTCGGGCTTCGCGAGGCGCCATTCGTACTCGCGGAAGCCCTCGGCGAACTCGCCGAGCGTGAACAGCGCGGTGGCGAGGTTGTAGTGCGCGTTGGTCTCCTTCGGACGCGCGGCGAGGATGGTGCGATAGCACGCCACCGACGCCGTCACGTGGCCGGCGCGCTGCAGCGCGACGCCCTTGTTGTAGTGCGTCTCGGGCGGTGTGTCGGGCAGTTGGAGCGCGCGCTCGTAGCAGGCGGCCGCTTCGTCGAACCGCTCCATGTCGTTCAGCGCGTTGCCGAGATGTCCCCAGGCCTCGGCGAACTCGGGCTGCAGCGCGATGGCGCGGCGCGCGGTGGTTTCGGCGGCGGCGAGGTCCTGCAGTTCGCGATGCACGTCGGACAGGAGGCTGAGGGCCTGGGCGTGCGCAGGCTGCTGCTTCACGACCTGGCCGTAGGCCTCGAGCGCGCCGGTCAGATCGCCTTCCGCGCGCAGCATGTTGCCGAGGTTGAACCACGCGTCGAGGTAGCCGGGCATCAGTTCGATGGACCGCCGGTAGGCGCGGGCGGCGGCTCGGGTGTCCCCCAGGGCGCGCTCGGTGACGCCGAGCAGGCACCACGCATCGGGGCGAAGCGGCGATTCCATGAGCGCCGCGCGGACCACCAGGCGCGCCAGGCGCTTGCGGCCGCGCTGGTAGAGAGCGAAGGCCTCCGGCAGCAGCTCCGACGAATTCGCATCCAGCGCGGTCGGCCGCGTCGTGGCCGGAACGGCTGGCCGCTTCGGCGCCCGGAGCCGGAACGTTTCGCACAGCGCCTCCTGCACGCCGTCCACCACGCTGTCCCAGCGGGCGTACTCGCGCTGCCGGAAGAGGCGCACGCCCGGATACCAGGGCGTGGCGTCGCCGAGACCCCAGCGCCAGTCGGACGCGTAGTGCAGCAGCACCCAGGTGGGGCACCCCAGGGCCGCGGCAAGGTGGGCGGTGGACGTGTCGGAGCTGATCACGAGATCCAGTTCGCGCATCACGGCCGCCGTGTCCGCGAAATCCCGTACCTCCGGCGCCAGATCCCGCACGTGCGCCGGCAGCTTCATGCCTTCGAGATCGCGGCGGCCGTCACCCTGCTGGAGCAGCACCCACTCGATCCCCTTGATCGCGAAGAGCGGAGCGATGGGCCCGAGCCGCGGCGAGCGGAGCCGATCGTTCTTCACGTTCGGGTTGCCGGCCCACACGAGGCCGATGCGCGGCTTCTTCGTGGGGCCCAGCGTGGCGCGCCACCGTGCCGTCGCGGCTTCGGGCGGGTGGATGTAGGGCAGCGTGCTGGGGAGCGTGCGCTCGTCGATGCCAAGGATGTGGGGGATCGACAGCAGCGAGGTCCAGATGTCGAAGTCCGGCGGCGGTGCGGGTGCTTCGGTGACCGCCACGACGCCGTCGAGCAACTCGACCAGCGACTTCAACCCCGGCTGCACCTCGAGGATCACCCGGCCGCCGAGCGCGACCACGAGCGGGATGAACCGCAGGAACTGCAGCACGTCGCCGTAGCCCTGCTCCCAGTGCAGGAAGATGCGCTTGCCGTTCAGCGGCTCGCCGGCCCATTGCGGCTGCGGGTACTCGCGGGGCGGCGGCTGCTGGCGCTTGTGCCGCCATTCGTACTCCTCGAAGCCCGCGCGCAGTTCGCCCAGCATCAGCAGCGCGAGGGCCTTGTCCCAGTGCGTGTCGGGGTTGTCGGGCTCGAGATCCTCCGCCACGGCGAGCGCGGTGAGCTGCTGGTCGGGGCGACCCCAGGCGGACAGCGCCGCAGCGAGGTTCGACAGCGCCTGACGATTGCGCGGCGCGAGCTGGACGGCCTGGCGATACAGCGGGAGCGACACCTCGATGTGATCCTGGTCCCGCAGCAGATTCGCGTAGTTGCCGATCATGTCCGCGTAGTCGGGCTTCACGCCGAGACCGCGCCGATAGGCGAATCCGGACAGCGCGCTGCGCTTCTGCCGGCGCAGTGCGACCGCGTAGAGGTTCCACGCATCGGGCCGCTCGCAACCGGCCTCCAGGACCATCTCCACGGCGAGCGCGCCCTGTTCGCTGTCCTCGGCGTCCAGCTTGGCGATCGATGCCGCCAACGTGCTTTCCTCCGTGCTGCGCCGTTGCCGGGCGGCGGCACCCAGCGGGGCGATCTCCGTCAGGCGGGCCTCCCAGTCGCGGACGAAACCGGTGGTGTCGAAGAGCGGTGCTGCAGACCGCACGGCGGTGAGCTTCTGGCGCAGGGCACCGAGTCGGGCAGGGTCGCGTGCCAGCGCGAGCGCCAGGTTCTCGTAGGCTGCGGCATCGGAGACGACCAGGTCGGGCATGCCGACGGCGTGCAACTGGCTCGCGCCCACGCGGCGGGCGGCAGTCCTGCCCGCCAGTGAGATCGCGGGCACGCCGGCCCAGAGCGCGTCGCCCAGCGCCTTCTGACTGTTGCAGACCCAGGTGTCGAGAAAGAGGTCGGCGAGGCGGAGGCGTCCGAGGTGCCGCGGCGCGCTCCCGTCCGGCGCGAACACGAGCCGGGTCGGGTCGATGCCGGCAGCCTGCGCGGCTTCGCGAAGATGGCGGCGTGCGGCGGCGTGGCCTTCCGTCAGCCAGAGGACGCTGCCCGGCACGGCCTGCAGGAGGCGCATCCAGGCACCGAACACCGACGGGTCGATCCCGCGATGGTCACCGAAGCAGCAGAACACGAAGCCCTTGGCCGGCAGGCCCGCTTCGGCGCGGGTGGGCGTGCCGACGTCGACCGGCCGCTCGTCGTCGTTCACGAGGAAGGTGTGCGGCATGTACAGCAGCCGCTCGCTGAAGTGCGCCTGCTGGGCCGGTGGCACGACGTGGGCATCCACCAGCGCGTGGTCGATGAAGGCGGCCCCTGTGCTGCCCGGAACCGCGGTCCAGGTGACCTGCACCGGTGCCGGGCAATGGGCCAGGATCCCGGGGCGTGCCAGCGGGCCATGGCCATCGAGGTCCACGAGCACGTCGATCTCGTCGGCATGGATGCGCCCTGCCGCGGCGCGGTCGGACATCGCCGACAGGTCCACGATCGCGATCCCCGCCGGGACGACATCCGCATGCGCGCCGTCCGTCTCGCCGATGCCATGGGCGTACGCGAAGACCTCGAAGCGCGCACCATCGTGACGACGCAGCATGGCCACGGCGCGCCGTGCCGAGGTGCCGTCGCCGAAGCTCGCTGCGAGATAGCCCACGCGGATGCGTTCGTGCGTGCCGCCCCAGGGATGGTCCTCGAACGGAGTGACCTCGCGGGACACCTGCGCCGAGTGGCGGCGGGCGAGGGTGAGCAGCTGCGCATCGTCGATGTCGCCGGGATACGCGGTGAAGGGGAACGGCGATGCCGTCCGGGTGCCGGGGGCGGGCGCCGCCAGGGCGGGTGCCAGCAATGTCGCGTCCAGGGACTCGACGGCGCGCCAGTCGCAGAGGGATTGCCGCAGCGCGAAGGCCTGCACGTGGGCCACCGGATCGGTGATGAAGTCCGGCGCTGCCGCCGTCAGGCAGTCCAGCGCCTCCTCGGGACGGTCCGTGAGAGAGAGCGCCGTACCGATCGCCACCGCGACGCCGCGGTCGGTGAGCCCCAGGGCCCGGGCCTCCTGCAGCGGTCCGAGGGCCTCGGCGGGTTGCCGCGTGCGAAGCCGGTTCAGGCCGAGCTGGAACTTGACGACGGCATTGGCGGGCTGCAGCCGGTCGAGCCGCTCGTACAGCACCGCGAGGGCGCGGTGATCGCCTTCCTGCTCGAGCACCATGGCGCCCTCGACTAGAAACGCGATGTGGTCGAGCCCGCGGGGCAGCTCCGTGCGGAAGAGGCGTGAGGCGTCGGCCATGCGACCGGCATCGCGCAGCGCCCGCAGATGCAGGGCGACGAGATCCACGTTGTCGGGCTGGAGTGCGGCAAGCGCTGCTGCGGCACGCACTGCGCCATCGGTATCGCCCTGTGCGGGGGCCATGCGGACGATCTGGCGAAGGGCGGCTTGATGGGAGGGTTGCCGCTGCACGGCGCCGCGGAAGGCATCGAGGGCGCGCGCCGGCTCGCCGGCGTCCACGAGGGCGTTCCCGAGGTTGAACCAGACGTCCGCGTGTTCGGCGTGGGTGACCAGCGCCCGCTGGTGACTCGCGGCGGCCGCGGCAGGGTCGCCGAGCGCCCGTTCCGCGATCCCCAGCATGAACCAGGTTTCGCCGTCGGTCGGATGATCCGCCAGGCGTGCCCGTGCGCGTTGCGCGGCGAGCAGATGCTCACCGGCCTGCAGCGCTTCGAAGATGGTCCCAACCCCGGTCTCTGTCATATTCGTATCGGATAAGGTCGCCACATCGGGCGGCCCGTCGATATGACGAGCGCACCCCCCGCCGCCGTTTACGGCCGCGGGGGGTGGGAGCTTTAGGGAGGGGTGTGGCGGGGGCTTGTCAGGGTCCGCCGGCCCCGCGGGCGCCGATGGCGTCCGCGGGGCTTCGGGATCCCGGGGCCTTACCAGGTGATGTCGGCACTGTTCAGCCCGTTCACCGAGATGCCGGTGAGGTTGATCTGGATGTCGGTGGTGCCGTCTGCGTTCGTGTCCACCTCGAGCACCCCGGCGGTCCGGACGATCGCCTGGATTCCTGCGCCACCGGCAGCGTAGGCCGTGGCGTCGGTGATGAGTGCACCGGATCCACTGGTGATCGCGCTGAAGTCCAGCTTGTCGCCGCTGCCGCCGGCCGTGAAGCCGTTGATCGTATCCACCGCGCTGCCGGACGAGTCCGAGGCGCTCGTGAAGACGAACACGTCGCTGCCGGATCCGGCCGTGTAGGTATCCGCTCCGCCGCCACCCGTCACCGTGACGCCCGTGGAGCCGGTGAACGTGAAGGTGTCGGCGCCCGAGGTTCCCGTCACCGATTCCACCGCCGAGACCGTGATGGACCCGGTGGCGAGCATGGTGACGTGGTCGCTGGTACCGACGGTCCCGATGACCGATTCGACCCCGCTGACTGCCAGTGCACCACCGGACTGCATGGTGACCACGTCGACGCCGGTGGAGCCCAGGACCGACTCCACGTTCGAGACGCTCACGGAGCCGGCGCCCAGCTGACGGACCACATCCGTTCCGGAGGACCCCAGGACCGTCTCGATGCGCGACACCGCCAGCGTTCCGGCTGCCAGCATGTCGATCACGTCGGTGCCGGTGCTTCCGAGCACGGTCTCCAGGGCACTGACGCCGATCTCCGAGGCGGCGATGAGATTCACGATATCGGTGCCGGAGCTGCCGATGATCGATTCGATCGACGACACCGCCGAGGTGCCACCCGACAGGAGGCTGAGCACGTCGTCGGTGGAGCCGGAGGCGTGGCCGATGATCGTCTCCACCGCGCTGGTGGCGATTTCGCCCGCCGCGAGCATGGTGAGGGTGTCGGTGCCGCTGAAGCCCACGACCGTCTCCACTTCGGAGACCGCGAGGGCGCCGCTGGCGAACATCGACAGGATGTCGGTGCCCGAGGATCCGAGGACGCTCTCCACCGCGCTCACCCGCAGGCTGCCCGCCGCGAGCATCGACACGACATCGGTGCCCTCCGTGGCGATCACCGACTCCACGGCCGAGAGGGCCAGGGCGCCACCGCTCAGCATGCGGACGAGGTCGCTGCCGGAGCTGCCGGTGACCGTCTCCACGAGGGAGGTGGTCAGGGTGCCCGCCGCCAGCATCTGGACCGTGTCTGTGCCGCCGCTGCCGAGAAGCGTCTCCACGTTGCTCACAGCGACATCGTCCGCGGCGAGCATGGTGAGCACGTCGGTTCCGGTGGAGCCCACGATCGTCTCGACGTTCGAGATGGACGTCGATCCGGCGCCGACAAGATTGAGGATGTCCGTGGTCGTCGTCCCGATGATCGTCTCGACGTGGCTGGTGGTCATCGTGCCGGCCGCCAGCATCGTGACCGCATCGACCCCGGTGCCGCCGAGCACCGTCTCCACCTGGGAGACTGCGACGTCACCGCCGCCGACGAGGCGCGCGATGTCGGTGCCGCTGCTGCCGAGGATGCTCTCGACGATCGAGAAAGCCGAGGTGCCGGCGCCCAGCAGGGTCACAACATCGGTGCCGCTGCTGCCGACCAGGGTGTCGATGGCGCTCATCGACAGGGAGACCGCGGTGCCGAGAAGGCTGACCACTTCCTTCGCCGCGCTGCCCACCACCGATTCCACCGCCGAGATGTCGATCGTGCTGGCGCCGACCAGTGTCAGCGTGTCCGTGGTTGCCGTACCGATCACGGTCTCCACCGCGCTGGCCGCCAGGGCGCCGGCGGCGAGCATGCTGACCACGTTGGTGCCGGTGGTGCCGATGACCGTTTCCACCTGGGATACCGCCAGGTCGCCGGCGGAGAGCGCGATCGCCACGTCGGTGCCGCTGCTGCCGAGTACCGTCTCCACGATGCTGACGCGCATCGTCCCGGCCGAGAGCATCGAGACCACGTCCGTCTCCGCGGTGCCGAGGACCGTCTCCACGAGGGAGGCGGCGAGCGTGCCTTCGCTCAACATGCTGGCGATATCGGTGCCGCTGCTGCCCAGCACCGTTTCCACTAGCGAGACGGCCATCGTACCCGCGGCAAGCATCTCGGCCACGTCCGTACCGGAGGTGCCGCGGAGGGTTTCGACGCTGCTGACGACCAGCGTGCCAGCGGCGAGCATCGACACATCATCGATGCCCCTGCTGCCCTGCACCGTCTCGATCGCCGAGACGGACGTGGATCCGGCGGCAAGGAGCGTGAGCGTGTCGCTGGTGTCCAGGGTTCCGACGACCGATTCCACGAGGCTGGTGCTCAATGTGCCCGCCGACAGCATGGTGACCGTGTCGGTGTCGGCGCTGCCCAGGACGGTCTCCACGAGGGAGACCGCCATGTCGCCGGCGGTCAGCAGCCGGGCGACATCGGTACCCGAGGACCCGAGAAGGGTCTCGACGTCCATGATGCCCATGGTGCCGGCGCCGAGCATGGAGGCCACGTCGGTGCCGCCGCTGCCGACGAGCGTGTCGATGTTGCTGACCGACGTGGATCCGGCGGCGAGCATGGTGATCACGTCCTTCGCCGTGGTACCCACCACGGATTCGAGTGCGGAGATCGCGGTGGTGCTGGCGCCGATCAGCGTCAGGGAATCGTCCGAATCGCTGCCGATCACCGTCTCGACTGCCGTGGCTGTCAGCGTGCCGGCCGCCATCATGGCGATGACGTCGGTGTCGGAGGACCCGAGCACGGTCTCGACGCTCGAGACGGCGATGTCGGAAGCGCCCAGCAGGCGGGCGATGTCGGTGCCCGAGGAGCCGATCAGGGTTTCGATGACCGAGACGCCCATCGTGGCAGCACCGAGCATCGTGGCGACGTCGGTACCGCTGCTGCCGATCAGGGTGTCGACCACGCTCACCGAGACCGAGTCGGCGGCGAGCATGGTGACCACCTCCTTGGCGCTCGAGCCGAGAACCGTATCCACCGCGGAGATCGCGGTGGTCGCGATGCCGATCGTGGTCACCACGTCGACGGCATTCGAACCGATGATCGTCTCGACGGCGGTGATGGCGAGCGAACCCTGGTCGAGCAAGGCAACCGTGTCGGTCGCGGTGGAACCGACGACCGTCTCGATGGCGGAGACGGAGGCCGTGCTCGCGCCGATCATGCGCAGGATGTCGCTGGACCCACTGGTACCCACGACGGACTCGATGTTGCTGGTGGCGAGGGTGCCGCCGGAGAGCATGGACACGGCGTCGGTGTCTGCGCTGCCCAGGACGGTTTCGATCAGCGAGATGGTCATGTCCCCGCCGCCGAGCGCGTTGACGATGTCGGTCCCGGAGCTGCCGGTGACCGTCTCGACCGCGGAGACGGCCATGGTGCCGGCACCGAGCATGGAGATGCGATCCACATCGGTCGTACCCAGCACCGTCTCGACGGCGGAGACGGCGAGGTTGCCGCCCTCCAACATCGAGAGGACATCGGTGAGCCGGCTGCCGATGACCGATTCCACGGCGGAGATAGCCACGGTGCCCGCGCCCAGCAGGGTCGCGACATCGGTGCCGTCGGAGCCGGTGAGGGTCTCGACGCTGCTCACGGCCAGGGAGCCTGCGGCGAGCATGGAGACCACATCGGTGGCGGCGTTGCCCAGCACCGTCTCGATGGCCGAGACGGAGAGATTGGAGGCGCCGAGGGTGCGGGCGATGTCGGTTCCGGCGCTGCCGGTGATGGTCTCCACGGCAGAGACGGTCACGGTGCTCGCCCCGATCAACGAGAGCGCATCGGTGCCGGAGGTGCCGAGGACCGTCTCGACGGAGGAGATCGCGGTGTCGCCTGCCGAGAGCAGGGCGGCGACGTCGGTGGACGTGCTGCCGAGGAGCGTCTCGACGTTGGAGATGCTGGTGGTGCCGCCGCCCAGCCGGGTGACCACGTCGGTGCCGTCGGAGCCGTGGACCACCTCGACGCCGGAGACGGCGAGGTTGCCGTTGGTCAGCATCGCGGCCGTGTCGGTGCCGGTGGAGCCGATGACCGTCTCGATGGCGGAGACGGAGGTGGTGCCGGCGCCGACCATGCGCAGCACGTCGGAGGAACCACTGGTGCCCACGACGGACTCGATGTTGCTGATGCCCAGCGTGCCGCCGGAGAGCATGGACACGGTGTCGGCATCGGCGCCGCCGAGGACGGTCTCGATCAGCGAGACGGCGAGTTCGCCACCGCCGATGGCGCGGACGATGTCGATGCCCGAGCTGCCGGAGACGGTGTCCACGGCGGACACGGCCATGGTGCCGGCGCCGAGCATGGAGACGCGATCCACGTCGGTGGTGCCCACGACGGTGTCGACCAACGAGACGCCGAGGTTGCCGCCTTCGAGCAGCGTGACCACATCCGTCTCACGGCTACCGAGGACCGACTCGACCGCGGAGACCCGGACGGTGCTCGCACCGACCAGGTTGAGTACATCGGTGCCGCCGGAGCCGGTGACGGTCTCGACGCTGCTCGTGGCAAGGGTGCCTGCGGCGAGCATGGAGACCACATCGGTGGCGGCGTTGCCCAGCACCGTCTCGACGGCGGAGACGGACACGTTGGAGGCGCCCAGCGTGTTCACGATATCGGTGCCCGAGCTGCCGGTGACCGATTCCACGGCGGAGACCGCCACGGAGCCCGCACCCAGCAGGGAGAGGGCATCCACATCGGCGGTGCCCAGCACCGTCTCGATGGCGGAGGTGGCGAGGTTGCCGCCTTCCAGCATCGAGAGGACATCGGTGAGTCTGCTGCCGATGACCGACTCGACGGCGGAGACGCGCACGGTGCCCTCGCCCAGCAGGGTCGCGACGTTGGTGCCGTCGGAGCCGACGAGGGTCTCGACGCTGCTCACGGCCAGGGAGCCTGCGGCGAGCATGGAGACCACATCGGTGGCGGCGTTGCCCAGCACCGTCTCGATGGCCGAGACGGAGAGGTTGGAGGCGCCGAGGGTGCGGGCGATGTCGGTGCCGGCGCTGCCGGTGATGGTCTCCACGGCAGAGACGGTCACGGTGCTCGCCCCGATCAACGAGAGCGCATCGGTGCCGGAGGTGCCGAGGACCGTCTCGACGGAGGAGATCGCGGTGTC
>JALHMS010000001.1:12377-274334 GCA_022843925.1 Burkholderiales bacterium
CCGGCGCTGCCGGTGATGGTCTCCACGGCAGAGACGGTCACGGTGCTCGCCCCGATCAACGAGAGCGCATCGGTGCCGGAGGTGCCGAGGACCGTCTCGACGGAGGAGATCGCGGTGTCGCCTGCCGAGAGCAGGGCGGCGACGTCGGTGGACGTGCTGCCGAGGAGCGTCTCGACGTTGGAGATGCTGGTGGTGCCGCCGCCCAGCCGGGTGACCACGTCGGTGCCGTCGGAGCCGTGGACCACCTCGACGCCGGAGACGGCGAGGTTGCCGTTGGTCAGCATCGCGGCCGTGTCGGTGCCGGTGGAGCCGATGACCGTCTCGATGGCGGAGACGGAGGTGGTGCCGGCGCCGACCATGCGCAGCACGTCGGAGGAACCACTGGTGCCCACGACGGACTCGATGTTGCTGATGCCCAGCGTGCCGCCGGAGAGCATGGACACGGTGTCGGCATCGGCGCCGCCGAGGACGGTCTCGATCAGCGAGACGGCGAGTTCGCCACCGCCGATGGCGCGGACGATGTCGATGCCCGAGCTGCCGGAGACGGTGTCCACGGCGGACACGGCCATGGTGCCGGCGCCGAGCATGGAGACGCGATCCACGTCGGTGGTGCCCACGACGGTGTCGACCAACGAGACGCCGAGGTTGCCGCCTTCGAGCAGCGTGACCACATCCGTCTCACGGCTACCGAGGACCGACTCGACCGCGGAGACCCGGACGGTGCTCGCACCGACCAGGTTGAGTACATCGGTGCCGCCGGAGCCGGTGACGGTCTCGACGCTGCTCGTGGCAAGGGTGCCTGCGGCGAGCATGGAGACCACATCGGTGGCGGCGTTGCCCAGCACCGTCTCGACGGCGGAGACGGACACGTTGGAGGCGCCGAGGGTGCGGACGATGTCCGTGCCGGATGTGCCGACGATGGTTTCGACGGCCGACGCGGCCACGGTGCCTGCGCCCAGGAGGGACACGGCGTCGACGTCGGTGCTGCCCAGGATGGTTTCGATGGAGCTGGTGGCCAGATCGCCGCCACCGAGCATCATCGTGGTGTCCGTCGAGACCGTGCCGAGGACCGTCTCGACGGCGCTCACGCGGAACGTGCCGCCGCCCAGGTTGCGGACGATGTCCGTGGTGGTATCGGTGCCGATGACCGAGTCCACCGCGCTCACGGTCACCGTGCCGGTGGCCAGCATCGTGACTGCATCGGTGGCAGCGGTACCCACCACGGTTTCGATGGCGGAGACCGAGAGATCGGAGGCACCGAGGGTGCGCACGACGTCGGTGCCGGCGCTGCCGGTCAAGGATTCCACGGCGGAGACGGCCACGGTGCCTGCGCCGAGCATGGCGATGGCGTCGGTGCCGGCGGTGCCGACCACGGTCTCGATCGACGAGACCGCAGTGTCACCGCCCGAAAGCAGGAGGGCGGTGTCGACCGCGATCGTGCCGAGGACGGACTCGACGTTGGACACGCGCACGGTGCCGCCGCCCAGTTGGGTGACAACGTCCACTTCGTCGGAACCGCGCACCGTTTCGACGGCGGACACGGCGAGGTTGCCGCCGGAGATCATCCCGACGTTGTCTGCGCCGGTGGAGCCGATCACCGTTTCAATGGCCGACACCGAGGTGTTACCGGCGCCCAGCATGCGCAGGGCGTCGCTGGAACCGGAGGTGCCCACGACGGATTCGATGCTGCTGGTGGCAAGCGGTCCGCCGGACAGCATGCTGACCGAGTCGGTGGCGACGCCACCCAGCACGGTCTCCACCAACGAGACCGCCATTTCACCACCGCCGAGGGTGCGCACCACATCCGTGCCGGCGCTGCCGGAGACAGTCTCCACGGCGGACACGCCCATCGTCCCGGCACCGAGCATGGTGACATTGTCGACATCGGTGGAACCCCGAACCGTCTCGACGCCAGAGACGGCGAGACTGCCGCCCTCCAGCATCGTGATCGCGTCGGTGCCCGTGCCGGTGCTGCCGAGCACCGTTTCGACGGCAGCGACGGATACCGTCCCGGCGCCAAGCATGCGCAACGTGTCGGTGGTCTGGTCCGAGCCTCTGACGGTCTCGATGCTGCTCACCGCCATCGTGCCGGTGCCGAGCATCGTGGCGGAGTCGGTGGACGTCGTGCCCTGCAGGGTCTCGATTCTGGAGACGGCCAGTTCGCCGCCGCCCAATGCGCGAACCGTGTCGGTCCCCGAGCTGCCGACGACGGTCTCGATACGGGAGACGCCGATGTTGCTGGCGCCCAGCAGCGATGCCGTGTCGTCGCCGGCGGTGCCGACGAGGGTTTCGATGGACGACATGGCGAGGCCGCCCGAAGACATCATCGACACGGCATCTGCCGCCGTGCTGCCGAGCACGGTCTCGACGTCGCTCACCCGCACGGCACCGCCACCCAGCAACGAGACCACGTCGGTCTCGGCGCTGCCGAGCACGGTGTCGACGAGACTGGTGGCCACCTCGTCGCCGGCGATCATGGAGACCGCGTCGGGACGCGCGCTTCCGATGACGGTTTCGATGGCAGAGATGGAAGTCGTTTCGCCGCCCAGAATGGTCAGCGTGTCGGTGGAGGTCGTGCCCACCACCGTCTCGATGCTGGTCGCTGTCACGCCTCCCGCTGAAAGCATGCTGACGGAGTCGGTGGCGTTGCTGCCGGTGACCGTCTCAACCCGGGAGACCGCGATCTCGCCGCCGCCCAGGATCTGCACGTTGTCGTTCCCCGTCGATCCGAGGACGGATTCCACCTGGCTCACGCGCACCGTACCGCCCGAGAGCAGGCTGACGACATCGGTCTCGGCGGTGCCGACGACCGTCTCGACGACGCTGGTGGCGAGGCTGCCGGCGCTCAGCATGGAGACGGCGTCGTTGCCCGAGGAGCCCAGCACGGTCTCGATGGCGGACACCGAGGCGTTGCCGCTGCCGATCACGCGCAGAATGTCCCCGGACGCGTTCGAGCCGATCACCGATTCAACGCTGCTTGTGGCGAGCGTGCCGGTGGCAAGCATCGAGACGGTGTCAGCGGCGGAAGTACCACCGATCACGGTCTCGATGGCGGACACCGAGGTGTCGCCTGCACCGCCCACGAAGCGCAACACATCCGTGCCGGCGCTGCCGGTGACGGACTCCACGGCGGAGATGGCGCTGTTGCCTGCGCCGAGCATCGACACGGTGTCGACTTCGGCACTGCCCACGAGGGTTTCCACGGAGGACATGGCGAGCGCGCCACCGTCCAGCTTCGTGATGACGTCGGTGTCGGCGCCACCGATGACGGTTTCCACGGCCGTCACGCGCAGGGCGCTGGCGCCGAGCGTGGTGACTGCATCGGCGCCGGACGAGCCCGTGACCGTCTCGACGCCGCTCACGGCAATGGTGCCGGCGGCGAGCATCTCCACGCCATCCCGGCCGGAGTTGCCGAGCACGGTCTCGATCGCGGAGACGGCGATGTTGCCTGCGGTCAGCGTGCGCACCACGTCGGCGCCGGCGCTGCCGGTGATCGTATCCACGGCGGAGACCGCAACGGTGCCCGCGCCCAGCATCGACACCAGGTCGACCTCGGCCGTGCCCACCAGGGTATCGACCGACGAAATGGCGAGGGTGCCGGAGTTCATCATCAGGGCGGTGTCTGCGGCCGTGCTGCCGAGCACTGTCTCGACGTCGCTCACGCGCACCGCGCCCCCGCCCAGCATCGACAGCACGTCGGCGCCGGAGCTGCCGACCACGGTCTCGACGGCGCTTGCAGCGAGGGTCCCGTTGTTCATCATGGCCACGGCATCGACGCGGGCGCTGCCGATGACCGTCTCGATGGCGGAGATCGAGGCCGTCCCGGCGCCGAGCATGCGCAGCACGTCGGTGGAAGCGGAGCCTTGGATCGTTTCCAC
Organism: Burkholderiales bacterium; assembly: GCA_022843925.1. GTDB lineage: Bacteria > Pseudomonadota > Gammaproteobacteria > Burkholderiales. The sequence continues at coordinate 16,256 of JALHMS010000001.1, forward strand.
GCTGCTCGCGGCGAGCGTGCCCGCCGAGAGCATGGTGACGGCATCCGTTGCGAACGTGCCGGTGACCGTTTCCACCAAGGATACGGCGAGCGTGCCGCCACCGATCATCCCGACGCTATCCGTACCGGACGATCCCAGGACGGTCTCGATGGCGCTCGCCAGGACGGCACCGCCGGACATGAGGTTGAGCACATCCGTCGTGTCCGTGCCGATGACCGTCTCGACGATGCTGGTGGCGAGAGTGCCGTTGCCGAGCATGACTGCGGTGTCGCTGCCTGCGGAACCGAGCACGGTCTCGATGGCGGACACCGACGCGCGCCCGGCGCCGAGCACCCGCAGGATGTCACCGGTCTGGTCCGAGCCGATCACCGATTCCACACTGCTTGTCGCGAGCGTGCCGGTGGCGAGCATCGTGACGCTGTCGGCGGAAGAGGCACCACCCACGACTGTTTCGATCGCGGACACCGAGGTGTTCCCTGCACCGCCCACGAAGCGCAGCACGTCCGTTCCGGCGCTTCCGGTGACGGACTCCACCGCGGACATCGCAGTCGTGCCGGCGCCGAGCAACGACGCGTTGTCCGTACCGGCGGAGCCCACGAGGGTCTCCACCGCCGAGATCGCGATGCCGCCGGCGGCGAGCATCGTGGCGCTGTCGGTGCCGCTGCTGCCCAGCACGGTTTCGACACCGCTGACGGCCGTGGCGCCACCGCCCAGGGTGGACAGCACATCGGCACCGGAACTGCCAAGCACGGTTTCGACGGCGCTGGTCGCCAGGCTGCCGCTTTCCATCATGGCGACTGCGTCGGGGCGCGTGCTGCCGATCACGGTTTCGATCGCGGAGACGGAGGTCGTGCCGGCGCCGAGCATGCGCAGCACGTCGGTGGATGCGGAGCCCTGGACCGTGTCGATGCTGCTCATGGCGAGGGTGCCGGCGGAGAGCATCGTGACGGATTCGACGGCGGTGGTCCCGGTCACCGTTTCCACCAGCGACACCGCGACTGCGCCGGCGCCGGCGACGCTGACGACATCGGTGCCGGACGAGCCGAGGACCGACTCCACCGCGCTGACGCGGACCGAGCCGGCGCCGAGCATGGAGAGAACGTCGGTACCGCTGGCGCCGGTGACGGTTTCCACCGAACTCACGGCCAGCTCACCGGATGCCGCCAGGGTGACCTGGTCGGCGTTGGTGCTGCCAATCACCGTCTCGATCGCGGAGACGGTGGCGTTGCCGGCCCCGAGGAGCTGCAGGGTGTCGCCGGCATTGCCGGTGCCCACCACGGATTCGATGCTGCTCGCGACGAGGTTGCCACCCGAGAGCATGTTGACGATGTCGGTGCTGCCGCCGCCGATGACGGATTCCACGTCGGAGACGGCGACGCTGCCGCCGCCCAGGATGCTGACGACGTCGGTGGCTGCGGTACCGAGCACGGTGTCGGTCGCGCTCACGCGGAGGGCGCCCTCGCTCAGCATCGTGATCACTTCCGCCCCGGAGTTGCCCACCACGGTCTCGACCAGCGAGACCGAGAGCGCGGACCCCCCTGCGAGGGTCACGACATCGATCGCCGAGCTGCCGAGCACGGTCTCGACTTCGGACACGCGCGTCGCACCTGCGCCGATCCGCGTGAGCACATCGGTGCCGCTGCTGCCCACCACGGATTCCACACTGCTCACGGCCAGTTCACCTGCGGCGAGCATCGCAACGAGGTCTGCCCCGGTGCTCCCGAGGACGGTCTCCACGCCCGATAGAGAAATTTCACTGGCGCGCAGGAGACGGACGATGTCGCCGCTTTCGCCGGTGGCCACCAGGGACTCGACCGCGCTGACCGCGACGTTGGTGGCCACGGTGTCCATCATGATGATGGTGTCCGCTGCTCCCGTGGAGCCGATGACGGTCTCGATCGCGGAGATCGAGGCAGTGCCACCTTGCCCGAGCAGGGAGACGCGATCTGTGGTCCCTGTCGTGCCCTCGACACTGTCGTTGAGGGTGGTCACACCGGCGGTCGTGGAAAACGTCGTCATCTATTGCTCCTTTCGCGTGCGCTTTGACGCACCCAGAAAAATCGTTCGGTGAGCGAGCGTTTCCACGGACCGAACCCGCCGTGGTGATCTCGTACGGCCCACGGGCAGGTGCTGATGCGGAAACGAATCTCAGCTGTGCCGACGCGCTAACGACGTGAAACCTATGAAACTTGAACTTTCGAACCGCACAAAGAGGCCTAAAGTTTTTTGAATTTGCGATTCCTGTCGCATACCGACCGCGGGCGGCAGTTCTCGGGTTCTTCTTGCGCTTTCCGGTGGCCCGGAGGGCGACCCGCGCGGGGGCTATGCAGAGACTGCCTGGACGAGGGGATTGCCGGCCCGCGGGGAACCGTCGTACACTCCGGCCCCTGTTTTCTGCGGGCTGTTTAACGGGCCGGCAGGAAGCCCGTGGGGACGTAGCTCAGCTGGGAGAGCGTCGCGTTCGCAATGCGAAGGTCGGGAGTTCGATCCTCCTCGTCTCCACCACGATTCAGCGCCCAACCACGCCGGTTGGGCGTTTTCGTTTCCGGGTTCCGCGACGCCACACCTGGAGGTTGGGTGGTTCGGCGTGACCACCAGGTGCCGGAACGTGGTCAGCGAGCGACTGGCTCCGGGTGTCCCGCGTCGCCCCCGTTCACCGAGAGCTCGTCTCCGTCGAAGGAGGCGCGCTGCCCGCCTTGGCCAGTTCACGCCCCCGTGCTCACGGCCTTCGGCGATGGAGGCAGTGGTATCAGCGCCCCATTGGTAGGCATCCACGCTCGGCGAAACCGCGTCCGGGACAAGGTCTGCTGAGCCGCCTCCATGGCGCGGTCCTGCCAGGACTTCACCGATCCGCTGTGAGGTCGCCCCAGGTGCCTTGTCGATGGGGCGGCACCCGGTGGCCGGTCCGGCGGGATACGCTCGACGCAGCCGCCCGCAGCGCATCGGGGAGCGCTTTTGATGGAAGCCGTCGGGGATGCCTGACACCATATCCGCTTCGCCGGGCTCCCCGGGTGGGCTTGCCGCTCAGCCGCCGAAGACCCACCCCATGTACGAACGCGATCGCCCGACGACACCTGACCGCATGTCGAGATCACCATGGCGCACAAGAAGACCACCCCAAGCTGGACCGACGTGAAGAGCCGACTGGCCGACATCGATCGCGCCGGTCTTGTCACATTGATTCACGACCTCTACACCGCGAGCAAGGACAACCAGACCTTCCTGCATGCCCGATTCGCGCTCGGCGACGATGTGCTGAAACCCTACAAGATCGTCATCGACCGGTGGCTCTGGCCGGATGCGTTCAAGAACCAGAACACGTCGGTGGCGAGGGCGAAGAAGGCGATCGCCGACTATAGGAAGGCCGTCGGCCAGCCGGAGGGGTTGGCCGAGCTCATGGTGTTCTTCTGCGAGTGCGCCGCGGGATTCGGAAGCGCCGTGGCCCTCCAGGACGAAGGCTACTTCGATGCCTTGGTGCGGATGTTCGAGCAGGCCTTGAAGGCCATCGAAGCGTTGCCGGAAGATCGGAAGCAAGGCCTCATGACGCGCATGGATACTGTGCGCCAGCTCGGGCACCGCGCCGGATACGGCGTCGGCGACGCCATGGATCACCTCCTCGCAGGATAGGCCACCCCGTCTTGGATCACGCCACCCTCGCCTCGCTCCGCGACCGCCATCCCGCCTGGCGGCTGCTCGCGTCGCCGCACGCACCGCTGGTGGCGGCCTTTCTGCATCGCGTCTTCGTCGCGCCCAACGTGCGCGTGATGAGCGAGGCCGATCTCGCCGAGGCGCTGGACGACGAGTTGTTCGCCCTGCGTGAACAGCTCGGCGCCGACGCCTATCCGAAGGCGGCATCGGAATACCTGAACGACTGGGCCGCGCCCGACAAGGGGTGGCTTCGCAAGTTCTACAAACCGGGCACCGACGAGGCGCAGTTCGACCTGACGCCGGCCACCGAGAAGGCCATCGCCTGGCTCGGCACGCTCACCGAGCGTCCGTTCGTGGGGACCGAATCGCGATTGCTCACGCTCTTCGCGCTGCTGGAGCAGATCACCGCGGGCACCGAGGCCGACCCCGTCAAGCGGGTGGAGGACCTGCGCACGAAGCGCGATGCGCTCGACGCCGAGATCGCGCGGGTCCTGGCCGGTGACGTGCCGCTGCTCGACGACACGGCGGTCAAGGATCGCTTCCAGCAGTTCCAGCAGACGGCGCGCGAGCTGCTCGCCGACTTCCGCGAGGTCGAGCACAACTTCCGCCATCTCGATCGCAAGGTGCGCGAGAAGATCGCGCTGTGGGAAGGTGCCAAGGGCGCGCTGCTGGACGAGATCATGGGCGAACGCGATGCGATCGGCGATTCCGACCAGGGCCGGAGCTTCCGCGCCTTCTGGGACTTCCTCATGTCCACCCGGCGGCAGGAGCTGCTTTCGGAGCGGCTGGACCAGGTGCTCGCACTGCCCGCGGTGGTCGCATTGAACCCGGAGCCGCGCACGCGCCGCGTGCACCACGACTGGCTGGAAGCCGGCGAACACACGCAGCGCACGGTGGCCCGGCTGTCGCAGCAGTTGCGCCGCTTCCTGGACGACCGCGCGTTCCTCGAGAACCGCCGCATCCTCGACCTTCTGCACGGCATCGAGAGCAAGGCGCTGGCGCTGCGGGCGTCCCCGCCCAGGGACGCCGTGATGACCATCGACGCGCAGGGCGCGGACATCGAGTTGCCGCTGGAGCGCCCGCTGTTCACGCCGAGCGTGAAGCCGCTGCTCGCCGCACTGACGCTCGAGGCCGGCGAGGACGATGTCGACACCGCGCGATTGTTCGATCAGATCGTCGTCGACAAGGCCCGCCTGCGCGCCGTGCTCCAGCGTGCGCTCCGGCGCGAAGCGCAGATCACGTTGCACGATCTGGTGGAGGCCGAGCCCCTGCGTCAGGGCCTGGCGGAGCTGGTGGCCTATCTGGAGATGGCGCACGCGGCGGATGGCGCCGTCGCGTCGGACGGCTGGCGCGCGGTCGTGGACGAAGGCGTCGAGGAGACGATCCGCTGGCAGGCCGGCGATGCGCTGGGCGAGCCGGTGATGCGCGAGGCGCGCCTTCCCCGCGTGATCTTCACGCGATGAAAACGGAAGCGAGGCGGACGATTTGAACGACATGCACGACACCGGCAACGAGACCGGACCGATCGACGCTCCAACGGGCGCCCTGCCGGTCGTGCCCGAGCTGTCGCTGCTCATGGTGCATCTCCTGAAGGGCGTGCTGTATCGCGACGACGACGAGCGCCTCTGGGCGGGTCTGCTGCGACTGCAGGCGCGGGTGCGTGAACAGGCGGCGGTGTTGCTGCTCGATCTCGTGCTGGACGAAGCCGAAGGCTATGCCTTCCTCAGGAGCCGCCCGGACCCCGACGATGCCGAAGGCGCGCCGCGCATGCCGCGCCTCGTCGCGCGCCGGCAGCTTTCCTACGCCGTGAGCCTGATGCTCGCGCTGCTTCGCAAGCGCATGGCCGAGTTCGACGCCGGCGGCGGTGACACCCGGCTCGTGCTCTCGCGCGAGGACATCGCCGATCTGATGCGGGTCTTCCTCCCCGACGGGTCGAACGAGGCCCGACTCGTCGACCAGGTGGACGCGACCCTCTCCAAGGTGGTCGAACTGGGTTTCCTGCGCCGACTCGAACCGTCTGCGGGCAGCGGTCAGGCATCGGGATCGAACAAGGCGAAGCACAAGGGGCACTACGAGGTGAGGCGCATCCTCCGGGCGTTCGTCGATGCGCAGTGGCTTGCGGAGTTCGACGCGCGGCTCGAGACCTATCGCACTGCGCTCGCTGCATCGGAATCGACGAAGGGGGCTGCCGATGCGTGAATCGGCGACGCTCGGCCTGGACTTCGTGGCGGACGACAGCCGGGTCGGCTTTCGATTGCAGCGCCTGGAAGTGCTCAACTGGGGGACGTTCGACAAGCGCGTCTGGCGCTACGAACTCGACGGTCGCAACGGCCTGCTCACGGGCGACATCGGATCGGGCAAGTCCACGCTGGTCGATGCCATCACGACGCTGCTGGTGCCGGCCCACCGGGTGGCCTACAACCGCGCGGCCGGCGCCGACGCGCGTGAGCGCAGCCTGCGGTCGTACGTGCTCGGCCACTACAAGAGCGAGCGGAACGAGGTGACGGGCAGCGCCCGGCCCGTGGCGCTCCGCGATCCGTCCAGCTACTCGGTGATCCTCGGGGTGTTCCGCAACGAGGGCTACGACCAGTCGGTGACGCTGGCCCAGGTGTTCTGGGCCAAGGACCCGCAGGGCCAGCCCGCGCGTCTGTTCGTGGCGTCCGACCGCTTGATGTCCATCGCCGGGGACTTCACCGGGTTCGGGTCCGACATCACTGCGCTCCGCAAGAAGCTGCGCGCCGCGGGCTGCGAGTTGTTCGACAGCTTCCCGGCCTACGGCGCCTGGTTCCGCCGGCGCTTCGGCATCGAGCACGAGCAGGCCCTCGAACTGTTCCACCAGACGGTCTCGATGAAGTCGGTCGGCAATCTCACCGACTTCGTGCGCAGCCACATGCTGGAGCCGTTCGACGTGGGCAGCCGCATCGAGGCGCTGATCCGCCACTTCGACGATCTCGATCGCGCCCACCAGGCCGTGCTGAAGGCGAAGCGGCAGGTCGAGCTGCTCACGCCGCTGGTGGAGGATGGTCATCGCCACGCGGGGCTGGTCGCCGAGATCCAGGGCTGGCGCGACGGGCGGGAAGCGCTGCGGTCGTACTTCGCGGGTCTCAAGGGCGATCTGCTCGATCGGCGTCTCACCTTGCTGGCCGAAGAGGCGACCCGGCTCGACGCGCAGATCGCGCGTGCAACCGTGCAGCGCGATGCCGACCGTGCGGTCGTGGCCGATCTGGAGCGCGCGCTGCGCGACAACGGTGGTGATCGCCTCGAACAGCTGGCCGCCGAGATTCATCGCAAGGAGATCGAGAAGGCGGATCGCCAGCAGAAGGCCGAGCGCCACGCGGCCCTGCTCGCGCGCATCGACGAAGCGGCGCCGGCCGACGAAGTCGCCTTTCTCGCGCAGCAACGGACCATCGCCGACCGCGCCGAGTCGCTGCGCAGCCGCGTTGCCGACCTGTCGAACCGCGAACGCGAGGAGGACTTCGCGTTCCGCAAGGGGCGGGAGGAGCACGCCGCGCTGTCCGAGGAGATCGCGAGTCTCGAACGCCGCAAGTCCAACATCGACGCCGCCCAGGTCCGCATCCGCGACGCGCTCTGTGCCGCGCTCGGCATCGGCGAGGACGAACTGCCCTTCGCGGGCGAGCTGATCCAGGTGCGCGAGGACGAGCGCGACTGGGAGGGCGCCGCCGAGCGCCTGCTGCGCGGATTCGGTCTCGCGCTGCTGGTGCCGGACGCGCACTACAAGGCCGTCGCGGAATGGGTCGATGGCCGGCACCTCGGTGCCCGCCTCGTGTACTTCCACGTGCGGCCGAGGAAGGGTGCCCACGACGCCAGCCTGCATCCGCAGTCGCTCGTGAGGAAGCTCGTCGTCAAGCCGGACTCGGCGCACGCCGAGTGGGTGGAGCAGGAGCTGCGGCATCGTTTCGATGTGGCGTGCTGCGAGACGGCCGAGCAGTTCCGCCGCGAGACCCGCGCGATCACGCGGGCCGGACAGATCAAGGACCCCTCGGGGCGCCACGAGAAGGACGACCGCAGCCGCATCGACGATCGCGGGCGCTACGTGCTCGGCTGGAGCAACGTCGACAAGCTGCGCGCGTTGCGCGACCAGCGGAAGAACCTCGAGGCGCGGTTGGCGGTGCAGGGACAGCGCATCGAGGAGGCCAGACAGGCGCGCAAGGAACTCGAAGGCCGGCTGGAGACGCTCGCCCGACTGGAGGAATTCACGCGCTTCGCGGACATCGACTGGCGGCGTCAGGCACTGGAGATCGCCGCGCTCACCGAGGAGCGTGCGCGCCTGGAAGCCGCCTCCGACACGCTGCAGGAACTGGGGCGGCAGTTGGTCGCGGCAAGCGAACGCCTGACCGCGACCGAGGCCGGGCTGACCGAATCGCTCGGCAGGCGCGGCGAGGTGAAGAGCAAGCGGGAAACAGCCGAGGAACTGCGGGCCCAGGCGCGGGCGACGGGTGACGCCATGCCGCTGGACGCGTCCTGGACGAAGCGCCTGGACGGCTGGCGCACCGAGGCGCTCGGCGAGCATCAGTTGTCGGTCGAGTCGTGCGACAACCGCGAGCAGGACGTGCGCAAGTGGCTGCAGGACCGCATCGACGCGGCGGATCACCGCCTGTCTCGCCTGACCGAGCGCATCGTCAAGGCGATGAGCAACTTCAAGGAGGCGTTCAAGGCCGAGACCGTCGAGATGGATGCGAGCCTCGCGGCGATGGGCGAGTACGAGCGGATGCTCACCGGGTTGAAGGGCGATGATCTCCCGCGATTCGAGGCGCGCTTCAAGGAGCTGCTCAACGTCAACACCATCAACGAGATCGCCAACTTCAATGCCCAGCTCGCGCGCGAGCGGGACACGATCAAGGAGCGCGTCGAGTTCATCAACCGCTCGCTCCGGAGCATCGACTACAACCCGGGGCGCTTCATCAAGCTGGTCGCGCAGCCGAGCCCCGATGCCGAGATCCGCGACTTCCAGCAGGACCTCCGGGCGTGCACCGAGGGCGCCGTCTCGGGGACGCCGGACGAGCTTTACTCGGAGACCAAGTTCCTCCAGGTGAAGGCGATCATCGACCGATTCCGGGGCCGCGAGGGCCAGTCGGAGTTCGATCGGCGCTGGACGGCCAAGGTGAGCGACGTGCGCAACTGGTTCCTGTTCTCGGCGAGCGAGCGCTGGCGCGAGGACGGCGCCGAGCACGAGCACTATTCCGACTCGGGCGGCAAGTCGGGCGGGCAGAAGGAGAAGCTCGCCTACACCGTGCTGGCTGCGAGCCTGGCCTACCAGTTCGGGTTGGAATGGGGTGCCGTGCGATCCCGCTCGTTCCGCTTCGTGGTGATCGACGAAGCGTTCGGACGCGGTTCGGACGAGTCGGCGCAGTACGGGCTGCGGCTCTTCCGGCAGCTGGGCCTGCAACTGCTCATCGTGACCCCGCTGCAGAAGATCCACATCATCGAGCCGTTCGTTTCGAGCGTGGGCTTCGTGCACAACGAGGGCGGCCAGGACTCGCGGCTGCGCTGCCTCACGATCGAGGAGTATCGGGCGCAGAAGGCTGCCGGAGACGGCGCAGCGCCATGAGCTGGACCACGCCGGCGGCGCTGCGGGCCCAGGTCCAGCGCGCGTGGGATCGCGGCGAACTGCTGCGCGCGGCGGTCTCGGAGGCCGCGATCTGGCCGATGCGCCTCGGATTGAAGGCCCCGGGCGCCGCCGACGTGTCGGACCGCTTCGAGGCGGTACGTGAATGGGTGCGTACCGTGGCCGAAACGCCGCACGTACGGATCGAGTGGCGCGACTGGAATCATCGGGTCCAGGGCGCGCAGCGGCTGCCGGCGGTCGTGTGGGTCGACTCGCTGCAGGACGCGCTGGCCCTGATCGGGCAGACGCGGCAGGCGCAGCGCTTCCAGGCGCTATGGAAACTGACCGCCGGGGCCCAGCCGACGCTGCTCGCGTGGCTGTCGCGCCGCCCGAACCAGGCCCTGGAGCTGGCAGACCGGTGGGAGCGACTGCTGGCCGTCGTGGCTTGGTTGCAGACCCATCCCAGGCCGAACGTGTATATGAGGCAGGTCGACGCACCGGGCGTCCACAGCAAGTTCATCGAGGCCCACCGAGGCGTCCTGATCGAACTGCTGGACCTAGCGCTGCCGCCCGAGGCGGTCGACCCGCTCGCGACTGGCGCGGCGCAGTTCGCGCGCCGCTACGGGTTCCTGGACAAGCCGAACCGGATCCGATTCCGGATGCTGGACGCGGCACTCCCCGGCCTGCCCGGTTGCCAAGGGCTGGCCGACGTCACCCTCGACGCGACCAGCTTCGCATCGCTCGCACTGCCCGTCGAGCGCGTGTTCATCACCGAGAACGAGACCAACTTCCTCGCGTTCCCGGCGGCCGCGCGCGCCATCGTCGTCTTCGGCGCCGGCTACGGCTGGGAAGCGCTGGCGCAGGCGCGCTGGCTGCAGCGGTGCCATCTGCACTACTGGGGCGACATCGACACCCATGGCTTCGCCATCCTGGCCCAGTTGCGGGGTCACTTCCCGCATGCGACGTCGTTCCTCATGGACCGCGGGACGCTGCTCGCCCACCGCGCGTTCTGGGGCGAGGAACCGGAACCCGCGACGCACGATCTGCAGGGACTGACGGCGGAGGAGGCCAGCCTCTACGACGATCTTCGAAGCGATCGCATCCAGCCCGGACTCCGCCTGGAGCAGGAGCGCATCGGCTACGGCTGGTTGATGGACCAACTGCGCCATCGCGATGCGTCGATGGAAGTCGATCCGCGGCGAGGGGTCGCGACGCGGACCGTGTGGTAACCTGCCCCATCCTTCAGCGCGCGGCCGTCCGGGGTGATGCCGGGGGCCGATCCAGTCCCCGAGTTCCGCGCCACTGACGCTGTCCGCCGACGCATTTCCCGCAGTCCACACACAAGCACAATGGCAGACGACGAGTACCTCGAATCCGACGACGACTACGGTTGCCGGCAGACACTCCGCGTGACGGGGTCCGCCGAAGATGTGGCCCACTTCCGCAAGGAGCTCGAGGAGAGCGAACGCTGGGGCAACGAGCTCGACTGGTTCCTCAAATTCGGTGACTTCGATCCGGTGCCCGATCCCCTCTTCGCCGACTCGGCCCGCACGATGGGCAGGCTCTGCGCCTACCTCCGCGAACGCTGGGGCGACTACGCCGATTCCAGCCATCCCGTGCTGGTCGTCGCCGAAGGCGAAGGCACCGTCGCCTACGAGTTCTATACCAGCCGCACGCCGCTGCTCGGCCTCGCCCGGATGATGTCCGGCGAGTACCGGACGCTGCGCTTCACCCTCGAGTACGCGTATCCGGACGGCAGCGGCTACGACGGTCACTGCGCCTACGAGAAGGGCGAGATGGCCGATGGTCTCGAAGAGACCTACGAGTACATGGCCCACTCGGACTTCGAGGAGTTCGCCGGATTCGATTTCTCCGAGGGCCGGCTCACGGTCGTATCGCCGGGGCGGACCTCGGACACCGTGATCCCCGACCTGAAGCCCGGCCGCTGGGATCTCTCGTTCGCCGTCGAGACCGCGTTGAAGTGGGGTCAGGCGGCGGTGAGTTTCCTCGTCCTGCACCACGAGGCCTACACCTGCGACGTGGAGTCCTACAAGGGCATGGACTCCTTCGTGATCCCCGTGACCTTCGAGCGCACGGAACTCGGCGAACCGGCCCGTCCCGTCGTCGTCGGGTTCGTGGACGAATCCCAGGCCGGGTCGGTGCCCGACTTCCAGAAGGCGATCCAGGGCACCGAGCACCAGTCGCGGCGCATCCTGCTCGCGGCCGGCGGGTTCGTGATGGAACTCGCGCGCTGCGATCGCCTGGCCGATCCGCACTGGCACATCGACCAGCTGAAGCTGCGCTGCTATCGGGACGCCTCCAGGAAGGTCATCGCGATCGTCTTCGACACGGCCGCGGATGCCTCCCACAAGCCGTCGCACCCGCCGCAGCCGCGCGTGAAGGGCGGCAAGGTGTACCTCTTCCCCGACTCCAAGACGCGGCACTGACCGATCGGTCGTATGCCGGTCAGTCCGGCGGGCCTGTCCTCGACAGGCGCTTCAGGAACACTCCCATCTCGCGGGCGGCCTGCTGGTCGCCCCGCGCGGTGGCGACGGTGACGCCCTGCTCCCAAGCGGCCATCGCCCCGGTCCGGTCGCCCGCAGCTTCGCGGGCCTTGCCCAGCGCTTTCCAGGCGGCCGAGTAGTCGGGGTCCTGGGCGACTGCGTGCTCGAGGTGGGCTGAGGCCGCTGCGGCATCGCCAGCCCGCAGGTGCTCGCTGCCCAGGCTGAAACGCAGCATCGGACTGTCCTTGCCGGCGGCGAGCATCCGCTCCAGGGCTTCCAGTGCGGCCATCAGAGTCTCCCTCTCCCTAGATCTCGATCTGCGTGCCCAGCTCCACCACGCGATTCGTCGGGATCTGGAAGAAGTCGGTGGCGCTCGCCGCATTGCGGGACAGGGCGGCGAAGAGCTTCTCGCGCCAGAGCGCCATGCCCGGCTCACCCGTGGGCACGATGGTCTGCCGCGACAGGAAGAACGACGTCTCCATCATGCTGAAGGTCATGCCCAGCTTGTTCGGGAGCTGGAGTGCGACGGGGAGGTTGGGTTCGTCCTTGAAGCCGTAGCGCACCGTCATCCGGTAGAACGCGCTGCCCAGTTCGTCGATCTCGATGCGCTGCGCCTCGGCGACGTAGGGAACGTCCTCGGTCGTCACCGTGAGCAGCACGACGCGCTCGTGCAGCACCTTGTTGTGGTTCAGGTTGTGGAGCAGCGCATGGGGCACGCCCTCGCGTCCCGCCGTGAGAAAGATCGCCGTGCCTTCGACCCGGGCGGGAGGATGCGCGGCGATGGATTGCAGGAAGGGTTCGATCGGGATCGCGCCGGGCTTCAGCCGCGAGAAGAGGATCGCCCGGCCCTGCCGCCAGGTCGCGATGAGCGTGAAGATCGCGATCGCGATCACCACGGGGAACCAGCCACCCTGCAGCAGCTTCACCGAGTTCGCCCCGAAGAACGCGAGGTCCACCGCCAGGAAACCGCCCGCCACGAGCCCCGCCAGCGCGGTGTTCCACTTCCAGAGGCGCGTGAAGACGAAGTACAGCAGCACGGAGTCGATGGCCATCGTCCCCGTCACCGCGATACCGTAGGCCGAGGCGAGGGCGGACGACGACTTGAACCCGAGCACGAGCGCGACCACCGCGGCGAACAGGGCCCAGTTGATCCACGGCATGTAGACCTGCCCCATCTCGCGCTCGGACGTGTGGTGCACGGCGAGGCGGGGACAGTAGCCGAGCTGGATCGCCTGGCGGGTGAGGGAATAGGCCCCCGAGATGACGGCCTGGGACGCGATCACCGTGGCCATCGTCGCCAGGCCCACCATCGGGAGGGTCGCCCACGAAGGGACCATACGGAAGAACGGATGGGCGATGGCCGTGGGGTCCCGCAGCAGGAGCGCGCCCTGCCCGAAGTAGTTGAGCACGAGGGCGGGCAGCACGAACACCAGCCAGGCGAGCCGGATCGGCTTCTTGCCGAAGTGGCCCATGTCGGCGTAGAGCGCTTCCGCGCCGGTCACGGCGAGGATGACCGTGCCGAGCGTCAGGAACCCCGGCATCCGGTTGTCCACGAAGAACCCGACCGCGTAGGCGGGGTTGAAGGCGAGCAGCACGTGCGGGTTCGCCGCGATCTGGATCACGCCGAGCGTCGCGAGGACCAGGAACCAGATGGCCGTGATCGGCCCGAACAGCGCGCCGACGGTGCCTGTGCCCTTCGACTGGACGATGAAGAGGCCGGCGATCACGACCAGCGTGATGGGGATGATGTAGGGCTCGAACACCGGCGTGACCACGTTGAGCCCCTCCACCGCGGAGAGCACCGAAATCGCAGGCGTGATCATGCTGTCGCCGTAGAAGAGTGCGGCGCCGAACATGCCCATCGCGGTGATCCACCAGCGGCTGCGCGACCCGCGTTGCGTGGTGCCGACCACCAGCGCCATCAAGGCCATGATCCCGCCCTCGCCCCGGTTGTCGGCACGCATCACGAAGGTGACGTACTTCAGCGTGACGATGATCACCAGCGACCAGAACACCAGCGAGAGGACGCCGAGCACGTTGTCGTGCGTGAGCCCCACGGCATGATGGCCGCTGAAGGCCTCCTTCATCGCATAGAGGGGGCTCGTGCCGATGTCACCGAACACGACCCCGACGGCCCCCAGGGCGAGGGTGTAGAGGCCGGTGTGCTCGTGGCCGCGCGGGGGCTCGGCGTTGTCGGCCGGTGGCGGCGACGCGGGCTCGGGAGGGGAGGCTTCGGGTGTATCTGTCATCGCGCTGACGGCAGGTCAGGAAGGGTGGTGGCAGTCGCGCAGGGCGGGGGGGCCGCAGAAGGACCCGTGCCCGGGATCGCGGTGTCCAGGCCCCCCGGGACCGGGGCGGCGCGGCATGCTGAGGGGGTTTCCGTCGGGATCATCGCAGAGGCTGGCTCACGCTCCCTCTCCAGGAACGTCGGCCCGGTCGGCACTGTCCGGCCACGTCGCCCCTGAAAAGCAGGCGCGGATCGTAGCACGGGGTCGCGCGGCATGATGCGCTGCGGCAATGCCTCGGGCGAGGCCCTTTTCCGCGCGTTGAGAGGGGCCCTCTTTGCGCATACCATCCGTCGCTCTCCACCCCCGGCCCGCCCCACGTCTCCCGTGCCGTCCACCGAGTCGTCCTCCGTGCCGCCCGACGCCCCCTCCCCGCGCTCCCGCGCGACGCCGCCCGCTATTCCCGGTGTCGCGCCCGCGGTTGCCGCGAAGCTCGCAACGCTCGGCATCGCCCGACCCTTCGATCTCGTGCTGCATCTGCCGATGCGCTACGAGGACGAGACGCGGGTCCTGCCGATGGCCGACGCGCCGATCGGCTTGCCCACGCAGGTGGAAGGCGTCGTCGTCGATGCCGAGGTCCGCGTCCGGGGGCGTCGACAGCTCGTGGCGCGGGTGCGCGATCGCACCGGGCAACTCCTCGTACGCCTGCTGCATTTCTATCCGAACCAGCAGAAGCAGCTCGCCGAGGGCCAGCAGGTGCGGCTGCTCGGCGAGATCCGGCCGGGCTTCGACGGGCCCGAGATGGTGCATCCGCGCATCCGGCCGGTGACCGATTCGACACCGCTTCCCGACCGCCTCACGCCCGTCTACCCCACCACGGCCGGACTTTCCCAGCACGCACTCCGACTCGCGGTGCATGCTGCGATGGGGCGCTGCGCGCTGGACGAGACCTTGCCGGCCGGGCTGCTCGCGAAGCTCCGCCTGCCGGGATTCGAGGACGCAGTGCGTCTGCTGCACGATCCACCTGCCCACGTGGACCCGGCGGATCTCGAAGCGCGCCGCCATCCCGCGTGGCAGCGCATGAAGTTCGACGAGCTTCTCGCGCAGCAGCTCTCGATGCGCCTGCACCGCCGGCGGCGCGACACCGCGCGGGCGCCCCGCATCACGGGTGGCGACGAGCGTGCCGATCGCCTGTTCGCCGGGCTGCCGTTCGCGCTCACCGGTGCCCAGCGCCGGGTGCTCGCGGAAATCCGCGCCGATCTCGCGCGGCCGCATCCGATGCAGCGTCTGCTGCAGGGCGATGTCGGGAGCGGAAAGACCATCGTCGCGGCCGCCGCGGCGCTCGCGGCCATCGATGCCGGATACCAGGTGGCCGTGATGGCGCCGACGGAGATCCTCGCCGAGCAGCACCAGGCGAAGTTCCGCCAGTGGCTCGAACCACTGGGCATCACCGTCGCGTGGCTCGCCGGCGGGCTGGCCGCCAAGGAGCGCCGCGCGGCGCTGGAAGCCGTCGAGTCGGGGCGCGCCGCCGTCGCGGTGGGCACGCACGCACTCTTCCAGAAGGAGGTCACCTTCGCCCGCCTCGCACTCGCGATCGTGGACGAGCAGCATCGCTTCGGCGTGCGGCAGCGGCTGGCACTCCGTCACAAGGGCGCGGATGGCGACGAGATCCCGCACCAGTTGATGATGAGTGCCACGCCGATCCCGCGGACGCTCGCCATGAGCTACTACGCCGATCTCGACGTGTCGGTGATCGACGAGATGCCACCGGGCCGTACGCCGGTGGTCACCAAGCTGGTGTCCGAGTCGCGCCGCGACGACGTGCTGCACCTCGTGCGCGATACCTGCGCCGGCCGCAACCAGGTCTACTGGGTGTGCCCTCTCATCGAGGATCCCGGCACCACCACGCCCGCACCCGGCGCCCGTGGCCGCGCCCGCGCACCCGCCGTCCCGCTGGAGCTGCAGAACGCCATCGACACGCAGGCGCACCTCGCCGAGGCCCTGCCGGACCTCAGGGTGGGCCTCGTCCACGGGCGTCTCAAGGCCGACGAGAAGGCCGCGGTGATGGGGGCCTTCAAGCGCGGCGAGGTCCACGTGCTCGTGGCGACCACGGTGATCGAAGTGGGTGTCGATGTCCCCGCCGCGACCCTGATGGTGATCGAGCACGCCGAGCGCATGGGCCTCGCGCAGCTCCACCAGTTGCGGGGCCGCGTGGGTCGCGGGGGTGGTGAGTCCGCGTGCATCCTGCTCTATCAGCAGCCGCTGTCGGAGACCGCCCGCGCCCGCCTGCGGGTCATCTACGAGCACACCGACGGGTTCGCCATCGCCCGGGAGGACCTCCGACTGCGAGGCCCCGGCGAACTGCTCGGCAGCCGGCAGAGCGGTGTGCCGATGCTGCGGTTCGCGGATCCGGAGCTGGACGTCGAACTCCTCGAAGCGGCCCGGACTGCTGCCGACACGTTGTTGCGCGACGCGCCCGAGGCCGCGAACCGGCACGTCGAGCGCTGGCTGGGCGGACGCGAGGAACTGCTCCGCGTGTGACCGCAGGCGGACTGCCGGACGCCTTCGTTCGGCGCCCGATGTCGCGGAGGGCCGCATCGGGAGTCGGTTTCGAAAGGTGCGGTGCTATGATTTCCGCATCCTTCCTGGCCGCCCATGAGCTTCGTCTCCTTCTCGCCTCTTCCCTGCGTACTCGGGATCGCGGTCTACTGGATAGCGCTCGGCATCCTGGGTCTCACCCAGCGCGCGGACCGTGACGCCGGACGCATTCTCTACGCGGCGGGTGCGGCGGGCGGGCTGCTGCTGGCCGTGACAGCGGCATGGGCCCTCGGCGATGCGCCCACGACAGTCCAGTTGCCGCTGGGCCTGCCCGGACTCCCGTTCCATCTGCGCCTCGACAGCCTCGCCGCCTTCTTTCTCGTGCTGCTCGGCCTCGCCGTCACCGGGATCTCGCTCTTCTCGACCGGCTACTTCACCTCCGGCAGCACGACCAACGACCGCGTCACCTGCCTGCACTACCACTTCTTCCTGGCCGCGATGGTGTTCGTCCTCCTGGCCGACGACGCCTACATGTTCATGGTCGCGTGGGAATCGATGGCGCTCGTCTCCTACTTCCTCGTCACGTCGGACCATCGATTCGCCGAGATCCGCAGTGCCGGCTTCCTGTATCTCGTGGTCGCGCACGTGGGGGCCATGGCCATCCTGCTGTGTTTCGGCGTGCTGCACGGCCCGGATGGCGGGTATACCTTCGAGGCGATGCGCAGCGCGGACCGTACCCCTTTCTGGGCGACGACCGCCTTCCTCCTCGCGCTCGTCGGATTCGGGGCGAAGGCGGGTTTCCTCCCGCTGCATGCATGGTTGCCGGAGGCACACCCGGCGGCGCCCTCCCCGGTCTCCGCACTGATGAGCGGCGTGATGCTGAAGACGGCGATCTACGGGCTGCTGCGCATCGGCTTCGATCTCCTGCCGATCCAGTACGCGTCATGGGGCGTGATCGCGCTGGCGCTGGGCCTCGTCACGATGCTCTATGGCGTGCTCTTCGCTGCGGTGCAGACCGACATGAAGCGGCTGCTCGCCTACTCGTCCATCGAGAACATCGGCCTCGTGCTGGCGGCCATCGGCCTCGCCATCGTCTTCCGCGCCCATGCCATGCCGGCGCTCGCCGCGCTCGCGCTGTGTGCAGCGCTCTTCCACTGCCTCAATCACGCCCTCTTCAAGAGCCTGCTGTTCCTCGCCACCGGCGCCGTGATGCACGCGACCTCCCAGCGCAGTCTCGGCCGCCTCGGTGGGCTCATCCATCCGATGCCCTGGGTGGCCGGGGCGGCGCTCGTGGGCACGCTCGCGATCGCCGGGCTGCCGCCGCTGAACGGATTCGTCTCGGAGTGGCTGCTGCTGCAGGCCTTCCTCCTCTCGCCGGAACTGCCCGATCCCTACCTCCGCATGATCGTGCCCGTGGCCACGGCCGCGCTGGTGCTCGCGGCGGCCGTGGCCGCCTACGTGATGGTGAAGTTCTACGGCGTCGTGTTCCTGGGGCAGCCGCGCGAGCCCTCGCTCCGCTATGCCCACGATGCGGACGCCTGGCAGCGCGCCGGGCTACTGTTCCTCGTCGCGGGCTGCGTGCTCGCCGGACTCTTTCCGGTGAAGGTCCTGCACGGGATCGATCACGTCGCCACGGGCCTGCTCGGCCGCGGGATGGGCGACGCCGTGGGCGGCCATTGGCTCCACGTCACCCCGGTGTCCGCCGAGCGCGCGAGCTACAGCCCGTTGCTCGTCCTGGCCGGCATCCTCGGCGTGGTCTCCGCCGTGTTCCTGTACGTGCGGGTCCGCTATCACATGCGCACCCGCCGTGCGCCCGCCTGGGACTGCGGATTCCCGGCGCAGACCTCGCGCATGCAGGACACGGCCGAGGGCTTCGGCCAGCCCATCAAGCAGATCTTCGAGCCCTTCTTCCGGATCGAACGCGAGATGCCTTCGCCGTTCGACGGTGCGCCGCGCTATCGCGCCAGGACGGAGGACAAGCTCTGGTACGCGCTGTATCTGCCGCTCGTGCGGCTCGTGGAGCGGATCGCGGGCTGGGTGTCGCGACTGCAGCACGGCCGCATCCAGTGGTATCTCGTCTACAGCTTCGCGACGCTGCTCGCGCTGCTCGTGCTGATCCGGTGCCAGTGATGCTGCCCCAGTACGCCCTCTCGCAGCTGCTCGAAGCCCTGTTCGCGGTGGTCGTCGCGCCGCTCGCCCTAGGCTGGGTCAACCAGTGCCGCGCGTGGCTGCAGAACCGCCGCGGCCCCGGCGTCACGCAGCCCTACCGCGTGATCGCCAAGCTCTTCCGCAAGGAAGTGGTGCTGGCCCACCAGGCATCGTTCCTGTTCCGCGCAGTCCCGTACTTGGTCTTCGGCTGCATGGTGCTGGCCACGGGCATCGTCCCGATGCTTGCCACGGCGCTGCCGTTCGCGCCGGCCGCGGACGTCATCGCGCTCGTGGGGTTGCTCGCCCTCGCCCGGATCTTCATGGCGCTCGCCGCGATGGACACCGGGACGGCCTTCGGATCGCTCGGCGCGCGGCGCGAGATGCTCGTCGCGGCGCTCGCGGAGCCGGCACTGCTCATGGTGTTCTTCATGCCGTCGCTCATCGCGCGCTCGACGTCGCTCACCACGATCGTCGAGACGCTGGCGCACCAGCGCGTCGCGGTGCATCCGAGCCTCGCCTTCGCGGCAGTGGCGTTCGTGATGGTGATGCTCGCGGAGAACGCCCGCATCCCGGTCGACAACCCCGGCACCCATCTCGAACTGACGATGATCCACGAGGCGACGATCCTCGAGTATTCGGGACGCCATCTCGCGCTGATCGAGTGGGCGCACGCGCTGAAGCTGCTCGTCTACGCCACCATCGGCATCGCGCTCTTCGTGCCGTGGGGCATCGCCGAGGCGGGCCATTGGGGCGCATTGCCGACGGCCGTGCTGGCGCTCGCCGCGAAGCTCCTGGTGGGCGGCGCGGCGCTCGCCGTGACCGAGACGGTTTCGGCCAAGCTGCGCATCTTCCGCGCGCCGGAGTTCCTCGCCACGGCGTTCCTGATGGCCGTGCTGGGCATGCTGACGCACCTGCTGCTGGAGGCCACCGCGTGAGCCTCGCCAATCAGCTCGTCGATCTCATCGCGGCGCTGATGCTGCTCACGTCGTTCGCGATGCTCGCGCAGCGGCGGCTGACGGCGCTCGTGGATCTGCTCGCGCTGCAAGGTGTGCTGCTGACCGCTGCGACGCTGGTCGCCGCGTGGGTCACCGGTCACGCCCACCTGTACCTCTCCGCGCTGCTCAGCCTCGTCCTGAAGGTCGTCGTGCTGCCGACGCTGCTGCGGCGACTCGTGCGCCGCCTCGACCTGCAGTGGGATCGCGAGGCGCTCGTGAACACGCCGACCACGATGCTGGTCGGCATCGTTCTCGTCATCGTCGCGTTCAACCTCGCGCTGCCGATCTCGGCGCTGTCGGGCTCCATCCTCCGCGGCGCCCTCGGCATCGCGCTCGCGAGCGTCCTGCTCGCCTTCCTCATGATGATCACGCGCCGCAAGGCGGTGTCGCAGGTGATCGGCTTCCTCGCGATGGAGAACGGGCTCTTCTTCGCCGCGACGAGCGTCACGTACGGGATGCCGATGATCGTGGAACTGGGCATCGCGCTCGACGTGCTGGTGGCGGCCTTCGTCTTCGGCATCTTCTTCTTCCGCATCCGCGAGACCTTCGACAGCCTCGACACGCGGCATCTCGAGACGCATCCGGCGGGCGAGGGGGAGGACGTCTGATGCCGGAACTCGCGGTCCTGCTCCTCCTGCCGCTCGCGGGTGCTGTGACCTTCGCGTTCCTCGGCGCGTCGGCGCGCGCACCCGAGGCCAATGCGGCGTTCTCCGGCTTCACGGCACTCGCGGCGGTCGTGCTCGCGATCCGCGTGCTCGCCGACGGACCGCAGCTCGCGATGCGCGATCTCTTCCACGTCGACGCGTTCAGCGTGTTCCTCGTGGCGCTCACCGCCCTCGTCGGCTTCACGACGTCGCTCTTCAGCCGGCCGTACATGCGCAACGAGGTGGTGGCCGGCCGCGTGGGGCCGACGGCGCTGCGGCTCTACCACGCGATGTACCAGCTGTTCGTCGGGACGATGCTGCTGGCGCTCACGACGAACAACATCGGGATCCTCTGGGTGGCGATGGAGACCGCGACCCTCACGACGGTGCTGCTCGTGAGCCTCTACCGGACGCCGGCCAGCGTCCGGGCGGCGTGGAAGTACTTCATCCTCTGCGGGGTCGGCATCGCGCAGGCGCTGTTCGGCACCATCCTGCTTTACCTGGCGGCGGAGCGCGTCCTCGGCGGTGGCGGCACCGCGCTCCTTTGGACGCAGCTGGAAGGCGTGAAGGACCAGCTGGAACCCTCGGTGGTCACGATCGCGTTCGTGTTCCTGCTGGTGGGGTACGGCACGAAGGCGGGCCTCGTCCCTCTGCACAACTGGCTTCCGGATGCGCATGCCGAGGGCCCGACGCCGATCACCGCGGTGCTGTCCGGCCTGCTGCTCAACGTGGCGCTCTACGCGATCGCGCGGAGCAAGGTGCTCGCGGACGGTGCCCTCGGCACGCCCCTGGCGGGCAATCTCATGATGGGGTTCGGGCTGCTGACCGTGGTCGTCGCGGCCTTCATGACGCTTCGCCAGACCGACGTGAAGCGCCTGTTCGGGTATTCGTCCGTGAAGCACATGGGCCTCATCACCTTCGCCTTCGGCATGGGTGGCGCGGCGGCGACCTTCGCGGGACTCCTCCACATGACCGTGCATTCGCTCACCAAGTCCGCCATCTTCTTCGCCGTGGGACACGCCACGCAGAAGGCCGGCACGCAGGTCATCGACGAGATCCGCGGCCTCGTGCACACCAGCCCCGCCGTGGGCTGGGGACTGATGCTGGGCGGGATCGCCATCCTCGGCATGCCTCCCTTCGGCGTGTTCGCGGCGGAGTTCCTGCTGCTCACCACGGCGATGAGCGCGCAGCCCTGGGCGGCGCTGGTGCTGCTCGTGGCGCTCGCCGTGTCGTTCGGCGGCATCCTGTGGCGGGTGCAGGCGATGGTGTTCGGGGCGCCCAACCTGAAGCCCCTGCTGCATCGACCGGCGATCCTGCCGGTGTTCGTGCACCTCGGGCTCACACTGCTGCTGGGTTTCTATCTCCCGCCTTTCCTCGCGGCGTGGTACCGCGAGGCGGCCCGGCTCATCGGCTGACCCATGCGCCTCGCCGATCTTCCCTTCCCGTTCGAATCCGCCCCGGGGCCGGCGGCCGTCGGTTTCGCCGAGGTGACGGCCGACCAGTGGCAGGCCACCGCGGGCCGCCTCCGGTCGGCGGGCGCCACGCTAGTGGCGCTGTGGGCGGCCGACCGGCGCGACCTGCACGACGGCTTCGAGATCCGCGCAGCGTACGCCCTCGAGGACGGCCTCGCGTGCCTGCGGCTCCCGCTGCCTGCGGAGGCCCCGGACTATCCCGATCTGGGCAGGCACTTCCCGGCGGCGGGACGCATGCAGCGCGCGGCGTTCGACCTGACCGGCGTGGCGCCGCTCGATCCGGCGGACGGTCGCCCCTGGCTGCGGCATGGCGCCTGGCCCGCGGGCGCGCATCCCCTTCGGCGGGACGTGGTCGCGCGGAGCGTCTGGCCCGCGGTGGCCGACGACTACACCTTCGTGAGCGTCTCGGGCGACGGCGTCCACGAGATCCCCGTCGGTCCGGTGCACGCGGGGACCATCGAGCCCGGCCACTTCCGGTTCTCGGTGGTGGGAGAGCGCGTGCTGCGCCTCGAGGCGCGGCTGGGCTACAAGCACAAGGGCATCGAGAAGCGCTTCGAGTCGATGTCGCTCGACGAGGGCGTGGCGCTGGCCGGGCGCGTGAGCGGGGACTCGACGGTGGCGTTCGCCTGGGCCTACGCGATGGCCGTCGAACAGCTCTCCGGGGCGACGATTCCTCCCCGCGCGGCGGCGCTTCGCGCGATGCTCCTCGAGCGGGAACGGGTGGCCAACCACCTCGGGGATCTCGGCGCGCTCGGCAACGACGCCGGCTTCGCCTTCGGCCTCGCGCAGTTCTCCCGCCTCAAGGAGGACTGGCTGCGCCTGAATGCGCGGTTCTGGGGGCATCGCTATCTGATGGACCGGATCGTTCCCGGGGGGCTGACGGACGATCTCGACGACGCCCATCTGCCGGTGCTGGCCCGGCAGGTCCACGATCTGGCGGACGAAGTCGTTCGGCTGCGTCGCATCTACGACGACCACGCCGGACTGCAGGACCGCCTGCGAGGTTGCGGTGTCGTGTCGAACGACCTGGCGCAGCGGCTCGGCCTGACGGGGCTCGCGGCGCGGGCGAGCGGGATGGCCGTGGACCTGCGCGTGGGTCGTGCCGTGCCGCCCTACGACGGGCTCGACGTGCGCTGCGCCACGCGCTCGGAAGGGGATGTCGCGGCCCGCGCGGCGGTCCGGTTCGAGGAGGTGGCGGAATCGCTGCGCCTGATCGGTCTGCTCGCGGAGACGCTGCCCGACGGCCCCACGCGCGTCGCGGTGCCGTCGGCGCGGCAGGGGGCCTGCGGCATCGGGCGCGTCGAGGGCTGGCGCGGCGAGGTGCTGGTGTTCGTGGAGGCCGGTGCGGATGAGCGGATCCGCCGCTGCCATCCGCACGATCCGTCCTGGCAGAACTGGCCCTTGCTGGAACATGCGATCCTCGGGAACATCGTCCCCGACTTCCCGCTCATCAACAAGTCGTTCAACCTGAGCTACAGCGGGGTGGACCTGTGATGCCGCCCCGCGTCGCGGACCTCCCCCGAGCGAGACCCTGACCCTTGCAGCACATCCTCCGACAGATCGCCCGGACGGGCATCGTGACCGAGGCCTATCCCGAGGCCGACGAATCCCTGCGCGCGACCACGGAACGCCTGCAGCGCGAAGTGCTGGCGGCCTTCGACGGCGCGCTCGTCATCCGCCACGTCGATGCGGGTTCGTGCAACGGCTGCGAGTTGGAGATCCACGCGGCGAACAATCCGTATCACAACCTCGAGGGGCTCGGGATCCGGTTCGCGGCGAGCCCGCGCCACGCGGATCTCCTGCTCGTCACGGGGCCGGTGTCGCGGCACATGGAGGAAGCGCTGAAGCGCACGTACGACGCCATGCCGGCGCCGAAGCTCGTCGTCGCGATCGGGGACTGCGGCTGCACGGGCGGCGTCTTCGGAGAGAGCTATGCGAGCCGCGGACGCGTCTCGAACGTGATCCCCGTGGACGTCGCCGTGCCGGGCTGTCCACCGACACCGGTGGCGATCATGCAGGGCATCCTCACCGCGATCGCGAGGGCACGATGAGCACGCACGTGTCGCCCTCGCCGGGGGGGGGTGGCGTGTCGTTCCGGCAGCGGCTCGGGCTGTACTTCCGCCTGACGCGGCTCGACAAACCCATCGGCACGTTGCTGCTGGCATGGCCGACACTGTGGGCCCTCTGGATCGCCGGCGCCGGACGGCCGGACTGGAAGGTCGTGCTCATCTTCATGGCGGGGACGCTGCTGATGCGTTCGGCCGGCTGCGCAATGAACGACTACGCCGACCGGGATTTCGATCCGCACGTGGCGCGTACGAAGCACAGGCCGCTGGCGACACGGGCGATCTCGACGAAGGAGGCGCTCGCCATCGCCGGCGGCCTGTCGCTCGTCGCGTTCCTGCTCATCATGCCGCTCAACGGGCTGACGATCGCCCTGTCGTTCCCGGCGCTGGCCCTGGCGGCCTCGTACCCCTTCTTCAAGCGCTTCTTCGCGATCCCGCAGGCGTACCTGGGCATCGCGTTCGGCTTCGGGATCCCCATGGCGTTCGCGGCGCTCACGGAGACGGTGCCGCCGATCGCGTGGGTCCTGCTGCTCGCGAACGTCTTCTGGACCATCGGCTACGACACCGAGTACGCGATGGTCGACCGCGCGGACGATGTCCGCATCGGCATCCGGACATCGGCGCTCCTCTTCGGGCGCTTCGACGTGGCAGCCGTGGCGATCTGTCACGGGGCGTTCCTGCTGATCCTCGCGGGCTGCGGTCTGTACATCGGGCTCGGGCCGGCGTGGTATGCCGGGCTCGCCGTGGCGGGCGTCATGCTGGCCCGGCAGGTCCGGGGCATCCGCAGCCGGGATCCCGCAGCCTGCTTCCGCGCCTTCCTGCACAACAACCGCGTGGGCGGCACCGTGTTCGCGGGGCTCGCTGCCGACGCCCTCATCTTCGGGAGCGACGCTTGGAACTCGGTCTGACGGGCAAGGTGGTGGTGGTGACGGGCGCGAGCCGCGGCATCGGATTCGCGTGCGCGGCCGCGTTCCTGCAGGAGGGTGCGCGGGTGGCCATCGTGTCCCGCGACGCGGGGCGCCTCGAACACGCCGCCGCCCGTCTGCACTCCGCGGGCGACTATCCCCCGGCCGCGATCGTGGCCGATCTGACCCGCCCCGACGAGGCGAAGCGCATGGCCGAGGAGGTCCACGAGATGCTGGGCGCGACCGAGATCCTCGTGAACTCGGCCGGCGCCGCGAAGCGCTATCTGCCCGACGAACTCGACGCGTCGGCGTGGCACGCGGCGATGGAGGCCAAGTACTTCACGTACATCCACGCCATGGATGCCCTGCTGCCGGCGATCGTGAAGCGCGGCGGCGGAGCCGTGGTGAACGTGATCGGCATGGGTGGCAAGGTGGCTGGACCGATGCACCTTCCGGGCGGCGCGGCGAACTCCGCCCTCATGCTGGCGACCGTGGGCCTTGCGAGCGTCTACGGGCCGAAGCGGGTGCGGATCAACGCGCTGAACCCGGGGGCCGTGCGCGGGGAGCGACTGTCGGAAGCGTTGCGCCTCGAGTCCGGGGTCCGGGGCGTGCCGGAGGACGAACTGCTGCGGATGGGTGAGGCGCGGGTTCCGCTGGGTCGCTATGCCACGGACGACGATATCGCCCAGGTCGCCCTTTTCCTGGCCTCGGAGCGCGCTGCGTACGTCACCGGCGCCGTGATTCCGATGGATGGCGGACTGAACCCTGTGCTTTGAGCGGCGTCTCTGGCGCGGCCGGAGCCGACGCGCGCGGCGCCGCTGATCGACACTTTCGCCGACTGTTTTTCCCCGACCCACTCATCCTGACCGGCACCGGCACGACCCGCCGGCTCCCCCGAGGATTCATCGATGCGCTACCACGATCTCCGCGACTTCATCGCCCAACTCGAGCGCCTGGGCGAACTGAAGCGCATCCGCACGGAGGTCTCTCCCCATCTGGAGATGACGGAGATCTGCGACCGGGTCCTCCGCGCCGGCGGTCCCGCGATCCTCTTCGAGCATCCGAAAGGGCATGCGATGCCAGTGCTCGCTAACTTGTTCGGCACGCCCCGCCGGGTAGCTCTGGGCATGGGCGAGGATTCCGTCGAGGCGCTGCGCGAGGTCGGGAAGCTGCTCGCGTACCTGAAGGAGCCCGAACCGCCGAAGGGCCTGAAGGACGCATGGGACAAGCTGCCGGTCCTGAAGCAGGTGCTGAACATGGCCCCGAAGGTGGTCTCGTCGGCGCCCTGCCAGGAGATCGTGCGGGAGGGTGCGAACGTGGACCTCGCGCGGATCCCGGTGCAGACCTGCTGGCCAGGGGATGCCGGCCCGCTGATCACGTGGGGCCTCACGGTCACCCGCGGACCGCGCAAGCCGCGACAGAACCTCGGCATCTACCGGCAGCAGGTGATCGGCCGCAACAAGGTGATCATGCGCTGGCTGGCCCATCGGGGCGGGGCGCTCGACTACCGGGATCACGTCCAGTCGAATCCCGGTGAACCCTTCCCGGTGGCGGTCGCGCTCGGAGCGGATCCGGCGACGATCCTGGGTGCCGTGACCCCGGTCCCGGACACGCTATCGGAGTACCAGTTCGCCGGGCTGTTGCGCGGTGCCAAGACCGAACTCGTGAAGTGCCTGGGAAGTGATCTGCAAGTGCCCGCTTCCGCGGAGATCGTTCTGGAGGGCCACGTTGCGCCCGGCGAGACCGCGCTGGAGGGGCCGTTCGGCGACCACACGGGGTACTACAACGAGCAGGATCGGTTCCCCGTGTTGACCATCGACCGCATCACAGAGCGACGCAACGCGATCTATCACTCCACCTACACGGGGAAGCCCCCGGACGAGCCTGCCATCCTGGGCGTGGCACTGAACGAGGTGTTCGTCCCGCTGCTGGTGAAGCAGTTTCCGGAGATCACGGACTTCTACCTGCCGCCGGAGGGTTGCTCGTATCGGATGGCGGTGGTGTCGATGCGCAAGCAGTACCCGGGGCACGCGAAACGGGTGATGTTCGGGGTCTGGTCGTTCCTGCGGCAGTTCATGTACACGAAGTTCATCGTGGTGACCGACGACGACGTGAACGTGCGCGACTGGAAGGAGGTGATCTGGGCGCTGACCACCCGAGTGGATCCGTCGCGCGACACGCTGCTGGTGGACAACACGCCCATCGACTATCTCGACTTCGCGAGTCCGGTGTCAGGTCTGGGCTCGAAGATGGGGATCGATGCGACCAACAAGTGGCCGGGCGAGACGAACCGCGAATGGGGCACGCCGATCGAGATGGATGCGGCGGTGAAGCGGCGGATCGACGGGCTATGGGGCGAACTCGGGCTCTGAAGGCGCTCACCGCTCCGCCCGTCACTCCTTCAGTTCGAACGAGGTCTTCAGGGCGAGCGTGGTGTCGCGCACAGCGTCCTTCAGAGACACATCGACTGTCCAGGCGCCGACCAGGTCGTTGGGCTCGCCGACGAAATTGATGATCGGGCCCGCGATCCGGATCCCGCCGGGCGGGCCCTTCAATTCGCCCTGAAGACAGGTGACATCGGCGGCATCCACGGGATGGCTGCCATCCGGGCGGGTCACCCGGAGGTCGCAGCGCACATTGGCCTGGTTCTGGGCATCGGGTGCCGGGTTCAGCACGAAGATGAGGATCGTCAGCTTCTCGCCGCGACGTACCGATTTGCTCTCGGTCAGGGTCGGTGCGCCGGTCGCCGGGCGTTGC
Source organism: Burkholderiales bacterium (assembly GCA_022843925.1). Taxonomy (GTDB): domain Bacteria; phylum Pseudomonadota; class Gammaproteobacteria; order Burkholderiales. Next base: position 43,724 of record JALHMS010000001.1, read on the forward strand.
CAGCGCTCCAGCCAGTCGGCGTCGGAGGTGGCTGCAACCCAGCCACCGAAGCCGTTGGCGCTCTTCCTGGACTCCGTGTCGCCTGCCGGTTCGCCGTTCGCCCCGAGCCACGTGATCTCGTCGGCCTGCGCGCCTCCGGCGAGCAGCACCGAGAGGAACAATGAATTGATGAGTTGCTTCATGGATTCGTCCGATGGAGATGGATGCCTGGGGGTTGGCCTTAGGTCGAGCTCCCGCACGGGCCCGGAGCCGCGGATGTTACGCTCGGATAGCCGGGACGACGGCATCGGTGTGGATCTGGGTGCCACGCCGACGTCAATGCTCCAAGGTTCGTCCCCTTGGCGCGTCGCAAGTTTCGAAGCAGGTCGCTCCCATGCCGAATCTCCTGACGCACGAAACCAGTCCCTACCTTCTGCAGCACGCCGATAACCCCGTCGATTGGTACCCGTGGGGTGAGGAGGCACTCGCTCGCGCCCGCCGGGAGAATCGTCCGATCCTGCTGTCCGTGGGCTACTCGGCATGCCACTGGTGCCATGTCATGGCCCACGAGTCGTTCGAGGATCCCGACGTCGCAGCCCTCATGAACCGGTGGTTCGTGAACGTGAAGGTGGACCGCGAGGAGCGCCCGGACATCGACCACATCTACCAGACGGCGCACCAGCTGCTCACGCGACGTTCCGGGGGATGGCCGCTCACCATGTTCCTGGATCCCCGCGGGCGGCCGTTCTACGGCGGCACCTATTTCCCGAAGGAGGCCCGCTATCACCTCCCGGGGTTCGCGACCCTGCTGGAGCGGGTTGCCCGCGCGTGGTCCGAGCAGCGGGAGGATATCGATCGGCAGAACGACGAACTCACGCGGCTGCTGGCGCAGACCGTCCCGCGCCCGGATCCCGATGGGGCCGTGCCCGGTCCGGCGATGATCCAGGCGGTGCGGGATGCTCTCGTCGCCCTGGTCGATGAGGTGCACGGCGGACTGGGCGGGGCGCCGAAGTTTCCGCATCCGAGCGAATTCGAGTTCCTGCTGCACCGGGCCGCGGCGGGGGACGCAGTCGTCGGCGAGGCGGTCCGACGCACATTCACCGGCATGGCCGAAGGCGGCATCTTCGATCATCTGGCCGGCGGATTCTGTCGCTACAGCACCGACGGCGAATGGTCGATCCCGCACTTCGAGAAGATGCTCTACGACAACGCGCCCCTCCTGCGGCTCTACGCGGACGTGTGGCTCATGGGTCGGGATCCGCTGTGCGCACGCGTGGTCGAGGAGACCGCCGGCTGGGTGATGCGCGAGATGCAGACGCCGGAAGGCGGCTATGCGTCGAGCCTCGATGCGGATTCCGAGGGTCACGAGGGTCGGTTCTACGTCTGGGACGTCGACGAGATCCGGAACGCGCTCGATGCCGAAGCATTCCGGATCGTGGCGCTGCGCTTCGGGCTCGACCGGCCGCCCAACTTCGAAGGGAGCCATTGGCATCTCCGCGTCGCGCGCTCCTGGACCGAGGTGGCCGCCGGGACGGGGTGCCCCGAGGCGCACTGCGCGGCGGTCGTCGATGCGGCGCGGTCGCGGCTCCTCGCAGTCCGGTCCGCTCGGGTCCGGCCGGCGCGCGACGACAAGATCCTCACCAGTTGGAATGCCCTCATGATCGAAGGGATGGCCCACGCCGGGCGGGTGTTCGGCCGACCCGACTGGATCGCGTCGGCCCGGCGAGCGCTTGCGTTCCTGCGGCGGTCGCTCTGGGTGGACGGGCGCTTGCTGGCCACCCACAAGGACGGAAAGTCCCACCTGAATGCCTACCTGGATGATCACGCCTTCCTGGTGTCGGCGCTGATCGAACTGATGCAGTCGGGCTTCGAGCACGCCGATCTCCAGTTCGCGAAGGACATCGCGGACACCCTTCTCGCGCGCTTCGAGGATCCGGATGCCGGCGGCTTCTGGTTCACGTCGCACGATCACGAAACGCTCATCCTGCGGACGAAGACCGGCCACGACGAGGCCACACCCGCCGGCAACGGCGTGGCCGCCCGCGCTCTGATCCGCCTCGGCCATCTGATCGGCGATGCGCGCTACCTGTCCGCCGCCGAGCGGACGCTCCGAGCCTTCGCCCCGGCGATCACGCGCCAGCCGGCCGGGCATGCCGGCCTGGCGATGGCGCTCGAGGAGTGGATCGCGCCGCCGGCGATGGTCGTCCTCCGCGGACCCGCGGCGGATCTGCCCGCCTGGACCGCCGCGCTGGGCACGCACTACCGACCGGGGGTCGTGGTGATCCCGCTGGGCGAGGCAGTCGTGACCGGCGAGGGCATCCTCGACAAGCCTCTCGACGACCGGGTCAACGCGTGGCTCTGTCGTGCCGTTACCTGCCTGCCACCGATGGTCACGAGCCGACAGTTGCTCGAGGCGCTCGGGGAAGAGAATGCGAGTCCGGACGTTTCCACGGCCCCGCAAACCTCCTAGAATTCGCCAGTTCTCATCGATCGACTCCGAAGGAGAAGCACAATGAACACCGTTCGATTCGCTGCCGTCGCCGCCGCTCTGGCCTTCGCCGGTTCCGCCCACGCCACCGATGCCGCCAAGGCTTCGGCCGTGATGAAGGGCAGCGACTGCATGGCCTGTCATGCCGAGGCCACCAAGCTGGTCGGGCCGTCCTACAAGGACGTCGCGAAGAAGTACACCGGTGATGCGGGTGCCGTCGACAAGCTGGTGAAGAAGATCAAGACCGGTGGTTCCGGCGTCTGGGGTGCGATCCCGATGACGCCCCACCCGAACATGAAGGACGAAGATCTGAAGGTGGTTGTGGAGTGGATCCTCGCTCTGAAGTAGGCATCACCTGGGGGTGGGTCCCCGATGAAAAAGCCGGCCGGAAAGCCGGCTTTTTCGTTTCCGCGAATCGAAGCACCGCGAAGGTGCTTGAATTGACGGGCCCGCAGGCGGAGTCAATAATCCGCGCGCTTTGCAGAGGCTCCCCGGGGAGCCAGTCCCGATCATCGAGGAGACGTCATGTCCCTGCACACCGTGCCCCATGCCAAGCGTCTCATAGCCACTGCCGCCGCCGTCTTCCTGCTCGCCGGGTGCGGCAAGGAAGAGGCATCCAAGACTGCGGAGCCCTCCGCGTCTGCCGAGGCGGTCGGCATCACCGTGAAGATCGGTCACGCGGCACCTCTCACCGGCGGCATCGCGCACCTCGGCAAGGACAACGAGAACGGCGTGCGTCTCGCCGTCGACGAAGCGAACGCGAAGGGCCTGACCATCGGCGGTCAGAAGATCACCTTCGAGATGCTCAGCGAGGACGACGAAGGGAAGGAGAACAAGGGCCCGATCGTCGCCCAGAAGTTCGTCGACGCGAAGGTGGCCGGTGTGGTGGGGCATCTGAACTCCGGCGTCACGATCCCGGCATCGGCCGTCTACAACACCGCCGGCATCCCCATGATCAGCGGCTCCGCCACCAACCCCAAGCTGACCGAGCAGGGTTTCGCGGTCACTTTCCGCACCGTCGGACGCGACGACCAGCAGGGTCCGGCTATCGCGAGCTACCTCTTCTCCGAGTACAAGCCGAAGACGGCAGCCGTGATCGACGATGCGACCTCGTATGGCGAAGGTCTGGCCAACGAAGTGGAAAAGGCGCTGAAGGCGGCGGGTGTGACCGTGCTTCCGCGCGAGAAGGGCAACAGCACACAGACGGACTGGAAGGCGATCCTCACCAAGCTCCGCGGCAAGAAGCCCGATGCGATCTTCTACGGCGGCATGGATTCCGGCGCCGGCCCGCTGATGAAGCAGGGCCGTGAACTCGGGCTGCAGGCGATCTTCGCATTCGGCGACGGTGCCTGCACCGAGAAGATGAAGGAACTCGCCGGGGATGCCTCCGAAGGCCTGATCTGCTCGCAGGCCGGGATCCCGGTGGCTGCAGCCAGCAAGGATTTCCTCGAGGCTTACAAGGCGAAGTTCAATTCCGATCCGCTGATCTACGCGCCTTTCACGTACGACGCGACGAATCTGCTGATCACCGCGATGCAGAAGGCGGATTCGGTCGACCCGGCCAAATACCTCCCCGAGCTCGCCAGGATCAGCATGGTGGGGTCGAGCGGCAGGATCGAGTTCGACGCCAAGGGCGACCGTAAGGATGCCGAGATGACGATCTTCACGATGAAGGCCGGAACGATCGTGCCGCTCGCCATCATCAAGTCCGGCCAGTCGATTCCCTTCGCGGACTTCACGAAGGGCGCGGCCGAACCTGCACCCGCGGAGCCGAAGGAAGAGAGCAAGTAAGGGCGAGCGGGCGACAGGGCCGAAACCACCAGGCTGCCTTACCGGGAAACGGCACCTGCGGGTGCTTTTTTCGTTTGGTGCGGTCCATCGTTGCCCCCCACGGCGCAGACATCCTTGGACATCTTCCTCCAGCAGCTCATCAACGGCCTCACGCTCGGTAGCGTGTATGCCATCGTGGCCCTCGGCTACACGATGGTGTACGGCATCATCCAGCTCATCAACTTCGCGCACGGCGAGGTCGTGATGGTCGGTGCGATGGTGGCGCTTTCGGTGATCAGCGCACTCACCGGAGCCCAGATCGGGCTGCCTCCCGTCGTGATCGTTCTCGCCGGCATCGCCTGTGCGATACCCGCTTGCATGGCGATCGGCTACGGCATGGAGCGCATCGCCTACCGTCCGCTGCGCAAGGCGCCGCGCCTTGCGCCGCTGATCACCGCCATCGGGATCTCGATCATCCTCCAGCACGTTGCGCTGCTCGTGTTCAGCCGCAACCCGCTGTCGTTTCCGCAGATCATGCCCAATCCGGTGTTCGAGATCGCCGGCGCCCACATCAGCGCCGTGCAGATCGCGATCATCGGCGGGTCCGTCGTCGTGATGGCCGGGCTCACCTTCCTCGTGTATCGCACCCGCCTCGGCATCGCGATGCGGGCGACCTCCGAGAATGTCCAGGTGGCGGGTCTGATGGGCGTGAACATCGACCGCGTGATCTCGTCGACCTTCGTGATCGGCGCAGCACTCGCCGCCATCGCGGGCGTGATGATCGGCACGTACTACGGCATCGCGCACTACACCATGGGCGCGATGCTCGGGTTGAAGGCGTTCTCGGCCGCGGTACTGGGTGGCATCGGCAATCTCGCCGGCGCGATGCTGGGTGGTGTGCTGCTCGGTGTCGTCGAAGCCATGGGTGCGGGCTATATCGGCGAGTTCACCGATCTCTGCCAGGCCCCGTGGATCGCCGGTCTGATGACCGAGCGCTGTGCAGACGGTGGCAACTTCGTGCTGTTCGGCAGCAACTACCAGGACGTCTTCGCGTTCCTCGTCCTGATCGCGGTGCTCATCTTCCGACCGTCGGGCCTGCTCGGCGAACGTGTGAGCGACCGCGCATGATGCGTCTCTTCCGAGGCGGCAAGGATTCCCCGGTTGCCGCGCGTGCAGCGATTCTGCTCGTGGGGCTCGCACTCCTGGTGTTGCCCTTCGCCCTCGCGCAGGCCGGCACCGCCTGGGTCCGGATCACCAATCTCGCGATCCTCTTCGCACTGCTCGCCCTCGGACTCAACATCGTCGTGGGTTTCGCGGGGCTGCTCGATCTCGGCTACATCGCGTTCTACGGCGTCGGCGCCTACTGCTACGCGCTGCTCGCCTCGCCCCACTTCGGACTGCATCTGCCCTTCTGGGTGATCCTGCCCATCGGGGCGGCGCTGGCGTGTCTCTTCGGCGTCCTGCTCGGGGCGCCGACACTCAAGTTGCGCGGGGACTATCTCGCCATCGTCACGCTCGGCTTCGGGGAGATCATCCGCATCCTCCTCAACAACCTGGCGCAGCCGATCAACATCACCAACGGACCTCAGGGCATCACCCTCATCGATCCGTTCCGCATCGCCGGCTTCGATTTCAGCAAGCCCGAGCGCTGGTTCGGACTCATGGTGAGCGGCCCGATCAAGTACTACTACCTCCTGCTGGTGGTGCTCATCGTCGTGATGGTGGTCAATGTGCGACTGCAGGATTCGCGCATCGGCCGCGCGTGGGTCGCGATCCGCGAGGACGAGACGGCGGCGCAGGCGATGGGCATCAACACGCGGAACGTGAAGCTGCTGGCCTTCGCGATGGGCGCCAGTTTCGGTGGCATCGCCGGTGGCATGTTCGCGGCGATGCAGAGCTTCATCAGCCCGGAGAGCTTCGTGCTCGTCGAGTCGATCATGGTGCTCGCGATGGTCGTGCTGGGCGGCATGGGCAACATCTGGGGCGTGGTGCTGGGTGCCGTGCTGCTCTCGTTCGTGCCCGAGTTGCTGCGCTACACGGTGGAACCGATGCAGAAGGCCATCTTCGGCCGTACGCTCGTGGACCCCGAAGTCATCCGGATGCTGCTGTTCGGCTTGGCACTGGTCCTCATGATGCTCTACCGCCCCGCCGGCCTCTGGCCGTCGCGGACGCGGCGTCGTGAACTCGCGCCTGCGAAGCGCTGACATGAGCGAACGACCGCTCCTCGTGGAGGCCCGCAACGTCGAGAAGCGCTTCGGCGGGCTCATCGCGCTCTCCGATGTGTCCCTCACGATCCGCCGCGGCGAGATCTACGGACTCATCGGCCCCAACGGTGCCGGCAAGACGACGCTCTTCAACGTGCTCACGGGTCTCTACGTACCGAGCCGCGGCGGCTTCAGGCTGGATGGGGAGGATCTCTCCGGACTGAAACCGTCGGGCGTGGCGGCCCGCGGCATCTCGCGCACGTTCCAGAACATCCGGCTGTTCGCGAACATGACGGCGCTGGAGAACGTGATGGTGGGGCGCCACGTGCGCACGAAGGCGGGCGTCTTCGGCGCGATCCTCCGCACGCGCGCCGAGCGCCGCGAGGAGCACGAGATCGCCGAGCGCGCCCACGAACTGCTTCGCTACGTCGGCATCGAGCGGCACTCCAACACGGTGGCGCGCAACCTGTCGTACGGAGATCAGCGGCGTCTCGAGATCGCGCGTGCCCTCGCCACCGAACCGAAGCTGCTCGCGCTCGACGAACCGGCCGCCGGGATGAATCCGACGGAAAGGCAATCGCTCGGCCAGCTGGTGGAGCGCGTCCGAGGCGACGGCACCACCGTCCTCATCATCGAGCACGACGTGAAGCTCGTGATGGGTCTCTGCGATCGCGTGGCAGTGCTCGACTACGGCAAGAAGATCGCCGAGGGCGTGCCCCGCGACGTCCAGCGGGACCCGGCCGTCATCGCCGCCTATCTCGGCACGCCTGCGGAGGCGAAGACGCCTCCCGTGGCCGCCCACTGAGGTCCGGCGGAATGGCGCTCCTCGAAGTCCGGGATCTCGAGGTCGGCTACGGCGGCATCGCCGCCGTGCGCGGCATCGGCTTCGAGGTCGCGCAGGGCGAACTCGTGGCGCTCATCGGTGCGAACGGCGCCGGCAAGACCACCACGCTGAAGGCGCTCGCCGGGATGCTCGTCGCGTCGGGTGGGAGCGTGCACTTCGATGGGAAGTCCATCACGCGGACCCCCTCCCACCAGCTGATCCGGCAGGGGGTCGCACTCGTACCGGAAGGACGCGGGGTGTTCACCCGGCTCACGGTCGAGGAGAACCTCGCGATGGGCGCGTACATCCGGGATGACCGGGCGGGCGTCCGCACCGACCTCGAGCGCATGTTCGGACTCTTTCCGCGTCTGAAGGAACGCCGCGCCCAGGTGGCAGGGACCCTGTCGGGCGGGGAGCAGCAGATGCTGGCGATCGGGCGGGCGCTGATGAGTCGGCCACGATTGCTGCTGCTCGACGAACCCAGCATGGGGTTGGCACCGCTGATGGTGCAGAAGATCTTCGAGGTGATCCAGGGAGTGTCGAAGGAGGGGGTGACCATCCTTCTCGTCGAACAGAATGCCCGGCTTGCGCTGGAGGTGGCGTCGCGGGGCTACGTGATGGAGTCGGGCGAGATCTCTCTCGCGGACAGTTCGGCAGCCCTGCTCGCGAGCCCGCAGGTGCGTCAGGCCTATCTCGGCGAGTAGCGCCCGCCTGGCAGGCGGGCCGGGGTCACCGACCCGGCGCTCGGGCGGCGCGGCGTTCGGCTTCTGGAAGGTCCTTCCAGGCATCCCGTGCCGGTCTGTCGAAGCCCATCCCGTAGAGCGCCTTCCTGGCACGGGCGAGGCGTGCGAGCAGCAGCAGTTCCTCCATCGCATCCATCGTGAATCCCTTCCGGGTGCCGCGCTCGTCCACGATCAGCTTCGCGAGGTACTCATCGAAGCCATCCTTGCCCCACATCTCGGTGATCGTTCTGGCGATGTGCTCGAATTCTTCGAGGGCGGATCGCGCGGAGACGGTGATGACTTCCTTCTGAAGGCGCTCCGAGAAATCGAGCTCCGGAAAGCCCAACGTGCCACTCCCCCCCGACAAGGTGTGGTCATCCGGGACAGCGATGCCGTGGGCGATGAGCAGGCGTTCGAGGGCCGTGATCCGCTTTTGCATGCGAGTCACGGCATCGGCATCCGCGGGCGATAGCTGCGACATTCTGCGGGGCCCTCGGAGAGAGGGCAGACCAGTTGCGATGGGCGTTGTAACGACCACCCCGGTTCGAACTGAAGATTGGGATCGCGTCCCGCGAGCGGCGGAGCGGCGCCTCGCTCAGCCGGGCAGCGGCACCCAGTCCCGACCGGTGAGGAAATCGGTGTACAGCGCTGCTTCCGGGGTGCCGGCCTCCGGCTTCCAGTCGTAGCGCCAGCGCACGATCGGCGGCATCGAGAGCAGGATCGATTCGGTCCGCCCCCCGGACTGCAGGCCGAACAGCGTGCCGCGATCGAAGACGAGGTTGAACTCCACGTAGCGTCCGCGCCGGTAGGCCTGGAAGTCGCGCTCCCGTTCGCCGTAGGCGAGATCGCGACGGCGCCGGACGATCGGGATGTACGCCGTCAGGAAGGCGTCGCCGACGCTGCGCGTCAGCGCGAAACTGGTGGAGAAGTCCGGTGCCGAGAGATCGTCGAAGAAGATACCACCGATGCCTCGCGGCTCGCCACGATGCTTCAGGTAGAAGTAGCGGTCGCACCAGCGCTTGTACTCCGCGTAGCGGTCCGCGCCGAAGGGTGCGAGGGCATCGCGGCAGGTTTCGTGGAAATGCCGGGCGTCGTCCTCGAACCCGTAGTACGGCGTGAGATCCATGCCGCCACCGAACCACCAGATGGCGGGCTTCCCCGCGTCCAGCGCTGCGAACATGCGCACGTTGAGGTGCACGGTCGGCACGTACGGGTTGCGCGGGTGCAGCACCATCGAAACGCCCATGGCCTCGAAGCGCCGCCCGGCGAGTTCGGGGCGGTTCGCGGAGGCCGACGGCGGCAGGTGATCGCCGGTCACGTGCGAGAAGAGGACGCCGGCCCGTTCGAAGAAGTTGCCGTTCTCGATCAGGCACGAGAGTCCGCCGCCGCCGGCCTCGCGCGTCCATGCATCGCGCTTGAACGGCTGTCCTTCCTCCGCCTCGAGACCGCCGACGATGCGTCCCTGGAGGTCGAGAAGAAAGGTGCGGACGGCTTCGATGTCCGGGATCGGGCGGGACTCGCTCATAGCAGGCTCCTGCGGGCACCGATGGCACGGAAGCCGATGTCCCGCCGCATCTGGCAACCGTCGAATCGAATACGGTCCGCGACCTCGTAGGCGCGGCGCTGCGCGACCCGGACCGTGTCGCCAAGCGCCGTGACGCAGAGCACACGGCCACCGGAAGTCACCACCTTGCCGTCCACGAGTGCCGTGCCGGCATGGAAGACGTGGTGGTCGTCCTCCCCTTCCCCCAGGGGCAGGCCGGTGATCACGTCGCCCTTCCGGGGATCGTCCGGATAACCGCTGGACGCCATCACGACGCCGAGGGCCACGCGACGGTCCCACTCGGCTTCGGCACGATCGAGGGTCCCGTTCACCGCGTGCTCGAGCAGCGTCAGGAAATCCGTCTTGAGCCGCAGGAGGATCGGTTGGGTTTCCGGATCGCCCATGCGGCAGTTGAACTCGAGCACCTTGATCGCGCCGCCGGGCGAGATCATCAGGCCCGCGTACAGGAACCCGGTGAACGGTGCGCCCTCGGCCTCCATGCCTTCCACCACGGGCATGATGACCTCGCGCATGGCGCGCGCGTGCACCTCGGGCGTCACGACGGGGGCCGGCGAGTACGCGCCCATGCCGCCCGTGTTCGGACCCGTGTCGCCGTCCTGCAGCCGCTTGTGATCCTGGCTCGATGCGAGCGGCAGCACGTGGCGGCCATCGACCATCACGATGAAGCTCGCTTCCTCGCCGGGAAGGAACTCTTCGATCACCACCCGCGCGCCGGCGGATCCCATGCGGTTGTCGAGAAGCATCATGTCGATGGCGGCATGCGCCTCGGCGACATCCATCGCGACCACGACGCCCTTGCCGGCGGCGAGTCCGTCGGCCTTGATCACGATGGGGGCGCCGTTCGCATCGACGTAGGCGTGGGCCTGGGCGGCATCGGTGAACGTGCCGTGGGCTGCCGTGGGGATGCGGTGCCTCACCATGAACGACTTCGCGAAGTCCTTCGATGCTTCGAGCTGGGCTGCGCGCTGCGTCGGACCGAAGATCTTCAGCCCCGCCGCCCGGAAGGCATCCACCACGCCGGCCGCGAGCGGTGCCTCGGGGCCCACGACCGTCAGACCGATGTGCTCGCGCTTCGCGAACGCCAGCAGCGCGTCGATGGCCGTGAGCGGCACGTTGTAGAGACCGTCCTCGCGGGCAGTGCCGGCGTTGCCGGGGGCGACGTAGACGCGCGACACCTTGGGAGATCGTGCGAGACGCCACGCCATGGCGTGTTCGCGGCCGCCGGATCCGATGACGAGGAGGTTCATGCGCTGTGCCGGTGGATGTCTGGTTTCTGGATCAGTGGCGGAAGTGCCGCACACCGGTGAGTACCATCGCGATGCCGCGCTCGTCCGCAGCGGCGATGACCTCGTCGTCGCGCATGCTGCCGCCGGGCTGGATGACGGCCGCCGCACCCGCATCGACGACGACGTCGAGTCCGTCGCGGAACGGGAAGAACGCATCGGAGGCGACGACCGAGCCGGCCATGGTCAGCCCCGCATTCTGGGCCTTGATCGACGCGATCCGGGCCGAGTCCACCCGGCTCATCTGCCCGGCGCCGACGCCGAGCGTCCGGCCGTCGGCACAGAACACGATCGCGTTCGACTTCACGTACTTGGCCACCCGCCAGGCGAAGAGCAGGTCGGTGAGCTGCGCGGCGGTCGGTGCCTGCTTCGTCACCACCCGGAGTTCGGCCGGCGCGACGTTGCGCGAGTCGGGCGTCTGGACCAGCACGCCGCCGCCCACGCGCTTCATGTCGAAGTCGTTCCGGCCCGTGCCCCCGGGCACGGCCAGCAGTCGCACGTTCGTCTTCGGCGCGAAGGCGGCGAGCGCCTCGGCGGTGTAGCCGGTGGCGATCACGACTTCCACGAAGCGGCGATCCTTCACGACCTCGGCGGCGGTGGCGCCGTCCAGTTCACGGTTGAAGGCGAGGATGCCGCCGAACGCCGACGTCGGATCGGTGGCGTAGGCGCGCGCGTAGGCGTCGGCCAGCGTCGCGGCCTGCGCGACACCGCAGGGGTTCGCGTGCTTCACGATCACGCAGGCGGGCGCTTCGAACGTGCGTACGCATTCCCATGCGGCGTCGGCATCCGCGATGTTGTTGTACGAAAGCTCCTTGCCCTGGACCTGCGCGTAGCTCGCGAGGGTCCCGGGGGCCGGCGCGAGATCGCGGTAGAAGGCGGCTGCCTGGTGCGGGTTCTCGCCGTAGCGGAGGTCCTGGGCCTTCTCCACAGCGACGTTGAGCCGCGCCGGGAACGGTTGCGGGACGCGGTCCTCGTCGAGCGACGTGAGGTAGTTGCTGATCGCACCGTCGTACCGGGCCGTGTGCGAGAAGGCCTTCTTCGCGAGGGCGAGCCGGGTGGCCGCGCTCAAGCCGCCGTTCGAGGCCGTCAGCTCTTCGACGATGCGGCCGTAGTCGGCCGGGTCGGTGACGATGGCGACGTGTGCGTGGTTCTTGGCGGCCGCGCGGACCATCGTCGGACCGCCGATGTCGATGTTCTCGACGGCTTCGTCGAACGAGCAGTCGGCGCGCGCGATGGTCTGCTGGAAGGGGTAGAGGTTCACCACCACGAGATCGATGAAGTCGATGCCTTCGCGCTGCATCGCGGCGACGTGGGCAGGCAGATCGCGCCGGGCGAGGATGCCCGCGTGGACCCTGGGGTGCAGGGTCTTCACGCGACCGTCGAGCATCTCGGGGAAGCCGGTGTAGTCGGCCACCTCGGTCACGGCGACGCCGGCATCGCCGAGCAGCCTGGCGGTTCCGCCAGTGGACAGGATCCGGAAATCGAGGCGGGCGAGGACGCGGGCGAGGTCGACGACGCCGGTCTTGTCGGAAACGCTGATGAGGGCTTGTCGTGGGGAGGGCATGGGACGCGGTGTGCGGTCTCAGAGGAGACCGTAGAGTTTCATCTTCTTCCGCAGGGTGTTGCGGTTCATGCCGAGAAGCTCGGCGGCGTGGGTCTGGTTGCCGTCGACGCGGTCGAGTATCGACTGGATCAGGGGCATCTCGACGCAGGCGATCACCATGTCATGGAGCGGCGCCGGCCGCTCGCCGTCCAGATCGCGAAAATAGCTGTCGAGTGCTTTGCGCACGGCACGCGCAAGGTCGCTCTCGTTGAGGTTCACGCGGCTCGTTTGTCGGCTTGCCATGGTGTTCCCGGGAGTCTGTTCCGAAGTTCGAAGAACGCCCGCACGGCGGACAACTGGGCCGCAGGGTCGTCGAGCTGGTTGATCTGCCGGCGCAGCGTGTCGCCATCCGGGAGCGAACGGGCATACCAGCCCACGTGCTTTCTCGCCACCCGCGCGCCCGCTTCGTTGCCATACAGGGAATAGAGTGCTTCGAGGTGGTGCGCCAACCATCCGAGGATCTCGTCGTGATCCGGCTCACGCATGCGCCGGCCTTCACCGAGGAAATGATCGATCTCGCGGAAGATCCATGGGCGGCCCTGGGCGGCGCGACCGATCATCAGTCCGTCGACGCCGGTGTGACGCAGGACGGCCAAGGCCTTCTCGGGAGAGTCGATGTCGCCGTTGGCGATCACCGGAATGGACACCGAAGCCTTGACGGCTGCGATCGTGTCGTACTCGGCGGCACCTTCGTAGAGATCCATGCGGGTACGCCCGTGCACGGACAGTGCCTGAATGCCGGAAGCCTCCGCGATTCGTGCGATGACGAGCGCATTTCGGTGCTCGCGATCCCAGCCGGTGCGGATCTTCAGCGTGACCGGAACCGGGACGGCGGCGACCACGGCCTCGAGGATCCGCGCCACGAGGGGCTCGTCGCGCAGCAGGGCTGAACCTGCAAGGACGTTGCACACCTTCTTCGCGGGGCAGCCCATGTTGATGTCGATGATCTGGGCGCCTTCGTCCACATTGTGGCGCGCCGCTGCAGCGAGAAGCGCCGGATCGGTGCCGGCGATCTGGACGGCGATCGGTGCGGCTTCGCCATCGTGATCGCGTCGACACCGGCTCTTCTTCGTGTGCCAGAGCCGGCTGTCCGCGGAGGTCATCTCCGACACGGCGTAGCCGGCGCCGAGACGTTTGCACAACTGGCGGAACGGGCGATCGGTCACACCCGCCATGGGGGCCACGGCGAGCCGGTTCTGCAGGCGATACGGGCCGATCTGCATGGCTTGGCTCGCGGCTCGGAGGAGGGGTCAGCGGAGAAGGGCGCGTATTGTAATCAGAAACGCCGCGCCCGCCGCACCGCGCGGCGAGATCATCGCGTTGCGTCGATGGCGAGCGCGCGGGCGAAATGCCGGCGGGCACCGGGCAGGAGATCGAGTGCTTCGAGGCCGAGCGCACGCAGGCCGGGGAGACCGGGCATGTTGACGCTGAACACCTCGGCGAGGAGATCCGTGAACCCCACCACGGCGGTGCGATCGCGCTCGCGGCGGGCGCCGTAGCGCGCGAAAGGATCACCGGAGCCGGCCGCCTGCAGTGCGGCGAGGACCGACCGCGCATCGCGGATTCCGAGATTGAGCCCCTGACCCGCGACCGGATGCAGGGTCTGGGCAGCGTTGCCGATCACGACGATGCGTCCCCGCGCAAGCGGCATGGTGCGACGGAGCACGAGCGGATAGGTCCCCCGATCACGGACCGCGACGAAGCGCCCGGCACGCCAGCCGAAGGCATCCTGGAGTTGCGAGAGGAACCGGCCGTCCGCCGCCTCGGTGAGTTCGACGGCGCGGTCCGCCGGCAGCGTCCACACCACGGCGTGATCCTGCCCGCGGGGCAGGACGGCGAGCGGACCGTGCTGGCAGAAGCGCTCGTAGGCGACGGTGCCGGGGCCGCGATCCGTCCGCACGCGGGCGACGAGTGCGTGAACGCCGTAGTCCTTCGTCGTGGTCGTGAACCCGGCGTCGGCGAGCAGCGCGCCGCTGCCGTCGGCCACCACCGCTGTGCGCGCGCGATGGGTTCCAGCCGAGGTGTGCAGCTCGACGCCACCATCGTGTTGCGCAATGGAGAGCACCTTGTGCTCGTAGTGCACGGGGAAGCGCCCTTCACCCGCATCCGCGAGGGATCGCACGAGGTCGCCGTACCCGACGACCCGGCCCAGCAGAGGAATGCCCGCCTCATCGCACGAGAACTGCGTGCGGCCCGGGTGCCCGGCCTGCGAGACGTGGATCGTGCGGATCTCGCCGGCCTCGCTGCCGGCGGGGGCCGCAGCACCTGCGCGACCGAGACGGAGGCAACTCGACCACGACAGGGCAAGACTCCGGTCGTCCCGGAGACCGTCGGCGGCACTGCGCGCTTCCAGCACCACGGGGCGCAGCCCCGCCTGTTCCGCGGCGAGTGCGAGGAAGAGTCCCACCGGCCCGCCGCCGACGATCGCGAGATCGAACGCGGGTGTTTCGCCGGCGGTCACGGCCCGGTACCGACCAGCGCCTCCACATCGGCCACCGACTTCGGCGTGGCGATCGTGAGGACTTCGCATCCGTCGGCCGTGACCACCACGTCGTCCTCGATGCGCACGCCGATGTTCCAGAACGCTTCAGGTACGTCGTCACCCGGGCGGATGTAGCAGCCGGGTTCCACGGTGAGCGTCATCCCCGGTTGCAGCACGCGCCAAGCGCCGTCCTGTTTGTAGTCGCCGGCGTCGTGCACGTCGAGACCGAGCCAGTGCCCGGTGCGGTGCATGTAGAAGCGCCGGTAGTCTCCCGATTCGAGCACGGCGTCGCGCGTGCCGGTGCAGAGCCCGAAGTCGATGAAGCCCTGCACGAGCACGCCGAGCGCCGCCTCGTGCGGTTGTTCCCAGTGATTGCCGGCGCGTACGGCCGCGATGGCCGCGGCCTGAGCGGCGAGCACGAGTTCGTAGATGTCCCGTTGCGCGCCGGAGAACTTGCCACTCACCGGAAACGTCCGCGTGATGTCCGAGGCGTAGCCTTCGAGCTCGCAGCCGGCGTCGATCAGCAGGAGATCGCCTGCCTGCATGAGGCGGTCGTTCTCGACGTAATGGAGCACGCAGGCGTTGGGGCCCGAGGCGACGATGGACGGATACGCCGGGCTGCGGGACCCATGGCGGTAGAACTCGTGCAGCAGTTCGGCTTCGATCTCGTACTCGTGGCGCCCGGGCTTCGTCGCGCGCATGGCGCGCTTGTGGGCTTCCGACGAGATCGCCGCGGCGCGGCGCATGGTGTCGAGTTCGTGCGCGTCCTTCACGACGCGCATGTCGTCGAGGATGCGGCGGATGTCGCGGATCTCGCCGGGGGCCACGATGCCGGTGCGCACCTGTGCGCGCACGGCGTTCAGCCAGCCGATGACCCGGCTGTCCCACGCGGCGTCGCCGCCGATGTCCGCGTACAGCGCCGGTTGGTCGGCGAGCAGCTTCGGCATCATCTCGTCGAGCGCGGCGAGCGGGTAGGCCTCGTCGAACACGAACCGTTCGCGCGCGCCCTCTGGGCCGTGGCGGAAGCCGTCCCAGATCTCGCGCTCCATGTCCTTCTCGCGGCAGAAGAGCAGGCTCTTCGGCGCCTCGCCCGCCACGATCACCACCACGGACCCGGGCTCGCCGAAGCCGGTGAGGTAGTGGAAGTAGCTGTCGAACCGGAAGGGATGATGGGTGTCGCGATTGCGGGTGCGTTCCGGCGCGGTCGCCACGACGGCGACGCCGCGGCCCATGCTTGCGGCGAGGCGGAGACGTCGCTCGGGATGCGGGGTGATCGAGGCGCGTGCATTCATGGGGTCAGGGTTCCGTGTGACGAGGTTGCGTTCGGCCTGCAAGGTAGGCATCCAGTTCCGCGAGTCGCGCCGGCGTACCGACGTCCAGCCAGTAGCCATGATGATGCTCGGCGCGCACCGCATCGCGCGCCATGGCACCGACCAGCAACGGGGCGAGCCGGGCCTTCGTACCGGGTGCGACGCCGTCGAAGAGCGCGGGCCGATAGGCGCCCAGGCCGCTGAACGTGAACCGGGCGGCACCGTCGGGCCGGGCAAGACCGCCCGCGAGCGCGAAGTCTCCGCCGGGATGATGCGTGGGGTTGTCGACGAGGACCAGGTGCGCGTCGCACGCGTCGGCCGCAGCAAGGTGCCGGGCTGCTGCCACCAGGCGGCCGTAGGGGAAGTCCGTGAAGACGTCCCCGTTCACGACGATGAAGGGTGCCTCGCCGAGGAGCGGCATCGCCGTCGCAATGCCGCCGGCGGTTTCGAGTGCCTCGGGCTCCGGCGAATAGTGGATCGCGAGGCCGAATTCGCGGCCGTCGGACAGCGCTGCCTCGATCATCCCGCCGAGATGCGCATGGTTGATCACGACGTCCGTGACCCCGGCTTGCGCCAGCTTGTCGAGATGCCATGCGATCAAGGGTCGGCCACCGGCCTTCAGCAACGGCTTTGGCGTCGTGTCGGTCAGCGGCCGCATGCGCTCGCCGCGTCCGGCCGCCAGGATCATCGCTCGCAAGTTGGAGGCTCCGGGGGGAGGATCGCGTCTAGAACGTATACCCGACCCGAGGCGTCGCGCCTTCGGCACGGTCGAGCAGCGGAATGAGCGGTTTCAGAGCCACATAGCGCCCGGCGACTGCCCGGACGTAGGCGATGAAGCGTGGGGTGTCCTCGAGGTAGCCGGCCTTTCCGTCGCGGTAGTGCAGCCGCGCGAAGATGCCCAGCACCTTGAGGTGACGCTGCAGGCCCATCCATTCGACGTCGCGGTAGAAGTTGCCGAAGTCGGCCTCCACGGGGAGGCCCGCCTGGCGGGCCCGTTCCCAGTACCGGACGATCCAGTCGAGGGCGTCGGCCTCGGGCCAGCTGACGAAGGCGTCGCGCACGAGGGAAGCGACGTCATAGGTGATGGGGCCGTACACCGCATCCTGGAAATCGAGAATGCCCGGGTTCGGCGTGCTCAGCATGAGGTTGCGCGGCATGTAGTCGCGGTGCACGAAGACGCGCGGCTGGGCCAGCACATTCGCGAGCAGGTGACGGAACACCGTCTCGAGGGTCGCGGCTTCGGATTCCGTGAGGGCGATGCCCAGGTGCCGGCCGAGGTACCACTCGGGGAAGAGTCCGAGTTCCTTCCGGAGCAGCGCTTCGTCGTACGGAGGCAGCACGCCCTCACGACCCGCCCGTTGCCACGTGATGAGCGCATCGAACGCGTCGGCGAAGAGCTCGGGCGCTCGAGACGTGTCGCGCTGCAGCTCGGCGAGGAACGTCGTGCGCCCGAGGTCCGTCAGGAGCAGGAAGCCGCGATCGAGATCCTGCGCGATCACCCGGGGCGCGTTGAGCCCGGCGTCGTGGAGCAGGGCCGCCACCTTCACGAAGGGACGGCAGTCCTCGTGCTCCGGTGGCGCGTCCATGATGATCCAGGTCTGCGTGCCTTCGACGGCGCGGAAGTACCGCCGGAAGCTCGCGTCCGCGGAGGCAGGTTCCACGAGCAGGTCGCGCGCGGGCAGCACGCTGGCGAGCCAGCGATGCATTTCGGTCAGTCGATCCAAGGGGAGGTCACCACGTATGGCCATATACTCGCGGCATTCTAGCAACGACCTGTCTGACTCCCTTGTCGATCACCGGCTTTCCCCGCTGGCTGCTCGTGGCGGCCTTCGTTGCGCCCGCGGGTGCAGCCGCCCAGACCCAGGGACTCGGGTTGCGCCTCGACACCTCGCTCTCTCCGCCGGAAGGCGACGACAAGGCGCAAGCGGGCGCGCTGTACCTCGAAGCGGACAGCGTGTCGGGGACTCAGGGCCAGTCCCTGGAGGCGCACGGCGACGTCCGATTGCGGACCCGCGGGCGGACGCTGTTCGCCGACGACCTCTTCTATTCGTCCGCCGAGGACAAGGTCACCGCCACCGGCCACATGCGTCTCGACCGGCGCGGTGATGTGCTCGAGGGGTCCAAGATCGAGATGCGACTCGAGGACGAGACCGGATACGTCGAGAACCCCGAGTACTACTTCCGGCTGCTGAACGCGCGCGGCAAGGCCTCCAGACTTTTTCTCGACAGCAAGACGAAGGTGCGCGCGAAGGACGGCACCTACAGCACGTGCGCGGTGCCCGAGGACGGTTGGTTCCTGCGGGTGCGCGATCTGCAGCTCGACCGCGACAAGGACGAGGGCGTGGCGCGCCACGCCACGGTCTACTTCAAGAACCTGCCGGTGCTGTACACGCCGTACATCGATTTCCCGCTTTCGAATGCCAGGAAGTCGGGGCTGCTGGCGCCGACCTACGGCACGACGGGGCGCAGCGGCTTCGAGGTCATACTTCCCTTCTATCTGAACCTCGCGCCGAACTACGATGCGACGGTCTCGCCCCGGTTCCTCGCCAAGCGGGGCGCGATGGTCAACAGCGAGGTCCGCTACCTCGACAAGCGCTTCAACGGCCTGGTGACGGCGGAGTACCTGCCGTCGGACGAGGCGCGGCAAGGGGAGGCGCGGTATTCCTTCGCGATGCGTCACACCCATCGGATCACCGACAAGCTCACCGGCTACCTCAACATCCAGAAGGCCTCGGACGACTTCTACTTCGTCGACCTGTCGAGCCGGCTCGCGACCACGACGATCACGAACCTGCCGCGAGAGGGTTCGCTGACCTACAACGGGGGATGGTGGACCGCGGTCGGCAGGACTCAGCGCTACCAGACCTTGCAGGATCCGAACCTGCCGATCGCGGTGCCGTATTCACGCGTGCCGCAGCTGAGCTTCACGGGGAACCGGCCCGTGGGGGGTGGGTTCGATGGCAATCTCGAATCGGAATTCGTGGCGTTCTCGAACCCGACGAGCCCGAACGGCCGACGGCTGGTGTTCTATCCGAGCGTGACCTATCCGCTGCAGAAGTCGTACGTCAGCATCGTGCCGAAGCTTGGACTGCACCACACCTACTACGACATGGATCCGTACCCGGGCTACCGGTCGACCTCCCGCACGTTGCCGGTGTTCTCGGTCGACAGCACGCTCACGTTCGAACGAAACACGAGCATCCTGGGCACGCCGATCCTGCAGACCTTCGAGCCGCGGCTCTACTACGTGTACATCCCGTATCGCGACCAGAGCGCCCTGCCACTGTTCGATACCGGGCTGGCCGACTTCAACATGGCGCAGATCTTCAGCGAGAACCGGTTCACGGGCTCCGACCGGATCAACGACTCCAACCAGGTGACCGGGGCGGTCTCGAGTCGCTTCATCGACCCCTTCAACGGACGCGAACGGCTGCGGCTCACGCTTGCCCAGCGGTTCTTCTTCCAGGAGCAGCGCGTCACGTTGCCGAGCGCGAACATCCAGACGCAGCCGCGATCGGACATCCTCGCGGCAGTGACCGGCCGGATGAGCGAATCGTGGTATGCCGACTTCGCGATGCGTTACGACATCGACGCCAACCGGGCCACGCGGACCACCGTGGCGGCGCGCTACACGCCCGAGCCCGGGCGCGTGCTGAACGTGGGATATCGCGAGAACCAGGGCAGCTTCGAGCAGACGGACATGTCTGCGCAGTGGGTGTTCAACGACCGATGGAGCATGGTCGGACGATGGGCCTACTCGTTGCGGGATCGTCGATCGACGACGACGCTCGCGGGCGTTGAGTACAATGCGGGATGCTGGGCCGGCCGGTTCATGGTCCAGCAGTTCGCGGCGTTCACCCAGACGAGTGCCCGGGCACTTTTCTTCCAGCTCGAGTTCAACGGACTGTCCAAGTTCGGGTCCAATCCGCTGGACATCCTCAGGCAGAACATCGCGGGCTACCAGAAGATCAACGCATTGCCCCAGACCCAGTTCAACGAAGACTACTACCCGACGCAGTGATGCGTCAGGCGCGGTGAACCCCATGATGCGACTCCCCGAATTCCTGTTTCGTGCTCTGCCGTTCCTCCTGGCGGCATCCGTGGCGCTTGCAGCAGCCGGCGACCGTCCGCGGGAGCTCGTGCCGCTGGACCGCATCGTCGCGGTCGTGAACAACGATGCCATCACCCAGCTGGAACTCGATGACCAACTGCGTCTCGCCACACGCGAGCTGACGCGACAGGGGACACCCCTGCCCGATCGCGAGCTTCTCGCCAAGCAGTTGCTCGAACGCCTGATCACGACCCGTGTCCTCGTCCAGTACGGCAAGGAGACCGGCGTGCGCATCGACGAGGCCCAGGTCGATCGTGCCGTGTCCCGCGTCGCGGAGGAGAACCGCGTGTCGTTGAGCGAGTTCCGCGGGGCGCTCGCGGAGGAGGGCATCGACTTCAACCGGTTCCGCGAGGATGTCCGCAACGAGATCATCATTGCGCGCGTCCGGGAGCGTGAGGTGGAGGGCCGGGCCATCGTCACCGATCCCGAGATCGAGGCCTATCTGCGCGCGCAGCAGGCATCGGGCCGCAACGACGAGTTCAACCTCCTGCACATCCTCGTGACCGTACCCGAAGCTGCGGCGCCCGAGCAGATCCAGTCCCGTCGCGCCCGTGCCGAGGAGGTGCTCGGCAAGCTCGCCCAGGGCGCCGACTTCAATCAGGTGTCCTCCACCTACTCCGATGCGCCCAACGCCCTGCAAGGCGGCGAGCTCGGCTGGCGTCCCGTCGGTCGTCTGCCCGCGATCTTTGCCCAGGCCGTCGCCACCATGAAGGTCGGCGATCTGTCACCCGTGCTGCGCAGCCCCAACGGGTTCCACATCATCAAGCTGGTCCAGAAGCGCAGCAACGCCAAGCAGATCGTGGTCGAACAGACGCATGCCCGTCACATCCTGGTGCGCATGAACGAGATCGTCTCCGAGGCGGAGGCGCGCCGTCGCCTGGTGGAGATCAAGGTGCGGCTCGACGCGGGCGCGGACTTCGGCGAACTGGCCCGTGCCCAGTCGGAGGATGCGAGTTCCGCCAAGGGCGGCGACCTCGGGTGGGTCTCTCCGGGAGATACCGTCCCGGAATTCGAAAAGGCGATGGACGCGCTGAAGCCGGGACAGGTGAGCGACCCGGTTCAGTCGCCCTTCGGCTGGCACCTGATCCAGGTGGTGGAGCGACGCACCGAGGACCTCACCAAGGAACGCGAACGCCAGATGGCGCGTCAGGCGCTGCGCGCCCGCAAAGCCGATGAGGTGTTCACCGACTGGGTCCGCCAGCAGCGGGATCGCGCATTCGTCGAGTTCCGGTCGGACGACCGTTGAGCACGCCGGCGCCGGTCGTCATCACGTCGGGGGAACCGGCCGGCATCGGCCCTGAACTCTGCGCTCGACTCGCAGCGGACCACGCCCACGGCAACCTCGTGATCCTCTGCGACCGGCCTCTCTTCGAGGCGCGTGCCCGGGCGGCAGGACTGTCCATCTCGGTACGCGACTACCGCCACGGCATCACTGGCGTCTCCCTGCTGCACTGCCCGGCACCGCTGCAACCCGTGGCGGGAGTGGTCGATGTGGGCAACGCGCCGTACGTGATCGGGATGCTCGATCGCGCCTGCGACGGTTGTGCGCGCGGAGAATTCTCGGCCATGGTCACGGCACCGGTGCACAAGGCGGTGATCATGGCGGCGGGCATCGCGTTCAGCGGCCACACCGAGTACCTCGCCGCAAGGCTCGGCGTCGCGCGGGTGGTGATGATGCTGGTGGGTGGCGGCATGCGCGTGGCGCTCGCGACCACCCATCTGCCCCTCGTCGACGTTCCGCGCGCGATCACCCGCGATGGCCTCGATCGGACGCTCCGCATCCTTCACGCCGATCTCCGTGACCATTTCGGCATCGCGTCGCCGCGCATCGTGGTGGCCGGCCTGAATCCCCACGCGGGTGAATCCGGCCGCATGGGTCGGGAGGAGATCGAGGTGATCGAGCCGGTGCTGGAGGCCCTGCGGGCCGAGGGCATGACGCTCGTCGGGCCGCTGCCTGCGGACACGTTGTTCCAGCCCAAGGTACTCGATGGTGCGGACGCGGTGCTCGCGATGTACCACGACCAGGGTCTGCCCGTGCTCAAGTACGCCAGTTTCGGGGGCGGCGTGAACATCACGCTCGGCCTGCCCATCCTGCGTACTTCGGTGGACCACGGCACCGCGCTGGACATCGCCGGTGCCGGATGCGCCGACGCGGGGAGCCTGAAGGCGGCGGTGGATCTTGCGAACACCCTGGCGGTTCGTCGCGCGGCGGGTGGGCCCGCGGAACACCCGCGATGACGGCGCTTCCCGAGGGGCGGCATCTCGCGCGGAAGCGGTTCGGCCAGCACTTCCTGGTGGACGCAGGCGTGATCCGGCGGATCGTCGAGGCCGTCGCACCGCGCGAGGACGATCTGATGGCCGAGATCGGTCCGGGGCTCGGCGCCATCACCCGGCCTCTGCTGGACCGCCTGCGACATCTCCATGTGATCGAGATCGATCGCGATATCGCGGCGCGACTGCGGGCCGAGCACGATCCCGCGAAGGTGACCATCCACGAAGGCGATGCGCTTCGGTTCGATTTCGGGACGCTCGGCGACCGGCTGCGTCTCGTCGGGAATCTGCCCTACAACATTTCGACGCCGCTGCTGTTTCATGTGGGTGCCGACACGACACGGCTGCGCGATTGTCACTTCATGCTGCAGCGGGAAGTGGTCGAGCGGATGGTCGCGGAACCCGGTGGCGGCGAATACGGCCGGCTTTCCGTGATGCTGCAGTACCGGTTCTCGATGGACCGCATCATCGATGTGCCGCCGGACGCTTTCCGGCCTCCGCCGAAAGTGCAATCCGCCGTGGTGAGGATGATTCCCGTGATACCGGACGTGGTCGCGGACGACCACGCGATGTTCTCCGAGCTCGTGCGCCGGGCCTTCACGCAGCGCCGCAAGACGCTGCGCAACGCGGTGTCCGGTCTGCTCGACGAGGCCGGGATCGAGGAAGCCGGGCTGGACCCGGGTGATCGTCCGGAGACCATCGGCGTTGCGGGCTTCGTACGGGCGGCCAACGTTGTCGTCCGACGCGCCAAGGTTGCGGGTTGATCCCGCAGGTGGCTGATCCGATGCGCGGCTGGGCCGGGCGCGCTGCCGCACCCGGTCCGCTTTGGGTCAGGCGGCGCGCTTGCGCTGGATGAACTCGATCTTGTAGCCGTCCGGATCTTCGACGAATGCGATGACCGTGGTGCCGTGCTTCATCGGGCCTGCTTCACGGGTCACCTTCCCGCCGCGCTTGCGCACCTCGTCGCAGGTCGCGTAGGCATCCTCGACTTCGAGGGCGATGTGACCATAGCCGGTACCGAGTTCGTAGGCGGGGGTGTCCCAGTTGTGCGTGAGTTCGAGGACGGATTCCGTGTCCTCGTCGCCATAGCCCACGAAGCAGAGGGTGAAGCGCCCCTCCGGATAGTCGCTCTTGCGAAGCACCTTCATGCCGAGCACGTTCGTGTAGAAGTCGATCGACCGTTGCAGGTCGCCGACGCGAAGCATGGTGTGGAGGATGCGCATGCCTGAATTCTCCGCGTGTCAGATCTGAACCATCTCGAAGTCTTCCTTCCGTGCCCCGCATTCCGGACACACCCAGTTCATGGGGACGTCCTCCCAGCGCGTGCCGGCGGGGATGCCCTCTTCGGGAACTCCCGTCGCCTCGTCGTAGATGAAGCCGCAGATGAGGCACATGAAGGTCTGAAACTCGGGGCTCTCGGGCATGATGCGAAGGTGTTCGGATAAAATTCGATTGTAAGGTCAAACCGCTGCGGCGCCACCTCCGCGGTGATGTCAGCGATACTCTTGCGTTCCATCAATTCGTCTCTCGGTCATCACGATGCGTGCGTTCTGCCACCCCGCGACGGGCTCCCGATGAACTGGGGACGACGCGTTCACGGTCTCTACGCGATCACGCCGGACGAACTGTCGTCCGACGTGCTGACAGCGCGGGTCGCGGAAAGCATCGAGGGCGGCGCGCGATTGGTCCAGTATCGCAGGAAGCACGTCGACGCCTCCGCGAAGAGGGTCGAAGCGAAGGCGATCGCGGCGCTCTGTCGCACCCGGGGAGCACTCTTCATCGTGAATGACGATCCGCGGTTGGCTGCGGAGGTCGGCGCGGACGGTGTGCATCTCGGACGGGACGACGGCACCGTTGCAGCGGCCAGGGCCATCGTGGGAGAGCAGTCGTTGGTGGGGGTCTCCTGCTACGACCGGATGGATCTTGCCGTGGCGGCAGCCCGTTCCGGCGCCGACTACGTCGCATTCGGCAGTTTCTTTCCATCGTCGGTGAAACCCGGGGCTGTGCGGCCCCCGCTGCAGTTGCTTACCGACGCGCGCAACGTGTTGCAGTGTCCGATCGTCGCGATCGGTGGGATCACTCTCGACAGCGCCGCCGCACTGGTGGCTGCAGGTGCCGACGCACTGGCGGTGATCTCGGATATCTTCCAGGCCAGTGATGTCTTCGCTCGCGCAGGTGCCTACGCACGCGTGTTCGAATCGGCAGCCGGCCAGAACCGCAGGACCCAGACAGGTGACCATGAACTCACGCAATGAAGAACTGTTCGCACGCTCCCAGAAGGTGATTCCCGGGGGCGTGAATTCTCCGGTGCGAGCCTTCCGTTCGGTAGGGGGCACCCCGCGCTTCTTCACCCGCGGTCAGGGCGCCTGGCTCTGGGACGCCGACGGGAAGGCCTACGTCGACTATGTGGGTTCTTGGGGGCCGATGATCCTCGGACATGCACATCCCGAGGTGATACGCGCCGTCCAGGAAACGGCCGTCCACGGACTTTCGTTCGGTGCGCCGACGGAGCGCGAGCTCGAGATGGCGGAGTTGCTGACCCGCATGCTGCCTTCCCTCGAAATGGTCCGCCTCGTGAGTTCCGGAACCGAGGCGACCATGAGTGCGATCAGGCTGGCCCGCGGGTTCACCGGCCGCAACGTCATCGTCAAGTTCGAAGGCTGCTATCACGGCCACGCAGACGCGTTGCTGGTGAAGGCAGGGTCGGGCGCGTTGACCTTCGGACAACCGAGTTCTTCCGGTGTGCCGGCAGACACGACGCGGCACACCCTCGTCCTCGACTACAACGACACCGCCGGACTCGAGCAGGCCTTTGCCGTGCAGGGCGACGACATTGCCGCCGTGATTCTGGAGCCGGTCGTCGGCAACATGAATCTCGTCCGGCCGACTCCTGAGTTCATCCGCGCGCTTCGGGACCTCACGTCGCGGCACGGCGCCGTGCTGATCTTCGACGAGGTGATGACCGGCTTCCGCGTGGGTCCTGCCTGTGCGCAGGGGTTGTTCGGTGTGAAGCCGGATCTGACCACGCTGGGAAAGGTGGTCGGTGGTGGTATGCCGCTGGGCGTATTCGGTGGTCGGCGGGACATCATGGAGAAGCTCGCGCCGCTCGGTGGCGTGTATCAGGCGGGAACGCTCTCCGGCAACCCGGTCGCGGTGGCGGCCGGACTGGCGACACTGCGGCTGATACAGGTGCCAGGCTTCTTCGACCGTCTTTCGGCGACCACGCAGCGGCTGGTGTCCGGATTGGAAGCGTCCGCCAGGACCAGGGGGATCGAATTCTGTGGGGAATCGGTGGGCGGGATGTTCGGAATCTTCTTCCGTTCTGCCCCACCGACGTCATTCGCGGAGGTGATGACCTCCGACAAGGAGCGGTTCAACCGATTCTTTCACGCGATGCTGGATCGCGGCGTCTACCTCGCGCCTTCGGCATTCGAGGCGGGCTTCGTCTCAGCCGCCCATGGCGATGACGAACTCCGGCTCACGTTCGAGGCGGCGGACGCCGCATTCGACTCGCTCGCCGGTTGACCAGACTCTGCGAGGTGAATCAGCGAAGCCCTGCAAGATACTCGGCCAGGGCACTCATCTCGGTATCGGTCAACTTCGCCGCGACGGTACGCATCATCGCGGCGCCGTCGTTGGCGCGCTCGCCGGCACGGAAGGCCTTGAGCTGCGCAACGGTGTAGTCGGCATGCTGACCACCGATGCGCGGATACTGGGAGGCAATGCCGGCACCGGTCGGGGAATGGCAGGCTGAGCAGGCGGGAAGGCCCCGGGCGGTGTCGCCACCGCGATACAGCTTGCGTCCTTGTTCCACCAGATCGCGGTTCCTGGCTCCCGGAGCCCGAACCTTCTGACTTCTGAAGTAGGCGCCGAGGTCGGCCATGGCCTCGGGCGTGAGGCCGGCAGCCATGCCGGCCATGATGGCGTTGGCGCGGGTGCCTGCCTTGAATTCGGCGAGCTGCTTGGCGATGTAGTCGGCGTGCTGGCCCGCGAGATTCGGATTGACGGATACGGCGCTGTTGCCATCCATCCCGTGACAAGCCGCACAAGCACCGGCGAGCGTTTGTCCTTTCGCGGGATCGCCCTTGGCGGCTGCCGCGACCGGCAGACTGAAGGCGGCAACGGCAATCAGGCTAAGGGCCGACGTGATACGAATCATGGAGTGTCCTCGACTCATCCGCGCGCCGCCAGTGCAGGAATTCGATGCAATTCCGCAGCGATGTGGCGCACAAAGTGGTTGATAATCAGTGATAATTCTTGATTCTAACGGATTTGTCCCATGGTCGGCTTGCAAAGTTCAGTGGTAAATCCGTTCGAGCGCGCGACCTACGTGGCCAGCGCTCACGACCTCGGTCAGATGCCGCCCGAGGCGGGGTTGGAAGTCGCGTTCGCGGGGCGGTCGAACGCAGGTAAGTCGAGCGCGCTGAATACTCTCGCCGGCCGTAACCGCCTTGCGTTCGTCAGCAAGACGCCCGGGCGCACGCAACTCGTCAATTTCTTCGCGGTGGCTCCGGAACGTTTTCTCGTCGACCTTCCCGGGTACGGCTACGCGAAGGTGCCCGAGAAGGAGAGGCTGCACTGGCGCTATCTCGTCGGGGGCTATCTCCAGAATCGCGCATCCCTGTGCGGCTTGGTCTCGATCATGGACATCCGGCATCCGCTCACCCCGCTCGACGAGAATCTGCTCGCCTATTTCCTGCCGACGGGACGACCCATTCATATACTCCTGACCAAGTCGGACAAGCTCGGACGGCAACAAGCGCTCGCACAATTGGCAAGCGTGCGCAAGGCATTGTCGGGGGACGGCAAGGTAACTGTTCAGCTTTTCTCGAGTCTGAAGCGTACGGGCGTGGACGAGGCACGAGAGGTGTTGGGAGGGTGGCTGGGCCTCGCCACCACGAGGGAACCCGCGCTGTGAAAAAGAGAGCCCCCGGCAAAGGGGACGGACGCCGGGGGCCAAGCCTTGATTGAAGGCACCCGCCCAGGGAGGAGAAGCGGGGGATGTCACCATCCGGCAACGTAGAGGCATTCCGAGGGGCATTGGTTCCCCCGTCGAGCGCACGCGAGATTGAACGACAAGAGGAGATTATTCGCATGGTTATGCCGCTTGGCAGCTTCCCCCGTCGCAGAATGCGGCGGAATCGACGGGACGACTTTTCCCGGCGCCTCGTTCGCGAGAACACCCTGACGGTCGATGACCTGATCTACCCGGTGTTCGTGATCGAGGGAAAGGATCGCTCCGAGGCCGTGGCGTCGATGCCAGGCGTGGAGCGGGTCACGGTCGACCGCTTGATGCGCGTGGCCGAGACCTGCGTGGGTCTGGGAATCCCCGCCATCGCACTGTTCCCCGTCGTCGACGTCAGCAGGAAGAGCCTGGGCGCCGAGGAGGCCTTCAACCCTGACGGCCTCGTGCCCGTCACCGTGGCGGCGATCAAGAAGCGGTTCCCCGAGTTGGGCGTGATCACGGACGTCGCCCTCGATCCGTACACCAGCCATGGCCAGGATGGCCTGATCGACGATTCCGGTTATGTGCTCAACGAGGAGACGATCGCAGTGCTGGTCCGGCAGGCGGAATGCCATGCCGCAGCGGGCGTGGACATCGTCGCACCTTCCGACATGATGGATGGCCGGGTCGGCGCGATCCGCGCACGGCTCGACGGCGCCGGACACGAGCGCGTCCGCATACTTGCCTACGCCGCGAAGTTCGCATCGAGCTTCTACGGACCGTTCCGCGATGCTGTCGGCTCCTCGGGCAACCTCGGCAAGGGGAACAAGTACACCTACCAGATGGACCCGGCGAACGGCGACGAAGCGCTGTGGGAGGTCGGTCTCGACCTCGAGGAAGGCGCCGACATGGTGATGGTGAAGCCGGGGATGCCGTACCTCGACATCGTGCGGCGGGTGAAGGACACCTTCGGTGCGCCCACTTTCGTGTACCAGGTGAGCGGCGAGTACGCGATGCTGAAAGCCGCCGGCGGCCACGGCTGGATCGATGAGCGCCAATGCGTTCTCGAGTCCCTGATGTCCTTCAAGCGCGCGGGTGCCGACGGCATCCTGACGTACTTCGCGATCGATGCCGCGCGGTGGTTGCGCGAACGTTCGTAGGGAGGCGTCAGACGGTGCGAGCGCGCCGTTCGCGTTCGAGACGGATGATGTAGCGCTGGATCATGTTGTCCGTGCCGGAAGGCAGGTTGCGAAACATGCATCCGGCGCGCCGATTCAGCTTGCCGTCGCGCAGCGGGACATCGAGCGTGTTCCGGATCTGAAGGGTGACGGCCAGGACGCCGACATCGGGCAAGGTGATGGTGCACCCCGGCAGCTCGCGCCCGATCTCGCGGGGAAAGTCTTCCGGAAATCCGGTCAGTCCAACGCCCCCCAGGCTGATATCGAAAAGGTTCACGTTGACCATGCCGCCTTCGGGAAGCGGAATCGTGCATCGGACCGGGCGGGTGATCGGGGTTTCTGCGCGGTAGTACTCGCGTCGCTGGAACTTGAGCAGAGTGTCGGGGATTGCGGCGCGCAAGGCCGGCTTGCCCTCGAACTGCGCAGACTGCACACCCGTGGCTTCCCAGCGGATCTTGATCTTGTCCTGGCGACTTACGAACGCAATTCGGTTCGATGCCAGCAGGGTCCTCACGAGCGTCGGATCGGACGGCGCGTCGAAGAGGAAGAACCCTTTCTGCGCATCCACGAAGAGCAGGGCCGTGAGCGCCGAATCCCGCCCATGATTGAAGTGCGTGGACACCATCTCGCCAGCCTGCAAAACGGCGCGAAGAATGAAGGTGATCTCGACGCGCGAATGGAGCTGGAAGCGGGAGTCGTCTTCGGCGGGTTCGTGGTTCGGGCGGGCTTGCAGTTCCATGTTCGGAGGATTCTGCCGGCGTACTCCGGCAGCGTTGGTTTCGGTGAAAGCGCGAGGAAGTTTAGGGGTTGCCCGCCGAATCGGAGGATCTGATGCTGTCCCTCACGCGATCCGGACCGGCCCGATCGATCGGGCGGCCGTCCTGACTGCTACGGATGGGACGTCTGAGGTCGTCGGGTTCGAACACCGCGATGCGCGCGCCCGAACGCGGCCCATCGATTTCGTAGACGGGCACCACCCTCACCTCTCCGGCCACCCAGAAGCGCGTTTCGCGAGACGTGAAATCCTTGCCGCGGTTGATCAGGAACAGTTCGATGTCCTTCGCGCTGTCCGCGAAGACATGAAGATCGACCTCTGCGTATCGGCCTGCCCGGCCGGACAGTGCCGCGCCCACGAGATGCGGTTGAAACCGCCCGAGCCATTCCATCATCTCGAGGGCATCCCGGCGGAGATTTCCAACGCGTTCCTCCTGCTCGGCGGTCTGGTAGAGCTCCAGGTATTGGCTCAGCGCCGCCTCGACTTCGCTGTTGTCGGGCAGATTGCGGGTTTCCGGCGCCCCGGCCTGGCGGGCCGCCTTGCGCTTGGCCGTCCCGAAATCCTCGATACCGTCCTCGGCCATCATGCGGGCCGCCAACTGCGCGATCCGCTGACGCATCTGGCGACTGCTCGATCCCTCGCGCGTCACGATGGTTGCCTCGTCAGTACAACTGATCATCGACATCGTCCGTCTGCGGCTTCCGCGATCCGTCCGCAGAACCGCCTTCCTCCTCGCCCGGAATGTTCTCCTGCAGGAAGAACTCCTGGACACGATTCGCAGCGCGTTCGTTGCGCAGACCGGTCTCCGGATTGATGCTCGCGCCGATCACGCCTTCGGGCGGTACCAGAGGCTCGTCGGGCAGACCCTGCAGTGCCCTGGCCATGTAGGCCATCCAGATCGGGAGCGCTGCCGCCCCCCCGGTCTCGCCCCCACCCAGACTGCGAGGCGTGTCGAACCCGATCCAGGCCACGGCGACCAGCTTGGGATTGAATCCGGCAAACCATGCGTCGAGCTGGTCGTTCGTGGTCCCGGTCTTTCCCGCGAGATCGTTGCGCCCGAGCCGCCGGGCCCGGGCGGCGGTCCCGCCCCGAACCACGTCCTGCATCATGCTCGTCATCAGGAAAGCATTCCTGGCATCGATGATCCTCGGTGCCGTGTCCGGGGCGCGCTGAACCTTTGGCGTCTCGATAACGGTGCCCTTGGCGTCCGTGATGCGATCGATGAAGTAAGGCGCCACCCGGAATCCTCCGTTCGCAAAGGTCGCGTAGCCGCCGGCCATCTGCAAGACCGTGACGCCGCCCGCGCCGAGCGCCATGGTCAGGTACGCGGGAATGAGCTTGCGCTCGAAACCGAATCGGACCACGTAGTCCTGGGCGTACTGCGGGCCGATCGCCTGGAGGATACGGATCGAGACCATGTTCTTCGACTTGGTCAGCGCTGTTCGCATTGTGATGGGGCCCTCGAACGTCCCATCGTAGTTCTTCGGTTCCCAGGTGGTCGATCCGGTCTCGGACGCATCGAACGAGAGGGGAGAGTCGCTGATGACCGTCGCCGGCGTGAATCCTTTCTCCAGAGCCGCGGAGTACACGAACGGCTTGAAGCTGGAGCCCGGTTGGCGGTATGCCTGGGTCACGCGGTTGTACTTGTTCCTGTTGAAATCGAACCCACCCACAAGCGATCGGATGGCGCCGGTCTCGCTGTCCAAGGAAACCAGGGCGGCCTCCACCTGCGGCAGTTGGACGATCTGCCATTGACCATCGGCGTCCCGGCGCACCCGGGTACGCGCGCCGCGCCGCAGCCGCCGATCCGGAGGGGCCTTGTCGCCGACCATCTTCTGGGCGAAGCGCAGACCCTCCACCCCCACCGAAAGCGCACCGACACCTCTCGCGAAGAGGGTCGCGCCACGGCTGTCGATGTCGAGCACGATCGCGGGGTAGATGCCGTCCGTCTCGACGTCATCGTTGAAGAGTTCCTCCAGCGACTCGTCGGTGGCGTCGGCCGGGATCTCGACGTACCCCTCGGCACCTCGGAAGCCGTGGCGCCGGTCGTAGTCCAGGACTCCGGTTCGCAAGGCTGCGTAGGCCGCGTCCTGGTGGGCGATCGCCAGCGTCGTGTAGGCCCGAAATCCCGACGTGTATGCCGCCTCTTGATACTTCTCGAAGAGCTGCTGACGGACCATCTCGTTCAGGTGGTCGGCCCGGGTGGCGAACGCCTGTCGGTCCTTGCGGACGTCCATCTTTGCAGCGGCAGCAGCGTCGAACTGCGTGTCGGAGATGAAGCCGAGTTCCCGCATGCGCCGGAGCACGTACTCCTGCCGGACCTTGGCGCGTCGTGGGTTGCTGATCGGGTTGAAGGTGGACGGCGCCTTGGGCAAGCCGGCGAGCATGGCGATCTCGGCGATGCTCAGCTGTTCGAGAGGGCGCCCGAAATAGGTCCGGGCGGCCGCCGCGAATCCGTATGCCCGCTGCCCAAGAAAGATCTGATTGACGTACAGCTGGAGGATCTCGTCCTTCGACAGGTTGTGCTCGATCTTGAATGCGAGCAGCGTTTCATTGAATTTGCGGGTGAAGGTCTTCTCGGAGCTGAGAAAAAAGTTTCTTGCCACCTGCATGGTGATGGTGCTTGCCCCCTGCCGGGCACCGCCGTGCAAAAAGTTCGAAAGTGCAGCCCGTGCGACGCCGATATAGTCGACGCCACCGTGTTCGTAGAAGCGCTCGTCCTCGGCGGCGATGATTGCCTGCACCATCGGCTTGGGAACATCCTTGATCGCCACCAGTGCACGGCGCTCCTCACCGAATTCGCCGATGAGAGCGCCCTCACTGCTGAAGACCTGCAAGGGGATCTTCGGCCGGTAGTCCGTGAGAGCTTCGAGCGACGGCAGTCCCGGGTAGGCCACGACAACCGCATACCCGAGGAGCAAGCCGCATGCAGCCAGAAGGGATGACAAGAGGAACAGTGGCAGGAGCCACCAGCGAAGGCGCATTGGCAAAGTTCGTGCTTAGTGAGGCGCGCGCAGGAACCTTCCGACGCGACGGCAAGCGGATTATAGGCGGTCCCTCTCATCCGGAATCATGGCGAGAGTACTTTCTCAAGCTTGATTTGTAGTTGCCAGTCGTATCTAATGTGTTTTGGACGTAAATTGGCGTAACTTGTCCATGCTGAAGGGAAAAGTCGATTTCGCAGCCGTCTCGAGGGTTCTGTCGGAACTGATGAAGCCGAAAACGCCGCCCCTCATCGGCGTAGACATCAGTTCTTCTTCAGTCAAACTCGTCGAATTGTCTGCAGTGGCGAAGGGCCGATACCGGCTCGAGCGCTACACCATCGAGCCGCTGCCTAAAGACGCAGTGGTCGATGGCAATATCATGAACCTCGACGAGGTGGGTGAAGCCGTCAAGCGTGGTTGGAAGAAGCTCAACAGCCGCATCAAGAACCTCGCACTGGCGCTGCCTTCTGCGGCGGTCATCACCAAGAAGATCGTCGTGCCGGCCGGACAGCGCGAGGAGGATCTCGAGATCCAGGTCGAGACCGAAGCCAATCAATACATCCCTTTTGCACTCGAGGAAGTCAACCTCGATTTCCAGATCCTCGGACCCTCTCCCAGCAACCCTGAGGAGGTCGAAGTGCTGATCGCCGCCTCCCGCAAGGAGAAAGTCGAGGACCGGGTGGCCGTCGTGGAATCTCAAGGGCTGAAGGCCGTCGTCATGGACATCGATGCGTTCGCCGCCCAGACCGCGTTCGAACTGATCCAGGGTCGCTTCCCCGACGGAGGGGTGGACCAGACCATCGCACTGGTCGACGTCGGCTCATCGATGATGAACATCAACGTCCTGCGCAACGGCCAGTCGGTCTACATGCGCGAACAGCCGTTCGGCGGGAATCAGCTCTCCCAGGAGATCCAGCGGACGTTCGGTCTTTCCATCGAGGAGGCCGAGGCCGCCAAGAAGAGCGGCGGCCTGCCGGAAAACTACGAGCCCGACGTCCTCCGGCCGTTCATGGATACCCTCGCTCTCGAAGTCACCCGCGCGCTCCAGTTCTTCTTCACATCCACACAGTACAACCAGGTGCATCACATACTCCTGGCCGGCGGTTGTGCATCCATCCCCGGGTTGGATGAAGTCGTATCCCGTCGCACCGGTGTGAACACCGTGGTCGCCGATCCTTTCGCGAGCATGGACAAGGCCCCGAAAATCAAGGAGCGGCAACTGGCGCAGGACGCCCCGTCGCTCATGGTCGCCTGCGGACTCGCGATGCGAAGATTCGACGCATGATCCCAATCAACCTACTACCGCATCGCGAGGAACGCCGTAAGGAGCAGCGCAAGCGTTTCGTCGCGCTCGCGGCTGTGACCTTCGTGATCGGCGTTGCCATCTGGGGGGCGGTCCACACCTACTTCGGCAACCGCATCCAGACGCAGGTCGGGCGAAACGAATACCTTCTGAACGAGATTGCGATCCTCGATCGCCAGATCGAGGAGATCAAGAAGCTGAAGGAGCAGACCGAAGCCTTGCTGGGTCGCAAGCAGGTCGTCGAGTCCCTCCAGTCCAACCGGTCCGAGACCGTCAGGTTGCTGGATCAGCTGGTGCGGCAGATTCCAGACGGCGTGTATCTCAAGTCGGTCAAGCAGACCGGCAACCGCGTGAACATCTCCGGCTACGCGTCTTCCAACGCCAGGGTGTCCACCCTGATGCGGAACCTGGAGGCTTCGCCCTGGCTGGAAGCGCCCAGTCTCGTCGAAATCAAGGCGGCGATCGTCGACAAGCAGCAGCAGAACGAATTCATCGTCAATGTGAACCTCACTCGCGAGAAGGTTGATTCGACGGACGCGAGCCAGGGACAGCAGAAGCCTCCGAAGGGCTGATCCCCATGACACTCGACGATCTCAAGAGGCTGAACCCCCGGGACATCGGCAACTGGCCGGTCCTGCCAAAGCTGGGGGTGCTCCTGCTCGCGCTCTTGCTGATCGTCGCGGCGAGCTACTGGTTCGATTGGCGCCTTCAAGCCGAGG
This sequence comes from Burkholderiales bacterium, assembly GCA_022843925.1. Lineage (GTDB taxonomy): Bacteria > Pseudomonadota > Gammaproteobacteria > Burkholderiales. Next base: position 78,238 of record JALHMS010000001.1, read on the forward strand.
AGCTGGCGGCTGCTCGCCAGCAGGAGCTCGATCTGCGCGATACCTTTCGGCGGAAGAAAGGGCAGGCCATCAACCGCGACGCCTACAAGAAGCAGCTCGCGGACATCGAACAGGCCTTCGGCGCGATGTTGAAGCAGCTCCCCAACAAGGCGGAGATGGAAGCTCTCCTGACGGACATCAACCAGGCAGGCCTTGGTCGGGGTCTACAGTTCACGTTGTTCCGCCCGGCGCAGCAGGAAACCATGTCCGAGTTCTACGCCGAATTGCCCATCACGATCCGCGTCATCGGCGCCTATCACGACATCGGGGCATTCGCGAGCGACGTTTCGCAGCTCTCCCGGATCGTCACGCTGAACGACATTGCCGTTTCGTACGACAAGGAGGGCAACCTGACCCTCGATGCGATAGCCAAGACCTACCGGTATCTGGACCAGAGCGAACTCGATGCCCAGAAACGGAAGGAGAAGGACGCCAAGGCGGGGGCCAAGAAATAATGATCAGGCGCGCTTGGAGTGTTCTTCTCGTCCTCGGCTTGTCCGCCTGTGGTGGCGACGAATACCAGGACCTCCGGCAGTTCGTGAACGATTCGGGCAACGACCTTCGCGGGCGGGTGGACCCGCTGCCCGAGATGACCCCATACCAGCCGTTCTCGTACGAAGCCTACGATCTGCCGGATCCGTTCCGCCCGCGCAAGCCCGAGGCGACCGAGAAGGGCGACAGTGAACGTCCCAGCCAGGCGAACGAGTTGCGCCGCAAGGAAGCGCTGGAAGCTTATCCGCTCGAAAGCCTGAAGATGGTCGGAACTCTGCAGGACAAGACCAGGAAGATGTTTGCCCTCATCAAGACACCCGAGGGCAATCTTTACCAGGTGAAGAACGGCAACTATATCGGCCAGAATTTCGGCATCGTGTCGGTCATAACGGAAACGTCGATCACGCTCAAGGAGGTTGTGCAAGACGCCTCCGGGGTCTGGACCGAGCGTACGAGCAGCCTGCAGCTGCTCGATGAAGAGGAGTCGAAGCGATGAGAACCTCCGGGGCGGCCCTGTGCCGCATGATTCTTACCGCGGTGCTGGCCCTGGCCGCGCTGCCTTCCTGGGGGGCGAAGCCGGCGAACGACCCGTCGTCCTCCACGACGCCGAACACGATCGATGCGGTGGAGGTTCTGTCGGGGCAGGGCGGGCTCGTGCTGGTGAAGATCACCATGAAGCAACCGCTCGCGGCGCCGCCCGCCAGCTTCGCGATCAACAACCCTCCCAGGATCGCCTTCGATTTCGTCAACACCAGCAACGGCCTCGGAAAGTCCAGTCAGGAGATCGGCAACACGGAACTCCGGTCCATCCGGATCGGGCAATCCGGCGGCCGGGCGCGGGTGGTGCTCAATCTGACCCGCCCCGTGAAGTACGACGCCCAGTTGGACGGCAAGGTCCTCTCGATCAGCCTGCAGGCGGGAGGCGGCGCGTCGCAGAACAATGTCGCGAGTGCCTCTGAAAGCACCCACTTCGCGTCGGGCAAGCCGAACGTCCCCCACGCGCTCCTGAACCTCGACTTCCGGCGCGGCAAGGGCGGCGAGGGTCAGGTCGTGATCGACCTTTCGGACAGCACCACCGGCATCGACATCCGCCGCCAGGGCAAGTCCGTCGTGGTCGACTTCCTCCAGGCGGAGATCCCGGCGAACCTCCAGCGGAAGATGGACGTGGCTGACTTCGCGACGCCCGTCGACATCGTCGAGGCATCTCGCCAGGGGTCCAACGCCCGCGTGGTCATCTCGCCCCACGGGAACTGGGAGCACTCGGCCTACCAGACCGACAATAGACTGATCATCGAGGTGAAACGGGTCATCGAGGACCCGACGAAGATCGGCGCCGCCTCGGGTCGCGGTTACGTGGGCGACAAGCTGTCGCTGAACTTCCAGAACATCGAGGTCCGGGCCGTCCTGCAGGTGATCGCCGACTTCACCGGGCTCAACATCATCACGAGCGACACGGTCGCCGGAAACCTCACGCTGCGTCTGAAGGATGTCCCGTGGGATCAGGCCCTGGACATCATTCTGCAATCCAAGGGACTCGATCTCCGCAAGAACGGCAGTGTCGTCTGGATCGCACCTCGCGACGAACTCACGACCAAGGAGAAGCTCGCGCTCGAAGCGCAGCAGCAGATCCAGGAACTGGAGCCGACGAGGACCGAAAGCTTCCAGCTGAACTACATGAAGGCGCAGTCGTTCCAGTTGATGATGTCCGACCCGAACCAGCGCCTCCTCACGAAGCGGGGCAGTGCCGTCGTCGATCCGAGATCGAACACGATCTTCGTGCAGGACACGCCATCCAAGCTGGAAGAGATCGCGGCGCTGATCAAGAAGATCGATATCGCGGTACGCCAGGTGATGATCGAGGCGCGGATCGTCGAAGCCTCCGACACGTTCGGTCGTTCCATCGGCGCACGGCTCGGCACGCTCAGTCTCGGCGCCGGGGCGGGCTTCCAGCCGCTCGGAGGTGACCGTGTCCGCATGAACATCGGCGGCAACGTGCGAAGTGTCGGTGTCCAGACCGGCCAGGCCCAGGACTACGCGAGCAGCTTCTTCCCGGATTCCCTGGCGGTGAACCTTCCGGCTCCGGCGCTCAGCGCTGGCAGTGGTTCCGCGGGGGCGTTCACGTTCTCGCTCTTCAACCCCAGCCAGACGCGCTTCCTCAACCTGGAGATCTCCGCGCTGCAACTCGACGCGCGCGGCAAGCTGATCTCAAGCCCCCGCGTGATCACGGCCGACAACATCGAGGCTGGCATCGAACAGGGCACCGAGATCCCCTATCAGACCGCAACCGCGTCCGGCGCAACCAGCATCAGCTTCCGCAAGGCAACGCTGTCGCTGAAGGTGAAGCCTCAGATCACGCCCGACGACAACGTGATCATGAAGCTCGATGTCCACAAGGACAGCATCGGCGTCACGACGAACGCCGGCCCGGCCATCGACACGAAGCAGGTGACCACCGAGGTACTGGTGGAGAACGGCGGAACGGTGGGCATCGGTGGCATCTACACCCAGGACGAGACGACGCAGCAGAGCAAGATCCCCATCCTCGGCGACATCCCGATCATCGGGTTCTTCTTCCGGAACGAACGTCGCTTCAACGACCGTCGTGAACTTCTGGTGTTCGTGACGCCGAGGATCCTCAAGGAGAACCTCACGCTGCGCTGACCCCCGGTCCCGCCAGGGGCCAGGGGAGATCCGACGCCGCGGTCCCGTGGGCGGGATGGTCCTGCCTACTGCATGGCGGGATGACGGGCTAGAATCCGGCGCATGGATGATCCGACTCCGTTTCCGGTCCAGGGCCCGGTCCCGCACGGGAACATTTTTCTCGTGGGGCTGATGGGCGCCGGCAAGACGTCCGTCGGCAAGCTCCTCGCCAAGCGACTGTCGATGACTTTTCTCGATTCGGATCACGAGATCGAGACCAGGACCGGCGTCAAGATCCCGGTGATCTTCGAGATCGAGGGCGAGTCCGGATTCCGCGCCCGGGAATCGGCGATCATCGACGAACTCACGCGCCTCGACGGGGTTGTGCTGGCGACCGGTGGCGGCGCAGTTCTCGACCCGGCCAACCGCGCCGCCCTGCACTCGCGCGGGACCGTGATCTATCTCCGCGCGAACGTCGACGAACTCTGGAACCGCACCCGGCACGATCGCGGCCGCCCGTTGCTACAGACCGCTGATCCGCGCGCACGACTGGCGGAACTCCTGCTCGTCCGGGATCCGCTCTACCGTGAGGCAGCCCACGTGATCGCCGACACGGGGATCCAGAGCCTGCGCACGCTGGTGGCCCGCCTGGAGGCGACACTCCTCGCCCGCGGCGTCGCCTCACAAGGAAGCCACCAATGCTGACCACCACTGTCGGGCTGGGCGATCGGGCCTATCCCATCTACATCGGCGCCGGCCTCATCGACCAGGCCGATCTGTTCATCCGCCGCATGCCGCAGAAACGCGCGGCGCTGGTGACGAACGAAACGGTCGCGGCGCTGTACCTTCCGCGCCTGCAGGCGGCGCTGGAGGGCGCGGGCGTCTCCGTCCTTCCGATCGTCGTCCGCGATGGCGAGGCCTTCAAGACGTGGGAAACCCTCAATGCCATCTACGACGCCCTGCTGTCGGCGCGCTGTGAAAGACGCACGGCCCTGATCGCACTGGGCGGCGGCGTCGTCGGTGACATCACCGGATTCGCCGCGGCGACCTACCTTCGCGGCGTCCCGTTCATCCAGGTGCCGACGACGCTGCTCGCGCAGGTGGATTCGTCGGTGGGCGGGAAGACGGCCATCAACCATCCACTCGGCAAGAACATGATCGGCGCGTTCTACCAACCCGCCGCCGTGATCGCCGACCTTGCCACCCTCTCGACCCTGCCGCCGCGGGAGTTGTCCGCCGGACTGGCCGAAGTCATCAAGTACGGGTTCCTGGGCGACCGCGATTTCATCGACTGGCTGGATGCCCACCTGGAAGCCCTGCTGGCCCGCGATCCGACGGCCCTGGCCTTCGCGGTCGAGCGCTGCTGCCGGAACAAGGCCGACATCGTCGCCCGCGACGAGCGCGAGACCGGTGACCGTGCGTTGCTCAATCTCGGGCACACGTTCGGGCACGCCATCGAGGCGGCGCTCGGGTTCGGCCGATGGCTGCACGGCGAGGCCGTCGGTGCCGGCATGGTGCTGGCCGCCCGGACGTCCCGGCAGTTGGGCCATCTCGACGACGCCGACGTGGCGCGCGTCACGGCCATGGTGGCCCGGGCGGGATTGCCCGTGACGCCGCCGCACCTCGAGATCGCGCAATGGCTCGACCTCATGGGGCACGACAAGAAGGTGGAGGGCGGCCGGCTGAGATTCGTCCTGCTGAAGTCGCTGGGGCAGGCCTACGTCGACGCCGCGGTCCCACGGCCCGTGCTCGAGGAAGTACTGGCCGGCGCCGCGGTCGATGGGTGACCTCGCGCCGTATGCCGCCCGGGGGGAAACCTCGCGCGGACGCCCACTGCAGGAACCTCCCCCCGATGGCCGTACGGAGTATCAGCGCGACCGCGACCGCATCGTCCACTCCACCGCGTTCCGGCGCCTCGAGTACAAGACCCAGGTCTTCGTGAACCACGAGGGCGACCTCTTCCGGACCAGACTCACGCACTCGATCGAAGTTGCCCAGATTGCACGCTCGGTCGCACGCAACCTTGGCCTCAACGAGGATCTCGTCGAAGCGATCTCCCTCGCCCACGATCTCGGGCACACCCCGTTCGGGCACGCGGGCCAGGATGCCTTGAACGAATGCATGCGCGAGCACGGCGGGTTCGAGCACAACCTCCAGTCGTTGCGCGTGGTCGACCATCTCGAGAGCCGCTACGGCGCCTTCGATGGCCTCAATCTCACGTTCGAGACGCGCGAAGGCATCCTCAAGCACTGCTCCATCCGCAACGCCGAAACCCTCGGTGCACTCGGCGAGCGGTTCCTCCGGCGGCGCCAACCGGGGCTCGAAGCGCAACTCGCGAATCTGGCCGACGAACTCGCCTACAACAACCACGACGTCGACGACGGCCTGCGCTCCGGGCTCATCGATATCGAAGGGCTGTCGACGGAGCCCCTGTTCCGCCGGCACCTGGACGAGGTGGAGCGGCTGTATCCGGATCTCCGCGATCGCCGGCGCATCCACGAGACCGTCCGCCGGATGATCAACTTCCTCGTCTCGGACCTCATCCGGGAAAGCACCGATCGGATTGCCCGCGCGGCGCCCGCTTCGATCGAGGAAGTCCGCGAGGCGCCGCCGCTCATCGCCTTCGGGGCGCAGGTCCACGAGGAGCAGCAGTCCCTGAAGCGCTTCCTGCGCGAGCGCCTCTATCGCCACTTCCGGGTGGCGCGCATGGCGGCGAAGTCCCGGCGCATCGTCCAGGAGCTCTTCGCCGCCTTCCACTCCGATCGCCGTCTCCTGCCGCCCGAGTTCCAGGGCCGGGCCGATGCCGAAGGGGTCCGGGCCATCGCGGACTACATCGCCGGGATGACCGACCGTTACGCCATCCTCGAGCACCGCCGCCTCTTCGCGATCGAGAATCTCTGACGCATCGCACCAGACGGGCCGCGCTCCGGTTGAAGCAGCGAGCCGGCTCGCGTTACCATCCGATCCCTTACGCCCTGTGAAAACGTCGTGTTTTCCGGGGCCTGGCGCACATAGCCGTTACCGAGACAGCCCCTGCCATTGCGGAGACCGCCCACGGCAGGTGGCGCCTGGTCGACGCCGAGCAGCAATTCGAAGAGGTTAGCCGTGGCCCAAACGACGATTCCCCCGCAGGGGTTGTACGACCCCGCCAACGAGCACGACGCCTGTGGCGTCGGGTTCATCGCCCACATCAAGGGCCAGAAGAGCCACGGCATCGTCCAGCAGGGTCTGCGGATCCTCGAGAATCTGACGCACCGCGGCGCCACGGGTGCTGATCCCCTGGCCGGTGACGGAGCGGGCATCCTTCTCCAGATCCCCGATGCCTTCTTCCGCGAGGAGATGGCGAAGCAGGGCGTCCCCCTTCCGCTGGCGGGCGAGTACGGCGTCGGAATGGTGTTCCTCCCGCAGGAGCCCGCCAGCCGCCTCGCCTGTGAGCAGGAGATCGAGCGTGCCATCCGGGCCGAGGGCCAGGTGCTCCTCGGCTGGCGGGACGTGCCGCGCGACAACACGGGCCTCGGCGAGTCCGTGCTCGCGATCGAGCCCGTGATCCGCCAGGTCTTCATCGGCATGGGCAGCAACGTCACCGTGACCGATGCACTCGAGCGCAAGCTCTACGTGATCCGCAAGCGCTCCGGCCACGCGATCCAGGCACTCGATCTGGCCCACGGCAAGGAGTTCTACGTTCCCTCGATGTCCGCGCGGACCATCGTCTACAAGGGGATGCTGCTCGCCGATCAGGTGGGCACCTACTATCTCGATCTGAAGGAGCCCCGCCTGGTGTCGGCGCTGGCCCTCGTGCACCAGCGGTTCTCGACCAACACCTTCCCGACGTGGGATCTCGCGCATCCTTTCCGGTTGATCGCCCACAACGGCGAGATCAACACCCTGCGCGGGAACGTCAACTGGATCCGCGCCCGCCAGGGGGCGATCTCCTCGCCGGTACTGGGGCAGGACCTCGCCAAGCTCTGGCCGCTCATCTACCCCGGCCAGTCCGACTCCGCGTCGTTCGACAACGCGCTGGAACTGCTGGTAATGGCGGGATACTCGCTGGCCCACGCGATGATGATGCTGATCCCCGAAGCATGGGAGAAGCACACGCTCATGGACGACAACCGCCGCGCCTTCTACGAGTACCACGCGGCGATGATGGAACCGTGGGACGGCCCCGCGGCGGTGGCCTTCACGGATGGTCGCCAGATCGGCGCGACGCTCGACCGCAACGGTCTGCGCCCTGCCCGCTACATCGTGACCGACGACGACCTCGTGATCATGGCCTCGGAGTCCGGCGTGCTGCCGATACCCGAGGAGAAGATCGTCAAGAAGTGGCGCCTGCAGCCCGGCAAGATGTTCCTGGTGGACCTCGCCGCCGGCCGGATCATCGACGACAAGGAACTGAAGGATCAGCTCGCCGCCGCCAAGCCCTATCGCGGCTGGCTCGACAGCATCCGCGTGAAGCTCGACGACATCGACGCGAAAGACGCCCCCGACTGGACCTCCCCGGTCTCGCTGCTCGATCGCCAGCAGGCCTTCGGCTACACGCAGGAGGACCTGAAGTTCCAGCTGATCCCCATGGGTCGCGACGGCGAGGAAGCCATCGGGTCCATGGGCAACGACAGCCCGCTCGCCGTGCTGTCGGACAAGAACAAGACGCTGTACCACTACTTCAAGCAGTTGTTCGCGCAGGTGACCAACCCTCCGATCGACCCCATCCGGGAAGATCTCGTGATGTCGCTGGTGTCGTTCATCGGGCCGAAGCCGAACCTGCTGGGCATCGACGAGAGCAACCCGCCGATGCGCCTGGAGGTCTCCCAGCCCATCCTCGATTTCGAGGAGATGGAGAAGATCCGCAACATCGGGAAGCACACCAATGACAAGTTCCGGGCGTACGAACTCGACATCTGCTATCCGGTGTCCTGGGGCAAGGAGGCCATCGAAGCGCGGCTTGCCAGCCTGTGCGCCGAGGCCGTCGATGCCGTCCGTTCCGGCTTCAACATCCTGATCGTGTCCGATCGCAAGACCAACGCCGAGCGGGTCGCCATCCCGGCGCTCCTCGCGACCTCCGCGATCCACCTGCACCTGACGAACAAGGGCCTCCGTACCTCGGCCGGCCTCGTCGTCGAGACCGGTTCCGCCCGCGAGGTCCACCACTTCGCGCTTCTCGGCGGATACGGTGCCGAAGCCGTCCACCCCTACCTCGCGATGGAAACCCTCGCGAACGCGGACGACCTGCCCGAGGACAAGCGCGCCAAGGCGGTGAAGAACTACGTGAAGGCGGTCGGCAAGGGCCTGATGAAGGTCATGTCGAAGATGGGCATCTCCACGTACATGTCGTACACCGGCGCCCAGATCTTCGAGGCGGTCGGCCTGTCCTCCGCGCTGATCGAACAGTACTTCACCGGGACCACGTCCACGGTGGAGGGCATCGGCGTGTTCGAGGTCGCCGAGGAAGCCATCCGCCTCCACTCGGCGGCTTTCGGCAACGATCCCGTGCTGGCCGAATCCCTCGACGCCGGCGGCGAGTACGCCTTCCGGATCCGCGGCGAGGAGCACATGTGGACGCCGGACGCCATCGCGAAGCTGCAGCACTCCACCCGGGCGAGCTCGTACTCCACCTACAAGGAGTACGCGGCGATCATCAACGACCAGTCCCGTCGTCACATGACCTTCCGCGGGCTGTTCGACCTGCGCTTCGACCCGGCGAAGTCCATCCCGATCGACGAGGTCGAACCCGCAAAGGAGATCGTGAAGCGCTTCGCCACCGGCGCCATGTCGCTCGGTTCGATCTCGACGGAAGCGCACACCACGCTCGCCATCGCGATGAACCGCATCGGTGGGAAATCGAACACGGGCGAGGGTGGCGAGGATCCCCGCCGCTTCGCGGTCATCGAGGAAGGGGAGACGCTCGCCTCGCGCCTGGGCAACGATCGCATCGCCCGCGATCTTCCGCTGCTTGCCGGTGATTCCCTGCGCTCGAAGATCAAGCAGGTCGCGTCCGGACGCTTCGGGGTCACGGCCGAGTACCTGGGGTCGGCCGACCAGATCCAGATCAAGATGGCGCAGGGCGCGAAGCCCGGCGAGGGCGGCCAGCTGCCCGGCCACAAGGTCTCCGAGTACATCGCCGAGCTGCGCTTCTCGGTGCCGGGCGTCGGGCTGATCTCGCCCCCCCCGCATCACGACATCTACTCGATCGAAGACCTCGCGCAACTCATCCACGACCTGAAGAACGCCAACCCCCGCGCGTCGATCAGCGTGAAGCTGGTCTCCGAGATCGGTGTGGGGACGGTGGCAGCCGGCGTGTCGAAGGCGAAGTCCGACCACGTCACCATCTCCGGCCACGACGGCGGCACGGGGGCGTCGCCCTGGTCGTCCATCAAGCACGCAGGCACGCCCTGGGAACTGGGTCTCGCCGAGACGCAGCAGACACTGGTGCTGAACCGCCTGCGCGGTCGCATCGCCGTGCAGGTCGACGGCCAGATGAAGACCGGTCGCGATGTGCTCATCGGTGCTCTGCTCGGAGCCGACGAGTTCGGTTTCGCGACGGCCCCGCTGGTGGTCGAGGGCTGCATCATGATGCGCAAGTGCCACCTCAACACCTGCCCGGTGGGCGTGGCGACGCAGGATCCCGAACTGCGCAAGCGCTTCAAGGGCCAGCCCGAGCACGTCGTGAACTTCTTCTTCTTCGTCGCCGAGGAAGTCCGCGAGTACATGGCGCGCCTCGGGATCCGCCGCTTCGACGATCTCGTGGGCCGTGCGGATCTGCTCGACATGAAGGAGGGCATCGAGCACTGGAAGGCGCGCGGTCTCGATTTCTCGAAGATCTTCCACCTTCCGCAGGTTTCCGCCGCTGTGGCCCGCCGCCATGTCGAGACCCAGGATCACGGTCTCGACCGGGCCCTGGATCACCGCCTCGTCGAGCTGGCCCAGCCCGCCCTCGAGCGGCGCGAGAAGGTCACGATCGAGACCACGATCCGCAACGTGAACCGCACGGTCGGCACGATCCTGTCGTCCGAGGTGGCGCGCCGGTACGGTCACGAAGGCCTGCCCGACGACACCATCCACGTGAAGTTCGCGGGCTCCGCCGGTCAGAGCTTCGGCGCCTTCCTGGCCCATGGCATCACCCTCGATCTCATCGGCGAAGGCAACGACTACGTGGGCAAGGGGCTCTCCGGCGGGCGGATCATCGTCCAGCCGTCACCGAAGTTCCGCGGCAAACCCAGCGAGAACATCATCGTGGGGAACACCGTGATGTACGGCGCGATCGCCGGCGAGGCTTTCTTCCGGGGTGTCGCGGGCGAGCGTTTCTGCGTCCGCAACTCCGGCGGTCTCGCCGTGGTCGAGGGTGTCGGCGACCACGGATGCGAGTACATGACCGGCGGCACGGTCGTCGTGCTCGGCATGACGGGCCGCAATTTCGCCGCGGGGATGTCCGGTGGCGTGGCGTACGTGCTCGACGAGGACGACACCTTCAAGACCCGCTGCAACCTGTCCATGGTTTCGCTGGAGCCGGTGCTTGCCGAGGCCGAGCAGGAGGCCAGGGTCTCCCGCGATGTCTGGCACCTGGGCATGGCCGACGAGGCGGTGCTGCGCCGGGCGATCGAGAATCATCATCGCCACACCGGCAGCGCCCGCGCGAAGGAGATCCTCGATGCGTGGAACGAATGGCGGGGCCGGTTCGTGAAGGTGTTCCCGAACGAGTACAAGCGCGCGCTGGGGGAACTGGCTTCGAAGGGAAGCAGGCTCGCTGCGTAGTTGACTGGGAAGCAGGCTCGCTGCGTAGTTGACGGGGAAGCAGGCTCGCTGCGTAGTGGATGAGGCATCGGGCACGGCGTGCATCGCGCCGTGACGGACAAGAACAACTGAGTCGAGATCGAGTACATGGGCAAGGTAACGGGATTCATGGAGTACCAGCGGCTGACCGAGGCCGCGGAGCCGGCCGTCGAACGGGTCCGTCACTGGAAGGAGTTCGTCGGTCACCTGACGGATCAGGAGGCCTCCGTCCAGGGTGCCCGGTGCATGGACTGCGGCATCCCGTTCTGCATGCAGGGCTGTCCGGTGAACAACATCATTCCCGACTGGAACGACCTCATCTACCGGCAGAACTGGCGGCAGGCCCTCGACACCCTGCACTCCACGAACAACTTTCCCGAGTTCACCGGCCGCGTCTGTCCGGCGCCGTGCGAAGCGGCCTGTACTCTGAACATCAATGCCGACCCGGTGGGCATCAAGTCCATCGAGCACGCGATCATCGACAAGGGCTGGGAAATGGGATGGGTCGTCCCCCAGCCCCCCAAGGCGAAGACCGGCAAGCGGGTCGCCGTGGTCGGATCGGGGCCGGCCGGTCTGGCCTGCGCCCAGCAGCTCGCGCGGGCCGGACACGATGTCACCCTGTTCGAGAAGAACGACCGAATCGGCGGGCTGCTGCGCTACGGCATTCCCGATTTCAAGATGGAGAAGCACCACATCGACCGCCGGATGGCGCAGATGCAGGAGGAGGGCGTCACCTTCCGCCCGGGCGTCTGCGTGGGGAAGGCGCCCACCGAGGGTGGTGTGACCAACCTCGCGAAGGAGTACATCGATCCCGAGAAGCTCCTTGCCGAGTTCGATGCCGTCACCCTGACCGGCGGCGCCGAGCAGCCGCGCGATCTCCAGGTCCCCGGGCGCGAACTGCAGGGCATCCACTTCGCGATGGAGTTCCTGCCCCTGCAGAACCGTGTGGTCGCCGGCGACCGGATTCCCGGCCAGATCATGGCGACGGACAAGCACGTCGTGGTGATCGGCGGTGGCGACACGGGTTCCGATTGCGTCGGCACATCGAATCGCCACGGCGCTGCCTCGGTCACGCAGTTCGAACTCCTGCCCCAGCCTCCTGCCGAGGAGAACCGCGCCCTGACGTGGCCCTACTGGCCGCTCAAGCTGCGGACATCCTCGTCCCACGAGGAAGGTTGCTCGCGCGACTGGGCCGTCTCGACCAAGGCGTTCCGCGGCGAGAACGGTCACGTGAAGGCGCTGGTGTGCGTCCGTGTGGAGTGGAAGAAGGACGATGCGACCGGGCAGATGAAGATGGTCGAGGTCTCCGGCAGCGAGTTCGAGATTCCCGCCGACCTCGTCCTCTTCGCGATGGGATTCGTCTCTCCCCTGGCGAGCGTTCTCGAGTCGTTCGGTGTCGCCAAGGACGCCCGCGGCAACGTCAAGGCGTCGACGGAAGGCCCGGTTTCCTACCAGACGAACGTACCCAAGGTGTTCGCGGCGGGCGACATGCGCCGCGGGCAATCGCTGGTGGTCTGGGCCATCCGTGAAGGACGCCAGGCAGCACGCGCGGTCGACGAGTTCCTGATGGGGCGCAGCGATCTGCCGCGCTGACGTCGGTTCGCAGTACGGGCGGGGGATTCGAGGCCCCCGTCCGGTGGCACTTCCGGGATCGCGCTCCCCTGCGCCCACGCACGCGCTCCGCCGTGCGCTCGATGGTGCTCCTCGAAGGGCGCGCCCCACGCAGTCTGCCTCGACCGTCCTCAGCGATTCCTAGCCCTCTCCGAGCCCGAGCCATGTCCCGTCCAAAGAACGACACGTTCCTCCGCGCCCTGCTGCGCGAACCCACGCCGTACACCCCGATCTGGATCATGCGGCAGGCCGGTCGCTATCTGGCCGAGTACAACGCCACCCGCGCCCGCGCCGGGGACTTCATGAGCCTGTGCCGCAATGCGGATCTCGCCACCGAAGTGACCATGCAGCCGCTCGCGCGCTTTCCGCTCGATGCGGCGATTCTCTTCTCCGACATCCTCACCGTGCCCGATGCCATGGGCCTGGGGCTCTACTTCGCCGAGGGCGAGGGTCCACGCTTCGAGCGCCCCCTGCGCGATGAATGGGCGATCAACGACCTCACACCGATCGATCCGTGGGGCAACCTGCGCTATGTGATGGATGCCGTCTCCCAGATCCGGAAGGCGCTGGCCAACGAGGTGCCGCTCATCGGCTTCTCCGGCAGCCCGTTCACGCTGGCCTGCTACATGATCGAAGGCCAGGGCGGGACCGATTTCGAGCGCGTGAAGGGCATGGCCTACGGCCGCCCCGACCTGCTCCACAAGATCCTCGACGTGAATGCGCGGTCCGTCGTCGCCTACCTCAACGCCCAGGTCGAGAGCGGCGCCCAGGCTCTCATGCTGTTCGACACCTGGGGAGGCGCGCTTTCGAATGCGGCCTATCAGGAGTTCTCACTGGCGTACATGCAGCAGGTCGTGGCCGGGCTCACGCGGGAGCGCGACGGGCAGAAGGTGCCGGTGATCGTCTTCACGAAGGGGGGCGGGCTGTGGCTGGAGAAGATCGCCGCGATCGGCTGCGATGCGGTCGGCCTCGATTGGACCGTGGACATCGGGGAAGCGCGCGCACGGGTCGGCAAGCGCGTCGCGCTGCAGGGGAATCTCGATCCGACGATCCTGCTCACCACGCCGGAGATCGTCCGCCGGGAGGCCGGCAAGGTCCTCGCGTCCTACGGCGCCGGCACCGGTCACGTCTTCAATCTCGGCCATGGTGTCTCCCGCGTGACCCCGCCCGAGAACGTCGCGGCGCTGGTCGAGGCCGTTCACGAGCAGTCGCGCATCTATCACTGAATTCCAGCCGACAGCGGCCGGAAACCCGCGTCGTTCCACGAGTTATGCACAGGGCGCCAGCATTGGCGCGGGTCTTCCGGCGATTCCCCTCTGTGTACCCTGGTGGGGTCCTGCAACTCTCTGATTGTCAAATCTTCTTCGCACACGCGCTGACGCGGTGCATGCTTCCCGGGAAGTCTTCACGACCGGGCCTTGACATTCGCCACGGAAGCTCATGCACAGATTTATCCACAGCCTCTGCAGGCCGTTTCCGCCAGTCCGTCCAACGGGTTCCTACCGATATGTCATGCGAGATCGAAGCTCCTGACGCCAACTCCTCGCCTCGCAAAGGGAATTGAGGAACCGTCGTGCCTTTCCTCCAGGTGGCTCTCGACGTACCGGTGGACACGCTCTTCGACTACCGGTACCCCGATGCCGGTGAGGACGATGTCGGGCGACTGGTGGTCGTACCGTTCGGGCGCGCGCACCGGGTCGGAGTGGTCACGGGGGTGTCCGACACCACGCTGATCGAGTCGAACCGTGTCAGGCAGGCGACGCGGATCGCCCGCCATCTGCCGCGCGTGCCGGCGGAGATCCTGGACCTCGCCCGTTTCTGTCACCGGTACTACCACCATCCCCTGGGGGAGATCCTTCTCGGGGTGCTCCCCACGGCGTTGCGTCGGACGGATGCCACGGCACTCACGCCCGGGCGCGCCTTTCGTCTGACGGCGGCCGGCCTCGGCGTCGACCTGCAGGCCGTCCCCGCGCGCGCGACGTTGCAACGCCGCCTGCTCGAATCGCTGCGCGACGCGCCGACTTTGGGGGTTCCGGAGATCAACGCCCTCGGCAGCAGCGCCATGCGGGTGCTCCGGGTGTTCATGCACTCGGGATGGGTAGAGGAGACCGTACCGCCCGATCCGGCAGCGCCCGGGGAAGTCGCTTTCGCACCGAACGCGTCGAGCCATGCACTGAATCCGGAACAGTCGCAGGCAGTCGCCGCCGTCGTCGACACGCTCGGGCGGTTCGAGACGCACCTGCTCCAGGGCGTCACCGGCAGCGGCAAGACCGAGGTCTACCTCCAGGTGATCGCCGAGGCCGTCGCGCGCGGCGGCCAGGCCCTGCTGCTCGTTCCCGAGATCAATCTCACGCCGCAGTTGCAGGCGCGGGTGGACGACCGCTTCGGCGCCGACCGCGTCGTCGCCCTGCACAGCGGCCTTGCCGAGGGTGAGCGGCTCGTGCGGTGGACGAAAGCCGCGCGCGGGGAAGCCACCATCGTCGTGGGTACCCGCCTCGCGGTCTTCACCCCGATGCCGCGTCTTGCCCTCATCGTCGTCGACGAGGAGCACGACGCCTCGTACAAGCAGCAGGAGGGACTCCGCTACCACGCCCGGGATCTCGCGATCGTGCGTGGCCGCGATCGCGGCGTGCCGCTCGTCCTGGGCTCGGCCACGCCTTCGCTGGAGAGCGTCCGCCAGGTCGATGCCGGGCGGTACCGCCCCGCCTACCTGCGAACGCGCGCCGGCGGTGCGGCGCCCTCGGTCCGCGTCATCGACACCCGCGCGCTACCGCCGGGCGAGTGGCTGCATCCGGCCTCGGCGCAAGCGATCTCCGGCGCGATCGACCGCGGCGAGCAGAGTCTCGTCTTCATCAACCGGCGCGGCTATGCCCCGACGCTGCTCTGCCATCACTGCGGCTGGGTGGCGCCGTGTCATCGATGCAGTGCGCGCCTGACGTACCACCATGGCGCGCGTCGCCTCCGTTGCCATCACTGCGGACACGAGGCATTGCCGCCTCGCGCCTGCCCCTCGTGCGGCAGCCAGGATCTGCGCCCGCTCGGGCAGGGCACCGAGCGGGTCGAGGAGCACCTGGTCGCCCGCTTCCCCGGGGCCAGGATCGCCCGCGTGGACCGCGACACGACGCGCCGCAAGGACGCGTTCGCGCAGCTGCGCGATCGGATCGAGTCGGGCGACATCGACCTGCTGGTCGGCACCCAGATGCTGGCGAAGGGGCACGACTTCCCGCGCCTGACCCGCGTCGTGGTGATCGGCGCCGACCAGGGGCTCTTCTCTCCCGACTACCGGGCCGAGGAGCGTCTCTTCGCGCTGCTGCTCCAGGTGGCCGGCCGTGCAGGTCGCGCATCGCTCGCGGGGGAGGTGCTGGTCCAGACGGGCGCGCCCGAGCATCCGCTCTATGCCGCGCTGGTCGCCCAGAACTTCGACCGGTTCGCGCGCGAGCAGCTCGAAATGCGTCGCGCCGCGGGCTTTCCCCCGTATGTGCACCAGGCGTTGCTCCGCGCGGAAGCCACCGACGAACTGGCGGTCTTCGAGTATCTCCGTCAGGCGGCGACCGCCGGCCGCGATCTCGGTGAAGACGTCTTGCTGTTCGATCCGGTCCCGCCACTGGTCGCACGGGTTGCCGGCCGATGGCGCGGGCAGTTGCTGGTACAGGCTTCCGCGCGACCCGCCCTGCACCGATTCCTGGATGCGTGGTGGCCGGCCCTCCAGACGCCGCGCGTGCGCTGGTCGCTCGACGTGGATCCGCTCGACTTCTGAGCGTTCCGCCCCCGGTTTCCACGGGGGCGGGGTTTATAATCCGCGCCTTTCCAGAAGTGCCTCCCATGCCCCCGCCCGCGATCGATCTCAAGACCCACCTGTCCGGCCTGTTCGAGACCGCTCTAGAAGTCGTCGCCCCCGAGGCCACCGACACGCCCGTGGTGCTCGAACGTCCGAAGGTCGCCGCCCACGGGGACTTCGCGTGCAACGTCGCGATGCAGCTCGCCCGGCGCCTGAAGCGCAATCCCCGCGAGATCGCCCAGCGCATCATCGATCAATTGCCGACCTCCCCCTGGGTGGCGCGCGCCGAGATCGCCGGGGCCGGCTTCATCAACCTCTTTCTGCGTCCCGAAGCCAAGCGTGCAGTCGTGCAGCGCATCTTCGCGGAAGGCGACGCCTATGGTCGCGTGACCGTGGGCGCCGGCAAGCGCGTGCAGGTGGAGTTCGTGTCCGCCAACCCGACGGGCCCGCTGCACGTGGGCCATGGCCGAGGCGCCGCTTACGGCGCGAGCCTCGCCAATCTGCTCGAGGCCGCCGGCTTCGACGTGGCCCGCGAGTACTACGTGAACGATGCCGGCCGCCAGATGGACATCCTGTCGGTATCGGCGTGGGTGCGTTACCTCGAGCTGTTCGCCGAAGCCGTGCCGTTCCCCGCCAACGGTTACCAGGGCGACTACGTCCGGACCCGCGCCGCGGAGATGAAAGCCGTCGACGGCGATCGGTTCTCGCGCCCCGCTGCCGCCGTCACTGAAGGTCTGCCCGACGCACCCGAGGGCGACGAAGCTGCCGTCGAAGCGCGCATGGACGCGCTCATCGAACGGGCGAAGCAGTTGCTCGGCCCCGACTTCGACCGCCTCACGCTCTTCGTGCTCGAGCGCCAGCTGGAAGGCATCCGCGACGTGCTCGGCCGCTTCGGTGTCACCTTCGACCAGTGGTACTCGGAGCGCTCGCTCTACGACTCCGGACGCGTGGCCCGGGCCCTCGAAGTCCTCGAAGCCAACGGTCATCTGTACACGCAGGACGGCGCCCGCTGGTTCCGCTCCACCGCATTCGGCGACGACAAGGATCGTGTCGTCCAGCGCGAGAACGGGCTCTTCACCTACTTCGCGTCGGACATCGCCTACCACCACGACAAGTTCCAGCGCGGCTTCGATCTCGTGGTCGACGTGTGGGGCGCAGATCACCACGGCTACATCCCGCGCGTGAAGGCGGCGCTCTCCGCGTTCGAGATCGATCCCGAAAGGCTCGTCGTCCCGCTCATCCAGCTCGTGGCGCTCTTCCAGGGCGGCGAAGCGGTGAAGATGGGCAAGCGGAGCGGCAGCTACGTGACGCTGGAAGACCTGATGGACGACGTCGGGGTCGATGCGACGCGCTATTTCTATCTCGCCCGGAAGTGCGACCAGCACCTCGACTTCGACCTCGATCTCGCGAAGTCGCAGAGCAACGACAACCCGGTCTACTACATCCAGTACGCCCACGCGCGGGTCTCGAGCGTCCTCGAGGAATGGGGCGGCGACCGCGCGATGCTGCGGGCAAGCGATCTCGCCCCGCTCGACACGCCCGCGGAACTGACCCTGCTGCAACGGATCACCGATTACCCCGACACCATCGAGTTCGCCGCCCGCGATCTCGCGCCGCACGTGATCGCCTTCTACCTGAAGGACCTTGCCGCCGACTTCCACAGCTACTACAACGGCACCCGGTTCCTCGTCGAAGACGAAGCGGTCCGCAACGCGCGTCTCGCCCTCGTGCTGGCCGTGCAGCAGGTGCTGCGGAACGGATTGCGGCTGCTCGGCGTCGGCGCGCCGGAACGGATGTAGGCCGTGGCCAGCCGCGACTACAAGACGCCTCGTCCATCCGTGTCCGCCCGATCCGGCAGTCCCATGCTGGTGGGTATCGTGATCGGCATTCTCGTCGGTCTGGCCGTCGCTCTGGGTGTCGCGCTCTACCTGTTCAAGGTGCCCGCGCCCTTCGTGCCTCGCGAGGTAGGCGGCAAGGCGGTGCCCGAGTCGGTCTCGAAGCCGACAGGCCCCGCCGAAGCATCGGACCGCGACGCTGACCGCGCGAAGCCTGGTGCCGGATCCGCGGCCTCGAAGTCGACGACCGCGTCGCCCCGGTCCGGCACTCCCGACGCGGATGGCGAGAAATCCCGATTCGACTTCTACGAGATCCTGCCCGGCACCGACAGCGCCGCGAAGGCCCGCGAGGGCAAGCCTGCGGACAGCAAGGCTGCCGAACCGAAGGCGGCGGCGAACGCGCCCGCGCCTTCGTCGGCGGCTGGCGCGGATGTCTACTACCTGCAGGCTGGCGCGTTCCAGAATGCCGCCGACGCCGACAACCTGAAGGCGCGGCTCGCGCTCTCCGGCATCGAAGCCAAGGTGCTCACGGCCGATCTGCCCGAGGGCAAGGTATGGCATCGTGTCCGCGTGGGCCCGCTGCGCGGCGTTGACGAGGTCGGGCGCGTACGCGAGCGGCTCAAGCAGAACCAGATCGACGCGACGCTGATCAAACAGAAGGCAACGGCCGACTGACCCTGTCGTTCCGGCGACACGTGCGGCACTCGGCGTTTGACACGATGTACGACGCGCCTATGGCGCTTACTGGAGGTGACATGAAGCTCGTCAGGCACATGGTTCTCGCGGCAATGCTGGCCGGCGTCGCGGGCGGTGCGACCGCCGCGGTGGAAGTGAACAAGGACTACCGGACGCTCGCCACCGTGCAGCCGACGGAACCCGCCGGCAAGATCGAGGTGCTGGAGTTCTTCCAGTACGGCTGCAGCCACTGCTACGACTTCGAGCCGACCGTGAAGGCCTGGAAGTCGAAGAAGGCGAAGGACGTCGAGTTCCGGTACGTGCCCACGGTCTGGGACGAATCCCGGGTTCCGCAGGCCAAGATGTACTACACCTTCGAGGCGCTCGGTCTCCTCGACGCGCTGCACGAGAAAGCCTACGAGACGATCCACCAGAAGCAGGTGAAGCTCTGGGATCGCGCGGTGCTCATGAAGTGGGCCGCCGAGCAGCCGGGGGTCGACGCGAGGAAGTTCGAGGAGACGTACGACTCCTTCGGCGTCAACAGCAAGGTCCAGCGCGCCATGAAGATGACCAAGGACTACGCCATCAAGGGCACGCCGACCGTCATCGTGAACGGCAAGTACACCACCGGACCGGGCTACGCCTCCGGTGCCAACGGACAGGTGGACTACGCGCGCTTCCAGCAGATCCTCGAAGACCTGATCGGGATGGAACGGAAGAAGGGCGCCAAGTAGTCCTGGCGACTCATCGAAGGCCGGCGCAAGCCGGCCTTCCGCGTTTCCGGAGGATCACCACCACGCCATGGATGAGCCGCTGAGAGTCGTCATCACCGGGGCATCCGACGGCATCGGCGCGGCACTCGCCCGCCACTATGCGGCGCGTGGAGCGACGCTCGGTCTGGTGGCCAGGCGCAGGGATCTCCTCGAGTCGCTTGCAGCCTCGCTGCCCGTACCGGTGGCGACCTATCCGGCCGATGTCCGCGATGGTGCGGCGATGGCCTCTGCCGCTGCGGACTTCATGGTGCGCTTCGGACGGCCCGACATCGTGATCGCCAACGCGGGGGTCAGCGCAGGCAACCTCACGGGTTGCGACGAGGACGTCGAGACCTGCCAGTGGATCCTCGACGTGAACGTGATCGGCATGGTGAAGACGTTCCAGCCCTTTCTCGAACCGATGTGCGCCGTCCGACGCGGCGTGCTCGTGGGCGTCGCGAGCGTCGCCGGGATCCGCGGCCTGCCCGGCAGCGGCGCCTATTGCGCGTCGAAGGCGGCGGCGATCGCGTATCTGGAAAGTCTGCGGGTGGAGTTGCGCGGAAGCGGCGTCTCGGTGGTCACCCTCTGCCCGGGCTACGTGCGCACGGCGATGACGGCCCACAACCCCTACGCGATGCCCTTCCTGCTCGAGGCGGACGACGCTGCCCGGCGTCTCGCACGCGCCATCGAGCAGCGGCGCCCGTACGCCGTCGTGCCGTGGCAGATGGGGCTCGTGGCCCGGCTGCTGGGCGTATTGCCCCGATGGGTGTTCGACCGGGCTTTCGCCAAGGTCAAGCGCAAGCCCCGACGCGCCACACCCGGACGCTGAGCGTCGCCATCCGCGGTGCCGGATCAGCGCAGGACAAGACCTGTCACCCGCTCCAGTTCCACGATGGCAACGTCGGGGTCCGTGACCTTGATCGTCGCCATGCCCAGCGCCTTTGCGGGTTTCAGATTGATGCCTAGGTCGTCGAGATAGACGGCCTCCGCGGGCGCGATGCCGAGACGCTCGCAGGCCATCAGATAGATCGCCGGCTCCGGTTTGCGCACGCCGACCTTGCTCGATTCCAGCACGAAATCGAAGAGCCCCGTCACTTCGCGCCATGCGCGCTCGCGATCGGCCGAGACGACGCCAGGGCCGAGGTCCCCGAAATTGTTCGTGATGCAGGCCGTGCGGAACACCGCTCGGCAGCGGCGCAGCGCTTCGACCATCGCCGGACGGATCTCTCCGAAGAGCAGGCGCAGCACATCGCTGCCGGGGACGGCATGCCCGAGCGCCCTGGCCTCGGCATCGAACGCCGCATCGAAAGCCTGTGCCGTGATCTCCGCACGCTCGAGCTTCGCCCAGGCGTTGTCGTCGGGATTGATCGAGTTGATCCGGCGCAGCAGGCCGTCGGGCAGTCCGCGTTCGCGCTCGTATCGGGCGAAGGCGTCGAACGGGCTGCTGCTGAAGACGCCGCCGAAGTCCCACAGGACCGCGCGAAGCGCAGGGGCCTGGGTCACGGATTGCGCTTCTTGTAGGCGGCAATGGCCCGGGCGAGCTGCTTCTGCTCTTCGCACGGGATCGGTGTGCAGATCTTCTCTAGCTCGGCGAGATGGGCTTCCGCCTTCGCGAGCTGGCGGGTCATGAGATAGGCCTCGCCGATGTACTCGTGCGCCCCGCGGTGCTTCGGATCCAGGCGCAGGGCCTCGGCGTAGGCGGCGAACGACGCATCGAACTGGCCGAGCTTCCGATGGGCGAAGCCCAGCCAGTTGTGGGCGTCGGGGCTCGACGGGTTCGCCGCGACCGCCTTCTGCATGGCAGCCACGGCGGCGGGCCAGTCCTCGGCATCTATCGCCTTCTTCCCGGCCGCGAAGTCGGCGTCGGTGGTGGCTGTCGTGTCGGCGTCGCGACCCATGTTGGCGGATGCGCCACCGACGATGAGCGCGAGCAGCAGCGGTGTCAGGCGCAGGAACGGATGCATGGTCGTCTCCTCCAGGTCAGGGGTTGAGGAAGCCCGCACCGTCGAGTTCCGCCAGCAGCGCCCGGTAGTCCGTGGCGCCCTGGCTGGACGGTGCGAAACCGAAGATGTCCTTGGCGTGCATGGGGCTCTCGGCGAGCGATACGCTCTCGTGGATGCGGGTCTCGCACACGATCCCCGGGAACGAATCCACGACTTCCCGGTAGATCCGGAACGAGAGCTTGCGCCGGGCATCGTAGCGTGTCACCACGACACGGCGCACGAAGGGGCGACCCGTCCGGCGCTCCAGCACATCGAGCGCGGCGTTGATGCGGTGGACGCCCTGCAGGGACAGGAAGTCCGCGGACACGGGAATGAGCACCCGGTCGGCCGCCATCAACGCATTCAGCGTGAGGACACCCAGCATCGGGCAGCAGTCGATCAGCACGTTCGGGGTCTCGGACCATCCCGCGTCCTCGATGCCGCCCTTCAACTTCTTGGTCATGCTGACGTCGGCACCGTAGAGGGCGTCGACCTTCGAGAGGTCGAGCGACGCCGGAACAAGGCGGACGCCGATACCCGCCTCGCGCGCGAGCGTGGCAAGCGGCACGGAATGCTGGAAGAACGCAGAGATGCTCTCGCCCGGCGGCACCGCCCGCACGCCGAGGGCGAGCGACAGGTGCGATTGCGGATCGAGGTCGATCGCAACGGGCGCTCTGCCCTCCCGGCCGAGAACACTCGCCAGATTGAAGGTCGTCGTCGTCTTCCCGACGCCTCCCTTCTGGTTGAAGACAGCGACCACACTCACGACCGCCACCCGCCAGCGGACGCCACAGGTCTGCGGGCGGACGCTCGGTGCGTCACCGCGGCACTTCCATCAGGCAAGACTCCGGATTGGCTGGTGCCGAGAGAGTGCCAAGCACCGGGAAATTGAGCAAGGAGCACGGCTGTGTCATCCGCGTCGCTTGCCGCCGGCGCGAGCTGGTCACCGACGATCGCTCGACCGACCCGGGAGCAGGTCGGTCGTCGGGACGCCGATCAGCTCTTGCCGCGCTTGATCAGGAAGGTCTCCCGCTTGGCACCGCCGGCTTCCGCCTCGCTCAGCCACTTCGGCGTGCTGCCTCTGCCGCTCCACGTTTCCCCGGTCTTCGGGTTCTTGAACTTGGCTGGCACCTTGCGACCGGTCAGCGGGTGGGTGACATCGCGACCGCCACCCAGACGGGCCGCCTTCCCCGCACCCCGTGGCGCGGTGCTCGCCACGGCACCCCTCAGCTCGGGCAACGTGATCTCGTAGTGATGAATCGCCTGGGCAATGGCCGCCAGGATGGGCTTCTTCTGCCGCTCGCGAAGGATGGCGGCCTCGTGTTGCAAGCGTTCGATCTGTGCAATCAACGACTCATAGGATTTGGAGCTAGGCATCGGTTTCCGTTTCAGAAAGGGCTGCAGTCGGACACGACGGCAAGCGCGGCTATGGCGCAAGTGGACTTGGAAGTGAGATTCCCGTGCGCGTGCTGGCGACCGGGATGTCATGACGGAAGTACACGTCACACGGGTACACGTCACACAGGGTCAGGCACGCGTGGGTCAGGCACGCTTGGGTCAGGCACGCTTGGCCAGTCAAAGTTCTGCGGGCAGGCAGCAAGACTTTGCATCCGGGGTGAGTAGCTCGGCAGGGCAGGGAACGGAAAGGCTTTCAAAGCGACTCATTCACCCTGGCCGACATCGACCCCGACCGACATCGGCCCTTTTGTCGGCGCTTTCGTCGACTCTTGCGTCCGACCCGGAGAGCACTGACAACATTCAAGCTCGAAGATCGCACATTTCTCGTACGCACCGCAATAGGGAGTCCGCGCAGCCGGGCCGGCTTTGCCGATGCGTGGATCGGCGATCGCAAAGCGTTTCCCCGGAACGAACACTCCCTTTCCGCCCGTGGGGCGCGACGAATCGACGCAGGGTCGCGTGGATCCCGCCCCGCGCTGCAGCGCCTTGACATAGGGCTTTCTCGGCCCATCCGTCGAGCAATGCGTCGGTGTCGAGTGGCCCGCCATTACGCTCCGGACCCGGTTCGACCTCGCGGCGGGCCAACCTTCGGCGAGACCGCTGACACCCGAATTCACGCTCTGTCGACTCACGGGCGGCCACAAGCCGAGACGGGGCCGTCCGACATTCACGCGATCTACCCCGACCAGCGCTGACACCATGCAGCCGTGGCGGGTGTCGGAGTCGTGCGATTGCTCCAGAAAGCGAAGAGACGCGTGACGGACACACCGGCTCCCCGGCCGAAGCGGATACCATTCGCGGCATTCGAGCGCTGACCCTGGCGCCGCCGCTTCACCCAGGAGCCTCATCGGGTGTTCCGTTCATCCAGTTCTTCCACGTGGTCGCCGCGCCTCGTCGTAGGCCTGGCGGTGACCGCCGTGCTTCTGCCTGCACCCCTCACGGCGTCGGACCCGGATCCAAGCCTGGGACTCCCGCCCATCGTCGCGAACATCGAGCCCGGCGACCCTTCGCTCCAGATCGCGCTGGGTCGGAAACTCTTCATGGACCCGCAGCTGGCGGAGGACGGCACGATGGCCTGCGGCACCTGCCACATCCCCGAGCACGGCTTCGCATTGAACGGCCCCGCGGTGGCCTTCGGGCGCGGGGGTCGGTCGTTGCGCCGGAACACGCCGACGATCCTCAACGCGGCGCTCGCGACGTCGCAGTTCGTCGATGGGCGGATGAAGACGCTCGAGGAACAGGTCTGGGGTCCGTTGCTCGCGGTCGAGGAAGCCTGGAACCCGACCGTGCAGGATGTCGTCGGGCGCCTGCAGGGCCGGTCTGACTACCGGGAGGCCTTCCGTGCCGCCTTCCAAGGTCGGCCGGTCAGCCAGCGTCTGATCGGCGCCGCGCTAGCGGCGTACGAGCGCAGCATCGCGGTCGGCGGATCGCGGTTCGATCTGTGGAAGTACGCGGGGGACAGCACGGCGCTGAACGATGATGAGCGCGCCGGGTTCGACGTGTTCCGCGCGAGCGGTTGTGGCGGGTGTCACACGGTCCGCGACGACTACGCGGCCTTCACCGACAACACCTTCCGCAATACCGGCATCGAATGGGCGCGGGCGCACGGGCGGCTCGGTGCGCGCAAGAAGGCCCCCGACCACGGACGCTTCGAAGTCACGGCTCGCGAATCGGACCGCCATGCCTTCCGCGTGCCGTCGCTGAGGAACGTGGCCCTCACCGCGCCCTACATGCACGACGGTTCGCTCGCGACGCTGGAAGAGGTCGTCGACTGGTACGACGGTGGTGGTGGCGGCGACCCGGAGCGCGACCGCGCATTGAAACCGCTGGGGCTGGACGACACGGCGAAGCGTCAGCTGGTCGTCTTCCTGCGGACATTGACGAGTGGTGAAGTCGAGCGACTCACGCGCGAAGCGCGCGCGAGCGCGGGGGCGTTCCGCGAACGGAAGCTGTAGATCGATGCGATCAGCGGCCGGCGGGGGCAACCGCCCCTCACCGGCCAACGACGTCGCGTCAGATGCGACGACGGCGCAGCGCACCGCCGATCAGGCCCAGACCACCCAGCATCAGCGCCCACGTACCCGGCTCGGGGACCGGCTGGCTCAGCGAGAGCATGATGAACTCGTTGTTGTCGGACACACCGAACGCCCGCCCCGCGCTGCCTGGATAGTTGTTGTCGTTCAGCACGAGCAGCGTGTTCGCATCGACCACCAGCACGCTCTCGATCGTGACGAAGGGGAAGTTGAACGTGGTCTTGCCGTCGCCGTTGAGGTCGTGCGGATCCGCGATGTTCATGAGGTCCACCACTTCGGTCTTCCGCACGAAACCTTCGGCGTCGAGATCGCCGATGTCGACCATGAAGATCTTCTTGAACTGGGCGGGGTTGGTGAACGCGGGAATCGTGGGGTCGCCCTGGCGGTTGTCGCGCTCGATGACCAGGAAGCGGCGGTCGTCGATGGCCGTCATGTCGCCGATGGCGCTGCCGGCCGGATCGAGGCGGTAGCCGAACGTGTTGCCCGTGTACTGCTCGGTGGCGAGGTCGAACTCGCTGATGAGCAGCCGGAGCCTGTCCGGATCCGTGGTGAGCGGGCGCTCCAGCAGCGGATACAGCATCGTCCCGCTGGCGTTGATGGCCATGCCCTCGAAGCCGCCGGAGCCGGGCAGGTTCGTCGTGCCCTGCGGGTTCGGGTTCTGCGGCGCCTGCACGATGGGGTTGCTGCCGAAGTCGACCGCGTTTCCGCCGACGTTCGTGGGCAACGGCAGGGGGATCTCGGCGCGCAGCACCTTGCCGGTCGCGTCGGTCTTCACGAGATACGGGCCGAACTCCTCGCCGAACCAGAGGTTGCCATTGCGGTCCTGGCGGACGGATTCGAGATCCAGGTCGTAGCCGGTGAGCAGGCGGTCGTTGGCAATCGCCGCCGCCACCGGAATCGAGTTCGTGCCGTTCGGATAGTTCGCGAACGAGGCCGAGATGGGGAACCCCAGCTTCTGGTCCGGATCGCGCAACTGGATGAAGCTGTCGCCGGTGAAACCGGACAGCGCCGCCCCGTTGGCGTAGCCCACCGGCGCCACGGTGCCCGTGCCGCCGGCGGCCGTACGGAAATCGGGCTTCACGGCGAACATGCGCAGGATCGTATCGGCCGAGTTGGTCTTCGCGCCGAAACCGTTGTCCTGCATCACACGGTACGTGCCGGCCGTGGGGCCGTTGAGCACCGCGGAGAAACCCTGCACGGGCTGACGATCGAGCAGCGGAAGCGCATTCCCGTTCGCGCTGTTCGCGAACTGACCGGACGTCGGACCGTCGGCGAACGTGTTGGCGTGCAGCGAAGCGAATCCGATCAGCGTGGTGTCGGCTGTTGCCGGTCCGGCAAGTGCCAGGCCGATGGCGATGGCGAGCGGTGTTCTCAATGCATTCACGATGGAGGCTCCTGGTGTCGGGGTGCGATCGGTCGTGGCGGAACCGCGGCGACGCCCGCGAACACGAGCGGGTCCGCGGTGACTCCACCATTCGATCGGCATGAAGCGTACGGAGGCCCTGTGACATCGCCGCGGAGGCCCTCTGGTGCGAACGGGGCATGCGGCGGCGTCATCCCGGTCCCGGGAGAGCGTTCGGCGCAGCGAGGGCTCGGGAGCCGCTGAAGGACAGACTGGAGGAAGAAGATGAAGGAAAAGCGGCTGGCAAGAAGCGAGACCTGACCTCAGCCGCCAAGACTTAAGCCACGGAGCCTCGACCCGGGGCCGAATTCCTCGGGATCGACCTCCCGGCGGAGGTGGAGCGGTGAAGCATCTGCGGCCGGCCCGTTCAGGCGAGAATCGAAACTGACCACGTGATCAGTCGAGCGGGTCGCTACACCCGATTCTCCCCGTAGATGGGATCACGATACTGATGCCGTACCACAAGCACCCGGATCTCCGAGTCCACGTGACGGTAGATCACCGAATAGGGAAAGCCTGTGAGTGGGATACAGCGACGACCTGATTCTGTCGGCTTCCCGAGATCGGGATATGCCTCGATCAGATTCAATACGCGCTCGAACTCGTCGAGGAACCGCCTCGCGAGCCCTGCCCCCGCCTCCCGGCGATAGAACCGGACGGCATCTGCAAGATCCCGTTCGGCACCGCGGTGAAACGAGCTACTCAATCCAGCTCATTCCGCAGGCGGGTCAGAACCTCGCGGCTGGAAATCACAGTCACTGCTCCGGACTCGATCTCGGCATCGCGACTTGCGGCGATGGCGTCCCACGCCTCGTCACGCTTCCGGTCCGCATCCAGGCTCGCAACGACCCGATCCAGCAGCTTCGCCCGAGCATCGGTCGGCAAGTTCAACACTTCCTCTGCGAGCGCTTCGATGGGGCGTGACATGCTTCTGACTCCGAGACCAACGATACGGACCGTAGATTGCCACAGCGGGGAGGGCGGGAGGGAATCGCCGTGATCAATGGTAAGGAATGAGGACGCTGCGATTCATTCCCGCAAGGTCAGCCGTGCCACGTGCACGTCCGCAGGCCGTTTCCCTCGGCAAGAATGGAGACCTGCCCCATCACTGCGCCCTGATCTCATTGCAAGTCATCTCGACATCGACGCTAGTTCGTTCGGTCTCGACACCACGCAGCGAGTATCGAAAGCACCGCCGAACTGAGAATCGTAGATCCCGGCGCGATGCTCGGTACTTTCGCACTTTCCACTCGTACGTGACGAAGCATGTTCGATCTTCGAGAAATCGGTAGCTGTACCCCATGCAGTAGCCGCCGTGTTTCTGAAACAACTTCTCTACTTCCTGAAAAGACTGATGACGAGCGTTCATCGCGTGCTCAAGCGAACGAGCCATGTAGTGCGGTACATCTGGTGGGACTGCGCCATCTGGAAACATTAGTCCATACATGAGAAATCCGTCTGAGAGCACGTCGTTCGGTATATGGTCGGTATCCTCGGAGGACAGTATCGGTATGTAGCAACCACCGAGGCCACCCAGAAACAGCAAGAAGCTCCATCGGCTGAGGAGTGTCCTTTCATCGACTCTCCCGAGACCAGTTGCCCGGCGAACCCCCAAAACCTTTGAGAAACTGCGACTCGCCGCGGTCCGTGGAGCCCATTCGAACGCCAACAGTGCCCGCATCTCCGTGCTCCTCTCGTCGAGTTCTTGGTCATGTGGATCGCGAGCAGACAGTGTGAAGGCGCATCAGCTGCGGACACACGCCAAGCGGCATCGTGAACGGCAACCCCGCGACGCCCTTCCTCCGCCCAGAGCTACCGCCGAGATGCTATCGCGAGATCAACCAACGCGGGAGCTGATGGCCATGGCAATCGCGCACTGGAGCGACCGACGCATACCACGATGCGCGCTGTCAGCGATCGTTGTCGAGATGAGCGTCGAGCCACGAAGCGAACTCATCTTCGTCGAGCTTTCCACTGGCGAGATCAATGAACGCTTCGTACTTCTCTTCCTGCGTGGCGTCGACCGTAAATCCGTTCAGGCGGAGGAACAGCATCGACACGACGAAGGCGGTCCGCTTGTTGCCATCCACGAACGGGTGATTGCGGGCGATCCCGAATGCGTAGGCCGCTGCAAGCTGCGTCAGCGACACCCCACGCTCGGCATAGGTGGCCATGTGCCGGGGACGCGCCAAGGCCGATGACAGGAGACCAGCATCGCGGATGCCAGGAGCACCACCGTGCTCGGCTAGCTGGCGTAGATGCACTGCCTCGGCGACGGCATCGAGGACCCATCGCGGTTCATTCATGCGACCTTCCCGGCTGCGCTACTTCGACAGCTTCCTCAGAACATCACGGTTCTCGCGCATGACATCCTCCGCGAGATCCATCTGCGCAGCAAAGTCCGGCGCGTAGGGCGTCAGTTCGATGCCGTTGGGCGTCTCGACGACGTAGAGGCTGTCGCCCTTGTCGACGCGCAGTCTGGCCAGCAGCTCTCTGGGAAGGACGACGCCTGCCGAGTTCCCGATAGCGGTGATCTTCAACGTGGTCATCTCGCATCTCCATGTTGAACGCGGTATTACAGATGTAATTACGATAGTGCATTCGCGCCAGACCGGCAATCGACACCGCTCAACCGCGATAATCCCGCCTCCACCCAACCAGCCCCACCCGCCATGCCCAACATCCTCGAAATCCGCACCATCCCCGTCATCGCGCCCATCCCGCGCCCCGTGAAGACCGCTTCGGGAACGATCGACCGCTTCCCCGTCGTGCTCATCGATGTCGTGACGGACGCCGGGGTCACCGGCCACGCCTACGCGCAGGTCTACCTGCCCGATCTGCTGCGCTCGCTCGACGAGACGGTGAAGGCCCTCGGCCGGTACATCACCGGCATGCCGCTCGCGCCGCGCGATCTCCACGCGCATCTGCGGAAGCGCCTGCGGCTCTGGGGCGTGATGGGCACGGTGGGCACCGCGCTCGGCGGGCTCGACATGGCGTTGTGGGATGCGTGGGCGAAGGTGCAGGGGCAGCCGCTGTACGCGGCGCTTGGCGCGGCGCCGCGCGCGCTGAAGGCGTACTACAGCGTCGGGATGTACGACGCGAAGACGGTGCACGAGGTCGCCGACGAATGCGTCGAGCGCGGCTTCGAAGGGCTGAAGATCAAGCTCGGTCTGCCCACCCTCGCGGACGACATCGCGGTCGTGCGCGCCGCGAAGCGCATCCTCGGCGACCGCGCGCTGATGGCGGACTACAACCAGTCGCTCACGCCGCTCGAAGCGATGGCCCGCTGCCGCGCGCTCGATGGCGAGGGGCTGACGTGGATCGAGGAACCCGTGCTCGCGGACGACTTCGCGACGACCGCGGCGCTGGCCGAGGCCATCGCGACACCGATCCAGATCGGCGAGAACTTCCACGGGCCCGACGACATGCGCGCCGCCATCGCTGCGCGGGCGATGGATCTCGTGATGCCCGACGCGCAGTTCATCCAGGGCGTGACGGGCTGGATGGAGGCCGCGACGCTCGCTCGCCTCGCCGACATCGGCATGTCGTCGCACACGTTCGTCGAGGCGAGCACGCACTTGCTGTGCGCGACGCCGACGGCCGACTGGCTGGAGCACATGGATGTGGTGGGCAGCCTGCTGGCCGAGCCGTTCCCGCAGGTGAACGGCCGCTTCACGCCGCCGGACCGGCCGGGCTGCGGGATGACGTGGGATGCCGCGAAGGTGGAGAAGCACCGGGTGCAGTGACCTGGCCGCTGGCGGGCGCTGACGCACTCGATGTCGCGCGACGCACCTGCACGCTGGCTGGGACCACGAACCAAGCTACTCTCCGCCGATGTGGATCGGTACTCTCTTCGCGCTCGCTGCGGGGCTTCTTTGGGGCCTGGTGTTCATCAGCCCCCTGCTCCTCCCCGACTACCCCGCCGCCATGCTTTCGTTCGGACGCTATATCGCCTTCGGGATCGTTGCCCTGCCGATCGCGTGGGCCGGTCGGCGGCAGTTCGCCGCGCTCGCCCGCGCCGACTGGATCGAGGCCGGGAAGCTCGTGCTCGTCGGCAACCTGCTCTACTACCTCTTTCTCGCAAGCGCGATCCAGCGGGCGGGGACACCGCTCGTGGCGATGATCATCGGGGCGCTGCCGGTCGTGATCTCGATCGCGTCGAACATCCGCGATGCGAAGCGCGACGGCCGGGTGCCGTGGCGGCGACTCGCGCCGTCGCTTGCGCTGATAGCAGCCGGGATCGGGTGCATCCATCACGTCGAGATCATGCGCGTGGAGACGGCACCCGGCGGCGATCCGCAGCGCTACGCCCTGGGCGCCGTGCTGGCGCTGGGTGGCGTCGCATGCTGGACGTGGTACCCGCTGCGCAACGCCGACTGGATGCGGGCCCACGCCGATCGCGACCCGCGCACCTGGGCCACGGCACAGGGCATCGCGACGCTGCCGCTCGCGCTGGCAGGGTACGTCGGATTCCTCGTGGTGGGGCGTTTGTCGGAAGGCGCATGGCCTGCGCCGCTCGGCCCGCGACCCTGGCCGTTCGTCGGGATGATGTTCGCGATGGGTCTTCTGGCGTCGTGGGTGGGGACGCTGTGCTGGAACGAGGCGAGCAAGCGGTTGCCGACGACGGTGGCCGGCCAGCTCATGGTGTTCGAGACATTGGCGGCGTTGGGGTACGCGCTCGCGCTGCGCGGAACGGTGCCGCCGGTGCTCACGGCGGTGGGGGCGGGGTTGCTGGTGGCAGGGGTGGTGAGCGCGGTCCGGATGCGGGGGGATTCACGGGTTGTGGATGAACCACGAACTGTAGGAGCGGCCCATGGCCGCGAAAGCGATCGTTCCGGTTGAAGCGATTTCTTGCATCAACCGCTTTCGCGGCCATGGGCCGCTCCTACAGAAAGCGTGGCCCACTTCCAAGCACCCCTACGGCACCGTCACTAACGGCATCCGCGCCAGGATGATGCCCGTCTTCCGCGTGAGCGCCGGGGACGATCGGTTGCGGTCGTAGTACCTCGGGTTCGGCACCATCGACGCGAGGCGTGCCGCTTGCGCGGGACCGAGGTTGGCCGCGCCGGTCTGGTAGTAGTGCCGCGCCGCGGCCTCTGCGCCGAACACGCCGTTGCCCCACTCGATCACGTTCAGGTAGATCTCGAGGATGCGACGCTTGTCCATCACGCCCTCGAGCATCAGCGTGATCACGGCTTCCTGCAGCTTGCGCCACGGGGTCTTCTTCGATGAGAGGAAGAGATTCTTCGCGAGCTGCTGACTGATGGTCGAACCGCCGGCGACGATGCGGCCCTTCTTCAGATTCTTCTCGTACGCCTTCTGCAGGGCCTCCCAGTCGAAGCCGTCGTGGTCGAGGAACTTCGAATCCTCGGCGGCGACGATCGCGCGTTTCAGGCTGACCGAGATCTTCGCGTACGGCACCCACTGGTGCTTCAGTTCCGCTTCGGGGTTCTTCTCCTGCAGGATCTGGCGGCGGTCGTCCATGAAGCTCGACGACGACGGGTTCACCCAGATCCACGCGACCACGTGCGCGAAGATCCACAACTGGTAGACGAGGACGAGGAAGGTGAAGAGCGCGAGGCCCCGCCACGCATAGCGCCAGAACTTGCGCATGGTCAGACGGCGGCGCGGAGCATGGCGAGCACGGGGGCGGTGTCGGGCCGCACGCCGCGCCAGACCTCGAAGGCTTCCGCCGCCTGCTCCACGAGCATGCCGAGGCCATCGGCCACGCGCGCGGCACCCTCCGCGAGCGCGAACCGCGCGAACGCCGTCTCGCCCTTGCCGTACATCATCTCGTAGGCGAGGGCGCCCGGTGCGAACACGCCGCGCGGAAGATCCGGCGCCGCACCGCCCACGGCTGCCGACGTGCCGTCGATGACGAGATCGAACTGCTGCCCGGCGAGTTCCGCGAAGCCACAACCGGTGACGTCGCCCCTGCCCGCGAAATGCTGTGCGAGATCGCGCGCCTTGTCGGCGGTGCGGTTGGCCACGACGAGCCGCGCGGGCGCGCACCCGAGCAGCGGCAGGATCACGCCGCGCACCGCGCCACCCGCACCGAGCAACAGGACGCGCGCACCGGCGATCGCGAGGCCCTGATTGCGTACGAGGTCAGCCACGAGCCCTGCACCGTCGGTGTTGTCGCCGAAGGCATCGCGCCCGTCGAACACCATCGTGTTGACGGCCCCGGCAGCCTCCGCCCGTTCGCTGCGGCGATCGACGTAGTCGAAGGCGTCGAGCTTGAAGGGCAGGGTGACATTGGCGCCGGCACCACCGGCTGCGCGAAACGCGTCGACCGTCGCGGCGAAGCCGTCGACGGGGGCGAGCAGGCGGTCGTAGACGATGTCCTGCCCCGTCTGCTTCGCGAACGCGGCGTGGATCTGCGGCGAGCGGCTGTGGGCGATGGGGTTGCCGATGACGACGTAGGTGGCGGGCATGGCGGGGCTCGACTATCGGGGGATTCTTGCGCGGTGGGGGCAGGGCGCCGATTCGACAGCGGCGATCAATACAAGGCTTCCCGTGTATCCACCGCTTTCGCGGGCATGGCCCGCTCCTACAAGGTCGCAGCCACGGCGCGCGGCGCACCCACCGGGGGATATACAAGGGGCCCCTCCCCTTGTTCGTACTCCACGCGGGCCCCCCGCCGCGGGCCACCGGCCCGATAGGCGGGCGTGGCCCGCTCCTACAAGGTCCACAACCGGCTCACGCGGCGGATCCACCGATCTTGTAGGAGGGGCCCATGGCCCCGAAAGCGGTCGATGCGAGGTAGCGCTTCGACCAGAGCAAACGCTTTCGCGGGCATGGCCCGCTCCTACGGAAGCTCGCCGATTGCCAAGTCGGGTAGGCGCATCCCCGGCGAACATTCGACGCACGCCGGCGCACGTCCACCGACGCGAACTGGAGGAGCAAGGAAAGCTCACTCGCTCACCAGCTGATCCGACTTCGTGAAGGACCAGTTCCGCGTGATGCTCAGGATGTCGTACTCCTTGCGGATCGACGGCGGGAACGGGGCGAAGGGGGCGGCGAGCTGGACGACGCGGCGGGCGGCCTTGTCTAGGATGGCATGGCCGGACGACCGATCGATCTCGACCTTCTCGACCGTGCCGTCGGCGCGGATCGACACGGTGATGAGCAGCGTGCCGTAGAGGCCCTTCTGGCGGGCCTCCGCCGGAAAGTTGTGCGTGCCGACGCGCTCGATGCGCTGGCGCCATTCGTCGACGTACTGCGCGTACGCGGCCTCCTCCGTGCGCGCGCCGATGAACTTGCGCTTCGGTAGCTTCTGGTAGGCCTCCCACTGTTTCGCGATCTGCGCCTCCAGGCGGGCGATCTGTTGACGGCGCTCCGCGGCGTCCAGCGGCTCGCGACCCTCGGACGCGATTTCGGCGGGGCGCGGTGCCGGGAGGGCGGTGGCGACCTGACGATCGGCTTTCATCTGGGTGAGCAGCCGCTGGACCTCGGTCTCCAACTGCTGCACGTGCCGGGACGCGACGCTCACCTGCTCGGACTCGGTAGAGTCCGACACGACGGGCAGGTTGGACTTCGCGCGGCGATCGGCCTCGGTGTTGCCGCCGCCGTCGAGGTTCGCCTGCGCGAGAGCGTCGGCCTTCACGGGCTTGCGTGCCGTCTTGCTGTTGACGAGCACCACCTCGAGCGGCGGCGTGAGGTTCTCGAGCAGCTTCATGTCGGGCGCGACGAAGCGCAGCAGCAGCAGACACGCGTGAACGACCAGCGATACGGCGATCGCCACGGACAGCAACTGGCTCCGCGGTGGCGGCGGCGGCAGCGTGAACTCGGCGGAGGGCGTCATCGGTGCCGTAGGGGCGGGCAGAGGTGTCGCATCCCGCTGGCGTGCACCGCGTTTGCGCCCGCCCGCCATCGGGTCAGGACACGCTCTTGCCGGCGAAGCGGCAGTCGAGGTCGAGACCGAGCAGGTCCACGCGCGTCACGTCCACATCGACCGCCGTACCGGGCTCGATCTCGGGCAGCGACGGCACCCGCGCGAGCAGCGGGATGCGATCGATGCGCACGAGGCTTTCTCGCAGGACGTGGGCACGCGTGGTGGTGATGTTCTCCTGCACGAGCCAGCGCAGGCACCAGTAGCGTTCCATGCCGCGCTGGAAGTCGATGTAGATCTCGTTGGCGGCCTCGAAGTCGCGCATCGCGATCATCAGCTCGTCGGAGTCGAAGCGGTACGGTGCGTCGATACCCTGCGTGACGGCGATGATCTGCCGCTGGTTCACGAGGTCGACGTAGCGGCGCAGCGGGCTGCTGGACCACGCGTACTGCGCGACGCCGAGGCCCTCGTGCGGTGCGGCCTCGATGGACATCTTCACCTTGCCGCCGCCCTGCACGCGGTATATGCCGGGCACGCCGAACTCGGCGAGCTGGCGACCCCATTCGGTGTTGGCGAGGATCATCATCTCGGCCACCACCTTGTCCATCGGCGAACCGCGCCGGCGCTCGACGATCCGCACGCGGTCGTCCTCGACGTAGAAGCTGTAGTCCTGCCGGTCGGGCTGGCCGTCGGCCTTGCCGCGCGCGATCTCGCGACGGCGCGCGAACCGCAGCAGCAGCTCCAGCTCGCGGCCGTACGGGAAGTCGAGCTGGCCGGCAGCGACCGTCTCCTCGTTGAACTGCGCATCGAGCGCGTCGTGTCGCAGGTTCGCGACGATGGGCACGCGCTCCACGCGGGTCTCGTAGCCCACGGGATCGAGCGCTTCGTCCACGAACACGTACAGCGACACGGCGGGCCGGGCGGAGCCTTCGAGCAGCGTGTACCGGTCGATCACGGCGTCCGGCAGCATCGTGATCTTGCGGCCCGGCATGTAGATGGTCGACAGGCGGCGCGAAGCGGCAGCATCCATCGGCGAGCCCGGCACGATGCCGAGCGCCGGGGCGGCGATGTGGATGCCGATTCGCCATCCACCGGCGGGCAGCGGAACGATCGACAGCGCGTCGTCGATCTCGGTGGTCGTGGCGTCGTCGATGCTGAAAGCCTCGACCTCTGCCAGCGGGAGGTCGCCGGGCTCGGGCATCTCGCCCGGGTCGGCGAAGGCAGTGCCGCGCGGGAAGTGCTCGTGCAGGAAGCGGTTGAAGTGGTACTCGTGGCTCGACGGGATCGCGCCGCACTTCTCGAGCAGGTGCAGCGTCGACAGGCCGGTCGCCACGGCGGCGCTCTCGAGCGCCTTCACCTCGATGGTGTTGCGGTCGGGGGCGTAGAGCAGGTCGGGCAGCTTGTCGCGGAAGGCCTCGGGCAGTTCGAAGCGCGAGAGGGTCTCGATGTACTCCGCCTGGGCGAGGGCCTGCAGGCGTTTGCGTTCGGCGCCGGCGAGTGCGGCCTTCAACGATTCCGGTGGCGCGGCACGATAGCGGCCGCGGCCCTTCTTGTAGAAGTGCATCGGCGCGCCGTGCAGACGCAGCAGCAGGCCCGCAGCTTCCATCGGGTTGGGCGCGTGACCGAAGTAATCCTTGCCGAGGTCGGTGTAGTCGAACTCGTCCTGCGGCGCGACCTCCCAGAGGAAGTTCGGGTCGATGTCCGCGGCGAGTGCCTGCGCGCCCTCGGCGAACGCGGTGAGACCCGGCGACTCGAAGCGCACCATCACGGCATTCGCCTTGACCTTGGTGCGTTTGCCGTGGGCCGTCTCGACCTGGAGCGAGGTGTTGTTGTCGGCGAGGACGGTGCCGGCCTTGAAGCCGCCATCCTCTTCGTAGAAGACGTTCACGGAGTGACCTGGTGAGTCGCGGGCGCCGGCGGATGCCCCCCGCCCGAAGCGCCGCGATTATACGGGCCGCGCACTCACGTGCCGTGGTCGCCGAAGGCGATCACTTCGTCGAGGTACTGCTCGAACTCCGCGAACCCGTGGTCGGAACCCTCGACGATGCGCTGCTTCGAGCCCGAGAACCGCGCCACGGCGATGCGCCAGTCGAGCAGTTCGTCGCCGGTCGTGTGCATCAGGAAGAGACGCCCCGGATGCGTGGACTGCGGCACGAAGCGTGCCGCCATCTCGGCGAGATGCCCGCGGGTGAGCTCGTACGCTTCACCGGTGTAGAGATTCTTCTGGGGCCCCAACCAGGCGACGAGCCCTTCATGGGGGGTGATCGCCGGGTTCACCAGCACGGCGCGGCAGTCGTGGTGTTCCGCGAGCCAGGTCGCATAGAACCCGCCGAGCGAACTGCCCACGAGCACCAGGGGCTGGTCCCCGCACCCGGCGATCACGCGCTCCAGCAACGTCATCGCCTCGCGGGGCGACGGGGGCAGGGCGGGGCAGGCGAACTCGGCCGCGCGTCCGAGCGCGGTCAGCCGGGCGTGGAGCTGGCGCGCCTTGATCGACGCGGGGGCACTGTTGAAACCGTGGATGTAGAGATACACGAGACGCTCCGGAAGCCGTGCGCCATTGTGCGACGAACCGGACGCGAAGACGCGGGCGCCCCGCGGTGGTGCGACGGATGCGCCCGCCGCGGCCTTCGTGTATATCACGCGCTCCCGTTCACGGAAGACCGCCATGCATTCCCGCCGCGATTTCCTGGCCGGCTGCGCCACGGCCGCTGCCGCCGGTGTCCTGCCGACCCACGCCGAGGAACCCACCCCCATGCGTCCCGAGATGAAGGCCCTGCGCGACGGCTACGTCGGCCAGTACCAGGGCGGTGTCTATCTGCTTCCCGCCACCGACGAGACGGTGCAGTGGGGCTGGTTCGATCAGGCCGAGCCGCCGCGCGCGCGCATCCGCTCCGGCGACACGCTGGTGATGGAGACCATGATGGCCTCCCTGGACCAGGTGCTCCCCGGCGTGCCGGTGGACGAGATCACGCGCCTCCGCAAGGCGCACCCCGGGCGGGGGCCGCACACGATCACAGGGCCGGTGTACGTCGAGGGCGCGATGCCCGGCGACGCGCTGCGCATCCGCATCAACCGCATCGTCCCGCGCAGCTATGGCGCCAACTGGAATCTCCCGGGCGATCTGAAGCTCGGTCAGTTCCCCGACGCGTTCCCGGAACCCCAGGTGAAGTACTTCTACTTCGACCTCGCGCGCGGCGTCACCGAATTCCTGCCCGGCATCGAGATCCCGGTGCGGCCGTTCCCCGGCGTGCTCGGCGTGGCGCGGGCCGAGAGCGGCAGGTTCAGCACCGTGCCGCCCGGGCCCTTCGGCGGCAACATCGACATCCGCGAACTGGTGGCCGGCACGTCGATCCTGATCCCCGTGTTCGTCGACGGCGCCCTGCTGTGGTCCGGCGACTCGCACGCGGCGCAGGGCAACGGCGAGATCAACCTGACGGCCATCGAAACCGCGTTCAGCGAGCTCAACATGACGGTCGAGGTGGTGAAGGGCGCGAAGCTCGCGTGGCCGCGACTCGAGACGCCGACCCACTGG
Organism: Burkholderiales bacterium; assembly: GCA_022843925.1. Classification (GTDB taxonomy): domain Bacteria; phylum Pseudomonadota; class Gammaproteobacteria; order Burkholderiales. The sequence goes on from JALHMS010000001.1 coordinate 116,068, forward strand.
ATCACCGTCGGCTACGACCGCGATCTCAACAAGGCGCTGGAGATCCTCGAAGAGGAGACCGTGAAGTTCCTCGTCGAGACCCAGGGCATGGACCAGGCCGGCGCGCGGAAGCACATGGCGACCTACGGCGACTGCCGCGTGGCCGAGGTGGTGAACCAGGTGAAGGGGCTCTACTGCATGCTGCCCAAGCGGGCGGGCGCCAAGCCCGGCATCCGGCCGACGGCCGAGACGCGCAACAACTACGTCGCGCATGCGGTGGACGGCGATCTCATGCAGGCACTGAACGAGGCGGCGATGCGCATGATCCGCGACGTCGCCGACCGGACAGGCATGGCACCCATCGATGCCTACTCGCTGGCGAGCCTCGCAATGGATGCGCGGGTGGGTCGGCTCGAACCGGGTGCGCGGCACGTGCACTGCCTGCTGCCGAAATCGCTGTGGGTGAAGGGCAAGGGTTGACCAGCGGGGGGAAATCCCGGTCGCCCGGGAAAACCCCGGCACCGTAGGAGGGGCCCATGGCCCCCGAGAGCGGCAGATGCCGCAGAAGCGCATCGACCGGAACGATCGCGTTCGCGGGCATGGCCCGCTCCTACAAGAGCCTGGTCCATCCGGATGGCGGTGGCGCACCATGACCCTCTAGGAGGGGCCCATGGCCCCGAGAGCGGCACTTGCCGCAGAAGCGCATCGACCGGAACGATCGCGTTCGCGGGCATGGCCCGCTCCTACAAGGGCATGGTCCATCCCGATGGCGGTGGCACACCACGACCCTGTAGGAGGGGCCCATGGCCCAAAGAGCGGCACTTGCCGCAGAAGCGCATCGACCGGAACGATCGCGTTCGCGAGCATGGCCCGCTCCTACAAGGGCATGGTCCATCCCGATGGCGGTGGCGCACCACGACCCTGTAGGAGCGGCCGATGGCCGCGAACGCGGTGGATGAGGGTCGACACAAGACAGTGCCTGCGCACTGTCCTGTGCCTCCCGAATCCGAGCGCCATGCAGGGCGCGAGGTGGATGCAAGGAAACGCTTCAACCGGAACCGTCGCTTTCGGGGCCATGGGCCCCTCCTACAAAGGCTTAGGCCCCACCTACCCCTTCGCGAGCCGCTCCAGCAGTTTCCCGTGCACGCCACCGAACCCGCCGTTGCTCATCACCAGGATGTGGTCGCCGGGGCGTGCCTCCTTCGCGACGGCCTCGACCAGCGCCGCGAGATCCGTGAACGTCTCCGCGCGATCGCCGAGCGGCGCGAGCGCTTCGGCGGCGTCCCAGCCGAGGCCGCCCGCGTAGCAGTACACGCGGTCGGCGTCCTGCAGGCTCCCAGGCAGCTGCGCCTTCATCACGCCCAGCTTCATCGTGTTGGAGCGCGGCTCGAGCACCGCGAGGATGCGCGCACCGCCCACGCGATGGCGCAGGCCGCCAACCGTGGTGGCGATGGCCGTCGGGTGATGCGCGAAGTCGTCGTACACCGCGATGTCGCGCACGGTGCCGCGCAGCTCCATGCGCCGCCGCACGTTGCGGAACCGTCCGAGCGCCTCGATCCCCGTCGCAACGGGCACGCCGGCATGGCGCGCGGCGGCGATCGCGGCGATCGCGTTCAGGCGGTTGTGTTCGCCGAGGAGATCCCACTGCACGCGCCCCACGGGTTCGCCCCTCAGGATCACGTCGAAGGCGCCGGCGGCATCGGGCGGACCCGCCTGCCATCCGCCGGCTGCGCCGAAGCGCTCGACGGGCGTCCAGCAGCCGCGCTCCATCACGCGGTCCAGCGAGGCCTCGGCGCCGTTCGCCACGATCAACCCGTTGCCGGGCACCGTCCGGACGAGGTGATGGAACTGGGTCTCGATGGCGCCGAGGTCGGGGAAGATGTCCGCGTGGTCGAATTCGAGGTTGTTCAGCACCGCGGTGCGGGGGCGGTAGTGGACGAACTTCGAGCGCTTGTCGAAGAATGCCGTGTCGTACTCGTCGGCCTCGATCACGAAGAAGTGCGAGTCGGTGATCCGCGCGGAGAGGCCGAAGTTCATCGGCACGCCGCCGATCAGGAACCCGGGCCGGAGGCCGGCATCCTCCAGGATCCACGCGAGCATCGAGGCGGTGGTGGTCTTGCCGTGCGTACCGGCGACGGCGAGCACCCAGCGGTTGCGCAGCAAGGTCTCGGCGAGCCACTGCGGACCGGACACGTAGGGCAGGCCGCGATCGAGGATGGCCTCCATGAGCCGGTTGCCGCGCGACACCACGTTGCCGATCACGTAGAGGTCGGGGCACAGCTCGGTCTGGTGCGGATCCCATCCTTCGGTGAGACGGATGCCCTGCTGTTCGAGCTGCGTGCTCATGGGCGGGTAGACGTTCTCGTCGCAGCCCGTGACGGTGTGACCCGCCTGCCGGGCGATGACGGCGAGGCCGCCCATGAAGGTGCCGCAGATACCGAGGATGTGAATGTGCATGCAGAGACCGGACGGGATGGAGACGTGCGCTGCTCGCGCGTTCGGGAACGGGCCGGATTGTAGACGGCGATGCCGCGGCGGTCGCGTCGATCAGGTGGACCGGCGCATGGCCCCCATGGTGTCGGCATTGCGCGCGCCGCCGAGGCTCACCGGAGAGGCCAGGGCCGCCGGCGGTGCGAGCTTCATGAGTTCGTACAGCCGCGCCAGGCTGGCGCGGTACACGAGGTCCATCGCCTGCACGGACTCGGGCGGGTTGTAGTCGCCGAACCACCAGCACCAGTCGGACCCTTCGCACACGCCGAGCTGACGCGATGCGGCCTCCTGCTCCTTCGGCGACAGGCGACCGCTCGCGGTGACGAGGTCGTAGCTGCTCTTCGCTTCGCAGAGGAGATCCCACGCGAGGTTCTTGTCGCGGCTGCCGATCCAGGTGGACAGACTGCCGTACACCCAGCTGCCGGCGACGAGGTTGTCGAGCTGCCCGATGCGGGAACCGCCTTCGGCCACGACCGCGGCACACGTGGTGGTGCGGATCGTCGGATGCGATTCGAGCGACGCATAGAGGTCGTCGAGGAAGTAGAAGCCGTTGTAGGGGTAGTACTCCCACGCGTTCTCGCCATCGAGGATGATGCTGACCACCGGCACCTCCGACCCGGGGGCCTCATCCGCGATGCGGTCGAGCGCCGCGATCATGTGCGCAGCCGCATCGCGCCCGTGCCACTTCGAGTACTCGAAGCCGATGGCATCCGACAGGCGGTCGTCGCGGAAGAAGCCCGTGACGCCGGTCTGCGCGATGCGCCACGGGCGGTAGAGATACTGCTCCCGTGGCGGCAACGGCCCGGCGGTGGCCAGGCTCGCGGCGAGAATCGCCTCCCCCGACGCCGTCCAGGCGATGCCCTCGCGACCCAGCATCTCGACGAACGCGCCCGACACCGCGCCCTCGGCCGGCCAGATGCCGACGGGCGGATGTCCGAACCGCGCGGCGTGGGACTCGAGACCCCAGGCGATGTGCGTCGCGAGCCGCTGTCGCCCGCCCGGATAGCGCGCGTGCCGCGGCAGGGGGGCATCGGGTTCGCGCTCGTGGGCGGCGGCGAAGTCGAGCAGCAGGGGACCGATCGGGTGATAGTGCGGCGTGCTGGAGATCTCGACCTGGCCCCGCTCGGCGAGGCGCCGCCAGCGCGGGACCACGTCGCGCGTCACCTGCCCGAACACCGCGAGCAGCGCACGTCGGTCGGCGGCGGTGAAATGCTCGCCCTTGGTCATCAGCTCGACGACGACGGCGTGGTCGCGACGCACGGTCTCGCCGGTCCAGGCGAGGTGGTACCAGGTGAGCAGGTCGGACAGATAGCGGCCGGAGAGGTAGTCGAGCCCCGCACCGCCCTGTGCCTCGGCGAAGCGGAAGAGTTCGCGCAGCCGGCGATAGGCCGGATAGGGCTCGATCATCTTCTCGTGGTTTGCCCGGAAGCAACGGTCGAAGAGCAGTTCGCGATCGGCCGGGCCGATGGCGTCGAGGTCTTCGGCATCGAGGAAGCGAAGCAGCGGATCGCGGAGCCGCCCGGTCTCGAACTGGTCGACGTAGTCGTCCAGCTGGTCGAGCAGCACGGGCACCCAGTTCACGACTGCGCGCACGCGCGGATGGCGTTCGAGGTGCGCCGCCATGTCGGCGTAGTCCTTCACGGCATGCAGGTACACCCAGGGCAGGCGGAATTCGCCGGTCGCGCAGTCCCGGAAGTCCGGTTGGTGCATGTGCCAGAAGAGCACGAGGTCGACCGCGCGGACCGCTGGTTCCATGTGACTGCCTCGGGGGTGGACCTGTTCGGACAAGACTACCGCTGATGGAACACGGCCTGGCCCAGCATGTCGGGCGTGATGAGCGTGACGCCGCCCTCGGTGACGTGGAATCGGCGGGCGTCCTCGACCGGATCGTAGCCGGCCTCCAGGCCCGCGGGCAGGACGCAGTGCTTGTCGACCACGCAGCGCTTCAGCTTCACGCCGCGATTGAGCACCACCTCGGGCAGGATCACGGAGTCCTCGATCGAACCGTAGCTGTTCAGCTTCACGTTGGAGAAGAGCACGGAGCGCGCGATGCGCGAGCCGCTGACGATGCAGCCGCCGGACACCAGGGAGTCGACGGCATAGCCGCGGCGCCCGTCCTCGTCGAACACGAACTTGGCAGGCGGCAGTTGCTCCTGCCAGGTCCAGATGGGCCACTCGCGGTCGTAGAGGTTCAGCTCCGGATCGACGCTGGCGAGGTCGAGGTTGGCCTCCCAGAAGGCATCCACCGTTCCGACGTCGCGCCAGTACGGCACGCCGTCCTCCATGCCGACGCAGCTCTCGTTGAAGCTGTGGGCGAAGACGCGATAGCGCGGCACCAGGTGCGGGATGATGTCCTTGCCGAAGTCGTGCGTGGACCCGGGGGTGTGGGTGTCGCGCTCCAGCTGTTCGTAGAGGAACCGCGTGTTGAACACGTAGATGCCCATGCTCGCGAGGGCCATGTCGGGGCGGCCCGGCACGCAGCGCGGATCCTCGGGCTTCTCGACGAACTCGCGCACGCGCCATTCGTCGTCGACGCCCATGACGCCGAACGCGCGGGCGTCGGCGAGCGGGACTTCGATGCAGGCGACGGTGAGGTCGGCGCGCTTCTGCACGTGATCGGACAGCAGGCGGCCGTAGTCCATCTTGTAGATGTGATCGCCGCCCAGGATCAGCACGTACGTCGGATCGTTGGACCGCAGGATGTCGAGGTTCTGGTAGACCGCATCGGCGGTGCCGGCGTACCAGCCGTCGTCCAGCCGCTGCGAGGCGGGGAGGACGTCGACGAACTCGTCGAAGCGGCCGTCGAGGAAACTCCAGCCGCGCTGGATGTGGCGGATCAGGCTGTGGGCCTTGTACTGCGTGGCGATGCCGATGCGGCGCACGCCGGAGTTCACGCAGTTGGAGAGCACGAAGTCGATGATCCGGAACTTGCCGCCGAACGGCACGGCGGGCTTGGCGCGCCAGTCGGTCAGGTTGCGGAGCCGGCTGCCCTTGCCACCCGCGAGGATGAGGGCGTAGCTGTCCTTGACGAGCTTGCTGACGAAGCGGGGATCCGTCGGACTGGCCATGGTGATTCTCTCGTCGACAGGTGGACGGTTCGGGAGATAGGGTGAGGCTCCCGGCAGACGCGTCCCTATAATACCTGCCGCATCGTTCCAAACGCGTTCTGCGCGCGCGGCCCGTCTCACTCTTCCCTTCGGCGCCACCTGCGTGCTTCCGGCATGACTCCTCGATGACCCCAGTGAACGATCACCGCTTCGATCAGCTGCTCGCCGGCCGCCAGCACGACCCCCTGGAGATCCTCGGGGTCCATCGTGCCGCGCAGGGCTGGGTGGTGCGGCACGTGGATCCGCACGCCGCCACCGTCAGCCTGCGCGACGGCGACCGGTCGGTGCCGCTCACCCAGATCGCCCCCGGCCTGTGGGAGGTCACCGTGCCCGGCGAGCCCGCGCATCCGCTGCGGCTCCTGGTCGACCACGGGGGGGCGCCGCGCGAGATCGCCAGCCCGTGGGTGTTTGCGCCCGCCATCGGCGACGACGACCTGTATCTCTTCAACGCCGGCCAGCTCACCCGCGGCTGGAAGGTGCTGGGCGCCGTCGCGACCCATCGCGGCAGCACCGCCGGCGTCCGCTTCGCGTGCTGGGCGCCGAACGCGGAGCGCGTGAGCGTCGTGGGCGACTTCAACCGGTGGGACGGCCGCGTCCATCCGATGATCTCCCGTGGGGCGAGTGGCGTCTGGGAGCTGTTCGTGCCGGGTCTTCCCGCCGAAGCGCTCTACAAGTTCGAGATAAGGCACCGGGCGAGCGGCACCGTGTTCGTGAAGTCCGACCCGTACGGCCGGGCATTCGAACTGCGCCCCGGCACCGCCGCGCGCGTGCAGACGTCGACGTTCGAATGGACCGACACCCGCTGGATGCAGACCCGCGCCACCCATGACTGGCTGCACGCACCGCTGAACGCGTACGAGGTGCACCTCGGCTCTTGGAAGCGCCATCCCGACGGCGCGTTCTACACGTATGGCGAGATGGCCGAGCACCTCATCCCCTACGCCCTCGAGATGGGCTACACGCACCTCGAGCTGCTCCCGGTGTCGGAGCATCCGCTCGACGAATCGTGGGGTTATCAGACCACCGGCTACTTCGCCGTGACGAGCCGCTTCGGCACCCCCGACGACTTCCGCGCCTTCGTCGATTCGTGCCACCGCGCGGGGCTGGGCGTGATCCTCGACTGGGTGCCCGGCCACTTCCCGCGCGACGCCTGGGCGCTCGCCCGCTTCGACGGGTCGGCACTGTACGAGCACGAGGACCCGCGGATGGGTCTCCACGAGGAATGGGGGACCCACGTCTTCAACTACGGCCGCAGGGAGGTCTGCAGCTTCCTGCTGTCGTCGGCGGCGTTCTGGCTGGAGGAGTTCCATCTCGACGGTCTGCGCGTCGATGCCGTGGCGTCGATGCTCTACCTCGACTACTCGCGGCGCGCCGGCGAGTGGGTCCCGAACCGCTTCGGCGGGCGCGAGAACCTGGAAGCGATCGACTTCCTGCGCGCGCTGAATGCGATGGTCCACCGCGACTTCCCCGGTGCGCTGACCTTCGCGGAGGAGTCGACGGCGTGGCCGATGGTGTCGCGGCCAGTCTACGTGGGCGGCCTCGGGTTCTCGATGAAGTGGAACATGGGCTGGATGAACGACTCGCTCGCGTACCTCGCGCACGACCCCATCCATCGCCGCTATCACCACGACAAGCTCACCTTCGGCCAGATCTACGCGTACAGCGAGAACTTCATGCTGCCGCTGTCGCACGACGAGGTCGTGCACGGGAAACGCTCGCTGCTCGACAAGATGCCGGGCGACGCGTGGCAGAAGTTCGCGAACCTCAGGCTGCTGCTCGCGTGGCAGGCGTGCACGCCGGGCAAGAAGCTCAATTTCATGGGCAACGAGTTCGGGCAGGGCCGCGAATGGCGGGTCGGCGGCGAGCTCGACTGGCACCTGCTCGACACGGCATGGCACGGTGGTGCCCAGGCCTGTGCGCGCGACCTCAACCGGCTGTACCGCGATGTGCCGGCGCTGCACGACCTCGACTTCGATCCCGCCGGCTTCCAGTGGATCGACTGCCACGACGCCGACCACTCGGTGGTGAGCTGGCTGCGGCGCGATCGCGAGGGCCGTTGCGTCGTGGTGCTGATGAACTTCACGCCGGTCGGCCGCCCCGGTTACCGCATCGGCGTGCCGTCGGGCGGGCACTACCGCGAGATCTTCAACAGCGACTCGCGGTTCTACGGCGGCTCGGACCAGGGCAATGGTCATGGCGTCACGGCCGAGCCACATCCTTGGATGAACCAGCCGTGGTCGGTCGTGCTGACGCTCCCGCCCCTCGCGGCGGTGATCCTGGCGCCGTAGCTGGCGCCGTGGCCGACACCCTTTCTTCCATCGCCGACGCGAGACGCATGCAGGTCCTCTTCGCCACCTCCGAAGCCGCACCCCTCGTGAAGACCGGCGGGCTCGCCGACGTGAGCGGTGCCCTGCCGGCCGCGCTGCGCCGCGAGGGCGTCGACGTGCGGATCCTGCTGCCCGGGTACCCCGCGGTGCTCCGGCACCTGGGCGGACAGCCGATCGTGCTGGCCGAGTTCGACGTGCCCATGCTGGGTCGCGCGGCGCTGCTCGAAGGCGCGATGCCGGACGGCGTGCCGTTGTACGTCATCGCCCGCGACGATCTGTACGCCCGCGACGGCGGCCCGTACCAGCGCGCGGACGGCGCCGACTGGCCCGACAACGACCGGCGCTTCGGGCTGCTGTCCCGCGTGGCGGCGATGCTGTCGCAGGAATCCTCGCCGATCGCGTGGCGGCCGGACGTCCTCCACTGCAACGACTGGCAGACCGGGCTCGCGCCGCTCTTCCTGCAGCTGGACGGCACCCGCCATGCGCCGACGCTCTTCACGATCCACAACCTCGCCTACCAGGGCATCTTCCCGGCGGACAGCCTTCCGAGGACGGGGCTGCCGTGGGACGTCTTCCGCATGGAGGGCGTCGAGTTCTTCGGGAACATCTCGTTCCTGAAGGGCGGCCTGCAGACCGCGGACCGCATCACGACGGTGAGCCCGAACTACGCCCGCGAGATCCAGCACGAACCGCTCGGCTTCGGCCTGCAGGGCCTGCTCTCGTGGCGGGCGAAGGATCTGACGGGGATCCTGAACGGCATCGATCTCGCCACGTGGGACCCGGGCACGGACCCGCTGATCCCCCGCCGCTACGGCGTCGACAGCCTGCTGCGCAAGGACGCCAACCGGAGCGCGCTGCGCGAGGTGATGGGTCTCCAGGCGGTCAAGGGGGTTCCGGTCGCCGGGCTGGTCACGCGCTTCGCGCATCAGAAGGGCCTCGACCTGCTGCTCGCTTGCGTCGAGCAGGCCCTGACCCTGCCGATGCAGTTCGCGATCCTGGGGTCTGGAGAACCGACGCTGGAACACGCGTTCCGCGACCTGGCGGCGCGCCACCCGGGGCGGATCGGCGTGCGGATCGGCTTCGACGAGGCGCTGTCGCATCTCGTGGAGGCCGGTGCGGACCTCTTCGTGATGCCGTCCCGCTTCGAACCCTGCGGGCTCAACCAGATGTACAGCCAGCGCTACGGGACGCCGGTCGTGGCGCATGCCACGGGCGGATTGTCCGACAGCATCGTCGACGCGACCCCCGAGGCCGTGGCCGCCGGGGAGGGCACCGGCTTCCTGTTCCACGAACCGACGCCGCCCGCACTGCTCGCGGCGCTGGGCCGGGCAGCGGCGGCCTTCGGCGACCGGCGGGCCTGGAGACGCATCCAGCGATCCGGGATGGCGCGGGATTTCTCGTGGGACGCCGCGGCCCGCCGGTATGCCTCCCTCTATCGCGCGGTGACGGGCACCCCCTGAGGGTGGCAGAATCGAGGTCTACTCAGGAGTCCCGGTCGCGCGGCCGGGGCGTCCGCACAACGGGAGGGGTGAAATGATCGGTGACAAGATCGAAGTGAACATCGCGGGCGGGCTCGACATTCCCCTGCCGCGCATGATCCACGTCCGCCAGAAGTTCGAGACGCCCCGCGTCACGGACATCGCCGGCACCGTCGCGACCCAGTTCCAGCGTGCGGAAGTGCGCGCCAAGGTGAAGCCCGGCATGACCATCGCCGTGGGTTGCGGCAGCCGCGGCATCGCCAACATCGCGGCGTGCGTGAAGCAGGTCATCGCCGAACTGAAGGCGCTGGGTGCGAAGCCCTTCATCTTCCCGGCCATGGGCAGCCACGGCGGCGCGACGGCGGAAGGCCAGCGCGAAGTGCTCGAGGGCTACGGCATCACCGAGGAGACGATGGGCTGCCCGGTGCACTCGCAGATGGACGTCGTCGAACTCGGCAAGCTGCCCTCCGGCATGCCGATCTACATGGACAAGCTGGCCGCCGCCGCCGATGGCGTCGTGGTGGTCTGCCGCGTGAAGCCGCACACCAATTTCCGCGCCCCGATCGAGTCCGGCATCGTGAAGATGCTGACCATCGGCATGGGCAAGATCGTCGGTGCGACCGAACTGCACACCGAGGGCATGGACGCCTTCGGCACGCTGCTCCCGGCCGCCGCACGCCTCATCATCGAGCAGAAGAACATCCTGATGGGTGTGGCGATGGTCGAGAACGCTGCCGACGAGACGGCCCTCATCGAGGCCGTGCCCACCGAGCAGATCTTCACCCGCGAGCCAGAGCTGCAGGCGAAGGCCAAGGCGATGATGGCGCGGTTGCAGTTCGACGAGATCGACGTGCTGGTCGTCGAGCGCATCGGCAAGAACATCTCCGGTTCGGGGATGGACCCGAACATCACGGGTCGCAACTGCCGCCACACCGAGTGGAACATGTTGCCGTTCGTGAAGAAGATCGCCGTGCTGGGCCTCACGCCCGAGACGCACGGCAACGCGACGGGCATCGGCGGTGCGGACGTCATCACGATGCGGCTCTACAAGGACCTCGACATCGCCAAGACGTACGCGAACGTGATCACCTCCACTTACCTCGACGGCGCGGCGATCCCGATCATCATGAACACCGACGAGGACGCCATCCGCCTCGCCGTGAAGACCGTGGTGCGCGTGAAGCCGCAGGACACCAAGATCGTCCGCATCGCGAACACGCTGGAAGTGCTCGACATCCACGTGTCCGAAGGGATGCTGCCGTACATCAAGGCGAACCCCTCCATGTTCGAGATCGTCGGCGAGCCCGCCCCCTTCAAGTTCGATGCGAAGGGCACGATCTACCCGATGCTCGGCCAGCACCACGACCACGCGCACGCGTAGGTTGCAGGCCAGGTCACGGGGCGCAGGTCACGGGGCACAGGTCCCATGCGGATCCACCTCGATGCCGTCGGCGGCATCGCCGGCGACATGTTCATCGCGGCGGTCACCGATGCGTTCCCGCACCTGCGTGAAGGCATGCTGGCGGCCGTGCGCGCCGCCGGCGTCCCCGACCGCATCGACTGCCGGTTCGAACCCCATCGCGACCACGCACTGACCGGCAGCCGCTTCATCGTCAACATCCCGGTGGATCCTGCGCCCCACGGCATACGCCGGCAGCCTCGGCCCGAACACACCCATCGCAACTTCGCCGACCTTCGGGGGCATCTGCTCGGGTCGGGGCTGTCGTCCTCGGTCAAGACGCACGTGGTCGGCATCTTCACGGTACTCGCCACCGCCGAGGGCAAGGTCCACGGCGTGTCACCCGACGACGTGTCGTTCCACGAACTGGGCGAGTGGGACTCGATCGCCGACATCGTCGGCGCCGCGTTTCTGATCGACGCGCTCGGCGCCGACGGCTGGACGGTCGGGACGCTACCGCTGGGCGCCGGATTCGTGCAGACAGCCCACGGCCGGCTGCCGGTGCCGGTACCCGCCACGGCGGAGATCCTCCAGGGGTACGCCTTCGCCGACGACGGTCTGCTCGGCGAGCGCATCACGCCCACCGGTGCGGCGATCCTCCGACACCTCGGCGCGCGCCAATCCACCGGCGACCGCCGGCCGCGCGTGCTGCGTCAGATCGGCTACGGCTTCGGCACCCGCGTCTTCCCGAATCTCTCGAACGTGCTGCGCGTCTGCGCGTTCGAACCCGCCGAACTGGGTGACGACGGCGACGACGGTGAAGGCGGCGAGGTCGCCGTTCTCGCGTTCGAGGTGGATGACCAGACCCCGGAGGACCTCGCGATCGGCCTCGACAGGATCCGTGCCTTCCCCGGCGTGCTCGACGTGCTGCAGACGCCGGCCTTCGGCAAGAAGGGGCGGCTCACCGCCCACATCCAGGTGCTCGCGGAACCGGGGGCGACGGAAGGCGTGATCGACGCGTGCTTCCTCGAAACGACGACCATCGGATTGCGTCATGGCCTGGTGCGGCGCCGTCGGCTGCCGCGCGATCTGCGCGTGGTCCAGGTGGGCAATCACGCCATCCGTGTGAAGGTCGCCCGGCGGCCCGACGCGCGCACGGCCAAGGCCGAGGCCGACGACATGCAACCCCTTGCCGGCAGCGACACCCGCAGCCGGCTGCGACGCGCGGCGGAAGACGCCGGCCTCGCGAACCAGGACGAGGAACCCTCCGCTTGAATGCCGTCGCCGCCCCCCTCGAACGCCTCGAGACCGTTCTCTCCACTCTGCCTGCCATCGCCTGCGCGGTGAGTGGCGGCGTCGACAGCCTCACGCTCGCCACCTTCGCTCACCGGCGCTTCGCGGGCCGGGTCACGATGTTCCACGCCGTCTCGCCGGCGGTGCCCGACGAAGCCACGCGGCGCACGCAGGCGCTGGCGGAAAGCGAGGGCTGGTCGCTCACGATCATCGACGCCGGCGAGTTCGCCGTGGCCCAGTACCGCGCCAACCCGGTGAACCGTTGCTACTTCTGCAAGACGAGCCTGTACGGCGCGATCCGTCCGGCCACCACGGCGCAGATCGTCTCCGGCACCAACCTCGACGACCTCGGCGAGTACCGTCCCGGGCTCGACGCCGCGGCGGAACATTCGGTGCGGCATCCGTTCGTCGAGGCTGCGATCGACAAGACCACGGTCCGCGCGCTGGCCCGCGAGTTGGGCCTGGGCGACATCGCCGAGCTGCCGTCCGCGCCATGCCTGTCGAGCCGCATCGAGACCGGCATCGGGATCGACCCGGGGATGCTCGCTGCCGTGCACGCGTCCGAACTGCTTGTGAGGGACCGCCTGAATCCCTCGACCGTGCGTTGCCGGGTGCGGGCCACCGGAGCCGTGATCGAATTGGACTCCGGGAGCCTAGCTGCGCTCGACGATGCCCGACGGTCGGCCCTTACCGACGAGATCGGCGGACTCTTCTCCGCCCGCGGCTTTGCGCTCGCGGTCGACTTCGCGCCGTATCGCACCGGCAGCGCCTTCCTGATCCACCAGCTCGGCACGCCCGCGTCGCGTCCGGCCTGACGAGAAGTTTGCACCTATGAACCCGTCCCAAGACATCCGGCTGGATTTCGATCGCCGCAACCGCATGGGTCTCGAGGAAGCGATCCTCGCCGGCTCGAAGAGCGTCGCCCACCTGACGGCCATCCTCGACCAGGCCGCCGAGCGCAAGGCCCGCTTCCTGTTCACCCGCCTCGATCAGGCCCAGTTCGATGCACTCCCCGAGGCCCATCGCACGCGGCTCGACTACGACCCGCTGTCCCGCACGGCGTGGTTCGGGGCGCCCGAGCCCCTGCGGGTGCAGATCCGCGTCGGCGTCGTCGCTGCGGGCACCTCGGACATCTCGGTGGTCCGGGAAGTCACGCGGACGCTGGCCTGGTACGGCGAACCCGCGCTGGAGATCACGGATGTCGGCGTGGCAGGCCTCTGGCGCCTGATGGAGCGCGTCGAGGAGCTGCAGCGGTTGCCGGTCGTCGTCGCGGTCGCCGGGATGGATGCCGCACTGCCGACCGTCGTGGGCGGACTCCTGCCGGGCATCGTGATCGGCGTTCCGACCTCGGTGGGCTACGGCGTCGCGGCGGGCGGGCATTCGGCCCTGCACTCCATGCTGTCGAGTTGCGCGGCCGGCCTCGTCGTCACGAACATCGACAACGGCTTCGGCGCGGCCTGCGCGGCGCTGCGGGTGCTGCGGTCGGCGCGGTAGTTTGCTCGGGGGTCCACCCGCAGATGGCCGACCACTCGCACATGCACCCGGTGTCGGAAAGGTTGTCGTTTGGGGTCGCGAGACGCGGCAAGCCGCTGATTCCATTCGGTGGCCGATCGCTTGCTCCGGGGCGCGTTCCAGATATGCCCACTGAGGTCTTCATGAAGCGCCAGCTCATTCCCTTCGTCACCGCCCTGCTCCTCTCCGTCGGCGGAGCCCACGCCGACAACCTGTTCGAGAACGGCAGCTTCGAGTCTCCCGGCGGCGCGGGCAATTTCATCCTGACTGGCGGCAGCACATTCGTGACCGGATGGACCACCGTGCTCACCGGTGTCGAGTACTTCAACGCCTCGGGCTTCGGCGGCGCCGCCGACGGCGTGATGGTCGTGGACCTGGCGAACTACGTGTACTCCGCCGGTGGCATCGAGCAGACGATCAGCACAGTGATCGGGACGACCTATGAACTCACTTTCTCGGCCGGCAACTATCTCGGCTCGGGGCGCACCGGCACCGGCGTGGTGAAGGTCACCATCGACGGCGTGACGCAGGCATTCGACACTGCCGTCGCGACCACCAGCACCACTGTCTGGAAGGAAGTGTCGTTCGAGTTCGTAGCGACACAGTCCGAGACCACGGTCCGGTTCTGGAACGACCAGAACGCCAACCAGTACTTTGCGTTCATCGACGGTGTCGGCATGACGCCCGCAGTGCCGGAACCGCAGACCTGGGCGCTGCTCGCCGGAGGCCTCGGGCTGGTGGGCTTGGCGGGCCGTCGGCGCGCCTGACTGCCGCGCCCGCAGCGTCGGCACATCACCCGGCCCCGTGAACTTCGCGGGGCTTTTTCTTTTGGATGGGCGCCACCGGACGTATCCTCGCCGCCGCGTTCTGCCCCGCCGTTCCGGCCGATGGGCGCGCGCACCGGAGAACCCCCTCGAGATGGACGTCAGCCCCCTGAGCGCGGAATGGATCGCGCTCCAGCAGGACCACGAACGGTACGAGGCGTCGGCGCTGCTCGTGAAGCTCGTTGCCGTCGTCCTCGCGACCCTTGGGATCGCCCTCTCGTGGCCTGCCCTCGCCACGATCCTCCCACTGCCCGTTCTGTGGCTGCAGGAGGGCATCCTCCGGACCTCGCAGTCGCGGCTCGGCGCGCGTCTGCTGCGCATCGAATCGGGTGCCACCGATGCCTGCCGCCTGCATTCCGAATGGCAGGCGATGCGCCCCGGTGCGGTCGGACTCCTGACCGAGTACGTCCGCAATGCGCTGCGGCCCACGGTCGCGTTTCCCTACGCGGTCTTGCTGGTCGTGCTTGTCATCGTTGCAGGCACCCGCTGACACCCTTCCCGAACCGGGTGATCACCCGGGCGTCGCGGTGACCTCCCGGGCCGCAGTTGGAGTACGCCGTGCGGCGAGCCGCAGGGAGACGAGCAGACGGCTGGCGGTGCCCACCTTGCGGGTGGGCGTCGCGTTCAACATGAGGTGCGCAGCGCGAAGCGCTCGCAGCCCCCGCCGTACCCAGGCCCTCGCCGTCCCGATCGGGACGGCGAGATGGGTCGCCGCCTCGCCATGGGTGCGGCCATCGACGTACACGAGGTGGAGTACCTGGCGGTAGTGGCCCGGCAGGGTGGCGAGCGCTGCGCGGATCCGCACGGCGTCTTCGTGGCGCTCGCAGGCCTCGCAGGGTGCCGGATCGGGTGCAGGTCCGGCGATTCGCCCGATGCTCCCGGCCGGCCCCGGTTCGCCGACGGATTCCCGCCATCCCCGCACCGATCTGACGCGGATCGGACCGCGATGCACAATCGCCTCGACCAAAGGCCAGGTGAGCCCGGTGCGCGCCGGCCGTCGTTCCTGGACCCGGGTGGCGAACCATCCGTCGGGCCAGGCGATCGCGCGGCCCGCGTCAGCCGCGCCGCAGATGCCCTCTTCGCGATCCATCAGGTCACCCCGCGCGAAGCCTGCGGCCCTGCACCGCTTGGCGCCGCGGGGAATCGGCGCCTTGATGGATCACCCGCCGGGTCGGGGAGGTCGGCACGCGCGCGCCTACCGACGGCTAGAAGGGCCACGGGCCGATGGATGTCCGATCTGAGCGGTCGGCTTCGCGGATCGAGGTGAACTCGAGACCCCACGGCCGGGCGCCGCGCAGCCGGACCTGAGCCTCCCAGAGCACGGTGAACGTAGCGCGATCCCGCACGACCGAGATCGGGGTGCCGAGCCGGCGGATGGTCACGATCTCGAAGGCCCGCGGAATGTCGTCCGGATCGGTGGAAGCGTCCTGCGTCCGGGTCTCGTCCCCCGGGATGGTCAGGCGCGGCTCGCCGGGGCGCCCGCCCTCGCGCCACTGACCGAGACCCGGAACGATGCGCAGCTTCGAGAGAACCCGCTCGGCCCCTCCATCCGCGCCCCGCGCCTGGGCCCCCTCGTCGCGCCCGACAGCTTCCGCCGTCGCCAGACCCGTCCAAAGTGCCATCACGACCAACCCGCCTACCGCCGTCGATGTACCCATCACGCTTCTCCGTCATCCGGTGCGCGGCGAGGGCTGGCCTGCCGCACATGGACGCTGCGGGCCGGGTGGGCTGCAAGGCATCCATGTCTCCAGTGACCTGACGACCTGGAAGCGATTCCTTCGGGAACCTCTTAGCGACCCTGACTGTCCGTTCGGGAACGACGAGGGAGGTACCAGTGAAAAACATCAACTACCGCCATCTGCACGTGTTCTGGGCCGTCGCCACCCGCGGCGGCATCAGCGCTGCGTCCGACGTGCTGGGCGTGACGGCGCAGACCATCAGCGAGCAGATCCGCATTCTCGAGACCACGCTGGGCAGCAGCCTCTTCACGCGGGAAGGACGCGGGCTCTCTCTGACGGAACAGGGTCGTCTGGTCCTGGGCTACGCGGACGAGATGTTCGCGATCGGGCAACAACTGCAGGAGGCCCTGTCGGACGAGTCCACGGAGACCCCTGTCCGCCTGCGCGTCGGTGTGGCCAATGCGATGCCGAAGACCATCGCGTATCGCATTCTCGAACCGGCCCTGCGCATGGACCGGCCGGTCCGGGTCGTGTGCCGTGAAGCGGACCTCGACGAACTCCTGGGCGACCTGGCGGCCCATCGGCTGGAGCTGGTGCTGGCGGACCGCCCGATGCCGCCGTCGGCCGCGGTGCGCGGCTTCAACCATCTTCTGGGCGAGAGCGGCATGTCGTTCTTCGGTTCGCCCGGTCTGGTGGCGCGATTCTCCGCGCCCTTCCCGGCCTGCCTCGATGGCGCACCCTTGCTGGTGCAGGCCGAGGGTGCGGTCATCCGGGGACGACTCATGCGATGGTTCGCGGATCAAGGACTGCGACCCCGCATCGTGGGCGAATTCGATGACGGTGCGCTGATGAAGGCCTTCGGGCAGGCATCCGCCGGATTCTTCGCGTCCCCCACCGCCATCGCGGAGGCGGTGGTGCGCCAGTACGGCGTGATGAAGATCGGCGAGGCCAGCGACGTCCGCGAACAGTTCTACGCGATCTCGATCCAGCGCCGCCTCACGCACCCGGTGGTGGTCGCCATCGCCGAGCGGGCGCGGACCGACCTCTTCCGCCCCGAGGAATCGTACGCCGCGGCTACTCCCGGCCACCTTCCCATGGGAGCGTGAGAGCGTCCATCGTATTCCCCCAGAAGCCGCTGAAGGCGCGGTAGTCGGACGAAAACAGCAGTCTCGCGAATCCGACGCCGTGGCGGTCGGTCCAGCGACACGTGATCAGCAGCATCGTCTCCCACGTGCAGGCGTCGAGCTGACCGACCTCCACGTCGTCCTCCTCCCCCAGCACGTAGCTGCCGGTCCAGACCCCGGCAGGGCTGCGGGAGAACACCGTGAGGACGGGATCTATGTCGTCGCCGTTGTAGACCTGCCCTTCGTAACTGCCCCCGGCAGGGCCCGCTCCCGGGGGCGGACCGGCGCTGCCATCGGCGGTGACGGGAGGTGATACGGACGCCATGAGCAGCAAGGCGGACAGGGCGGCGGCCGAGGGGCTGGGAAAGCGCGACATGGGAACTCCGTTGGCGGACGGGCCGAGGGTGCGGCATGGAGCGTACCGGTCGACTCCCATGCCACCGGTGAAGGGTGCCCGAGCGGTGCCATGGCGTCCATCGGCTCGCTCCAAGATCGCCGGCCCGCAGGCCCTGCGGTCACCCACTCGCTTCCGACGAACACCAGGTGGGGAAACTTCGGGCACGCGGGCGGCGCCACCGGCCGGATCGGGGTATCTTCGACCGGCGGCACACGGCCGCGACTCGAGGAGACAGAAAATGGGATTGCTGGACCAGATCGCGGGCGCCATCGGTGGCGCAGTCGGTGGTGCATCGGGGGGCACGTCGGGCGGTGGCGACAACCCACTGCTGCAGATGGCGATGCAGTTCATCCGCCAACAGCCCGGCGGCCTCCAGGGACTCGTGGACAGTCTGACGAAGGGCGGGCTCGGCGAGCAGGTCGCCTCGTGGGTGAGTCAGGGCCAGAATCTCCCGGTGTCGGGCGGGCAGCTCGCTGCGGCTGTGCAGGGTGGCGGTATCGGCGACCTGCTGAAGCGCTTCGGGATGGACAGCCCGGACGCCATGGACGGCCTGGCGAAGATGCTGCCGGACGTCGTGAACCAGCTGACGCCGAACGGTCGGGTGGAACCCGACACCGTCGGCGGGCTCGAGTCCCAGCTGGGCGGACTGCTCGGCAAACTGACCGGGTGACGCACTGACCGGGCAACGGGGCCAGGCGCCCTGCCTCAACTACGTCAGCCGTGGTGGCCGCCGAGATACGCGGCGCGCACCTGCTCGTTGCCCAGCAGTTCCTTCGGCGTGCCTTCGACGGTGAGGGTGCCGGTCTCGAGCACGTAGCCGCGATCGGCGACCGACAGCGCCATGTTGGCGTTCTGCTCCACGAGCAGGATCGTGACGCCGCGCTTGCGGATGTCACGGATGGTCGCGAAGAGGTTCTGCACGATGAGCGGTGCCAGGCCGAGCGACGGCTCGTCGAGCAGCAGGAGCTTGGGTTCGGCCATCAGGCCCCGCGCGACGGCAAGCATCTGCTGCTGACCGCCGGAGAGCGTCCAGCCGAGCGCGTTCTCGAAGCGCCGGATCTCCGGGAAGATCTCGAACTTCTCGTCGGCCTCCTTCTCGAGCTGCTTGCGCGGCACGCCCTTGCGGTTCGACGCACCCAGCAGGATGTTCTCGCGCACGGTGAGACCCGGAAAGATCCGGCGCCCCTCCGGCACGTGGCTGATGCCGAGGCGGGCGATGGCCTCGGGCCCAGCGCGATGGATCGGCTTCCCCTCGAAGAAGACCTCACCCTCGGTCGGCACGATGAGGCCGGAGATCGTCTTCAGCGTGGTGCTCTTGCCGGCGCCGTTGGCGCCGAGGAGCGTGACGAGCTCCCCTTCGTCCACGTGCACGCTGACGCCCTTCAACGCCTGGACGTTGCCGTAGTGGCTGGAGATGCCGCGCAGTTCGAGCAGGGCCATGTCAGTTCACCTTGCCTTCGGTGCCGAGGTACGCGGCGATCACGTCCGGATTGCGCAGGACCTCCTGGGGTGAGCCCTCGGCGATCTTGCGACCGAAGTTGAGCACGCTGATGCGATCGGACACCTTCTCGACGAGACCCATGTCGTGGTCGATGAGGAACACCGTGAGGCCGTGGCCGCGCAGGCGCTTCAGCAGTTCCACGAGTTCCATCTTCTCGGTCTGGTTGAGGCCGGCCGCCGGTTCGTCGAGCAGCAGCAGCTTCGGATGGCCGGCGAGCACGCGCGCGATCTCGACGAGCCGCTGATGCCCGTACGGCAGGTTGCGGACGATCACGTGGGCGCGGTCGGCGAGGCCGACGAACTGCAGGGCGGACATGGCACGGGCGCGGAGCGCGCGGTTGCCGCCCTGGATCGGATTCCGGTCGCGCTGGGCGCCGACCATCACGTTCTCCAGCGCCGACAGGGTCGCGAACAGCCGGATGTTCTGGAAGGTGCG
Source organism: Burkholderiales bacterium (assembly GCA_022843925.1). Classification (GTDB taxonomy): domain Bacteria; phylum Pseudomonadota; class Gammaproteobacteria; order Burkholderiales. The sequence goes on from JALHMS010000001.1 coordinate 135,613, forward strand.
TCCGACGCCCCGCCCGGCGCGCTGGTGCGGCTGGGTCTGGGAGACGTCCTCGCCGTCGAGCACCACGCTGCCCAGGGTCGGCTTGTAGATGCCGCTCACGACGTTGAGGGACGTCGTCTTGCCGGACCCGTTCGGGCCGATGAGCGCGTGCACCGTGCCGCGCTGCACCTCCAGGTCGATGCCGTCCACGGCCTTCAACCCACCGAAGTGCTTCGCGAGACCCGTGAGCTTCAGCAGGACGCCGCCGTTCTTGCCGGACACGTCGAAATCGAGCGGCGCGATGCCGGAGGTGTCCGTGACGACCGGCTTCGCGAAACGCCCGCGCCAGAGCTTGATCAGGCCCCAGATGCCCTCGGGCAGGAACACCATGATGAGGATCACGCCGATGCCGTACACGGCGAGGTAGACATCCTTGATGAAGCGCATGGCCTCGGGAAGCTGCTTCAGCCATTCCGGCATCTGCACGATCAGCACCGTGCCGATCACGCCGCCGAAGGGCGACTGCACACCGCCCAGCAGCGAGGCCGTCAGGAACTCCACGGAACGCGCGAAGTTGAAGTTGTCGGGGCTGATGTAGGCGAACCCGGCGGCGTACAGCCCGCCGCCGATGGCGCCGAGCAGTGCGGAGAGTGCGAAGGCGACCACCTTGGTCCGCAGCGTATGGACGCCCACGACCTCGGCCGCGAGCTGGTTCTCGCGTACCGATCGCATCGCCCGCCCGAGCCGCGTGTTCGGCAGCCACCAGACGGCGAAGACGAGCGCGTAGAGGACGAGGGCACAGAAGAGCAGGTAGGCGCGGTCATCCTCCAGCACGTAGCCGAAGAGCGACGGCCGCTCGATGCCGGCGATGCCGTCGGGACCGCGCGTGACCTCGATCCAATTGACCAGCACGAGATCGAAGATCTGCTGGAAGCTGATCGTGATCATCGCCAGGTAGTGGCCGCCCAGCCGGATGGTGGTCGCACCGAGCAGGAAGCCCGCGAACGTGGCGACACCGACACCGAGGCCGAGCGAGATCCAGAACCCCAGTCCGCCGCCGACCGTGCCCAGCGCCACGCCATAGGCGCCGAACCCGAAGAACGCCGCCTGCGCGAGATTGATCTGTCCGGTGTAGCCGAGCACGACGACCATGCCGAGCACGGCGACCGCGTAGGTCACCGCCTGCATGAACATCTGGACGACGTACGAGCTGACCGGAAAGAGGTACGGGACGATCGCCGCCGCGAGGGCGAGGATCCCGATGAAGACGAGGGTGGGCGGATGGAGTCGCTGCATCGTCAGGCCTTCTCGGAAACCTTCTCGCCGAAGATTCCCGACGGACGGATGAGCAGGAAGATGAAGAGGGCGAGAAAGGCGTAGGCGTCCTTGTAGGGCACCGAGATGTGGTACGCCGCCAGGCTCTCGATCACGCCGAGGAGCAGGCCGCCGACGATGGCGCCGGTGACGTCGCCGAAGCCGCCGATGATGGTCGCGGCGAAGGCCTTCAGCGCGATGATGGAGCCCATGCCGATCGACACGAAGAGGATCGGGCCCACGAGCACGCCGGCGAGCCCGCCGAGCACCGCGCTGTAGATGAACGTGATCGAGATCATCAGCGCGACCGGGATACCCAGCAGCCGCGCCATGTCCTTGTCCTGGCTGGTGGCCTGCAACTTCTTGCCGAGCAGCGTGTGCTCGAAGAACACGTAGGTGAAGAGCACCATCGCCATCGTCACGGCGAGGATCACGAGGTACTGGCTGTCGAGGAAGACGCCGCCCACCGTGATGCCGTCGGCGGCGAGGACCTTGTCCATCGGCCGCGGCTGCGGCCCGAAGATCGCGAGCACCGTGTTCTGCAGGAAGATCGATGCGCCGAGCGTGCTGATGATCACCGGCAGGAAGGACCGGTGGCGCAGCGGGTAGTAGACACCGTAGTTGAAGATCACTCCGAAGATCGCCATCGCCACGAGCGACGCGATGAACGCGAGCCAGTAGGGCCACTCGAGGCCGGTGAAGAACATCACCATCGCGTAGGCGCCGAGCATCGCGAAATCGCCCTGCGCGAAGTTCACGACGTTGGTGGCGCGGATGATCAGCACGAAGCCGAGCGCCACCAGCGAGTAGATGCTGCCGAGGGCCAGGCCCTGGAACAGCACCTGCAGGTTGTCGAACAGTATCTGCACGGCAGGAGCCTCGTTGTGTGGGATCGCGCGAGAAGGACGCTCCGCCACCGGATCCTGTGCTGCCGGTCCGGTGGCGGGCCCTCCTCCCCCTCTTTGTCCGTGTCGCTGCGCGTCGGCGCCGGGCAGACTCAGTCCTTGAAGTCGATGTGCTTGATGAACGTGACGCGGCCGCCTTCGTTCTTCACCACGTTGTAGCCGCGCAGACCGTCGCCCTTGTCGTCGAAGGTGTACGTCCCCTCGACACCCTTCCAGCCCCTGATGCCGACGATGCCCTTGCGGATGGACTCGGGATCGGTCGCCTTGGCATTGTTGATGGCGAGCGCGAGCACCTTCATCGCGTCGTAGGCCCAGCTGGAATACACGTCGGGATCGAGCTTGTAGCGGGCCCGGTACTTGGCGGTGTACGCCTTGGACTCGTCGTTCGCGTCGGGGGTGAAGTCCGCGATGCTGTACACCCCGTGCAGGGCGGGGCCGGCGAGCTTCATGGCGGTGTCGGTGACGACCGAGGAGGAACCCACCCACTCGGCATTCAGCCCGAGCTGGCGGAGCTGCTTCGCGAAGATGCCGACGTCGGGCGAGTTGGTCATGTAGGAGCCGATGATGTCGGCGCCGGATTTCTTGATCGCGAGGACCACGGGCGTGAAGTCCTGCGAGTTGTTCGTGTAGCCCTGCACGAGCACCGGCGTGATCCCCTGGGCCTTCAGCGCGCTCACCAGCGCGTTCATGCCGCCGGCGCCGAAGGCATCGGTCGAGTGGATGATCGCCCACTTCGATCTCTTCAGCGTGTTGATGCCGAAGTCGGCGATCACGCGGGAGGAGTACGAGTCGCTCGGGCGCCCGCGGAACAGCCAGCGGTTGTTCACCTTCGTGAGCGTGGGGTCCGTGCCGCCGATCATCACCGGGATGCCGGACTTCGCGATCGTGGGCGAGGCGGCCTGGGTCTGCGTGGATCGGATGGGCCCGATGATCGCGACGATGTCCTTCTGCGCGAACAGCTTCGAGAAGGCGAGCACAGTGCCGGGGTTCGTGCTCTGGTTGTCCTCGAGTTCCAGCTCCGCCTTCCTGCCGAGGATGCCGCCGGCGGCATTCACTTCCTCGAGGGCGAGCCGCGCGCCGTTCACGGTGTAGACGCCGGCTTCGGCATTAGGACCGGTGGCCTCGTTCACGAGACCGATCCTGATCGTCCCTTGGGCTTGAACCGAAACCGCGGCCACGGCGAGGGCTATGCCCACGAGAGCGCGGTGAATACGGATACCCAAATGCTGTCCCCCTCAATGTTCCCGGCGACCCGGTGGCACGGATGCCCGCGTATGGATCGCAGGTCGATGCGCCGTGCCAACACCCGAAGCGCGGCGAATCCTATGTGGGTGCGGAGAACACTGTCAACGACGGTCGCGGGCGAGATCCCCGGGAGCCGTCGACAGTCATCAAGGCATGCATGCGATGGCGCGTCGCAGCATCGGCGGCCGGTCGGAATTGCTTCCCGGACGTGTCATCGGAGGGCGCGGTCGATTCATTGCAGTGCACTACAATCGGGTCATCCTGGCGCATCCCGCCGGTACCCGGATGTCCCTGGCGCGGATCTCCCGATCCACGTCTTTTTCGCAGCATCACGGCAAGGAGCACTCCATGAAGCACCTCCCGATCATCGCCGCCATCGTCACCGCCCTCGGCGCGGGCGCGGCGTACGCCGACCATCACGGCGATCATGCCGCGAAGATGGAAGCCGCCTTCAAGGCCGCCGACAGGGACGGCGACGGCACCCTGGACAAGGAAGAGGCGAAGGCGATGCCGCGCGTCGCGAAGAATTTCGACAGGCTCGATGCGGACAAGGACGGCACGGTCGACATGAAGGAGATCGCCGCGGGCATGAAGGGCGCGGCCAAGCAGACGATCGGCCGGATGCACGACAAGGCCGGTGCCAGGTTCGCCGCTGCCGACAAGGACGGTGACGGAACGCTCGACAAGGAGGAAGCCAAGGCCATGAAGCACGTGGCCGAGCACTTCGAGGAGATCGACGGTGACAAGGACGGCACGGTCTCGCTGGAAGAGATCCACGGGTACATGAAGATGCACAGTCAAGGCAAGAGGATGTGACCGCGGCGCCAGCGCCGGATGCTGCACCCCGCCGCGCTGCCCGCGCGGCGGAGGAAGACCGGTGCCGCCCGCGAGAGCGGCGCCGGCAACCGGAACCGTTTCCTGTGACGACAGGGGCATCCCCATGACATCGAATTCGGAAGCCGGCGCGCCGGATCCCGACACCGGCGAAACTCTCACCGAACGCGCCTACCTGGCGCTCGAGGATCTCATCGTCCGCCTCGAACTGGCGCCCGGCAGCGTGGTGTCCGAGACCATGCTTTCCGAACGCCTCGGCATCGGCCGCACCCCGATCCGGGAGGCCCTCCAGCGCCTCGCCCGGGAGCGGCTCGTACAGATCCTCCCGCGGCGGGGCGTGATCGTCTCGACCATCGATGTACGGGCCCAGCTGCGCCTCCTGGAGTTGCGCCGCGAAGTGGAACGCCTGGTGTCCCGCTGCGCCGCGCGCCGCGCGACGCCCGCGGAACGCACGCGCTTCGGTGACCTCGCGAAAGAGTTCGAGGCGGCGGCCGACCACGGCGACGACCTGCACTTCATGCGGGTCGACCGGGAGTTCAACGGCCTGACGCTCACCGCCGCGCGGAACGAGTTCGCGGCGGATGCCATGGTGACGATGCAATCCCTGGCGCGGCGCTTCTGGTACCACCACTACCGACAAGCGGCCGACATGCCGGAAGCCGCCCGCCTCCACGCAGCCCTCGCGCGGGCCATCGCGGCCGCGGACGAGCGTGGCGCCGCGTCGGCCCTCGATGCACTGCTCGACAACATCGAGTCGTTCACGCGGGCCACCGTGTCGGCCGACGCGTGATGCGGCAGAGGGCGGATGCGCGGTTTGACGGATCGTCGGGACCGCAACTAACATATCAGTCATGTACTAAGGGCTTGGGGCCCGGGGGAACTGCGCGATGATGTCCGAACGCCAACGTCGATTCCGACAGGAGTACCAGGCCGGGATCAGCCCCGCCTACAACGGCCTGGTGCACGTGGGCGTGATGTACGCGGTCGGGCTCGCGGTGATCGGGTTCTCGCTGTCGCGGATGCAGGGGGCGACGTGGGAATGGCTGCTGGTGGTGCCGGTGTTCTTCTTCTCGAACCTGTTCGAGTGGTGGATCCACAAGTACGTGATGCACCGACTCATCGACGTCTGGGCCCTGCGCGCCATCTACGACCGCCACACCCGCCAGCATCACCAGTACTTCACCGACAACGAGATGACGGTCGACTCCACGCGCGAGTTCCGGATCATCTTCTTCCCCTGGCGCGCGCTTGCGACCTTCATCGGGATGGGCGTGCCGTTCGCACTGGCGCTCGGCTGGCTGCTCGGTCCGAATGCCGGCTACGTGCTGATGGTCACGATCGTCGGGCAGTACCTGATCTACGAGAGCTTCCACTACTGCTGCCACGTGCACGAGAACGCCTTCGTGCGGTACATGCCGTTCGTGAACACCATCCGCCGGCACCACACCGCCCACCACAACCTGGGGATCATGATGGATCGGAACATGAACCTCACGTTCCCGATCGCCGACTGGCTGATGGGCACCAGCGACCTCGATCGCGGATTGCTCGGCCACATCTTCAACGGCTACGACGAATCCCACATCCGCCCCGAGCTGAAAGCGGCCATCGCCAGGCATTCGGTGCGGCACGCCTGACCCACGCATCGATGCTCGCGCATCGATCCGGCCGGAGTTCCGCCACCCTGCGCCGGTAGAATCGGGCGTCCGCCATTCCGGCGCGCCCCGGTCACTGCGCATGCCCCTGAAGTCGTTCCTTCCCACAGGCCGCCGCCCGTCGCGTGCCTTCGTCATCCTTGCCGTCGTGCTCGTCGCCATCGCTGTCGTGTTCGTCCGGCAACGGATGGGTACACCGGTCGAGGCCGCCGCCGTGATCCGCGAGGACCTCCGCCAGAGCGTCGTTTCCACGGGCCGCGTGATCGCCACAGCCCGCATCGAACTCGGTGCACAGGTGGCCGGGAAAGTGGCGGAAGTCGCGGTGGAAGAGGGTGACCGCGTCGCAGCCGGTGACCTCCTCGTGCGACTCGCGGACGACGAACCTCGCGCCGCGCTCGCCCAGGCGGAGGCCGCACTCGAGGAAGCCCAGGCAAGGCTCGGGCAGCTCGCCGTGACGTCGCTCCCCGTCGCGGAGCAGGCCCGCCGGCAGGCAGCCTCGGCACTCGTGCTCGCCCGACGGGAACATGCGCGCGTGACGGCCCTCGCAGCCCAGGGCTTCTTCAGCGAGGCGCGTCTCGACGAGGCCAATCGCAATCTCGAACAGGCCGAGGCGCAGGGGCGCTCGACCCAGCTCCAGGCGGACGCCGCCCGACCGCGCGGCAGCGATCACGTGCTTGCCATGACGCGCGAGGCCCAGGCGCGCCGCGCCGTCGAAGTGGCCCGCGCGAAGCTCGGCTGGACCCGTGTGCTGGCCCGCGCCGACGCCGTCGTGCTGAAGCGCCGTGCGGAACCGGGTGACGTGGTCACCGCCGGCACGAAACTCATCTCGCTCGGCGCCGGGCCGCTGCAGATCGAGCTGCAGGTCGACGAGAAGAACGTCGGCCTCCTCGCCATCGACAAGCCGGCGACGGTCGTCGCCGACGCGTACCCCGACCGGCCGTTCCAGGCGACGGTCGAGCGCATCGCCCCGGCTGTGGACGCCCAGCGCGGCACGGTGCAGGTGAAGCTCGCGATGGACTCGCCGCCGACCTTCCTGGTCCCGGACATGACGGTGTCCGCGGAGATCGCCGTCGCCGCGAAGTCCGGTGTTCTCACGCTGCCGGCGGAGGCCGTGCGGGATGCCAACGGAGCCGAGCCCTGGATCCTCGCGGTGCGCGATGGCCGGGCGGAGCGGCAGCCGGTCCGCCTCGGTCTGCGAGGCAGCGGTCGACTCGAGATCGTGCAGGGGGCGGACGTGGGGGACCTCGCCGTGCTGCCAGGCACCACGACGGTGGTGGCCGGCATGCGCGTGCGGCCCGCGCCCAAGGCCCCGCCGCCCGCGCCCAGGGCGGCACCCAAGGACCCGGGAGTGCCGTCGCGGTGATCGCCGCCCCGATCGAATGGGTCATTGCACTGCGGTTCATGCGCGAGGGACGCATGCAGAGCGCCCTCATCATCACCGGCGTCACCGTGGGCGTCGCGGTGATCGTCTTCCTGACGACCCTCATCGACACGCTGCAGACGAGTCTCATCGACCGCGTGCTGGGCAGCCAGGCGCACATCGTCGTGCGCCCGCCGGAGGAGATCGCGCGGCGCGTGCCCACGACGGCGGGGAGCGGCGTCACCGCGCGCGTGGAACCGCGCGCGCAGCGCCTGCGCTCCATCGACCAGTGGGAGAACCTGTATCCGCAGTTCAGCGGCGCCTCGGGCGTGACCGCCGCCTCGCCGCTGGTGTCGGGCCCGGGGTTCGCGGCACGCGGATCGGCGAGCAAGTCGGTCGTGCTGATGGGCATCGATCCCGACCGTTACCGCCGCATCGTGAAGCTCGACACCGACATCGTCGCGGGCGCCTACCGCGTCGGCGGGACCGACGCGCTCATCGGCATCGAACTGGCCGCGGACCTCGGCATCGGCGTCGGTGACAAGCTGCGCGTGACGACGGCCGAGGGCGGCGAGGACGTCCTCACGGTCGCCGGCATCTTCGACGTCGGCAGTCGCGATCTCAACCGGCGGTGGGTGTTCGTGACGCTGCGGGTCGCGCAGACCCTCCTGAACCTTCCCGGCGGCGTCACCAGCATCGATCTCGTGGTCGAGCGGATCTTCGACGCCCAGGGCATCGCCGAGCGTCTGCAGGCGCAGACCGGGCTGAAGGTCGAGAGCTGGATGCAGACCAACGCGCAGCTGCTCGCGGCCCTGCGCAACCAGACCATCTCGAACAGCCTGATCCGCACCTTCGTCGTGATGATCGTGGCGCTGGGCATCTCGAGCGTGCTGGTGGTGTCGGTCGTCCAGAAGCAGAAGGAGATCGGCATCCTCCGCGCCATGGGCGCCAGCCGCCAGCGGATCATGGTCGTCTTCCTGCTGCAGGGCGCAACCTTCGGGCTCGCGGGATCGGTGGCCGGCGCCGGGCTCGGGACGGTGCTGCTGCACGTGTTCTCGACGATCTATCGCAATGCCGACGGCACGCCCATCTTCTCGCCGGAGGTCTCTCCGCGCGTGATGGCCGTCGCGTGCGTGACGGCCATCGTCGTGGGCCTCGTCGCCGCGGCCGTCCCCGCGCGACGTGCCGCGAGCCTCGACCCCGCGACAGCGATCCGCCATGGCTGAGACGGTCCTGCGGCTCCACGGCGTGCGCAAGTCGTACAACATCGGCACGCCCGTGGAGGTCGAGGTCCTGCACGGCATCGATCTCTCGCTCGAACGCGGCGAGTTCGTCGCGCTGATCGGGCCGTCGGGTTCGGGCAAGAGCACGATGCTGAATCTGGTCGGTCTGCTCGAGCGGCCCACTGCCGGCAGCGTGGAGATCGCCGGGCAGGACGCCACGGCGCTGGACGAGGACGCCGTCACGCGGCTGCGCGGCCGGTCGATCGGGTTCGTGTTCCAGTTCCATCACCTGATCCCGGCGTTCACGGCCGCAGAGAACGTCGCGATGCCGCTCATGCTGGAGCGCGGCCATTCCGACGCCGCGATCCGCGCCCGGGCCCTCGAGCTGCTCGACCGGGTCGGGCTCGCGGCGCACGCGCACAAGGTGCCGGGTCAGCTGTCCGGCGGCCAGCAGCAGCGCGTCGCCATCGCCCGCGCGCTCTCGTTCGATCCACCCCTCCTGCTCGCCGACGAGCCCACCGGCAACCTCGACACCGCGAGCGCCGACGAGGCCTTCGCACTCATGCGCGAGTTCAACCGGCGCGCCGGCATCACCTTCCTGCTGGTCACGCACGACCCTCGGCTGGCACAGCGTTGCGACCGCATCATCGAACTGCTCGACGGCAGCGTGCTGCGCGACGCGCCGTCGGGCACCGCCCTGGAAGCCCGATGAAGAATCTCCTCCGCCACGGCTTCGTCCTGCTCAGCATCTTGCTCCTCGGCGGCACCGTTCGCGCAGACACGATCGTTCTCGACAACGGCGACCGGCTGAGCGGCCGCATCCTGCGTTACGAGAGCGGGCGCTACGAGTTGCAGACGTCGTACGCCGGGACCGTGCGCATCGACGGCGGACGCGTCGTGTCGGTCGAGATGGAGGACGAGGTCACTCTGCTGCTGGAGGACCGCTCCCGCCGTGTCGGCCGGCTCGTCGTGAGCGAGGGACAGATGACCGTGCGCCATTCCGACGATGCGGATCCGGTCGTGGTGGAACGCAAGTCCATCGTGACGATGACGCCCGGCCGGGACGACGACGAAGAATGGCGCGTCACGGGACGGATCGCGGTCGGCGCGTCCGATGCCACGGGCAACACCGAGGTGCGGCGTCTGAACGCGGACGGAGAGGTGACCGCACGCCGGGACCTCGACCGCATCATCCTGAACGGCCGGGGCAACCAAGCCACGCAGGCGGGCGCACAGACAGAATCCAACGCCACCGTCGGCCTCAAGTACGACCGGTTCGTGAGCCGGCGTTGGTACGCCTACGGCGCCGCAACGATGGAGCACGACCAGTTGAAGGAACTGCGCTTGCGGCACACGATGGGCGGCGGGGCCGGGTTCCAGGCCATCGACACGGCGAGTACGACCCTCTCTGTGGAAGGCGGTCTCGACCGCGTCGTGACGGACTTCTTCAGGTCTCCCGACGAAAGGAACGTGGCTGCACGCATCGCCCTGCGCCTCGACCATTGGCTGCTCGAAGACCGGATCCAGTTCTTTCACTACGAGCAGAACTACCTGTCGCTCGAGGCGCTCTCCGGCAGTTTCCTGCGCACGCAAACCGGCCTGCGCCTGCCGATCAGCCGGCAACTGTCTGCAAACATCCAGCTGAACGCCGACTGGGACGGCGACCCCGCGGCCGGCCGCAAGCGCACGGACCGCTTGCTCGTGTTCTCGATCGGCTATCGATGGTGACGCCTTTGCGCGCCGTCAGCCGCTCCTCCGGCGCGCCGGTGTCAGCCGCCGGAAGATGGCTGCGTCGATGCGTCATCGCCTGTCTCGCTCCCGCGCTCGCCCGGGCGACCGATCCGCCGGCGGCGATGCTCGTGGATGGCGGCGAAGGCGACGGGGTCCGCCGCATCGCTGCGGGCCTCTCGCGGCGGCTGGACAGACTTGCCGTGCGACCGCGGATGCCGGGCCGAGGTATGGTGGACGGTGCGCGTCTCGCGCTGGTGGCAACCGCACTACCGCGGCCCCCACCGGGATCTCTGGGATGTGAGCGCGATGCCCGCGCTGCGCATCGGCAGTCATGCGGCCGGACCGCGCTTCTTTGTGGAGATGGGCGCCGGCTTCCACTATCTTTCGGATCAGGACATCGGGCGCGCGCGGCTTCGGCACGTCGTTCCAGTTCGGCGAAACGCTTGCGGCCGGAATCGAGTTCGGCACCCGGCACGAGCAGGCCCTCGCCGCCCGCATCGAGCACATCTCGAACGGCGGGCTCGAGGCCCCCCAAAACGGCATCACCTTCTTTCTTCTCGAATACCGTCACCACCTCCGCTGATCGCATGAATTCCTCCGCACCCACCCTGGTGTTCTTCAGCAACACCGACGATCCCGCACCCTGGCAGGCGGCCATTGCTGCCGCGGTGCCCTCCATCACGTTCCGCGTGGCGCCCCACACCGGTCCCGTGGACGCGGTCCGATACGCGCTCGTATGGAAGCCGCCCCGCGGCTGGCTCGCGCAGTTCCCGAACCTCCGCGCGATCCTCTCGCTGGGCGCGGGGGTCGATGCGCTCCTGGAGGATCCCGCGCTGCCGCCGGGCATTCCCATCACGCGCATGGTCGATGCAGGCATGGGGCGGCAGATGGCGGAGTACGCGACGTACGCGGTGATGCACTTCCACCGGCACATGCAGCGCTATTCCGCCTTGCAGCGCGAGGGCCGCTGGGCACCGCTCGAGCCGGTCGCGGCCGCGCGCTTCACCGTGGGCATCATGGGCCTCGGCGTGCTCGGCGCCCAGGCGGCGCAGATGGTCGCGTCGCTCGGCTACCCGGTGCTGGGCTGGAGCCGGACGACGAAGCAACTCCCCGGCGTCGAAGTGCTGTCCGGGAACGACGCACTCCCCGGCTTCCTCGGTCGCACGCGGCTGCTCCTCAACTTCCTGCCGCTGACCCCGGCGACCCGCGGCGTCATCGACGCGCAACTGCTCGCGATGCTTCCGCGCGGTGCGTTCGTCGTGAACCTCGCGCGGGGCGGTCACCTCGTGGAACCGGATCTCCTCGCAGCGCTGGACCGGGGCCACATCGCGGGCGCGATGCTCGATGTTTTCGAACAGGAACCGCTGCCGGCCACGCATCCCTTCTGGCGGCATCCGGCCGTGGTGGTGACGCCCCACGTCGCCGCCGTGACGCAGGCGGAGGACGCCGCGGCTCAGGTGATCGCGAACCTGCAGCGGCTGGAGCGCGGCGAGATGCCCGTCGGACTGGTGGATCGAGGCGCCGGCTACTGAGCTGCCGAAGCCGGGTCAGCGGTCCGGCCGGGGTCGCAGGACCATCGTGCCGCCACTCATGGTCACCTCGAAGTGGCGAAGGAAGTTCTGTCCGAGGAGCGCACTGCCGCCCATCGGCGGACTCACGGCGACCGACAGCCCGGACAGGTCGAAACAGCCCGCGCGGACGCTGCGTCCGCGCACCACGCGCCCCATGACGTTGCCGGCGGCCGTGCGGAACCCGGCAGGGTCGCCCTCCGGCAGCCCGATGCGGGTCGCATCGGGGCCACCCACCGTGACCGTGGTGGCCCCGGTGTCGACGACGAATCGCACGGGCCTGCCGTCGATGGCGCCATCGACGTAATAGTGACCGTCGTGGGCGGCGGCGAGTCGCAGGACCTGCGACGCCTCGCCATCCTCGCAACCCTTCACTGCCTCAGGGCGCATCCACACATCGAAGGCGACATAGCCGCCGGCGATGAGGGCGAGCCAGACGATGCCGGCGACGACATGGCCGTTCATGGTCGGGCCCCGGACGCAAGGCCGGTCGCCGCCCTCACAGCCAGAGCATCATCCCCAGCTCCTGCGGATGCGTCAGCAGTTCGTGATACGGATACAGCCGTACGCGGTACTCGAGCCGGCCGCACATCTCGGGGGTCAGTTCGAGCACGAAGCGATGCTCGCCCTGCTCGGTGCGCGTGCCCTCGGCCTCGAAACGGAAATGGGCCGTCTGCTTCTGGGCGGGCTCGTGGGTGTGGCGCGCCATCACGAGTTCGAGCATGACGTCCTCGGGCTGCAGGCCGCCCAGTTGCACAGCGACCTCGATCCGCACGCCCTGACCGAAGGGGATGCGCTTCGTCGGCGTGTCGAGGCGGCGCATCTTCACGTGCGGCCAGTTCGACCGCACGTGCGCCTTCCATTCCGCGACCCGTCGCGCACCTGCGAAGCCGGTTTCGCTGAACCGGCGCCACTGGCGCGTGGCCGGCAGGTAGAAGTTGCCCACGTACTCCTGGACCATCCGCAGCGAGTTGAAGCGCGGAAGCAGGGTCGCCATGGAGCGCTTCGCCATCCGCACCCACTCGGGCGAATAGCCCATCTCGTTCCGCGCGTAGTACGCGGGGATCACGTGGTCCTGGAGGAGTTCGTAGAGCGTCTTCGCCTCCTCCGCATTGCGGCGATGGTCGTCCATGCCCTCGGACACGGGCTTGATCGCCCAGCCGTTGCGGCCGTCGTAGCCTTCGTCCCACCAGCCGTCGCACACAGAGAGATTCAGCACGCCGTTGATGCCGGCCTTCATGCCCGATGTCCCGCTCGCCTCCAGCGGATAGACGGGATTGTTGAGCCACACGTCGACCCCGGACACGAGTCGCCGCGCGAGGCGGAGGTCGTAGTTCTCGGTGAAGAGGACCCGACCCTCGAACTCGGGCATGCGCGCGACCTGGCAGATGCGCCGGATGAGGTCCTGCCCGGGTACGTCGGCGGGGTGCGCCTTGCCGGCGAACACGAACACGACGGGGCGCTTCTCCTCGCCGATGATCTGCCGCAACCACGCCGGATCGTGGAACAGCAGCGACGCACGCTTGTACGTGGCGAAGCGCCGGGCGAACCCGATGGTGAGGACGTTCGGATTCGCGGGGTCGGTGTACTTCAGCAACCGGTCCAGATGCGCCTCGGACCCCTTGTTGCGGAAGTGCTGCGCCGAGACCCGATGGCGCACGAGGTGGAGCATCTGGGCCTTCAGCGACTGGCGCACGCTCCAGAAGAGATGGTCGGGGATCGCTTCGACCTGGTCCCAGAAGCGGATGTCGGTGACGTGGTGGCTCCAGTCGAAGCCCAGGTACCGCTCGAAGACATCGCCCCACTCCTGCGCGAGGAAGGTCGGAACGTGGACGCCGTTGGTGACGTATCCGATGGGGTTGTCGTCGGGATCGATCTCCGGCCACATCGACTGGAGGATCTGCGACGACACGCCGCCGTGGATGCGCGAGACGCCGTTGTGGAAGCGCGACCCCCGGATCGCGAGCGCCGTCATGTTGAACTCGTGACCGTCGCGCGTGCGGCCCATCGCGAGGAACTCCGCCTGCGGCAGCCCCAGTTCGGCCGCGAAGCGCTCGAAGTAGTGGGTCATCATGTCTTCGGCGAAGTGGTCGTGACCCGCGGGCACCGGCGTGTGGGTCGTGAACACGGTGTTCGCGGCGACGGCCTCCTGGGCCGTCGGGAAGTCGATGCCCTGCTGGACCATCGCCCGCATGCGCTCCAGTACGAGAAACGCCGCGTGACCCTCGTTGATGTGCCAGACGGTGGGCTTGTGGCCGATGGCCGCGAGGGCGCGCACGCCGCCGATGCCGAGGATGATCTCCTGCTCGATGCGATCCTTGCGGTCGCCGCCGTAGAGCCGGTGCGTGATGTCGCGGTCGTCGGCGGCGTTGGCTTCGAGATCGGTGTCCAGCAGCACCAGCGTCACGTGGCCGATGGTGACGCGCCAGACCTTGACGGTGACCGTGCGTCCGGGAAGATCCACGTGGACCAGCACCTCCGTGCCGTCCTCGCGGAGCACGGGCTCCACCGGCATCTCGTCGAAATCGGAATCGGAGTACGACGCGTGCTGGTTGCCATCGGCATCGATGGTCTGCGAGAAATAGCCCTGCCGATACAGCAGCCCGACACCGACGAACGGCAGCCGCATGTCGCTCGCGGCCTTGCAGTGGTCTCCTGCAAGGATGCCGAGGCCGCCCGAGTAGATGGGGAGCGACTCGTGGAAGCCGAACTCCGCGCAGAAGTACGCGACGAGATCGTTGGCCCGCAGCCATTCCGAGCCGTCGCGGCGCAGGGGTTCGTCGTGGTATGTGTCGTAGACCGACAGGACCCGGTTGAAACTGTTGAGGAAGACCGGGTCGTCGGCGGCCTGCACGAGCCGCTTCTCGTCGATGCGCTTCAGGAATGCCTTCGGGTTGTGGCCGACGGCATCCCAGAGGCGAGTGTGGAGGCGCTGGAACAGCGAACGCGTGGGGCGATCCCAGCTGTACCAGAGGTTGCCGGCGAGATCCTCGAGCCGCTCGAGCCGCTTCGGGATCTTCGGGTTGACCTCGAGGATGAAGGAAGTGCCTGCGGCCATGGGAGGGTTGCTCGTCGACGCGTGGGGATGCCTTGGATTCTATCCCTTGCACGTCCACGCGGACGGCCCGCTACAACACGTAGCGCGCGAGATCCTCGGTGGCCGCGATGTCCGACAGCCGGCTGTCCACGTAGGCGCCGTCGATCACGAGGGTCTCGCCCTCGCGCCGCGGCGCTTCGAAAGAGACTTCCTCCAGCAGGCGCTCCATGACGGTGTAGAGGCGGCGCGCGCCGATGTTCTCCGTCTTCTCGTTCACCTGCCAGGCGATCTCGGCGAGGCGGCGGATGCCGTCGGGTTGGAAGTCGAGCGTGACCCCTTCGGTGGCGAGCAGGGCCTCGTACTGCCGCACGAGGCAGGCATCCGTCGACGTGAGGATGCGCTGGAAGTCGTCCACCGAGAGCGACGTCAGCTCCACGCGGATGGGGAAGCGGCCCTGCAGCTCGGGGATGAGGTCGGACGGCTTCGAGAAGTGGAACGCGCCGCTGCCGATGAAGAGGATGTGGTCGGTCTTGATCATCCCGTACTTGGTGGTGACGGTCGTGCCTTCGACCAGCGGCAGCAGGTCGCGCTGCACGCCCTGCCGGGAGACGTCCGCCCCCTGGGTCTCGGAACGGCTCGCGATCTTGTCGATCTCGTCGATGAAGACGATGCCGTTCGACTCGACGTTGGCGACGGCGCGGGTCTTCAGTTCCTCGTCGTTCACGAGCTTCGCGGCCTCCTCGTCGGTGATGAGCTGCATGGCCTCGCTCACCTTCATCTTCCGCATCTTGCGGCGCCCGGTGCCGAGGTTCTGGAACATCCCCTGGATCTGCGACGTGAGTTCCTCCATTCCCGGCGGCGCCATGATCTCCATGTTCGCCTGGGGCTGCGCCACGTCGATCTCGATCTCGCGATCGGCCAGCTCGCCTTCGCGCAGGCGCTTGCGGAACTTCTGGCGCGTGGAGTTCTCGCTGTCGTCCCGCACGGGCGCCGTGCCGAACGGTTCGCGGGCGGGCGGCAGCAGCACGTCGAGGATGCGTTCCTCGGCGGCATCCTCGGCCCGAGTGCGCACCTTCTTCATCTCCTGTTCCCGCGTCTGCTTGATCGCCATCTCCGCGAGATCGCGGATGATCGAGTCGACGTCCCGGCCCACGTAGCCCACCTCGGTGAACTTGGTGGCCTCGACCTTGATGAAGGGCGCGTCGGCGAGGCGGGCGAGGCGCCGTGCGATCTCCGTCTTGCCCACGCCCGTGGGCCCGATCATCAGGATGTTCTTCGGTGTGATCTCGTGGCGCAGGGGCTCGGCCACCTGCTGCCGGCGCCAGCGGTTGCGCAGCGCGATGGCGACGGCCTTCTTCGCCGCGCCCTGGCCCACGATGTGGCGGTCGAGTTCGTGGACGATCTCCTGGGGGGTCATGCCGGACATGGGGTCTCTCGCAAGGCGGGGTTCGGACGGCATTCGACGGCAGGAGCCGGGCGCTCGCGCCGGCACCGCGCGTCAGTCGAGCGTCTCGATGGTATGGGACTGGTTCGTGTAGATGCAGATGTCGCCGGCGATCGTGAGCGCCTTCTTCACGATGTCACCCGGACCCAGCTCGGTGTTCTCGAGCAGTGCGCGGGCCGCGGCCTGGGCGTAAGAACCGCCGCTGCCGATCGCCACGAGGCCCAGTTCGGGCTCGAGGACGTCCCCGGTGCCCGTGATGATGAGCGAACTCTGGCGATCGGCGACGGCGAGCATCGCTTCGAGGCGCCGCAGGATGCGGTCGGTGCGCCAGTCCTTCGCGAGTTCTACCGCGGAGCGCACGAGATGCCCCTGATGCTTCTCGAGCTTCGACTCGAAGCGCTCGAAGAGCGTGAAGGCATCGGCGGTCCCGCCGGCGAACCCGGCGAGGATGCGGTCGTGGTGCAGGCGTCGGACCTTCCGCGCCGTGGACTTCACGACGATGTGGCCGAGGGTGACCTGGCCGTCGCCACCGAGGGCGACACGCTCGCCGCGGCGGACCGACACGATGGTCGTGCCGTGGAACTGCTCGCTCATGGGGGTTCCGTCACGACTGGGGGATACCGACGATGGTGGCACTGCGGCCGAGATTCAAGAGTTCGAAGAGCACGGCGACGAGTTGGTTGGGCCGGATGAGGCGGACGGTCCGCGACTGGGCCGCCGCCGCCTCGACGATGCCGGCCAGCGTCTGCGCGGCCAAGGGGTCCATGCGGTCCACGGACGACAGATCGAGATTCACGTACTGGTTGACCGCCGCGTACTCGGCAATCGCGATGAGCTGCGGGTCCTCGGCGCCGGTGATGGTGCCCGTGAGCCGCAGGCTCTCGCGCTTCGTGTAGCGGGGTTCCTCCCGCCGTTCCGTGGTCACGGGCTGCACGGCCTGTGGCAGGGGCAGCACTTCCCACGCCGGGGCCGCCACGTTGGCCGCGAGGGCGTACTCCAGCGCCGTCCGCTCGAAGCGCTCGCGATCCTGGGCGAGGCGCAGCGTGAGGAGCTGCAACTCCCACACGGCCTTCAGCGCCGGACGCTGGCCGAGGAGCGGCCCCAGACGCCGGGTGAACGCCTCTGCGCCGGTCAGCACGAGCCCGGTGCCGCCGGTCACGAGGTCCTGCAGGACCGCGCGCAGCAGCCCGCAGCCGACGGCCTCGGCCGAGGTGAGCCGCGAGAGGTCGAGATGCACGACCGGATGCCGGTCTGCCGCGGTCCGCAGTGTTGCAAGTGCCGCCATCTGGGACGCGTCGAGCGCGCCGCCGAGGGACACGCACGCGGCGCCGCCGGGGCGCAGCACATCGGGAAGCCGGGACTCGCGCAGATGGCGATCGCGCTCGGTGGGCGGGTCCTCGCCGAAACGCATGCGATAGCGCGCGACGAGTGCCTCGTACTGGGTCCAGCGGCCGCCCATGCGCTCGATCTCGAGCAGCAGATGCCAGGGGCGGGCCACCTCCGAGGACGCCGCCACCGCCGCCTCCAGAACGCCGCGCGCCGAGAGCGTGTCGCCGCGCGCGTGCATGAGCGCCGCCTGCCGCACGGCATCGGGGAGCCCGGGTGCCAGCTCGGTCACTTCGAAGGGATCGGAACTCATGGAGCGCGATTCACGGTGGCGGCAGGCCGCCCGCCGTGACCTGTGGGTCGACGAAGAGGGCGAAGGGTAATCGCGGCCCCGGGCGGGGTGCAACCGCAGGGCCTGCCGAACCCGGGCCGGCGGCTCGGCGATCGTGTGCTCAGAACGACCCGTTCACGCCGACCATGAAGTTCCGACCCGCCATCGGCGCGATGTCCTTCAGCGTCGACGTATGGATGCGTATCTCCTCGTTCAGCAGGTTGTTGGCGCGCAGGAAGAGTTCGAGCTTCACCGGCAGCATCCGGGGAACGACGTACGTGATGCGCGCGTTCACGAGCGTGTAGCCGTCGGTCGCCAGCTCGTTGTCCGTGACGCGGTTCTGGCTGCTGGCGCGGATGGCTTCGAAGCGGCCGGTCATGCCGGCCTCGCGCCAGGTCGCCGCGACCGACATCCGGAGCGGGGCGATGCGCGGCAACGGGGTGCCCGTCGTCGCGTTCTCCGCCCGCGTGTAGTCGCCGCGGACATCCACGTGGAACTCGCGATCCTCGATGTCGACGACGTGGAAGCGCGCCTCGGCTTCGACCCCCCTGAGGTTGGCGCGGACGCCTTCGAACGTGGAGATCGGCAGCCCGGTGCCGCCGTCGACAGCGCCGGAGGGCAGCAGCGCGATGAAGTTCGAGAAACGCTGGGCGAAGACGCCGATGCTGCCGGTGGCGGACCCGGAGCGCTTGCGGATGGCGAGGTCGATGGCGGTGGAGCGCTCCAGCCGCTGCCCGCGGTTGCCCACCTCGAAGAGGCCGGTCGCGATGTGCGGGCCGTTGGCGAACACCTCGGCGTAGTTGGGTGCGCGCTCGGTGTAGGAGAGGTTCGCGGCGATGGCGTACTCGCCACCGAACGGGTACAGCGCACCGGCCGAACCGCTGCTCGCGGTGAAGTCGCGCGACTCGGTCGGCGTGAAGTTGGGCAGTTGCTCGTCGGCGGTCATCCGGACGCTGTCGACGCGGGCACCGGCCGAGAAGCGGATCGGCCCGACCGGGGCTTCCTCGTAAACGAAGGCCGACGCCGTCCGCGTGTCGACGGGCGGGACGAAGGCCTCGTCGCCGAGCGCCTGGAAGCGCGAGTTCTGGAGCTGGAACCCGAACGCGCCTTCCAGCAGGCCGACCTGGCGATGGCGCAGGTCGAGGCGGGCGTCGTAGCCCTTGTGCTTGAAGGTCGTGCCTGGGTCGACACCCTCGAACTCGGTGTGGCGATAGTCGGTGTAGCCCACATGGAGCTTGGCGGTCTCGACGAAGCCGAGGTCGCGCAACTCGCCTGCGAGGTCGTAACGATTCTGGCGCTGGTCGATCGTCACCTCGCGCTCGGCAACCGTGCCGTAGTTGCTGTTGTACTGCGCCGCCGAGATGCCGAGGTGACCGCGCTCGAAGAGCGCCGAGCCGCCCACGGCCATGCCGTCGGTGGTGCTCGCGCTGTTCGGCAGGCGGTTGCGCGCGGTGTTCTCGGGGTTGGTCGGGTCGGTGGCGATCCTGCGGGCCGACCACGCGAGGCCGGGGATGCGCAGGTCGCTCGTGTCGCGCCGGAAGGCGTCCACGTGCAGCGCGAACTTCTCGGTGCCGCCGTCCAGTTTCACGACGCCGGCGCGCTCGTCCGCCGCGCCACCCAGCCGGAGCTGCGCGGCCCCGCTGATGCCTTTCTCTGGGGCGAACGTGGGAATGCGGTTGTCGATGGCGTTCACCACACCGCCGATGGCCGAGCCGCCGTACAGGAGCGTCGCGGGGCCGCGCACGATCTCGATGCGATCGACCGTGAGGGGTTCGACGGCCACGCCATGATCGGGACTCGAACCGGACGCATCGAGCACGGCGGTGCCGTTCTGGAGGATCCGCACCCGTTCGCCGTCGAGACCACGGATGATGGGCCGGCTCGCGTTGGGGCCGAAGTAGCTCGAGCTGACCCCCGTCTCGTTCGCGAGGGTCTCGCCGAGCGTCGACTCGAGGCGTAGGCCGAGCTTGGCACCCTCGAGCACATCGGCCGGACGCACCATGTCGAGCAGCGCGCTGCCCAGCGGATTGCCGGTGATGATCACGGGCGGCGCTTCGACCGCGCCGCCCCCGCCGTTGGAACGCGGCGGCTGTTGCGCGTGGACCGCCGCGGGCAGCGCGACGAGAACGGAGAGACCCAGGCGGGAAAACATCTTCATGGCGGCAGTCCGGATCTTGGGAAGCATGCGCGCGGCGGCGACACGGGGTGGGAGGTGAAACATTGTTGCGATCAGGGTCGGGAGTCTAGACCCGATCGCGGCCGCATGTCACCCGCCAGCCGGTCATCCGCCAGCCCCGCGCGCGCCCGTCCGGCGCGCCCGCTCAGAACTCCGCGATGAGGGCCGGGCCCTCGTGCGGCGTGTCGTCCCAGTGCGTCAGCCGCAGACGGGTGCCGTCCCACACGAGGCGGTTGATGCTGGCGTTGTCGACCGTGAAGGTCCGTGGGGCATCGAGGGCCATCCCGGTGGCGAGCCGATAGATCTGGTCGAGCACGCCACCGTGGGTGACGACGAGAACGGCCTCGCCGGGATGCCGGTCCGCGATCTCGATCAGCACCTCCGCAACCCGTTCGCGCAGCACGACCAGGCTCTCGCCGTGCTCGAAGTGCACGTGCAGATCGCGGGCCTTGTAGCGCGCGAACATCTCCGGGAACCGGCGTTCGGCCTCCGCGAACGTGAGGCCCTGGAAGACGCCGAGATGACGCTCGCGGAGCCGCGGATCGGTGACGATGTCCATCATGCGGCTGCCGGCCGTCGGCGCGGCGGTCTCGAGCGTGCGGCCGAGGTCGCTCGCGTAGATCGCCGCGAGCGGCTCGCCGACGAGGCGTGCCGCGAGCGCTTCGGCCTGCGCGCGGCCGTCGGCGTCGAGGCGGCTGTTGAGATGGCCCTGGATGCGCCCGGCGGCATTCCATTCCGTCTGGCCGTGGCGCACGACGATGAGCCGCGTCGGCGCGGCGCGGGGGGTCAAACCGCCTGACACAGCAGCCCCTTCAGGTATTCGCCCTCGGGGAAGCCGAGGCTCACGGGATGATCCGCGGCGGCGCTCATGTGATGCAGCAGCCGCACGTTCGTCCCGGCATCGGCTGCAGCGCCCGCGACGATCTTCTGGAAGAGATCGCGCGACACGCCGCCCGAGCACGAGAACGTGAAGAGCAGGCCGCCCGGCCGCAGCAGGCGCAGCGCCCACAGATTGATGTCCTTGTAGCCGCGGGACGCCCGCTCGGCCATGGCGGCGGTCGGCGCGAACTTCGGCGGGTCGAGCACGATCACGTCGAACTGGCGGCCCTGGTCGCGGAACTTGCGCAGCTGGGCGAAGACATCGGCCTCGATGAAATCGGCACGGGCCTCCGGCAGGCCGTTCAGGTGGACGTGGCGGCGCGCGGCCGCGAGGGCATCCGCGGAGCTGTCGACCGCGGTGACATAGGAAGCACCGCCCGCGAGCGCATTCGCGGTGAAGCCGCCGGAGTAGCAGAAGCAGTCGAGCACCTCGCGATCCTCCACCAGATCGCGCAGGAGGGCGCGGTTGTCGCGCTGATCGAGATAGAAGCCGGTCTTGTGACCATGCCGCACGTCGACTTCGTACACGAGGCCGGCCTCCTCCATCGCGACCCGCTCGTCCGGCGCGCCACCCCGCAGGGCCTCGACGCGGGGCTGGATGCCCTCCAGCGCCATCACCTCGGCGTCGGAGCGTTCGAAGACACGCTCGATGCCGGTGGCGGCGACCAGCGCGTCGACGATGGCCTCGCGCCAGCGCACGGCACCGGCGCTCGAGAGCTGCACCACGAGGCAATCGCCGAACCGGTCGACGACGACGCCGGGCAGTCCGTCGGCCTCGCCGTGCACGAGGCGGATGCCGGGGCGCTCACCGGGCTCCACGATGTCGTCGCGCTGTGCCACCGCCCAGCGCACGCGCTCGGCGAAGAACGCGGCATCGATGCGCGCGGATTCGTGGAAGTCCCACACCCGCGCGCGGATGCGCGAGTCCGGGCTGAACGCACCCCAGCCGAGGAACCCCCCCTTGGCGGAGCGGAGTTCGACGGTGTCGCCCGCGGCGGGGTCACCATCGGTCCGGGCGACAGCGCCGCTGAACACCCAGGGGTGGCGGCGCTGCAGGGAGCGCTCCCGGTCGGGGAGGAGAGTGATGCGCGGCGGGCCTGACTTGCGCCCGCCCGGGGCGGCCGGCGGCGGGGGCAGGGTCTCGGATCGGTTCATGGCTCTTGCACTCCTTGCGCGCGGAAGCGTTCCGCGTTCGTGTGTTGGCGGCGGCCCGGGGTCCGGGCGGCTGGTCGGGAAGCGACGCGGCGAGACGGACTCATTTCGCGGGCTTCCGCCGCGCCCTCGGATGCGCGGCATCGTAGGCCTTGGCGAGATGCTGCCAGTCGAGATGCGTGTAGACCTGCGTGGTGGAGATCGACGCGTGCCCGAGCAGCTCCTGCACCGCACGCAGGTCACCGCTCGATTGCAGGAGATGCGAGGCGAAGGAATGGCGCAGCGCGTGGGGATAGACGCGGCCCTCGATGCCCCGGGCCGCCGCCCGCGCCCGCAGGCTCTTGCGCACCGTGCCCGGCGCGAGGGACCCGCCACGGCGGGACACGAAGAGGCGCCGCTCGTCGGGCGCGGCCCACCGCGGTCGCCGCGCGAGCCACCGGGCCACGGCTTCCGCCGCCTGGGTGCCCACCGGCACGACACGCGTGCGGGAGCCCTTGCCGGTCACGCGCACCGTGCGAGCGTCGAGGTCGAGGTCGTGGATCTCGAGCGCGAGCGTCTCGCCGATGCGGAGCCCGGACGAGTACACCAGTTCGAGCAGCGCGAGATCGCGGATGGCGAGATCGTCGTGTTCCGTGCCGTCGAGCAGGCGGGCGGTCTGGTCGGGTGAGAGTGTCGTCGGCAGCCGCTTGGCCGACCGCGGCGACCGGAGCCCGCGGCCCGGATTGGCCACCAGGCCGTGATCGCGGACGAGGTAGTCGAAGAATGTCCGCCACGCCGAGAGCTTTCGGGCGAGGCTCCTGCCGCCCAGCCCCGCCCCATGGAGGCGGGCGACGAAGCGGCGGAGGTCCTGGGTGCCGAGCTCCCGCAGCGGACGCCCGGCCGCGAGCCGCAGGAGATCGCGGATGTCGCGTGCGTAGTTCTCGACGGTCAGTGGCGCGAGCCGGCGCTCCTGGGCGATATGGGCCACGAACCCGGCGAGCAGCGCTTCGGCCTCGGCGGACAGCGCCGGACCGGCATCCGCCGCACGGGGGCCCCCGGTGCGCGCGCTCAACGGGAGAACCCCATGCGTGCCATCTCCCGCGGCAGCTTCAAGCGGGCGGCATCAGCCTGGCAGCAGCGACGCTCACGAGATCGCCCAGGCGCTGGACGTAGAGCGTCCCGACCTGGGGGGCGAAGCGCGCAGGGTCGTCGGAGCCCAGGGCCAGCAGACCGAACGACTGCTCGATACGCAGGGCGACGTACGCGAAGGACGCCAGGTTGCCCGCACCTTCGCCGAACCAGTCCGCGGTCTCGAACATCGGGTTCGCGCTGAGGTAGGGCTGGTTCAGGCTCTCGGCGAACACGCGCACCTCGGGGCTGATCTCGCCGAATTCGGGTAGCGTGGAGCGCGCGCCGCCCCAGAGTCGGAGCGCGACGCTGGGCACGCCGAAATCCTGCCGGAGGTTGTGATACAGCGAGGCCAGCAGACCTTCGAGATCGGTCGCCATCATGATCGCGAGGGTGATGCGGTGGAGCCGCTCGATGGTGAGGTCGTTCTCCTGACCGAACTGGACCAGCTCGCGCAGCTTCGTCTCCAGCGTGCGGGTCTTGTCGCGCAGCGTGACGATCTGGCGCTCGGAGATCGGGATCGCTCGGCCACCGTGCGGATGCGGCACGTAGATCTGGGCGAGCGTCTCGGCGTACTCGTCGAAGAACTCGGGATGATCCCGCAGATACTGGGCAACGTCGTCGGGATTGAGTCGCATGGGGGTCTGGGTTTCCAAGGGGTCCTGGGGATGGGGAAGGCCGGTCAGGGGTGACCGATCATGGGACGACCGACGATGCGGCAGGCGCGTCCGGCAGATCGATCTCGCCGTCGAAGACGGTCTCGGCGGGACCGGTCATCATGACCGGAGCACCGTCGCCCTCCCATCGGACGACGAGTTCGCCGCCACGGGTGGCCACGCGCACGGGGCTGTCGAGCAGACCGCGCCGGATGCCGGCCACCACCGCGGCGCAGGCGCCGGTACCGCAGGCGAGCGTCTCGCCGGCACCGCGCTCGTACACGCGGAGGCGCACGGCGTTCCGGTCGATGACCTGCAGGAAGCCGGCGTTCACACGCTGCGGAAAACGCGGGTGCGCCTCGATGAGCGGGCCCTCGGTCGCGACCGGCGCGCGGTCGACGTCGTCCACGATCTGCACCGCGTGCGGGTTGCCCATCGACAGCGCGCTGATCTCGCGCATGGTGCCGGCCACGTCGAGGCTGTGCGTGATCGCGGCGGCCGGCGCGTCGAACGGGATGCGTGCCGGATCGAAGATGGGCGGGCCCATGTCGACCGTGACGCGGCCGTCGGGCTCGAGTCGCGGGACGATGACGCCGGACAGCGTTTCGACGCGGATCTCGCGCTTGTCGGTGAGCCCGCGGTCGTGGACGAAACGCGCGAAACAGCGGGCGCCGTTGCCGCACTGCTGCACCTCGCCGCCGTCGGCGTTGAAGATGCGGTAGAGGAAATCGGTGCCGGCCGTGCGGGGCGCCTCGACCACGAGCATCTGATCGCAGCCGACCCCGAATCGACGATCGCCGATGAATCGGATCTGAGCCGGAGTGAGCGGGATCGGCGCCTGCGTGGCATCGAGCACGACGAAGTCGTTGCCGGCGCCCTGCATCTTGGTGAAGCGCAGTCTCATCGACCGGCTGCTCCAGCTGGCAGGGGCGGCAGCGGCGCGAGCGACTTCGACATGATGTGGTCGTCCATCACGAAGCCGTTGCCGATGTCGAACACCGCGGAATCGGTGATCTCGAAGCCGTGCTTGCGATAGGCGCCGATGGCCGAGGCATTGTTCTTGTTCACCTGGAGATAGAGTCTGTGGCATCCGAGGGATCGTGCCTCCTGTTCCACGTGCTGGAGGAGGATGCCGCCGTGACCCCGACCGCGCTCGCTGTAGCGGATGTAGAGCTTGTCGATCTTCAGCTCCCCCGGAGCGGTACCGAGCTCGTACTGCACGAACCCCGTCAGGATGCCGTCGCAATGAAGGGTGTCCCACCACACACCCTCCTGCGATAGCTGGGCGAGGATCGTCGCCGGCGCGTAGCGCTGGGCGAGCATGTAGTCGATCTGCGGCTGACCGATGATACTCGCGTAGTGGTGCTGCCAGGTGTCGCGGGTCAGCGCGACGAGGGCATCGATCTCCCCGGCGCGCAGCGGCCCGATCTGCAGATCATCACGCATGCATTGTCCTCCTCGTGTCCTCGATGGCTCCTGGTCCTGCCGTGTCGTCTCCGGCCCTGGAGAAGCGGCCGGAGACGGGTCTTCGCCCTGCGAACCCGCGGCCCCGGCGATATCAATACACGCGGGAGGCGCCCTCGGGCCGGGTCTTGAAGCGCTTGTGCAGCCACAGATACTGCTCCGGCATCTCGAGGACGCGCGCCTCGATGAAGGCATTCATGCGCCGGGTGTCGTCTTCCACGCTGTCGCCGGGATAATTGTCCCATGCCGGATAGGCGCGGATCACGTACCCATCGCCGCCGGGCAACTGGCGGATCACGACCGGCACGATGGGCGCCCGGGTGAGACGGGCGATGCGCGAGAGCGCGGTGACCGTCGCGGCCTGCACGCCGAAGAACGGGACGAAGATGGAATCGCGGGCGCCGAGATCCATGTCGGGCGAGAGCTGCAGGGAATAGCCGTCACGGTAGCCCCGCAGGATCGACTTCACGCCCTCGTTGCGGGCGATGAGCTTCGCCCCGTTGAACCGCGAACGCACCCGCAGCAGGAACTCGTCGAAGAACCGGTTCTTCTGATGGGCGTAGACGGCGATGCCCCGGTATTCGAGGGTGAGCCGGATGCCTTCCAGGTCCAGGGCCGCGAAGTGCGGCACGAGGAGGATGAAGCGGCCGTCGGCGGGGACGTGATGCCAGTCCTCCAGACGCACCACGCTGCGAAGCCGCGCCTCCGACCCGAACCACGCGATGGACGATTCGAGCAGCGCGCGACCGAAGCACTGGAAGTGGCGCCGTGCCACCGACTCGCGTTCCGCGTCGCTCCAATGGGGGAAGCACAGCGCGAGGTTCGTACGCACGACGTGACGCCGCTCGCGAGACAGCAGGAAGAGGATCGCCCCGAGGCCGCGGCCCATCGGCGCCAGCACCGACAGCGGCAGGTGGTGCATCAGGCGGAAGATCCCGAGGAGGGCGCGCAGGGGGAGATCGGTCATGCCGCTTCCTGGGGACGGGGAGGCGCCCGGCGCGGGGCCTTGTAGCGGTTGTAGCTCCAGAGATACTGCTCCGGGCAGAGCCGGACGACGCGTTCGACAGCCGCGTTGAGCATGGCCACCCCGTCGGGCGCCGCCAGATCGGCGTCGAGTGCCTCCAGGGACAGAACGAATCCGGCGCCCTTGGGAAGTCGTCGCGCGAATGCGAGCAGCACGACGCAATCCGTGGCCTTCTGCAGTCGACCGACCAGGGTCATCGTGAATGCGGGGCGCCCGAAGAATGGGGCCCAGGCCCCCTCACCGACGCCCGGTACCTGGTCGGGAAGCAGGCCCACGGCCTCGCCTGCGCGCAGGGCCTTCAAGAGCCGACGCACACCTGTGAGATTGGTCGGCGCGAGGGTCCCCAGACCGCCCGTGCGGCCCGCGCGGAGCAATGGTTCGAGCCAGGCGAGCTTCGGGGGGCGGTACAGGATGGTGATCGGCACTCTGCGCGCGGCGTGGAGCGCGGCGATCTCGAAGCAGCCGATGTGGGGTGTGAGGAACAGGACACCGCGACCGGCTGCGCGGGCGGCATCGACGAGTTCCCAGCCGTGGACGGCACGCATGAGCGCATCGGCCCGCTCGGGCGGACGGAACCAGACGGCGGCGAGTTCGAACGCGCCCTTGCCGAGTTCGGCCACGACACGGCGGCGCATCCGGGCAAGATCTGCCGGGTCGCGCGCCACAGCGCTCGCTTCGAGGTTCTCGGACAGACGCCGCGCGTAGCGGGGCGAAATCAGGTACACGAGCCAGCCCGCCATCGCACCGAGCCCGTGGAGCCAGCGCAGGGGTAGCTGCGCCAGAGCGCGCAGCAGGAGTGCAAGCATCGGGGATTTCTTGTCGTCTTCGGGTCGGGCAGGGATTCTGCTAACCTCGCACGCTACCCATTCCAAACGCGCGAAGGCCAGTGACATGAGCGAGTTTCTCTTCACCTCGGAGTCCGTGTCCGAGGGCCATCCGGACAAGGTTGCAGATCAGATTTCCGATGCGGTGCTGGATGCGATCTTAGCCCAGGACCGCTTCTCCCGCGTCGCCGCCGAGACGCTCGTGAACACCGGGCTCGTGGTCATGGCCGGCGAGATCACGACGAACGCGGTCGTCGACTATCAGCAGGTGGCGCGCGACACCATCAAGCGCATCGGCTACGACAACACCGATTACGGCATCGACTACCGCGGTTGTGCGGTGCTCGTGGCCTACGACAAGCAGTCTCCCGACATCGCCCAGGGCGTGAACGAAGGTCAGGGCCTCGACCTCGACCAGGGCGCCGGCGACCAGGGCCTCATGTTCGGCTACGCCTGCGACGAGACGCCGCAACTGATGCCTATGGCCATCCACCTCTCGCACAGGCTCGTGGAGCGTCAATCCGAACTTCGCCGGGACGGCCGACTGCCGTGGCTGCGGCCGGACGCGAAGTCGCAGGTCACCGTCCGGTACGTGGACGGCCGCCCCGACTCGATCGACACGGTGGTGCTCTCGACGCAGCACGCCCCCGAGATGACGCACAAGCAGATCGAGGAGGCCGTCATCGAGCAGATCGTGAAGCCGGTGCTGCCGAAGGAACTGATGAAGGGCGAGGTGCGCTATCTCATCAACCCGACCGGCAAGTTCGTGATCGGCGGCCCGCAGGGCGACTGCGGCCTGACCGGTCGCAAGATCATCGTCGACACCTACGGCGGCTCGGCCCCGCACGGCGGTGGTGCCTTCTCGGGCAAGGACCCCTCCAAGGTCGACCGCTCCGCCGCCTATGCCGCGCGCTACGTGGCGAAGAACATCGTCGGCGCGGGTCTCGCCTCGAAGTGCCTCGTGCAGGTGTCGTACGCGATCGGTATCGCGAAGCCGACCAGCATCATGGTGACGACCTACGGCACGGGCAAGGTGTCGGACGAGAAACTTGCGGAACTGGTGAAGCAGCACTTCGACCTGCGTCCGAAGGGCATCGTGCAGATGCTCGATCTGCTGCGCCCGATCTACCAGAAGACCGCCGCCTACGGCCATTTCGGCCGCGAAGAGCCGGAGTTCACCTGGGAAGCGCTCGACAAGGCCGCCGCGCTGAAAGCGTCGGCCTGACGTAGCCACGGAGTCCGCATCCCTCGGGGTGCGGACGAAAAAAAATGCCGCCACGGAACCCGTGGCGGCTTTTTTCTTCGTGCGTTCGGTCAGCGGGTACCGGTCTTCCGGGCCGGGCCCGAACCACCTTCGCGGCGACCTTCGAAGCGCGAACCGCCGGGGCGGCCGTGACGCTGCGGGCCGGGGCGGGCGGGCGAGGCCGCGCGCTGGGTCGGCTCCAGACCTTCGATCACCGCGACCGGGATGCGCTGGTCGGTGAAGCGTTCGATGGTGCGGATCTTCCGGATCTCGGCGTGCTCGGCCAGGGTGACGGCGATGCCCGTGCGACCGGCGCGGCCCGTGCGACCGATGCGGTGGACGTAGTCCTCGGCAGCGATCGGCAGACCGTAGTTGATGACGTGGCTGATAGTCGGAACATCGATCCCGCGAGCAGCGACGTCGGTGGCGACCAGCACGCGCAGGCGACCCTGCCGCAGGCTCGTCAGCGTTCGGGTACGGATGCTCTGGGGCATGCCACCGTGGAGCGCTGCGACCGCATGACCGTCGGCTTCCAGCTGCTCGGCGACGCGCTCGGCATCCCGCTGGGTCGCCGTGAACACGATCGCCTGGTCGATCGTCGGATCGGCCAGGAGCCGGTCGAGCAGACGATCCTTGTGGGAACGGCCGTCGGCCCAATGCAGGCGCTGCGTGATGTGGTCCTGGCGCTCGCGGGAGGACTCGAGTTCGACTCGCTGGGGTTCGTTCATCAGGTTCGCAGCGAGCTTCGCCACGGTGCCGTCGAGCGTGGCGGAGAAGAGCAGCGTCTGGCGGGTCTTCGGCGTCGCTGCTGCGATGGCTTCGATGTCTTCGATGAAGCCCATGTCGAGCATCCGATCGGCTTCATCCAGCACCAGCACTTCGACGCGGGAGAGCGAAAGCCGACCGCCGTTCAGCAGGTCGAGTAGGCGGCCGGGCGTCGCGATCAACACATCGAGCGGGGCGCGCACGGCACGGAGCTGAGCGCCGTAGGGCACCCCGCCAACCACGGAGGCAGTGCGCAGCCAGCGAAGCGAACGGCCGTAGGTTTCACAGGCACGGGTCACCTGGAGCGACAGCTCGCGGGTGGGCGTGAGCACGAGGATGCTGGGCCCGGCGCCGGCGACGGCGCGTACATCGCGGGTCACGAGGCGGTGCAGGGAGGGCAGGAGGAAGGCGGCCGTCTTGCCGCTGCCCGTGGCGGACGACACCATGAGATCGGTGCCGGCGATGGCCTTGGGAATGGCGGCGCTCTGCACGGGCGTGGGTTCCGTGTAACCGGAGACCGCAACAGCCTGGACGAGGGAATCATGAAGGCCGAGCGCTGCAAAGCCTTCGGCACCGGCGATGGCCGGGGCGGAATCAGTCATGTACTTCTCCAATGCATCGGGTGCGTGCCGTCCTGAAGGGACGAGGCACCTCGGGTGAGTCGCGGTCTTCGCGACGGCATCGCCGCCAACCACGATCTCCCGATGCATATCCGGGAACGAGAAGTCAGAGCCGATGAGGAATGCGCGCTTCGCTGTCCCGTACTGCGGGACAGACCATCTGTCACTGCAGGACTGCAAACGCGAGCCGCGCAAGATACACCGGCTTGTGCGCCGCAGCAACCAGAATCTCCCGGCAGCGAGGTTCGGGGCCGTGGAGAACACCGCCGGACCCGGGCGCCCCGTGACGCCCGATCGGTTACGGGGAATTCCTGCACCGACCACTCAGGATCACGGACCGGACAACCGTTACCGAGGATCCTTGCTCCCGGGCCGGCGAGGGGTCGGCGCCCGTGGGCTAGAATTCACCCCTTTTCGTCAAGGAGACAAGCATGCCCATCCGCGTCGCCATCAACGGCTATGGCCGTATCGGTCGCAACATCCTCCGTGCCCTCTACGAGTCCGGCCGGAACGGCGAGATCCAGATCGTGGCGATCAACGACCTCGGCAGCCCCGAGACCAACGCCCACCTCACCCGCTACGACACCGCCCACGGCAAGTTCCAGGGCAAGGTCGAGGTGACGTCCGATGGCATGCTCGTGAATGGCGAATCGATCAAGGTGTTCGCGGAGCGGGACCCGGCCAAGCTGCCGTGGAAGTCGCTCGATGTGGACGTCGTCATGGAATGCACCGGCATCTTCACCAGCAAGGACCGCGCGGCCGCCCATCTGGCCGGCGGCGCCCGCAAGGTCATCATCTCCGCCCCGGGCAAGGACGTCGACGCGACCATCGTGTACGGCGTGAACCACAACACGCTGAAAGCCAGCCACACCGTCATCTCCAACGCGTCCTGCACGACCAACTGCCTCGCCCCGCTGGTCAAGCCCCTGCACGAGAAGATCGGTGTCACGTGCGGACTGATGACCACGATCCATTCCTACACCAACGACCAGGTGCTCACCGACGTGTATCACGAGGACCTCCGCCGCGCGCGGTCGGCCACGATGTCGATGATCCCCACGAAGACCGGCGCCGCCGCCGCCGTGGGCCTCGTCCTCCCGGAACTGAACGGCAAGCTCGACGGCTACGCGATGCGCGTCCCGACGATCAACGTGTCGATCGTCGACCTCTCGTTCATCGCTGCGCGCCCGACGACCGCCGAGGAGATCAACGCGATCATGAAGGCCGCCGCCGAAGGCGAACTGAAGGGCATCCTCGGCTACACGAAGGAACCGCTCGTGTCCGTGGACTACAACCACGATCCGCGTTCGTCCGTCTTCGACGCCACCCTGACGAAGGTCTCGGAAGGCACCCTGGTGAAAGTCTCCTCCTGGTATGACAATGAGTGGGGCTTCAGCAATCGCATGTTGGACACGGCAGTCGCCTTCGTGAACGCGAAGTAGAGAGACAATCGGTGCCCCACTCATTTCGGCGGAGGCTGACCTCGGCACGAGCCGAGGTTAAGCGAAGCGGCCGCAGCCACAATGAGTGGGGCTTCAGCAATCGCATGTTGGACACGGCAGTCGCCTTCGTGAACGCGAAGTAGAGAGACAATCGGTGCCCCACTCATTTCGGCGGAGGCTGACCTCGGCACGAGCCGAGGTTAAGCGAAGCGGCCGCAGCCACAATGAGTGGGGCTTCAGCAATCGCATGTTGGACACGGCAGTCGCCTTCGTGAACGCGAAGTAGAGAGACAATCGGTGCCCCACTCATTTCGGCGGAGGCTGACCTCGGCACGAGCCGTGGTTAAGCGAAGCGGCCGCAGCCACAATGAGTGGGGCTTCAGCAATCGCATGTTGGACACGGCAGTCGCCTTCGTGAACGCGAAGTAGAAAGACACGGCAACCGCTCGCCGGACGGCGACGGTTGTTCCCGGAACGGCGTGGGTCGGGCTACGGCCCGACGCTCACGGTGACGACACCGTTGACGCATCGACCATCCACCGCACCTGCAATCGAATTTTCCCGGCATCCGTGCCGGCAAGACCCTGGCGGGGCCCGACGCAACCGACGACGGGCCCCGCTTCCTTTCCACCTCACCCTGCTCGAACACCACCACCATGGCGATCCTGCG
Source organism: Burkholderiales bacterium (assembly GCA_022843925.1). Lineage (GTDB taxonomy): Bacteria > Pseudomonadota > Gammaproteobacteria > Burkholderiales. The sequence goes on from JALHMS010000001.1 coordinate 167,587, forward strand.
ACTCACCGATCTCGACGTGCGCGGCAAGCGCGTGCTCATCCGGTCCGACCTGAACGTGCCCCAGGACGACACCGGCCGCATCACCGAGGACACCCGGATCCGTGCTTCGGTCGGCGCCGTCCGCGCCGCACTCGACCAGGGCGCCCGGGTGATGGTGACCTCCCACCTCGGTCGCCCCACGGAGGGAACGCTGGCCCCCGCCGATACGCTCGAGCCCGTGGCAGCACGGCTGGCCGAGCTGCTGGGACAACCGGTGCCGCTGGTGCGGGACTGGGTGGACGGTCGCGAAGTGGCGCCGGGCGCCGGTCAGGTCGTGATGCTCGAGAACTGCCGGGTGAACGTCGGCGAGAAGAAGAACGACGAGGACCTCTCGAAGCGCATGGCTGCGCTCTGTGACGTCTACGTGAACGACGCCTTCGCGACGGCCCATCGCGCCGAGGCGACGACCCATGGCATCGCGCGCTTCGCCCCGGTCGCGTGCGCGGGGCCCCTGATGGCCGCGGAGATCGAGGCACTCGGCAAGGCGCTCGGCAATCCGGCCCGCCCGCTGGTCGCGATCGTCGGCGGCTCGAAGGTCTCCACCAAGCTCACGATCCTCTCGGCCCTCGCGGCGAAGGTCGATCAACTCGTGGTGGGTGGCGGCATCGCCAACACGTTCATGGTCGCCGCCGGCCTGTCCGTCGGGAAGTCGCTGGTCGAGGCCGACCTCGTGCCCGAGGCGAAGAAGATCATCGATGCCGCCGCCGCCCGCGGTGCGTCGGTGCCGATACCCGTGGATGTCGTGGTGGCGAAGGCGTTCGCGCCCGACGCCGTCGCGACGATCAAGGCTGCCACCGACGTCGCCGACGACGACATGATCCTCGACGTCGGCCCGAAGACGGCCGCCGCCCTGGTCGAGGCCCTTGGGCTTGCCGGGACGATCGTATGGAATGGTCCGGTCGGCGTGTTCGAGTTCGATCAGTTCGGCGAGGGCACGAAGGCCATCGCCGGCGCCATCGGCGCATCGAAGGCCTTCACGCTGGCGGGCGGCGGTGACACCATCGCGGCCATATCCAAGTACGACATCACCGACAAGCTGTCCTACATCTCCACCGCGGGCGGCGCCTTCCTCGAGTTCCTCGAGGGGCGCAAGCTCCCGGCCATCGAGATCCTGGAATCCCGCGCCGCCGGCTGATCGGCAGCGCGTCTCCGTACCTCTTCGAGGACACTCCATGCAGCGTTCCACCAAGATCGTCGCCACGCTCGGCCCCGCCAGTTCGGACCCCGAAGTCCTCCGGAAGATGCTGGCAGCCGGCGTCGACGTGGTGCGGATGAACTTCTCGCACGGCACCGCGGCGGATCACCTCGCCCGCGCGCAGGCCGTACGCGAGGCGGCCCGCGTCCTGGGCATCACGGTCGGCATCATGTGCGACCTGCAGGGGCCGAAGATCCGCATCGGCAAGTTCGAGAACAGCCGCATCCAGCTCGAGAACGGCGATCGCTTCATCCTCGACGCCGCCTGCACGCTGGGCAACCAGGAGCGCGTCGGCCTCGACTACAGGGAACTCCCCGACGACGTCCGCGCCAACGACGTGCTCTTGCTGGACGACGGCCGCATCGTGATGGATGTCGAGCGCGTGGTCGGCACCGAGATCCACACCATCGTCCGCCACGGCGGCGAGCTGTCCAACAACAAGGGCATCAACCGCCAGGGCGGCGGCCTCACGGCGCCCGCGCTGACCTCGAAGGACATGGAGGACATCCGCACCGCGGCCACCATGAAGGCGGACTTCCTCGCGGTGTCGTTCCCGAAGAGCGGTGCCGACATGTACATGGCGCGCGAGCTGATGCGCGCGGCCGGCGGGAAGTCGCTGCTGATCGCGAAGGTGGAACGGGCCGAGGCCATCCACGCGCTCGAGGAGGTCATGGACGCCTCCGACGGCGTCATGGTCGCGCGCGGCGACCTGGCGGTGGAGGTGGGTGACGCCGCCGTGCCCGCGCTCCAGAAGCGGATGATCCGCATGGCGCGCGAGCGCAACAAGCTGACCATCACGGCCACGCAGATGATGGAGTCGATGATCACGAGCCCGGTGCCGACGCGCGCGGAGGTGTCCGACGTCGCCAATGCCGTGCTCGACGGCACCGACGCCGTCATGCTCTCGGCCGAGACGGCCGCCGGCAAGTACCCGGTGCAGACGGTCGAGGCCATGAGCCGCGTGTGCCTCGAGGCCGAGAAGTCCACCGAGTTCTCGCTGGATCGCGAGTTCCTGAACCGCGTGTTCACGCGCGTGGACCAGTCCATCGCAATGGCCGCGCTCTTCACCGCGTTCCACCTGAAGGTCAAGTGCATCGCCGCGCTCACGCAGTCCGGTTCGACGGCCCTGTGGATCTCGCGCCTCAACTGCGGCGTGCCGATCTACGCGCTCACGCCGGAGATCTCGACCCGGTACCGCCTCTCGCTGTTCAAGGACACCTACCCCCTGATGATCCAGTACGTGGGGCACGACCGCGAGCAGCTGCTGCAGGAGGCGGAGGACAAGCTGAAGAGCAATGGCATCGTCGAGGACGGCGATCTGATCGTCCTCACGATCGGCGAACCCATCGGCAAGGCCGGTGGCACCAATACCATGAAGATCGTGCGCGTCGGTGAATCCCGCGCGCGCTGAACCCACGTTTTCCACGGCGATATCCCGACCTTGAACCTGCCCCCCCGAGTCGGCGTGGTGATGGGCTCCCAGAGCGACTGGGACACCATGCAGCACGCCGCGCGCATCCTCCAGGACCTCGATGTTCCCCACGAGGCCCGCATCGTGTCCGCCCATCGCACGCCGGACCTGCTCTTCGAGTACGCCAGCGCCGCTGCCGCGCGCGGTCTAGCGTGCATCATCGCGGGGGCCGGCGGCGCGGCGCATCTCCCGGGCATGCTGGCGGCTAAGACGCGGATCCCGGTGCTGGGCGTCCCCGTCCAGAGCCGCGCGCTGCAGGGGCTGGACTCGCTGTTGTCCATCGTGCAGATGCCGAAGGGTGTCCCGGTGGCGACCTTCGCGATCGGCGAAGCGGGTGCCGCCAACGCCGCGCTCTTCGCGGCAGCGATGCTCGCCGTGAACGACACCGGACTCGCGGCCCGGCTCGACGCCTTCCGCCAGCGGCAGACCGACACCGTGCTGGCCACGCAGCTGCCGCCCGTCGCAGGATCATGAAGTCCGTCGCTCCCGGCGCCTGGCTGGGCCTGCTCGGTGGCGGCCAGCTCGGCCGCATGTTCACGATGGCAGCCCAGAGCATGGGGTATCGCGTGGTGGTGGTGGACCCCGGCCATGACAGCCCCGCGGGGTCGGTTGCCGACGACCATCTCTGCGCGGACTACCTCGACCCCGACGCGCTGGCGGAACTCGCGCGGCGCTGCGCGGGTGTCACGACCGAATTCGAGAACGTCCCGGCCGAGGCCCTGCGCCGCCTCGCGGAGCACTGCGTCGTGAGCCCCGCCGCGGACAGCGTCGCCGTCGCGCAGGACCGCATTCTCGAGAAGCGATTCCTGCAGGCCGCCGGTCTCGGTACCGCGCCGTTCGCGGTGATCGAGTCCGAGGCTGACCTCGACAAGGTCCCCGACGACCTGCTGCCCGGCATCCTGAAGGCGGCGCGCTTCGGTTACGACGGCAAGGGCCAGGCCCGCGTGCGGACCCGTGACGCTTTGCGCGAGGCCTTCGTCGCCATGGGTGGCCGGCCGGCCGTGCTGGAGCAGATGCTCGCCCTCGAACGCGAAGTGTCGGTGGTGGTGGCCCGCGGTTTCGACGGCGAGGTGCGCACCTTCCCGGTGGCCGAGAACCGGCACGCGAACGGCATCCTCGACGTGAGCATCGTGCCGGCGCGCGTCCCCGAGGCGCTGGCGCAGACGGCCCGTGCACAGGCGCTGAAGGTCGTCGAGGCGCTCGACTATCGCGGCGTTCTGTGCGTGGAGTTCTTCGTGCTGGCCGACGGTCGGCTGCTCGCGAACGAGATCGCGCCGCGTCCGCACAACAGCGGGCACTACACGATCGACGGGTGCGTGACCTCGCAGTTCGAGCAGCAGGCGCGCGTGCTCTGCGGCCTGCCGCTGGGCGAGACCGCCGCGCACTGCCCCTCCGTGATGATCAACCTGCTGGGCGACCTCTGGGCCGCCGGCGAACCGGATTGGCGCATCGTCCTGCGCGAGCCCCGCGCGAAGCTGCACCTGTACGGCAAGTCCGAGGCGCGACCCGGCCGCAAGATGGGCCACTTCACCGTCCTGGGCGACGACGCTGACGCGACGCTCGCCACCGCCGCTTCACTGCAGTCCCGACTTCTCCCGACCGCGGATGCCGCGGCCCGATCCGGAACCTCGTCATGACCGACATCGCCATCCACGAGACGAACCTGCGCTCGCTGCGCTTCCTGCATCGCGGGAAGGTGCGCGACATCTACGCCATCGACGACGAGCGGCTGCTGATCGTGCAGACCGACCGCCTGTCGGCCTTCGATGTGATCCTGCCCTCGCCGATCCCGGGCAAGGGCAAGGTGCTCACTGAGGTCTCGAACTTCTGGTTCGCACGCCTGGGCCACGTGATCCCCAATCATCTGCTGCCGGTGGACCCGCTCACGGTGGTCGCCCCGGACGAACGGGACCAGGTGGCAGGCCGGGCATTCGTGGTGCGGCGTCTGAAGCCGCTCCCGATCGAAGCGATCGTTCGCGGCTATGTGGCGGGTTCGGGCTGGAAGGACTACCAGCGCACCGGCGCCATCTGCGGCATCCCGCTGCCTGCTGGCATGGCCGAAGCGCAGAAGCTCCCGGCACCCATCTTCACGCCGTCGACCAAGGCGCCCGCGGGATCCCACGACGAGAACATCCCGTTCGCGGAAGCCGAACGTCTGCTCGGCGCTGCACGCGCCGCCGAGGTGCGCGACGCCGCGATCCGCCTCTACAGCGAAGCCGCCGACTTCGCCGCCACCCGGGGCATCCTCATCGCCGACACGAAGTTCGAGTTCGGCACGGACGCCGCCGGAAAGCTATACCTGATCGACGAGGCGCTCACGCCGGATTCGTCGCGCTTCTGGCCGGTCGCGGGCTACCGCACGGGCATCTCGCCGCCCTCGTTCGACAAGCAGTTCGTGCGCGACTGGCTCGAAGCGCACGACTGGAACAAGAAGCCGCCCGCGCCCGCCCTCCCGGCCGACTTGCTCGAGAAGACGGCGGAGAAGTATCGGGAGGCACTGCGCCTCCTGGTGGGCTGATGTCCGCTGCCACGGCCGACCCCCGGGACATCGCGGCGGCAGTGGCGGCACTGCGCGCCGGCCGGCTCGTCGCGTTCCCCTCCGAGACGGTGTACGGCCTCGGGGCCGACGCCTCGAACCCCGACGCCGTCCGGCGCATCTTCGAGGCCAAGGGCCGCCCCGCCGATCATCCCGTGATCGTCCACGTCGCCTCGGCGAAGCAGCTGGGGGACTGGGCCCGCGACATCCCGCCTTCCGCCTTCGCGCTGGCCGAGGCCTTCTGGCCGGGCCCGTTGACGCTCGTCCTGCGTCGCCGGCCCCACGTGAGCGATCTCGTGACGGGCGGTCAGGACACCGTCGGCATCCGCGTGCCATCGCATCCGGTCGCGCAGGCGCTCCTGCAGGCCTTCGGCGGCGGCATCGCGGGCCCGTCGGCCAACCGCTTCGGGCGCATCTCGCCCACGACCGCGGACCACGTGCGCGACGAGCTGGGCGACCGCGTGGACATCGTCCTCGAAGGCGGTAAGAGCGACGTCGGCATCGAGTCCACGATCATCGATCTCTCGGGTCCGGAACCCGCCCTCCTGCGGCCTGGGATGCTCGACATCGCCCGCGCCGAGGCCCTTCTCGGGGTGCCGCTGCGCTCGCCCGGCATCGCGTCCCCAAGGGTGTCGGGCATGCTCGCCTCGCACTACGCGCCGCGCACACCGACGCGCCTGGTGACGCCGGACGCGCTCGTCGCCGCAATCCGGGCCGCGAACGCCCGCGTGGCCGTCCTCGCACGACGGCCGCGACCCGCCGGACTCGCTGCGGTGGATTGGATCGACGCGCCCGCCTCGGCCGCCGCCTACGCCCACGATCTGTACGCATGCCTGCGCACTCTCGATCGCGCAGGAGCCGACCTGATCCTCGTGGAGTCGGTGCCCGCGTCTTCGGACTGGACCGCCATCCGGGACCGCCTCGGCCGCGCCGCGACCCGCCCGGAGACTCCATGAGCCTCGACCCCGTCGTCCTGTTCTTCCTGCTGGGTGTGTTCGCGCGCTTGCTGCGGAGCGACCTGCGGCTCCCCGAGGCCATGTACGAGGGCCTCTCGATCTACCTGCTGCTCGCGATCGGTCTGAAGGGCGGTGTCGAACTCTCGAAGCATCCGATCGGACCCCTGCTGCCCCAGGTGGGCGGCGTGCTGCTGCTCGGCCTGCTGCTGCCGCTGATCGCCTACCCGGTGCTCCGCGGACTCGGTCGACTGCCGAAACCCGACGCGGCATCGATCGCGGCGCACTACGGTTCGGTCAGCATGGTGACCTTCGCGGTCGCGACGACCTTCCTCGTGGACCGCGGCGTGGCTCACGAGGAGTACATGCCGCTCTTCGTCGTGCTGCTCGAGGTCCCCGGGATCATGGTGGGCATCCTCATCGCCAAGCTCGGAGCGGGCGGCGGCATACGCTGGGGTGCACTCGCCCACGAAGTGCTCCTGGGCCGCAGCATCGTGCTGCTCACGGGGGGACTCGCGATCGGCTGGATCTCGGGGCCCGAGGCGCTGGCGCCGCAGTCGAAGCTCTTCTTCGAGCTCTTCAAGGCGGTGCTCGCGCTCTTCATGCTCGAGATGGGCCTCGTGGCGGCGGGCCGCATCCGCGAGCTGCGTCGTGCCGGCGCTTTCCTCCTCGCGTTCGGGACGATCGCGCCATGCGTCTTCGCGGTGATCGGCGTGCTCACGGGCCGCGTGATCGGTCTCTCGCCGGGCGGCGCGATGCTGCTGGGCGCCCTCGCCGCCAGCGCGTCGTACATCGCGGCTCCGGCAGCCATGCGGATAGCGGTGCCCGAAGCGAACCCCTCGCTGTCCCTCGCCGCCGCGCTCGGGGTCACGTTTCCGTTCAACATCGTGTTCGGCATTCCGATGTACCACCGCATCGCAGCCGCCGTCGTGCCCCCGGCACTCTGAGGATCCCATGCAGACCCACGCCCTCAAGCTGGTCGTCGTCATCACCGAATCCGCGCTGGAGACGCTGCTGGTGAAGGACATCCTGGCGCTCGGCGCCCACGGCTACACGGTGGCGGACGTGCGCGGCGGCGGTCGGCGGGGCGTGCGCGATGGCGCTTGGGAAGGCGACCGCAACATCCGCATCGAGGTGATCTGCCACGACACCGTCGCCGACGCCATCGCCGAGCACGTGCTCCAGCGGTACGCGCTCAACTATTCGACCACGGTGTTCGTCAGCGACATCGGGGTGCTGCGGCCGGAGAAGTTCTGACGATGGCAGTACCCGCACACTGATGGCGCCGCAGCCGCCGACTCCGGGCACGGCGCTATGCCGGATCGAAGAGATCCCGGAAGGCGAGGGCCGCGAGTTCGTGTTCGGCACGGGCATGGCCGCCTGGCGCGGTCTCGTCGTGCGGCGCGGCGATCGCGTCTTCGGGTACGTGAACGAATGCCCGCATCACTTCATCCCCCTGAACGACCGCGGGGACCGGTTCGTGACCTGGGATCACGAATGGATCATCTGCTCGGCCCACGCCGCCGTGTTCCGCTACGAGGACGGCCACTGCGAGGACGGCCCGTGCAAGGGCCGCGGTCTCCAGCCCTGGCCGGTGGTGATCCGCGACGGCGCGATCGTCACTGCCTGATCCCGACGGGCACGCCCTGGTCGCGCGATGGAGATTCCCCGCCCAATCATCGCCTTGCTTACCATAAGCTAGGCAACTAAAATCGCCCCATGGCCCAGGAAGACCTTTCGCGCAACTTCGGTTTCATCCTGAACGACGTCGCGCGGCTCCTGCGCACGGCGTTCGACCGCCGCGTGCGCTCGCTGGGCTTCACCCGCTCCCAGTGGTGGGTGCTCAATCACCTGTACCGCAACGATGGCCTCAATCAGTCGGAACTCGCCGAGTTGCTCGAAGTGGAAAAGGCGACGCTCGGCCGTCTGCTCGACCGCATGGAACAGAAGGGCTGGATCCGCCGCGAGGCCGACGCCAATGATCGGCGGGTACGGCGCGTGTTCCTGACGGACGAGGTCGGCCCCACCATGAAGGCCATGCGTGCCGCCGCCGCCGATCTCCGCCGCGAGGCCCTCGCCGGGCTGACACCGGAGGCCCAGGATCACTTCGTCGACACGCTCATCGCCGTGAAGACCAACCTGACCCGCACCGCCCACGGTGCCACCGCCAGGACGCAACGGGGGCGGGAGCGCCGATGATCCGCCTGCCACGCCTGCGTCGGCCGTCCGCACGCGGCTTCTTCCGCCTGTTGCTGCTCGTGATCGTGCCGCTCGCCGCGATCGTGATCGCCACGCGCATGTACGCCGAGTCGGGCCGGATCGCCGAGACCGAGAACGCGTACGTGAAGGCCGAGATCATCGTGGTGAGCAGCGAGGTCGTCGGGCGCGTCGTGGAGGTGGGCGTGCGGGACAACGAAGCCGTTGCGGCCGGTGCGCTGCTGTTTCGCGTGGACCCCGCCCCGTTCGAGATCGCCGTGGCGCGCGCCCGCGCACAGATGGACGTCATCCGGACCGACCATCAATCGCTGCGCGCGGAGTACCGCGCCGCACAGCGCGAGGGCGAGGAGGTCCAGGAACAGATCGCCTTCCTCTCGCGCCAGCTCGAGCGTCAGGAGAAGTTGCGCGAGACCGGCATGGCCCGGGGCGATGCGCTCGACGAGGCGCGCCACAACCTCGAGCTTGCGCGCCGCCGGCTCGTGAGCGTGCGCGAGCGTGCCACGCGCGTCGTCGCAGGCCTCGCCGGCAATCCCGACCTGCCCGTGGAACGCTTTCCGCGTTACGCGGAGGCGAAGGCCTCCCTCGACGCCGCGCTGGACGATCTCGCCCGCACCACGATCCGCGCCCCCGCGGGGGGCACGGTGAGCAACATGCGCCTGCAGCCGGGCGAGCACGTCGAGAAGGGGGCCCCGGTGTTCAGCCTGATCAGCGGCCAGCCCGCCTGGATCGAGGCGAACTACAAGGAGACGCAACTCACCCACATGCGGGTCGGCCAGCGGGCCACCGTGGCCGTCGACGCATACCCGGACATCGAATGGCCCGCGGTGGTGGCCTCGATCGCCCCGACGACGGGCGCCGAGTTCGCCGTGCTCCCGCCGCAGAACGCGAGCGGCAACTGGGTCAAGGTGGTGCAGCGCGTGCCGGTGCGGCTCGAGGTCGAACAGCCCGAGGGTCAGCCGAAGCTGCGGGCCGGCATGACCGTCACCGTGTCGGTGGACACCGGCCGCAGCAACGGCCTGCCCCGCGTGGTGCGTCGACTGGTGGATCGCGGCTTGCTGCCGCGCTTCCTCGAACCCGCCACCGCCGTCGCGGAGCGCTGACGGGCCGGGCCGGCCCGTCCGCCGCCGATGTCGTCCGCCGCGCACCTGCTGCCCCGCCATCCGCGGCTCGTCACCATCTCGGTGATGCTCGCGTCGCTGCTGTATTCCATCGACTGGACCATCGCGGCCGTGGCGCTGCCCCACATGCAGGGCGCCTTCTCGGCAACCCACGACCAGATCGGCTGGGTGATCACTTCGTACATCGTGGCCTCCGCCATCGCGATCCCGACGGCCGGCTGGCTCTCGGTGCGCTACGGACGCAAGCGTCTCTTCGTGTGGGCGATGCTGGGCTTCACGGTCGCCTCGATCTTCTGCGGCGCCTCGGAGACTCTGGCGATGGAAGTCGCGTCGCGCATCGTGCAGGGGATGTGCGGAGCGTTCCTGATCCCGCTCTCGCACGCGGTGATCCTCGACACGTATCCGCCCGCGGAGCACGGCAAGGCGATGGCGCTGTGGGGCGCAGGCTCCGTGTTCGGCTCCTTCCTCGGTCCGACGCTGGGCGGCTACCTCACCGAGTACATGAGCTGGCACTACATCTTCTACATCAACGTGCCGTTCGGCCTGCTGGCGGCGGCGGGCATCGCGTCGTTCGTGCCGGAGACGCCCCGCGATCCGCACCGCCCCTTCGACGTGCTCGGCTTCGTGTCGCTCGGGATCGCCATCGGCTCGTTCCAGCTCATGCTCGACCGGGGTGGCAGCCTCGACTGGTTCGAGTCGCAGGAAATCGTGATCGAGGCCTGCCTCGTGGTTTCGGGCCTCTACGTCTTCATCACGCACAGCCTGACGACGGACCACCCGTTCCTGCACCTCGCCCTCTTCACCCAGCGCAACTTCGTGCTCGGCCTGGGGTTCGTGTTCATGTACGGCCTGCTCACCGTGCCGCCGCTCGTGCTGATGCCGACGTTCCTGCAGGAGATCCGCGGCTATCCGATCGACACGATCGGCCTGCTGCAGGCACCGCGCGGGGCGGGCATGCTGGCCGCGATGATCGTGGGAGGCAGGATCACGGGTCGGATCGATCCGCGCCCCCTGATCGCGCTGGGTCTCCTGTGCATCGCCGGGTCGGCGGCGGAGATGTCGACGTGGAACGCCGACGTGGGCGTCTGGCCGCTCGTGTGGACCAACTTCGTGCAGGGCGTGGGGGGCGGGATCATCCTCGTGCCGATCCAGGTGATCGCGTTCCCGGGCATCGCCCCGACGCTGCGCACGGAGGCGGCCGCGACCTACAACCTGATCCGCAGCATCGGCGCGAGCATCGGCGTATCCGCCGCGCTCACGCTGTTCGTCCGTGGCGGCACGACGGAGCGCTCACGGCTCGCGGAGCACCTCACGCCCTACAGCGAGGCGCTGAACCACGCCGGCGATTCCATGACGCGCCATCTCGATTCGCTCCATGGGCTCGCGGTGCTCGACCACGAACTGGATCTCCAGGCCGCGATGATGGCGTACGTGGCCGACTTCCGGCTGCTGGCATTCGCGGCGCTCGCCGGACTTCCGCTGCTGCTGCTGGTGCGGAAGCCGGCACCGCCCAGCCTCGAGGACACCGTCGCCGCGGCGGAGTAGCCGCAGGCACGCTATCTGGGCAGCGACGTCGGCCGCTTCGATTCGACGAGGAAGTCGAGCGCGGCGCGGACGCCCTCGCGCACGATGGGCACGCCCGCGAGCGCGAGCCCCATCTCGACACCCGACAACGTGCCGGCCAGCGTGAGGTCGTTGAAGTCGCCGAGGTGGCCGATGCGGAACACCCGGCCCGAGAGCCGGCCGAGGCCGGTGCCGAGCGACAGGTCGAAGTGGTCGAGGATGAGCGCGCGCACGCGATCCGCGTCGTGGCCCTCGGGCAGCACCACCGCCGTGAGCGAGTCGCTGAACTCCCGCGGATCGGCGCACAGCACCTCGAGACCCCAGCCCCGCACCGCGCGCCGGGTGGCCTCGCCGTGGCGCGCGTGACGCGCGAACACGTTGTCGAGGCCCTCGTCCATGAGCATCACGATCGCCTCGTGGAGGCCGTAGAGCAGATTGGTGGCGGGCGTGTACGGGAACCAGCCGGCTCGGTTCGGTTCGAGCATCGCGTCCCACGCCCAGTACGCGCGCGGCAGCGTGGCGGTCTTCGACGCCACGAGCGCCTTCTGACTCATCGCGTTGAACGAGAGGCCCGGCGGCAGCATGAGGCCCTTCTGCGAACCGGCGACGGTGACGTCGACACCCCAGTCGTCGTGGCGGTACGGGATCGAGCCGAGCGACGAGATGGTGTCGACCATGAGCAGCGCCGGATGGCCCGTGCGATCGATGGCCGCCCGCACGTCGGGTATGCGGCTCACGACACCGGTCGACGTCTCGTTGTGCACGACGCACACCGCGCGGATCTCGCGCTTCGTGTCCTCGGCGAGGCGCGCCTCGATGGCGGCCGGATCGGCGCCGTGGCGCCAGTCGCCGGGCAGGAACTCGGTGCGCAATCCGAGCTTCTCCGCGAGGCCGCGCCACAACGACGCGAAATGCCCGGTCTCGCACATGAGCACGAGATCGCCGGACGACAGCGTGTTCACCAGCGCGGCCTCCCATGCACCCGTGCCGGAGGCGGGATAGATGACGACCGGATGGTGCGTGCCGAAGATCGGCTTCAGGCCGTCGAGCACCGCACGCGCCAGGCGGTTGAAGTCGGGGCCGCGATGGTCGATCGTCGGGCGGTCCATCGCGCGGAGCACGCGGTCCGGCACGTTCGTGGGACCGGGGATCTGGAGGAAATGGCGGCCGGCGCGGTGACTCATGGACATGAACCTGGAGGACGACGAAGCACGGATCGTAGTCTCCGGCCGAGCGGCACCGCAAGGCAACCTCCGCATGGCACGCCGAGTCGCGACGGCGCAGAATCCGGGGTCCGTCCCCGTTGCCCCGCCCATGTCCGCCACCGCCATTCCGCATGCCGTCGCCCGTCGTCTCGCCCGCGAGATCCGGGGCGACGTGCTCCTCGACCCCGCGAGCCGCGGCCGCTACGCGACGGACGCTTCGATCTACCAGATCCTGCCGCTCGGCGTCGTGGTGCCGCATTCCGAGGACGATGTCGCGACGGCCATCGCCATTGCCGCCGAAGCCGGGATGCCGGTGCTGCCGCGCGGTGGCGGCACGTCGCAATGCGGACAGACCGTCGGTGCCGCCCTCGTCATCGACACGTCGCGCCATCTCAATCGAATCGTCGAGGTCGATGCGGAGGCGCGGACCGCGTGGGTGGAACCCGGCGTCGTGCTCGATCACCTGAATGCGCATCTGCGGCCGGCCGGACTCTGGTACCCGGTGGACGTCTCCACCAGCGCGCAGGCGACGCTGGGCGGCATGGCCGGCAACAACTCGTGCGGCGCCCGTTCGATCCGCCACGGCAACATGGTGCACAACGTCCTCGGGATCGAGGCGTGGCTCGCGGACGGCGAGCGGTGCACGTTCGGGCCGTCGTCCGAGGTCGCAGCCGGTCCTGCGCGGTATCGCGCACTGGTGGCTCGCATCCATGCCATCGCGACGCGCGAGCGGGACGAGATCGAGGCGCGGTGGCCGAAGGTGCTGCGACGCGTCCAGGGCTACAACCTCGACATGGTGCAGCCGCTGGCGCCGCACAACCTCGCGCATCTGCTGGTGGGCTCGGAGGGCACGCTCGCGTGGTTCCGACGCCTCAAGCTCGCGCTGAAGCCCCTGCCAGCGCACAAGGTGCTGGGTGTCGCGCACTTCCCGTCGTTCTACGATGCGATGGCGACCACGCAGGAGATCGTGAAGCTCGATCCGGAGGCGGTGGAACTCGTCGACCGCACGATGATCGGGCTCGCGCGTGGCCACGAGGAGTTCCGGCCCGTGGTGGAGAAATTCTTCCTCGGCCGGCCGGACGCCATACTTCTGGTGGAGTTCGCCGGCGAGGAGAAGGCAGCGCAGGTCGCGAAGCTCGACCGGCTGGTGGAGCTGCTGGCCGATCGGGGTCTGCCCGACGCCGTGGTGAAAGTGACCGACGCCCGGCAACAGCGCGACATCTGGGAGGTCCGCAAGGCCGGGCTGAACATCATGATGTCAATGAAGGGCGACGGGAAGCCGGTGTCGTTCATCGAGGACTGCGCTGTGCCGCTCGAGCACCTCGCGGAGTACACGCGCCGGATCGACGAGGTGTTCGCGAGGCACGGCACGCGCGGCACGTGGTACGCCCACGCCTCGGTGGGCACGCTGCACGTGCGGCCCGTCCTCGACATGAAGACCGACGGCGCCGTGAAGATGCGCGCCATCGCCGAGGAGGCCTGCGCGCTCGTGCGCGAGTACAAGGGCGCGTTCTCCGGCGAGCACGGCGACGGCCTGGTGCGATCGGAGTGGATCGAGCCGATCCTCGGCGCACGCCTCACCGCGGCGCTCGCCGAGGTGAAGGCGGTGCTCGATCCGCAGGGACTCTTCAACCCGGGGAAGATCGTGCGCCCCTCGCGCATGGACGACCGCACGCTCTTCCGGTTCGCGCCCGGATACCGGCGACTGCCCGTCGAGACGGCGTACGACTGGTCGGCGTGGGGTGGGCTGGGCGGTGCGGTCGAGATGTGCAACAACAACGGCCACTGCCGCAAGTTCGACACGGGGACGATGTGCCCGTCGTATCGCGCGACCCGCGATGAGCAACACCTGACCCGCGGCCGCGCGAACACGCTGCGGCTCGCGCTCTCCGGGCAACTCGGCCCGGACGGCATCCGGTCCGACGCCGTGAAGGACGCGATGGACCTCTGCGTGAGTTGCAAGGGCTGCCGGCGCGAGTGCCCGACCGGCGTCGACATGGCGCGGATGAAGCTCGAATGGCTGCACCAGGCGGCGAAGGGGCGCTCGCCCACGCTGCGCGAACGACTCGTCGGCCGCCTGCCCGACTACGCGCCGACCCTCGCGAAAATGCCGTGGCTCGCGAACCTCCGCGACGACGTGCCCGGCCTCGCCGGTCTGACGGAACGCCTGACCGGACTCTCGGCGAAGCGCGCTCTGCCGCGATGGCGGTCGGATGCCTTCCTCGATGGCGAAGTCCCCGCGCTCACGGCCACGCCCGCGGCGAACACCGTCGTGCTCTTCGCCGACACCTTCGACCGCTACTTCGAACCGGAGAACCTGCGCGCCGCAGTGAAGGTGCTCTGTGCGCTGGGCCACGATGTGCGCACGGCCCGGCCTCGCGGCGATGACCGGCCGCTATGCTGCGGTCGCACCCACCTCGCGACCGGGGACGTCGCACGGGCACGGACCGAGGCGCACCGGCTGCTCGACGCCCTCGCACCGGCGCTCGCGGCCGGCTGCCCCGTCGTCGGGCTGGAGCCTTCCTGCCTCTTCACCTTGAAGGACGAATACCTGGCGCTCGGGCTCGGTCCGGCGGCGGAGAGACTGGCCGCGCAGGCCATGCTGCTGGAGGACGTCGTCGCCCGGTCGCCGGAGGCTGCGGCGCGGGCCTTCGGACCCCTTGCCAAGCGCGTGCTGCTGCATGGACACTGCCATCAGAAGGCCTTCGGGGCGATGCCCTCGGTGACACGGGCGCTGTCGCTGGTCCCGGCGCTCGAAGTCACCGAAGTCGTCTCGAGCTGTTGCGGGATGGCGGGGAGCTTCGGCTACGAGGCCGAGCACCGCGAGATCTCGCTGCGGATGGCGGAGGCGTCGCTGCTGCCGGCCGTGCGGGAGGCCGCAGAGGACACCCTGATCGTGGCCGACGGCACGAGCTGCCGCCACCAGATCGCCGACGGCACCGGGCGCGGTGCGATGCATGTGGCCCGGGTGCTCGAGATGGCGCTCGCCGGGAACGGTGGTCAGGCGCCCGGCCGGACGACGTTGAGAGGATCGACATGAGCGGAACGACGGAATCGCAATGGAAGTTTCACGGCGTGCGTGTCGTGAAGAGCAGTGAACTGGACACCAACACCGCGCAGACCCCGGGGATGAACCGTGCGGCGGCGATCACGCATGCGAGGTGCGGCGCCGAGAAGCTGTGGGCCGGCACCGTGGTCATCCATCCGAAGGCCAAGACGGGCGCGCATCACCATGGCCCGGTGGAGAGCGTGATCTACGTCGTGAGCGGCCGGGCCCGCATGCGCTGGGGCGACAACCTCGAGTTCACCGCCGAGGCCGGCCCGGGCGATTTCATCCACGTGCCGCCGTTCGTACCGCACCAGGAGATCAACGCGTCGGACACCGAGCCGCTGTCGTGCGTACTCTGCCGCAGCGGTCAGGACCCCGTCGTCGTGAACCTCGACATCCCGCCCGCCGAGACCCCCGAGACCGTGCATTGGGTGGACGACATCCATCCGGCTCCCTGAGCGGAGCGGTGCCGCGCCCCTTGGTGCATCCTCCGCCACCGCCGCCGGAAGTCCTGCACGACGCGCGCCTGGACCACGAGTTGTTCGGCTCGGTGGCCCTGGCAGAGGTCCGCTATCGCCGCGCTGCCATGTACCTGCGCGTCCTGGCTGCCGTGGTGATCCTGAACGGGATCCTCTGGCTGCCGGTCTCGATGGTGCTCGGAGCGACGGTTCTGGCGGTCGCCGACGTCGCACTGGTGGTCACCGGCCTCACCGTGCTGTGGCTTGTCCACGAGAAGCGCGTCACCCTCGCGCGCGTGTTGCTCGGCGCGGCGGCTTTGTCCGAGGTGACGCTCTTCGTGGCCGTCGCCTACGGGCACCCGGAAGCCGAGGTGCGCCTGGCGAACCTCTGGTTCGTCGCGATCGCAGTGGCTTCGTACTTCCTCTTCTACGACGTGCGGGCGCTGTACCGGGATCTCTACGCGATCCTCGCCTTCGCGATGTTCGTGCTGTACGCGGCGGGGCTCGGACCCGCCATTCCGCTGGTGACCCTGACGGCGGACGTGAGCGACACCATCGATACCCTGGTCGCCGTGTCCTTCGCCGTCTCGCTCTTCGCGATGATGCGGCTCTTCGTCTTCGAGCTGTCGGATGCGGAGCGGCGCCTGGGTCTCGCGCACGGGCGGCTGGAACAGATCCTCGAGAACATGCTGCCGAAGCCCGTGGCCGACCGGCTGCGGGACGAAGGTCGTGCCTTCGCCGACCCGGTGGCGGACTGTTCCGTGCTGTTCGCGGATCTCGTCGGCTTCACGGAACTCTCGCGGCGCCTCCCTGCGGACGACGTCGTGAGGCTGCTGAACCAGATCTTCTCGCGCTTCGACGACCTCACCGAGGCCTCGGGACTCACGAAGATCAAGACGATCGGGGACGGCTACATGGTCGCGGGTGGGGTGCTCTCGCCCCGCGCGGATCACGCCACGGCCCTCGCCTCGCTGGCCCTTGCCATGCAGGACGAGATGGCGGCGTTCGAGGGCCTCGCGCTGCGCGTGGGCATCAACTCCGGCCCGGTGATCGCCGGCGTCATCGGCAAGCGCGGGCTCGTCTACGACCTGTGGGGCGACACCGTGAACGTCGCCGCACGCATGGCCTCGGGCGGCATCGCCGGGGGTGTGCAGGTCACCGCCGCGACCCGCGAAAGGCTGGGGGAGCGCTTCAAGGCGGAGTATCGCGGCGAGGTCGAGGTGAAGGGCCGCGGTACGATGCCCACGTATCTGCTCACGGTTTAGCCGGATCTCGATGCCCGGCGTCCCACCGCCACTGCGAATCCCCACCCCGCATCCACCCCTGCACCAAGAGAGTTCGACGATGCCCACCGATATGCACCCGCCTGTCGCCGCCTACGTGTTCGACGCCTACGGAACACTGCTCGACGTCCACTCCGCGACGGCCCGCCACACCGCTCGGCTGGGTGGCGAGGCCGCGGCGTTCTCGCAGACCTGGCGGACGAAGCAGCTCGAATACTCCTGGGTGTCGTCGCTCATGCAGCGGTATCGGGACTTCTGGTCGCTCACGGAGGACGCCCTCGACTTCGCGATGGCACGGCACGGGATCGCCGACCGGGCGCTGCGCGCCGACCTGCTCTCGGCGTACGAGAGGCTGGACGCGTATCCGGAGGTCCACGCCACGCTGGTCGCTCTTCGCGCCGGAGGGATGCGTACCGCCATCCTCTCGAACGGCAGTCCTGCGATGCTCGATAGCGCCGTGCGCGCGGCGGGCCTCGCGGACCTTCTCGACGCCACGATCTCCGTCGATCCGCTGCGGGTGTTCAAACCCGACCCCCGCGTCTATGCGTTGGTCGGCCGGCAGCTCGGCGTCGCAGACGACGCGGTGAGCTTCCAGTCGTCGAACGCCTGGGATATCGCGGGAGCGGACGCCTTCGGGTTTCGCACGGTCTGGGTGAACCGCACCCAGCAACCGCCCGAGTACCCGGCCGCCGCGCGGGCGCGGGTGGTCGCCGATCTCCGAGCCCTCGTCGACGGGGCCGGCATTCGATGAGCACTGCCGCGGGTGGCGGCGGAAAGCCCCCCGGGCGCATGCGCCGTCTCGCGCGGCGGTTGCGCTTCGAGCCGATCGGCTGGGTCCGCACGGTGCCTTGGAAGGAAGTCGTGTACGTGGGTGTGCCGCTGCTGCTGGCGGCGATCGCGGTCCTGTGGATAGCCCGCACCTACATGAAGCCGTCGCTGCCCGCGAACGTGGTGTTCGGCGGCGGGCCGCCCGGCAGTGCGTATGCGGCATTCGGCGAGGCCTACGGCAAGGTGCTGGCCAGGGAACGCGTACGCCTCGACGTCCGGTCGTCCGCCGGCGGACGGGAGAACTATCGGCGGCTGCGGGAGGACGAGAACCGCATCGACGTCGGATTCGTGCGCGGCGGCATCGGTGACACGGAGGAGGCCCCGCACCTGGTGTCGCTGGGGGTGGTGGGCTACGAACCGCTCTGGGTGTTCTGTCGTGGCCAACATATCCTCGACGATCTGCCGGGCCTGAAAGGCAAGGCGATCGCCATCGGCGGCAAGGGCGCAGGGATGCGACGGATGGTGCGCACGCTGCTGGCCGCGAACGGCATCGACGAGGGCGAATTCGAGGCGCTCGAGATCGGCGGCGTGGAAGCGGCCGAGGCGTTGCTCACCGACAAGGCGGACTGCGTATTCCTGATGGAACCCCCGGAGTCCGGACTGCTGAAGGCGCTCATCTACAGCGATGACGCGCAGCTCGTGGATTTCAGCCGGCGCGTGGATGCCTACACGAAACTCATGCCTGCGCTGCACAAGGTCGTCCTGCCCGAGGGCGCGAACGACATGCCCGGCAATCGCCCACCCCGCCCGGTGACGCTGCTCGCCGCGCAGACGCAGCTCGTGGCGCGCGACGATCTGCATCCCGCAGTCCAGATGCTCCTGATGCAAGCGGCCACCGAGGTCCACGGCGGCATCGGCCTCTTCCAGGACGAGCGCGAGTTCCCGTCACCGCGGGTGCTCGAGTTCCCCCTGTCGGACGACGCGACGCGCTACTACACGTCGGGACGTCCGTTCCTCCAGCGCTATCTGCCCTTCTGGGCCGCGAACCTCGTCGATCGGATGCTGGTGTTCCTCATCCCGGCGCTCGCGCTGCTGTTCCCGCTGGTGCGCATCCTGCCGCCGCTGTACGCGTGGACGGTGCGCCGACGGATCTATCGCTGGTACGGCGAACTGATGTTCATCGAGAACGAGATGCGGCGTCCGCTCACCGAAGGCGAGACCCGCAACTTCGGCGAGCGGCTCGACTGGATCGAGCAGGAGGTGAACGATCTCCACACGCCGCTCTCGTTCGCGAATCAGGTGTACCTGCTGCGCCAGCACATCGACTTCGTGCAGCACAAGCTGGAGGTATCGACGGAGAACGGCGAGATAGCGGCGCCGACAGGACCTGGGGCGGCAGAGATCGAGGATCGGTAGGGGCGAATCGCGTCGAGGAGTCTCCGTTTCGCCTGAGTCGCCTCAATGGATTTCCGGGTCCTCCGTGGGCTGCATACCCTCCAGGAAATCGAAGTCGCACCCTTTGTCGGCCTGGGACACGTGCTGGCTGAACAGCGCGCCATAGCCGCGCTCGAAGCGGCGCGCCTTCGGCTTCCACGCGGCGCGACGTGCCGCGAGTTCCTCGTCGCTCACCTTCACGTTCAGCTGTCGGCCCGGCACGTCGAGCTCGATGAGATCCCCGGTCTTCACGAGCGCGAGCGGTCCGCCGATCCACGACTCGGGCGCCACGTGGAGCACGCACGTGCCGTAGCTGGTGCCGCTCATGCGCGCGTCGGATATCCGCACCATGTCGCGCACGCCGGCCTTCAGCAGTTTCTTCGGGATCGGCAGCATGCCCCACTCCGGCATGCCGGGGCCGCCGAGCGGACCGGCGTTGCGGAGCACGAGCACGGAGTCGGCATCGACATCCAGTTCGGGCGTGTCGATGCGCGCGGCCATGTCGTTGTAGTCGTCGAAGACCACCGCGCGGCCGGTGTGCGTGAGCAGCCTCGGGTCCGCCGCGTTCGCCTTCAGCACGGCGCCGTCGGGGGCAAGGTTGCCTCGCAGCACGACGAGACCACCGTCTGGGCGGATCGGGTTCGCGGGCGTGCGGATCACCTCGGTGTTGTGGATGCGCGCGCCGGCGATGTTCTCGCCGAGGGTCCTGCCGGTGCAGGTGAGTTCGCCGGTGTCGAGCAGGTCGCGCATCCCTTCGAGCAGCGCCGTGAGGCCACCGGCGTAGTAGAAGTCCTCCATGAGGTACTGGCCGGCCGGGCGCATGTTCACAAGGTAGGGGGTGCGCTTGCCGATCGCCTCGAAGTGGTCGAGATTCAGATCGATGCCGGCGCGCCGCGCGATCGCCACCACGTGGATCAGCGCATTCGTCGAACCGCCGAGCGCCATCAGCACCTTGATCGCGTTGTCGACCGAACGCGGGGTGATGATGTCACGGGGCTTCAGGTCCTCCCACACCATCTCGACGATGCGACGACCGGAGTACGAGCCCATGCGCGAATGGTTGGAGTCCGGCGCGGGAATCGCGGAGGCGTTCGGCAGGCTGAACCCGAGCGTCTCGATGATGCCGGTCATGGTGGAGGCCGTGCCCATCGTCATGCACGTGCCGGGAGACCGCGCGATGCCCGCCTCGATGTCGTCCCAGTCGCGCTGCGTGATGTTGCCGGCGCGCAGTTCGTCCCAGTACTTCCACACGTCCGAGCCCGAGCCCAGCGCCTTGCCGGCCCAGCGTCCGGTGAGCATGGGGCCGGCGGGGACGAAGATCGACGGCAGGTTCATGCTGAGCGCGCCCATCAGCAGCGCGGGGCCCGTCTTGTCGCAGCCCCCCATCAGCACGCAGCCGTCGACGGGATACGACCGCAGCAGTTCCTCGGTCTCCATCGCCAGGAAGTTGCGGTACATCATCGTCGTGGGCTTCTGCATCACCTCGGCCAGGGTGATCGCCGGCATCTCGAGCGGGAACCCGCCGGCCTGCCACACGCCCCGCTTCACGTCCTCCGCACGCTCGCGGAAGTGGGAATGGCAGTGGCTGATGTCGCTCCAGGTGTTGATGATCGCGATGACCGGCTTGCCCTTGTAGTCCTCGTGCGAGAAGCCCATCTGCAGCGTGCGCGACCGATGGCCGAAGCTCCGCATGTCGGTCTTGCCGTACCAGCGATGGGAACGCAGGGTCTCGGGGGTCTTCTTTCTCTCGCTCACGGCCGGCTCCTCCGGTGATGGTTCAAGCGCCGATTATCACCGCGCAATCCGCGCCATTGCAGCCTCCTCGACCAGCAGAAATGGAAAAGGCGACCGCCAAGGAGCCTCTGCACAGCCTGCGCGGATCGCGTTGCTGTCGGAATCGATCGGTGGCAAGGCGCGAGGCTTGTCGATACTGGAGTATCGACAAGCCGAGCAACACCGCCAGCGATCGATTCCGGCGCAACCCTTCGGGACGGGGCCTTCCGGGCGGCTGACATTGTCGGCACAGTCCTTGTGTGCTCCAGCACACGGCGGCCTGGTCCTTCGCGTCATCCGCCCGGAAGACCTCCGTCGCGACCGCGCAGGCTATGCAGTGGCTCCTTCAGGTCGCCTTTCGTGGTGATGCCTACGTGGCTCGGGGCCGGCACGGGCAGGACGATCCGTGCGGGCCATGCGGAGGTCCCCTCGCGGGATCAGTCTTCCTGGACGAACTCTTCGGGTTCGACCTCGGGCTCCACCGCGGCGAGCCGCGCGCGGCCGTTGTGGTGCTTGGAGGTGCGCGCCTTGCGGTGGTGGTCCTCGAGTTGCCGCTTCGCGGCATCGAACGCGTCGCGCAGGGCGACGTAGGCATCCTCGTTCCGATGATGATTGACGACGAACTCGGCGCCCGGGACGCGGAGGTCCACGTGAACGACGAAGTTCCTTCCCTGGTGCTTGTGCTTGTGGGGCAGTTCCACCGTCACGTGGCAGCCCATGATGGGGGAAAAGAACGACTCCAGCTTGGTGGCCTTCTCGCGGATGTGCGCCTCGAGGGCATCGGAGTGCGGAACGTCGCGGAAGGTGATCTGCAGCGGAGTTTGCATACGGTTTTCCTCCTGGTGACAGGAACAGAATTCAGCGGACCGGACGGGCGCAAGAACCCGGTTGTCCGCTCCGGGGAACCGGCGATCACTTCACCGACGCCCGGGGCCGCTCGCTTCGCTGTCGTGGAGCGGTACTGCCGCCTCCTCTGTTGCGTTGCCTCTGCACCATCCGCCACCCCCTGCGCTCCGGACTCCGGAATCGCAGCGCCGGCGGAACATCCTCCAGCTGGAACCTCTCCGATCAGCGGGGGTTCCCTCGCCTCTTCGATGGCCCGTCGATGGCAACCACGCAGGTGGCGTGCCGGATCACGGGCCGGTCCGCTCGAACCGCAGTCGCATGCACAGCACGTGCCGCCCCGCGGGAAGCGGCCATTGCAGCGCGATCGAGACGGCCTGCATGATCTTCTCGAAGCCCGCCTCGGACTGGGACACGGTGAGCAGCGGCTGCGCCACGAGTTCGCAGGTGCGGTCGGCTTCGAGCCGGACCACGCCGCCCAGAACGCCGTCCTCGAGGCTCATCCCTGTGGTGGCGGCAAGCGCGTGGCTGTCGCCCAGCCCACCGAGGACCGTACCGTCGTGCACGACCCGCCCCAGGAATCCGTCGCAGCTCGGCATCGCGAGTTCCATGCGCACACGCAGGTCCCCGGGCGCGCGCACGTCGACCGCGTAGCGCACCTCGACACCGTCGGGGATCAGGGCGTATTGCTTCTCGAGGGTGGCGCCGTCGAAGCCCGTGGCGAACGATGGTGCAGTGCCGCGGGCGGTGTACGTCGGCGATTGCCATTCCCCGCCTTCCACCCGCCACGCATCCACGAAGCTGTGACGCGGGCCGGTGTCCGGTTCCGCGTCGCCGGGACCGATGGCGTGGCGGAAGGCGACGCGATCGTGCGCCGATGCGATGCCCTCCCCCTGATCGTGCGTCGCTTCGTGGGCCTGCACGTTCGCGTCGAGATGGCGGTAGTAGTGTTCGCGTCGACGCGTGAGCGTGTCGCCGAAGTTGTGACGCAGCGGATACGACGACAGCTCGACGGCGGCCGCGCTGCCGTCATCGCGGATCACGACCTGGCAGGCGAGCCCGTGCAGGAACACCTCCTCGGCGCCGTCGAGGTCGGCATCGATGCGCAACACCGCAGGGCGCGGCGCAAGGGCATCGAGTCTCGCCTCGAGCTCGATCAGTGCGTTCCAGACTGCCCGACGCAGATGGGGCAGGTAGATGCCGCCGAAGAGCCCGTGCCAGTAGGCGTCGTTCGCCTGCGCGCGATGCAGGAGATCGACGAGGTCCGCGGTGCGCGATGCCGCCGGAAGCGCATCGACCCGCGCGGACAGGCCGAGCATGCGCTTGTGCATCCAGTTCGCTTCGGGATACCGAGACAGGAAGTTGCGCCAGATGCCGCCGCGCAGGAAGGGCTTGAAGCGCTCGTAGCTGCCGTCCGCCTTGTGCGCGGCGATGAGGTCCGCGAACACGTCGGCGCGCGGTGCCGGCAGCGACCACTCGCCCATCTCCATGTACGACGTGGTCGGCAGGTACACGATGCCGCGCGTGCGATGGCGGGCGTGGTGCTCGGCGAAGTGCATCGGCTGGATGACCGGCGAGGCCAGGACGCCCTCGATGAACTGCTCCAGCCACTTGCGGCCGTAGACCCAGTCGTAGGTCTCGGGCCAGATGCCGAACTTCTCGATGTCGTCGTAGTAGATCGCGGCGTGGGCGTCGCCGTCGGTCGCAAGCGACTCCATGTAGCTGACGACCTCGCCGGCGGGCGCGAACGGGATGCGATAGCGCAGCTGCTCGGAGATCGGGTAGAGATCGAGGCGCCGGCCGTCGTCCTCGGTCGAGAAGTACCCACCGAGTTCGTGCAGTTCGCGGCCGGCGCAGACGAAGTGATAGTCGTCGACGGTGACGAACTCGATGCCGGCCTGCGCGAGCGAGGGAACAACGGTGGCCTCCCACACACGCTCGGTGAGCCACGCCCCCCGGGGCCGGCATCCGAAGGCGCGTTCCAGGCGCACCGCGAGGGCTTCGAGCTGGGCGAGCCGATCGCGCGCGGGGATCGACGCCAGCACGGGCTCCATGTCGCCGCCGCCGAAGAGCTCGGCCTGGCCGCGCTTCACCATGTCGGCGAGCAGGGCCATGTCGGCGGGGTGACGATCGAGTAGATCGGCGAGGAGCCAGCCGCTGAAATGGGCCGAGAAACGGAAATCGGGATAGCGATGCACCGTCCGGAGGAAGGGGCCGTAGGACTTCTCGTGGGCCTCGTCCACGACGGACGCGAAGTTGCCGGCGGGCTGGTGCGCGTGGACCCCGAAAAGCAGCGAGACGGTTCGATTCATTGTTGTTCGTCGTGTGCGCCGGCGCGCGTCGTCGGCAATCCGTTCGATGACATTGATCGACCCGGGTCCGGAAAACTCGAGCCCGCTTCGCCGGTTTCGCCACCGAGGTGGCCGGTCGCCATGGCGGCCACGGCGGCCGCCGCGATGGCCTCGCCCCACTCGGGGACGAAATGACCGGCCTCGGCATCGGTGTAGGGCGGCGCGGCCCCGCGGATATGGCGGTGCAGCGCGTGCATCACCGGGGGCCCCAGCACGGGATCCTTGCCGCCGATCGCCATGAAACACTGGCCGCTCCAGGCGGTCTCGAACCAGGCCCGGGCCATCCGCGAGAGCGCGGCGCCTTCGGCGTCGAGGTGATCGGGGACCATCGCCGGGAAGCGGCGCACGCCGGCCTTGTGCTGCGCGTCCGGGAAGGGTGCGTCATAGGCAGCCCGCTCGGCTTCGGTGAGGTGCGGGCACGCACGACCAAGGAGCTTGCCCACCTCCATATCGGGATGGCCGGCCGCCCACTGGCGCCACGCGAGGAAGCCCGGCGACAGCGGCTCATCCCCGGTGCCGAGCGTCGTGTTCATGACGAGAAGCCCCGTGAACCGGTCGGGCCGCGCCATGGGCAGCGTGAGGCCCAGCAACCCGCCCCAGTCCTGGCAGACCAGACAGATGCCGCGCAGGTCGAGCGCATCGATGAAGGCGAGGAGGGCGTTCCGATGCCGCTCGAACGTGTACCAGCCGTCGTCCACCGGCTTGTCGGAGCGGCCGAAGCCGAACAGATCGGGGACGACGACCCGATGCCCCGCCGCCGCGAAGACCGGGATCATGCGCCGGTAGAGGTAGCCCCAGGTGGGCTCGCCGTGCAGGCAGAGGAAGACGCCCGGGGCGCCATCGGGATCGACATGCGGATCGACATGCGGACCAACACCCGGACCGACATCCACATAGTGCATCCGGAGGCTGTCGAAGCCGGGCAATGCGTCGAGATAGTGCGGGGGGAAATCGAAACCGGGGAGGTTCGCGAAGCGATGGTCGGGCGTGCGCAGGAACGCGACCGTCATAGCAACCTGGAGAGATCGCCGCGGGTGAAGCCGAGCAGCGGGGCATCGACCCCGCGGGACAGCGCCACCACCTTGAACAGTTCCCCCATTTCCGACGGACTCATCAGTTTCTGCGCTTGCGACGCCAGGGGCAGGTAGATGGAAGCATGCGCCGCCGGCACCTCGGAAAGCAACTGTGCGATGCCGCAGTTCACGAGGAAGTTCGCCTGCGTCGTGTAGCCGGCAAAGCGCAGGCCGGCCGCCACACCCGCTTCCGCCACGGCGGTGAAGTCGACGTGGGCCGTGATGTCCTGCAGCCCCGGCAGGACGAAGGGGTCGTCGTGCATCCGATGCCGGTAGTGACACACGAGCGTGCCGCGGTCTCTCTGGGAGTGGTAGTACTCGCGCCGCCCGAATCCGTAGTCGACGAAGAGCAGCGCGCCCGCGGTCAGCGATCCGGCCAGTGCGCGAACGAGCGCCTCGGCGCGCGGGCAGAACTCGGTGTCGTAGGGCGGCAGGAAGGCGAGGGCCTCGGCGCGGTCCCGCACGGGTCCGGCGGCGAGCGGTCGCCCGGCCCAGACGAACGATCCGTCGGCCAGCGACACGCCGCGCTCCCACAGACCGTCGTCGCGCCGGCTCACGAGCGACACCGGCAGCGCATCGAGCACCTCGTTCGCGAGGATCAGGCCCTCGAAGCTGGCAGGCAGCGCGTCGATCCACACGGCGCGGTGGGCCTCGCCGGGAACGCTGGCGGCGATGTGTTGCCTCTGTCGGTCGCGGAGATCGGCGCTCACGTCGAGCAGGAGGTAGCGGTGCGGGGGCTGGCCCAGCCGGGCCAGTTCCTCGAGCAGCGTCGCCGCGAGACGGCCGGTGCCGGGGCCCAGTTCCAGGACGTCGCCACCGGTCGTCGCAAGAACCTCGGCCACCTGGCGGGCCAGAGTGCGACCGAAGAGTTCGGAGATCTCCGGCGCCGTGACGAAATCCCCATCGACGCCGAACTTGCGGCTCCCACCGGCGTAGTAGCCGAGGCCGGGGGCGTAGAGGGCGAGGTCCATGTAGGCATCGAACGGAATCCAGCCGCCGGCGTCCGTGATCCGGTCGGCGATGAGGTCGCGGAGGCGATCGGAATGCACGATCGCCGCCACGGAGGGCGGCACCAGATCCGGAAACAGTGCGGACAGTGCCGACAAGCCGGAGAGTGGGGACAAGCGGGACGTCGGAGCAGGATGTGGGCGCGGGGCCACGGGCGGGGACGCAGGGGGCGTGGCGTAGAATCGGGATTAAACAACGAGGTGGTGAACGATGCAAAACCGGGTGGTCCTGATCACCGGCGGCGCCCGACGCGTGGGTGCCGCCATCTGCCGGCATCTCCACGCGGGGGGCGCCAACCTCCTGGTGCACTACAGGTCGTCGGCAGTGGAGGCTCGGGCGCTGCAGGCCGAGCTGAACGCCATCCGGCCGGATTCGGTGGCCCTCGTGCAGGCGAATCTGCTCAATATCGCGCACCTGCCGACGCTCGTGAACGAGACGGTCCAGCGGTTCGGCCGACTGGATGTGCTGGTCAACAACGCTTCGAGCTTCTTCCCCTCCCCGGTGGGCGACATCACCGAGGAAACCTGGGACGACCTCATCGGGACCAACCTCAAGACGCCGCTCTTCCTCTCCCAGGCCGCGGCGCCGCATCTGCGCCGCACCGAAGGGTGCATCGTGAACATCGTGGACATCCACGCCGACCGGCCCATGAAGAACTACCTCGTCTACAACGCCGCCAAGGGCGGCCTCGTGTCGCTCACGCGGTCCCTCGCCCGGGAACTGGGGCCCGAGGTGCGGGTGAACGGCGTGGCACCCGGGGCGATCCTCTGGCCGGAGGACGAGGCGTGGTCCGACGAACTGGCGCGCCACCGCATCATCGGGACCACGCTGCTGAAGCGGGCGGGCGAACCGTCGGACATCGCGAAGGCGGTACGCTTCCTCGTCGAGGACGCGCCCTACGTCACGGGCCAGATCCTGGCGGTGGACGGCGGTCGCAGCGTGCACCTCTAGGCCGCCCACGATGACGACCGGCGACATCCAGAAGCAGACCGTGGAGGCGAACAAGCTCGCCAAGCGCCTGCGCCGCCAGGTGGGCGAGGCGATCGCCGACTATCGGATGATCGAGGGCGGCGACCGCGTGATGGTCTGCCTCTCCGGCGGCAAGGACAGCTACGGCCTGCTCGACGTCCTGCTGTCCCTCCAAGCAAGTGCGCCGGTGCCCTTCGAGATCATCGCGATGCACCTCGACCAGGCCCACCCCGGCTATCCGGCGGACGTGCTGCCCAACTACCTCACGGCGCTCGGCGTGCCGTTCCACATCGAGCGGCAGGACACCTACTCGACCGTGAAGCGGGTGATCCCCGAGGGGAAGACGATGTGTTCGCTGTGCTCGCGGCTGCGGCGCGGCGTGATCTACCGGGTTGCGACCGAGCTGGGTGCCACGCGCATCGCCCTGGGCCACCACCGCGAGGACATGCTGGAGACGCTGTTCCTCAACATGTTCCACGGCGGCAAGCTGAAGGGGATGCCGCCGAAGCTCGTCTCCGACGATGGGCGACACGTCGTGATCCGACCGCTCGCGTACGTCGCGGAAAAGGATCTCGCCGCCTACGCCGAGGTGAAGGCGTTCCCGATCATTCCGTGCGACCTCTGCGGCTCGCAGGAGAACCTGCAGCGCCACCAGATCAAGTTGATGCTGGCCGACTGGAACCGCCGCTTCCCGGGGCGGATCGAGACCATGTTCCGCAGCCTGCGGAATGTCGTGCCCTCGCACCTTGCCGACCCGACGCTCTACGACTTCGCGAATCTCGAACCCACGGGCACCCCCGACCAGGACGGCGACACCGTGTTCGACACGCCCGACATCTCCCGCCCGGGCAGCATTCCCCTGACCTTCGTGACCGAGCCCTGACATCGTCGGAAGCTCCGGCGAGGTTTGCCATGCCTTTCTTGTCAAAATGAATTTGATAAGGCAGAGTCCAGGCCCGTGGTCAACTTTCCAACGATCCTGATCCCATGAACTGCGCCGAGCGCCTCGTCAGCCTGTTCGGTACCCAGGCGGAAGTCTCACGCCGCCTCAAGCTCGACCGGGCTGTGGTCAGCCACTGGGTGAAGTCCGGCTACATCCCCGCACGGTGGGCCATGGAAGTGGAAGCCGTGTCGGAAGGTCGGATCGAAGCCGTAGAAATACTGAACGAGGCCAATCGCCTCCGACCCGTGCGGGTGAAATCGCGCGGGGAGGACGAAGGCGTGTTCGGTTCCGCCATAACAGGGAGCGACATCATGAATTCATTCGCGCCGGCCAAGCGCATCCATTCCTTCCACCCGCCGCAGCGCACGCTGATGGGCCCGGGTCCGACGGAGATCCACCCGCGCGTACTGACCACGATGAGCCAGCCGGCCATCGGGTACCTCGACCCGGTGTTCGTCGAGATGATGGAAGAGCTGAAGAGCCTCCTCCGCTACGTCTACCAGACGAAGAACGCGCTGACGTTCCCGGTCTCCGGCCCCGGTTCGGTGGGCATGGAGTACTGCTTCGTGAACATGGTCTCGCCCGGCGACAAGGTCGTGGTCTGCATCAACGGCGTGTTCGGCGGCCGGATGCTCGAGAACGTGATCCGCTGCGGCGGCGTGCCGGTCGTCATCGAACACGAATGGGGCACGCCCGTCGACCCGCAGCGCCTGGAGGACACCCTCAAGGCGAATCCGGACACGAAGGTTGTCGCGTTCGTGCACGCCGAGACGTCCACCGGTTGTCTGTCGGACGCCAGGACGCTCGTGGACGTGGCCCATCGCTACAACGCCCTCACGATCGTGGACGCGGTGACGTCGCTCGGCGGCGTCCCGGTGCTGGTCGATGAATGGGGCGTGGATGCCATCTACTCCGGCAGCCAGAAATGCCTCTCCTGCACGCCCGGTCTGTCGCCGGTGTCGTTCAACGAGCGCGTCGTCGAGCACGTGAAGGCCCGCAAGGACAAGATCCACAGCTGGTTCATGGACATGAACCTGCTGCTCGGCTACTGGGGCGCCACGAACCGCACGTATCACCACACCGCACCGACGAACTCGCTGTTCGCACTCCACGAAGCGCTGCTGCTGATCCGCGAGGAGACGCTCGAGGACTGCTTCGCGCGCCACCGCCGCCATCACCTGGCGCTGAAGACCGGCCTCGAGGCGATGGGTCTGCACTTCCTCGTTAAGGAGGAGTACCAGATCCCGCAGATGAACGCGGTGCGCATCCCCGAGGCGATCCAGCCGAAGGAGGCCGAGGTCCGCAAGCGTCTGTTGAACGAGTTCAACCTCGAGATCGGC
The DNA here is from genome assembly GCA_022843925.1 of Burkholderiales bacterium. Lineage (GTDB taxonomy): Bacteria > Pseudomonadota > Gammaproteobacteria > Burkholderiales. Next base: position 197,176 of record JALHMS010000001.1, read on the forward strand.
GCCGGCTTGGGCCCGCTCGCCGGCAAGATCTGGCGCTTCGGAACGATGGGCTACTCGTGCCGGCCGGAGAACGTGATGCTGTGTCTTTCGGCCCTGGGTTCCGTCATGTCGGACCTCGGCATGCCGGTCCACGTCGGCGACGCCGAAGCGGCAGCGCACGACGCCTACGCCCAGATGCACAAGCACGCAGCCCAACAGAAGAAGCGCGTCGCCTGAGCGAACTGCGCACCCGGTAATTCATCCCGGAAGTCATGGAGAGCGGCGGACCCTGGTCCGCCGTTTTTCGTTTCGTGGTCGATGCGCCGGACGGATGACGCGGCACCGTTTTTGCGAAGTGTGAGACAGCGCGTACGCCATGGTACTTTCCGGCCGCGCGCCCTTCAGGAGCAGATGCCCCCATGAATTCCCTCGGTCGATGGACGCTCGTCGCGCTCGCTTTTGGTCTTGCGACCACGACGACGCGCGCCGAAGTGGTGCTGTATGCGAACGACTTCGAGACCGCGATCGGCCCGGAGTGGTCGAGCACCTCGACCTACGCCTGGGGGCTGCAGCAGACGCCGGCCGACGACACCGGCGGCGGATTCCTCGGCTACTTCGGCGGCGACAACGCGACGACGCTCACGCTGACGGACCTCCCGTCGGGCCTCGCCAGCCTCACGCTGGAGTTCGATGCCTATCTGATGTGGTCGTGGGACGGCGAGGACACCCGGCCCGTCGACGGCGTTCCCCGCGGCCCTGATCGCTTCGGATTCCGGAGCGGCACGGGCAACGGTCTCGTCGCCGGAAATTCCTGGACCTTCAGCCACGGCAGCGCGGCCACCGGCCTGCAGTCGTTCTGCGGCGACACGCTGGCGCCGTGCGCGCCGACCACCGGGGCCCTGTCCCGATACGCGCTCGGCTACCGTTTCGAGATCGTGCCGACCGAGGAGGACCTCGACACCACGGGCGCCGCCCCCATGGACTCCGTCTACCGGTTCGCATGGACGGCCACCCACGACGGTGGCACCACGGCGTCTTTCACGTTCTTCAGTGCGGGACTGCAGGTGCGACCGGATCTCGAGTTCCCCTATCTCGACGAGGCCTGGGGCCTCGACAACGTCCGGGTCATCCACACGCCCGTCCCGGAGCCCGCGGAGTCGGGGCTGCTGGCACTCGGTCTTGCGATGCTCGCCGTCGTCCACCGCCGCGGCAGACGTCGCGACGCCTGCTGAGCTTCGCCCACGGCGATGTCCGGGATGCGCGGAAGGGCCGTCCGGGACGATGAAGAATCGATGACGGCATGCCGCACGCCCTGAAGATCGACCCGCTGACGGACCTCCCCCCGCCGCCCGCTGCCCCCACGCCCGAAACGCTCTCCCGACCACGCCAGGCACTCGTCGCCGTCTACGTGATCGTCGCGCTCTGGTATCTGCTCTGGCGTCCCGAGACTTTCAACGCCGCAGCGCCGTGGTTCTCGCGTCTCGTCTACGCGGGCGAGGTGTTCGGCTTCGTCACGGCCGTGCTGCACATCCACATGGTGTGGCGGCTGTCGGTACGCGAAGCGCCCGCGGCGCCGGCGGGCCTAGTGGTCGATGTGTACGTCACCACCCGGGACGAGCCGGTCGAGATGCTGCGCCGGACGCTGGTCGCCGCCACCCGCATGTCCTATCCGCACGTGACCTGGCTGCTCGACGACGGCAACCGGCCCGCCATGCGCGAGCTCGCCGGCGAGCTGGGCGTGCAGTACCTCGCCCGCGCGCGGCATCGGCACGCAAAGGCAGGCAACCTGAATCACGCGCTGTCCCGCACCCTCGGCGACTACATCGCCGTCTTCGATGCGGACCACGCCCCGGCGCGGGACTTCCTGACGCGGACGCTCGGCTACTTCCAGGACGCGCGGGTCGCGTTCGTATCGACGCCGCAGGACTTCTACAACCTCGACTCGTACCAGCATCGCAACGATGCCCAGACCCGCCTCGTGTGGAACGAGCAGTCGCTGTTCTTCCGCGTGATCCAGCGCGGCAAGGACGTCACGAACAGCGCGTTCTTCTGCGGCACCTGCGGCATCCTCCGCCGCAAGGCCCTGGACGACATCGGCGGCTTCGCCGTCGACACGGTCACGGAGGACCTCGACACCTCGGTCCGCATCCACCGCAAGGGATGGCGGTCGGTGTACCACGCCGAGCCGCTCGCGTTCGGCGTCGCGGCTCCCGACTTCGTGCCGTTCGTGCGGCAGCGGGTGCGCTGGGGCCAGGGTGCCATGCAGGTGCTGAGACGGCACGGCCTGCTGTTGTTCGCCAGCGGGCTGACCCTCCCCCAGCGCCTCAACTACTTCGCCAGCACCATCATGTATTTCGACGGCTGGCAGAAGGCCCTCTTCTACCTCGCGCCGGCGATCGTCCTGATGACCGGTGCGATGCCGATCAGCCAGCTCTCGTGGGAGTTCGTGCTGCGGTTCGTCCCGTACTACCTGCTCACGTTCTGGGTGTTCGAGGAGGTGGGCCGCGGCTACGGGCGCGCGCTCGATGTCGAGCGATACAACATGGCGCGCTACGGCGCCTTCGTGTGGTCGACCCTCGGCCTGCTGCGCCGACGCCTCGCCTTCCGCGTCACGCGGAAGCATCGGAGTCCGGACGGGGGCCGCGCAGGCCGTCGCTTCCTGTGGCCGCAGTGGGCCGTCCTCGGCATGAATGCCGCGGCGATTCCCGTGGGCCTTCTTCTCCAGGCACTCGGCGTCATCGCCCTGCCCACGGCGGCACTGATCGCGAACATCTTCTGGGCGCTCGTGAACGTGGTCCTCGCGCGTGCCGTCGTCGGCTTCACCCGTCGCGTTTCCGGATTCCACCGACGCGAGTATCGGTTCCGCATTCCGCTCCCCGCGCTGCTGTCGGGAGACTCCCGTCGTCCCCACGCGGGGATCCTCGACGACGTGTCGGCGGAAGGCTTCAAGTACTACGGGCGGTTCCCCGCGGACACGGCGCCCGGCGACACGGTCGCGGGGGAGATCCTGCTGCCGAGCGGACGGATGCCCTTCCGTGCCACGGTCTGCGCATGCTTCCCGGGACCGAGGGACGGCGACGTGCGCGCGCTCGGGTGCCGGTTCGACTGGAACACGCCTTCCGAGGCGGACGCCCTGATCGCCTTCCTCTACGGGTCCGACCTGCAATGGAAGTTGAACCGGCTGAGCGACCGCTCGCGCACCCCGCTCGAGCGGTTCCTGCGATGGGTGCGCCGACCGGCTCGGCCGGCGCCGGAAGCCCCGGACGCACCGTGGGCCGCCGCGGTGGTCCGCAGCGCGGACACGCCGGATCGGGGGATGCACCCGGGCATCGTCTCGGTCCCATCGGCGTCGGGTGACGAACGCACGCTCGTCGTGTTCCGGCGGATGGGGGCGCGGGAGCGCCTGGAGATCCTCGTCACGACACGGGCGGGGACATCGATGCTGCGGTCCGGCGCCATGCTGTTCGACGCCATGCTCGCGAGCGGCACGCCGCTCTACCTCTACCGGTTGCCTCCTGCAGGGGAATTCCGATGAAGCTGCCGTACACCGGTCTCCTCGCCCTGGCCGGCCTCATGCTGGCGGGTACGACCCTGGCGCGGGACATCACCTTGCTGACCGGTGCGGAGGTCCGGCGGAACGATGAGTACTACGCTTACCTCGGGGCGCTCGTCCCGCTGCGCAGTTCGGACCGGCTGGGTGCCGGGTGGGTGCAGCGGTACTGGGTCGACGGCCTCCACTACGGGTTCGACGTGTCGGACCCCGCGCGCTTCGCCACAGACCCCCAGAACATCCGGGCCCGGGCCCTTGGTCTGGAAGCGGCCCTCGGCTACCACCTCAGGGACGACCGCGGCGGGGTGGCGGCGTACCTCGGGTTCCGGCATCAGCAGTCGACGCTGTCGCCCGACGTCCCCGACAGCCGGGTGCGCGGGTCGCAGTGGTGGCCGCGGGCGCAGGTGGAGATGGATGCACGGCTCGCGCCGTCGGTCCACGCCTACGGCATCGTCGCCTACACCTTCGGGCTGGACGGCTACTGGTCGAGGCTGCGCGTGATGCACGGCCTCGGCGGCGTCGAGGTGGGCCCCGAGGCGATCCTGCAGGGTGACCGTGACTACCGCGCCCGGAAGATCGGGCTGGTGACGACCGGCCTGCCGCTGGGCGGGAGCCTCACGATGGGCCTGCGCGCCGGATATCACTTCCAGGCCAACGCGAACTCGCCGTATGTGGGCGTCGAACTCGCGCTTGGCCTCTGACGCAGCGCGGTTCCGGCACCGCCACCCCGGTATCGGGCTCGGGATGGCGGAGGCAGGGGTCGCTTCCCTCAGTCCGGCTTCGCCGTCCTGAGTGCCTTCACCGCGGCAGCGAACCGGGCCTCGTTACGGGGCTGGGCCTCGAAGCGGGTGAGGTTCTCACCCATCGCCTCTCCCAGCCGGTCGAGGCGCTGACCGGGGTTGGGGTGGGTCTTCGTGAGGAGCGCGAGGTACGGATCGTCCGCCTTGATCTTGCCGAGGGTCTGCAGCGCGCCTGCCAGACCGTAGGGGTCGTAGCCGGCGCGGGTCGCGAGCACCACGCCCACGCGATCGGCCTCGTACTCGTCGTCCTTGTCGAGGCCCCGGGAATAGAGCTCCTTGGTGGGTCCGACGAGGGCGTCGACCAGCGCACCACCGCCCTTGCCGGCCGTCGCCGCGCTGGCCCCGGCGCCGAGCAGATTCGTCCAGGCGCCCTTCTTCATCGCGTTGAGGTGGTGCTTGCGCACGACGTGCCCCACCTCATGGCCGAGCACGCCGGCGAGTTCCGCCTCGTTCTCGAGAAGCCGCAGCATGCCGCGCGTCACGATGATGATCCCGCCGGGCGCCGCGAAGGCATTCACGTGGTCGCTGTCATTGACGCCGAACCGCCAGGGCAGGTCAGCCCGCTCGGACTGACTCGCAACCCACGCACCGACCTCGTTCACGTAGCGTTGCAGCGCCGGGTCGTCGTGCAACGGACGCGCGCCTAGGAGCGTCTCGGCCACGCCGCGACCCATCTCGATCTCCTTCGGCTGATCCACCGAGCCGAAGGCGCCCTTCAGGTTGGCAGTGAGGCCGTCGACGCCGCCGGAGCTTTTCACGAAGGCATCGATCTGCTTCGGATTGCAGGCCGCCAGGAGACCGATGGAAGCGGTGGCGGCCAGCACCCAGGCGACGATGCGTCGGCGATTCGGATGGCGGATCATCACTTGCCCCCCTTCTCGATGCGGCCGTCGCTGGTGACGTACGGGATCGACTGCGCCGACAGCTTGCCGGCCGCCGCGAAGCCGGCCGCGGTGGCGCGGGCGACCGCGAACCCGTCCATGCGCGCCAGCTGCCCGGGATCGGGCTTGGCGGCCGTCAGGTCCTCTTCCGAGAATCCTCGCACGCCGGTGGTCGCGGTCGCACCGGAGGCACTGCGCTGCTTGCCGACGCCGAGGGTGGCCAGGAGCGCCGTGTCGTTCTTGGCAGGATCGGGATTGCCGAGGCGGACGGTGAGCAACCGGACCCAGCCGTCGGTGGCACCGACCCTGATCCTCGCCCAGCCGCCCTGACGCTCGGTGACCGTGACGGCGGCCTTCCCTGGTACCTTTCCCACGGTGGCAGCATCGAGGAAGGGCCTGGCCTTGACCTCCACCTCGCGCAGCGTGAAGCCCTTCTCGTCCGCGAACGCCATCGAGGCGCACAGCATCGTCGCGAGACCCCAGCATCGCCATCGAATCATCTCTGTCTCCCAGATTGGTCGGTGACCGGGATCGACGCGGCGACCCCGGACGAATCGTATGCCTGGTCGGAACCGATGCGACAACAGGGGCGCGGTCTCAGGCCTCCGCCGGCCTGGGGAGTCCGAGCCGGTGCCAGAGCGCCGTGACCGGTCCGGACTGGTTCAACGTGTAGAAATGCAGGCCTGGCGCACCATCGGCGAGGAGCTTCTCGCAGAGCTTCGCCACGACATCGAGTCCGAAGGCGCGCACCGATGCGGTGTCGTCGCCGAAGCCCTCCAGGCGCCTGCGGATCCATCGCGGGATCTCCGCGCCGCAGGCGTCCGAGAACCGTGCGAGCTGGGTGTAGCGGGTGATCGGCATGATGCCCGGCACGATGGGGACGTCGACACCCTGGGCCCGTACCTCGCCGACGAAGCGCCAGTAGGCATCGGGATTGAAGAAATACTGGGTGATCGCGGCGCTGGCACCGGCCTTCACCTTGCGCACGAAGTTGCGCAGGTCGTCCTCGGCCGAGCGCGCCTGCGGATGCACCTCGGGATAGGCGGCCACCTCGATGTGGAACCAGTCGCCCGTCTCGGCGCGGACGAAGCCGACGAGGTCGTTCGCGTACCGGAACTCGCCCACCTCCACCATGCCGGACGGGAGATCGCCGCGCAGCGCCACGAGGCGGCGGATGCCCTGCCCCCGATAGCGCTCGAGCAGTTCACGCACGGACGCCCGCGTCGCCCCGACGCACGACATGTGCGGTGCGACGTCGTAGCGGAGTCCGGCGAGATCATCGACCACGCCCAGCGTCCGTTCGCGGGTGGAGCCGCCGGCGCCGTACGTGACCGAGAAGAATTCGGGCCCCAGACGCGCGAGGTCCGCCACGGTGGCGCGGAGCTTCTCGACACCTTCCGGCGTCTGCGGGGGAAACAGTTCGAAACTGAGGGATGGTGTCATGGTGGATTCCACGGGGGGACATGGCACGCAGTGCCCGGATCATCGGGTCGACCGCGGAAGCGCCGCACGGGCGCCCCGCGTTCTCGATGGAACGTCCGCCTCGCACCGGGTGTGACCGGCGCGGGGCGGACCACCGCCTTAGTAGCGGTACGTCTCGGGCTTGTAGGGCCCCTGCTTCGTCACGCCGATGTAGCGTGCCTGGGCATCCGTCAGTTCGGAGAGCTGGGCGTTCAGCTTCTTCAACTGGAGACGCGCGACCTTCTCGTCGAGATGCTTGGGAAGGGTGTAGACGCCCACGGGGTACTTGTCGGTGTTCTGGAACAGTTCGATCTGGGCGATCGTCTGGTTGGCGAACGACGACGACATCACGTAGCTCGGGTGACCCGTGCCGCAACCGAGGTTCACGAGGCGACCCTTGGCCAGCATGATGATGCGCTTGCCGTCGGGGAACACGACGTGGTCGACCTGGGGCTTGATCTCGTCCCACTCGTACTTGCCGAGGGAAGCGACATCGATCTCGTTGTCGAAGTGACCGATGTTGCAGACGATGGCCTGGTCCTTCATCTTCGCCATGTGATCGTGGGTGATCACGTGGTAGTTGCCGGTGGCGGTCACGAAGATGTCGGCCTTGTCGGCGGCGTACTCCATCGTGACGACGCGATACCCTTCCATCGCCGCCTGCAGCGCGCAGATCGGGTCGATCTCGGTCACCCACACCTGGGCCGACAGCGCCCGCAGTGCCTGGGCGGAGCCCTTGCCCACGTCACCGTAACCGGCAACGACCGCGACCTTGCCGGCGATCATCACGTCGGTCGCACGCTTGATGGCGTCGACCAGCGATTCGCGGCAACCGTAGAGGTTGTCGAACTTCGACTTCGTGACGGAATCGTTCACGTTGATGGCGGGGAACTTCAAGAGGCCGTCCTTCGCCATCTGGTAGAGGCGGTGCACGCCCGTCGTCGTCTCCTCTGTGACGCCCTTCACCTGCGCGAGGCGGGTCGAGTACCACTTCGGATCGCGGGCCAGCTTCGCGGCGATGGCGGCGAAGAGGTGCGTCTCTTCCTCGCTGCCCGGATGCTTCAGCAGCGACGGATCGGACTCGGCGCGCGTGCCCAGGTGCAGCAGCAGCGTGGCGTCACCGCCGTCGTCGAGGATCATGTTGCTGTAGCCACCATCCGCCCATTCGAAGATGCGGTGGGTGTAGTCCCAGTACTGCTCCAGCGTCTCGCCCTTGACGGCGAAGACCGGCGTGCCGTTCACGGCGATCGCGGCGGCGGCGTGGTCCTGCGTGGAGAAGATGTTGCAGGAAGCCCAGCGGACTTCCGCGCCCAGTGCCTGCAGGGTCTCGATGAGAACCGCGGTCTGGATGGTCATGTGGAGGGAACCGGTGATGCGGGCCCCGCGGAGCGGCTGCTGGCTCGCGTACTCCTCACGGATCGCCATGAGGCCGGGCATTTCCGTTTCGGCGATACGGATTTCCTTGCGGCCCCAGTCGGCGAGGGAGAGATCGGCCACGACATAGTCGGCCACCGGCTTCAGTTGGGTCACTGCGGACATGTGCTCACTCCTAGTTGAGGGACGGCCCCGGGGGGGACGGGAGTGAGATTTCACGCTCGTCACCCGGGAGCCAGTCACGGGTCAACGAGCGCAGTTCGAAAAACCTGAGCCTGGCGGGAGGATCCCCGTCGCAGCGCTCCTCAGGACGGAGGGGATTCTACGGGAGGATGTGGCGGCCGCACACCCCCCTCGGGCAGGCTACGCGGACTTGGCCTCGTGTTCGGGGGCGTCGGCAAAGCGCTCGGCGATTTCGAGGAACCTGCCCCGGATCTCGAAGAAGGCATCGGCCAATCCCGGGTCGAAATGCGTGCCCCGCTCGCGCATGATCATGTGCACCGCATCGTCGTGGGAGTACGCCGGCTTGTAGACCCGCCGGGAGATCAGGGCGTCGTAGACATCGGCGATGGCCATGATCCGCGCGGACAGCGGGATCGCGTCCCCCACGAGGCCGTCCGGGTAGCCGGTACCGTCCCAGCGCTCGTGATGGCTCGTCGCGATCTCCCGGGCGTGGCGTAGGAACGAATCGCCGGCGACCACGAGATCCGCCTCCGCCTGCAGGATGGCATCGCGCCCGAGCACGGTGTGCTGCTTCATCACTTCCCATTCCTCCCGGTCGAGCTTGCCGGGCTTCAGCAGTACGGCGTCCGGAATGGCCACCTTGCCGACATCGTGCAACGGCGCGGATTTGAAGAGGAGATCGATCGTCTCGGCGGTGAGTTCGCTACGGTAGGGTTCGCGATCGCGAACCTGCTCGGCGAGCGCACGCACGTAGTGCTGGGTCCGCCGGATGTGGTTGCCGGTCTCGTAGTCGCGCGCTTCGGCGAGCGAGCAGAACGCGCTGATCGTGGCGTCCTGCGCCGCGATCAACTGCTGCTTCCGACGGACCAGCTCCGCCGCCTGTTCGAGGATGTGGCGCGTGCGCTCGGATACCAGTCGCTCGAGGTCCTCGTTGCGGGTACGAAGCAGCCGCGCGCTCTGACTGAGCCGCAGATGATTCCGGACCCGCGCGAAGACGACGGCCGGCGAGAACGGCTTGTGGATGAAGTCCTCGGCCCCGAGCGACAGGCCGCGCTCTTCGTCGACCGCACTGGAGAGCGTCGTGAGGAAGATGACCGGGATGTCACGAGTGCCCGGGTCCTGCTTGAGCGCACGACACACTTCGAACCCGTCCAGGCCGGGCATCATCACGTCGAGAAGAATCAGGTCGGCGGCGCCGCCGTCGCCCAGATAAGCGAGCGCGGCGTGTCCCCCGTCGAGGGAGTGCACGACGTGGCTCTCGCCGAGGAGGTCTTCGAGGATGAGCAGGTTGTCCGGCTGATCGTCGACGATGAGGATGTGGGCGCGATCGGGTTCCGTCACGGGACGCCCTCCGAGAGCACGGTCAGGGTTTCGTCGAGCACCTGGGCCAGCCGCTCGGCCAGATTGGCACTCTCCGGTCCGCCGTCGCGCGCCGTCGCCTCGGTGCGATCCGCGAGGGTCTGGAGCGGCCGCGCCATGAGATTGCCGCCCATGCCCTTCAGGCTGTGGGCCACGAACGCGATGTCGTCGAGGTCGGCGCCACGGGCGGCAACCCTGAGCCTGTCGGCGGTGTTCCGGTGGGTGCGGAGGACTGTCACGACCAGCTTATCGACGAATTCGCGCCGCCCCTTGAACCGATTCAACAGCGCGGGCCAGTCGACCAGAATCGATGGGACCCCGGGGGGATTCACCGGGGCCTGAGGCGCCGCCGCCACCTGCGTCGACGACCCCGGTGGCGCGGCGTCGTTGATTCCCTGACGGTCGAAGACGCCGGGGAGATGGCGACGCACGGCACGCACGAGCCGGTCTAGGTCCAGCGGCTTCGGCAGATGCTCCACCATGCCCGCCGCGATGCAGCGGTCGCGTTCCTCCGCCATCGCGTGGGCCGTGAGACCGATCACCGGCAGATCCGGCGACAGCGCCCTGACCCGTCGCGCCACTTCATAGCCGTCCATCTCGGGCATCTGGATGTCGGTGAGCACCAGATCGTAGGCGCCGGGTCCGTCGGCCTCGAGCCGTTCCACCGCCAGTCTTCCGTTCTCGGCCTGGACGAGAAGGGCACCCTCCTGCGCCAGCAGGGTGTCGAGCACGAGCCTGTTGACCTCGTTGTCCTCCGCGCTGAGCACCCGGAGACCCTTCAAGCGCGGCGCCCCCTGCGCATCGGACGCCTGCCGATCCCGCGGCGGGGGTACCAGGACATGCCGCAGGCGCAGCGGACGCTCGATGAACGTTGCGCGGGCATCGTGCGGAGCGCGGGGCACCGAGGCCCCGGGGTAGCAGGCCACCAGGAGTCTACCCGTGGCGGGAATGTCGCCGCGCGCTTCGTACCGCTCGAAATCGAGGATGGTGAGATCCGCCGGCCCGGGTGAGGCATCGGTCACCTCCACCTCGATGTCGAGCCCCTCGAGCGCCTGGGCAAGCGACGCCGCCTCGGCGGCGCCCAGACCCACGAGCGCTGCGCGCGCGGGCAATCGCATGGGCGCCACCGGGGGCACCCGACCGGTGATCGGCAGGGTGACCTCGAAGGTGGTGCCGCTCCCGAGGGCGCTCGTGACGTCGATCCGGCCGCCCATCATGTCGACCAGCCCGTGGCAGATCGCCAGGCCGAGGCCGGTGCCACCGAAGCGACGGGTGGTGGATCCGTCGGCCTGCTCGAACGGCTGGAAGAGGCGCGCGAGGTGGTCCGGGGCCATGCCGATCCCGGTGTCCTCGACGGTGATCCGCAACGATCCGTCATCCGCTGCGAAGCCAAGGATCACGCCGCCGCGTTCCGTGAATTTCACGGCGTTCGCGAGCAGATTCACGAGCACCTGGACCATGCGCTGGGGATCGCCGTCGAGGACCTCCGGCAGCCCGGGTGGCTCCGACACGCGCATCGCCAGACCCTTGGCGTAGGCGCGCGGGGCGACGAGTCCCACGGCACGATCGATGACATCGCCCAAGCGGAATGCAGCCCGCTCCAGAGTGAACTTGCCGGCCTCGATCTTGGAGAAGTCGAGGATGTCGTCGACGATCCCGAGCAGCAGAGCGCCGGAATCGAGGATGCGCTCGAAGAGCCGGGCGGCATCCGCCTCGGGGCCCGCCCGGGCACCGGCCTGCGCGAGGCCCAGCACGGCATTGAGCGGGGTGCGGATCTCGTGGCTCATGTTCGCCAGGAAATCGCTGCGCACCTGGGCCAGGCGCCGCGCCTCGGCGAGCGCGGCCTCACGGGCGGTGTCGTTCTGCTTCCGGTCCGTGATGTCCCGCGCAAACCCCACGGTGCCCAGCACACTGCCGTCCTCGTCGAACACCGGGGCGTTGTACGTCTCGATCCAGTGCGCCGCCCCGTCGCGGGCGGACAAGCGCTCGCCGGTGCGGGAACGACGGGCGCTGCGCACCTCGGCGTCCTCCTCGGCGCGCGCGCGGCCCGGTTCGCCGGGCCAGAGCTCGACATCGTCGCGCCCGATCATCTGCGCGACGGCCAGACCGCACGCGGAAGCATGGGCGCGGTTCACCGCCAGATAGCGCCCGCCGTTGTCCTTCAGCCAGACCTGGAACGGCACGTTGTCCACCAGCGCGTAGAGATAGCTCGCCTGCAGTCGAAGCTCGGCCGTCCGGCTGGCGACGACGGTTTCGAGATGCTGCCGATGGGCCTCGAGCGCGAGCTGGGCTTCGCGCACCTCGGTGATGTCCTGGGTCATGCCCACCGCAGACACCGCGCGGCCGTCCGGGCCGTGGGTGATGATCGCCTTCGCGTGGAGCCAGCGGGTCTCGCCCTCGACCATGGCACGGTGCTCGACCTCGTAGGCGGCGATGCCCTTGAGGGCCCGCCGCCAGGCCTCGCGGACCCTCGCCAGGTCGTCCGGATGCACAAGATCGAAGACGGCCGTGGCCGTCAGCCTGTGGGAGTCCGTGCAGAGGATGCGCATCATCTCGTCGGAGGCGACGAGGCAGTTCTCCTCGAAGTCGGCCTGCCAGCTGCCGAGCTTCGCCATCGCCTGGGCCTGGGCGAGCGTCTGCTCGCTGTCGCGCAATGCCTGCTCGGACTGCTTGCGTGCCGTGATGTCGGTGACGGTGACGATGGCATGCCGGACCCCGCCGAAGCCGACGACACCCAGGCTGATCTCCGCGGCGAATCCACTTCCGTCGGCCCGCAGGGCCGACAGCTCGCGGCCGATGCCCATCGGTCGGGACTGTCCTTCCAGGAGGTACCGGGCCCGCGACGCAGCGTGATCGGCCCGGAAGGATTCGGGCACGAGGGAATCCACGTGGGCGCCCTCCAACCTGCCCGGGGCATGGCGGAACATCTGGTATGCGCGCTCGTTGGCGCGCACGACCGTACCCGCGGCGTCGACCACGAGGATCGCCTCGGGCACCGTCGCGAGGATGAGGTTCGCCCGGGCCTCGCTCTCGCGCAGGGCGGCCTCCATGCGCTTGCGCTGCGTGACATCGGTCATCGTCGCGATCAGCCGCTGGGGTTCGCTCTGCGGGGTCCACTCCACGACCTTCCCGCGGTCCAGCACCCAGCGCTCCGTGCCGCCCGCACAGCGCATCCGGTGCTCGCTCTCGTAGACGGGGGACTCGCCGCGGAAATGGCGGTGCAGCGCCTGCATCGCGCGCGGGAGGTCGTCGGGATGCACGCGCGCGGTCCAGCTCTCGAAGCGGCTCTGCACCTGATGGTCGGCCAGTTCCATCATCGATTTCCATCGTCGCGAGAAGTACACGTCGCCGGTCACCACATTCCAGTCCCAGACGGCCTGATCCGAACTTTCGAGCGCGAACTGCCAGCGCGCCTCCGACGCGCGCAGGCGCTCGTCGGCATGTTTGCGTTGCGTGACGTCCTGCGCGAAGCCGTGCCAGATCGTCCCGCCATCGGCCTCGCGGACCGGGACGGAGTGTCCTTCGATCCAGTGCTCGCCACCCTCCGGATGGACGATACGGAACTCGGCCCGCCACGGCGTCATGCTGCGGGCGGAGGCTAGGATGGAACCCTGCATCCATGCAAGGTCGGCCGGATGCACGCGGTCGAAGAGCGGCGTCGCGTCGTCCACGAGGTCGCTGCGCCGGACGCGGAACACGTCACGCATCGCGGGAGTGGCGAACGGCACGCTCATCGTCCCATCCGGCTTCAGTCGGAACGAGTACACGACGCCCGGCACGGTCGACCCGATCCGCGCCATCTGATCCTGGAGGTCGACGCGATCCCGCAGGGCGGCCTCGGCCGCGTGCCGATCGGTGATGTCCTGCACAGTGCCGATCACGAATCGCGGGCGGACATCTCCGGCGTCCTGCCGGGGACGCAGCGCAATCGCTACCCAGCGCTGGGAGCCGTCCCGGCACGCGATCCGGACTTCGATGCCGCGGTCGTCATCCGTCCGCCGACCCGCAACAACGGCGTCCACGAAATCCGACAGCCTGCCGGCATCCTCGGGATGAACCCGCGTCAGCGCGTCAGCGAACGTGGACGTGGGCGTCTCGAGGCCGAGGCAACTGCGGGCGCGATCATCGAAGGCGAGCACATCCTCCACCGTGTCGTGGCACCACGTGCCGAGCTTCGCGGCTTCGAGGGCGAGCCGGTAGCGCTCCTCGCTGTTCTGCAGTGCCCGCGCCATCGCACGGCGGGACTGCGTCTCCGCGAATTCGCGCAGGCTCCGCTCGATCGCGGGCACGAGGCGCGTGAGGCGGTCCTTCAGCACGAAGTCCGAGATCCCGGTCTTCAGCAGTTCGACAGCCTCCTCCTCGCCCACGCTGCCGGACACCAGGATCACGGGAAGATCGGGCTGGCGTTCTCGCAAAAGTGCGAGTCCCTCCCGGAAGGGGAGACGCGGCGAGTTGTAATCCGACAGGGCGACGTCCCAGACCCCGTCGGCGAGGGCGGCAAGCAGTTCGTCCCCGTCGGCAGCACGCCGCCAGGTCGCGCGGACACCGTGGTTGGCCAGGTGGCGCGTGAGCAGCAGAAAATCGGTCTCCACGTCCTCGATGACGAGGATGCGGAGCGGCTGGGCTGTCGTCGATGTATCCAACGTCATGGGGCAGGCGGTTCGTTGGTTGCGAGCCGGTACACGCCGAGCCGCACCACGGTCTCAGCGGACTTGCCTCTACCGCCCGGGTGGTCGAGCCCCTGCTGACCGTCGCGCGCGACGTCCATCCGGCTGGCAAGGTTCACCTGGCGCGGAGCGCGCAGCGTGAGGAACTCGTCCGGGCGATGCGGACGCTGGAAGAGCTTGGCCCCATGCGCGATGTCGAGCCCCACACCGTCGTCGGCCACACGAACGCCGGGCTGTCCGTCCATGGCGACGGGCTCCACGCGGATCTCCGGGTCCGCGGGCTTCGACGTGTACTTCCAGGCTTTCGAAAACAGATTGCGCAACACCACCTCCACCATGCGGGCATCGGCCCACGCCTCCAGACCCGGCGCCACCGGGACGCGGACCCGACGCTGGATGTCATGCCGTGCGAGTTCGTCGAGGATACGCCCTGCCCGGGCCGTGATCTCGACGGCATCGCGCCGAAGCGCCCCTCGAGCGGTGCGCGAGCGCTGGAGAAGACCGTCGATCAGCTCCCCCACGGACCGGCCGTCGATAGCCTTCGTGTGGATGACCGCCGGCGAGTTCTGCGCGATCGCCTGGAGCTTCCGCTCGCGATCACGCAACGCGGCCTCGGTGTTCTTCCTGCGCTGGATGTCCTCGGCGATCCCGGCGGGCTGCCGCGGAGGCCCGCGACCATCGTGGAACGGGGCTGTCGCCTCGAGGGCGGCTGGATCGTTCCGGATCAACCTGGCGAACGGGGTGCGTGCGGCGCGGCAGGGGCGTCAGCCGGCGCGCGGGGTGTCGAGCGCATGCGCCACGCCGCGAAGCGCCGGGTTCTCCGCAGTGATCACATAGGTGGGGATCGCTGCCATGTAGTCGCGATAGCGACCCTTCGCTTCGAAGCGGGCGCGGAACACGGATCGGTCGAACGCCGGTCCGAGAGAGGGCACTATCCCTCCGCCGATGTAGACGCCGCCCCTTGCACCCAGCGTGACGGCAAGGTTCGCGCTGGCCGTCCCGAGGATGCCGCAGAAGAGATCGAGGACTTCGACGCAGGTGGGGTCCGATCCCGCGATGGCTTCGCGGGTGATGTCCTCCTGGGACAGCGGGCGCCGCATCCGTCCGTCGAGTGCGCAGACGGTCTCGTGGAGGAGAACGATTCCCGCGCCCTGCAGCAGCCGCTCGGTCGAGACATGGTCGAAGCGCTGCGAGAGATGGCGGAGCAGGGATTGCTCGCGCTCGCCCATGGGGCTGAAGGCGGTGTGGCCACCTTCCCCTGTCACGGGCACCCACCCCGCGCTTCCGGGCAACAGGCCCGAGACACCGAGGCCCGTGCCGGCCCCGATGAGGGCGATGGCCGCCTGAGGTACGGGTGTGCCGCCGCCTACCTGGCGGGTTTCGCCCGGCCCGAGATGCGGGAGGGCGAGGGCAAGGGCCGTGAAATCGTTGACGATCGCGAGGCGGTCCAGACCGAGGCGCACGCGGGTGTCCTCGGTCGAGAACACCCAGGGGCTGTTCGTGAATCGCACGAGATCCCCGAGCACCGGGGAGGCGACCGCCATCGCCGCCTCGCGGACGAGCGGCCCACCGACCTGACCGAGGTAGTGGCTCGCTGCCGCGGCAAGGTCGGGAAACGCGGCACAGGCAAGTACCTGGGGGTCGTGCAGTGCGCCCGTCGCCGGATCGATCAGACCGAAGCGTGCGTTGGTTCCACCGATGTCGCCGACGAGCCGCACGGTCCTGGTCCCCTTGTCAGCGCTGCGGCGCGGACTCAGCCCAGCACCGACTCCGCCACTTCCGTCACGTGCGCCGCGGTGAAGCCGAACAGTTCGAAGAGGGCGCCCGCAGGGGCCGATTCGCCGAAGCGGTCCATGCCGACGACGGCACCTTCGAGACCCACGTACTTGCGCCAGAAATCGGAGATGCCGGCCTCGATCGCGACGCGCGGCACGCCGCGGGGCAGCACGGCTTCCCGCCACGCCGCGGGCTGTCGATCGAACACCGTGGTGGAAGGCATCGACACGACGCGTGCGGCGATGCCTTTCGCGGCCAGCTGCTCCTTCGCCGACATCGCCAGGGCCACCTCCGATCCGGTGGCGATCAGGATGACGGCAGGCTTGCCGCCGGACGCTTCCGCGAGGACGTAGCCACCCTTCGCGACATCGGCGAGCTGGGCCGCCGTCCGCGCCTGGTGCGGCAGATTCTGGCGCGACAGCAGGAGGCTCGTGGGACCGTCCGCGCGCTCCACGGACGCACGCCACGCGGCGGCGGTCTCGACGGTGTCGCACGGACGCCAGACATCCATGTGCGGAATCATCCGCAGTGTCGCGGCGTGCTCCACCGGCTGATGCGTCGGGCCGTCCTCGCCCAGGCCGATGGAGTCGTGCGTGAAGACGTAGACGACCCGGAGCTTCATCAGCGCGGCGAGACGCAGGGCGTTCCGGGCGTAGTCGCTGAACACCAGGAACGTCCCGCCGTAGGGGATGAATCCGCCGTGCAGGGTGATGCCGTTCATGATGGCGGCCATCGCGAACTCACGCACGCCGTAGAACAGGTAGTTGCCGCCCTGGCCGCGGTTGACGCCCTTGGAACCCGACCACAGCGTGAGATTGGAACCGGCCAGATCCGCCGAACCGCCGAGCAGTTCGGGCAGCGCGGGGGCAAGCCCTTCGATCGCGTTCTGGGACGCCTTGCGCGTGGCGATCGTCTCGCCCTTGGCGTCGAGCCCGGCCACGAAGGCGTCCGCGGTGGTCTGCCAATTTGCCGGCAGCGCTCCGCCGATCCGTCGCGAGAACTCGGCGGCCTCAGCGGGATGGACAGCGGCGTAGGCGGCGAAACGCTTCGTCCAGTCGGCCTGGACGTCGGCCCCCTTGGCGCGGGCGTCCCAGGCCTGGCGTATATCGTCCGGGATCTCGAACGGCGGATGCGTCCACCCGAGCGCCGCGCGCGTCGCCGCGATCTCGTCGGCACCCAGAGGCGCGCCGTGCACGCTGCCCGTGTTCGCCTTCCTGGGGGAGCCCTTGCCGATGATCGTCTTGCAGCAGATGAGGACCGGTCGGTCGGTCACGGCACGTGCCGACCGGATAGCGGCGTCGACCGCATCCGGATCGTGTCCGTCGACGCCAGGGATCACGTGCCAGCCGTAGGCGGCAAAGCGCGCCGCGGTGTCATCGGTGAACCAGTGCTCCATCGTCGACTTCTCGGAATCGATCGAGATGTGGTTGTCGTCGTAGACGGCGACGAGCTTCGAGAGTCCGAGCGTGCCGGCGAGCGAGCACGCTTCGTGGGAGATGCCCTCCATCAGGCAGCCATCGCCGAGGAAGACCCAGGTGCGGTGATCGACGATCGTGTGTCCGGGACGGTTGAACTCGGCGGCGAGCAACTGCTCCGCGATGGCCATGCCAACCGCGCCGGCGATCCCCTGCCCCAGCGGACCCGTGGTGATCTCGACGCCGGGGGTCATGCCCACTTCCGGATGCCCCGGGGTCATGGAGTGGAGCTGACGGAAGTTCTTCAGCTCCTCGATGGGCAGCGCGTATCCGGTGAGATGCAGCAGGCCGTACAGGAGCATCGAGCCATGCCCGTTCGAGAGCACGAAGCGATCGCGGTCGGGCCAGCGCGGATCGGCGGGGTTGTGCTTCAGGTGGCGGCGCCACAGGACCTCGGCGATGTCGGCCATGCCCATCGGCATGCCGGGGTGGCCGGAATTGGCCTTCTGAACGGCGTCCATGGCCAGGACGCGCAGTGCGTTGGCCAGTTCGGTGGTGGTTGCCATGGCGATTATCCGGGGTCTCGAAGGATGGGGATCCTGCCGGGAACAGGGGGGCAGGCTCGAAGAAGCGCGCGATTCTAATCCGGTTGGCGCCCCAGGCCGCGGATCCGCCGGCGCGCGATCGCGCGGGAGCCCTGCCGAATGCGTGCGCCGCGCCGAGCCGAGCCCGACGCAGCGCGGTCGCTACGGCTCCGCCCTGCGCGGGAGGACGACGCCCAGCTGCTTCAGCTTTCGATACAGGTGGGTACGCTCGAGCCCGACGCGATCGGCGACCCGGCTCATGTTGCCGCCTTCGCGGGCGATGTGATACTCGAAGTACGCGCGCTCGAACGCATCGCGCGCATCCCGCAGGGCGACATCGAGGGAGAGGCCTCCCAGGACGCCGACGGGAACAGCCTTCTCGAGCGTCTCCAGGGCACCGCCGACATCGGCATGGCCGATGTCGGCGCCGGCCGCGAGCAGGGCGGCGGATTTCACGACGCTCTGCAACTGGGCAAGGTTGCCGGGCCAGGGTTGCATCCGCAGGGTGTTGAGCGCCGCCGTCGTGAAGGTGCGCGGGGGAATCTCCTTCGCCTCCACCATGCGTTCGAGCAGAGCACCCGCCATTCCCGGCACGTCGTCGGGATGCTCGCGGAGCGGCGGCACCCGCAGGGTCACCGTCGCGAGCGCCGAATAGAGCCGAGCATCGAAGTCGCCTTCCGCGACGCGCTGCGCGAGCGAGGGATGGGCGGTCGCGATCAGCCGGGTGTTGCATTGGTCGAGGAACGACAGTCGTGAAAGGAGCGAGCGCTGCGAGTCACGGCCCAGCCGATCGACGCCGCGCAGGAACAGGGTGCCCTCGGCCGCCTGCGCCAGGGCGCCCGCCGCGGCGTCCTGCAGGAACCCTTCGTCGTCGGGCGCCGCCCAGGGCGTGTTCTGCCGATGCAGGAAGCGGGCGCAGAGATCCTCGCCGCTGCCCGGTTCGGCCATGAGCAGGACGGGCGCCCGCAGGTCGCGGGCACGCTCGAGGCGGGTCTTGAGATCGACGATGACCGGCGCGCCCCCCAGCACCGCGAGCGAGTACGCCGGCACGCCGGCCGGAGAAGGGCCAGGTTGTGCCAGGGCCTTCCCCACGGTGGCGAGCAGCTTCTGCAGGGCGATCGGCTTCTCGAGGAATGCGTAGGCACCGATACGCGTGGCCTCGACGGCGGTCTCGATCGTCCCGTGCCCCGACATCATCACCACGGGCATCGTGAGCTGGCCCTTCGAGCCCCACTCCTTCAGGAGCGTGATGCCGTCGGTGTCGGGCATCCAGATGTCGAGCAGCACGAGATCCGGTCGCGAACGGCCGCGCCAGTGCCGCGCCTCGGCAGCGTTCTGGGCGAGCCTGACGTCGTAGCCCTCGTCGGACAGGATCTCGGACAACAGCTCCCGGATGCCGACTTCGTCGTCCACCACCAGTATCTGACTCATGATTCCCGCAACCTCGAATGTATCGGCAGACCGTCCGGAACCTCCCGGGGCGTTCCCGCGGGACCTCCGGGACGGCACGATGTCGTCATCTCGTCACGCCCTCGCATTGGCCACGCGCGGTGCCGCCGGCACCTGCGGAAGAATGACGCTCACGCGGGCGCCGCCGGCCACCAGGTTCTCGAGATGGATGAGGCCGCCGTGTTCCTCGACGATCTTCTTGACGATGGCGAGGCCGAGCCCGGTGCCCTTGGCCTTGGTGGTGACGTACGGTTCGAACGGTCGGGACAGGAAATCAGGCGGAAAGCCGGCGCCGTTGTCGGCAACGCGCAATGCGACACCGCCTTCCGCGCGCTCGACGTTCACCGTGATGCGGGGCATGGTGACGGACCCGACGGCGTCCTCCGCATTGCGCACCAGGTTGTGGATCACCTGCCGCAGCTTCGCCGCATCGCCCATCACGGCGTCCAACCCCGGCTCGATGCGCACGACGATGGCGGCACCCACCGATTCGTAGAGCCCCAGCACCTCGCGGGTGAGGGCGCCGAGGTCGAGACTGAGCAGCGTGGCGTCGGGGGAGCGGGCGTACTGGCTGAAGGTGTCGACCATCGCCTTCAGGGCCATGACCTGGTTGACGATGGTCTGGGTGAGGCGCGACAGCATGTCGCCGTCGCCGGCTTCCAGTTTCGGATGGAGACGCTGCTGGAGCCGCTCGGCCGACAGCTGGATCGGGGTCAGCGGGTTCTTGATCTCGTGAGCCAGACGGCGGGCGACCTCGCCCCATGCCGCCTGGCGCTGGGCGCGCAGCAGCTTGGTGATGTCGTCGAACACGACGACATAGCCTTCCGTGGCACCCTGCTGGGCGATGGCCGAAGCGCGCACGAGCAAGGTGAGTTCGCCGTCTTCGGCCCCGTAGACGACCTCCTGCTCCCAGTGCCGTTCGAGTGGGCGCGACAGGGCCTCCGAAAGCGGTGCCGCGATCGCGGCGAGCCGGGCATCGGCACGGATCCATTCGTCCACGGACAATCCGACCAGGCCTTCCAGGGTGCGCCCGAGGATGCGGTGGGCGGCCGGGTTCGCGGACTGCAGCCGGCGATCGGCATCGAGCGAGATCACGCCCGCCGACAGATTGGCGAGGATGCTCTCGAGGGACGCCTTCGCCGCTTCGAGTTCCGACTGGTACTTCTGCGATGCCCCCTGCGCCTCTCCCAGCTCGCGGGTCATGGCGTTGAACGATCCCGTGAGGATGCCGAGTTCGTCGTAGCTCTTCACGGACTGCCGTTCGCGAAAGTCGCCCTGGGCCACGGCACGGGTGCCCTCTGCCAGCACGCCGAGCGGGGCCGACAGCCGCTGGCTGAAATAGATCGCGAGCAGCAGGGCGAAGAACAGCGAGAGCAGGAGTGCCAGGGTGAGCGATAGTGCATAGAGCCGCTTCAGACCCGGTCGGAAGTACGACAGCTCCTGATATTCGGCGTAGGCGTTCTGCACGTACTCGGCGTCGCGCGCGATGTCGTCGCGGACTTTCTGGACGAGCTGGAGCGCCTCGATCTCGCCGTCGCGGATGTTCACCGGTACGAGCACCCGCAGCAGCAGACCCCGCCGGGCGTCGACCAGGATCCGACTGTTGGATTTCTGCACGCGGATGTCGCGCAATACCTCGTTCGAAGGCATGACCGGGGCGAGGCTGTCCTTCTCTTCGCTGGAATACACGAGCACTCGACCGGCGTGATCGAAGACGGCCGCCTCCTGCACGGCAGCCTGTTCGCGCAGCGTGTTGATCACGGCGCGCTGCTGCTGCGGCGTGCCGTCCGAGAGTGCCAGCGCCATGGCGTCGGCCTTCGTGCGGAGATCCGTCAGCATGGTGTCGAGCGTGGTACGGCCGAGGGCGAGTCCACCCTCCAGGGCCTTCTCGACCCGGACGTCGAACCAGGTGTCGATGGAGCGCGTGAGGAACTGCACCGACACTGCATACACCAGCGCGCCGGGCAGAATGGCCACCAGGGAGAAAAGGAGGACGAGGCGAAGCGAGAGCTTGGAGCCGAACACGCGTTGCTTCAGGCGGTGACGCAGCGCGAGCAGCTGCTGTCCGGTCACGAGCATCAGCACGAGCACGAGGGCCACGCTCGCGCCCAGCAGCCACGTCAGCTGCCCCGCGAGGAGCGGCGTGTTGCTGCTGGCCGTCGAGAGCAGGTAGAGCATGACCGCCCCGCACGCGGCGATCACTGCCGTCATGACGGTGCCGCTCCTGGTGAGCAGGGTCGTGCGCCATTGCCAGAACGACCCGCTCATGGCTTCACCGTCCAGCGGTACCAGTCGGACGACAGGTTCCAGGTCTTGGAGCCGATCGAGGAGATCTGGAAAGGCTTGGGGAGTTGCGCGGTGTCGAGGCGCAGACGGACCTGGGCGGTGTAGACCTGCGAGGGCTCCAGTTGGTCCCGCGTGGCGATCTGCTGACCGCGCACGCGGCCCATGAGGGCCAGGGCCTCCGAGAGGGTCTCGAAGGTGAGCGTGAGGCCCCCCGTGGCGAGCCGGTAGTGGCGCGTGAGCGCGCTGTAGCTGAGCCGATAGCGCTGCTCGAACGCGCTGATGGTCTTGTTCCAGAGATTGAGGAAGTACCAGCGCTCGTAGAGCAGTTCGAACTCGGTGACGAAGTGCAACGTGACGCCGCGCTGGAGGGCGTCCTCCAGGGTGTCGCCGAGGTCGATCTGGAAGGTGGCGTCGAGCACGAGCGCGGCGTCGGGATTGACCGTGATCTCCGCGGACCGGATATGCAATCCGGGTTCGTCGGCCAGAAGCAATCCCGCTCCGACGGTCAACCACAACGCGAGCAGGATGCGCCCCACGCGGACCGCGGCCGCCCGGACCTGTCGATGCAGGCGGACTCCAGGAAGATCTTGAACCGGATCGACGACTGGCGGTGGGGCGGGGGCGATCACAGCGTCAGGGAACCCTCTTTCCGAGCAGCGCGTAGTAGAAGCCGTCGTGTCCGGCGTCAGGTAACAGACGCCCATCGGCCGAGGGCAGGCCGGTGGCCGGCAATCTGCGGGCATCGTCCTGCGCCCCCAGAAAAGCATCGACCACCTCGGCGTTCTCTTCGCGAAACACCGAACAGGTGACGTAGAGCAATGTACCACCCGGTTCCAGCACCTGCCAAAGCGCGGTCAGCAATGCTCGCTGGGTCGCCGCGAACGAGGCGATGTCGCCCGGGCGTCGCAGCCAGCGGGCATCGGGATGCCGCCGGACGATGCCCGAGCCGGAGCATGGGGCATCGAGCAGCACGCGCTGGAAGGGCTCGCCGTCCCACCAGTCGCGGACGCGCGCGGCATCCGCGGCGATGCAGCGCGCTGCGAGGCCCAGTCGATCGAAGTTGCGCTGCGCGTCGTCGAGCCGCGCGGGGTCGGCATCGAGAGCGGTGAGGTGGATGTCGGCAACTTCCAGCAGGTGGGCCGCCTTGCCCCCTGGCGCGGCACAGGCATCGAGGACGCGCATGCCGTCGCTAGGGGCGAGCAACCTGGCGGCCCACTGGGCCCCCGCGTCCTGCACCGAGACCAGGCCATCCTGATAACCCGGGAGGCGGCGGACCGGCACCGGCTTCGCCAGCAACAGCGCCGCGGGCGCGACGTCGCCGGCCTCGATACCCTCCGCGGCCAGACGCAGCCGGTAGTCGGCGAGCGTCGTGCGCCGAAGATTGGGGCGGACGGCCATCGGGGGATGCGAAAGCCCGGCGGCCAGGATCGCGTCGGCGGCTTGGGGATACTCGTCGCGGAGACGATCGATCCACCAGGCGGGATGCGACCATCGGCCTTCGCTATCCAACTGCGCCTGGGCAACCAGGTGGTCACGCTCGCGGAGAAAGCGGCGCAGGGCGGCATTGACGAATGCCGCAGCGCGCTCGAATCCCATGGCCCGCGCCGCAGCGACGGCCTGGTCCACGACGGTGTAGGGCGCCGCACGGGTGTGCTGCAGCTGATACAAGCCGACCGCCAGCAGCGCCTCGAGCGCAGGCTCGGTCACCCCGCGGGGCGCGAGCGACCGCAGGATGACGCGCTGGGTCCCGAGGTGCCGCAGGGTGCCGTAGGTGAGGTCGCGCACCATGGGATCGGATTCGCCCGCGGCGTAGGCGAGACTGCGGCCGGAGATGACCTCGGCAACGCGCCCCGCGGCCCTGCATTGTGCGTCCTTCAAGCGGCTGGCCTAGGCGGACGCGGGGACGAAACGCTCGCCCGGTGCGATGGCACATCCCTGGAGGAAGGTCCGGACGTGCTGCCGCCGGCCGCCGGGACGCTGCAGTTCGGTGAGCATCAAGGCCGTGCCGGCGGCACACGCGACGAGGATGCCGTCGGAATCGGCGGAGATCACCTCCCCGGGGGCCCTGCCGAGGGCGCCGCTTGCCGGATGACCGGCCCAGATCTTCACCGGTTCGCCCCGCAGGGTCGTGCCGGCGCCGGGCGACGGATCGAAAGCCCGCACCTGTCGGTGGACGATGTCGGCATTCGCGGCCCAGTCCAGAACAGCATCCTCGCGCCGGATCTTGCGGGCGTAGGTGATGCCTTCGTGGGGCTGCGGCACCGGTTGGGGGGAGCCCTCTTGGAGGTCGGTCAAGGTTTCCAGAAGGAGTTCTGCGCCCAGTGCGGCGAGCCGGTCGTGCAATGTGCCGGTGGTGTCCTCCGGCAGGATCGGGACACGGGCTCGTCGGTAGACGGGTCCGGTGTCGAGGCCCTCCTCCATGCGCATGATGCACACCCCGGTTTCCGAATCTCCCGCGAGGAGCGCGCGATGAATCGGCGCGGCTCCCCGCCATCGCGGCAGGAGCGAAGCATGGATGTTCAGGCAACCCCGCGGAAACATCGAGAGGATCGCCAACGGCAGGAGCAGCCCGTACGCGGCGACGACCATCAGGTCGGCTCCCGCTTCCCGCAGGAGAGTCTCGGCATCGGAATTCCGGAGTGTCGACGGCTGCGCCACCACGAGCCCGTGCTCGAGCGCGAGCGTCTTCACGTCGCTCGCCACGAGCTTCATCCCCCTTCCGGCGGGTCGGTCGGGCTGGGTCAGGACCAGCGGAATTTCATGCCCTGCCTCGACCAGTCTCTGGAGTGCAACGGCGGCAAATCGTGGCGTACCGGCAAAAACGAGCCGCACCCGGGTCATCCGGTGTGCCGCTGCTGCTTGCGCAACTTCGCGGCGATGCGGTTCTGCTTGAGACGGGAGAGGTAGTCGACGAAGACCCGGCCCTTGAGGTGGTCCATCTCGTGCTGGATGCACACCGAAAGCAGGCCGGTCGCTTCGAATTCGAAGGCATTGCCGGAGGCATCGTAGGCGCGACCCCGAATGTGCTCGAACCGCGGGACCCTGTCGTAGACGCCCGGGACGGACAGGCACCCCTCCTCCAGTGCAGACTCGCCGTCCCCTTCGATGAGGACCGGATTCACGAACACCCGCAGGTCATCGTGCTCGTCGGAGACGTCGGCTACGAGGACCTGGCGGTGCACGTCCACCTGGGTGGCGGCAAGCCCCACCCCGGGCGCTGCGTACATCGTCTCGGCAAGATCACGGACAAGGTCGCGCAGGTTCTCGTCGAAAGATCGGACGGGTTCGGCCACCTTGTGGAGGCGCGGATCTGGGTATTGGAGGATTTGCAGGATCGCCATAAATGCTTGCTTACTTAGACTATTACGCTCAAAATCTAATCCAGAATATAGGTAAATCCCGTTACCGTGCGGATTCTCGGGGGGATTTGCCTTGTACCTTGGTGGGGGCTGTGATGCGCAATTCAATCATATCGACGCTCGCCGGGCTAACGCTCGTGGCGTTGTCAGTGTCCGCACCGAGGGCGGAAGACGCTCCCATGGAGCTCCAGGACAACCCGCCGGAGCGCTACGTCGTGACCCGCGGGGACACCCTGTGGGGAATTTCCAAACGCTACCTGAAGAACCCGTGGCGCTGGCCGGACCTCTGGGGCATGAACAAGGACGAGGTTCGCAACCCTCATCTGATCTACCCCGGCAATGTCCTCGTGTTCGACACGTCCTCCGGTCAACCAAGACTGCGGCTCGAAGGCGATGGTCCGGGCGGACTCGCAGAGATCGCCAAGGGCACGGGCGTCGGGAGCACCGTCAAGCTGTCACCGCGCGTGCGCAGCGAGCAGCTAAGCGGTACGGCGGTGAAGAGCATATCGGCATCCGTCATCAATCCCTTCCTCAATCGCCCGCTGATCGTTGCACCCGACCAGTTCGAACAGGCGCCGCGCATCATCGCGACGCCGGAGAACCGGGTGCTCGTGGGTGATGGAGACATCGCCTACGTCGAGGGGATCGGCAAGGACACCCCCCCTCTCTGGCAGGTGTATCGCCCCAGCAAGCCGCTCATCGATCCATTCACCAAAGAGGTTCTCGGCTTCGAGGTGTTGTATCTGGCCGACGCGCAGGTCCGCGACTATGGTGGCGTATCGACCGTGAAGATCCTGCGGGCACGCCAGGAGGTCGGCGTCGGGGATCGGCTCGTGCTCTCCCCCCCACCGGACGTGCTTGCCTATGTGCCTCGGGCAGCGAAGTCCTCCCAGGAGGGTCATGTGATCTCGGCGCCGGACACGGTCATTTCCGAGATCGGCCAGCAGCAGATCATCGTCCTCAACGTGGGCGCACGGAACGGCGTCGAAACCGGGCAGGTGTTCGCGCTTTACCGGTCAGGCATCGTGTCGACCCCAAGACGCCTGCCGTCGAGCACCTCGAACGACCCCCACCGCGCGGAGATCGTCACCGTGCAATCGGAATTCGATCCCAAGAAGGAAGGGGGGCCGGTGACGCTTCCCGACGAACGCTACGGGATCACGTTCGTGTTCCGAGTGTTCGAGAAGGTCTCGTACGCGCTCGTCATGAATGCCGCCCGCCCGGTGAATCTGCTCGACCGGGTGAAGGCACCCTGATCGCAGGTCAGGGCGTCGCATGTCGGTCGACCCCGACATCGAGGACTGGCTGCGATTCACGCTGGTGCCCGGCATCGGGGGCGCAACCCAGCGCAGGCTCCTTCAGCATTTCGGTTCTCCCGCTTCGGCTCTCGGGGCGTCGCCGTCCGCAGTCTCGAAGCTCCTGAGCGCTACGGCTGCATCGGCGTGGCGCACCGGTGCCGATGCCAGGGAGATCCAGCGAGTGATCGCTTGGCTCGAAGAACCCGGCAACCACCTGCTGACCCTCGCCGACGCAGAGTACCCACCTGCGCTGCTTGAGACTGCGGACCCACCCACGGTTCTGTATGTGAAGGGATCGATCGACCGGCTTTCGATGCCTGCCCTGGCCATCGTGGGAAGTCGGAACGCGACGCCTCAGGGACTCTCGACGGCGCGGGAGTTTGCCCAGGCTCTCGGATCGGCGGGTCTCACCATCGTGAGCGGCCTCGCATTGGGTATCGACACCGCAGCGCATGAAGGGGGGCTCGCCAGTGCGGGAAGCACCATCGCGGTCGTAGGGACCGGCCTGGACATCGTGTATCCGGCGCGGAATCGCGATCTCGCGCACCGCATCGCGGCGGAGGGGGCGATCTTGTCGGAGTTCGCCATCGGCACCAAGGCGATCCCGTCGAATTTCCCGCGCCGGAATCGATTGATCAGCGGGCTTTCGCGAGGCGTGCTCGTGGTCGAGGCAGCCCTCCGCAGCGGCTCTCTTTCCACGGCCCGCTTCGCGGGCGAGCAGGGTCGTGAAGTACTGGCCATCCCAGGGTCGATCCACTCTCCGTTGTCGCGGGGCTGTCACGTCCTGATCAAGCAAGGCGCGAAACTCGTCGAGAGCGTATCCGACGTTCTCGAGGAGCTGCACGTCGCCTCGCCGGTGTCGGTGGCGCTGGATCAATCGAACGATGACGACCCCGTTCTCGCTGCGCTCGGGCATGATCCGTGCGACTTCGACACCCTGTCACAGCGGACGGGACTGCCGGTCGGGTCTCTGCAGACGCGCCTGTCCGAACTGGAACTGGAGGGCAGGATCGCCTGTCTGCCGGGCGGTCGGTTCCAGCGATTGCCGACGAACTGATCTTCGTCCCCCGCGACACCCTCGCTTGCGCCCTGCAAATTCGGGCGCTTATCATTCGCGGCCCTTTTTTCCTCCCCCGGCAGGTTTCCCTCGATGCCCACCACGAAACGCGCCGCCAGCGCCAAGACGACGCCCGCGCGTAGCAAACCCGCTCCGGTCCGACGCCCGACATCCACGGACGACGGTACCGGAACGGCGGTAGGCAAGCGACTCATCGTCGCCGAGAAGCCGTCGGTCGCAGCCGACATCGCCAAGGCCCTGGGGGGCTTCACCAAGCAAGGCGAGTACTTCGAGAACGACGCGTACGTGGTGTCTTCCGCGGTGGGTCACCTGCTCGAACTGGCCGCGCCGGAGGAGTTCGAGGTGAAGCGGGGCAAGTGGTCGTTCGCGAACCTGCCTGTCATTCCTCCGCACTTCGATCTGAAGCCGATCGAGAAGAGCGAGGACCGCCTGAAGCTCCTCACGCGCCTCATCAAGCGCAAGGACATCGTCGGTCTGGTGAACGCCTGCGACGCCGGTCGCGAAGGTGAACTCATCTTCCGGTACATCGTGCAGCACGCCCGGACCGACAAGCCCATCGAGCGCCTCTGGCTCCAATCGATGACACCGGCGGCCATCCGCGATGGTTTCGCTTCCCTGCGCGACGACGCGTCGATGCAACCGCTTGCCGACGCCGCGACCTGCCGCAGCGAGTCCGATTGGCTGGTCGGGATCAACGGCACGCGCGCCATGACCGCGTTCAACAGCAAGGACGGTGGCTTCTACAAGACCACCGTCGGACGCGTGCAGACCCCCACGCTGGCGGTGCTGGTGGAACGTGAGCGGCGCATCAAGGCGTTCCGGGCCCGCGACTACTGGGAAGTGAACGGCACGTTCGAAAGCGGCGGGGGTGAGTATCCGGGCCGCTGGTTCGACGAGAATTTCGAAAGGACCACCAAGGCCGACGACCCCGATGTCCGGGCGGAACGGATCTGGGACAAGGCCCGCGCCGACGAGATCACCGCCAAGTGCATCGGCAAGCCCGGCACGGTGACGGAAGAGTCGAAGCCCACGACGCAGGCACCGCCCCTCCTGTACGACCTCACCAGTCTGCAACGCGAGGCGAACAGCCGGTTCGGCTTCTCGGCGAAGATGACGCTCTCCCTCGCCCAGGCCCTGTACGAGAAGCACAAGGTACTCACCTACCCGCGTACCGACGCGCGGGCGCTGCCCGAGGACTACGGTCCCACGGTCCGCAGCACGATGGAGATGCTGAAGGGCGGGCTGTCGAATTCGCTCATCGCCGGCTACTCGACGTTGGCCGGACGTGTTCTTCAGGAGGGCTGGGTGCGCCCGAACAAGCGCATCTTCAACAACGAGAAGATCTCCGACCACTTCGCCATCATCCCGACGCTCGATGCGCCCAAGCATCTCTCCGAAGTGGAGCAGAAGCTGTACGACATGGTCGTGAAGCGGTTCCTCGCCGTGTTCTTCCCGTCGGCCGAACACCTCGTCACCACGCGCATCACGCGCGTCGAGGGCGAACCCTTCAAGACCGAAGGGCGCATTCTCGTGAATGCTGGCTGGCTCGAGGTCTATGGCAAGGAAGCGGCGGAAGGGGACGAGGGCTCCCTCGCCGCCGTGAAGGATGGCAAGGCGATCGCGGCGCACGTGGAAACGCGCACCCATGTCACGAAGCCACCGGCGCGATTCACGGAAGCGACGCTTCTATCCGCGATGGAAGGGGCGGGCAAGCTGGTCGAAGACGAGGATCTTCGGGCAGCGATGAGCGAGAAGGGTCTCGGCACGCCGGCCACTCGTGCCGCGGTGATCGAAGGTCTGTTGACGGAGGAGTACCTCGTTCGCGAGGGCCGCGAGCTGATTCCCACCGCCAAGGCGTTCGACCTGCTCTACGCACTCGACAAGTTCGGCATCGACGAATTGCGGTCCCCCGAACTGACCGGGGAGTGGGAGTACAAGCTCAAGCAGATGGAGCAGGGCCTCCTCAAGCGTTCCGAGTTCATGCATCACATCATGGCCACCACGAAGGACCTCGTGGACCGCGTCAAGCAGGGAACGCTGTCCGACGAACCCATCTCGACGCTGGGAACGCCGTGCCCGAAATGCGGTGGTACGGTCATCGAGAACTACAAGAAGTTCGCCTGTCAGAAGTGCGACTTCTCCCTGTGGAAGGTGATCGCGAGTCGACGGATGGAAGGGCACGAGATGGAGACGCTCTTCACCGAGCATGCGATCGGACCGCTGCAAGGTTTCCGGAGCCGGATGGGCCGCGCCTTCGCAGCAATGCTCAGATTGAAGGACGACTTCACCGTCGAGTTCGACTTCGGGCAGTCGTCACCGACCAGCGAAGGCGACCAGGAAGCGGTCGAATTCAGCGGGCAGACCAGCCTGGGTGCGTGCCCGAAGTGCGGATCCGGCGTGTACGACCATGGCATGGCGTACGTCTGCGAAAAATCGGTGGGCGCCGAGCGGTCCTGTGACTTCCGCTCGGGGAAGATCATCCTGCAACGCTCGATCGAACCCGAGCAGGTGCGCAAGCTTCTCGAGACGGGCAAGACCGATCTGCTGCACCGGTTCATCTCCAAGAAGGGCAGACCGTTTTCCGCGTTCCTCGTCCGTGGAGCAGACGGCAAGGTCGGATTCGAGTTTGCGCCGAGGGCGAGCGCACGCACGAAGACCGTGGAAGGCGAGGGCGAGAAACCGAAGCCCACGAGCCGTCGCAAGAAGGCTGGCTGAGCGCGCGGTCGGCCCGCGGCCGATTCCGGTACCCGGCGTGTCTGGCGACGGGGGAAGGCACGCCGCGATCACGTTTCGCCTGCCCTGCGCGCATACTGCGGGCATGACAACTCCATCCGGCAATCCGTCGATCACGCTTCCTACCTGGTGGTCGCGATGATCCGTATCGAGATGCGCGTCGATCTGCGCTACCAGGTCGACGCCCTTGGCGCCGACTTCATCTTCAACATCCACGCCGCACTCACGCCGAGCCAGGTTATCTCGTCGGAGCGGCTCGAGTTGAACCAGTCCGTCGAACCGCGCATGCACCAGGACCCGATGACCGGCAACCGGTATCTGCGGCTCCGCGCCAACCCGGGCCCACTGACCCTTTCGTACTCGGCGACCGTGGATCTGACGCACCACGTGGCGGATCCTCAGCAGATCCCGGAAGTGCCGATCCGCAACCTTCCGCCCGATGTGCTCGGGTACATCTACCCCAGCCGCTATTGCCAGTCGGACCGACTGGTCAAACTCGCCATCAACGAGTTCGGTGGCATGTGGCAGGGCTACAGTCGCGTGCTCGCGATCCAGGAATGGGTACGGCGGCACGTGACCTTCACGTCCAACACGTCGAACTCGAACACGTCAGCCGTCGACACGCTCATAGAACAGGTCGGTGTCTGTCGGGACTTCGCGCATCTGATGATTGCCCTGTGCCGCGCGGTGAACATCCCGGCGCGCTTTGCGACCGGGACCGACTACGGCGCCGACCCCGTGCTGGGACCGCCGGACTTCCATGCCTACGTGGAAGCGTACCTGGGAGACCGCTGGTACATCTTCGAACCGTCGGGTACCGCCATTCCCATGGGGCTGGTGCGTTTCGGCACCGGTCGGGACGCAGCGGATGTGGCTTTCGCCACCATCTTCGGCGGGGTGCGATCGATGGCGCCGATGATCCACGCTCGAGCAGTGGTGGACGACGGGTTGGACTGCAAACTACCCGTCCACACGATGAACGCTCTTTCCACCGATCGCGGAAACCTCTGACGACAGGTGGCGGAGTCCCGGTCAGCTGGAAGCGACTCCGCCGCGACGGCGTTCACACGTCCAGGTTTCTGACACCCAACGCATTGCTCTCGATGAAGGCGCGGCGCGGTTCGACGATGTCACCCATCAGCGTCGTGAAGATCTCGTCTGCGGCGATGCTGTCCTCGATCTGCGCGCGAAGAAGGCGACGGGAGCCGGGGTCCATCGTCGTTTCCCACAGCTGATCGGGGTTCATCTCTCCGAGCCCCTTGTAGCGCTGCGTCGACACGGACCGCTTCGCCTCGGCGAGCAACCATTCCAGCGCGGGCCGGAAAGCGGTGACGGGACGCTGATCGTTGCCCTTCACGATACGTGCGCCCTCGCCCAGAAGTCCGTGCACGAGTTCCGCGGTCTTGTGAATCTGCTGGTACTCGCCACTCTCGACGAAATCCCGATCGACGGTGGTCAGACGATCGATCCCGTGCAACCGGCGGACGATGCGCAGGAGGCTCGTGTCGGTGAGCGTGTCCTCTACAACATCGACCCGGATGTCGCCACTGTTCAGCAATGCCGCTCGCAAGCGCTCGGCGGTGGACATCGCACTCGCGACGGTCGAAAGGTCGAGCTGCACGCCCATCTCGAGCGCGTGCAGGAAGGCCGGATCCATCCGGCGTGCGAGACGCTCGGTGACGGCATCGCTCAGGAACTGCTCGCGTGCCAGGCCTTCCAGGGCTTCACGACTGAGCGGTGCGGCATCTGCGGAGGGGTGCAACTGCGCGTCATCGAGTGCCAGACGCAGCAGGTATTCCTTCAGCTCGTGATCGTCCTTGAGATAGCGCTCCTGCCGACCGTGCTTGACCTTGTAGAGCGGAGGCTGGGCGATGTAGATGTGCCCGCGTTCCACGAGCTCGGGCATCTGACGATAGAAGAAGGTGAGCAGCAGCGTCCGGATGTGGGAGCCGTCGACATCCGCGTCGGTCATGATGATGATGCGGTGGTATCGCAGCTTGTCGGGGTTGTAGTCCTCGACGTCTGCACCGGTCCGGATGCCGGTACCCAACGCCGTGATCAGCGTCGCGATCTCCTGGGACGACACGATCTTGTCGATCCGCGCCCGCTCCACGTTGAGGATCTTGCCCTTGAGTGGGAGCACCGCCTGGAATTTGCGGTCACGACCCTGCTTCGCAGACCCGCCCGCGGAATCCCCCTCGACCAGGTAGAGCTCGCAGTTCGCCGGATTCTTGTCCTGACAGTCGGCCAGTTTCCCGGGAAGGCCGAGGCCGTCCATGACGCCTTTCCTGCGGGTCAACTCGCGGGCCTTCCGCGCTGCTTCGCGGGCCCTGGCCGCATCGACGATCTTGCCGACGATGATCTTGGCCTCGGTCGGGCGCTCCAGCAACCAGTCTTCCAGCGCCTTGGATACGGCCTCCTCGACGACCGGTCGGACTTCGGACGAGACGAGCTTGTCCTTGGTCTGGGAGGAGAACTTGGGGTCCGGCACCTTCACCGATAGGACACAGGTGAGACCTTCCCGCATGTCGTCACCGGTGATCTCGATCTTCGCGCGCTTGTCGATCTCGTGCGCGACGATGTACTTCGTGATCGTGCGCGTCATGCCCGCGCGCAGGCCCGTCAGATGTGACCCGCCATCGCGCTGCGGGATGTTGTTCGTGAAGCAGAGCACCTGCTCCGCGTAGGAATCGTTCCATTGCATCGAGACTTCGACCGTGATGCCTTCACGCTCGCCCACCGCGTGGAAGATGTGGGAGTGCAGTACCGACTTGGAACGATTGATGTACTCGACGAACCCGCGCACACCCCCGGAGAACGCGAAGTCCTCCTCCTTCTCGACCCGGTGATCCACCAGCTTGATCTTCACGCCGTTGTTCAGGAATGACAGCTCCCGCAGGCGCTTGGCGAGGATGTCCCAGTGGTATTCGATCAACCCGAAGGTCTCGGTCGATGCGAGGAAATGCACCTCGGTTCCGCGTTTCTGGGTCTCCCCGATCACCTTCAGGGGTTCGACGCGGGCGCCCTGGCGGAACTCCATTGCGTAGGTCTTGCCGTTGCGGCGGATGGTGAGCTTCAACCAGTCTGACAGTGCGTTCACGACGGACACGCCGACCCCGTGCAGACCACCGGAAACCTTGTACGAATTCGAGTCGAACTTGCCGCCCGCGTGCAACTCGGTCATCACGATCTCGGCGGCGGAGCGCGTGAATTCGTCGTCATGCTTGATGTCGGTCGGAATGCCGCGTCCGTTGTCCATCACACTGATCGAGTTGTCGGAGTGGATGACGACCTTGATCTCGTCGCAATGGCCGGCGAGCGCTTCGTCGATGGCGTTGTCCACCACCTCGAACACCATGTGGTGGAGGCCCGTGCCATCACTGGTGTCGCCGATGTACATCCCGGGGCGCTTGCGGACGGCCTCGAGGCCTTTCAGCATCTTGATGCTGTCCGCGTTGTAATCGTTCTGGTCTTCCATGTCCTGGGGGTGTCCTGTGTCGCGCATCAGATGCGCATGGGCATCACGACGTACTTGAAATCCGATCTGCCTTCCATCGAGAGCAACATGCTGCTGTTGGCGTCGCCGAATTCGCAGATGATCTTCGAGGCGTCGACGTTGCCCAGCACATCCTGGACGTAGGTGATGTTGAAACCGATGTCCAGGCTCTCGCCGTCGTAATCGACTTCGAGTTCCTCCTCGGCTTCCTCCTGCTCGGTGTTCGTGCAGACGATCTTGAGACTGCCGGGGGAGAGGATCCACCGGACGCCGCGGAACTTCTCGTTGGAAAGGATGGCTGCCCGCTGCAGAGCGTGCTGCAAGACACCGCGGTCCAGTTCGATCCGGCGTTGGTAATTCTGCGGAATGACTCTGCCGTAGGGTGGGAAGGTGCCGTCGATCACCTTCGTCACCAGTTCGATCCCGGGGAGCGAGAACTTGACCTGGTTCGGCATGATGCTGACGAGGATGGGTTCGTCCGAGTCCGATAGGAGGCGGGACAGTTCCAGCACGGCCTTCCGCGGCAGGATCACCTGATCCGGGACGTAGCTGTTCTCGAGCACCTTCTGTACGTAGGCGAGTCGATGGCCGTCGGTGGCCACCAATGTCAGTTCCGTGTTCGCCACTTCCAACAGCATGCCGTTCAGGTAGTAGCGGATGTCCTGCTGTGCCATGGCGTACTGCGTCAGCCCGAGCAGACCGCGGAGTTGTCGCTGACTCAGAGTGAACTCCGCCGTCGGCGTCTGACCGTCTGCCAGGCGGGGGAAGTCTGCCGGTGGCAGCGTTTGCAGGCTGAAGCGGCTTCTGCCCGCTTTCAGCAGGACCTTGCTGTCCTTGGGCTCGAGCACCAGATTCGACTGCTCCGGCAGCGCCCGGAGGATGTCGAGCAGCTTCTTCGCAGATACCGTCACCGAGAAATCCGGATCCGGTTCGACACCGCTGACATCAGCGCTGACCTGAATCTCGAGATCGGTGGCAAGAAGCACCAGTTTTCCTTCCCGTGCCTCGATCAGTACGTTCGACAGGATTGGCAGCGTCTGACGTCGCTCCACCACCCCAGTGACCGACTGAAGCGGTTTCATCAACACATCGCGTTCGATGTTCAGATTCTTCATGGTTTATATGAATGATGAGAATCGATGAAGGGGACCCGAATCTGTGGATAACTCTTCAGACTGCTGAATGCATTCGGGATTGTTTGACGCCACCAGCCCAGTTGTCGCTGGGGACAAGCAGTGGGTGGATTGTGCATGGTTCCAGCCCGAGCCTCGAAAAAGCGAGTTGTTCACAATGTGTCCCCAGGTTATCCCCGCAGGATCTGAATGAGCGCATCGAAGTCGCGGGCCATGTCGGCGTCGAGTGAACGCAGCTCGGCGATTTTTCTGCAAGCATGAAGCACCGTGGTGTGGTCGCGTCCTCCGAACGCATCTCCGATGTCCGGGAGGCTCAGGGACGTCAGTTCCTTGGCCAATGCCATGGCCATCTGTCGCGGACGGGCCACGGTACGGGACCGCTTCTTGGAGAACATTTCCGCGACCTTGACCTTGTAATAGTCAGCCACCGTCTTCTGGATGTTGTCGACGGAGATCTGGCGGGTCTGCACAGCGAGAAGGTCGCGCAGTGCGTCGCGGGCGGAGTCGATGAGGATGGGCAGGCTCGCAAACCGGCAGTAGGCGACCACACGCTTGAGCGCACCTTCGAGTTCCCGAACGTTCGACTGGATATGCGTGGCGATGAAGAACGCGACATCTTCCGACAGAGGGATACGCTCCACTTCCGCCTTCTTCAGCAGGATTGCCACGCGCATCTCCAATTCAGGCGGCTCGATGGCGACGGTCAGGCCCCAACCGAACCGCGAGATGAGGCGATCCTCCATCCCCGAGATTTCCTTCGGGTAGCTGTCGCATGTGATGATCACCTGCCGATGCGCGTCGATGAGGGCATTGAAGGCGTAGAAGAACTCCTCCTGGGTACGACTCTTCCCGCTGAAGAACTGGATGTCGTCGATGAGGAGGAGATCCAGCGAGTGGTAGAACTTCTTGAAGGCGTCGAACGATTTGTGTTGGTACGCGCGGATGACGTCGGACACGTACTGTTCCGCATGCGAGTACCTGACGTTTGCCGATGGATTCCTCTGAAGCACCAGGTTGGCGATCGCGTGAATCAGATGGGTCTTTCCCAAGCCCACGCCGCCATACACGAACAATGGGTTGTAGGCGGTCCCGGGATGCTCGGCGACTTGCAGCGCAGCAGCGCGAGCCAACTGATTCGCCTTCCCGGTCACAAAGTTATCGAAGGAAAAGAGGGGATTCAGACGCCCACGCTCCCTCGCCGGCGCGATATCCGGTGCTGTCATCGCGGCGGCGGTGGAAACAGGTTGCGCTGGGCTGTCATCCGGATCGCGACGGGCCCTGGAGGTGGCTGGTCTGGAAGCAAGGGCCAGACTGACTGCTGTCGTACCGTCGCTGATACGCTTGACGGAGTCTTCTATGGATTTCAAGAATTTGTCACGCACCCACTCGAGGACGAACCGATTGGGTGCCGTCAGGACCAGCATCTCTTCCACCTGCTGGGCGGCGAGAGGGCGTATCCATGTCTGGAACTGTTGTTCCGGAAGGAGGCGTCGCAGCTCCTGTTGACAGGTTTCCCAGAGGTCTGACATTGGAGTCGGGTCGGCTCTCGCGGCTAGCTTGGTCAGACGGAGAGGGAAGCGAGGAAGGGACGAGAGTCTACCAATGGGGCCCAGAGTTATCCACAGGTACTCGGCGAATCGATTTCCGCAATTGACATGGAGTCGCGCGCAAGTGTCTAATTTGAGGCTTTTTCGGGGATAGCCATGAAACGGACCTACCAGCCTTCAGTGACCCGCCGCAAGAGAACGCACGGGTTTCGTATTCGCATGAGAACCAAGGCCGGACGCGCGGTCATCAATGCTCGCCGGGCCAAGGGACGTTCCAGACTCGCCGTCTGAGGCGATTGGGGCCTCGAACTCGGCTTATGGTCTTCCAGCCGGCCGCCGTTTGCGCGGTGCCGCGGCGTTCGAGCGCGCGTTTCGCGCTGGGCAGCGGAAGACAGGGAAGTTTTTCGTGGTCTATCGGATCGCGAAAGCAGGCCAAGTCCCCTGTCTTGGGATGGTGGTTTCGAAGCGCATTGCCGGGAATGGCGTTTACCGCAACCGGCTGAAGCGCTTGGTGCGAGAAGCCTATCGGACCCTTCCAGAAAAGGTTCAACCTTTTGATTTTGTGGTCAGACTGAAAGCGCGTCCTGATCCGAAATCCCTTCTGGAAGCGTCTCGGGAACTCACGAATTTGTTCCTGAGCACCCCGTGATAGCAAGAATGCTGATTGCAGTCGTCAAGGGGTACCGGTTTCTGGTCAGCCCATGGCTGCCGTCGGCTTGTCGTTTTTCTCCTTCCTGTTCGGCCTATGCCATCGAAGCCCTGACCCGACACGGGGCGTGGCGTGGTGGCTGGCTCACGATTCATCGGTTAGCCCGGTGTCACCCCTGGTGTGTTGGGGGACATGACCCGGTTCCCCGGGACTAGAAGACTCCATGGAATCTCTCCGCCTTGTCTCCCTCGTAGTGTTCTGCGTATCGCTCTTCCTGCTCGGGGAGAAGTGGTACAGCGAGCAGACCGCGAGGGCACCTGCAGCATCGACACAAGCTGGAAGTCCGGCGGATTCCGTCCCGGGTGAGGTACCTGTCCCGACGACATCGACCGCAGGCATCGAAAAGCCCGCGGTTTCGACACCGGTGGATGGGTCGATCGTGCCGGCGCCAGCCCTCGCCACGACGACCGAGATCGTGAAGCTCGAGACGGATCTCATGCAGGTCGAGATCAGCCTTCTGGGTGGGGATGTGCGCAGGACGGTGCTCCTCAAACACGGCGACACGCTGGATCCATCGAAGCCGTTCGTGCTTCTGGAGACGGGCGGCGAGCACACCTATGTCGCGCAGACGGGGCTTCTCGGCGCAGGCATGCCGAACCACAAGACGCAGTTCGCGGCCACGGTCCGGGAGGCGAAGCTCCAGGAGGGTCAGGACGAAGTGAGCATCGAGCTCTCGTCCGGACCCACGGCGTCGGGGGTGGTATTGACGAAGCGCTACACCATCCGTCGGGGTGAGTACGTCATTCGCACCACGCAGGTGGTGTCGGGACTGGAGCCCAACGCGCCTGCGCCGTCGGCCTACTATCAGCTGGTTCGGGACGAGAAGTCGCCGGCCGGAGGTTCAAGGTGGGTGCCCACTTACACTGGAATTGCCGTGTATACGCACGCTGATAAGTATCAGAAAGTTGGCTTCAGCGACGTGGCAAAGGGCAAGGCATCCCATTCGAAATCGGCCGAGGACGGCTGGATCGGAGTCGTGCAGCACTACTTCGTCAGCGCATGGTTCCCGGCACCCGGCGAGAAACGGGAGTTCTTCACGCGAAGCCTCGACGGTGGTCTGTTTGCCGCCGGCCTGATCACCTCGACCAAGGCTGTCAAGGAAGGGCAATGGGAGGTGAGCGTTCCCCTCTACGCGGGCCCCCAGGAACAGAAGAACCTCGAGGCTTTGGCGGAAGGACTTCAGCTCACGGTTGATTACGGATGGCTGACGGTGATTGCCACGCCGTTGTTCTGGCTGCTCAGCAATATCCACAGTTGGGTCGTCCAGAATTGGGGCGTCACGATCATTCTGCTCACCATTCTCATCAAGGGTCTCTTCTTCCCCCTGTCGGCGGCGTCTTACAAGTCGATGGCGAAGATGCGGGTCATGGCACCGAAGCTCCAGAAGCTCAAGGAGATTCATGGTGACGACCGTCAGAAGCTCCACCAGGCCATGATGGAGCTTTACAAGACGGAGAAGATCAACCCGCTCGGCGGGTGTCTCCCGATCGTCATTCAGATTCCGGTGTTCATCTCGCTCTACTGGGTCCTTCTGGGTAGCGTGGAGATGCGTCAGGCACCTTTCGCGCTCTGGATCAAGGACCTCTCGAGTCCGGATCCCTTCTACATTCTTCCGGTCCTGATGGGCATCAGCATGGTCATTCAGAGCCGCCTGAACCCCGAGCCACCCGATCCGATCCAGGCCAAGGTGATGAAGATCATGCCAGTGGCCTTCAGCATCTTCTTCTTCTTCTTTCCCGCCGGTCTGGTGCTCTATTGGTTGGTGAACAACATTCTGTCGATCGGACAGCAGTGGTACATCACACGCCAGCTGGAGCAGTCGGGTGTCGGAGCCCAGCCGAAGCGCTGACACCATTGCCGCCATCGCGACGGCTTCGGGCAGAGGTGCCGTCGGTGTCGTCAGGATGTCCGGACCGAGGAGTCTCGCTATTGCCGAGGAGGTCGCGGGCGTAGCTGCTTCACCGAGACGGGCGATGCTGGCCAGGTTCTCGGATGGTGATGGCTCACTGATCGATCGAGGTCTGGTGCTCGTATTTCCGGCACCGGGCTCCTACACCGGTGAGGACGTTGTCGAGTTTCAGTGTCACGGGGGTCCTGTGGTGCTGGCGGCGATGCTGGAACGATGTCTAGCGCTTGGGGCACGGGCGGCGCGAGCAGGGGAGTTCACCGAGCGAGCCTTCCTCCATGGAAAACTCGATCTCGCGCAAGCGGAAGCGGTCGCCGATCTCATCGATGCCAGCAGCCGTGCCGCAGCGCGAAGCGCATTGCGATCTCTCGAGGGCGACTTCTCGCGACGGGTCGAGGCGATTCGGGAACGATTGTTGGAATCGCGGGTTCTCGTGGAGGCATCGCTGGACTTCCCGGAAGAGGAGATCGATGTTCTTTCCAGTTACCGCGTGA
This sequence comes from Burkholderiales bacterium, assembly GCA_022843925.1. GTDB lineage: Bacteria > Pseudomonadota > Gammaproteobacteria > Burkholderiales. Next base: position 236,693 of record JALHMS010000001.1, read on the forward strand.
TCGAACGGATCGTCAATCTACGTGACAGCGTTGCCGATCTCCTGCGCCAGGCGGGACAAGGACAGCTGCTTCGTGAGGGGGTGAGAGTCGTCCTTCTAGGGGAGGCGAACGTCGGAAAATCTAGCCTCCTGAACGCGTTGGCCGGTGATGCGATCGCCATAGTGACTGCGATTCCCGGGACGACCCGGGATCTGGTGCGGGCAACCATCATGATTGGGGACGTGCCGTTCCACTTCACAGACACAGCGGGGTTGCGAGACGCCGGCGATGAGGTCGAACGGATAGGTATCGATCGGGCCAGGGCGGCTGCTCGGAAGGCGGACCTGGTCGTCCGGGTGTCCGATGGGTTCGATGATGCAGGTGTGGAGGAATGGTTGGCGCACGAGTTGGAAGATGTTCCATGGATCCGTGTTCGCAACAAGGCGGACCTTCGCGGTGAAAGTGCAGGCTGGGGTGCGCGCCGGGACGGTGGGCGTGAGATGGTTGTGTCTGCCAGGACAGGTGCGGGTCTCGAGGACTTGAAGGGGGCTTTGCTCGAGGCGGTCGGCGGGGTGGGCCAAGACGGCGAGGGTGTGTTCATGGCGCGATCCCGTCATCTGGAAGCACTCTGCCGATGCATGGACCACCTCGATCTTGCTGTCACGCTCGAGAATCGGGTGGAGTTTCTTGCTGAGGAGCTTCGGTACGCGGAGGCCCGATTGGGCGATATCACGGGGTCGCGCACGGCTGATGATCTGCTCGGGGACATTTTCCGGAGCTTCTGCATCGGGAAGTAGTTCGGTCCGGTTGTTCACTCGCTTTTCGCTAGCGTTTGGCTCGCGGTTGGTCCGCAGTTGGCCCGCAGTTGGCCTGCAGTTGGCCTGCAGTTGGCCTGCAGTTGGCCCATATGTTTCACGTGAAACCTTGATCGTCCCCGAAGCCACCTTCGCCTATCATCACCACCCGCCTCGAGGAACAAGAGCCATGTCGTACCAGGAGCGTTTCGACGTCATCATTGTCGGTGGAGGTCATGCTGGCACCGAAGCGGCGCTTGCTGCTGCTCGGATGGGCCGTCGAACCCTGCTGCTTACGCACAGTATCGAGACCCTCGGGCAGATGTCATGCAACCCGTCCATCGGCGGCATCGGAAAAGGGCATCTCGTCCGGGAGATCGATGCGCTTGGCGGCGCCATGGCCATCGCCACGGACGAAGCAGGCATCCAGTTTCGAATCCTGAACGAAAGCAAGGGACCGGCCGTCCGGGCGACCCGGGCGCAAGCGGACCGCGTTCTCTATCGTGCCGCCATTCGAACCCGTCTCGAAGCGCAGCCCAATCTCTCGATCTTCCAGCAAGCCGTCGATGATGTACTCCTCGAGGGCGATCGCGTGATGGGCGTCCGAACCCAGCTTGGGATCAACTTCGAAGCGCCCAGCGTGGTCCTCACCGCCGGCACCTTCCTGGCGGGCATGATCCACGTCGGGCTCGCACACTACGCGGCTGGGCGGGCTGGGGATCCACCCTCGGTGACGTTGGCCCATCGGTTGAGGGAGCTGAATCTTCCGGTCGGACGCCTCAAAACCGGAACGCCTCCCCGTATCGACGGCCGCTCGATCGACTTTTCGGTCATGACGGCCCAGCCCGGTGACGATCCTGCCCCCGTCTTCTCCTTCCTCGGGAACCGCGCCATGCACCCGGCGCAACGCCCCTGCTGGATCACGCACACGAATGAACGGACGCACGAGATCATTCGTGGAGGTCTCGATCGCTCGCCGATGTTCACCGGGATCATCGAGGGCGTCGGGCCGCGATACTGTCCGTCGATCGAAGACAAGGTCACACGGTTTGCCGACCGACAAGCCCACCAGGTGTTCCTGGAGCCGGAAGGCTTGACCACCCAGGAGTTCTATCCGAACGGTGTCTCGACAAGCCTGCCGTACGACGTCCAGATCAACCTGATCCACTCGATCCGGGGGTTGGAGCGTGCCCATTTGACCCGACCGGGGTACGCGATCGAGTATGACTTCTTCGATCCGCGCGCGCTTCGGGCAAGCTTGGAAAGCAAAGCGATTCAAGGCCTTTTCCTTGCGGGACAGATCAATGGAACGACGGGCTACGAAGAGGCCGCTGCCCAGGGGCTTCTGGCAGGACTCAACGCTGCGCTGAAGAGTGCGGGAAGCCCCGCCTGGTACCCAACCCGGGCGCAGGCGTACCTTGGTGTGCTTGTCGACGACCTCGTCACCCGTGGCGTCACCGAGCCCTATCGGATGTTCACCAGCCGGGCCGAGCACCGACTCAGCTTGCGCGAAGACAACGCGGACCTCCGTCTCACCGAGGAGGGGCGCCGGCTCGGGCTGGTGGATGATGTCCGCTGGCAACGTTTCGAGGAGAAGCAGGAAGCCATCGAGCGTGAACGACAGCGCCTCCGCCATTTCTGCTGCAATCCCAGGACGCTCGACGCTGTCGCTCTGCAGCAACTTCTGGGTCAGCCGCTCGAACGCGAAGCAACGGCCGAAGAGCTGCTGCGACGCCCGGGCGTGTCCTATCCCGACTTGCTGGCCGTGGTGGCGCCGGGAACGGCCGTCCACGATCCCGCCGTCGCCGAGCAGGTCGAGATCCAGATCAAGTACCAGGGCTATATCGACCGGCAGCACGAGGAGGTCGCCCGGCGGGAAACGGATGTCGACATGCCATTGCCGGCGACGGTGGACTACCGCGACGTCCGCGGTCTCTCCAACGAGGTTCAGCAGAAGCTGAACAAGCACCGACCCGAGACCCTCGGGCAGGCGAGCCGCATATCAGGCATCACGCCAGCTGCCCTCTCGCTCCTGCGCGTGCATCTCCGGCGGGCCAAAAAGGCAGATTCGTCCGACCCGAGGTCAGTGCCGTCCGACGCACCCTCTGCGCTTTCCCAGTGAAGCCCACCGAGCACGATCGGCTTCTGCTCGGCGCACGTGCCCTTGGCGTGCCGCTGACGGAGGAAGCCAACCTCAAACTCGTCGCCCTGCTGGATCTGCTTGCAAAGTGGAATTCCGTGTACAACCTCACGGCGCTCCAGACGCGGGATGAATGGATTGCCCTGCACTTGCTCGACTCACTGTCACTGGCACCACATGTCCAGGGCAGGCGATGGCTCGATGTGGGATGTGGACCCGGCTTTCCAGGTCTCCCCATGGCTATCGCCATCCCACAGCAACACTGGACGCTCGTAGATAGCAATCAGAAGAAGACTGCGTTCGCCGCGCAGGCCGCAGCAGAGTTGGGCCTCCGCAACGTCGATGTCCGTCAATCGCGCATCGAAGCGTTTCGCCCTTCGGAAAACTTCGATGGCGCGGTCTCGCGGGCATTCTCGAGCCTCGCCGACTTCGTCCGGCTTGCGGGTCACTTGGTGAAGACCGATGGCAACCTGATCGCCATGAAGGGCCGGCTACCGCAGGACGAGTTGGACACCCTGCCCAACGATTTTCGATGCAGCGGCGTCGTCCCGTTGCGCGTGCCCGATGTCGACGCCGAGCGACACCTCATTTTCGTGCAACACGTTTCCAACCAGGGGTAGAACCAAGATGGCTCGCGTGCTGGCGATCACCAATCAGAAAGGTGGAGTGGGCAAGACGACCACCAGCGTCAACCTTGGTGCAAGTCTCGCCACGGCCGGGAAGCGTGTTCTGCTCCTGGATCTCGATCCGCAGGGCAATGCCACGATGGGTAGCGGCATCGACAAGCGATCGCTGCCCGCCACCGTCTATCAGGTTCTGCTGGGGACGAAATCTGCCGGCGCCGTCCGAGTGAAATCACCGAAAGGCGCTTACGATGTCCTGCCTGCAAATAGGGAATTGGCGGGAGCGGAGATCGAAATGGTCGACCTTTCGCATCGCGAGATGCGATTGAAGACAGCCCTTGCAGAGATTCGCGACGAGTACGACTTCATCCTCATCGATTGCCCACCAGCGCTTAACCTGTTGACTGTCAACGCACTTTGCGCATCCGACGCCGTGATGATCCCGATGCAGTGCGAGTACTACGCCCTCGAAGGTCTGTCCGACCTTGTCAACACGATCAAGAAAGTCCGCTCCAAACTCAATCCCCATCTCGAGATCGACGGTCTCCTCCGGACGATGTTCGACCCCAGGAACACGCTCGGACAGCAGGTCTCGGATCAGTTGCAGCAGCATTTCGGGGACAAGGTCTACCGCACGGTCATTCCTCGAAACATCCGCCTTGCTGAAGCGCCCAGTCATGGGACACCCGTGCTGGCATACGACCGGCAATCCAAGGGCGCCCTTGCGTACCTGGCCCTCGCGGGCGAAGTCGTGTCCCGTCAATCGAAAGTGGAGTGAGTCCCATGGCAAAACCACGTGGTCTTGGTCGCGGTCTCGATGCGCTCCTGGGAGGGGACCACGCTCCAGGCGCTCAGGAGCGGTTGGCGGATCTGCCGGTCTCGGCGCTGCAACCCGGCAAGTATCAGCCCCGAAGCCAGATCGATGCTGCGGCCATCGAGGAGCTGGCCGACTCGATCCGCTCCCAGGGCCTCATTCAACCGATCATTGCCCGACCTGTGGGTGAAGACCGGTACGAAATCATCGCCGGAGAGCGACGCTGGCGAGCTGCCGCCCTGGCTGGGCTCCGAGAGGTGCCCGTGCTGATCCGGCACGTCCGTGACGACGCCGCACTGGCCATGGCTCTCATCGAGAACATCCAGCGCGAGGATCTCAACGCGATCGAAGAGGCGGGTGGCATCCAGAGACTTATCGACGAATTCGGCATGACGCACCAGTCCGCCGCCGAAGCGGTCGGGCGGTCGCGGAGCGCGGTCACCAATCTGCTGCGCCTGCTGCAGCTTCCCGCAGCGCTTCGCCAGATGTTGACGGACAGCCGCCTGGAAATGGGGCACGCCCGTGCCCTGCTCGGCTTGCCTACCCATCAGCAGCTCGAGCTGGCCGAGCAGATCGCCGCCAAGGGGATGTCGGTTCGGGAGGCTGAGACTCTGGCCGCGCGGGCAGCAGCAGGGCAGTCCAAGGGCGCGAAGCATTCGAAGTCGTCGCCGGACCGCGACATCGCCGGTCTCGAAGAGGAACTGTCCGACCTGTTGGGCACCGGTGTGAAGATCAGTTCAAAGCGAAACGGGCGGGGCAAGCTGATGATCGAGTACGGTTCCCTGGATCAGCTCGATGGACTCCTGGAGAGGCTCCGGCGATGACCTTCCTTTTGTGCGTCGCGTCAAAGCTTTGACAGCCCGGAGAAAACTCCACTAAACTCTCGGCCTTTCGTGCGGCTGCAACCGCTGTGAGCCAAACAATCCTCCGGGTTTTGTTAATGCAACTCGGGATTGCCGCAGTGGGCTTCCTCGGGTTTTACGCGTTCTCCGACACGAAAGCGGCCGTCTCGGCGCTGACTGGTGGGTTGCTCTGCTTGATCGCGGGGCTTCCTTATTCGTTGAGGGTCGCTTCCGCACGCACTGCGTCTCCGATGCAGGTCTTGTGGATTCACGGGCTGGGCGAGCTTTCGAGGGTCGGCATTACCATCGGCGTCATGGTGGTGGTTTTCAACCGGTTCCAGAATGAGATCGCCGCCTTGCCCATGTTGAGTACTTACATCGCGGCGACTCTGTCGTACTGGGTCGCCCTTATATTGTCCGACTGACTGAAAATGGCAGCCGAAGGTCACGCACCCACCGCCTCAGAGTATGTCGTCCATCACCTCCATCATCTGGCGGCGGGCAAGCAGCACGGACTGTTCGACATCACGAACGTCCACTACGACACACTTTTCTTCTCCATCCTGACGGGCTTGATCGTCATCCTGTTCCTGCGCAGCGTTGCCAAGAAGGCGACCTCTGGGGTTCCGGGCAGGTTGCAGGCCGCGATCGAATTCCTCGTCGAAATGGTCGACGGGCAGGCGAAAAGCATCATCCACGGCGATCGAAGCTTCATCGCTCCGATGGCACTCACGGTGTTCTGCTGGGTCGTGCTGATGAACGCGATCGACCTGTTGCCCGTCGATTGGATTCCGACGCTCGGTCACGCCATGGGCTTCGAGTACACGCGCCCGCTGCCCACCGCCGACCTCAACGGCACGCTCGGCATCGCCATCGGTGTGCTGATGTTGATGATCTACTACAACTTCAAGATCAAGGGTGTGGGTGGGTTCATCCACGAACTCTTCTGCGCGCCGTTCGGCTCGAATCCGATCCTCTGGATTCCCAACTTCGCACTTAACCTGATCGAGTTCATCTCCAAGACCGTATCCCTCGGCATGCGGCTGTTCGGCAACATGTACGCCGGGGAACTCATCTTCTTCCTGATTGCGCTGCTCGGCGGTTCCGCCACGGCGTTCGGATTCGTCGGACACATCCTCGCCGGCTCGGTATGGGCGATCTTCCACATCCTTATCGTGTTGCTGCAGGCCTTCATCTTCATGATGTTGACGCTGGTCTACCTCGGCCAGGCACACGAAGGGCATTAACTTTTCGATTTACAACACCGTCCCTCAAGGAGCAGACATGGATATGGTCGGACTGGTCGCACTCGCATGCGGTCTCATCATCGGTCTTGGTGCCCTCGGCGCTTGTATCGGTATCGGCATCATGGGAAGCAAGTTCCTCGAGTCTTCCGCGCGTCAGCCGGAGCTCATGAACGCCCTTCAGACCAAGATGTTCCTGCTCGCCGGCCTGATCGACGCGGCGTTCATCATCGGTACCGGTATTGCGCTCTGGTTCGCCACTGCGAACCCGTTCAAGGGCTGATCCAGACCTCCCCGAAACGCGGCTCGGGCGCTCCAGCCCAATGCCGCCGGTGTGTCTCGAGAGGAACAAGCCGTGAATCTGAACGCAACGCTGATCGCCCAGACCATCGTCTTCTTCGTGCTGGCGTGGTTCACGATGAAGCTCGTATGGCCGCCCATCATGAAGGCGCTCGATGAGCGCGCCAGCAAGATCGCAGACGGTCTTGCTGCCGCTGAAAAGGGCAAGCAGAACCTTGCCTCCGCCGAATCCCGCGCGGGAGACATCGACCGCGAGGCCAGGGCCCGTGCACAGGAAGTGATCGCCGCCGCGGAGAAGCGCGCCGCTGCCATCATCGAGGAGGCCAAGTTGGCCGCCAAGACCGAAGGCGATCGCATCATTGCCGGTGCCCGCTCCGAAGTGCAGCAGGAAGCAACGCAACTCCGCGACGCACTTCGCCATCAAGTCGCCGCCCTCGCGGTGGCAGGCGCAGAGAAGATCCTGCGCCGCGAAGTCGACACCAAGGTGCACGAGTCGATGCTGTCCGAACTCGCGCGGGAACTCTGAGACTTCCATGGCCGAGCTTTCCACCATCGCACGTCCGTATGCGGAAGCCGCGTTCTCCGCGGCCGCAGACGCCGGAACGCTCAACGCGTGGGCCGACACGCTCGACTCGCTCGCCATGTTCGCCGGTTCGGACGACATGAACGATGTCGTGTCCGATCCTCGCGTCTCCTCCGGTCAGCAGGTCGAGTTGTTTGCCTCGCTCGTTCCGGGTCTCGACCCGGCCATGCGCAACTTCCTCGTCGCACTCGCGGAGCACAACCGGTTTCCGGCGCTTCCCGAGATCGCCAGGCAGTTCCATGATCTCAAGGCTGCACGAGAAGGTTCTGCGGAAGCGCACGTCACCGCCGCGTTTCCGATGGACGACGCCGCACTTGCACGCCTCGTGGCCTCGCTCGAAAAACGCTTCGGCAAGAAAATCCTGCCGCAGGTCTCCGTGGACAACGCGCTCATCGGCGGCGTGACCGTCCGGGTCGGCGACGAGGTGATCGACGCGTCCGTCAAGGGACGTCTCGCCGCCATGGATGCCGCACTACGCAATTGAACATTCGAGGACAGTCATGCAGAACCTGAGCCCGTCCGAAATCAGCGACCTGATCAAGGACAAGATCCAGAATCTGGCGCTCTCCGCGGACATCCGCACGAAGGGCACCGTGGTATCCGTGACCGATGGCATCTGCCGCGTTCACGGTCTTTCCGACGTCATGCAGGGCGAGATGCTGGAGTTTCCGGGCAACACGTTCGGCCTGGCGCTCAACCTCGAACGCGACTCCGTCGGCGCGGTGATTCTGGGTGAGTACACCCACATCTCCGAAGGCGACACCGTCAAGTGCACCGGGCAGATCCTCTCCGTGCCGGTCGGCCCGGAGCTGATCGGGCGGGTGGTGAACGCCCTGGGGCAGCCGATCGACGGCAAGGGGCCGATCAACGCCAAGCTCACCGACGTCATCGAAAAGGTGGCCCCTGGCGTGATCGCGCGGAAGTCCGTCGACCAGCCGGTGCAGACCGGTTTGAAATCCATCGACTCGATGGTGCCCGTGGGTCGTGGCCAGCGCGAGCTGATCATCGGCGACCGCCAGACCGGCAAGACCGCGGTGGCGATCGACACGATCATCAATCAGAAAGGTCAGAACATGACCTGCATCTACGTTGCGATCGGACAGAAGGCTTCGTCCATCAAGAACGTGGTGCGCGCGCTGGAACAGAACGGCGCCATGGAGTACACGATCGTCGTCGCCGCCTCGGCGTCCGAATCCGCCGCCATGCAGTACGTGTCGGCCTACTCCGGCTGCACGATGGGCGAGTACTTCCGCGATCGTGGTCAGGACGCCCTGATCATCTATGACGACCTCTCCAAGCAGGCCGTCGCTTATCGCCAGGTTTCGCTGCTGTTGCGCCGTCCGCCCGGTCGCGAAGCGTTCCCCGGCGACGTGTTCTATCTGCACAGCCGCCTGCTCGAGCGTGCCGCCCGCGTGAATGCCGACTACGTCGAAGCGTTCACCAAGGGTGAAGTCAAGGGCAGGACTGGTTCGCTGACGGCCCTGCCGGTCATCGAAACCCAGGCCGGCGACGTCTCCGCGTTCGTGCCGACCAACGTGATCTCGATCACGGACGGTCAGATCTTCCTGGAAACCAGCCTGTTCAACGCCGGTATCCGCCCCGCCATCAACGCCGGTATCTCGGTGTCCCGGGTCGGTGGTGCTGCGCAGACCAAACTCATCAAGAGCCTGTCGGGCGGTATCCGTACCGACCTCGCGCAGTACCGCGAGCTGGCGGCCTTCGCGCAGTTCGCGTCGGACCTCGACGAAGCGACCCGCAAGCAGCTCGACCGCGGCGCGCGCGTCATGGAACTCCTGAAGCAGCCCCAGTACTCGCCGCTGCCGATCAGCCTGATGGCCGCGACGCTCTTCGCCGTGAACAAGGGCTACCTTGACGACATCGACGTCAAGCGCGTCCTTGCCTTCGAAAGCGGGCTGCACCAGCATCTGAAAGCCAGCCACGCCGCGCTCCTCGCCAAGCTCGAGAAGGACAAGGCGATGGACAAGGCCGCCGAGGAAGAGCTCGCCGGCGCCATCAGCGCCTTCAAGAAGTCCTTCGCCTGAGCCCCGCCACGACCTACGTTTGAAGGAGCACAGTCATGGCGGTCGGCAAGGAAATTCGGGGCAAGATCAAGAGCTTCGAAAACACGAAGAAGATCACCAAGGCCATGGAAATGGTCTCGGCGTCCAAGATGCGGAAGGCGCAGGAACGCATGCGTGCCGCGCGGCCGTACGCGGACAAGATCCGGAACATCACGGCCAACCTGTCCCAGGCGAACCCGGAGTACCACAGCCCGTACATGCGGAAGGACGGTACTTCCAAGGTGACCGGCTTCATCGTCGTGACCACCGACAAGGGTCTGTGCGGCGGCCTGAACACGAACATGCTGCGGTCCGTCTCGAACAAGATGAAGGACATGCAGTCCGCCGGACAGACAGCACAAGCCGTCGCCATCGGCAACAAGGGCTTCGGCTTCCTCAACCGCCTGGGCGCCAAGGTGATCAGTCACGCCGTGCAACTGGGTGACGCACCGCAGCTCGACAAGCTGATCGGTCCGGTGAAGGTGATGCTCGACGCCTTCGTGGAAGGGAAGGTGGACTCGGTCTATCTCTGCTACACGCGGTTCATCAACACGATGCGCCAGGAGCCGGTCATGGAGCAGCTGCTGCCGCTGTCGGCGGACCGGCTGCAGCAGACCGCTGCAGAGAAGGCGCAGTACGGTTGGGACTACATCTACGAACCCGATGCCGCCATCGTCATCGACGAACTGCTTCGCCGGTACATCGAGGCGCTGGTGTACCAGGCCGTCGCCGAGAACATGGCCTCGGAGCAGTCTGCCCGCATGGTGGCGATGAAAGCGGCCACCGACAACGCCGGCACCCTGATCGCCGATCTCAAGCTGGTCTACAACAAGACCCGCCAGGCAGCGATCACCAAGGAACTGTCCGAGATCGTGGGCGGAGCGGCCGCCATCGGCGGCTGACGCAGCCGCACGCAACGAATTCTGATTGAAGGATCGAAAAATGGCACAAGGCAAGATCGTTCAGTGCATCGGGGCCGTGGTGGACGTCGAGTTTCCGCGCGACCAGATGCCTCGCGTGTACGACGCGCTCAAGCTCGAAGGCACGGCGCTGACGCTCGAAGTCCAGCAGCAACTGGGTGACGGCATCGTCCGGACTATCGCGCTCGGCAGTTCCGACGGCCTGCGCCGTGGCCTGATGGTCACCGCCACCGGCAACCCGATCACCGTCCCCGTCGGCAAGGCAACGCTCGGCCGCATCATGGACGTGCTCGGCTCGCCCATCGATGAGCGTGGTCCGGTCGACCAGACGCAGACCGCGTCGATCCACCGCACGGCTCCCACGTACGACGAACTGAGCCCGTCCCAGGACCTCCTCGAAACCGGCATCAAGGTGATCGACTTGATCTGCCCGTTCGCCAAGGGCGGCAAGGTGGGTCTGTTCGGTGGCGCCGGCGTGGGCAAGACCGTGAACATGATGGAACTCATCAACAACATCGCGAAGGCGCACTCGGGCCTCTCCGTGTTCGCCGGCGTGGGTGAGCGCACCCGCGAAGGCAACGACTTCTATCACGAGATGGCCGACTCCAAGGTCGTCGACCTCGAGAACCTGGGCAACTCCAAGGTCGCGATGGTGTACGGCCAGATGAACGAGCCGCCCGGCAACCGTCTCCGCGTCGCGCTGACCGGCCTCACGATCGCCGAGTCGTTCCGCGACGAAGGCCGTGACGTGCTGTTCTTCGTGGACAACATCTACCGCTACACGCTGGCCGGTACCGAAGTGTCCGCGCTGCTCGGCCGGATGCCGTCCGCCGTGGGTTACCAGCCGACGCTCGCCGAAGAAATGGGCAAGCTGCAGGAGCGCATCACGTCGACGAAGGTGGGTTCCATCACCTCGATCCAGGCCGTGTACGTTCCTGCCGACGACTTGACCGACCCGTCCCCCGCCACGACGTTCGCCCACCTGGACGCCACCGTCGTGCTGTCGCGTGACATCGCCTCGCTCGGTATCTACCCTGCCGTGGACCCTCTGGACTCCAACAGCCGCCAGGTCGATCCGAACGTCGTGGGTGAAGAGCACTACACCACCACGCGCGCCGTCCAGTCGACGCTCCAGCGCTACAAGGAGCTCCGCGACATCATCGCGATTCTCGGCATGGACGAACTGTCCCCCGAGGACAAGCTGGCCGTGGCCCGCGCCCGGAAAATCCAGCGCTTCCTCTCGCAGCCGTTCCACGTGGCGGAAGTGTTCACGGGTTCCCCGGGCAAGTATGTGCCGCTCAAGGAAACCATCCGCGGCTTCAAGATGATCGTGAACGGCGAGTGCGATCACCTGCCGGAGCAGGCCTTCTACATGGTCGGCACGATCGACGAGGCCTTCGAGAAGGCGAAGAAGATCCAGTAAGGCGCCGCATCCACCTTCACGATCTCGAGGACACCTTCCCATGGCAACCATCCAAGTCGACGTCGTCAGCGCCGAGGAGAGCATCTTCTCCGGCCAGGCCACGTTCGTTGCGCTGCCGGGTGAGAACGGCGAGCTGGGCATCATGCCCCGCCATACGCCGCTGATCACCCGCATCAAGCCCGGTGCGGTCCGAATCCAGCGCGCCGACAACGGCGAAGAGGAGTTCGTGTTCGTGGCCGGTGGCCTGCTCGAGGTGCAGCCGAACAGCGTCACGGTCCTGGCCGACACCGCCATCCGTGGTCGTGACCTCGACGAAGCGAAGGCGCTCGAAGCGAAGAAGCTCGCCGAGGAAGCGTTGCGCAACGCCAAGGACAAGGTCGAAGTCGCGACTGTCGAGGCCGAGCTCGCGGTGCTCGCCGCGGAACTGGCCGCCGTCCGCAAGCTGCGTCGCCGCTGATCCGACGTACCAGCGCGCCCCTGAAACGGCCTCTTCGGAGGCCGTTTACTTTTCGGATTGCCGATCCCGATCCCCGTAGATCGATACGGGGTTTGACACCCTTGGATGTGCCGCCTACCCTCCCGACGGTCCCCGATAGCTCCCGACTCCGAGAAGAAACCCATGTCGTCCACCGCCCGTGCACTTCTCGCTGTTCTGCTCGCCACCGCCTCCCTCGCGTCCGCGAAGGACACCGTCCGCATTGCTTTCATCGGACCACTCACCGGCGGCGTCTCCGCCAATGGCCTGGGCGGGCGGAATTCCGCGGAGCTCGCCGTGAAGCTTCGCAATGCCGACGCCAAAGCGAAGTACTCGTACGAGCTGATGGCGCTGGACGACGAATGCAAGCCGAACGTCGGTGTGCAGGTGGCCACCAAGGCGGCAGCCGACAAGAACGTCATCGCAGCCGTCGCGCACTATTGCTCCACGGTCGCGATGGGCACCGTCGACGTCTACCACCGCTTCGGACTGCCTGTCGTGATCTGGGGCGCGGTGCTGCCCGACATCACCTACGCCAACGACTTCAAGGAGATCCATCGCGTCAACGGCACGATGATCAACCAGAACGAGACGGCGGCGAAGTTCATGGTCGCGCAGAAGTACAAGCGCTGGGCCATCATTCACGACACCACCGACTACGGCAAAGGGCACAACCGCTACTTCAGCGAGTATCTCCAGAAGAACGGCGGGCAGATTCTCGGCACCTTCGGCGTCACCGCTGACCAGCAGGACTTCTCGGCCGAACTCACGCGCATCAAGGAGCTGAAGCCCGAAGTCATCTACTTCGGTGGGATCACGCCGCTGGGTGTCCGCATCCGCAGCCAGATGGACAAGTTCGGTGTGAAAGCCGTGTTCCAGGGCACGTCCGGCATCATCTCCGACGCGTTCGTCGAGGGTCTCGGCCCGCTCGCCGAAGGTGTCGTGGCCTTCCGCGAAGGCGCGCCCGCGGAAAAGCTGCCTGGCGGAAAGTACTTCATCGAGCAGTACGCAAAAGCCGCCTACTCCGATCCGCCCGAAGCCTACGGGCCCTTCGCCTTCGCGGCAGCCAACCTGGTGATGGATGCCGTCGAGAAGGTCGGTCCCGATCGCAAGAAGGTCCGCAACGAGCTGAATCGCACCCACGACTACGATTCCGTCGTCGGCAAGATCAGCTTCGACGACCACCGCCAGAACGCCGTGCCGCTCATCACGAAGTTCGTCGTGCAGGGCGGCAAATGGCTCGTCTGGGAAGACAGCGAGTACGCCTCCGGCAAGCGACCCCTCGTACGCTGACGGCAGAACCCTCGCGTGATGGATCCCGCGCTCTTCGCGCAGCACCTGCTGAACGGCGTGATGCTGGGCGTGATCTACGCCCTCGTCGCCGTCGGCTTCACGCTGTTCTTCGGCGTGCTCGACGTGATCAAGTTCTCCCACGGCGACGTCGTCATGCTCGGCGCGTTCACGGCCCTCGCCACGTCCATCGCCGCCTCGGCCGCGGGGCTCTCCTCCCCGGTCATCCTCGCTGCCATGCTGCTGGCTGCCATCGTCGGCATGGCACTCGTCGGCATGCTGATGGCGCGGTACCTGGTCTTGCCCCTGCGCAACGCCCCGACGCTGAACGTCCTGCTCGTCACCCTCATGGCCGGCACCGTCATCCGCGAGGGCGTCCGGCTCTTCTATCCGCAGGGGTCCAATCCCAAGCCCTTTCCGCGCCTCCTGCCGACCGGCGCGTTCGAGTTCGGCGCATTCACGCTTCGCCACGACAGCATCGTGCTGCTGGTGCTGGGTGTCGGCGCGATCGTGTTCGTGCATCTGCTCATCGTCCGCACCCGCCTGGGTCTCGCGATCCGGGCCGTTGCGCAGGACCCCGAAACCGCCGCAGCGATGGGCATCCCCTTCCGCGGCACCGTGCTCGCGACCTTCGCCATCGGCTCGGCGCTCGCTGCGCTTGCCGGCGTGGTGAACGGCCTCTACTACAGTGAAGTGAGCTTCAACATGGGCCTCCTGCTCGGCGCCATCGGCTTCTCGGCCGCCGTGATCGGCGGGCTCGGCAACGTCTACGGTGCGATCCTCGGCGGATTCGTCTTCGCGGCGCTCCAGACCATCGGCGCCGTGGCACTGCCCTTCGCGAGCGCCTACAAGGACGTCTTCGCTTTCGGCGTCGTGATCCTGCTCATGGCGTGGAAGCCGGGCGGCCTCCTCGCCGAACGCTCGGCGGAACGCGTCTGATGGGTGCACCTGATCGCGCAACGATCTTCCCCGCGCTCGCCGCGATTCTCGCGGGCGCCGGCGCGACCCTCGCGCTGCTGCTCGCCGAGACCCAGTGGCACGTCGCCGTCGTGGCACTCGCCGGTGTCGCCGCGCTGCTGATCGGCGGGCGCGCCGGGTTCGGCGACGCCATCCATCGCAGCGTTGCGAGCCATCACCGGGTCACCTCGGCCACCTCGTGGCTGGCGGGTGCCGTCGTCGTGTTCCTGCTGCGCGAACACAACTTCGAACTACTGATGCTGTGCACGGTGATGCTGTACGTGCTTGCGGGCCTCGGTCTCACCGTCCAGTTCGGCTTCGCAGGCGTGGTGAATTTCGCTGCCGCCGCGTTCATGGGCGTCGGCGCGTACACCGCGGCGGTGCTGATGACGTCGACCGGGCTGCCGCACCTCGTCGTCGTCCTCGCCGCCGGTGTCGTCACCGCGCTCATCGGCTCCGTGTTGTTGCTGCCGCTGCTCCGCACGCGCGGCCACTACGCAGCGCTGATCACCATCGCCTTCGGCATCCTGTTCCGCACGTTCCTCGAAGTGAACGATACGCTCGGTGGGCCGCAGGGCCTGAAGGTGCCCGGTCTGCAGATCTTCGGGTATGCGTTCAACGAAGCCATCGAGTTCGACGACGAAACGGAGTGGTCCTTCTACACCGCCTACGCCGGCGTGTTTCTCGTGGTGCTCGGCCTCGCGTACACCCTCGTGCGACGCGTCGAGCGCTCGTGGATGGGGCTTGCACTCGACGCCGTGCGCCTCGACGAGACCGCCGCGTCCGCCTTCGGACTGAACGGCGCCGCCTGGAAGATCGCGGCGTTCTCGTTCGGCAATTTCCTCGCGGGCATCGCCGGTGCGCTGTACGCGATCCTCACGGCCTTCATCGCGCCGGCCAGTTTCACGTTCGGCGATTCGCTGCTGCTGCTGTCGATCGTCATCCTCGGCGGGCTCGGCAATCCGCTCGGCCTGCTGCCGGCCGCGCTCGTCGTGGTGGTCCTTCCCGAGAAGCTCCAGGTGATCCAGGAGTACCGCTTCCTGCTCTTCGCCGCGCTCGTGATCCTGATCCTGCTTCTGCGGCCCGGCGGTCTGATGCCGCGGCGCGCGCGCGAGTACTTCCCGGGGCGCTCGTCGTGACGCATCTGCTCGAGGTTTCCGGGCTCTCGGTCCGATTCGGCGGCGTGCGCGCGCTCGATGGTCTCGACCTGCATCTCGACGAAGGCGAGACCCTCGGTCTCATCGGCCCCAACGGGTCCGGCAAGACCACCTCGTTCAACACCATCACCGGGTTCGTCCTGCCGGCCGGTGGCACGGTGCGCTTTGCCGGCGAGGACATCACCGCGCAACCTCCGCGGCACGTGGCCCGGCGTGGCATCGCGCGGACGTTCCAGCGCCTGCGCCTGCTCACCGAGCTGTCCGTCTTCGACAACCTGATGGTAGGCCAGCACCTCACTCTCGATCACGGCATCTGGGCGAACCTGCTCGGGCGCGGGCGGCTCCGTGGCGCCATCGCGCGCCAGACGGACGAGATGCGCACGCTGCTGCGCCACTTCAGCCCGACCCTGCCCGATCGGCTGCACGAGCCCGTCTCCGCGCTGACGATGATCGACCGCCGCCGCGTCGAGGTCTGCCGCGCGCTCGCGCGCTCGCCGCGTCTGCTGCTCCTCGACGAACCCTCCGCCGGCATGACGCCCGATGAGACGGCCGAGCTGATGCGCGATCTGCAGAACGTGAAGGCCGCACGACCCTCGCTGGCGGTGATCCTCATCGAGCACGACATGGCCGTGATCGAACGCGTCTCCGCGCGCTGCGTCGTGCTCGATTACGGCCGCAAGATCGCCGACGGCAGCTATGCCGAGGTGACGCGGGATCCGGCCGTCCGCCGCGCGTATCTCGGCGAGGAGGCGGACGCCTGATGGGACTCTCGCTCGAAGTGAAGAAGCTGCGCGTCGGCTACGACCGCGCCGACGTGCTGACCGATGTCTCGATCGTCGCGCGCGCCGGCGAGATCACCTGCCTGCTCGGCGCCAACGGTGCAGGCAAGAGCACGCTCGTGCGCGCGGTGCTGGGGCTCACCCCGCCGCGGGAGGGCGAGATCCTGCTCGACGGACGGTCGATCGCCGGCCTCCCCACGCATCGCATCGCGGCCCGCGGCGTGGGCGCCATCCCGGAAGGCCGGCGCGTGTTCCCGAAGCTCACCGTGAAGGAGAACCTGCGCACGGGTGCGTATCTCGAGCGGGACGGCACCGTGATCGCCCGTCGCTTCGATGAGGTGTACGCGATCTTCCCGCGCCTCCTCGAACGTTCCAGCCAGCTCGCCGGCACCCTCTCCGGTGGTGAGCAGGCGATGCTGTCGATCGGTCGCGGCCTCATGGGATCCCCGGGGCTGCTCGTCATCGACGAACCTTCGCTCGGCCTCTCGCCACGGTTCGTGAAAGAGAATTTCCAGGTGATCCGGCGCATCCAGTCCACAGGGATCAGCGTGCTGCTCGTGGAGCAGAACGTCCATCAGACGCTCGACGTGGCGCATCGCGGCTATCTGCTCTCCGGTGGCCGGGTCGTGGCCGAAGGCACGGCCGACGAACTGAAGCAGCATCCCGCACTGGTGGCGGCCTACTTCGGTGGCGACGGACACTAGTCGAGACCTCCGGCAGACCCCATCACAACGCCGGGAGCGTGCGAAAGCCCGCAGATATACTCGCCCGAGAACCTCCGAGGAACCCCATGGCCGCCCATCCCGATCCGCTTGCCCTCACCCGCGAGCTGCTGCACTTCGACACCATCAATCCCCCCGGCCAGGAAGAACCCTGCGCCCATCACCTCGGCGCGCTGCTCGAAGCGGCCGGCTACCGGGTCACGTATCACGCGATGGGCCCTGGCCGCGCCAACCTCGTCGCGACGATCGGCGGTGACGCCGAGATCGCACCGCTCGTCTTCACCGGACACATCGACATCGTGCCGCTCGGCGCCGCGCCGTGGACGCGCGATCCGTTCGCGGGCGAGACCGACGGCGGACGCGTCTACGGTCGCGGGTCCAGCGACATGAAATCCGGCGTGGCCGCCTTCGTGGCCGCCGCCATCGAGATGGCACCCAAGCTCGCCCGCAGCCCCGGCATCACGCTCGTCATCACTGCGGGCGAAGAGACGGGCTGCATGGGCGCGTACGATCTCGTCACCAAGCCCGGCGCCCTCGGGCGTGCCGGCGCGATCGTCGTGGCCGAGCCCACCGGCAACTATCCGTTCATCGGCCATCGCGGCGCCTATTGGCTGCAGGCGAAGACCCACGGCGTCACCGCGCACGGCTCGATGCCGGAGAAGGGCGTGAACGCCGTCTACAAGGCGGCCTGCGCCGTGACCTGCCTCGAGCATTTCCACTACGCGACCCCGCCGCATTCCATGATGGGTCAGGGCACCCTGAACGTCGGGACCATCCGCGGCGGACTCAACATCAACTCCGTCCCTGACGAAGCCGTGATCGGCATCGACATGCGCACCGTGCCCACCCAGACGCACGCCGGGATCCGCGAGGAGCTGGTGGCCGCACTCGGACCCGGGGTCGAGCTCGACACCATGTTGAGCGTCGAGTCGGTGTACACGGAACCGGAACAGGCCTGGGTGCAGAGCGTGTTCGACGTGATGCAGCCGATCCTCGGCAGCCGCCCCGAGCCGCGCACCGCCACCTACTTCACCGACGCCGCGGTCCTGAAGCCGGCGTACGGGAATCCGCCCACCATCATCCTCGGCCCCGGTGAGCCGCAGATGGCGCACCAGACCGACGAGTACTGCATCGCCGAGCGCGTCCTCGAATCGCGGGCCGCCTTCGTCGAGCTGATCCGCCAGTGGTGCCGCGCGTAAACCCCCGTCCGGCATGACACCGCGTTTCCTGGAGCTGCCGGTGGCGGAGCGCGTGTCGAGCCTGCTCGACGCGGGCTCGGGCCTGTCCCTCGCGCGGCCTCCAGACGCCGCTGTGAACGCGCTCTCCATCGAGGGCACGATCGAGGGTCGGCGCGTGATGGTGCTCGCCACCGATCCGGCGCACGCAGCCGGTGCCATCGGGCGCGCCGATGCCGACCAGCTCGTGCGCGGCATCGCCCACGCCCGCGAGCGGCGCGTGCCGCTCGTGCTGCTCCTCGATTCCGCCGGGGCGATGCTGACGGAGGGCGTGCAAGTCCTCGGGGCCTTCCGTCGTCTCGAACGCGAACTCCTCGATGCCGTGGCCGCCGACATTCCCGTGGCCGCCGTCCCCGGGCGCAACTGCTTCGGTGGCGCGAGCCTGCTGGCGTTCGCGGCGGAGCTGCGGCTGTATCCCCGCGGGGCGCGACTCGGGGTGTCCGGATTGCGCTCGCTCGCAGCATTGCGGGATGTCCCGCCCGACACCCTTGAGGTTCTCTTCGGCGCCGAGAGCCGGGCCCGGCACGACGAGCAGTCCGTGCTCGTCACCGACGCTCCCGACGCGCTCCGTGCGACGCTCCGTGCGTGGCTCGCCGACCGCCCGCCACGGCACAACCAGGCCGACGTGCAGCGGTCGCTCACCCGCCGTCTGCGCATGTACCGCGGCAATCCCTACAGCCTTCCGATGGTGCCGCCGCCCCCGGATCTGGAGTCGCGCCTGGACCACCTGTTTCCCGAAGGCTGGGGGGTCCTCTATGGCGACGGTGTGATCCACGGCGACGGCTGGGTGGATGGCCGCAACACCGGCATCGCCGGTTTCGTCGCGGGGCACGCCGTCGATGCCTTCGCGTGCTGGCGCTTCGCCGAGGCCCTTCGCCTCTTCGCGCGCGAGCCCCGGCACGTGCCCGTGACGCTGCTCCTCGACAGCCCCGGTCAGTCGAGCGTGATCGAGGACGAGCAGGTGCTGCTGTCCGAGTACATCGCGCTCGTGGCCCGCGGGGCCCACGCCCTCCGTGCGCAGGGCCGCTCGGTCGAGCTGTGGATGATCGGCGAGGCCGGCGGTGCCATCTACGTGGCGCTCGCCGCGGCGGCCACCACCATCACGGGCTGGCCCGGCCTGCGTCTGCAGACCATCCCGCCGCGTGCCGTGGATCGCGTCGTCGGCAAGCAGCCGGATGCGCCCCCCATCTCCGCGCTCTTCGAGGCGCGGGTCATCGACCGCTGGACCCGCTCGCCCGGTTTCGGGGAGTGGCCCGCACCCAGTGTTCCACCGCCATGAACCACAACTTTCTCGACCTCGTCGAAGCGCGCATGCCGCGCGACCCCGCGTCGCCCCTCCTCGAGACGGAGGACGGCAGCACCTGGAGCTATGGCCGCGTGATGGCGCTCTCCGCGCGCCTCGCGCACGCACTGGCCGCCGCCGGCGCGACGCGCGGGGATCGCGTCGCCGCGCAGGTCGAGAAGACGCCCAACGCCCTCGCGCTGTATCTCGCGTGCCTGCGTGGCGGCTTCGTGTACCTCCCGCTCAACACCGCGTACCAGCCCGCAGAGGTCGCGTACTTCCTGGGCGATGCCGCGCCTGCCGTCTTCGTGTGCCGTCCGGAAAGTCGCGACGCCCTCGACCCCGCGATCCGCGAAGCGAGGATCCGCGCGGTTTTCACGCTCGATGCGGCCCACGGCGGCACGCTGATCGATGCCGCAGACTCGCAACCCGACGAACACCCCGTGGCGCAGGCCGGCGCCGACGATCTCGCCGTGATCATCTATACGTCCGGCACCACCGGCCGTTCGAAGGGCGCGATGCTGTCGCACGGCAACCTGTCGTCGAACGGTCTCGCGCTCGTCGAGGCATGGCAGTTCGGCGCGACCGACGTCCTCCTGCATCAGCTCCCGCTGTTCCACGTGCACGGGCTCTTCGTGGCGAACCACTGCGTGCTGCTGTCCGGCGCCCGCATGCTGTTCCACCGGAAGTTCGACGCGAAGGTCGCGCTGGCCAGTCTCGCGCGCGCCACCGTGATGATGGGCGTGCCCACGTACTACGTGCGCCTGCTCGCGGAGCCCGGCTTCGATCGCGCCGCGGCGTCGGGTGTGCGGCTCTTCATCTCCGGCTCCGCGCCGCTGCTGCTCGAGACCTTCCGCGAGTTCGAGGATCGCATCGGCCAGCGCATCCTGGAGCGCTACGGCATGAGCGAGTCCGGGATGATCACGTCGAATCCGCTGAACGGTGAGCGGCGTGGCGGGACGGTGGGATCACCGCTGCCCGGCAACGAGGTCCGCGTCGCGGGCGCCGACGACCGGGCCCTGCCCGCGGGCGAGACCGGCGCCATCCAGATCCGCGGCGCCAACGTGTTCCACGGCTATTGGCGCATGCCCGAGAAGACGCGCGAGGAATTCACGGCCGACGGCTGGTTCCGCACCGGCGACGTGGGCGTGTTCGACGCGGACGGCTATCTGTCCATCGTCGGGCGCGCGAAGGACCTCATCATCAGCGGTGGCTACAACGTCTATCCGAAGGAGATCGAGCTGGAGCTCGACGTCCTGCCGGGGGTGGTCGAATCCGCCGTCGTGGGCGTACCGCATCCCGATTTCGGGGAGGCCGTGGTCGCCGTGGTCGTGCTCGCCAAGGGCGCGATGCTCGACGAGGCGGCGACCATCGCCGGCCTGCGCACACGCCTCGCGAACTACAAGGTGCCGAAGCGCGTGCACGTGGTCGACGACCTCCCGCGCAACGCGATGGGCAAGGTGCAGAAGGCGGAGCTGCGCAAGCGCTACGGCGGTTGATCCTGCAGCGCCAATGCCGGCTGAGTTCGGAAGGCGCCGCGCCTCCGTCACCGCGGGCGCAGCCCCGCCGCAGAAAAGGAGATTGACCCATGCGCTGGGAAGGCGGTCGACGGAGCGACAACGTGGAGGACCGGCGCGGCATGCCGGTGGGGCGGGGCGTCGCCGGTGGCGGCATCGGGGTCGTCGTCATCGCGCTCATCGCGATGTTCTTCGGCATCGATCCGCGCGTGGTGCTGGAGCAGGGCGCCGGGATGGCCGGGCCGCCCGCGATGGAGACGCAGCGGCCCCCGGTGCAGGCCGACCCGGCGGAAGGGCGCATGAAGGATTTCGTCTCGGTCGTGCTCGCGGACACCGAGGACACCTGGACCGAGATCTTCGCCCGCAGCCAGGCGCAGTACGAACCGCCGAAGCTCGTGCTCTTCACCGGCGCGGTGGGCTCGGCGTGCGGCACCGGGCAGGCGGCAATGGGGCCGTTCTACTGCCCCGCCGATCGCAAGGTCTACATCGATCTATCGTTCTTTCGCGACCTCTCGCGGAAGCTCGGCGCGCCCGGCGACTTCGCGCAGGCGTACGTGATCGCCCACGAGGTCGGGCATCACATCCAGAACCTGCTGGGCATCGCCGACAAGGTGCACGCGGCGCGTCAGAAGAGTGACGAAGTCCGCGCGAATGCACTCTCGGTGCGGATGGAGTTGCAGGCCGACTGCTTCGCCGGCATCTGGGCGCACCACGCGAACCGGTCGCGGCAGATCCTGGAGTCGGGCGACATCGAGGAGGGCCTGAACGCCGCCGCTGCCATCGGCGACGACCGACTGCAGAAGCGGGCGCAGGGTCAGGTCGTGCCGGAGAGCTTCACGCACGGGTCGTCGGCGCAGCGCGTGGAATGGTTCCGCCGCGGCATCGAGTCGGGCAGTCCGAAGAAGTGCGACACCTTCGCCCGGGGCGCGGGCTGAGGGCGTCACCGACGACGTCCGCAGACTGTCGTGGGTCGGACTTCGTCCGACGCGGCGTTTCCAATACCGGGGTGAGCGCCACTGGTCGGATCCGCGCCAGCAGCCAGATCGCCGCCTACGTCCGCCTTTCCCCCCGCCGGGCGAGTTCCTCCCGGATCGCCTCCACGTTGGCGCGCACACCGATCATGTTGGGGTTCAGGGTGAGCGCGCGTTCGAACGCATCGAGTGCCGCGTTGAGCCGCCCCCGCTTCATGTGGATGAGCCCGTAGCCCGAGAGCGCGCCGAAGTGCCACGGATTGCGGTGGAGCACCTCGTCGCAGTCCGCGGCCGAACCGTCGAGGTCGCCCGCCAGGAAGCGCGCCGTGGCGCGCTTGTTCCAGCCCTCGGCAAAATCGGGCAGGCGCTCGACGACCCGCGTGAAGGTCGCGATGCTTTCGGGAAAACGGTGCGCCGCCATCTGATCCATGCCCTCGGCGAGCAGGGCATCCGCAGTGGCATCGCCGGAGCGGCTCCATAGCGCCCAGATGGCGCGCTCCGCGATGGCGCGGACGAGTGCGTCGTCGTCCCCGGCCAGGGCCGTGATGAGTGCGGGGACGTCCGCCATCGCCCCGGTGTCGGCCAGTGCGAGCGCCCCGCGCCGCCGCGCCTCGACGTCGGGATCGACCAGCGCCGACAGTGCCGAGGCGCGATCGAGCGGTGCGTCCGCGGCGCTCGCGGGCGCGCCCAGCCCGACAAGCAGGGCGATCATTGCGAGGCAGCGGAGCAGCGCCGACATGATCGGGCGCTCAACCACGCGCGCCGTACAGCGCCATCGCGGCGCGGAACGGCATCAGGGCGATCAGTGCGAGCGCCACCTTCACGCCGAAGTCACCGATCGCCAGCGTCACCCACGGCATCGCCGTCCCGGCGAACGCGACCGAGAAGAAGACGGCCGTGTCGACCACCGATGCCACGAGCGTCGACACGAGCGGCGGCTTCCACCATGCGTGCCTTCGCAGCCGGTCGAAGATCATCACGTCGAGCAGCTCGGCGGTGAGGAAGGCGAGCCCGGAGGCGATCGCGATGCGCGGCGTCGCCAGCCAGGCCGATGCACCGATGGCGATCACGAATCCCGCGTAGACGACGCGGCGGGCGAAGGCGGCGCCCTCGAAGCGATTCGCGAGGTCCGTCACCAGGAAGGCGAACGGATAGGTGACCGCGCCCCAGGTGAGCCAGTCGTTGATCGGCGTCTGGACGGTGATGTTCGCGGCGACGATCACGACGACCATGGAGGCGACGTAGCCGGCGAGGATGTGCGGGCGCTGCATGGTCGTGGGTCCGGGAGATGCTTGCGGCTGGGTGGTGCGATGCTAGCACGCACGCCCAGGCGGCCAGTGTCGCGTCGTCGTCCCGGAACTTCCGGTGGGGCGCGCCATCGACACCAGGCAGAATCTCCTCACGCGGAAGCCCCTCCATCCATGAAAGTCCTCGTTCTCGGCAGCGGTCTCCTCGGTACGACCTCCGCGTGGTTTCTCTCGGAGGCGGGCCACGATGTCACGGTGGTCGACCGACAACCGGCGGCCGGACTCGAGACGAGTTTCGCCAACGGCGGGCAGATCTCCGTGAGCCATGCCGAGCCGTGGGCCAATCCGCATGCACCGATGCAGGTCCTACGCTGGTTGGGTCGCGAGGACGCACCGCTGCTCTTCCGGCTCCGGGCCGACCCCGACCAGTGGCGCTGGGGTCTCCGCTTCCTCCTCGAATGCCTTCCGGGGCGCACCCGCAGGAACATCGAGAGTCTCGTGACCCTGGGCATCTACAGCCGCGCCACGCTGCAGGCCCTGCGCGCCGGGACCGGCATCCAGTACGACCATCTCGAGCGCGGCATCCTGCACTTCTACACCGACCGGGCGGCGTTCGACGCGGGTGTGCAGGCCCTCGCCCACATGAACGACTTCGGGTGCGGCAGCGTCCCGACAACAGCAGACGAATGCGTCGCCATCGAGCCCGCGCTGCGCGGCGCGCGCGATCGCATCGTCGGGGGGACCTTCACTCCGAGCGACGAGTCCGGCAACGCGTGGCGCTTCACCGATGAACTGGCGAAGCTCGCGATCGCCCGCGGCGTGGATTTCCGGTTCGACACCACCGTGATCGCGCTGGAACGCGAAGGCGACCGCATCACCGGGGTTCGCGTGCGGAATACCGAAGGCGAGACCCGCCTCACCGCCGACGCGATCGTCGTCGCGCTGGGCAGCTACTCGGTCCACCTGCTCCGGCCGCTCGGCCTGCGGATTCCCGTCTATCCCGCGAAGGGCTACTCGATCACCGCGAAGGTCATCGATCCGGCGTCGGCGCCGGAGGTGAGCCTGACGGACGACGGCTACAAACTCGTCTTCTCGCGTCTGGGTGACGAGCTGCGCGTGGCGGGCACCGCCGAACTGAACGGCTGGGACACTTCGATCAACCAGGTGCGATGCGAGGCCATCGTGCGCCGCACGCGCGAGTTGTTCCCGGACGCGCTCGACTACGCCGGGGCGCGCTTCTGGACCGGCCTGCGGCCTGCCACGCCGGGCAACGTCCCGATCATCGGCCGCACGCGCTTCTCGAACCTGTACCTCAACACCGGCCACGGCACGCTCGGCTGGACCCTCTCGTGCGGTTCGGCGCGCGTGATCGCCGACATCGTCAGCGGTCGCAGGCCGGAAATCACCATTCCTCTCTCGGGCGGCTGAGACCGCGGTGACCGTCTGACGATCACCGCGGTCAGCCTGCACGCTCAGCGACCCGCGCGCCTCCTGGCACGGAGGGCAGCGCCCAGCACGCCGAACCCGGCCAGCGTCAACACCGTGGTGGAAGGCTCCGGCACTGGCACCGCCTGAAGCGACAGCGTGACGCGATCGCCTGCGACGAGGCCGTCGAAGCCCACCAGCCAGGACTGCGGACCGGCCTGGGAGAACGGATTCCCGAGATCGACCCCGAACGGCTCGGCAGGGTCGAAGCCGATCCGCTGCGACAGCGTCGAACCGGTGATCGCGCCGAGGCCACCCAACTGCGCCGTGACATCGCCGACCAGTGCGAAGCTGCCGCGGTCCATCCGCACGTCGAGTGCGGAGAAGGGCCCGACGCCGACATTCGAGAGGATGGCATCGAAGGCGATCCAGCCGCCGACGTCATCGGCTTCCACCTCCAGGGTGAGGTCCACCGCCGCCCCGTTTCGGAAGCCCACTGTCACCGCGAGCAGGGTCGGACCGGTGCCGAAGGTGTCGAGATCGTTGCCGCGCGCGTCGAAGGCCACCAGCGAGGCGGCGGAAGCCGAGCCTGCCGACGCGAACAGCGTCGCGGCCAGAATCCGCGCGATCGCCCCGCGGGAGAGAATCCTGTGCATCGCCGTTCTCCCGTTCATGCCGGCACCAGCGTCTTCTGATACACCGACACGCCGTCGATGTTCTTCAAGTCGACGGTGAGGTTGCGCGATCCGTGCGCGATGTTCACCTCCCCGAAGAATTGCGCCCCGGCGTAGGGGGACGCGTTGGATCGCGGCCCCGTGCGCGTGAAGACGGCCTCCGGACCGAACGTGTCGTCGAGCGTGTTGGGTCCGAACGAGCCGGCGTTCAGCGGCCCGGCCACGAACTCCCAGAACGGAGCGAAGTCGCGGTACTGCGCCCGCGTCGGATCGTAGTGATGGGCGGCACAGTAGTGGACGTCGGCGGTGACCCACACCACGTTGCGGATGTTCTCGCGCGCGATGAAGGTCAGCAGGCGCGCGATCTCCAGTTCCCGCCCGAGGGCCGGTCCATTGCCGTTCGCGAGGCCTTCGTAGCGGCTGCGCCGCTCGGCGTCGCGGCCGTCGCCGATCACCACACCGACCGGCATGTCGGCGGCGATGACCTTCCACGTGGCGCGCGAGCGCTTGAGACCCTGGCGCAGCCATTCCATCTGCTGCAGACCGAGGAAGGCCGTGTCGTCGCCCTCCTGCTCCTGGCGGTTGAACGTGTTCGGGCCGCGGTAGCTGCGCATGTCGACGACGAACACGTCGAGCAGCGGGCCGTAGGGGATGTGGCGGTAGACGCGCTCGGACTCGTCGGCCGTGTGCGGTCGCATCGGCGCGAACTCCTGGAAGGCGCGCGAGCCGCGCGCGATGAGCAGCGGGACGTCCTTCACCGTGTAGCGCGCATCGGCCGAGAGGTCCTTCGACGCGGACCAGTTGTTGGTGACCTCGTGGTCGTCCCACTGCCAGACCTGCGGCACCTCGGCGTTGAAGCGGCGGACGTTGGCGTCCATGAGGTTGTACTTGTACCGGCCGCGGAACTCGGCGAGCGTTTCTGCCACCTTCGCGACTTCCGGCGTCACGATGTTGGTCCACAGGCGGCCGTCCTCTGCCGTCACGGATTCCGCGATGGGGCCGTCGGCATAGATGGTGTCGCCGCTGTGGATGAAGAAGTCGGGCTCGACGCGCCGCATGGCTTCGTAGATCTTCATGCCGCCGAACGACTCGTTGATCCCCCAGCCCTGCCCGGCGGTGTCGCCACCCCAGACGAAGCGGATGTCGCGGGCGAGACCAGGCGTGCGGAAATGTCCGGTCACCGGTTCGCTGCGCGCACGGGCGTTCGTGAGGTCCTCGAACCACACCTTCACGAACACGTCGCGGTTCGCCGGGAGGTTGGTGAGATCGAGGCGTGCGGTGTAGTCCGTCAGGTCGAGCGCATGCGGGCCGACGAGCGTGCGTGCGCCGCGGAACGATTCGTCCATGGCGTATTGCACGAACATGCGCGACGGGCGATCGGCGCGGCTCCACACGAGCGTGCGACCGAGCCCCTGGTCACCGAACTGGATGCCTTCGCTCATGCGCGGTCGGGCGTCGTCGGCCAGCACGATGGCAGGCGCTCCGAGACCCAGCGCGGCGATGCCCGCGCTCGGCAACACGGTGGAGCCGGCGATGGCGGAGGCCGTCTTCAGGAAACTGCGGCGGTCGTTCTTCGGTGCATTCATGAGTGAGCTCCTCGGTGGGTGGACGACATTTCCACTACCAGGATCATGGTCGGGAGGCATTGCGGGGCGGGTACTGCCGATGGGCGAAGTGACGGACCCTATGGCCTACCCATCCGTCATTTCCCGTGACGGCCCCCTGGGCCGATGGACGCGTCTCCGACCCCCTGCTGTCCTCGGCAGCGCGGCTGCTGCGATCGGCCCTGCCAGCACTTCCGACAGGAACTCGATGAATGCGGTGAGCCGTGGGGCCACCGGTTTGCCCGGGTGCCACAGCGCGTACAGCTCGTAAGCCGGCGAGTGCCAGCCAGGCAGCACCTGCACCAGAGAACCATTGGCGAAGTGCGGTTCGAGCACGAACCGATAATCCTGATACAGCCCGAGCCCGCCGATGGCAGCCAGCAGGCACGCGTCGGAGTTGTTGCTGCAGAGCCGGCCCTGCGCCGGCATCACGAGCGGTGCGCGTCCGGGGTGCAGGGCGTCCTCGAACGCCCAGTCGAAGGGCTTGCCGGCCACCGAGTTCACGTAGTCGATGGTCGTGTGCGCCGGGATCTCGCGCGGATGCCGCGGCGCGCCGTGCTGCGCCACGTAGTGCGGGCTCGCGGCCGTGATGAGCCGCATCGAGCCCAGTGCGCGATACCGCATGCCGCTGCGGGGCGGCAGCGTGAACCGCAGGAAGACATCCGCTCGCGTGGAGGGCGCCTCGTCCACGTGCTCGTTCAGGATGAGGTCGATCGTCAGCGCCGGATACCGCGCCAGCAGCTCGGGCAGCCGTCCGGCGAGCAGACGCGTCCCGATGAACTCGGGCACCTCCACCGACAGCAGCCCCGCCACTTCGCCCGATCGCTGCGCGTACTCGTTCTCCAGCGTGTCGACCTCGGCCACGATCGCCTCGGCGCGGGCGGCATACCGGCTGCCCTCGGGTGTGAGCGCGACCCGCCGCGTCGTGCGCGTGAAGAGCCGGGTGTCGAGGCGTGATTCGAGCTGCGCGATCTGCAGCGACACTGCCGCGCGCGACAGCCCGAGGCGCCGGGCGGCGACGCTGAAACTGCCGGCGGCCGCCACTTCGCAGAAGGTGCGCATGAGTCCGAGGCTGTCTGCCATGGGCTTTCCCGTGGAAGGAACGAATTGGATTGTCGAGTAGCGCTGAACGATCAGTTTGCGGCACGCAATCACCATCGACAATACAGTGCGGTTCGTTCCGCGGTCGAGCGCCCCACCAGGGCGACTCCCGCGGCATCGGGAGATTGTCATGTCGTCGTTCCAGCGCCTCCGACCGGAGTTCCTGCCGCTTGCCCGCCTCGCCCTGCCCCTCGTGGCCGGCCTGGGGGCGTCCACCGCCCTCATGCTCACCGACACGTGGATGCTCGGTCCGCTCGGACCCGTGCCCCTTGCGGCCGCATCGCTCACGTCCAGCGCCCTGCTGATCCTCTGGGCTGCACTCTATGGATTCATGGGGCCCGTCGGACTGCTCGCCGCGCGGGCCTTCGGTGCGGGCGATGCCCGGGCGCTCGCAAGCGTCGTGCGCCACGGTTGCGCCTTCGGCGCGATGGTGGGTGGCGGCGGCGCGCTGCTCATGATCGGCGCGCTCTTCCTGCTGCCGTACGCCGGCCAGCCGCCCGAGGTGCTCGCGGTGATCGCCCCGTACTGGGTGCTGCTTGCGCTGATGCTCCTGCCGTATGGCGTCTCGCTCGTCTTCAAGCAGGTGTTCGACGCCATCGACCGGCCCTGGACGGGCGTCGCGCTCATGTTCACCGCCGTCGCCGTCAACCTGCCCCTGAACTACGTCCTCATCTCCGGCCGCCTCGGCTTCCCGGCGCTCGGTCTCACTGGTGCGGGGGTGGCCACGCTGCTCGCGGAGTGCGCCGCGCTCGGCGCGTTCTGGCTCACCTTCCGGCGCGCGGAGGTGATGCGTCCGTATCGCATCCGGGTGCCGCTCGGTCGCGAGGGATTCGCCGCGCAGGCGAAGGCCGGTTTCCCGATGGGCATCCAGTACCTCGCCGAGGGCGGTGCGGTCGCGGTGTCGGGCGTGCTGATCGGTCTCCTCGGCGCGGTCGCCCTCGCGGCGAACCAGATCGTGTTCAGCGTCGAGTCGCTGCTGTACATGCTCCCGCTCGGCGTGGCGAGCGCCACGGGCATCCGCATCTCCCAGGCGATGGGCAGCGGCGAACTGCAGCGCGTGCGGCCGATCGGCCACGCGGCCCTGCTCACGGCCTCGGTGTGGACGCTGGTCCTGACCCTGCCGCTCGCCCTCGGCGGCGCCAGTGTCGCGCGCGCCTTCGTCGACGACCCGGCCGTGATCGCCACGGCAGCGGCCATGTTCATCGCGGTGGGGTTGATGCAGTTCTTCGACGGCATCCAGACCGTGAGCCTGGGCGCGCTCCGCGGCATGCACGACCATCGGTGGCCGATGGTGGTGACGCTCGTGGCCTACTGGTTGGTGGCGCTGCCGCTCGGCTGGCTGCTCGCGATCCCCCTGGGCCTGGGTGCCGCCGGCTTCTGGTCGGGGTTCGCCATCGGGCTCGCGCTCGCGGCCGTGGTGCTCGCGCTCCGGTTCGAGCGGCGCTGCCAGGCGCTGACAGCGCCCGACGCGCCTGCGGGCCTTGTACACGGACTCGGCGCCGCGGCCCGCTGATCGCGTCGCCTCAGAAGAGCGAGATGGTCATCTTGATCGCCATGATCGACAGGATCACCGCGAAGACCTTCTTCAGCCGGGGCACGGGAATCGAGTGCGCGACCTTCGCGCCGATGGGCACCGTCACGAACGTACCCGCCACGATGCCGACGACGGCGGGCAGGTAAAGGTAACCGGCGGACAGCGCGGGCAGGTGGTCCTTGTCCCAGCCACCGACGAGGAATCCGATGGTGCCCGAGACGGCGATGGGGATGCCGAACGCGGACGACGTCGCGACGCACTGGCGCATCGGCACGTTGCAGAAGCTCATCAGCGGGATGCTGAGGAAACCACCACCCGCGCCCACCAGCGCCGAGGCCACGCCCACGGCGCCCGCGCCCAACTGCAGCCCGAGCGGCCCCGGCAGACGGTTCGTGGGCTTCGGCTTGATGTCGAGCATCATGTTCACGGCGGAGTAGACGACGAAGAGCGTGAAGAGCACGGCCAGCACGTTCGACCGCAGCGCATCGGCCACCGCCGTGCCCGCGAGCGTGCCGGCCACGAGACCCAGCGCGGTGCCCTTCACGATGTCCCACTGCACCGCGCCGTGGCGATGGTGCGACTGCACGCTCTTCAGCGACGTGAAGATGATCGTAGCGAGCGACGTGCCCAGCGCCAGATGCATCACGCGGTCGGCCGGGAAGCCCTGGGCATTGAACGTCATCACCAGCAGGCTCACGAGGATCATCCCGCCGCCGATGCCGAGCAGCCCGGCGAAGAACCCGGCGAAGAGCCCCATCAGCGGGTAGATCAGCCACCAGACCGAGATCGCGTCGGTCACAGCAGCGACTCGATGGCCGCCCACTCCGCCGGAGTCACCGGGGTGATGGAGAGCCGATTGCCCTTCTGCAGGATGCGCATGTCGGCGAGCGCGGGATGGGCACGCAGATCGGCGAGCGGGATGAGGCGGATCTTCTTCACGAATTGCACATCGACGTGCACCCAGCGCGGGTTCTCGCGCTTCGACTTCGGATCGAAATACTTCCCGCCCGCCTCGAACTGCGTGTCGTCCGGATACGGCCTGCTCGCGACGCGGGCGAACCCGGCGATGCCCGGCTCGGGGCAGCTCGAGTGGTAGAAGAGCACGGGGTCGCCGGGCTGCATCTCGTCGCGCATGTAGTTGCGCGCCTGGTAGTTGCGGACGCCGAACCACGGAACCGTCTGCTCGGGCAACTTCGCGAGGTCGTCGATGCTGACCTCGGACGGCTCGGACTTCATCAACCAATGACGCATCGGCGCGGCTCCGGCGGGCGTGGGGGATGCGGCCGATTGTAACGGGGTCGTGCAGCGCAGCACCCGCGGCGCGCGCAATTGCCGGCAGCAGCCCGTGGTCAGGCCGCTGCCGCGATCCCGGTGACGTCACCGCGCACCAGGTCGAGGCGTCCACCTTGCTGGTTCCGTTCGCGCCGGATCATGTCGATCGCCGCGATCGCGGCCGAGTCGCAGTACGGCACGGCGCGGAGGTCGAGCGTGGTACGCGTCGCGGGGTGCGCCCGCAGATGGCCGACGAGCCCGTCGATGGATGCGTAGAAGAGATTGCCGCGCACGGCAATGTGCTCGGTGTCGCCGTCGCGCGTGATGTCGAGCGACACGCGCGATGCGCTCGCGACGAAGAAGACGACCGACGTCACGATCGCGACCACGATGCCCGCCTCCAGGCCGACGAAGCAGACGGTGAAGACCGTCACACCACACACCGTCGCGTCGACGCGGCTGCGGGCGTACAGGCGGATCTCCTTCCACTGGATCATCCCCGCGCCCACAAGCAGCAGCACGGCGGCGATCGCCGGCATGGGCAGATGGGTGAGGAACGGACCGAGGCCCCAGGCGATGGCGACGACGGCCAAGGCCGCCACGATGCCCGACAGCGGCGTGCGCGCGCCCATCTCGATCGCGACGCTCGTGCGGTTGAAGCTTCCCGACCCCGCGAAGCTCGAGAAGAACGGGCCGACCACGTTGGAGAGGCCCTGCGCGAAAACTTCCTTGTGCAGGTCGACCGACGGGCTCATGCGCGTCTTCAGGTCCCGCGATATCACCAGCGACTGCGCGAGTCCGAGCACCGCGATCGCCACCGCGTTGGGGATCAGCTCCTCCAGCACCGCGAGGTGCTCGGTCGTCACGGTGAGCAGACGGAGGGGCAGGGGATCGAACACCACCCGGCCCAGCAGTTCCACCTGGGATTGCACGGGGCCCACGACGCCGTCGATGACCCAGCCGACGACGGCGCCGATGGCGACGGCCACGATGATGTAGGCCCGCGGAAGCCATCGCTTCAGCCGCAGTGCGGAGAGGATCGTCGCCGCGCTGATCGCTGCCGCATACGGATTCACGATCTCGCTCCACGACGCCAGCACGACGTAGAACTTCTCGTGGAAGAACTGCATCGTGAGCCCCGACACGCCCAGCGTGCCTTCGAGCGCGGACGTGATGAGGAGCACGCCGACACCGATCTTGATGCCGCCGATCGCGGCCGGACTGAGATAGCGGAAGAGCGTCGCACCGCGCAGCGCCCAGAGCGCGAGCTGCACGACGCCGACCATCAGGCTGAGCAGCAACACGTACTCGGTGTAGAGCGGGCTCCCGCGGCCGGCGTGGGGCATGATCGCGATGCTGAGCAGGATCGACAGCGCGGTGTTCGGCCCCCCCACCATCGCCGAGTTGCCGAAGAGGCTCGACACCAGCGCGACGAAGGCGGCGCAGTACAAGCCGTACTCCGGCCCCAGACCCACGACGTAGGCGAACGTGATCGCCTGCGGAATCACGAGCACTGCGCCGGCGATGCCCGACGCGGCCTCGCGCCGCTTGTCCGCGCCCGACCACCACGAGAAATCGGGCAGTACCTCGCGAAGCACCGACATCAGCGTCGCCCCGTGAGGCCGCCGAGCCAGTGGACGAAGCGCTCGGCGAGCTTCCGCAGGCGCCCGTCGCGGGGGTCGACCGGGCGCCCCTGCAGATGCAGGTAGGCGGCGACGTCGAGGGCTTCCTGCTGCGTGAGCGACCGGCCGGCGCCGAGCGGCATGTTGGCCCAGATGAAACCGGCAGCCTTCTGCACGTTGTTCATGCCGGCCCCGGCGCTGTACGACGCCGGACCCCAGAGCGGCGGCGCGGACCCGACACCGCTGCCGTCGGCGGCGTGACACGAGACGCACGCGCGGCGATACACCATCTCGCCCATCGCCGGGTTCGGATCCTGGTTGGTCCCGGTGAGTGTCGGCACGCCCCAATGCTTCGGCGGCTTTCCGATCACCTCGCCTTCCGAGAGATAGTTGATGTATGCCGCGACCGCGAGCACCTCCGGCGCGTCGGCAGGCGGCATCACGCCGTTGTGGCTGTAGAGGAAGCACTCGCGGATGCGCAGGCCGATGCCGTTGCGCACGCCGTTCTTCGCGCGCCATCGCGGGTACAGACCGGCCACGTTGAGGGGCAGGCCATCAGGCGTCGTGCCACCGGCCAGATGGCAGTTGGTGCAGCTCAGGCGGTTGCCCGAGTAGCGCGGCGCGTGACGCGGCGTGTCCATCACGATGTCGTAGCCGTGCAGGACGTTGCTCTCGTAGTCGTCCAGCACGCTGCGCGCCTTCAGTTCCTCGATGGTGGGTCGCGCGGCCACCGCGAGCGGCAGGCCGACGAGCAGCATCGATACGAGCAATCTTCGGAGCATGGAATCCGGGGTTCGCCGGGAAGTGGGGAGCGATGTCATCGACCGCGCTGCGCGGTGTTGCCGCCGTGCCGGGCAGGCGCGCCCGACACGGTGTGACGCCATCGGATCAACCTGCGAACACGTAGGTGCAGCCGCGCGCCTGCGCCGCATGGGTGGCGAAGACGCCCGACGGCAGCACCTCGATGCCCGGCAGCACGGAATCGATCCATTCCTTCTTCACGGCCACGGGGTCGAGCCCCATCTTCTTCGCGATCATCGCGCTGCGGAACGTGAGGGCCAGTTCGCACGCGGCCACCTTCACGCCTCGGGCGATCAGGTTCACCAGCGCGGCGTCCGGGAACGGCAGGCCACCGGGTTCGAGGTAGAACGGGTTGCGCACCGCCGGCGACTTCGTCTTCGGATCGTCGATGTGGAACACCGCGCCCAGGTTGTACTTCTCCCACATGGCGTCGTTCAGCGCGATCGGGATGGTGTCGTGGCGGATCACGAGGACGGCGCCCACGTCGCTCGCGGGGACGCCGAATCCGACCGGCGTGCTCATGAGGAAAGCGAGCGTGTAGATGAGACCCATGCCGTTGTTGACCTCGGGCCAGTCGGCCACCTGGCGATGCTTGCCGGGGATGCTGTCGAGCCATCGGGCGGCGGCCGCGGCCACCGGCGTGGCGGGCTCAGCGGCAGCGGCCGTCGTCGCGGCCGCCGGCAGCAGGGCACCCATGCCGACCGCAGCGGACGCGGCCATGGCGAGAAACTCGCGGCGGTTCTCGGGGGGCGTGGCGTCTTGCATCTGGGGCTCCTCGTGTGGGTGTCGGGCGACATCCTTCTCACCTTCGATGGTACTCCCGGGCAAGGTGCGAATGCCGTGCGGCGAAGGCCGATCCGGAGGAAGGCTGCCATGGTCCGCATGGACGCTTCGCGCGATCGACAAACACGAGGTTGCATCTGCCACCATCGAGGCGCCCGCCATCGAAGATCCAGGCGATCCACGACATCCCGGCACGACGGCGACCACCGACCGGAGACCACGCCATGCCACGCGTACTGCCCCTGATCGCCACGGCCGCGATCCTCGCCCCGCTCGCCGGCCATTCGGCCATCCTGGTGATCGACACCCCGCGCAACCCGCTTTCCATCGCCGGCGACGACATCGCCCGCGTCGTCGACGGGGCCGACCTCGCGTCGCTCACCGCAGCTGAACGGGCCGTCGTCGAAATGACCGGCGGCCGGGTCCTCGACTACGCCCTGTCGGGCGATTCACGTGCGACGCTGACTGCAGGAGAGATCAGCACCGTCTCCCTCGCCGACCGCGCGACGGCCGACTTCAACGGCAGCTTCCACGGGAAGCAGATCACACTCACGGGCAACGCACGCGCGGATGTGCGCGGGGGCTATTTCCTGTCGGGATGGTTGGGCATCTCCGATTCTGCGACCGCCCACGTATACGGATCCGAGTTCACTTTCGGACAGGGGCGGTTGCGGGGATTTCTGCAGGACGGAAACCCTATCGGCTGGTTCGGCGAGGGCTGGGGGGTCGGGCGGACGGACGATCCTTTCGCGCCATTCCGACAGCTCATGCCGGAGGGGCTGTGCGTCCACACCGGCGGCAACGAGCACTGCGGACCGACGCTGTTCTACAGCACGTTCAACGATATCCAGCTGCACGGGACCGATCGGATGACCGTGGTCGAGGGCGGGTCCGCAAGGTTCGTCCGGATGAACGGCCAGGCGAGTCTCGACATTCGCGGGGGATCATCTGGTTTCGTCGAGATGGTCGACGACGTCCGGGTCACGATGAGTGGCGGCACCGGGGGGCCGTTCTACGTCGGCGGTCGTTCGAGGCTGGAAGTCAGCGGTGGCGTTCTGTCAAATGTCGAGCTCTTCGACGATGGCGTCGCGGAGTTCACCGCCCGGGAGGCGCGCTTCAACCTCGGTCGCCTCGAGGGCGAGTGGGCAGACGGGACAACCTTCAGTTTTGCGGTGACCACGCCGCCCACATTCGATGTTCGATTCATGCCCTCTGGCATGTGCGTCATCCGTGGCGCCGACAAGTTCTGTGGCGCCACGTTGTTCTACGAATCCAACAACGCTCAGTTCCTGGGCGGGACCGAACGTGTTGCGATGGTCGACGGCGCGCGGCTCGAAGACGTCCGCCTGTTCCAGGAGGCAGCGCTCGATGTCAGCGGTGGTTTCGCGTCATTCGTCCGCCTGGCCGGAAGCAGTCAATTGACGATGACGGGCGGTCATCTGGGCGTGGTGTCCCTCGACGGCAATAGCCACATGACGATGACTGACGGTCAATTGGGCTCGGTAACCGTCCGCGACGATGGCAACGCCGAACTCCTCGGCGGGCGAATCGACCAGCTTCAAGTGGGCGGCCGTGCCCTCGTGACGCTGTCCGACATGGAGGGGCTGTCATTCATCTCGGTGGCCGGCCTCGACGGTGGCCATGTCACCCTGAAGGTCCTCGCGGCAACGATCTCGGGTGACCGGATCGTCGGGACGTGGCTTGGGGGTGCCGCGCTCGATGTCTCGTTATTCGGTGTTGACCAGGGAGATTTCGCTACCAAGATCTCCGTCGTCGCCGTCCCCGAACCCGCGACCTGGCTGTCGATGGTGCTGGGGTTGGGGGCTCTGGTCGGCGTTCGGGTGCTGTCCCGCGCGAAGATGTGCAAGGGCGTGATGACAGGCGCTTCTGGAACGAAGCGCGAGCATGAGCATGGTGTCGCGTAGCTCCGACCTGGAAAGCCAGACAGATGTGGATGGTCGATGCCTGAACTTGGCGGGCAGATTGCCATGTAGTAACGTACCTACATTCGGCGATGCAACTCAGGAGCCTCCATCGTGACCATCACAACCGTTTCCAGCCGGGAGTTCAACCAGGACGCCAGCGGTGCGAAGCGGGCTGCCAGCAAAGGTCCGGTCATCATCACGGATCGCGGTCGCCCCTCGCATGTATTGCTGACGATCGAGGCCTACCACAAGCTCACCCGGAAGACCGCGAGCATCGCCGACCTGCTCGCCATGCCCGGCGGGGCCGATATCGCCTTCGAAGCCCCTCGCCTGGGCCGCATTGCCCGGCCAGCCGATCTACGCTGATGTTCGTCCTCGACACCAATGTCGTATCGGAATTGCGCAAGGCCAAGGCAGGCCAGGCTGATCGAAAGGTGGTCGCGTGGGCGTCGGGCGTGCCCGCCGATGTCCTGTACGTTTCGGCCATCACGATTCTCGAACTGGAAACTGGCGTGCTGCTCGTACACCGCCGCGATCCCAAGCAGGGCGCCATGCTCAGGACCTGGCTCGATCAGAAGGTGCTGCCTGCGTTCTCAGGACGTGTGCTGCCAGTGGATACTGACGTGGCACAGCGCTGCGCAGCCCTGCACGTGCCCGACCCGCGATCCGAACGCGATGCATTGATTTCCGCCACTGCGATGGTGCACAACATGACCGTGGTCACCCGCAACGTGGCCGATTTCGAAGCGACCGGCGTGACGGTGCTCAACCCATGGGACTCAGCGGGAACCCCACGCGGGCGCCGGGCACGCTGACCACCGGAAGTACGGGGTCGGGTCTTGCAATCGAGCATCGCTCTTCCTGGCGCCCGCCACAACCGCCTACACCTACGACGCCGCCAGACGGTGCATCCAGATCATGACTGCGTTCAGGAAAAATGTGTTTGCTTGGGCTTGCATCATGGGCGCTATTTTTTGTTCGGACTCGGCGCGCTTTATTTGTCTGAATTCTTCCCGGTGCCGTTTTTTGCACTGATACTCTCAGCGAAGTTCGTTCTAGACCGGATCACATGCCCAAACTGCGGAACATCCGTGACCTATCAAGGGACCTTCGCCGGAATCAAGATAAGTGGCGGATTCATCCGTCGTCGACGCCAGCAATGCGGATGGGATCTCGACAAGGAGTTGCCGTAATCTAAATCAACCCCGGGGTACAACCCCGGGGTCGGACCCTCGCAGCCTCGTGATCACTCGGCAGAACGTTCTCTCAAAGCCCCTATATCTCGCCGTAGAGCCCCGTTTAGGATGCCAGAATGGATAGCGAGGGATCAGGCCTTGCGCACTTGGTGGTCGAGCATGCTTGTTCACCGCATCGAGCACTTTCGCGGGCATGGCCCGCTCCTACAGAACCGTGGCTCGAGGTCGCGGCAGGTGGCGCATCAACAGGGGGATATACAAGGGGTCCTCCCCTTGTTCGTACGCCACGCGGGCTCCCCGCCGCGGGCCGGCAGGCCCGAGAGGCGGGCATGGCCCGCTCCTACAGAACCG
>JALHMS010000001.1:274434-322140 GCA_022843925.1 Burkholderiales bacterium
AGGTGGCGCATCAACAGGGGGATATACAAGGGGTCCTCCCCTTGTTCGTACGCCACGCGGGCTCCCCGCCGCGGGCCGGCAGGCCCGAGAGGCGGGCATGGCCCGCTCCTACAGAACCGTGGCTCGAGGTCGCGGCAGGTGGCGCATCAACAGGGGGATATACAAGGGGTCCTCCCCTTGTTCGTACGCCACGCGGGCTCCCCGCCGCGGGCCGGCAGGCCCGAGAGGCGGGCATGGCCCGCTCCTACAGAACCGCGGCTCGAGGTCGCGGCGGGTGGCGCATCAAAGGGGGATATACAAGGGGTCCTCCCCTTGTTCGTACGCCACGCGGGCTCCCCGCCGCGGGCCGGCAGGCCCGAGAGGCGGGCATGGCCCGCTCCTACAGAGCCGCGGCACGAGGTCGCGGCGGGTGGCGCATCAAAGGGGGGATATACAA
Organism: Burkholderiales bacterium; assembly: GCA_022843925.1. Taxonomy (GTDB): domain Bacteria; phylum Pseudomonadota; class Gammaproteobacteria; order Burkholderiales. Next base: position 274,871 of record JALHMS010000001.1, read on the forward strand.
GGGGTCCTCCCCTTGTTCGTACGCCACGCGGGCTCCCCGCCGCGGGCCGGCAGGCCCGAGAGGCGGGCATGGCCCGCTCCTACAGAACCGCGGCTCGAGGTCGCGGCGGGCGGCGCATCAAAGGGGGGATATACAAGGGGTTCTCCCCTTGTTCGTACGCCACGCGGGCTCCCCGCCGCGGGCCGGCAGGCCCGAGAGGCGGGCATGGCCCGCTCCTACAGGATCTGGACCACTCCCCGCCATCGGCCACCGACATGTCCCACTTTCTCTACCGCTTCGACACCCCCGATGCCATCGACGACTGGGGACCCGTCGACGACGTCGTGATGGGCGGCGTCTCGCGCAGCACCTTCCGCCACGATCCCGACGGTCACGCCGTGTTCGAGGGCGTGGTCTCGCTGGAACGCAACGGCGGATTCGCGTCCGTGCGTTCGCGACCGCGTGCGCTGGGCGTGGCCGGTGCAAGCGCCTGCGTGCTGGAGGTGCGCGGCGACGGCAAGCGCTACAAGCTCAATCTGCGTACCGAGGATCTGTACGACGGGGTCAACTACCAGCTGCCGTTCGACGCACCCGCAGGCGTCTGGACCACCGTGCGCCTGGACCTCGCGAGCTTCGCAGCGACCTTCCGCGGTCGTGTGGTGGACGCGCCCGCGCTCGATCCCGCGCGGCTGATGCAGGTCGGTTTCGTGATCTCGGATCGCCAGGCGGGGCCGTTCCGTCTCGATGTACGGGCTATCTCGCTCGATTGATCGGTCCACAGGACGTTCACCGACCGTGATCGAAGCGAAGCTCTTGTAGGAGCGGCCCATGGCCGCGCAAGCGATGGATGCGAGGAAGCGCTTTCAACGGAACGATCGCTTTCGCGGGCGTGGCCCGCTCCTACAAGGTCACCACCCCTTCGCCCTTTGCGTCCATCGCGGGAGATATATGGGTCCCCCCGGTCGTGCCCCGTGCCTCACTCCTCCACCGCCGCCCCTCGTTCGCGATTGATCGCCAGCGCCGACACCTCGGGCGCTGCATTGCCCCACGCGTTGCGCACGTAGGTCATCAACGCCGCCGCGTCGGCGTCGCCGAGCACCTGCCCGAACGGCGGCATGCCGAAGGGGCGCGGGTTCCCGTCGGTGACGGGGGCGAAGCCGCCCATCAGCACGGCACGGATCGCGTTCGTCGCGGACGCCATCGTCACGACGCGGTTGCCGGCCAGCGCCGGTGCCGCGGCGCCCGCGCCTTCGCCGTCCTGTCCATGGCAGTCGGCGCAATGGTCGGCGTACAGCTTCTGTCCCCGCACGAACACGGGGTCCTTCGGATCGATCGCTGGCGGTGGCGTTGACGAATCCCGGACCTGCGGCACCGACTGCAGGTACTCGACGACAGCGCGGAGATCGTCGGTCGAGTAGTGCTGCGTGCCGCGGCGGACCACCTCCGCCATCGGGCCCGCCACCGACGCGCCCGGGGCGATACCGGTCGCGAGCAACGAAGCGACATCTTCCGGCTTCCAATGCGCGACGCTGCCCTCATGGGAGTCGCGCAACGACGGCGCGTACCAACCCAGGCCCGGCATCGTCCCGCCGGCGAGCGAGGTGCCGCTCACGACGGCACCCATCGCATTGCGCTGCGCGTGGCAGGCATCGCAGTGGCCGAGGCCGTGCACGAGGTACGCACCGCGATTCAACGAAGCACTTCGCGAGGTGTCGGGGACAAACTCCCCAGGCGTGAAGTTGAGCGCGCGCCAGGCGGCGATCATCCAAGGGCGGTCGTACGGGAAGCGCAGCGCGTGGGGCCGGTTCTTTCGCGCCACCGGCGGCAGGCTCTGCAAGTAGTCGTACAGTGCCGCAGCGTCGTCGGACGTGATGCGCGTGAAGTTCGTGTATGGGAACGCGGGTGTGAGCGCGTGGCCGTCCTTCGATCGCCCCTCGTGGAGCGCGCGCCGGAAATCGGTGCGGGTCCATCGGCCCAATCCGGTGTCGGGGTCGGGCGTGAGGTTCGTCGCGTACACGGTGCCGAACGGCGTGACGATCCCGCGTCCGCCTGCGTAGCGCTCGCCGCCGCGCGCCGTGTGACAGCCCTCGCACTGGCCGACGCGGGCGAGGTACTCCCCCTTCGCGATGCTCGCCGACGTGGCGGGCGTGGTGATCTCCGGCCGCGATGGCGTTTCGGTTCGTGAGACGACGAGTGCGGCACCGATGGCGATCGATGCGCCGACGATGGCGATGCCGCGTCTCACGGCGAGACCCTGTGCGTCACCGACGCGATGCTGCCGCACGCCATGGGCGGCTTTGCCGAGAACGTTGTCGCAGCCTTGCCACCGGCGGGTACCGGCTGCGAGGACAGCCACGCCGAGACGGCCTCGATGTCCTGGGGCGACAGGCGCGACGCGATCGTTGCCATGCAGTCGGGTGAAGTCGCCTTGCGCAGGCCGTTCTTCCAGCCACCCAGTTGCGCATTGAGGTAGTCGCGGGGGAGGCCGAGCAGACCAGGCACCGCGGGCGCGACGCCGGTGAAGCGCTCTCCGTGGCACGCGGCGCACGGCGGGATCTCGCGCGTCGCATCACCATCGATCACGAGCCCACGGCCGCGGGCGAGTGTTGTTGCCGTGGTCGTGGGCGGGCGGGGTGCGGGGTACGGGATCTCCAACGTCGCGAAGTGCTCCGCGATCTCGGCGAGATAGCCGTCGTCGAGATGCGCGAGCAGATGCGCCATCGCGACGTGACGCCGCCGGCCGTCGCGGAAGTGCAGCAACTGCTGATGGAGATACGCGGCGGGCTTGCCGGCGATGCGCGGATGAAAACCGTCGGGGGCGGCGCGACCCTCACGGCCATGGCAGCCGGTGCAGGCCGCGACGCGCTGGGCGATGGTGTCCGGAAGCGCGTGTCCGGCGCGAACCGACGAGACGGTGCCGAAGCACGCGCCGAGGATCGCGATCACTGCGATGCAGGCGGACGGGAATCGAGGCGAACGAAGGCGGCGCATCAAAAAAACAGAGGCGACGTTGCCGTCGCCTCCAAGAGATGGGTGCCCCCCGAAAATGCCGTCGGGTCGAGTTTCTCGAACCTGAGCTCGAGAGTGGTCGCGCGCCGAGCGCCGTAGGTGCATCCGACATGGGATGCTCACAAAAGCGCTGCCAAGGTACACAACCGGGGGTGCGAAATGGTTCGGAGAATTACGACCCGTCGAACACCACAGGGAGCGAAGACTGCAACATGCTTAACGACAACGACCGGACCAACCTCAGAACAATTTGTCCTGCGCCGAGAGCGCGGAGTCGATCGTCGACTGCATCTCGTGGATTCTACGCTTCAGACCGCCCAGATCGAAGCCTCCCGGCACCTGAAGCTTGAGAAGTTCGTGCGCGATGTTGAGAGCAGCCATGATCGCGATCCGTTCCGTGCCCACCAGTTTTCCGGCGTCGCGGATGTCGCGCATCTTCAGGTCGAGGTAGTCGACGGCCCGGAGGAGATCGGCGCGTTCCTCGTCGGTGCAGGTGACCCGGAACTCCCGGCCCATGATCGTGACGTCGAGCGCCTTGGCTTCCTGACTCATCGGCGGGTCCTGGAGGGTCTGTGCCTGGAGGGGGGAATCGGGGCGGGGCGGATTCGTGCGGCGCGGGGCACCGTCAGCCGTCCTCGGGGATGCGTTCCAGCAGCGAAGCGAGACGATCCCGGGCGGCATCGACCTTCTCGCGCAACTGGCGGTTCTCGGTCTGGGCCGTGGCCACCTGTTGCCGCAGGTCACCGTTCTCGGTGCGCAGTCGCTCCGTGAGCGATATGAGCAGACCGATCCGTTCCTCGAGGGCTTTCAGCTCAGCATCCATCCGGCCAATATACTGAGGGAAATCCTGTGTGGTCAACGTGTAACGCATCACTCTGAAGGCAGTTCGTGATGACGCTTCCGGTGTGCGGAGGTGCCGCGCGCCGCGATCCCGTCGCAGGTCCTCCGCCCCGCGGCGCATTGCCTGCGGGCCATGCAGGGGTTCCCTCGATATACTCCGGCCGTGCCTCAGGTGCCCCGCGGGACGTCGTCCCCGGGGTTCAACGGGAAACAGGTGCGCGCGCATCCCCTGCCGCAAGCCCTGTACTGCCCCCGCAACGGTGAGCGAGGAGGGACGCATCACGACGCCACTGTCGGCGCGTCGTCGGACGATCGAGAGGGTCGACCGGCGGCACCGATGGGAAGGCGATGCGTCTGGTCTCGCGAGTCCGGATACCGGCCTGACAGTCGCCTCTGGGTGAAGAGGTGCGGCGCATCGACCGGCGAAGTCCGCGGGGTGGCGGCGATCCGGATGGGTCCGTGCGCGCATCCATCCCGTTCCGTTTCTCCCCAGGTCTCCTCGCCGCAAGCACGGGCGCACGGTGGGGGCGTCCTTCACGATCGGGGGGACGCATGCGAAGCAGTTCGTTGGGAGGGTGGTTGGCCGCCACGGCGGGGATGGCGCTGATGCCATCGACAGGCACGACGCAGGAGGTCATCGCGGGCATCACCGCGCCGCACGTCGTCGTCACCGCGAGCCGCTTCGAGCAGCGCCCGGAGCGCCTCCCCATCGGCATGACCGTGATCGGCGAGCGCGAGATCCTCGATGCCCGCGGGGCCACGCTGCCCGACCTGCTCGAACGCCAGCCCGGCTTCTTCGTCCGCGACAACGCCGGCAGCCCGAACCGCCAGATCGATCTGCGCGGCTTCGGCGTCACCGGTGACCAGAACACGCTGATCCTCCTGAACGGCCAGCGCATCAGCGAAAACGAGCTGTCGGCCGCGGACCTTTCGTCGATCCCGCTCGCGGGCATCGAGCGCATCGAAATCCTGCGCGGATCGGGCGCTGTCCTCTACGGCGGTGGTGCCACCGGCGGCACGGTCAACATCATCACGCGCGCCGCGGCGCCGGGGACGGAGGAGGCGCGGGTGACCGGCACGGCCGGCAGCTTCGGCACCGCCGGGCTGGCCGTGAACGCCAGCAAGGGCGGCGAGACGTTCGGCATCGCCGTGCATGCGGACCATCGCCAGAGCGACAACTATCGACGCGAGAACGATCTCCGGCAGCAGAGCGTCGGCGGTGAACTGTCGTGGCGCATGCCCACGGGCCGCGTCTTCCTGCGCTTCTCGGCCGGGCAGCAGGATCTCCGCCTGCCGGGGTCGCTGCCCGAATCCCGCGCTGCCATCGACCCGCGCGCCGCGACCCGCTTCGGCGAATGGAGCGGTCTCGACTCCTCCCGCGTGTCGCTCGGCACCGTGCAGTCCATCGCGGGTGCCGAGGTCGCCTTCGATCTCGCGCACCGCGAGCGCAAATCCCGCAGCTTCCAGCTGGGCGGCTTCAACGATCTGATCGGCCGCGTCACGAGCGCGTCACCCCGGCTGCGCCTGCCCTTCCAGGCGTTCGGCGCCACGCATTCGCTCGTGCTCGGCGCCGACTGGGACGACTGGAGCTACAGCAACGCCTTCGACTCGCCCTTCTTCGCGTCCACCGCGACGGCGAGCCAGGGCAATCTCGCCGGCTATCTGCAGCACACCGCGCAGTTCCCGTCCGGCTTCGGGATCACGGTGGGCGGGCGGCAGCACCGCGTCGTCAACCAGGTCCGCGAGGGCGGCATCCTCGACCAGACGCGCGATCTCGGCGCCTACGAACTCGCGCTGCGGCAGGAGCTGCCCGGCGGCCTCAGCGCGTTCGTCCGCCTCGCCCAGAGCTTCCGCGTGGCGACCGTCGACGAGAACCGGTTCCTCGCGGCGCTGCTCGAGCCGCAGAAGTCGAAGGACCGCGAGATCGGTCTGCAGGGCGCCGTCGGGTCGGCCTGGTGGCGTGCCAGCGTGTTCCAGTCGAATCTCTCGAACGAGATCACCTTCATCCCCGGCAACCTGGAGGCCTCTGGGTTCGGCACGAACGCCAACCTCCCGCCGACGCGCCGGCAGGGTGTCGAGCTGGCGGCCAGCGCGCCGGTGGGCGAGCGCGTCGTCGTCACCGGCAGCTACGGCTACACCGACGCGACGGTGCGCGAAGGTGTCTTCCAGGGCATCGACATCTCGGGCAGGCGCGTGCCGCTCGTGCCGCGGCATTCCGCGACGGGCAGCGTGGCGTGGCAGGTCGACGAACGCCTGCGGCTCCGGGCGGCGGTCCGCCATTTCGGCGAGCAGCCCTACGACAACGACCAGGCGAACGCCTTCGGCCGCTTCATGCCCGCGTACACCGTCGTCGACTTCGTCGCCGGCTACGACATCGGCCCTTGGCGCTTCACCGGCAGCGTGCTGAACGTGCTCGACAAGCGCTATTCGACGTGGGGCATCGTGCGCATCGACAGCACGACGCGCGCATACGATCCGGACGCGCGCATCTACCCGGCGCCCGGCCGCACCTTCCTCGTGACCGCCGAGTACCGTTTCGGCCGCTGACGCCCGGCCCGGCGCGCTCCCCGGGCCGGAGCGCTTCTGCTATCGTCGGACGGATGGTCCTTACGAGTTCCCAGCTCTACTTCCGCCTGCTGCGCTACGTGCGTCCGTACTGGCGCGTGTTCGCGGCGTCGATCTTCGGCACGACGATCGGGGCCCTGACGGAACCCGCGCTTCCCGCCCTCATGAAGCCGCTGCTCGACGGCACGTTCGTCGACAAGGATCCTTGGCTGATGATGTGGATGCCGGTGCTGCTCGTCGGGCTCTTCCTGCTGCGCGGCGCGGCGGGTTTCGTCGAGAGCTTCTGCTCCAACTGGGTCGCGACGCGCGTCGTGCTCGATCTCCGCGAAGCGATGTTCCGCAAGTTCATGGTGCTGCCCGTCGACTTCTACGACGAGCAGGTGAGCGGCAACCTCGTCTCGAAGGTCACGTTCGACGTCACGCAGGTGACGGCCGCCGCGACCTCCACGGTCACCATCTCCCTGAAGGACAGCATCACCATCCTCGGCCTGCTCGGCTGGCTGTTCTACCTCAACTGGAAGTTGACCCTCGTCACGCTCGTGGTGGTGCCCGTCATCACGCTGGTGGTGCGCGTCATCAGCCGCCGGCTGCGGCGTGTCGGCCGCGAAGTGCAGGAGGCCATGGGCGCGACGACCCAGGTGCTGCAGGAAGGCATCGACTGCCAGAAGGTGGTGAAGATCTTCGGCGGCGCCGACTACGAGACCCGCCGCTTCCACGATGCCGCCGACCGCGTGCGCCGATTCACCATGAAGTACGCCGCGGCGGCCGCTGCCAACACGTCGATCGTCCAGCTCATCGCCGCGATCGCGCTCGCGCTCATCATCACCGTGGTGGCGCGTCAGTCGGCGGCGAACGAGACCACCGTCGGCGGCTTCGTGTCGTTCGTCACCGCGATGCTGATGCTGCTCCAGCCCGTGAAGCGCCTCACCGGCGTGAACGAGCAATTGCAGAAGGGCCTGGCCGCCGCCGAGAGCATCTTCGCGCTGCTCGATCGCGAGCCCGAGCCGGACCGGGGCACGCAGACCTTGCCGCGAGCCCGCGGTGAACTCGTCCTGGAAGGCGTCACGATGCAGTACGCCCGCGCCGACCGGCCCGCGCTCGACGACATCTCGCTCACCATCCGAGCGGGCGAGACCATCGCGCTCGTCGGTCCGTCCGGCGGCGGCAAGACGACGCTGGCCAACCTCGTGCCGAGGTTCTATCAGCCGACCGGCGGACGCATCCTGCTCGACGGCCACGACCTACGCGATCTCACGCTCGCGAGCCTGCGGGCGAACATCGCACTGGTGTCGCAGGACGTGGCGCTGTTCAACGACACCGTGGCTGCGAACATCGCGTACGGCGCGCGGGCCGATGCGACGCTGGAACAGATCGAGGCCGCGGCGGACGCCGCCCACGCACTGGGCTTCATTCGCGAGATGCCGCAGGGGATGCAGACGATCGTCGGCGAGAAGGGCGTGCGACTGTCGGGGGGCCAGCGTCAGCGGATCGCCATCGCCCGCACGCTCCTGAAGGACGCGCCTATCCTCATCCTCGACGAGGCCACGTCGGCGCTCGATTCGGAATCCGAACGGCAGGTGCAGGCGGCGCTCGAGCGGTTGATGCAGGGCAGGACGACCCTGGTGATCGCGCACCGCCTGTCGACCATCGAGAAGGCCGACCGCATCGTGGTGCTGGAGCGTGGCCGTATCGCGGAGGTCGGCACGCACGCGGCGCTGATCGCCCGCGACGGACTCTACGCGCGCCTGCACCGGATCCAGTTCGCCCGGCCGGCTGCGGCGGAGATCGCGGCGGGCTGACCTCGCCTCCCTGCCGCGGTCGGGTGCGCCCGCCGATCATCGGTCCACGGTCCGGCGAAGATCAGTCGTCGCGATCGCGGTGCTTCTTCCAGCCCTTCTTCTTGCCGCGGCGATGTCCGGGCGGGCCATCGTCGTCGTCGTCGCGGTGCTTCACCACCACCCGTTCCTTCACGACGACGCGTTCCCTGGTGGTTCCGTCCGAACCGACCGCAGCGCCGAGCCCGCCGCCGATCGCCCCGCCGATGGCCGCACCGGCCGTTCCGCCCACTTTCGAACCGATTGCGGCACCCGCGCCACCGCCGACGGCGCCGCCGATGACGGCACCCTTGTCGACATCTCCCGCCAGCGCAGTGCCGGACAACAGCAGTGCCGCGAGGGCGGTGAGCATTGGAGTCTTGCGCATGTCTGACCTCATGAAACGTGTTCGTGGAGCCAGCCTGCTCAGCAAGACCCGAACCGGGCTGGCGCCATTCAGGCCGGCTCCCTCGGTCACGCCGGCGCCGGCAGCTGCCCGAGCAGTGCCTCGATCGCCATGCCCAGCGCGAGAAGTCGCTCGTCGCTGCCCGCCGGTCCGTCGAGTTCCACGCCCACCGGAAGCCCCGATGCGCCCAGGCCGGCCGCCAACGAAAGGCCCGGGATGCCGGCGTTCGTCGCCGGGTCGGTGTTGCGGATGAACGTCATGAAGTGATCGAAGCTGCTCGCCTCGGGACCCTGGGGGATGGCGACGCAGGGCGTGGTCGGGAAGATGAGCGCGTCGATCGCGTTCGCTGCGAACGTCTCGGCGTACAGCTTCGCCAGGGCCGGGCGCGCGTGGGTCATCGCGGCGTCGTAGGCGGGCTTCGCGTCCACCAGACCGTCGGCCCCGGGCAGTTTCCGCGGGATCACCAGGTCGTCGTACGTGCCCTTCACGTCCGGGCTCGCGATGCGCGCGGCCACCTGCTCGACCGTGAGCCCGGTGCCGTGCTTCGCGAGATACGCGGCGAGGTCGTCGTAGGCCTCGTACATCGCCACGGGGAAACCCGCCTGCCCGTTGAGACCCGAGAGTCCGGGCATCGTGACCTCGACCAGCACGACACCCGCCGCAGCGAGCTTCGCGAGCACGGCGTCGGTCACGGCCTGCGTGTCGGCATCGAGACTTTCGAAGAAGCGCTCGCGGCACACGCCGAGCCGCACCCCCGCGAGCGATGCCGGCGCCACCGGCGTCCGGCCCGTCAGCACCGCATCCATCAGCGCGACGTCCGCGACCGTCCGCGCCATCGGCCCCGCGTTGTCGCGCGTGTGGGAGATGGGCGTGATGGCCTCGCCGCTGTAGCGGTCCTGCGTGGGGCGCAGCCCCGCGATGCCGTTCACGGCGGACGGCACGCGGACCGAGCCGCCGGTGTCGGACCCGAGTCCGGCCGGTGCGAGTCGCGCGCCGACCGCCGCCCCGGTGCCGCCCGAACTGCCGCCGGCGAAGCGCGACGGGTCGTAGGCATTGCGCGCGCCGATGGTCCCCGTGGGGCCGACGATCGCGTCGTTGTGGCTGGAGATCCCGAAGGCCAGTTCGTGCATGTTGGTCTTGCCGAGGATCACGGCGCCGGCTTCCACGAGCCGCTGCACCACCGGCGCGTGGGTCTTCGGGACGAAGCCGAGCAGCGCCGGCGTCCCCGCGGAGTTCGGCAGCCCCGCCACGTGGATGTTGTCCTTCACGACGATGGGCACACCGTGGAGCGGCCCGAGGGGCTTGCCGGCGGCGCGATCGGCGTCGGCCTTCGCAGCGGCGGCGAGCGCGCCGGCCCGGTCGATCGTCACGAACGCATTGAGGTCGCCGCGGGCGTCGATCTGCGCGAGACACGCCTCGGTGATGGCGCGGCTCGTGATCTCGCCGTCGCGGATCATCGCCGCGGCTTCGGTGGCCGAGAGGTCGGTGAGCGTGGCGGGGCGGGTGCGGTCGGTGCCGGCGATGGCGACCGGCTTCGAGGTCGGGGAGGTCATGACGTGGTGTCTCTTCGCATGGTCGTGGAGGGGCGCCAGGGATCATAACTGCCGGTGCCGTCGCGGTATCGACTGCGAGCACGAGGCGGCTCCTATAATCGACCTCCCCCCGCCAACAGGACGACCGCCATGTCGAACCCGCCCATCAGCCGCTATCCGGTACCTGCCCTCGAAGATCTGCCCGAGGACATCCGCGAGGTGATGCTGCAGGTGCAGGAGAAGGCCGGCTTCATCCCGAACGTGTTCCTGACGCTCGCCCATCGGCCCGACGAGTTCCGCGCCTTCTTCGCGTATCACGACGCCCTGATGCTCCGCGATTCCGGTCTCACCAAGGCCGAGCGCGAGATGATCGTCGTCGCCACCAGCGGCGTGAACCACTGCCAGTACTGCGTCGTCGCGCACGGCGCCATCCTCCGCATCTACGCGAAGTCCCCGACCGTCGCCGACCAGGTGGCCATCGACCACCGCAAGGCCGACATCACGCCGCGCCAGAAGGCGATGCTCGACTTCGCCGTGAAGCTCGCCCGGACGCCCGAGGCCGTCGAGGAGGCCGATCGGCAGCGGCTCGTGGACGCCGGCTTCTCCGCCGAGGACATCTGGGACATCGGCGGCATCACGGCCTTCTTCGGGCTCTCCAACCGGATGGCCCACCTGCTCGAGATGCGCGCGAACGAAGAGTTCTACCTGATGGGGCGCCTCCCGCCGAAGCCGAAGACCCCGGCCAGTGGCAGCTGAGCCGGCCACAGAGGCGCCCTGGGGGCAAAGGAACTGCTGCCGTGGCCTCGCCATTCGGCATGCCGTGCCGTAAATCGGGGTTCAGGCACCAGAAGTCGGAACCAACTGCGCCGGCTTTTCCGCTACTGTCCCACCCGTATCGAGAGAGGGGCCGAGTTGCAGGCAGTGCCTTCAGTCCCTGCGCGAAGTGCCTGTTGTAAAATCGGTTTATTGCCGCGCCGCACCACGAATGCGCGTGTCGGTGCCTCCCTTCTACGTGGTCCTCGAAAAGGTGTTCAGCCATGGCAGCGCTGCCAGACAACGATCCGCAGGAAACCAATGAATGGCTCGACGCGCTCGACGGCGTGCTCGAGAACGAGGGCATCGAGCGCGCGCACTATCTGCTGGGCAAGCTGATCGAGAAGGCCCGCCGCGCCGGCGCCTACCTCCCTTACAGCGCGAACACCGCCTACATCAACACGATCCCCGCCGGCCTCGAAGTCCGGTCGCCCGGCGATCACGAGCTCGAGCACCACATCCGCTCGTACGTCCGCTGGAACGCCGCCGCGATGGTGCTTCGGGCGAACAAGAACTCCAACGTGGGCGGCCACATCGCGAGCTTCGCCTCCGCGGCCACCCTGTACGACGTCGGCTTCAACCACTTCTGGCACGCCCCGTCCGACAAGCACGGCGGCGATCTCGTCTTCGTGCAGGGCCACTCGGCGACCGGCGTCTACGCGCGGGCCTTCATGCTGGGCCGCCTCACCGCCGACCAGATCGACAACTTCCGCCAGGAAGTCGACGGCAAGGGCCTCTCGTCGTATCCGCATCCGTGGCTGATGCCGGACTTCTGGCAGTTCCCCACCGTGTCGATGGGCCTCGGCCCGCTGATGGCCATCTATCAGGCGCGCTTCATGAAGTACCTCCAGGACCGCGGCCTGGTCGAGACCGAAGGCCGCAAGGTCTGGTGCTTCCTGGGTGACGGCGAGATCGACGAGCCCGAATCCATGGGCGCCATCGGCGTCGCGGCCCGCGAGAAGCTCGACAACCTCATCTTCGTCGTGAACTGCAACCTGCAGCGGCTCGACGGCCCGGTGCGCGGCAACGGCAAGATCATCCAGGAGCTGGAAGCCGACTTCCGCGGCGCCGGCTGGAACGTCATCAAGCTGATCTGGGGTTCGTACTGGGATCCGCTCCTCGCGAAGGACAAGACCGGCCTCCTGATGAAGCGCATGGAGGAGTGCGTCGACGGCGAGTACCAGACCTTCAAGTCGAAGGACGGCGCGTACGTCCGCAAGCACTTCTTCGGGAAATACCCCGAGCTGCTCGAACTGGTCTCCACGATGTCCGACGACGACATCTGGCGCCTGAACCGCGGCGGCCACGACCCGCACAAGATCTACGCCGCGTACCACTCGGCCGTGAACCACAAGGGCCAGCCCACCGTGATCCTCGCCAAGACCATCAAGGGTTACGGCATGGGCGAGGCCGGCGAGGCGCAGAACATCACGCACCAGCAGAAGAAGATGGGCACGCACTCGCTGAAGGCGTTCCGCGACCGCTTCGACCTGCCGATCCCCGACGACAAGCTCGACGACACGCCGCTGCTCACGTTCCCCGAGGGTTCGCCGGAACTGGAGTACATGCGCAAGCGCCGCGAGGAACTCGGCGGCTATCTCCCGACCCGGCGCACGCAGGGCGACACGCTGGAGATCCCGCCGCTCTCCGCCTTCGACGCGCTCCTGAAGAGTTCGGAAGACCGCGAGATCAGCACCACGATGGCCTTCGTGCGGATCCTCGGCACCCTCGTCCGCGACAAGAACATCGGCAAGCGCATCGTGCCGATCGTCCCCGACGAGTCGCGCACGTTCGGCATGGAAGGCATGTTCCGCCAGCTCGGCATCTGGTCCTCGGTGGGGCAGCTCTACACCCCCCAGGACGCCGACCAGCTCATGTTCTACAAGGAGGACAAGCATGGCCAGATCCTGCAGGAAGGGATCAACGAGCCGGGCGCGATGTCCTCCTGGATCGCCGCCGCCACGTCGTACTCGACGCACGGCGTGACGATGATCCCGTTCTACATCTACTACTCGATGTTCGGCTTCCAGCGCATCGGCGACCTCGCGTGGGCTGCCGGTGACCAGCGCGCGCGCGGCTTCCTCCTGGGCGGCACCGCCGGGCGGACCACGCTGAACGGCGAGGGTCTGCAGCACGAGGACGGTCACAGCCACCTCGTGTCGTCGACCATCCCCAACTGCATCTCGTACGACCCCACGTTCGCGTACGAGGTGGCGGTCATCATCCAGGACGGCCTGCGTCGCATGTACGCCGAGCAGGAGGACGTCTTCTACTACCTGACGGTGATGAACGAGAACTACACCCAGCCGGCCATGCCGGAGGGTGCGGAGGCCGGCATCCTCAAGGGCATGTACCTCCTGTCGGCCGGGAAGGGCACGAAGAAGAACCCGCGCGTGCAGCTGATGGGCAGCGGCACGATCCTCCGCGAGGTCATGGCCGCCGCCGAACTGCTGGAGCAGGACTTCGGGGTCGCGTCCGACATCTGGAGCTGCCCGAGCTTCACCGAGCTGCGTCGCGACGGCATGGAGGCCGAACGCTGGAACCGCCTGCACCCCGAGAGCAAGCCGCGTCAGTCGTACGTCGCGCAGTGCCTCGACAAGCACGCCGGCCCGATCATCGCCGCCACCGACTACATGCGGCTCTTCGCCGACCAGATCCGCCCGTACCTCGACCGCCGCTTCACCGTGCTGGGCACCGACGGGTTCGGGCGTTCCGACACCCGCGAACAGCTGCGCAGCTTCTTCGAGGTCAACCGCCACCACGTCGTCGTGGCCGCGCTCCAGTCCCTCGCGGACGAAGGTGCGATCCCCGCCGCCACCGTGACGCAGGCCATCCTCAAGTATCAGATCGACCCGGAGAAGGCGGTGCCCTGGCGCGTGTAGGCCCAGGCCGAGCCCGACTCCCCAAGACCCCACAAGGAACCCCATGGGTGCTATCAAGGAAATCCTGGTCCCGGACATCGGCGACTACAAGGACGTGCCGGTCATCGAGATCCTCGTGAAGCCCGGCGACGCCGTGAAGGCCGAGGATTCGCTCGTCACGCTCGAGTCCGACAAGGCCACGATGGAAGTCCCCGCGCCCGAGGCCGGCATCGTCAAGGACGTGAAGATCAAGGTGGGCGACAAGGTCTCCCAGGGCATGATGATCCTCACGCTCGAGGTAGGTGACGCCGTTGCCGCCGCGCCAGCACCGGCCCCGGCGGCAGCACCCGCACCGGCTCCTGCGGCACCGGCGCCCGCCGCCGTTGCTGCTGCGGCACCTGCCGCCGCAGCGCTCGTCGCCGCACCGGTTGCCGTGCCGTCTGCAGCGCCCGTCGCCTCCGGCCCGATCGACGAAGCCTCGTTCGCCAAGGCCCATGCGAGCCCGTCCGTGCGCCGCTTCGCCCGCGAGCTGGGTGTCGATCTCGGCCGCGTGAAGCCCTCCGGCCCGAAGGACCGCATCCTGAAGGAAGACGTCCAGGCGTACGTGAAGGGCGCCATCGCCGGGGCGGCCTCGGCACCCGCCGCCGGTGCCACCGGGGGTGCGGGCCTCGCACTCGGACTCCCGGCCTGGCCCGTCGTCGACTTCGCGAAATTTGGCCCCATCGAGACGCAGCCGATGTCGCGGATCAAGCGGATCTCCGGCCCCGCGCTGCATCGGAACTGGGTCCAGATCCCGCACATCACGCAGCAGGACGAGGCCGACATCACCGAGATGGAAGCCTTCCGCAAGTCGATGTCCGACGAGGCGGCGAAGAAGGGCGTGAAGCTCACGCCGCTCGTCTTCATCATGAAGGCTGCCGTCGCGGCCCTGAAGGCGCATCCCGAGTTCAACAGCTCGATGGCGCCCGGCAACGATGCGCTGATCCTGAAGCGCTACTACCACATCGGTGTGGCGGTCGACACGCCCGGCGGGCTCGTCGTCCCGGTGATCCGCGACGTCGACCAGAAGGGCCTCTTCCAGCTCGCCAAGGAACTCGGTGAAGTGAGCGTCCGCGCCCGCGACGGCAAGCTGGGCCCCGCCGACATGCAGGGCGGCACCTTCTCGATCTCGAGCCTGGGCGGCATCGGCGGCACGCACTTCACGCCGATCATCAACGCCCCGGAGGTCGCCATCCTCGGCGTCTCGCGCTCGTCGATGAAGCCGGTCTGGAACGGCACGGAGTTCGTGCCCCGCCTGATCCTCCCGCTGTCGCTGTCGTACGACCACCGCGCCGTCGACGGTGCCCAGGGTGCGCGCTTCATCACGCACCTCAACAACGTACTCTCCGACATCCGTCGGGTGCTCCTGTAGACGTCAGCCCGTGAACGGCGCCGGTCCCGTCGGGCTCCTCGGCGGGACCTTCGACCCGATCCACCATGCGCACCTGCGCCTCGCCCACGAGGCCCAGGCGGCCTGCGGGCTGGACCACGTGCGGTTCGTGCCGAGCGCCACGCCCCCGCATCGCGGCACGCCCGGTGCGACCGCCGAGCAGCGCCTCGCCATGGTCGAACTCGCCATCGCCGACCACCCCGGCTTCGTCGCCGACCGCCGCGAGCTTGACCGCACGCAGCCCAGCTACACGATCCACACCCTCGAAAGCCTCCGCGCCGAGTTCGGGGCCGCCCGTCCGATCTGCCTCCTGCTGGGCGCCGACGCCTTCCGCCTCCTGGAGACCTGGCATCGCTGGCGGGACCTCTTCGCCGCTGCCCACCTCGTCGTCGCCCATCGACCGGGCTTCGACCCGCTGCCCGACACGCCGGCCCTCGTCGACGAGTATCGCCGTCGACGCATCGACGACGCCGCAGCGCTCGCCCGGCAATCAGCGGGCTGCCTCCTGCCGCTCGCCATCACCCCCCTCGACATCTCCGCGAGCGCCATCCGGGCGGAAAGAATGGCCGGCGGATCACCGCGCTATTTGCTTCCCGATTCCGTCCTCGGCTATATTGAATCGCACCACCTCTACCAGAGAGGTACGGCCTGGTGAGGGCCACTCCGGCGCCCACCGCACCGTCGAATCACGGCGAACACGGGAGTCACAGACCATCCGCCATCCGGCAGTTCCGGTCTCCGAGACCGTCCTCTCCAGCCATGCCGGTGCGCGCTTCACGCAGGGCGAATCCTGCAACGAGGTCCGTGCCGAATCCCGGTTCGAACCTTCCAGGCGCTGCTTCCGCGACGCCCCCACAACCCGATCGATTTCGAGACTTCCACAGGTGACGGATGCTGGATGACGCATTGACGCGTGCCGCGGTGAGCGCGCTGGAAGACATCAAGGCGCACGACATCACGGTGATCGATGTCCGTGCGCTCACTTCGCTGTTCGACACCGTGATCGTCGCGAGCGCGGACTCCGCCCGCCAGACGAAGGCCCTCGCCCGCCACGTGCAGGACGAAGCGAAAACGGCGGGCGGCAGCGTCTTCGGCATCGAGGGCGAGGGCAGCGGCGAGTGGGTGCTGGTGGACCTGGGCGACGTGGTCGTCCACATCATGCAACCCGCCATCCGCGACTACTACAACCTCGAGGAACTCTGGGGCGGCAACCGCCCCGTCCCCGGCCGCGCCTCGCCCGTCGTCCACACCCGGGCGCGCGCCCCCGAGGCGAACGTCGAGACCCGGCCGTAGTCGCCAAGACCTCGTCGGCACCGCCTCATGACGCGGCGCCGCCCCACGCACGCCCCTTCCTGATCCCCCGCCGCCCGTGCGCCTGCTGATCGCCGCGGTCGGCCACCGCCAGCCCGACTGGGTCGAGACCGCCTTCAGCGAGTACGCCAAGCGGATGCCCCGCGAGGCCCGCATCGAACTCGTCGAGATCCGTCCCGAAACCCGCTCCGACAACGCCGGCGACGCTGCCGTCGGGAAGCTGCTGGAGAAGGAAGCGAAGCGCATCGAGGCGGCCCTGCCTGCCGGCTGCACGCGCATCGCCCTCTCCGAACGCGGCGAGCACTTCACCACCCGCGCGCTGGCCCGGGCCCTGGAGGGTTGGCTCGGCGACGGCCGGGATGTCGCCTTCCTGATCGGCAGCGCAGACGGCCTGCATCCCGACCTCGAGAACGGCGCCGGCCGGCGCATGGCGCTCTCCGCGATGACCCTGCCGCACGGTCTCGCGCGCGTCCTGCTCGCGGAACAACTCTATCGGGCACTGTCGCTCATCAAGGGTCATCCGTATCATCGCGACTGACCTCACACCCCGTCGCCGCCTTGACCAGCAGCCCACCCCGCCACGTGTTCCTCGCCTCCCGCAGCCCGCGGCGCCGCGAGATCCTTTCCCAGATGGGGGTGCGCTACGACATGCTGCTGCTGCGCGACGCCTCCGGCCGCCCCATCGACGTCGACGAGACCCCGCGCCCCGGTGAGCCCGCCACCGACTACGTCGTGCGGCTCTCGGAAGAGAAGGCCGAGGTCGGCTGGGCCAGACTCATCCAGCGGAAGCTCCTGCCCGCGCCCGTGCTCGCGGCCGACACCACCGTGACGATCGACGGCGAGATCATCGGCAAGCCCGCCGACCGCGCCGAGGCCGCCGCCGTGCTGCGGCGCCTGTCCGGCCGGGAGCATGTGGTCCACACCGCAGTGGCCGTGCAGATGGAGCGCCGGCGCGAGTCGATCCTGTCGTCGACGCGCGTGGTGTTCGGCGAGCTGACCAACGAGGCCATCGCCAACTACATCGCCACCGGTGAACCCATGGACAAGGCCGGTTCGTACGGCATCCAGGGCCGCGCATCCATCTTCGTCCGCCGCATCGAAGGCAGCTACACCGGCGTGATGGGGCTGCCCACCTACGAGACCGCATGGCTGCTCAACCGCTTCGGCCTGCCGCTCCCGTGAAGGAAGAGATCCTCGTCAACGTCACCCCGCAGGAGACTCGGGTGGCGTTGATGCAGCAGGGGTCCGCCCAGGAACTCCACGTGGAACGCGCGAGCGCCGTCGGGCTCGTCGGCAACATCTACGTCGGCGTCGTGAGCCGCGTGCTCCCCGGCATGCAGTCGGCCTTCATCCACATCGGCCTCGACCGCACCGCCTTCCTGCACGTGGCCGACCTGTGGAGCCACCGCAACGGCGACGACAGCCGGCCCATCGAGAAGGTGCTGCACGACGGCGACCGCATCCTCGTGCAGGTCATCAAGGACCCCATCGGCACGAAGGGCGCGCGGCTCTCCACGCAAGTGAGCATCGCCGGCCGCTTCCTCGTGTACCTCCCGCAGGATTCCCACATCGGCATCTCGCAGCGCATCGGCGACGAGGCCGAGCGCGTGCATCTGCGCGAGCGGCTCACCCAACTGCTCTCGCCCGACCAGACCGGCGGTTTCATCATCCGCACCATGGCCGAGACGGCCACCGACGACGAACTGCGCGCCGACCTCTCGTACCTGCAGAAGCTCTGGACCGACATCCAGGTGAAGGCGCGGACGATCTCCGCGCCAGCGTTGCTGTACCAGGACCTCAACCTCAGCCTGCGCGTGCTGCGCGACCTCGCCACCGACCAGACGCAGGTCATCATCGTCGACTCGCGCGAGACCTACGAACGCCTGCAGGCCTTCGCCCGCGACTACGCGCTGCCCGTGATGAACCGCGTGGAGCACTACACCGGCGACCGCCCGCTGTTCGACCTCTACGGCGTGGAGGAGGAGATCGAGCGCGCGCTCGCCCGCCGCGTGGCGCTGAAGTCCGGCGGCTACCTCATCATCGACCAGACCGAGGCACTCACCACCGTCGACGTGAACACCGGCGGCTTCGTGAGCGGCCGCACGTTCGACGACACCATCTTCAAGACGAACCTCGAAGCCGCGCAGGTGATCGCGCGGCAGCTGCGGCTGCGCAACCTGGGCGGGATCATCATCGTCGACTTCATCGACATGGACAGCGACGCCCACAGGGAATCCGTGCTCGCCGAGTTCAAGAAAGCCCTCGCCCCCGACCGCACGCGCATGACGGTGAACGGCTTCACCGCGCTGGGCCTCGTCGAGATGACCCGCAAGCGCACCCGCGAAAGCCTCGCCCACGTGCTGTGCGAACCGTGCCCCACCTGCCACGGGCGCGGCGAACTGAAGACGCCCCAGACCGTGTGCTACGAGATCCTCCGCGAGATCCTGCGCGAAGCCCGCCAGTACGACGACACCCGCGAGTTCCGGATCCTCGCGTCGCAGAAGGTGGTCGACACCTTCCTCGACGAGGAATCACAGAGCCTCGCGCTGCTGGAGGAATTCATCGGCAAGCCGATCCGGCTGCAGGTGGAGAGCATCTACCACCAGGAGCAGTACGACATCGTGCTGGTGTAGGGGTGGGTGGTAGTCGCCGGGCGGGGTGAAGAAACTCTGCGAGGGTTTTTCGACCCGCCGTAGATTCTTGGGTGTTGTACGACAACTCTGGAGGAGACCCCGTGCTGATCGAATGGGGTGGAGACGCATGAACCAGAAGCCGATTTCCGAAGCGCGCGATCCGGACCTGCCTGCGTCGATGATCGCCATGCGTCGAGCGGCGCAGATGGCTCGCGAGCAGGCAGTGCGAACGGGTACGGCCATCATCGTGGTGCGCGATCAGAAGCTTGTGCGCGTGGAAGCTGACCAGTTGCGGAAGGAAGGGGTCCGGTGAGGATCGCGAGGCTTTCCGAGTGTCGCTGAAGATCCGCGCACATTGAGGCTCGGGTTTCGTGGCAAGGGCCGACCGAGGTCGATTCGCGGCGCCCTGGTTTTCGTGGGTCGAGTTCCAGCTCGACGCGGCGGTGGTTTGGGCTCAACGGCGAGTCCATGGGTACTGCAGCGAATCCAGGAACGCAGGCGTCGGGCGGAGCCCGACCCACGGGGGTTGTGCTGACCTCGTCGGGTACCAAGAGCGGTGGTGTCGTGGGTCGAGCACCAGCTCGACGCGGCGATGGCTTGGGTACAGCGGCGAACCCATGAACGCGGGCGTCGGGCTGAAGCCCGACCCGCGGGGGGCATGCTGATTGCGCTTGATTCCGGGTGCGCTGGGTTTCGAGGATGGGGCTGCAGCCCGATGCACGAAGATGGCACCCCTGATCCTTGATCTAGCGCCGAACGTGTTCGCCACGCATTGTCGAGTGATGCAAAGAAAGCGACAATTGACGCCAAAAATGCATCGATCACTCTCTTCCCTTTTGTTCCCCGAGTACCGGCGCCGCATCCTCGGACTGTTGCTGCTTCGCCCTGACGAAGCGCTGCACGGACGGGAGATTGCCCGGCGCACCAGCCTGCCCGCCGGCACCATCACGCGCGAGTTGACCCGGCTCGCCGAAGCCGGGCTGCTCAAGCGCGAGAAGCGCGGCAACCAACAGGTCTACAGCGCCGACACGAGCGGCCCCATCTACCAGGAGCTCGCAAGCATCCTTCGCAAGACGTCCGGACTGGCGGATGTTCTGGCCGAGGCGCTGGCCCCGCTCGCACCCAGACTGCGTCTCGCCTTCATCTTCGGATCCGTGGCCCGCGCTGAAGAGACATCGAACAGTGATGTGGACCTCATGCTGATCGGTGATGTCGGCTTTCGCGAAGCCGTGGAACTGCTGCATCCCACCCAGGCCACGTTGGGTCGGGAGGTCAACGCCAAGGTGTTCGCCGCGCACGAGTTCGCGACCAAGGCTGGGACCGAGGCCTTCCTGATCGACGTGCTCGCCAGGCCCAAGATCTTCCTCATCGGCACTGATCATGACCTTGACGAACTTGCCAGGGAGCCTCTGCATAGCCTGCACGGTCGCGACGGAGGTCTTCCGGGCGGATGAGGCGAAGGACCAGGCCGCCGTGTGCTAGAGCACACAAGGCCTGTGTCGACAATGTCAGCCGCTCGGAAGGCCCCGTCCCGGAGGGTTGCGCCGGAATCGATCGCTGGCCGCGTTACTCGGCTTGTCGATATCTCGATATCGACTGCACCTCGCGCCTTGCCACCAATCGATTCCGACAGCAACGCGATCCGCGCAGGCTATGCAGAGGCTCCCTTGCATATCGCTTGAGGCGGTCACGCCGGACAAGGCGACCATCGGCAAACTCCTGGCCGCTGCCCGCCGCAACATCGCCGATGCACAACTGGTCGGGCTAAGCTCCGAGAACCGATTCGATGCTTCCTACAAGGCGATCATGCAACTCGCCATGGTCGAGCTCCATGCGAATGGCTACCGAACGCTGACCAGCAAACCCGGACATCACCAGACGGCACTGCAGAGTCTTGCGAAGACGATCGGTCTGAACCAAGACACGATCATCGTGCTCGACGCGCTGCGCAAGCAACGCAACCTCTCCGACTACTCTGGCGATCTGGTGCCCGATGCGCTGACAGCCGAATGCGTGGGCTGCGCAATGGAGTTGCAGGGGAAGGTCCGCACGTGGCTCGAGACGCACCGACCGGACCTCGTTTGATCGTGCTTGCGTTCGTGCGCCTCACTGATCAAGCAACGAATGCGGGTGACTGGGTTCATCGCGAATCGACGGCCCCGTAGGTCGGCCTTCAAGCCGACGCGGCGATTGCGTTGGGGCAGCGGTGAATCGAGGAGGGCGGCTGTCGTGCTGATGGCGAGCCGGCCGATCTCCCAATCGAGCAGATGGTTTATCGTCCAGAGCTAGACTACGCTTCGTCCCAATGTAGACGGAGCATCGACATGGCCGACACGAAGAGCGCGACGACGCGGAGACCCGGACACAAGCCGAAATCGAAGGTGGCGGTGCCAGCCAAGGCAGCGCGCAGCCGCGGGGAATCGGGCGCAGCGAAGACCGCGCTTCGGACCCCCCGCACCGTCTCCGGAACTCCGGGTTCCCGCCTGGCCGGCCAGGCTCTCCGCGTCGTCTACATCCAGAGCCATGGTGTCGACGAGTTCGTGTCCGACATCTGCGCGGCGGACCCCATGCGGCTCATCGAGACCGAACGTGCGGGAGTGGCGGGCGCGTTCGTGAAGGATCTCTCGCGGCGCATGGAGATTCCGGCGCAGCGGATGTTCGACATCCTCGGCGTGCCCAAGGCCACTGCGGAGAAGAAGGTGGCCGCGGGCGAGTTGCTCTCCGGTAGTGGCGGACGGGCCGCGCTCGGCGTTGCGAGATTGCTCGGCATGGCGAGCGGGATCGTGTCGAACTCGACAGCGCCCGAGGCGCGGGACTTCGACGCCGCGAAATGGCTCGGCCGCTGGTTGGAGACGCCGCAACCCGCACTCGGCGGCCGCAAGCCCGCAGAACTCATCGACACGCCCACCGGCTTCCAGGTGGTGGCGCGGCTGCTCGGCGCCATCGAGAGCGGCGCCTACCAGTGATCCTCTGGCGCATCTCCGCGGAGACGCGCCGGTACCGGGCCGACGACCTGACTGGCGCCGGCGCCGCGAAGCATCCCGGCCGATGGAACGACGAGCACGAGCCAGTGGTGTATTCGGCGCCGACCATCGCCATGGCCGTCCTCGAAACGGCCGCCCATATCGACGATGCCGGCCTGCCGCTCAACCGCTACCTCGTGCGGATCGACGTGCCCGACAGCGTCTGGAAGGCCCGCGAGGTGCTGGATGTGTCGCAGCTTCCTGTCACCTGGGCGGCGATCCCCGCGGGCCGCGCCAGCGTGCAAGCCGGGTCCGATTGGTTGAGGGGCAGGGCGGACGCCATCCTCGAAGTCCCGTCGGTCATCGTGCCCGAGGAAACCGTCACGCTCATCAATCCGCTGCACCCCGACGCGAAGAAGATTTCAGCGACTGTGGTCCGTGTGTTCGATTACGACAGCTTGTTCCGCGGGGCGTGAAAGCGCGGACGCATTCCCCCACGTGTTCCGGCCGGGTTTCGTGGGTCGAGTTGCAGCTCGACGCGGCGAGGGCTTGGGTGCATCGGCGAATCCCGGAACGCGGGCGTCGGGCGGAGCCCGACCCACAGGGGTTGTGCTGACCTCGTCGGGTGCCAAGAGCGGTGGTGTCGTGGGTCGAGCACCAGCTCGACGCGGCGGGTACCCGGACCACACGTCTGTCTCCCTGCGAGCCACCCGATGCACAGGAGATCGATCTGGTGCGCTACCATACTGGTGCGTAAACACCAATGTGAGACATGCATGAGCCGCCTGACCATCACCTTGTCCGAAGCCCGCTACAAGGCGCTGAAGGAAGCTGCCCTTCAGCGCAGCAAGACCATCGGCCAGCTGATCGACGAGAGCCTGGACTTCTACGGCATCAAGTCGCGCGAGGACGCGCGTGACCTGGTGCGTCGCGCCAGGGCGCACGCCAAGCTCGGGGAGGACCAGGCCGTGGCCGCGGCCGTGAAGGAGGTGCGTGCGGTGCGCGGGGCACGGCGCAAGGCGTGAGCCGTTCGATCTTCATCGTCGATACGAACGTCGTCGTGGCGGGCCTTCTGACGGCCGACCCGGCGTCGCCCGTGGCACGCGTGCTGGACGGCATGCTGGCTGCGGCCTTTCCCTTCACCGTCTCGGAAGCGCTGCTTGGCGAGTACCGCACGGTGCTGCTGCGCCCGGCGCTCCGCAAACTCCACGCGCTATCGGTGGCGGAGGTCGAGCAGCTTCTCGTCGAACTGATCCAGCACGCCATCGTGTTGCAGCCCGGCGGGTCGTCGACCGCGCGGTCGAGCGCACCGGATGCTGGCGACCAGTTCCTCTGGGATCTCCTGGCAGCGCGGCCCGACCTCGTCCTGATCACGGGCGACAAGCGCTTGTTGCAGGACCCGGGGATGCATGGTCGGGTGATCGCGCCGCGCACGCTCGTCGACGGCAGCTGAAACCGGACTCTCCGCGGAGGTTGGCGATCCGAGCAGGCGCATTGCCCCCAGTTGTAACGCGTGTGGACGTCCGTAAGTCGGCGCTCGGCGAACGCGACAATGGCACGGGCACAGCAGCGAAACCAGGAACCCGGGTGTCGGGCTTTAGCCCGACCCACGAGGGTAGCGCTGACCTCTTGTGGCTCCAGGAGCGCTGGTGTTCGTGGGTCGAGCAACAGCTCGACACGGCGATGGCCTGGGTACGACCCGAACCCAGGACCGCCTCCCGGCCGAAGCCCGAACTGCAACGAATCGCGACGCTCCCACGCACCCGCCTGCGCCGCCATCGTCGCCCCATGTCGAGCCTGGTCGCCTCGGCAAAGTCGCACCCTTCGTCCGCCGCCGCCAGCGCCAACACCGCGGTCCCGCGAGGTACGCTTTTCACCCACACCCCGCCGCGAAGGAAGCCAGCATGCGTCACACGTTCACCACCCTCATCGCGCTCCTGATCCTGCTCCTCACCGGATGCGCGACTGTCGCCGAGCAGCGGAGCGCGGTCGCCTCGCTACCGGCCACCGTCAAGGCGTTCGCGGACATGGAGTTCGTCCCGCTCACGCTCGAACAGTCGCGCGACCTGTCGCTCGAGGACCCCAAGCACGTCTTCGCCTTTCCGGAAGGCAACGGCCACTTTGCCGCGATCGCGCTGCCGGCGTCGGACAAGCCGCGCACCATCGTCTTCCAGTCGTACTCCATGGGCTTGATGCTCGACGATGCGAGCGTGGTCGTCCCCAAGGGAGCCTCTGCATAGCCTGCGCGGTCGCGACGGAGGTCTTCCGGGCGGATGAGGCGAAGGACCCGGCCGCCGTGTGCTGGTGCACACAAGGCCTGTGCCGACAATGTCAGCCGCCCGGAAGGCCCCGTCCCGGAGGGTTGCGCCGGAATCGATCGCTGGCTGCGTTACTCGGCTTGTCGATATCCCGATATCGACTGCACCTCGCGCCTTGCCATCGATCGATTCCGACAGCAACGCGATCCGCGCAGGCTATGCAGAGGCTCCCAGGGTCACGTTTCTGGACGAGGCCAGGCGGCCACTCGGTACAGCACTCCCTGTCAACATTCGAAAGAAAAGCGATTTCCTCCGGGGAGACAGCTTCGAAGGCCGCGTGGCGGTGCCCGCGGCGGCGACGAAAGCGGTCCTGCAGGCGGCGGAGACGATCGCTCAGTCGCTCATCATCCGGTCGGAGAACGGAACGCCGTATCCCGTGGCGCTGGCCCCCGCAGGGAAGACGTCCGTCTCGGTGACCACCGTCGCCGTGGCGACGATCGAAGATTCGGGCTTCGTCGAAGATGAAACCACGGCGCAGTTCTTCGTTGTCAAGGCAGTGGACGGCAAGAGCGTCCCGAGCTCGCTCCGCGAAACCGCGGCCGCGAGCCGTGGTACGGGGTTCAATCAGAACGCGGTGTTCACCGGACGCGAGATCCCGGCCAAACCGACGAAGCTCACCCTGCGCGGCACGCACAGGTCCAGCGCCCCGATCCTCGATATCGCCAGCCGGGCGGACGGCACGTTCTTCTCGGTGGAAGGCGACGTGCAGTTCACGCCCGTGGCCGGAGGCCGCTACGTGGTGAAGGGGGAACTGCGCAAGGAAGGCTCGTCCGTCTGGTTGGAAGACGCGGCGACGGGCAAGGTGGTGACGGAGAAGGTGCGGTCGAAGTGAGGGTGGGGTGCGTGGCGGTAGCACGAGCGACGCAGGCGGCCTTGGCATAGGGACAGCGGCAACTCCCGTTGCCACGGCGCAGTCCTCGATGGTCGGTGATCCGGAGAAATGGGTGTAAATGGGTGTGGCTATGGAGTCACGCCTCACATCCCAACCCCGTCGATCAAGGTGGGGATCGTCCGCCTCGCCGCGGTCGAGGACTCTCGATGAGCACTAGAGTGCCGCTTGTTCGAGCAACCCGTTTCGAAACTCCACCAGCAACGTGGTGACAAGTCGGCGCCACGTCATGCTATACAACGGCTGAAATCGAGATCAGATCCGACCTCCTCGAACGGGATTTAACAACGTGCATTTCTGGTGGGTGAACCAGAATCAGACTTACCAGCACGAGGTGCGGGGCAACTACCTTTGGTCCCCGAAGCGCAAGTCCAATCAAGCATCGAATCCCTTCTACGACTTCATGCGCGAGGTGTCGCCCGGCGACGTTGTGTTCTCGTTCTCGAACACGTTCATCCAGGCCATCGGCATCGCGGCATCCCATGCCTACGAAGCCCCGAAGCCACCCGAGTTCGGGCTGGCCGGTCCCAACTGGGACAACATCGGGTGGCGGGTGGATGTCCGCTTCGTCGAATTGCGCCTTCCCGCCAAGCCGTCTGCTCATATGGCAGTTCTTGCGCCGCTTTTGCCGGATCGGTACTCCCCTCTCCTTCCAAATGGCAATGGGCTCCAGAGCGTGTATCTGACACGTCTGTCGGAAGCATTGGCTGGTGCACTCATCGACATGCTTGGCGCCGAGGCTCGGGACCTCGTGAAGGGGTATCGCGTGGCGGAACAACGCCCCCTTTCCCTGGCGATCGGCCTCGCGGAGTGGGAAGAGCATGAACTCGGAAAGGTCACAGCGGACGAGGCGATTCCGGAGACCGATCGGCTCGCGATCGTCCTGGCGCGGCGAGGGCAGGGACTGTTCAAGCAGAATGTCATGCGTGTTGAGCGAGCCTGCCGCGTGACCCGTGTAACCCGCGAAGAGCACCTGAGGGCCAGTCACTGCAAGCCGTGGCGGGACTCCAACAATCAAGAGCGACTCGATGGTGAGAACGGCCTTCTGCTCACGCCAACCATCGATCATTTGTTCGATCGTGGATTCATTGGCTTCGAGGACGGCGGGGGCCTCATCGTCTCCCCTGTCGCCCATGCAGAATCCCTGCGACGGATGGGCATCGAACCGACCAAGGCACTGAATGTTGGTTCGTTCTCTTCGGGGCAACGCAAGTACCTCGAGTTCCACCGGGAGAACGTATTGCTGAAGTCGAAGTTCCTGGACGGCGGCTAGCTTCAACTGTGGCCTGCAGCTCGCCCGTTAGGCTGTGCACGTGCTTCGGCACAAGTACCGCTGAGCTGGTTGCAGCACGCCCAATGATCCAAAGCGTTTCGAGTTTATGAGCAAGACCCCGAGGGTCGTGTCTGAATGTGGGTCGACACCGCCTGCCCTAGGCCAAGTTGCACGAGCGTTTCGCCAAGACGCGACTCAACAGGGTGTTCGGGAGAGTCCGAGGACTGCCTGAGATCGGGCATTCGCGTATGGCGACGCCTGTAACGCCGACCGCCCCGCGGGGGTCATATTCAGTCTTCGACAGAACGCAGGGGTGCGCTTGTTGCGCAGGGTGGTTAGGCTGACGAACAGCCAGTAGAAGCTAGGGGAGAGATATGGCGCTGCGTTTGCTGCACTCGGCCGACTGGCAGATCGGCAGGATCTACTCACAGTTCGAGCCCGACGATGCCGCGGCGCTGTTCGAGGCGCGCTTCCACGTTGTTGAACGACTTGCCACGCTCGCAACCGAGCGAGGGGTCGACGCCGTCCTCGTTGCCGGTGACGTCTTCGACGCCCAGACGGTCTCTGACAAAACGATCCGGCGACTCTTCAATGCGATGCAGGGCTTCGCCGGCCCGTGGGTGCTGATGCCGGGCAACCATGATGCCGCGCTCGCCGAATCTGTCTGGACCCGCGCCTATCGTCTCGGCGCTGTCCCGCAAAACGTCCTGACCTGCCTCGACCCTGCACCGAGGGTGATCGGTGACCGATTCGCGGTGCTGCCCGCGCCATTGGTACAGCGGCACACCCATGGTGACTTGACCGAGTGGTTTGCCGGTGCACCAACGCCTGAGGGACTGCCGCGCATCGGCCTCGCGCATGGATGCGTACAGGGTGTCCTTCCGGAGGGCATCGATTCGACCAACCCCATCGCGACGAATCGAGGGGCGACTGCACGGCTCGACTACCTCGCGCTCGGCGACTGGCACGGCAGCAAGCGAATCGACGAACGGACCTGGTACGCCGGGACCCCGGAGACCGATCGCTTCAAGGCGAACGATTCGGGCCAGGCATTGCTGGTGAGCATCGCTGGTGCTGGCGCAGTTCCCTCCGTGGAAGAGGTCCGTACCGGCCGCTACCGGTGGCACCAGATGGACGCGATGTTGGCCGTGCCGTCCGACATCGAGGAAGTCCTCCGCACGCTGGTTGAGTGTGGCAGCGACGATGTCGTGCAGGTCCGGCTGTCTGGCGTTTCTGACCTCAATGGTCAGAGGCGCTTACAGCACGGCGTCGAGAAGGCACGGGCGCGCGTGCGAGCATTGGTGCATGAGTCGCACGGCCTCCGGCTCGAACCCACCGAGGAAGACATCGCAGCCCTTCACGCCGACGGGTACGTTGGTGAGGTCCTGCAACAGCTTCGTGGCGAACAGTCGGGGCCGCAGGCCGAACGAGCGCGTGATGCGTTGGTGATCCTGGCGCAGATGCTCGATGACGCGAGCGATCGCCCCGCAGCGGACAGCCCGGTAGCCAGCGTATGAAGCTGCGTCGCCTGCGCATCGAGAACTTCAAGCGCTTCCGCGAGCCGTTGACGATCGACGGCTTCGCCGATGGGCTCAACCTGTTCGCTGCGCCAAACGAATCCGGAAAGTCGACCGTCGCCGAAGCCATCCGCGCGGCTTTCTTCGAGCGCCACCGCTCAGGCAGCGTCGAACATCTGCGGCCCTGGGGAGACGCAACGGCGACGCCTACGGTCGAACTGGAGTTCGACATCGGCGCCACGCAGTACCGGCTGACCAAAGCCTTCTTGGGCCGCAAGCGCTGTGAACTGGTGATCGCCGGACAGGCGCCTCTGGACGGTGCCGCGGCGGAGGATCACCTCGCCAGCCTGCTTGGCTTCAAGTTCCCCGGAAAGGGCGCCAGTGCGCCCGAGCACATGGGCGTTCCCGGTCTGCTGTGGATCCGGCAAGGAACCTCCCATGAGTTGGCCGATGCCGTGTTCCACGCAGCCGACCACCTGCGACACGTGCTGGGTGAATCGCTAGGCGATCTGACCTCTTCCAGCGGGGACGCGGTGATGAATGCTGTGGAGGCTGCGCGAAACGAACTGCTGACCCCGGCCACGGGCAATCCCCGAGGCGAGTACGCCGCGTCACTGCAGCGCAAGGCAGAAATTGCAGACGATCTCTCCTCGCTCAGCCGCGACATCGAGGCATACCGGAGCAGCGTCGATCGCCTAGCCACGTCGCGCCGCGATCATCTACGTGACGAACAGGAATGCCCTTGGGCCGGTGTGCGCAAGGAACATCAAGCGGCCCTGGCGCGCTTGGACGAAGCGCAGGGGCTCGAAGCGCGTCAGACGACGGAACTTGCCACCCTGCACCAATGGCGTACGCAGACCGCATCACTGCGTTCGGAGTTGGAGGCCTTTGCTAGAGACGAGGTAGCCGTCACCACCCGCAAGCAAGCCGTGCAACAAACGGTCGCGGCCGAAACTGCGGCGCAAGTCGAGGTCGAGGCATGGGAGCGTCGTCATCGTGAAGCCCTCACGCACGATACGCAGGCACGTCAGCAGTTGGAACGCGTACGCGCGGTGGCTGCAAGGGAGGAACTGACCCGGACGGCGGGCGACCTGAATACGTCACTGGGCGCGCTGAACGAAACGGTGGCCCGAGCACGTGAAGAGCGCACCCGCTGGGCGCGCCTGCAGTCGGAAGCCGAGGCGCTCACCATCGCCCCGGTAGACCTGAAGAAGCTGAAGGAGCTATCGGAGTCGCTGCGCGATGTCATCGTGCGTCTGGATGCGGTCGCCACGACCTTGGAGTTTGATCTGACCGACGGGCGCTCGCTCCGCGTGGGCGATGACACCGTGACGGGCCACGGGCGGCGCACCGTGGTGAGCCGCACGGAGATCCAGATAGACGGCGTCGGCCGCATCGCTGTGTCACCCGGTGGCGCCGACATCAATGCGCTCGCAGCACAGCGCGACAGCATGACGGCGGAGCGAGATGCGCTGCTGCAGAAGCTGGCGGTCGCCACCGTGGCGGAGGCCGAAGAACGGGCGCGCCAGGGCGTGCAGCGAGGGCAGGAAGCCAAGGCCAGTGCGAAGGTCCTGGAGGTACTGGCACCCAAGGGAGTGGACGCGCTCGAAGCCGATCTGGTGGCACGTACGGCGAGAGCGGCAGAGGTGCGAAAGTCGTTGGGCGCATTGCCGCCGCCCATCGCAACCGACGAGACGCTTCCGGATCTCGCCGCGGCGCAAGCCCACGCGATGCGCACCGCCTCTGCTCTGGAAGCTGCAACCACGGCCCTCAATGAAGCGCGGGTCGCGGTGGGCAAGGCGCAGAGTGACCACGCCACCGCACGCCAGGAACTGGCGGCCGCCGAGGCCACGGTACTCGACACCCTGCGGGTGCAGCGTGTGGCCACTGCGCGGCAGGGGTTCAGCGATGCCCAGACGCAAGAGGCCGCTGCCCAGCAGCGAGTGGACGACATCGGCACCAACCTGAAGAGCGTCAACCTGGCCTTGTTGCGGCAGGATGTTGAACGCTTCGCGCGGAGCGCACAGCAACTGGAAGATGCGCACGAGCGCCGCCGCCAAGAGATCACGCGGTTGGAAGTGGAACTCGAGACGAAGGGCGCGCTCGGCCTGGAAGAGCAACGCGCCGAGCGCGAGCGGGAACTGGAAGCGGCCACCCGACGGGCCGATGAACTGACCCGCCGCGCAGCCGCACTAGACCACCTGCTTGGACTGCTGCGCGAGAAGCGCTCAGCCCTCGCCCGCCGCCTGCGCGCGCCGCTGCAGAAGCATCTGGACCACTACCTGGGGATCTTGTTTCCGGGCGCACACATCGAAGTGGCGGATGACCTTTCCCCTGGTGCAATCACCCGCAACGGTCCGCGCGGACCGGAGAGCGGGGGCTTCGAGGAACTCAGCGTGGGCACGCGCGAGCAAATGGGCATCGTGGCGCGGTTGGCGTACGCGGACCTGCTACAGGAAGCTGGGCGACCGACGTTGCTGATTCTGGACGACGCTCTGGTGAACACGGACGACGAGCGACTAGGGCAGATGAAGCGCGTGCTGTATGACGCGGCCGAGCGGCATCAGGTGTTGATCTTTACGTGCCATCCGGGGGCTTGGAGGGATATAGGGGTGGCGGCACGATCGGTCAAGCAACTGGACACGCGAGTGGGGTGACATCTGGCGTCATCGCACCAATCAACCCGGAGAAAAATGACTAGGGCGTCTCAGGCTCATACGGTCTCATTTTGAGGGAAGCTCAGGGCGACAGGCCTCCCAAGGATCGTTGTACAGGGGAACTGAATGATCGAAAAAATCTATTTGGCCGACGTTGCAACTTACACGCTAGAAGCGCAATCGCTGAGCGGACTTAGAGAAATCAACTACCTCTATGGCGCCAACGGCTCTGGCAAGACGACTATCTCGCGAGTAATTGCGGACCCGACGAATGCTGAGCACGCCCGCTGCAGCATTATCTGGAAGGATAGCCGACCAATCGAAGCACTGGCCTACAACCGCGACTTTGTCGAAGAGAACTTCGGCGGCGAGGATATCAAGGGCGTCTTTACGGTCGGTAAGCGCAGTGTTGACGCTTTGAAGTCGATTGCTCGTCTTAAGGGGCAAGTGGCCGATCTGGTGGCCAAGATATCCGATCGGCGCGCGACTCTGCGAGGGACCGATCCAGAGGTGGAGGGTGGCAAGTGCGCCGAGTTGGTCGAGTTGACCAAGTGGCTGCAAACGAAGTGTTGGGCACAGAAAGTCAAGCATGAAGGTCACTTGGCTGGGGCGCTCGAAGGATATCGGGCTGACAAATCAAAGTTGCTTAGGAAGATCTTGGAGATCCGTGCGGCCAAGCCGTCACTGAACTTCATCGCTGCGACCCTCGAGGATATGCGCGAGCGTGCCAAGACTGTCTACGGAAACTCGCGATCGTCCGAAAACCTGATGGCGATACCCTCCCCAAAGAGGCTGATCGCTCTTGAAGCTGCGCCCATCTTGGCGAAAATTGTTGTTGGCAAGAAGGACGTGGATGTGGCTGCGATGATCCAGAAACTGAACAATAGTGACTGGGTCAAGCAAGGCCAACCGTACCTGGTCAGAAGCGAAGGTGCATGTCCATTCTGTCAGCAAGAATTGCCGGCGCATCTGGAAGACAGCCTCTCGAAGTACTTCGACGAAACGTTCCTTGCGGACTCGGCTGCCATCGAGACCTTGGAGCAGTCCTACCGGCGGGAGGCACGAGAGTGGTTGGAGGCTGTCAGCGCACCACTGGTTTCGAAGCATCCTCGAGCAGATGCTGACAAGCTGCGAACACTGAGGGACGCTGCGTCTGCCCGCATAGACGCAAACCTGCTTCTGATCGCTGCCAAGCGTCGCGAACCCAGCCGCGCGATTGCTCTACAGAGTCTTGAGGACGTTGCTGCTGCTGCCATCGAGCCGCTAGTCGCTGCAAACGAAGCCATAACAGCGCACAACACGATGGTCGCGAATTTGTCGAGTGAGAAAGCGCGGCTGACAGAGCAAGTATGGCGATACCTCGTTGACGTCGAGTTGAAGGCCGATCTTGACTCGTTTTCTTCGAAGGCCACGAGCCTAGACCGGGCCATCGCGGGCCTGAGAGAGAAGATTGCCGAGTTTGGGCAGCAACAAGAGGAGTTGGAGAGTCAGATTCAGACGTTGGAGAAGGAAGCCACGAGCGTCCAGCCAACTGTCGACGACATAAACAGGCTCCTACCGTCCTACGGCTTCCACAGCTTCTCGATTGAGCGCGATGGGAATCACGATCGCTATCGCCTCCGCCGCGCTGACGGCTCTAGCGCACGCAAGACGCTCAGCGAGGGAGAGCGAACGTTCATTACCTTCCTCTACTTTTACTTCCTCGCCCAGGGCAGCTCCAAAGAATCCGGCACGCAGAACGACCGCATTGTCGTTTTGGACGATCCTGTGTCGAGCTTGGATAGCGACGTACTTTTCATTGTTAGCAGCCTCATTCATCGTCTGATAGATTCCATTCGAAAGGGTCAAGGGCCAGTCAGGCAACTCTTCGTGCTGACGCACAATGTTCACTTTCACAAGGAAGTTTCGTTCGATACAAATCGCCGAGGCGGCTCGCTCAGAGACGAGACATTCTGGGTTGTCCGAAAGATCGAAGGACGCTCTTCTTTGGAGTTCCATGATGGCAATCCAGTTTCGAGCTCATATGAAATGCTATGGGCTGAGTTGCGACGAGCAGGCCCACCCGGCCCGGGTACTCAGAACACACTGAGGCGCATCCTCGAAACCTACTTCAAGATCTTGGGTGACTTGGACTTCAACAAGCTATGGGAAAAGTTCGATCCTGCTGACCAACCTATCTGCAAATCATTGTTCTCCTGGGTCAACGCCGGCTCGCACGGCGCACTTGACGACTTACACCTAGCCCTAGATGACTCAGCGATCGAACGTTACCTTCGCGTGTTTAGGGAAGTGTTTCGAGTATCTGACCACCTCCCGCACTATCAGATGATGATGCGCGAGACCACTGACGTGTAGAAGGGGCCACAGGCTTGGCGTGGCCCCGCGAGTTCTTCTGATCCCCGGATAGGCAGTCGCCCGGCCGTCCGTCGGTTCTGGCTTCAGCGCGCCTGATGTTGACCTCGCAATCCTCAAGCTATCCTCCCCCTACACCCTTCCCACACGCCCCACCGGAGCCCCCACCCCATGCCCCTCCGCCCCCTCATCCTCGCCTGCGCCCTCGCCGCCGCCACACTCTTCTCCTCGCTGACCGTCGCCGCCCCCACCCCCGTCCCCGGCACCCAGATCACCCTCGATCCCCCCGACGGCTTCGCCCGGGCCGACCGCTTCCCCGGTTTCCAGAAGCCCGAATCCGCGGCGTCGATCATGGTCACCGAGATGCCGGCCCCGTACCCGCAGATCCGTCAGGCGATGAACGAGCAGGGCCTCTCCACGCGGGGCATGACGTTGATCTCGTCCGACCCCGTGAAGGTGGGTGGCGCGGAGGCGCTGCTGCTGAGCGTGGGTCAGACGGCGAATGGCATCGAGTTCCTGAAGTGGATGATCGTGACGGGGGACGACAAGCAGACGGTGATGGTCGTCGCCACTTTCCCGAAGGCGGCGGCCGCACAGTTCTCGGAGCCGCTCAAGCGGTCGGTGCTGTCGATGACGCGCGACGTCAATGCGAAGGTGGATCCGTGGGATGGGCTGCAGTACCGCGTGGCACCCGGCGCGCCGTTGAAGTTCGCGAAGCGCATTTCCAATACGGTGATGTTCAACGAGTCGGGCGCCCTCGGTGGTAACAACCCCTCCGAGGCGATCTACCTCGTCGGCAGTTCCGTTGCCGACCCGGCGATGGCGGATCTCAAGACGTTCTCCGAGCAGCGTGCCGCGGCGATGCCGCAGGTGAAGAACTTCACGGAGATGAAGGGCCGCAAGCTGAAGGTCGACGGCATGGACGCCTATGAGCTGGTGGCCGACGCGGCGGACTCGAAGACGGATGCGCCGATGAAGTTCTATCAGACGATCGCGAAGGAGCTGGGCGGTTACTACATCTTCATCGGGGCCAGCCCGGCGAAGGATGGCGACGCGATGGTGAAGACGTTCGTTGCGGCGACGGCGACCTTCAAGCGGGTGGCGCCGGGGAAGTGATGGACGTCGGGCGGTGGGTGTAACGCGCCACCTGCCGCCTTCCGCTTATTTCACTGAAACGCGTTATCCTAAATTAACCGTCGCCGCTAGTTTAGGTTCCTTTCCCATGAAGCGCTCCCTGCAGGGCCGTTACGTGAAGGTCGCCACGGCTGGCGAGTCGTTCAAGGCCTTCGTCCCGGCGCCATTGCCTCCGCGCCCGGCGATCGACTGGACGCCGGCCCTCCGCACTCGATTCGATGCCGCACTGGTTGCTCTGGGCCGACTCGACGCGGTGACGGACCTGCTGCCGAACGCGGCACTCCTTCTCTACAGCTATGTTCGGAAGGAAGCGGTCCTGTCGTCGATGATCGAAGGTACCCAGTCCTCGCTCGCCGACCTGCTGTTGTTCGAGTTGGACGAGCAGCCCGGGGTGTCGGTCGAGGACGCGCGGGAGGTGAGCCGCTACGTCGCCGCGCTGGAGCACGGTCTCTCGCGCGTGCGCGGCGGATTCCCGCTGTCGCTCCGGCTCATCCGTGAGGTTCACCAGGTGTTGATGGGTCGCACGGGGCGCGGCGCGAGACTGGCGCCCGGCGAGTTTCGATCGAGCCAGGTCTGGATCGGCGGTTCGCGCCCGGGTAACGCGGTGTTCGTCCCGCCACCGGTCCATGAACTGGATGAGTGCCTGGCGCTCTTCGAACGCTTCCTGCACGACCAGCCCGAACCGACATCCCCGCTGATCAAGGCGGCACTCGCGCATGTCCAGTTCGAAACCATCCATCCATTCCTGGACGGCAACGGTCGGGTCGGCCGCCTCCTCATTGCACTGCAGTTGGCGGTCGACGGACTGATGCGGGAGCCGATGCTCTACCTGAGTCTGCATTTCAAGGAGCACCGCTCCACCTACTACGAGCTGCTGAACGCCGTGCGCCAGTCGGGCGAATGGGAAGCCTGGCTCGAGTTCTTCGCCGACGCCGTGATCGCGAGCGCGACGCAGGCGGCGACATCCGCGAAGCGGTTGCTGGACATCGCGTCCGCGGACGGTGTGCGCATCGCCGCCCTCGGCCGGGCCGCGGGGTCGGCGATGGCGGTCCACCAGGCCTTGCAGCGGCACCCGATCGCTACTGCCGCCTCTCTTGTCACCGCCACGGGAATCACTGCGGCCACTGTCAACAAGGCCCTCGTGCAACTGGAGCGGATCGGCATCGTGGCGGAACTCACCCAGAGGCAGCGCGGGCGGGTGTTCTGCTACGAGCGGTACACAGAGGTCCTGAACGAGGGCATGTCGCTGCCTGGTCAGGCGCGGTAAATGGGGCGGGACTTATGCGGAGCGTCATGCCCCCGTGCGATCGGAGGCGCCGCGAGGCACGAGGAAGCGCTTCACCCGGAACAGGCGCTTTCGCGGGCATGGCCCGCTCCTACAGAAAGCGCGGACCAATTCCACGCCGGGTGGCGCACTACGGGGGGATATACAAGGGGCCCGCCCCTTGTTGGTACGCCCCGCGGCCAAGCCGCCGCGGGCCGTCAGGCCCGAGAGGCGGGCATGGCCCGCTCCTACAGAAAGCGCGGACCATTTCCACGCCGGGTGGCGCATCCACCGATCCTGTAGGAGGGGCCCATGGCCCCGAAAGCGGTGGATGCAAGGAAACGCCTCGACCGTAACCATCGCTTTCGCGGCCATGGGCCGCTCCTACAATTCTTGGCGCATCCGCGGTTCATGGCACAACCACCGGGGTCGTGCACTTCCGCTAGCTCACGGCTTCTCGAGATACCCCGAGAACGTATTGATGTAGGTCGTCGGCGTGGTGTCCACCGACGGACCCCACGTCCCACCTCCCTTCCAGCCGACGGCCGGGCCCTCGACGCCGCGGATCTCGAACGTGCCGGTCAGGCCCTTCGACAGGTCCGCGTTGACCACCCACGTCACCACCCACTTCGCCCCCGCGGGGCTCTTGCGGACGCAGTAGCCGCGGCCGGCGGCGGAGCCGTCCTTGATCTCGGTCGCGCCCACGCACGGCCCTGCGGAGTGCTGCATCGGCGTGCCAGCGCCGGCGCCCTCGAGCGCATAGCCGAGGCCCTCGGCGTTGATCGCGATGATCACGTGATTCGGGCCAACCTCGATCACCTGACTCTTGTTGATCGCCGTGTAGGTGCCCTTGATGGGAATGCGCTCGCCGGCCACTGCCAGCGATGTCGTGCCGAGAAGCAGCGGAACGATCAGACCGACTTTCGTGCTGTTGCGCATCTCACTCTCCCTCGCCCCGAGTCATGGTGCGGCCCGCGGTTCGGGGTCTGCCCGACAGGACGCGGGGAAGAAGGTAGGGTGTCCGGCATTACGAATGGGTTATGGATTCGCCGGCGGATTCCCATGCGTCGCTGCGTCTGGAGCGAGCGCCAGGGTTTGCCTTCACATGGCGTGTTCATGCCGCTGGGCGCAGGGCGCCTCCCGCCTTTTGCCGGCGTCGATCAGCAGGCTCGGGCGCTGCGTGCACAAGGCGGGTGAGCACCTGGAGCCCGGCCCACGCGCCCGCCGCTGGCCGTCACGAGAGTTTATCCGCCAGGAACGCGATCACCTTCGGGTCCTGGAAGTAGCTCGTGTGGTGCGTCGTCGCCGACTTGCCGAGGCGCAGGACGTCCGGCGTGCCCTGGGGCGGATCGCCCAGGTACGTCATCGAGTCCGTGTCCACCACCAGGTCGTTGGCGCCGGGAAACAGGACGTCCGCGCCAAGATTGGCCAGCTGAAGCCCGGGGTTGCGGAAGCGAGTCCAGAACTTCCAGGCGGGTTCGTCGACGTTGGGCTCGAAGTCGGCTGTCACTGCGGAGAACGCCGGCTGGCTCAGCCAGCGTTCCGAGAAGAGGCGCTGGCTCTCGGGGTGATCGATGATCCGCTGCTGGCTCGCGAGACCGGGCACGAGCGCCACCGCGGCGTCGGCGATCGGCAGTGTGGATCCGAGGGACAGCGTCTTGCCCAGCACCTTCGCGAGGCCTGCCGCGCCCGCAGCCAGCGGGAAGATGGTCGATGCGGCCTGGCCGGCCACTGCCAGCGCATTCGCAACGTTGGCCATCATGTCGAGCATCGCGCGCAGCCGGTACGGCGACGCCAGGCTTGTGCCCGCCAGCGGCGAGCCGACGAAGACCACCCGCGCTGCGGGAATCCGGGCGAGGCGCAGAGCCCACGATGCGACCAGACCGCCGCGGCTATGGCAGACGATATCGATCGGACCGGTCACATTGCGCAATTGCTTCTGCAGGTCCAGCGCGTTGAGCCATGGTGCGATCGACAGCGTGTGGTGGTCGAAGGCGAGGATGTTTCCCGCGTAGCGGTCCTCCAGCTCCGCGAGCAGATTCCGTCCCGGCTCGGTCTCGCCGAGCTGCTCGAACCACATGTCGCTGTTGCTGAAGGTGCCATGTACCAGAAGAAGCGTCCGCCCATCGATCGTCGGTTGCTCCGCGGGAACGAGCTTGTCGTCCTCCCAGCGGCGGATGCCCTGGTTTGGCGTCAACTTGCGGTCGAGAGCCACGAGCGCCTCCAGGATACGGTTTGGGCCGATGTCGTCGTACTCGAAGCGCGCGAGCGCCTCGCCCATGCCGAAGAACCCGGCGCGGCGTGCCCGCGGGCGACCCGCCGGCGAGGGCGGTGGTTCGTATACCCATCGCAGCACGCCCTCGTCGTCGTGCAGAGCCACGCTCGCACGCGGGTCCTGCTGGCGTGGTGTGAAGCCGCGGCGGCGCCGTGTCGCCAGGGAGACCTCGACAGGTGCGCCTGCGGACTCCCGAAGCCCGATCCGGCTGTCGGCGGTGTTCCACGGAGCAGGATCGAATCGCAACGAGGTGGTGCCCGTGCCGACGGTGGCCATCACTCTCCTCCCACGACAGGTAGCGGCGTGACCAGATGGATACGTGCGGTCGCGATGTCCAGGATTGAATCGAAGTCGCGCGCACTGCGCAGCGCGTCTATCCCGGCGCTGCAGGCCTCGCGAAAGCCGCAATGCTCGGTGAGCCGCACCGTTTCGATCGGCATCAGGCGCCCTTCACGGATGAAACGCCAGACCTCGCGATACCCCGAGTCGCCGAGGCGCCATGGGCTCCGCTGCTTGCCCGGCGCGGCGCTGCGGGTCGCGTCGCCCGTCGCCATGGCATCGTCGCCGAAGCCGACCATGTCGCGATACTCCAACTGGAAATCGCGATGCCGCCAGTACCCGGGCAGCGCGTGGCCGTCGAGCAGGAAGACGACGGGATGAATGTCGACGAGCTCGAGGCACGCCGCGAACAGCAGCGCGAGGTCGATGCAGGTGCCCATGCGCTGGCGTTGGATCGTGCTCGGCGTGCGCAGGCGCTGGGAGTCGAGTGCCTTGTTGTACGTGGGTGGCGGATTGATGTAACCCAGTTGCCATTCGTGCAGCAGCGCGGCCCAGATCGCTTCCACCTGCAGGTCGACGCCGACCAGGCTGCCCTCGTCGTCCGCGAGGGCAGCCTGGTACCCCTCGAAGCCGGCATCGGGATCGTCGCGGATCACGCGGACGTAGCGCTGGGCCGCCGTGATCGCGCGTTCCACGGCGGGATCGCGCGGCAGGATGAACGACGGCAGCCATTGCCCGCTCTTCTCGTTGTCGAGCCATTGGTCGACGGGGAGCAGACGCAGCGTGACGGTGTCCTTGTGGATCGCCGCGCCGTCGCACAGCACCTGGACGAAGAGCGTGCTCGTGACGGCTTCCGTCACCGACCGCATGAGCGCTGCGGTGAGCGGGACTCGGATCCGCTCGTTGAGGTTGATCCGTTCGGTGTCGAGCGCGATCTCCGCTTCGTACCGTGCGCGCTCGGGACCGCAGTGCAGTTCCACGAGGACGTGGATGCGCGTTCGCGGTTCAGTCAAGGGCCCGCGCACCTCGAAGCGGTTGAACAGCGCGCCGTGGTTGTGCAGTTCCGCGTAGTTGATCTCCGCTTTCGGCTCGATCGCGGTCTGCACCCGGAAGATCTGTGTGGGGGCGGCGGCAACCGGTTCCGAACGGTCCCCGGTCACGGATCGCCTCGTCGTCCTCGCCGTGGCCCCCCCCATGGCGCGTCCGGGCGCCGCGACGCCCGCCGGTGGGAACAGCGGTGGGCGCCCCCAGAGGGCGATACCGGTGCCTGGCGAGAGATCCGCCTGAAGACGCAGCGCCGCCCAGGCGGCCTCGAACGCGTCCGGAACCGACCAGGCGCCGAAGCGCATGGCCGCGTAGAGGGTCTCGAAGAAGTACTCGCCGAGGGAGTCGTCGAACGCATCCTGGAAACCCAGCGAAGACACGACCCCCTCCGACAGCAGCAGAGGCGCAACGCGCGCGGCCGAGTTCCACATGTTGGCGCCGACGAACAGCGGGGCATGGGTCGCACTGGCGGTGAGCGCGTGGCCGAGTTGCTGGGGGCTCACGGTGCAAGGCACGCCGTCGGGACTGCGCAGCAGGTAGCCGTCGACGACGCCGCCTTCCTCGCGAAGCCACTCGGCGACCGTGCGAACCTCGCGGCCGTCGGTCACTTGTGCGAGATCGCCCGCGACGTCCCGCAGGCAGCCCAGCCCCTGGTGGTTGTCGAAGCCGGAGAGGTGGACGAACTCCGGACGGAAGTCGGCGCATGCCGCCTCAATCTCCACCAACGAGGGGTTGTCCAGGAGCCGCCAACGCGGATCGGCGCTGGCGAGGCCGAAGGCGGCCCGCACGCGCTCAGCCTCGTCCTCCGCATCGAAGGCCGAGGACAGTGCCCCCGGAAAACTGCGCACGAGCAACACTCGTGGTCCGAGCGTCCGTCCCGAGTACCAGTCGGGCTTCAGAGGGTCAGGCCATTCCTTCGAGGCCGACAGGACCGGCATGTGCCGCATGACCGTCAGCGTGTTGCCGCCGACGCGATGGTGCAGCGTCGCGCGCGATAGCACGAACTCCCAGGGAAAGATCCGAGCCTCCCAGCCCCGCGCCTCGGTCGTGAACGGCATCGTGACCACGACCCGCCCCGCCGCCGCGATCTCGGCCAGTGCCGTATCGTCGAGACCGAACGCCTTCATCGTCTCGGCGGCGTCCTGCGCATGCCGAACACGGACGTCGACATTGCCTCGCCACCGTTCACGACTGCGGATGATGTAGGTCCAGCGCATCGCCTCGCCGGCGAGCGTTCGTCGCGGCGACGGAGTGCTGCCGGGCTCCGCAGGCGTCCTCGACTTCCCGCCCAGCCCGTAGCGCCTTTCCGCGGTGTGGATCTCGACTTCGTAGAGGAACGTCGACTCGTCGCCGGCCGTGTGCATCCCGATCTCCCGGACGTCATCGCCGCGCCACGCATGAGGGGCGGTCGTTCGGCCGGAGGGTATCACCGCGCCGGCATGCGCGATCGTCGTACCGACGAAACTACCGCCGGGAAGTCCGCCTTGGCACACTCTCGGGTATCGGGGGACGGCTATGGAAACGAGTTACCTGCAGGAGGACGTACCCGGCGGAGTCCCGCTGAAGATGTGGACGCGCGGCGTGCCCGTCGAGGACGAAGCGAGGAAGCAGCTCGCGAACGCGGCACGTCTGCCGATCGTGCATTCGCACGTGGCCGCGATGCCGGATGTGCACTTCGGCATCGGGGCGACGGTGGGCTCCGTGATCCCGACGCTGCGGGCGATCATCCCCGCGGCGGTGGGTGTCGACATCGGTTGCGGGATGATGGCCGCGAAGACCACGCTGCGGGCGGACGACCTCCCGGACAATCTCTTCCCGCTGCGGTCGGCCATCGAACGCGCGGTGCCGCATGGTCGCGCGACCGGTGCCCGGGATCCGGGCGCGTGGGGGATGGTGCCCGGCACCGTCGACCACGCGTGGAAGCAGCTCGCACCGGATTTCGCTGCGCTGTGCGTCGACTATCCGAAGCTCGCGAAGACGAACCACCGCAACCATCTGGGCACGCTGGGCACCGGCAACCACTTCATCGAGGTGTGTCTCGACGAGGCGGGTGCCGTGTGGTTCATGCTGCACTCGGGTTCGCGCGGCGTGGGCAACGCGATCGGCCGCATGTTCATCGAGCTGGCGAAGCAGGACGCCCTGCGGAACGACGTGCATCTGCCCGATCGCGATCTCGCGTACTTCGCGGAAGGGGCGAAGTACTTCGACGACTACGTGCGGGCGGTCGACTGGGCGCAGCGCTTCGCGGCGTTGAACCGCGAGGTGATGATGCGCCGGGTGATCGAGGCGGCCGAGGCGACGCTGCATCGGCGCTTCGAGAGCCACGTGGAAGCGGTGAACTGCCACCACAACTACGTGCAGAAGGAGCACCACTTCGGCGAGGACGTCTACGTGACCCGCAAGGGGGCGGTGAGCGCGAAGGCCGGGCAGCTGGGGATCATCCCCGGCAGCATGGGTGCGCGCAGCTTCATCGTCCGCGGCAAGGGGAACCCGGACAGCTTCCACAGCTGTTCGCACGGCGCCGGACGCGCCATGAGCCGCACCGAAGCCAAGCGCCGCTTCACGCTCGCCGATCACCGCCTCGCGACGGAGGGCGTCGAGTGCCGCAAGGACAAGGACGTCATCGACGAGACGCCCGCCGCGTACAAGGACATCGACGCGGTGATGGCGGCGCAGCACGATCTCGTGGAGGTCGTGCACACGCTGAAGCAGGTGGTGTGCGTGAAGGGTTGAGCCAGCGGGGGCCCCGTCAGCGCTGGATGCTCGGCACGCAGCCCAGCGCGCCGAGCATGGCGAGACGCTTGTCCGCAAGGCGATCCGCCCGCGCCGCCAGCCGGCGTGCTTCCATGCCCGATGCGATGAACGACGGCGCGGTGGCGGCGTGGGCGACCCACGCTGCCGGGGTCCTGGCGCCATCGGCCATCGCGGCAATCAGCAGCTGGTCGATGGTGTCGACCGCCACGCCGCCACCGGTGACGGGGCTCGCGAGGAAGTCGATGTCGTCGGATGCCCGCGCGCGGGCCAACAGCAATGCGTTCAGACCGGCGACCCGAGGCATGCACCGCGCGATGGTGGCGTCGTCCTGCGCGGGCATCACGTGACCGAAGGCCGCCAGGGCGTGGATGGCGTCGGTGAGGGCATCGAATGCGATGTCGTGGCAGGCCGGGGACTCGGCGAGGCTACCCACTGAGGACGGCCGGTACGATGCGAGGGCGTCGATCACGGCGCGATGTGCGGGTTCTGCGAGGCGCACCTCGCCGCGTTCGCCGACGATCTTCGCGGGGATGTCGTCGGGGTGGCTGGTGAGCACGACGCGCGTCTCGCGCCAGAGTGCGCGGCGCGTGTCGTCGTCGAGCGGGCGCCGCGACCGGACCCAGTAGTCCCGCCGGAACTGGCGGTTCGTCGCGAAATCGCGCGCTGTCTCGCGGAAGTGGGCGTCGGGGATCCCGCCGATCATCGCCTGCTGCTCGCGGGTCAGCAGGAGGCCGTCGAGCTGATCGCGGAGATGGGCCGGGCACGCGTGCTCCAGTCCGGCTTCCGCGAAGAGCGCTGCCACTTCCGAGAAATGGAGCGGATGCCAGTCGCGGTTGAAGAACTCGTGGGCGAGGTAACGGCGGTCCGCGCGGCGCATGCGTTCGAAGCGCTCGATCACGCGCGGGTTGGTGGTGGCGTAGAGCGGGTTGGTGTCGAGGAACCGCTGCATGAAGTCGAGCGCCGCGTCGATGCGGTCGACGGTGGTGGCGCGTTCCGGCGCGATGCGGGCCGCGTGCTGCGTGGCGAGTTCCCGCAGCGGCGCGAGGTCGGACCAGCCGGGGAGCGTGTTGCAGCTCGCGTACACGATGCCGCCGGGCGCGAGCCGATCGCGGAGGAAGGCGGCGATCTCCGATCGCGTCTGTGCGGACACCCAGCTCAGCACGCCGTGCAGGCCGATGAAGTCGAACCCGGGCAGGTCCGGCCGCGCGTGGAACTCTGCGAAGGTCGAGGCGAAGACGCGGGCGTCGGTGCCGGACGCGGCACAGAGCGCGCGGGCGGAGTCGACGTGCACGGGCAGCAGGTCCGTGCCCCACCACTGCACTTCCGAGGCGCCGGCGTGCAGCGCCAGCGACACGCCCTGACCGAAGCCCAGCTCGCAGGCGGTGCGGATGGCGGGAGGTGCGAGGCCCGCCTGCAGGAAGGCGAGCCGTGCGTGCAGCGGGTTCAGCTCGGGGCAGACCCCGAAGGTGTAGCCGACGTCGTCGACGTAGCCGCGGAGGCGGTCCTGCATGGGTGGGTTCGCCGGCGGTCAACGCGTCCGTGGGACGCTTGACCGCAGCGAGGTCGTCAGCCGCGGCCCACGAACGGCATCTTGGTGGCCATGATGGTCATGAACTGGACGTTGGTCTCCAGCGGCAGCTGCGCCATGTGCAGCACGGCGTCGGCGACGTGCTGGACGTCCATCAGCGGCTCGACCGCCATCTCGCCGTTCGCCTGGATGATGCCCTTCGCCATCCGCGCGGCCATCTCGGTG
The DNA here is from genome assembly GCA_022843925.1 of Burkholderiales bacterium. Taxonomy (GTDB): domain Bacteria; phylum Pseudomonadota; class Gammaproteobacteria; order Burkholderiales. The sequence continues at coordinate 318,535 of JALHMS010000001.1, forward strand.
GCGGCGTTGCCGATGTCGATCTGGCTGCAGGCGATGTTGTACTTGCGGCCGTCGAGCGAGGTGGACTTCGTGAGGCCCGTGATCGCGTGCTTCGTCGCGGTGTAGGGCACGGAGTTCGGCCGCGGGGCGTGGGCCGAGATCGACCCGTTGTTGATGATGCGGCCGCCCATCGGGGTCTGCGACTTCATGATGCGGATGGCGGCCTGCGTGCAGAGGAAGGGGCCGGTCAGGTTGATGTCGACGACGTTCTTCCACTGATCGAACGTGAGGTCCTCCATCGGGATGCCGGGGGCGCTGACGCCCGCGTTGTTGAAGACCACGTCGAGGCGGCCCCACGTGGCCTTCACCTTCTCGAAGAGTGCGTTCACGGAGTCCGGATTGCCGACGTCGGTGGACACCGCAAGCGACTGGTCGGCGGGCATGCCGGCTTCCGCGATGGCCTGCTGCAGCGGCTCGATGCGGCGGCCCGCGAAGGCGACCCGGTAACCGTTCTTCAGCAGCGTCACTGCCGAGGCCTTGCCGATGCCGGTGCCGGCTCCCGTGACGATCGCGACCTTCCCGTTCGTTGTCATGACTCTCCACCCCCCAAGGCGATTGCGTGTGGCGGCCGGCACGTTGCCTGCCGTGGAAAGTCGCCGAGTGTAACGGCAGAGATCGCGGCACGCGATGCGCCGGGCGGTGCGTCGGGGCCGGTTGCAGCTCAGTGCAGCAGCGGCTTCTTCAGCATGTCGGCCCGGTCGCCGGAGGTCACGGACACGCGGACCACGGTGCCGTCGCGCGCCAGCGTGAACGGCACCACGACCCCGGCCGCCCCGAGCGACCACACGCGGCGCAGGAGCGTGGCGAGGCCGTTCACGCGGTCGCCGGCGACTTCGAGCACGAGGTCGCCCTGACGCACGCCGGCTTTCGCGGCCGGCCCGCCCGCGGCGATGCCTGCCACCACGAGCTGTCCGTCGGATTCCGTCGTGTACATGCCGAGCCAGGGACGCACCGGACCGCGCGGGCGACCGAAGCGGACCATGTCGTCGAGGATCGGGGCCAGCAGGTCCACCGGGACGAACATGTTGCCCTGGGTGCTGCGACCGTCGGCAGACTCCTGGACGAGCAACGAGCCGATGCCGATCAGCGCGCCCTCCGCGTTGAGCAGCCCGGTGCCGCCCCACTGCGGATGCGCCGGAGCGGTGTAGAGCGCGGAGTCGAGCAGGTACTCCCAGTAACCGGCGAACTCGCGGCGGCCGGAGAGCTTCGCCTGCAGCGTGTGATTGCGGCCGCCGTGACCCAGCACGATGACCTCGTCGTCGATGCGCGTGTGGTCCGGGTTGCCGAAGGGAAGCGCCGGGGACTCCAGCTTCCCCAGCGCCTGCACGAGCCCGAAGCCCGTCGCGAAGTCGTAGGCGAGCGGATAGCCCTCGATGGCGCGATCCCCGTGGTCGGTGATCCAGACCGTCTGCGCCTCGGTGATGAGATAGCCGATCGTGAGGATGAGACCGTCCTCGCGGATCACCATGCCGTTGCCGATGCGCTCGGTGCCGAGGATGGAGGCGGTGAAGGCGTCCTCGGGGATCTCGGTGCGCAGCATGACGGCCGACTGCAAAGCGCGCCCGAGGTCGAAGTGCAGGGCGTCGGGATCGGGCTGGAGATTCTCGGGAAAGGCCCAGTGGGTCGGTTCCGCCATGGGTGGGGCATCCTCAATGTGACTGCCGGTGGGCGGCTGATGACCCGGGCCGCCGCGACGCATGCGCGGTGGGCACGAGAGCCTCCGGCGATGTTACGCGATGGTGGTCCGCGCGGGGATCTTGCTGCGACAATCGGACGTCCGTTTCCCGGAGTCGTTCATGGCCGCGCTGCATCCCTTCCACCTAGCCTTCCCCGTCACTTCGCTCGCGTCCGCGCGGAGCTTCTACGGCGGCCTGCTCGGATGCCCCGAGGGTCGCGCGTCGGACGAGTGGGTCGACTTCGATCTCTACGGGCACCAGATCGTCGCGCACCTCGCGCCCGGCGAGGCGGGCCACCGGCAGAGCAATGCGGTGGACGGCGACAACGTGCCGGTGCGGCATTTCGGCGTCGTGCTCTCGATGCCGGAGTGGGACGCCCTCGCCGACAAGCTGCGCGCGGCCGGCGTCTCGTTCGTCATCGAACCGCACGTCCGGTTCAAGGGCCAGGTGGGCGAGCAGGCGACCATGTTCTTCCTGGACCCGTGCGGCAACGCCCTCGAGTTCAAGGCGTTCGCCGACCCGTCCCGACTCTTCGCGAAATAGCGCGATGGCTGCCATGCCGCTGGTCACCCTGCCCGACGGCGCCCGGGTGCCTGCCCTGGGCCTCGGCACGTGGCGCATGGGCGAGCAGGCACGGACCCGTCGGCACGAGGTGGACGCCGTCCGCCTCGCACTCGAGCTGGGCTGCCGTCTTATCGACACCGCCGAGATGTACGGTGAGGGTGGCGCGGAGGAGGTCGTCGGTGAGGCATTGGCAGGCGCGATCGCCGACGGCGTCGTGACGCGCGACGAGGTCTTCGTGGTCACGAAGGTGTACCCCCACAACGCCAGCCGGAAGGGCGTCGCCGAGGCGTGCGCGCGCAGCCTGTCGCGCCTGCGCCTCGACCACGTCGATCTCTATCTGCTGCACTGGCCGGGGTCCCACCCGATCGCCGAAACCATCGGCGGGTTCGCGGGGCTCGTGGCCTCGGGCCGTATCCGGCGATGGGGGGTGAGCAATTTCGACGCGAAGGGGATGGCCCGCGTCTGGCGCGCGCCGGGAGGCGAAAACTGCGCGGTGAACCAGGTGTACTACTCGGCAAGTCAGCGGGGCATCGAGCACGACCTGCTGCCGTGGCAGCGGGAGCACGCCCTCCCGACCATGGCGTACTGCCCGATCGACCAGGGCGCCCTCGCCGCCGACCAGGTGTTCACCGAGATCGGGGCGCGCCATGGCGTGTCGGCCGCGCAGGCGGCGCTCGCGTGGGTGATGCGCGACCCGGACGTGATCGCGATTCCGAAGGCAGTGAGTGCGCCGCATCTCCGGGACAACTTCGCGGCGGCAGGGCTGCGGCTCACGGCGCGGGACCTCACGGAGGTCGAGATCGCCTTCCCGCCGCCGGATGGACCGGAGCCGTTGGCGATGGTGTGAGGGGGCAGCGCCGCGAAAGGTGGGCCTGTAGAGCGGCCCATGGCCATGAAGGAGTGGGCCATGCCCGCGAAAGCGATGTTTCCGGTTGAGGCGTTTCCAGGGCATCAACCGCTTTCGCGGCCATGGGCCGCTCCTACAACACCTTCGCTGCGATCACGGTCGGGGACGGGTTTGACTTGTGGGAGCGGGCCATGCCCGCGAAAGCGATGTTTCCGGTCGAGGCGTTTCCAGGGCATCAACCGCTTTCGCGGCCATGGGCCGCTCCTACAACACCTACGCTGCGATCACGGTCCGGGACGGGTTTGGCCTTGTAGGAGCGGGCCATGCCCGCGAAAGCGATGTTTCCGGTTGAGGCGTTTCCAGGGCATCAACCGCTTTCGCGGCCATGGGCCGCTCCTACAACACCTTCGCTGCGATCACGGTCGGGGACGGGTTTGACTTGTGGGAGCGGGCCATGCCCGCGAAAGCGATGTTTCCGGT
>JALHMS010000001.1:322150-326049 GCA_022843925.1 Burkholderiales bacterium
GGAGCGGGCCATGCCCGCGAAAGCGATGTTTCCGGTTGAGGCGTTTCCAGGGCATCAACCGCTTTCGCGGCCATGGGCCGCTCCTACAACACCTTCGCTGCGATCACGGTCGGGGACGGGGTTGGCCTCGTAGGAGCGGGCCATGCCCGCGAACGCGATGTTTCCGGTCGAGGCGTTTCCAGGGCATCAACCGCTTTCGCGGCCATGGGCCGCTCCTACAACACCTACGCTGCGATCACGGTCGGGGACGGGTTTGGCCTCGTAGGAGCGGGCCATGCCCGCGAAAGCGATGGTTCCGGTCGAGGCGTTTCGAGGGCATCAACCGCTTTCGCGGCCACGGGCCGCTCCTACGACACCTACGCTGCGATCACGGTCGGGGACGGGTTTGACCTTGTAGGAGCGGGCAATGCCCGCGAAAGCGATGGTTCCGGTCGAGGTGTTTCCTTGCATCTACCGCTCTCGCGGCCATCGGCCGCTCCTACAACGGCGCGGTCCCCTCCCGCAACCGCGCCGCCAACCGCGACAACCGCGCATCGGTCATTCCCATCTTCTCCAGGCTCTGCGCTGTCTCGACGACGTAATCCCGGCACGGTCCGTAATGGCCGTGGGCGCGCTGCGCCACTTCGATGATCGTGTCGTCGTCGAGGCGGCCGGCGTAGGTCGGCTTGTCGCGGTTGACCACGAAAGCGACCGCGCGCACGGGGCCCTCCGCCGTATGGGCGCGCATCCAACGCGGTGCGTACGTCCCGGCGATCATCTCCCGGCGCCACAGCAGTTCGATGTCCTCGATCGCGGTCGAGGGGTCCAGCCGGCAGGCGATGCCTTCGCAGGCGCCGCCGCGGTCGAGCGCGAGCACCAGACCGGGCTCAGCGGGGGTGCCGCGATTGATCATCGACCACAGATAGAACCCGCGATGCCAGCCGTGCACGCGCGCGGGGCGGCGTTCGGCGAACTGCATGAGCGGGCTCCACATGAGCGAGCCGTACGCGAAGATCCACACGGGTGCGTCGGCCGGATGGTCCGCGAAGGTGCGGTGGCGAGAGGCTTCGAGTTCGTCGTCGGACACCAGGAGATGGCCGAGGCCGGCCTCGCGCACGGCGCGGCGGACACCGTCCTCCTTCAACTTGTTGCGATCGACGGTGGACATCGGTGCCTGCGGCGTTGGAGACAGCCGTATCTTCGCACTGTCGGGTTAAGCTCGCGCCCCTGGGGGACACACTCGATGACGACAATGAAGGCAGAAGGCGACGCCGCACTCGCCGATTCCGCCTATGCGTGGCTGCGGTTGTGGCTGGCGGTGGCCATCTCGACGATCGGCGCGATCGGCATGTGGTGCGTGGTCGTCGCGCTGCCGGCCATCCAGGCCGACTTCGGCGTTGCGCGCGCCGACGCCTCCCTGCCGTACACGCTGACGATGGTGGGGTTCGGCTTCGGCGGCATCGCGATGGGCCGGCTCGCGGACCGCCATGGCGTGTTCCTCCCGCTCGTGCTCGGCACGGTGCTGCTGTCCATCGGCTTCGCGCTCGCGAGTCTCGCCCCCACGCTGCCGGTCTTCGCCGTCGTGCAGGGGCTTCTGATCGGCGCCGGCAGTTCCGCCAGCTTCAGCCCGCTCATCGCGCACGTGTCGCTGTGGTTCGCCCGCCGGCGCGGCATCGCGGTGGCCATCGTGGCGAGCGGCAACTATCTGGCCGGAGCCATCTGGCCGCCGGTGGTGCAGCACTTCGTGGCCGCCCATGGCTGGCGCAGCACGTATCTCTGGATCGCGGGCTTCTGCCTGGTGACGATGCTGCCGCTCGCGTGGTCCCTGCGGACCCGCCATGCGCCGCCGGCCGCGGTGCCGCCCGCCGCCTCGGACCGGGCACGCACCGGCAGCGTCGATCTCCCGCAGCGTACCGTGATGGCGATGCTGCTCGTCGCCGGCTTCGCATGCTGCGTCGCCATGGCGATGCCCCAGGTGCACATCGTCGCGTACTGCGCCGACCTCGGTTACGGTCCGGCCCGCGGTGCGCAGATGCTGTCGCTCATGCTGGCGTGCGGGGTGGTGAGCCGCATCGGGTTCGGGTGGATCTCCGACCGCATCGGCGGCCTGCGCACGCTCATGCTGGGGTCCGGCTTGCAGGGCCTCGCGCTGCTGCTGTTCCTGCCCTTCGACGGCCTGGTGTCGCTGTATCTGGTGTCGGCCCTCTTCGGCCTCTTCCAGGGCGGCATCGTGCCCTCGTACGCGATCATCATCCGCGAGGTCTTCCCCGCGTCCGAGGCCGGCGCGCGGGTCGGTGCGGTGATCATGGTCACCCTGTTCGGCATGGCGCTCGGAGGCTGGATGTCGGGCGTGATCTTCGACTTCACCGGGTCGTACCACGCCGCTTTCATCCACGGCATCGCGTGGAATGCCGTCAACCTCGCGATCGCGTACCGGCTGTTGCGGGGGCGCCGCACGCCTGCTGCGGCCACGGCATGACGCCATCCGCCGCACGCCGAAGTCCTTGTTTCCGATCTGCAGTCCTGCCGCGGGGAGGCGGCGTGTCATGACAACCAGGACAACGAAGCTGGGCGGCCGCACGATTGCGACCGGACTCGCCTTTCCCGAGGGCCCCGTGGCCATGCAGGACGGCTCGGTGGTGCTGGTGGAGATCGCGCGCGGCACGCTCACGCGCGTGCTGCCCGACGGCCGCACGGAGGTCATCGCGAAGACCGGCGGCGGCCCGAACGGCGCGGCGCTCGGCCCCGACGGCTGCTTCTATCTGTGCAACAACGGCGGCTTCGACTGGGGCCGCGAACCTGACGGCCTGCTCCGGCCGACCGGCCGGGCCGCCGACTACAGCGGCGGTCGCATCGAGCGCGTGAACCCGGCGGACGGCAAGGTCGAGGTGCTCTACACCGAGTGCGACGGCGTCACGCTGAAGGGCCCGAACGATCTCGTGCTCGACGACCGGGGAGGTATCTGGTTCACGGACCTCGGCAAGGTCTACGGGCGCCAGATGGACCGCGGTGCGATCTACTACGCGCGCACCGACGGCAGCCTGATCCGCGAAGTCGCGTTCCCGCTCATCACGCCGAACGGCATCGGTCTGTCGCCGGACGGGAAGACGCTCTACGTCGCCGAGACCGAGCCCGCCCGCCTGTGGAAGTTCGCCATCACCGGCGAGGGTACGGTGCATCGCGATCCGTGGCCGTCGCCGCACGGCGGCCAGCTCGTCGCGGGACTGCCCGGCTACCAGCGCTTCGATTCGCTGGCGGTGGAGGAGGGCGGGAACATCTGCGTCGCGACGCTGATCCGCGGTGGCATCAGCGTGATCACGCCGGCGGGCGATCTGCTGGAGTTCCACGAGGCCCCGGAACCGTATTGCACGAACATCTGCTTCGGCGGCCCGGATCGGCGCAAGGCCTACATCACGCTGTCGGGGTTCGGCACGCTCGTGGAGGTGGACTGGCCGCGGGCGGGACTGGCCTTGGCGGCGTAGGGAAGCTGCGCGGGGCCTCGGACGTTGGGCATGGTGTGGTGGGTCGAGCTGCGCTCGACGCGGCGATGGCGTGGGCGCATAGGCGAATGCAGGAACGCGGCCGTCGGGCGGAGCCCGACCCACGGGGGTTGTTTTCAGCCCCGAGTAATCCATTGGCGAGGTTGTTCGTGGGTCGAGCAATGGCTCGACGCGGCGATGGCGTGGGCGCATCGGCGATTCCAGGAACGCGGGCGTCGGGCGGAGCCCGATCCACGGGGGTTCTTTGTAGCCCCAAGGAACCCAGTGGCGAGGTTGTTCGTGGGTCGAGCAATGGCTCGACGCGGCGATGGCGTGGGCGCATCGGCGATTCCAGGAACGCGGGCGTCGGGCGGAGCCCGACCCACGGGGGTTCTTTTCAGCCCCAAGGAATCCAGTGGCGAGGTTGTTCGTGGGTCGAGC
>JALHMS010000001.1:326059-415285 GCA_022843925.1 Burkholderiales bacterium
GCGGCGATGGCGTGGGCGCATCGGCGATTCCAGGAACGCGGGCGTCGGGCGGAGCCCGACCCACGGGGGTTCTTTTCAGCCCCAAGGAATCCAGTGGCGAGGTTGTTCGTGGGTCGAGCAATGGCTCGACGCGGCGATGGCGTGGGCGCATCGGCGATTCCAGGAACGCGGGCGTCGGGCGGAGCCCGACCCACGGGGGTTCTTTTCAGCCCCAAGGAATCCAGTGGCGAGGTTGTTCGTGGGTCGAGCTGTGCTCGACGCGGCGATGGCTTGGGCGCATCGGTGATTCCAGGAACACGGGCGTCGGGCGGAGCCCGACCCACGGGGGTTGTTTCTCCTAGCCCCCGGATCCCACCCGCCCCGCCAGCGCCACTGCGAGCGGCGTCGTCACCGCCGAGAACGCGGTCGACAGCACGAGACAGGTGGCCACGGGGCCCTGCAGCGTGTCGAACTGTTTCGACATCAGGTACACGTTCACACCCGCCGCGAGGGACGCAAGCAGCACGACCGCTTGGGTCTCCATTGCCGGCAGGCCGAGCAGGCGGGCGAGGCCCCAGACGGCGAGGGGCTGGACCAGCAGTTTCAGGACGGTCATCGCGGCGCCGATGCGGAAGCCGGACCGGATGCCGTACTCCGACAGACCCATGCCCACGACCACGAGCGCGAGCGGCGCAGCCGCCTGGCCCATGAGGCGCAGGGGCTCGTCGATGATGCCCGGCAGATGCCAGCCCGTCAGACCGAAGGCCGCGCCCGACAGGATCGCCGCCACGACCGGGGTCGTGATCACGTTGCGCGCGGTCCGGACGAAGCCAGCCACCGAGAACTCGCCATGCCGCGCCCATTCCACCGACACCGTCACGAGCGTCCAGAGCGTCAGGGAGTTGAAGACGACGACGAGCGCCACGGGCGGCAGCGCGGCATCGCCGAGGATCACCTTCGCGAGCGGGATGCCCAGCAGCACGTTGTTCGAGAAGATGCCGCCCAGCCCGAAGATGGACTGCCCGACGCCGCCCAGCCCGAACATCGACTTCGAGATCACGCGGCCCGCGACGAACGTGATCAGGCAGCCGCCGAAGAACGCGATGAGGAGCTTCGCATCGAACGGCGGGAGGCGCGCCGGGTCGCTCATCAGGCGGAAGAGCAGCGACGGAATCGCCACGGCGAAGACGAACGTCGCGAGGGCGTCGCTCACCGACTTCTTGAAGCGGCCCGACCGGGACAGCGCGTAGCCGACCAGCACGAGGATGAAGTACGGCGCGGCAAGGTCGAGGTGATGCAGGAATCCGGACATGGAGTCGCAAGCGGGTGGCGGGTGGCGCGCGGTGCCGGAGTATGGCGGGCTTCGCTCCGGGAATCGATGCTCGGAGGGTCCCTCCCGCCGGGGGCGATGGGGTCGAGCCCCCACGGAAGACGACGGCGGGTCTGTGGCGCGGCGGCGACTCCCGTTACGATCCGCACTTCGCCGCGGCGCCTATCGCGCCGGGTCACCCACCCTGGATCCGCCCCATGAACGAAGCCTTCATCTGCGCCGCGCGGCGCACCCCCATCGGCCGCTACGCCGGCGCGCTCTCCTCGGTCCGTCCGGACGACCTCGGCGCCGTGCCGCTGAAGGCGCTGATGGCGCAGCTTCCGTCCGTCGACTGGAACGCGGTCGACGATGTGGTGTTCGGCTGCGCGAACCAGGCGGGTGAGGACAACCGGAACGTGGCGCGCATGGCGCTGCTGCTGGCCGGCCTGCCGAAGGAGATCCCCGCGAGCACCATCAACCGCCTGTGCGGCTCCGGCATGGACGCGGTGGGGATCGTGGCCCGCGCCATCCGTGCGGGCGAGATCGATCTCGGCATCGCAGGCGGCGTGGAGAGCATGTCGCGCGCGCCGTTCGTGATGCCGAAGGCGACGACCGCTTTTGCGCGCGAGAACGCCGTGTTCGACACCACCATCGGCTGGCGCTTCGTGAACCCGCTCATGAAGCAGATGTACGGCACCGACTCGATGCCCGAGACGGCGGAGAACGTGGCCGCGGAGCACGGCGTCTCCCGCGAGGACCAGGACGCCTTCGGGCTGCGGTCCCAGGCGAAGGCCGCGGCGGCGCAGAAGAGCGGCCGGTTCGCCCGCGAGATCGCACCTGTGACGATCCCCGCGCGGAAAGGCGATCCGGTGATCGTCGAGCACGACGAGCATCCGCGCGAGACGACGATCGAGGCGCTCGCGAAGCTGAAGCCGATCGTGAAGCCGGACGGCACCGTGACCGCCGGTAACGCGTCGGGCGTGAACGACGGCGCCTGCGCACTGGTGATCGCGAGCGACGCGGCCGCGAAGCGCCAAGGCCTCACTCCGCTTGCGCGGGTCGTGGGCGTGGCGACGGCCGGATGCGCGCCGCGCGTGATGGGCATCGGTCCGGTACCGGCGACGCAGAAGCTGCTCGCGCGGCTCGGGCTCACGGTGGACCAGCTCGACGTGATCGAACTGAACGAGGCCTTCGCGGCGCAGGGGATCGCGGTGCTGCGGGGGCTGGGGATCGCCGACGACGATCCGCGCGTGAATCCGAACGGTGGCGCCATCGCGCTGGGGCATCCGCTCGGGATGAGCGGCGCGCGCCTGGTGGCGACGGCCACGCACGAACTGGTGGCGACGGGCGGGCGCTACGCGCTCACGACGATGTGCATCGGCGTGGGCCAGGGGATCGCGGCGGTGATCGAGCGCGTCTGAGGCGCCGATCGGAGTCTCGCTAGAAGGGCTTCGTCACGACGAGCAGGATGACGGCCAGCATCAGCAGCACCGGCACCTCGTTGAACCAGCGGAACCACACGTGCGACTTGGTGTTGGTGCCCGCCTCGAAGCGTTTCAGGTGCGCCTTGCACATGTGGTGGTAGCCGATCAGCACCACGATCAAGGCGAGCTTCGCGTGCATCCACCCGCCGCCGATGCCGTAGCCCAGCCAGAGCCAGAGTCCGAACACCAGCGCCGGGATCATCAGGATGGTCATGAACCGGTAGAGCTTGCGGGCCATCAGCAGCAGCCGCTCGCGGACAGCCGGGTTGTCGTCCATCGCGAGGTTCACGAAGATCCGCGGCAGGTAGAAGAGGCCGGCGAACCACGACGTGACGAACAGGATGTGCAGCGACTTGACGACGAGCATGGCGGGTTCCGTGGAGGGGGATGCGGGGTCAGTCGGCCTCGTCGATGCGGTAGGCGCGGACGATGCGCTGGAGCGCGATGAGATCGCCGTGGAAGAAGTGTCCGGCGCCGGGGATCACCACGACGGGGAGCTTCTGCGGGCGGGCCCACTCGAGGGCCTCGGCGAGCGGCACGACGTCGTCCTGTTCGCCGTGGATCACGAGCGTGTGGGCCGGGACATCGCTCACCGGGAAGCGGCCGACGGCCGGGGCGACCAGCACGAGCCGCTTCGGCGCGTACTCGGCCGCCACGTGGGAGGCGACGTAGCCGCCGAACGAGAAGCCGGCGAGCGTGAGGGGAAGATCGCCATGCACGCTTCGCGCGTGCGCGACGACGGCCCGGAAGTCGTCCAGCTCGCCGCGGCCATCGTCGTACACCCCCTCGCTGGCACCGACGCCGCGGAAGTTGAACCGCCACGCGACGAGGCCCTGCGAAGCAAAGGTGCGGGCGAGTGTCTGGACGATCTTGTTCTCCATCGTGCCGCCGTACAGCGGATGCGGATGGGCCACGACCGCGATGCCCGTCGGCGCGCCCGACGGGTTGAGCATAGAGACTTCGAGATCGCCGGAGGGTCCGGCGATGAGCTGGCGTTCCGCGCCGGCCAGCATCAGAGGCGCAGCCTGTCGACGACGCGACCGTTCTTCAGGTGTTCTTCGATGATCTCGTCGACATCGCTGCGGTCGACGTAGGTGTACCAGACGTCCTCCGGATACACGACGATGACGGGGCCCTCCTCGCAGCGGTCGAGGCAGCCGGCCATGTTGATCCGTACCTTGCCCTTGCCCGACAGCCCGAGCGCCTTGACCTGCGCCTTGGCGTAGTCGCGAACACCCGAGGCGTCGTGCGCGTTGCAGCAGGCGCGGTTCGGGTCGTCGCGCTGATTGCAGCAGAAGAAGACATGCCGCTCGTAGTAGCTCATGGACTCGAATCTCCGAAGAATGGCGCGCCGATTATACGAAGCCGACCGTGTGGCGCTCACCGCTGGTGGCGGAAGTGCGGGAGCAGGAAGACCGCGGCGAGCAGCGGCCAGCAGAGCGAGATGATCCGCGTGGTGCCTGCGAAGCTGCGGAAATGGCCCTGTTGCCACGGCTCGACGGCAGACACCGAGGCGTAGGGGTTGAGCGGCGCCGTGTTCAGCAGGAGGGTGCCGCCCAGCATCGCGGCGAAGGCGGCGATCGCCGCGGCGCGGCGCGGCATCATGCAGGCCGTGATCCCCAGCCCCAGGCCGGTTGCGATCCCGAGGCCGTTGCCGGGCGTGATCCAGAGGAGCGCGTCGCCGCGCTCGAATAGAAGCGCCGCGGCGAAACTTCGTGCCGCGAGGGCCCCGACCATCAGGACGACGAGGGCGCCCACCGGATTCTCGGATGCGACGACCCGCAGGATGCCGGCCACCGTGACGATCCCGAGGACGGCGACACCGGCCTCGAAGGCCGCGTAGGCGAGGGCCGAATAGGTGCCCGGCGGCGTGGTCGCGAGATGCCGCAGGTCGCCGGTCGAGAAGAGCCAGAGGTCGGGCCGGAACTGCGCGAGGACCCAGAGTGCCAGCAGGATGAGTCCCGCGTCGCCGCCGTTGTGCGGGGTCAGGAAGCGCGAACGCCAGCGGGCGAAGACGCCGTCCTCCTCATCCCCGGTGAAGAGCGCGATCCAGGCACCGAGCAGTCCGCCGACGGCATTGCAGAACACGTCGAGCGCGGAGGGCACGCGGAGCGCGATGCTGCCCTGCAGAACCTCCATGCCGGCGCTGAGCAGCGTCGCGAGCGCGAACGCGATGCCGGCGGCCTGGATGCCGCGCCGATGCTGGCGCAGCCAGCCGGTGAAGAGCATGCCGAGCGGAACGTAGGCGGCGACGTTGAAGATCACGTCGTACCAGGTGTAGTACCGGGGCCACTCGCTCAACTGGCGCCAGAGGACCGAAGCGTCCGGGACGCGCCAGCCCTCGGCGGGATAGACGCTGGCGATGGCCACGACGACTACGTAAGCTAGGGTGGCGAGCCCCACGAAACCGGAACGACGGGTGAACGGCGACATCGATGTCATCGGCAGAACGTCGGACGGCACGGGGCCACGACGGCGTCCGGCATGGGGCGGAGAGGCGATGGGATTCTATGACATCTTCAACGGCGACGCGGACGGACTCTGCGCGCTCCAGCAGCTTCGGCTCGCCGAACCGGTCGAGGCGACCTGCGTCACCGGGGCGAAGCGCGACATCGCGCTCGTCGAACGCGTCGTCCCGGCACCCGGTGACCGGCTCACCGTCTGCGACATCTCGCTCGAATCCAATCTCGACGCGACGCGTCGCGCGCTCGACGCGGGCGCACGCATCCGCTGGTTCGATCACCACCGCGCTGGCGAGCCGTTCGACCACCCGGATCTCGAGCGCCACGTCGATCTCTCCGCCGCGGTGTGCACGAGCGCGATCGTCGATCGTCATCTGGGCGGCGCGCATCGCGCGTGGGCCGTGGTCGGTGCGTTCGGGGACAACCTGGGTGCGACGGCGCGAAGTCTTGCCGCGATGCTGGACCTCGACGAGGCGGTGACAGGCGTGCTCAGGCGGCTCGGCGAGAGCCTCAACTACAACGCCTACGGGGACGACGTCCGGGAACTGCTCTTCGACCCCGAGGAGTTGCATCGGCGGATGCGGGGCATCGTCGACCCGCTGCGCTTCGCGGAGGACGATCCCGCGTTCGGCATCCTGGAGGCGTCGATGCGGGACGATCTGGAACGGAGCAGTGCGCTCGCGCCCATCCTCGAATCGGCGTCGGTGGCCTGCTTCGAATTGCCGGACGCCGCCTGGAGTCGACGGGTCAGCGGCGTGCTCGCGAACCGCCTCGCGCGGGCGCATCCCGGCCGTGCCCATGCCCTGCTGACCCCATCGAGGGGAATGTTCACCGTGAGCATCCGGGCGCCGATCGACGCGCCGAAGGGGGCGGATCTCGTGGCGATCGGCTTCGCCGGGGGCGGCGGCCGGGCGGGTGCCGCCGGCATCAGCGGCCTCGCGACCGACGACGTTCCCGGGCTCCTGAAAGCACTGCGCCGGGTCTACGGATAGACCCGGCGCAGGGGACTGCCATCGACCGGCCTCAGGCGAGGCGGTCGTTGCGTGCAGACATCAGGCCTTCATCTGGCGACGACGGCGCACCTGCCAGCCCAGGAGAGGGGCCGCGAGGAGCATCAGCGCCCACTCGCTGGGTTCCGGCACCGGCACGGCCGTCCACGTCATCACCGTGCCAGGCGGGTTGGTGAAGTCCAGGAACAGCGGGAAGGCCGAGGCGAACCCGGGGCTGTCGGGGTCCAGCAGCGGGCGGATGCCGGTGATCGTGAAGGTCGAGACGCCGGGGGCGAAGAAGTAGCTCTCGAGACCGTCGAAATCATCGTCCACCACCACGCCGTCGACCACGATCTTGAGATCCAGGAAGCCATCCGGCGCAATCACTTCGAGGAACTCGCCTCCGCCTGCCAACTCGATCTCGAAGCCCTCGACCGTGGGCGGATCGAACCAGCGGCGGGGTTGCGGTGCAGTGAACACGAAGATCTCGGGCGCGGGCATGAACGGCAGGATCGGATTGCTCTGCGTCGACCCGAGTTCGACGCCACCCACACCGCCGAACGCGAAGAAGAACGTCTCGGGGGCGATCGGCGTGCCGTCGCCGAAGACGGGATCGCCGGGCGCGCTGGGCACTTCGCCGCCACCGTCGGTCTCGCCGTCGCCGCCGCCTTCGCCGCCACCACCTGCGAAGCCCGCGGGCTGGCCGAGCGAGTACACGTTCGCACCGAGCGCCGCGATCTTGGAGAGCGCCGAGGCTTCGGTTGCCGCCGTGCCGTAGAAGATGTTGAAGATCCGCGTCTCACCGGTGGCCAGCGAGCCGAACGAGAAGTCGAACACCGAACCGTGATCGCTCGGGCCGTTCTTCGAGAAGTCGGTGTTGACCGTGGTCTCGTCGATCCAGCCCGCGCCGTCCAGGGGGTTCGAGCTGGCAAAGCCGTTGTTGCTGGCGAAGAGGACGTTGCCGCCGTTCGACACGAGGTTGGCGACCACACCGCCGTGGGTGACGTACTCGCTGAACGGGGAGGGCGGGACATCCCAGTCCATCGCGCGGCGGTACACGAGATCGTCGAGCGTCGTGCCGCCGGTGTTGGTGATCTGGACCTGAACCTGGAAGGTGTCGGCCTGGAGGGAGGGGCCGTAGAAGTGGCTGATCGTGACGGGCGCGCCGTTCATGAAGACCGTGGAAGACGCCGTGTTGCCGAGGATGCCGAAAGTGCCCCCCGTGTAGCCGCCGGAGCCCGACGACTGGTTCGCGAAGGCCGAGAACGATAGATCGCCGGACCGGACCGAGACGCCCCAGCCTTCGCAGGCGCATCCCGGGGAGATCGCGTCGCCGACGCCGTTGCGGAAGACGCCGTACGTCATCTCGCCGCCGGGCCCGGTCTCCGAGAAGAAGTTGAGTTCGCCGGAGTCGTTCACGCCGAGCGTGGTCTCCCCGTACGTGATGATGCCGCCGGCCTGCGCGGCCCCGGCGCCGATCAGGGCGCCGGTGGCGATGGCGGCCGCGATGGCGCGTGCCAGGGCCTTTGTTCTGAATCGCATGGTCTTCTCCACGTTGGCGGCCGCACAGAGAGGGAGCGGCCCGAGGGTTCCGATTGCGGGTGCTGTTCCGTCAGCGTCGACGGAACAGATCCACTGCGACCAGCGCCCCAGCAAGTTCCAGTCCTAACGAAACGGAAGGTTTGCGAAACGACGGAACCTGTTGATTTGTCAGTCTCGCGCCGAAGCGGTCGACTCGGTCGGCGCGGAAGCCGTCCGCTGCCTGTAAGAAATTTCGACGGCGCGGCAGGTCGTTCGGGTCGTGGCGTACCCGTTCGTCATGCAAGGCCGGGTGGTCCGTGCCGCCCGGCCGGTGTCGGATCACTTCAGCTTGATCTCGGTCCAGAGGCGGTTGGCGAAGCGCCGCTGCTTGGGGTTGAGGTCCTTCAGCATCTCGAGCTTCTTCGCCGTGTCCGCGTCGGGGAAGATGGCCTTGATCTGCTTCAGTTCGGGGGCGATGTACTTCTGCGCCTCCTGGTTGGGGTTGCCGGACCCGATCATGTTCGTGAGGTCGGCGGCGTTCTGCCCCTGCAGCATGAAGTCGATGAACTGGTGGGCCAGGTCGGGTCGCGGGGCGCTCTTGTGGATGACCATTGCATCGAGGGCCAGCACTGCGCCCTCCTTGGGCATGGCGGGCAGCACGCGGAACGGGCGCTTGGCCGCCTTCGCGTCGAGATCCGCCTGGAACATGTCGTTCGAGAAGCCGTGCGCCAGCCAGATGTTGCCCACCGTCAGTTCCTTGATGTAGCTGGAGGCGTTGAACGCGGCCCAGTACGGCTTCGCGGCGAGGATGACCTCCTTGGCTTCCATCAGGTGCTTCTCGTCGACGTCGTTCGCCGAGTAGCCGCGGTACTTCAGTGCCGCGGCCATCAGCTCGCGCTGGCTGTCCATCACGGTGACCTTCCCCTTCACCTTCGCGAGGATCGCCGGGTCGAAGATGGCGGCCCAGGAGTCGGGCGCGATGCCGAGTTCCTTCATCTTCCTGTCGTTGTAGCCCACCAGCGTGATCGTCATCGCGTAGGGCGCGGAGTACTTGTTCCCCGGGTCGAACTCGGTGTTGAGGTACTGCGGCATCACGTTCTTCAGGTTCGGGAGCTTGGCCGGATCGAGCGGCAGCAGGGCGTTCATCTTGATCAGCGCGGCCACGGCATTCATCGTGGGCACCATCACGTCGTAGCCGGTGCCGCCGGCCTGCAGCTTCGCGATCAGCTCGTCGTTGTCCGAGTAGTAGGTCTGCTTCACCTTGCATGCACACGTCGCCTCGAAACGCTTGATCGTCTCGTCCGACATGTAGTTGTTCCAGTTGTACAGGTGCAGCACCGCCGGCTTCTGGGCGAAGGCGGGCAGGCTCACGAGCACGGCGGCGAAGGCGACGAGCAGTTTCTTCATGGCGGTGTCCCCGGGATGGCGTGGGTGGGTGTGGCGTCAGTGCCCGCGCAGGCCACCCGGCGACAGGCGGCTCGCGATCACGATCATGACCAGCGTGACGAGCATCAGCAGCGTTGACACGGCATTCACCTCCGGTGTCACCGCGATCTTGATCATCGAGTAGATCTGCAGCGGCAGGGTGGTGGAGTCGACCCCGGCCGTGAAGAACGTGATGACGAAATCGTCGATCGAGAGGGTGAAGGCCATCAGCGCCCCGGCGACGATGCCGGGCATGATGAGCGGTAGCGTGATGAGTCGCAGCGCCTGCCACTGCGTCGCCCCGAGGTCGCGGGCGGCCTCGGTCAGGCTCTCGTCCATGCCGGAGAGGCGCGACCGGACGACGATCGCGACGAAGCCCACCGAGAAGGCGATGTGCGACAGCACGATCGACAGCATCCCGAGGGTCACTTCCAGCAGCACGAAGAAGATCAGCAGGCTCACGCCCAGGAGGATCTCGGGGATCGCGATCGGCGTCAGCACCAGGACGGGCAGCAGCCGCAGCTTGTAGCGGTACATCGCATACCCCGCCATGGTCCCCAGGACGGTCGCCACGGCGCTCGACGTGAGCGCGATCAACAGGGAGTTCCACGCCGCCGTCAGCATCTGCTCGTCGTGGAAGAGCACGTCGTACCAGTGCCAGGTGAAGCCGACCCACTCGGCGTTCAGCTTGGAATCGTTGAACGAGTAGACGACCACGATGACCAGCGGCACGTACAGGAAGGCGTACACCAGCGCGCTGGCGGCCCACAGGAGCCAGGGTTTGCGGCGCCCGTTCATGCGCGCTTCGGCCGGCCGAACCAGGCGGCGAGCCCCGCGAAGAGGATGGCAGCGGCGGTGAGCACGATCGACAGCACGCTGCCGAAGGGCCAGTCGCGGGCGTCGAGGAACTGCTGCTTGACCAGGTTGCCGATCAGCATGCTGTCGGTGCCGCCCAGCAGGTCGGGGATCGCGAAGATGCCGAGCGCCGGGATGAACACCAGGGCCGCCCCCGCGTACACCCCGGGAAGCGAAAGCGGGAACGTGATCCGCCAGAAGCGCTGCCAGGCGTTCGCGCCGAGGTCCTGGGCGGCGTCGAGCAGTGCCGGGTCGTGCTTCTCGAGGTTCGCGTAGAGGGGCAGCACCATGAAGGGCAGGTGCACGTACACGAGCCCGATCAGCACGGCGATGGGCGAGAAGAGCAGCGGCATCGGCTCCAGCCCGAAGGCGCCCGTCAGCCCGTTGAACGCCCGGGTGAAGAGCGACTGGGGGCCGAGGATGATCATCCACGCGTACACGCGGATCAGGAAGTTGCTCCAGAAGGGCAGGATGACCAGCAGCACCAGGAGATCGCGCGATTTCTTCGGGCTCCGCGCGATCATCAGCGACAGCGGGTAGGCGCATGCCAGGCAGGCGACCGTGGTGAGCACGGCGTAGACGAACGACTTCGCGAACAGCTCGAGGTAGATCCGGTCGTCGAAGAAGCGCTGGTAGCTCTCGACCGTGAGGCCGGCCACCTCGTCGGGGTCTCCGGTGCCGAACAGCGGGGCCAGGCCGCCGAACTCCCCCGCGTAGCGGAACGAGGCCACGACCATGATGCCGACGGGCACCGCGAAGAACACGAGCAGGTAGAGCAGCGGCGGGCCACTCAGGATCCACTTCTGGACGCGGGTGCTCATCGCGGCGAGCAGTGGGTCAAGATGGCGGACCTCACCTAATCCGGAAGGAAATGGCCGGCGTCGTCGCGCCAGCCCACCTGCACACCGTCGCCCGGCTCGAAGAACTTCGACGACCGGCCCACTGCGCTGTTGGGCAGCATGACTTCCACCCGCTGCCCGCCTTCCACTTCGACGATGTAGAGCGTCACGTCGCCCGTGTACAGATAGTCGAACACCCGGCCGTGGAACCGGTTGGCGCAATCGGCCGGCAGTTCGCGACCGATGGAGACCTTCTCGGGTCGCAGCGCCAGCGTGCCGGCCGCACCCGGGGATCCGCCCGGACTGCCGACGATCCTGACGCTGCCCAGCCCCGGGACATCCAGCGTCATGGCGTCCCCGGCCTGGGACGCGACCGTGCCGTCGAGGAGGTTGCACTCGCCGATGAAGTCCGCGACGAAGCGGTTCTTCGGGAAACTGTAGATGGTGGGGGGGTCGTCGAGCTGCTCGACACGACCCTTGTTCATGACCGCGATCCGGTGCGAGAGCGCCAGGGCCTCCTCCTGATCGTGGGTCACGTACACGAAGGTGATCCCGACTTCCTTCTGCAGCGTGATGAGTTCCAGCTGCATCCGCTCCTTCAGCTTCGCGTCGAGGGCGGCGAGCGGCTCGTCGAGGAGCAGCAGCTTCGGCCTGCTGATGAGCGCCCGGGCCACGGCAACCCGCTGCCGCTGGCCGCCGGACAGCTCGTGCGGGAAGCGCTTCTCCATGCCTGCCAGGGAGACGTCGTCCAGGGCCTCCTTCACCCGGGGCGTGATGTCCGCCGCGGGGCACTTCGCCATGCGCAGCGGAAACGCGATGTTGTCCGCGACCGTCATGTGCGGAAACAGGGCGTAGCTCTGGAAGACCGTGTGGATGTTGCGCGCCTCGGGGGGCACGTCGGTCATCGACTGCCCGTCGAGGACGATCTCGCCGCCGTCGGGAGCATCGAACCCCGCGATCATGCGCAGCAGCGTCGTCTTGCCGCAGCCCGACGGACCGAGGAGCGTGAAGAACTCGCCCGTCCCGATGGACAGGCTCACGTCGTCTACGGCGAGGAAGTCGCCGAACCGTCGGGTCACGTTGCGGATTTCTAGGAGGGCCATCGCGGTGCGGCGCAAAAAAAGCCCCCGGATTCTATCGAACAAAAGCCCCGGAACCCACACCCGTCCGCACTTGGTGCATCGCGTTGCTTCCGCGCCGTGGCCGGGAGGGCGTCCGGCACCGCCGGGTTCTCCGGGATGTTCGTCGTGTGGCCCCGGGCCGGGTTCGTCGTATCGACGCTGCCCGACGTCGCCAGGGTGTGGCGCCCGGGCGCGATCGCTTGGAACGCCAGCGGTCAGCGCAGGAAGAGGGCCGTGAGGACCGCGAGGGTCGCGACGAGGACGGCGACGATGCCGGCGAGCAGGCGCGTCTGCCGGCGCTGTTCGCGGACGAGCCTTGCCACGGTGGCCTCGAGCGCGTGGGGCTCCGGCTCCGACAGCGCCCGGTGGGCGAGGCGCGGCAGCTGGGGGATCAACTCCGCCCACTGCGGGGCTTCCTCGCGCAGATGCCGCACCAGCCCGCGCCAGCCCATCTGCTCGGACATCCAGCGTTCGAGGTACGGCTTGCCTGTCTTCCAGAGGTCGAGATCGGGGTCGAGCTGCCTTCCCAGACCTTCGATGTTGAGGAGCGTCTTCTGCAGCAGCACGAGCTGCGGCTGCACTTCGAGGTTGAACCGCCGCGCCGTCTGGAAGAGCCGCAGCAGCACCTTGCCGAACGAGATCTCCTTCAGCGGCTTGTCGAAGATCGGTTCGCAGACCGCGCGGATCGCGGACTCGAACTCGTCGACGCGCGTGCCGGGCGGCACCCAGCCGGCGTCCACGTGGGCCTGCGCCACGCGCCGGTAGTCGCGGCGGAAGAAGGCGAGGAAGTTCTGCGCGAGGTAGTTCTTGTCGACGTCGGTGAGCGTGCCCATGATCCCGAAGTCGAGCGCCACGTAGCGGCCCTCGCGGGTCACGAGGATGTTCCCCGGGTGCATGTCGGCGTGGAAGAAGCCGTCGCGGAACACCTGCATGAAGAAGATCTCGACGCCCGTGCGCGACAGGCGCGCGATGTCGACCCCCTGGGCCCGGAGGTTGTCGACCTGCGAGACCGGCAGCCCGTGCATGCGCTCCATCACCATGACCTCGGTCGCGCACCAGTCCCAGAACACCTCGGGCACGAGCAGGAGGTCCGAGCCCCGGAAGTTGCGACGCAGCTGGCTCGCACTCGCCGCTTCGCGGAGGAGATCGAGCTCGTCGTGCAGATGCTTCGCGAACTCGGCGATGACTTCGCGCGGCTTCAGGCGTCGGCCGTCGGGCCACACGGCATCGACCACGGCGGCGGCGGTCTCGAGGAGCGCCAGGTCACGGTCGATCACGCTGCCGATGCCGGGCCGCAGGATCTTGATGGCGGCCTCGCGCCCGTCGGGCAGCACGGCGAAGTGCACCTGCGCCACCGACGCGCTCGCGACGGCTTCGCGCTCGAAATCCTGGAAGACCTCGTCGACCGGCCGGCCGTAGACCCGCGCGAGCGTTGCCAGCACCTGGTCGGTGGGAAACGGCGGCACCTGGTCCTGCAGCTTCGCCAGCTCGTCGGCGATGTCGACCGGGATCAGGTCGCGCCGGGTCGAGAGCACCTGGCCGAACTTCACGAAGATGGGGCCCAGCGCTTCCAGCGCGAGGCGCAGGCGCTCGCCCCGCGGGCGGTCGAGCCGGCGCCAGAAGAGGACGTTGCGGATGATGGGGCGCAGCCAGCGGACGCTGCTGTGAGCGAGCACGAACTCATCGAGCCCGAACCGCACCCCGACGGTCACGATCTTCGAGAGTCGCAGCAACGGCAGCATGACGGGGCGGGCGCGGCGCGCGGCCTCAGCCGCGGTCGCGTTCCAGGCGCTCGACGCGTCGGAGCAGCCGCTCGACGTCGTCGCGGATGGTGTCGACGTCGCTCATCCAGGCATCGATCTCCGCCCGCGGCGGGGTGACGCGGCCCTCTTCCGTGACGTATTCGGTGACCGCGCGAGTCGCGCGATCGGCGGCGTCGCGCCCGGCGGCAGCCGTCGCGCGGAGAGCGCTCGCGGCCCGATGCGCCACGATGTCGCCGAACACCCGGGAGAGATCCTCCTCGAAGTCCCAGCGCAGCTCCGTCGCGAGCCGTCGGACCACCACCGCGAACTCGGCGTCGCCGTCGACGCGCGCCTCGGCGTAGGCCGATTCGTCACCGGCGGCGAGACGCAGCGCGGCGCCCACGGGCATCGAGACATCCAGATCGATGGGCCCGTCGGTGTCCGCTGCCGCGACCCCGCCGTGCGCGGTGACGAGCAGGGCGACATCGACGAGGCCGGAACGCAGTCGCAGCCGACGACCACCGTACGGCGCCAGTGCCTCGCGTGCCCACGGCGCGGTCGCGAGGATGTGTTCGATTCCGGCGGCGACGGTGCGGGCCAGCATCGCGGTCAGAGCGCCCAGCCGCGGTGGACCGCGACGACGCCACCGGTCAGGTTGAAGTACTCGACGCGTTCGAGGCCCACGTCTTCCATCATGCCCTTCAGCGTCTCCTGGTCAGGATGCATGCGGATCGATTCCGCGAGATAGCGGTAGGCCTCGGGATTGCCCGCGACCAGGCTGCCCAGCTTCGGCAGCACCTGGAACGAGTACGCGTCGTACAGCGGTGCGAGCGGCTTCGCGACCTTCGAGAACTCGAGCACCACCGCCCGGCCACCGGGCCGCAGCACGCGGCGGAACTCGGCGAGCGCACGGTCCTTGTGCGTCATGTTGCGCAGGCCGAAGGCGACGATCACGCAGTCGAACTTCGCATCCGGAAAGGGCAGGTGCTCCGCATCGCAGCGGGCCACCGCCGTCAGGATGCCCTCGTCGGCGAGCCGGTCGCGGCCCGTGGCGAGCATCGGACCGTTGATGTCGGTGAGCCACACTTCGCCGGTGGGGCCGACGCGTCGCTTCAGCAGGCGCGTCATGTCGCCCGTGCCGCCGGCGACGTCGAGGACGCGCTGACCGGGCCGGACGAGGCAGGCGTCCACCGCGAAGCGTTTCCAGAGGCGGTGCAGGCCCGCAGACATGAGGTCGTTCATCAGGTCGTAGCGGGTGGCCACGGCGTCGAAGACACCGGCGACGCGCTGGGCCTTCTCGGCCTCGTCGACCTGCTGGTAGCCGAAGTCGGTCTTACTCATCGGTGGGGGCCGCCTTGGTCGCGTGGGGGAGAGGGTCCGCCCGGTTCAGTTTGTGGATGTCGATGCGGACGCCCGGTTCGCGGGATGCGCCGGCCACGCGCAGCCGGTCGAGGTAACGCTGCCAGAGGACCTCCTGGTTGCGACCCAGTTCGTGGAGGTAGTCCCAGGCGTAGAGGCCGGTGTCGTGGCCGTCGCTGAAGACGAGCTTCACGGCGTAGTTGCCCACCGGATCGATGGCCTGGATGTTGACGTCCTGCTTCCCCACCTGGAGCGTCTCCTGGCCGGGGCCGTGCCCCCGCACCTCCGCCGACGGGCTGTAGACCCGCAGGAACTCGCAGGGCAGCTGGAAACGGGACCCGTCGTCGAACGCGACCTCCAGCAGACGCGACTTCTGGTGCAGGACGATGTCGGTGGGAGAGACGGAAGGGTTGGCCATGGGAGTCCGGGAGTCGCGGTAGCCCCGGGATGATACCGCGCGGGCCTTCGCGAACGGTCGTCTCGGAGTTGTCACTGTTCTGTAACATGGGCTTCATAGCATCCTGTGCATTCTCGTTCGGGCGCCGCCATCCGGCGTCGTCCGATACCTTGCGCAAGATGCCTCCGGAGACCCCCATGGCCGCGACGATTCTGGTGGTCGAAGACGAACCTGCAATCCAGGAACTGATTGCCTACAACCTGAAGCAGGCGGGACATCAGCTGCTGAAGGCCGACAACGCCGAGCAGGCGATGCACCTCGTACAGACGGCCCTGCCAGACCTCGTGCTCCTCGACTGGATGCTGCCCGGGATCTCCGGGGTGGAGTTCGCCCGCCGACTCCGGGCCGACCGGCGCACTCGGCAGATCCCGATCATCATGCTCACCGCCCGGTCGGAGGAACAGGACAAGTTGACCGGCCTCGAGACGGGCGCCGACGACTACGTCACCAAGCCGTTCTCCCCCCGCGAATTGAACGCCCGCGTGAAGGCGGTGCTCCGCCGCCGCGCCCCGCAGGTCACCGACGACGTGGTGCGCATGGGCGGTCTGGAGCTGGATCCGGCGAGCCATCGCGTCACCGGCAACACCCAGCCGGTCGACCTCGGCCCGACCGAGTTCCGCCTGCTGCACTTCCTGATGACGCACTCCGAGCGCGTCCACTCCCGCGCCCAGCTGCTCGACCAGGTCTGGGGCGATCACGTCTTCGTGGAGGAGCGCACCGTCGACGTCCACATCCGTCGTCTGCGCAAGGCGCTGGAACCCACGACCCTCGACAGTCTCATCCAGACCGTCCGCGGCACCGGCTACCGCTTCTCGACCACGCCGTGAGCGGGTGGCTCCGGCGGCGTCTGCGGTGAGACAATCGCGCGTCAGCCTGTCCGCCCCCGGCGACCCTCCGTGCATCCGGCCACGATGAATTCCCCCCTCCCATGAGCCCGCACTGGCGCAAGGTCATCGGCGCGCTCGCGCCCGGCGGTGCCCTGGCGCTGTTCGTCGGCCTCATCGCCGGTCCGGCATTCGGGTTCGGCCTCGCAGCACTGCTCTTCGGGGTCTTGCTCGCACAACAGGTCTACAACCTCTCGCTCTTCCGCGTCTGGCTGCTGGACCCCCGCATCGACAACATCCCCGAGGGCACCGGGACCTGGGAGCAGCTCTTCTCGCGGCTGCTCCGCATGCACAAGCGCCAGGCGCAGACCGAGGCGAGCCTGCAGGAAGCCCTCACCAGGTTCCTGAAGGCCGGTGCGGCGCTGCCCGAGGCGGTGGTCATCCTCGATGGCGACAACCACGTCGAGTGGTGCAACCCGCAGGCTGCCACGTACTTCGGGCTCGACCCCGAGCGGGATCGCGGGCAGCAGGTCACCTACCTCCTGCGGCATCCGCACTTCGTCGACTATCTCCTGAACGGCGACTACGGGAGCCCGCTCACGCTCAAGCTGCCCGTCGCGAACGGGGACGTGATCGTGTCCTTGCAGATCGTCCCGTACGGCGATCACGAGAAGCTCCTCCTCGGCCGCGACGTCACGCGCTGGGAGCGGCTCGAGACCACCCGCCGGGACTTCGTCGCCAACGTCTCGCACGAGCTGCGCACGCCGCTCACGGTGCTGAGCGGGTTCCTCGAGACGCTCACCGACATGGAGGAGGACGACCGCGACATGCGGCGGCGCTCGCTCAGTCTCATGACCCAGCAGGCCGTGCGCATGAGCCAGCTGGTGGAGGACCTGCTGACGCTCTCGCGCATCGAGATCGCGGTCGCCGCGCCGAAGGAGGATCCGATCGACATGGAGGATCTCCTCCAGCACCTGCACCAGGACGCCCTCGCCCTGTCGAACGGCCGCCATCGGATCCATCTGCACGTGGACACCGAGGACACCCTGAAAGGCAGCAGCGACGAGATCCGCAGCGCGTTCGGCAACCTCGTGAGCAACGCGATCCGCTATACGCCCGAGGGCGGCCAGATCGACATGCGCTGGCACATCGACGGCGACAAGCCGGTCTTCTCGGTGACCGACACCGGCATCGGCATCGAGAGCCATCACATCGACCGCCTCACCGAGCGCTTCTATCGCGTGGACCGAAGCCGTTCGCGCGAGACGGGCGGCACCGGGCTCGGACTCGCGATCGCGAAGCACGTGCTCTCGCGCCACAACGCGACGCTCGAGGTCGCGAGCGTGCCCGGCAAGGGCAGCACGTTCAGCGCCGTCTTTGCGCCGGAGCAGCGGGTGGACGGTGCTGCGCCGCGTCTCTCGAGGCGCACCGGCACCGGTTGATCCGCAGTTGTCCCGTGGCACCATCCCGGACCGGCGCCGGCCGTGCGCCCCTCCCGTCATCCGCCACGGAACGTCCATGAGCCTCGTCGATTCCCTCCGCTCAGCCCTCGGTGCCGACAGCGTCCGCAGCGGCGCCGACATCGGTGCCCGCCACCAGGGTGACTGGCTGATCAAGGCCGGCCCCGACGACATCCCGCTGGCACTCGCACTGCCCCGCGACACGGCGCAGGTGTCGACAGTGCTGCGCCATTGCCACGAGGCCGGCGTGCCGGTCGTCCCGCAGGGCGGACTCACGGGCCTGACCGGTGGCGCCGTCCCGGTCCGAGGCGCCGTGCTGCTGTCGCTCGAACGCATGCGCGCCATCGAGGAGGTCGACGCCATCGCCGGCACCATCACCGTCCAGGCGGGTGTGCCGCTGCAGATCGTGCAGGAGGCCGCCGACGATGCCGGTCTTCTGTTCCCGCTAGACATCGGCGGTCGCGGGTCGTGCCTGATCGGCGGGAATCTCTCGACGAACGCCGGCGGCAATCGCGTGCTCCGCTACGGCATGGCCCGCGAACTGGTGCTCGGCATCGAGGCCGTGCTCGCCGACGGCACGGTCATCACGTCGCTCAACAAGATGCTGAAGAACAACGCGGCCTACGACGTGAAGCAGCTCTTCATCGGCAGCGAGGGCACGCTCGGCGTCATCACGCGCGCGGTGCTGCGGCTCTTCCCGAAGCCCGTGACGACGAGCACGGCGCTGTGCGCCTTCACCGAGTTCGACCGCATCTACGACTTCCTGCGCCGCGCCCGCGCCCATCTCGGCGGGACGCTCTCGGCGTTCGAGACCATGTGGCAGCCGTTCTACGCGCGGGCCGTCGAAGGTCGCACGCAGCCGCTCGCCACCGACGCCATCGCCTACGTGCTCATCGAGTCGATGGGTACCGATCCGGCCCGTGACGGCGAGCATTTCGGCGCCCTCATCGAGAAGGCGCTGGAGGACGGCCTGGTGACCGATGCCGTCGTCGCCCAGTCGATGAAGGAGACGAAGCAGCTCTGGGACATCCGCGACGCGTCGGGCGAACTGGTGCAGAAGCTGAATCCGGTCGGGAACTACGACGTGAGCATCGCCACCGGCCGCATCCAGGCGTTCGTGCTCGAACTCTCGTCCCGCCTCGCCGCGCGCTGGCCCGGCGCCGAGGCGATCTGCTTCGGCCATCTCGCCGACAGCAACCTGCACATGTTCGTGAAGGTCGACGAGCGGCCGTTCCCGGAGCACGCGATCGACGAGGTCGTGTACGGCTGCGTGCGCGACTGGCAGGGCTCGATCTCCGCCGAGCACGGCATCGGGCTCCTGAAGAAGGACTTCCTCGACTACTCGCGCACGCCCGAGGAGATCGCGCTCATGAAGCGCGTGCGGCTGGCGATGGATCCGAAGGGCATCCTCAATCCGGGGAAGATTTTCTAGAGAAGGGTTGCCAGTCGTGCCGCGACCGCCTCGCGGAACCCGTCCGGCAGCGTGCGTTCAGTATCCCGCCTGCGCTCGCCCCACACCGCGTTCGGGAAGTGCGCGTCGTCCGTGAACCGCGGGATCACGTGCCAGTGCACGTGCGGGACCATGTTGCCGAAGGACGCGAGGTTGATCTTGTCCGGCCGCAGCACTTCGCGCAGCGCGGTCTCGGCCGCGTACACCGCCGCCATGCAATGCGCGCGGTCCGCCACGGCGAGGTCCGTCATCTCCTTCACGTGCGCGGTCCAGATGACGCGGAGGAAGCCGGGATGATCGGCGTCGTCGACGAGCACGATGCGCAGGTGGTCGTCGCGGAAGAGCGGCTCGCCGCCGTCCTCCCGGTCATGCGGGCAGAGCGGGCAGTGGGGTTCGGCGGTGTCGGACATCGCGGGAATCCGATTCGTGGGATCGACCGAGTATAGGGTCCGGTGTCGAACGTCCGCGACGCATGCCACACTCCGGCCTCCCGCGATGTCCCCCACCGGACCCCGATGACCGACCGTTCCACGCCGCCTGCCGCCGGCATCCACACCCCCACCGACACCGGCCAGTTCCTCCGCCTCTTCACATCGGTGATGCTGCCGATGTTCATGGCGGCGGTCGACCAGACCCTGCTCGCCACCGCAACGCCGCTCATCGCCGCGGAGCTGGGTGGCCTGCGCGACACGTCGTGGATCGCCGTCGGCTATCTGCTCGCAGCAGCCGCGACCACGCCGATGTACGGCCGGTTCGGCGATCGCTTCGGGCGCCGCGAGACGTTGCTCGTCGCGCTGGGCATCTTCACCGTGGGGTCGATCGCGTGTGCCGCCGCGCAGTCGCTCACGATGCTGGTGATCGCCCGCGTGCTGCAGGGCCTGGGCGGCGGCGGGTTGATGACGCTCTCGCAGGCCTTGATCGGCGAACTGGTATCCCCGCGTGAACGCGCCCGATTCCAGGGCTACTTCGCCGCGATGTTCAGCCTCGCGAGCATCGGCGGTCCGGTGATCGGAGGCCTCGTCGTTTCGCACGCGAGCTGGCGCTGGCTCTTCATCGTGAACGTGCCGCTCTGCGCCTTCGCGGTGTGGCGCCTCTCGACGCTGCCGCGCGGCAAGGGTCACGACGCCGCGCCGACCCAGGACTTTCCGGGCATCGTGCTCTTCGCGGGCGCCATCGTCGGGACGCTCTACTGGCTCTCGTCCGGCGGGCACCGCTTCCCGTGGACCTCCCCGGAGAGCCTCGGCCTCGCCGCCGCGAGCGCCGTGCTGCTGGGCCTGCTCGTGTGGCACGAACGCCGTCATCCGGCGCCGTTCCTCCCGCTCGAACTGTTGCGCATGCCGGCCATCGCGTTCTGCGGTCTCACCACCACGCTGTTCGCGGCGTGCATGTTCGCGATGATCTTCTTCCTGCCGGTGTATCTGCAGCTGGGCTATCAGACGACCGCCACCACCTCCGGCCTGCTCCTGCTGCCGCTCACGCTGGGCATGGTGACGGGCTCGACGGTGAGCGGCCGCATCGTCGCGAGGATCGGCGTGCCGCGCTGGATTCCGGTGGTGGGCATGGGGATCGCAGCCCTCGGCCTCGCCGCGCTCGGCGTGCTCTCGGCCGGGCCGCGCACCGTGGGCATCCTCGGGTTCATCGTGGGGGCCGGGTTCGGCACCGTGATGCCGACGATGCAGGTCACGGTGCAGACCGTCGCCGGCCGCGCCCGCCTCGGCGCCGCGACGTCGATCGTGTCGCTGTCTCGGTCGCTGGGTGCCGCGACCGGTACGGCGCTCTTCGGAGCACTGGTCTTCGCGTTGATGCCGGAGACGGACCTCGCGCATCTCGCGGAACACGTGCGCAACGCCCCGCGTGAATCGCTGCTGCCGGCGTTCCACACGGCGTTCCTGGTGGCAGCGGCGGTCGCGGCCCTGGCGTCGTTCGCGGCGAGCCGGGTGCCGCGGGTGGAGTTGAAATAGGGGAGTCGAGGGGCCCGAAGAGGACGTTCGACCGGTCAGGGAGATGCCCGAGCTGGGGTCAGGAACTCGGTACGAGCCTCGGAGTGATAGCGGATGGACCTCACCGACGAATGCGGCGGCGAGCTTCCGCGTGCACATCCTCAGCGGGAATCAGATCCGCGGTGCGTGCCTCGACTTCAGCCATGCGCCGCTCGATCTTCCGATCCCAGGCCGCCTCCACTTCGGGGGCAGGCGCCTGTTCCAGGGATTCCAGCAACTCCTCCGCCAGGCGCGCGCGATCTTCGGGCGGCAACGTCTTCGCTTGCGCCGTCAGTTCTTCCAGCGGGGTAGGCATCACGATCTCCAGGCGACAGGGAAAGAGTTTGGCGCTCGGTGCCAAGGAACGGCTCGGGTGGAATAGGGGCGTGATGGCGAATTCGGCGGTCGCCTCGAGCCGAATCGGGAGGGTGGCGTTGTAGAAGGGGCTGTTCGTGGGTCGGGCTTCAGCCCGACGCGGCGTATCCCGTGACCACGCCGCACCCCACGCAGTCGCCGCGTCGCCCTGTAGGCCGACCCACGGACACCCACGGGCGACGCAACCCGCATCGAATCCCGACGCAGGCGCTTCGTCACCCCCTACAACAAAACCCTCTCGATCCCCCCGCTGTTCGCCTTCTTCACGTACTCGTCCAGCCAGTCCTTCCCGAGCAGGTGCTTCGCCATCTCCACCACGATGTAATCGGCGTCGGTGCCCGAGTCGTCGTTGTAGCGTGACAGCCCCTGCAGGCACGACGGGCACGATGTCAGGATCTTCACGTCGCCCTTGAAACCGTCGGCGCGGAGCGCGTCGGCGCCCTTCCGCATCTCTTCTTCCTTCCGGAAGCGGACTTGCGTCGAGATGTCGGGGCGCGTGATCGCGAGCGTGCCGGACTCGCCGCAGCAGCGGTCGTTCTGCTTCACCTCGGTGCTCATCAGCTGGTTCACGACCTTCAACGGCTGATAGGTCTTCATCGGCGTGTGGCAGGGGTCGTGATACATGTAGCGCACCCCGTCCACGCCCTCCAGCTTCAGGCCCTTCTCCATCAGGTATTCGTGGATGTCGAGCAGGCGGCAGCCGGGGAAGATCTTGTCGAATTCGTAGCCGGCCAATTGATCCATGCACGTGCCGCACGAGACGATCACCGTCTTGATGTCGAGGTAGTTCAGCGTGTTCGCGACGCGGTGGAACAGCACGCGGTTCTCGGTCGAGATCGCCTGGCCCTTGTCGGCCTGACCTGCCGACGTCTGCGGATAACCGCAGCACAGATAGCCCGGCGGCAGCACGGTGATCGCGCCGAC
The DNA here is from genome assembly GCA_022843925.1 of Burkholderiales bacterium. Taxonomy (GTDB): domain Bacteria; phylum Pseudomonadota; class Gammaproteobacteria; order Burkholderiales. Next base: position 348,614 of record JALHMS010000001.1, read on the forward strand.
TTCGTAGAGCATCGCCTGCGTCGCGAGGCCCACCTGGCTGAAGAGGCGTTCGGAGCCGCAGCCCGGGAAGTAGAAGACGGCGTCGGACTCCTCGTTCGTCTTCGCCGGATTGCGGATCACCGGCACGACGGTCTTGTCCTCGATGTCGAGCAGCGCGCGCGCGGTGCGGCGCGGCACCGATTTCGGCATCGGCTTGTTCAGGAAGTGGATCACCTGCGCCTTGATCGGCGGCTTGCCGAGCGTGGACGGCGGCTGCTTCGTCTGCCGCTGCACGAGGCCGAGGCGCTTCGCCCAGCCGTGCGCGAAGCGCTGGGCCTTGTAGCCCCAGTCGATCATCACCGTGCGCGCGAGCTTGATCGTCGCGGGGTCCGTCGCGTTCAGGAACAGCATGGACGCCGCGGTGCCCGGATTGAACTTCTTCTTGCCCTGCGTGCGCAGCAGGTTGCGCATGGCCATCGACACGTTGCCGAAGTCGATGTCGACGGGGCACGGGTTCGCGCACTTGTGGCATACGGTGCAGTGGTCCGCGACGTCGCCGAACTCGTCGAAGTGGGCGAACGAGATGCCGCGTCGCGTCTGTTCCTCGTACAGGAACGCCTCGATCAGCAGCGACGTCGCGAGGATCTTGTTGCGCGGCGAGTAGAGCAGGTTCGCGCGCGGCACGTGCGTCGCGCACACGGGCTTGCACTTGCCGCAGCGCAGACAGTCCTTGATGGAATCCGAGATCTCGCCGATCGCGCTCTGTTCGAGGATCAGACTCTCGGTGCCGAGCAGGCCGAACGACGGCGTGTACGCGTTGTCGAGGTTCGCGCCCGCGAGCAGCTTGCCGGCGTTGAAGCGGCCGTGCGGATCGACGCGTGCCTTGTAGTCGCGGAACGCCGACATCTCGCCGGGTTCGAGGTAATCGAGCTTCGTGATGCCGATGCCGTGCTCGCCGGAGATCACGCCGCCCAGCGACTTCGCGAGCGACATGATGCGCGACACGGCGGCGTTGGCCTCCTGCAGCATCCCGTAGTCGTCGGAGTTCACGGGGATGTTCGTGTGCACGTTGCCGTCGCCCGCGTGCATGTGCAGAGCGACGAACACGCGGCTCTTCAGCACGCGCTTGTGGATCGCCTCGATCTCGCCGCGGATGCCGTCGAACGCGCGGCCGTCGAAGAGCTGCATCAGCGGTTCCCGCACTTCCGTCTTCCACGACACGCGCAGCGAGTAGTCCTGCAGCGCGCGGAAGATCGTCTCGTACGCGGGCCGGCCGGCTTCCGCGGAGCGGCGTTCGATCGACCGGCCGAGGCGCACTTCGGCGTCGACCAGCGGGTCGTCGAGATGGTCCAGCAGCCACTGCCAGCGGTCGCGCGTCTCGTGGCACAGCGCTGCGGCCTGCTCGGGCCGCTGGCCCAGCATCTCGGCGCCGGCGACACCTTCCTCGCCGCCCTGCGTCACGCGCAGCGTCCCGCCGAAGAAGCCTTCCAGCGCTTCCATCAGGCGGATCTTGTTGCGCAGGGACAGCTCGATGTTGATGCGCTCGATGCCGTCGGAGTACTCGCCCAGGCGCGGCAGCGGGATCACGACGTCCTCGTTGATCTTGAAGGCGTTCGTGTGCTTCGCGATGGCCGCGGTGCGGGCGCGGTCGAGCCAGAACTTCTTGCGGGCTTCCGGCGTGACGGCGACGAAGCCTTCGGCGCCGCGCGCGTTGGCGATGCGGACGATCTGGGAGGCCGCGGACCCGGCGGCATCGGCGTCGTCGGAGGCGATGTCGGCGAGCAGCACCATCTTCGGCCGGCCACCGCGCTTGGCCTTCGCGGCGTAGCCCACGGCGCGGACGTAGCGTTCGTCGAGGTGTTCGAGGCCCGCGAGCACCGCGCTCGCGTGGCTGTCCATGTACGCCTTGATCTCGACGATCGACGGCACGGCGTCGCGCACCTGTCCGTAGAACTCCAGGCACACGGTGCGCGTGTGCTGCGGCATGCGGTGCAGGATGAACGTGGCGCTCGTGATGATGCCGTCGCAGCCTTCCTTCTGGATACCCGGCAGGCCCGCGAGGAACTTGTCGGTGACGTCCTTCCCGAGACCCTGCTTGCGGAAGCGGCTGCCGGGGATGTCGAGGATCTGCGCGGCGCCGTCGGCGGTACGGCCGTCGGCACGGAAGCGCTGGATGGAGAAGCGCGCGAGCGGCGCGTCGTGGATCTTGCCGAGGTTGTGGTCGAGGCGCGTGACCTCCATCAGCCGCCCCTCGGGGTCCACCATGCGCCACGACGCGAGGTTGTCGAGCGCGGTGCCCCACAGCACGGCCTTCTTGCCGCCGGCATTCATCGCGACGTTGCCGCCGATGCACGAGGCGTCGGCCGAGGTCGGGTCCACCGCGAAGACGAGGCCCTGCGCCTCGGCCGCTTCCATCACGCGCCGCGTGACGACACCGGCGCCGCAGGTGATCGTCGGCACGGGATTGTCGACGCCCGGCAGCGCACGCCGCTCCACGGCGCCCAGCGCTTCCAGCTTCTCGGTGTTGATGACCGCGGACCGGTCGGTGAGCGGGACGGCGCCGCCGGTGTATCCGGTGCCGCCCCCGCGCGGGATGATCGTGAGTTCCAGCTCGATGAGGCCGCGGACCATCTCGGCGACCTCCTCCTCGGTGTCCGGGTACAGCACGACGAACGGGTAGGCCACGCGCCAGTCGGTGGCGTCGGTCACGTGCGAGACGCGGGCGAGGCCGTCGAACGCGATGTTGTCCTTGCGGGTGGTGCGGGAAAGGCGGCGCATCACGCGCTTGCGCAGCGCGGCGGTCTCGTCGAACCCGCGTTCGAAGCGTTGCACCGCCTCCCGCGCCAATTCCAGAAGGGCACCGACGCGTGGATCATCGGAGTTGCGGCGCTTCTGGATCTCGCCCAAGCGGTGGTTGAGCGCCTCGACCAGTGCCGTGCGGCGCTCGCGGTGCTGGAGCAGGTCGTCCTCGAGATAGGGGTTCCGGCTCACCACCCACATGTCGCCCAGCACCTCGTACAGCATGCGGGCGGAGCGCCCGGTGCGGCGCTGCGCGCGGAGATCGCCGATGAGACTCCACGCCTTTTCGCCGAGCAGGCGGATGACGATCTCGCGGTCGGAGAACGACGTGTAGTTGTAGGGGATTTCGCGGAGGCGCGTGACGGTGTCGGGCGCGAGGTCGAGCAGATTCAAGGGGCGGGACTTCCATGGAGCGGGCGTCGATTCTAGCCCGTGGTGTTGCGCTGCGGCGAATCAGGCGAGCGCGGCCACCACGAGGTAGCGCGCCAGCTTTGCGGCCCCGATGGACGCGGCCGAGAGCCAGGGGTTCAATCGGAGCCAGCCGGCGCCCACACATAGCGCATCGCCGACCACCGGCAGCCAGCTTGCGAGGAGCGCCAGCACGCCCCACCGGCGCACCCAGGCGATGCCGCGCGGGACCTTCCGATCGGGCACGAGCCTGCCCAGGAGGTAGGAGGTCATCCCGCCGAGCGTGTTGCCGGCGGTGGCCGTCGCGACGGCCGTCCAGATCAGCGTCGGGTGTTCGCGCACGAGGGCGAAGAGGACCACCTCCGACGCGCCGGGCAGGAGCGTGGCCGAGACGAAGCTCGACACGGCGAGCCCCGCGAGGCCGGTGCCGGTATCCACGGGCAAGCGTCGCCGCGACCGGCAGGGCGACTACGGGAGGAGGACGCCGAACACTTTCCGCACGAGCTTCTTTCCGGAGTCGAGCGGGTTCTCCCTGATGACCTTCTCCTCCTCGGCGAGCGTGACGAAGAGGCCGTCCATCGCCTTCCGCGCCACGTACTGGTCGAGGTCGGCATCCTCCCCGCGCACGAGGCCGAAGGGCACGGCGCGGTTCGCGATCTTGTTGTAGGCCTCGGCGAGACGCAGCCGCTTGGTGGCGCTCGCGACGATGGGCACGAAGCGGCGGACCAGTTCGTCGGACGTCTTCGCGCGGAAGAACTGCGTCGCAGAGTCCTCCGGGCCGGTGAGGATGGTCTTGGCGTCCTCGATGGTCAGCGTGCGGATCGTGTTCATCAGCAGCGATCGCGCTTCGGGCACGGCCTGCTCGGCCGCGCGGTTCATCGTGTTCACGAGCTCCTGCGCCTTCGTGCCGAGGCCCACGGCACGCAGCGCGCCCTCCACCTTGGCGAGACCGCTGGGCAGCGGGATCCGCACCTTGTCGTTGCCGAGGAATCCGTCGACCTGACCCAGGCGGCGGACGGTGTGACCCGCGGCGATCTCGAGGGCCTGGCGCAGTGCGGCGGCGACTTCGTTCTCGCGCAGGGATTCCAGGGTGGGTTCGGCGGCGAGCGCCGACCTGGCCGTGGCGGCAGCGGTCGACAGCAGGGCGAGGGCGGTGAGGCAGTGGCGGCGGGTCGGGTTCATGGCGGGAGGATATCGCGGGGTTCCGAGGTCGCAAAGGCGCGGTCGCGAAACGCCGGCGTGCTGCGGACTCGGAGAGGGACTCCAGCTAGACTGCGCCCCATGGAGAGGTCAGCAGAATTCAGCCGCATGCACGTGACCATCCGGCAGCTCGAGGTGTTCGAGGCCGTGGCCCGGCTGGGGAGCATCGTGCGCGCAGCCGAGGCGCTGCATCTCTCGCCGCCTGCGGTCTCGATGCAGTTGAAGCAACTGGCGGAGAGCGTGGACCAGCCGCTGGTCGAGCAGATCGGCAAGCGGCTCTTCGTCACACCGGTCGGCGAGGAACTGCTGCGCACCGCCCGCGCGATGTTCGAGACCTGGCGCGGCTTCGAGCGGGCCGCCGCGGATCTCCGGGCCTTGCGCAGCGGTTGCGTGCGCCTGGCCTGCACGGACTCCGCGGCCGGGTTCCTGCCGCGGTTCGTCGATGCCTTCCGTGCGCGCCACCCCGGGGTCGCCGTGCAGCTCGAGGTGGCACCACGCGACGTCGTCGTCGAACGGCTTGCCGGCAATGCCGACGACCTCTGCATCCTCGATGTTCCCCCGGCGCAGTTCGACATCGCCTGCCATCCGTTCCTCGCGAATCCGCTCGTGCCGATCGCGGCGCGCGATCATCCGCTCGCCGCCCGCAAGCGCATTCCGCTCGCGAGGTTTCTCGAGGAGCCGATGCTCGTGCGGGAGCGCGGATCGGGCACGCGGCTGGTCTTCGAGCGGTTCCTGCGGGATCAGGGTGTCACGCCGGCCGCGTGGACGGAACTGGACTCGAACGCCGCACTGATCGCGGCGGTGGCCGCCGGGCGTGGCGTGGGCGTGATCTCACGGCTGGCGCTGCCGGACCAACCCGCCGCGGCGGGCGTGTGCGTGCTGCCGGTTCAGTCCCTGCCCGTCGAGGCCGCCTGGCATGCCATGCACCCCGGCGGCAAGAAGCTCTCTCCGGCGGCGCTGGCGTTCCTAGAACATCTGAGCAGCCCGGGAGCCGGTCATTCCTCCGGCGGATTGCAGTGGCGCGACCAGTCGTAGATGAAGTCGAAGGCGACCTTGCGGCGGATGCCGTACTTCCGGATCTGCATCATCGCGGCCTCGTCGGTGCCCACCTTGGTGATCTTGCGTCCGTAGCCCACGGCGTCGAGCGAGCCCACGAGGACGTCGCCGGCCACCAGCGTCAGCGGGGTGAGACGCATCGCGATCCCGTGACCCGCCGCGTTCCTGGTCACGACGAAGTCGCACTTCTCGTCGGTCCAGGCGACCTCCATCTCGATCGGGTCGGCCGCGGTGGCGCCGCCGGCCATCGTCAGCCCGATGACTGCCGCCAGCGCCGCGAGGCGCCGAGTTGCTCCGTTGGCGCGCTTCATTCTTCGGGCGGGTTGCAGTAACGCGACCAGTCGTAGATGAAGTCGAAGGCGACCTTGCGGCGGATCCCGTACTTGCGGATCTGCATCATCAACGACTCCTCCGTGCCGACCTTCGCGATCTTGCGGATGAAGCCGATCTGGTCGAGCTCGCCGTCCAGTCGATCGCCGGCCACGAGGTCCATCGGGGTCATCCGCATCGCGATGCCGTGGCCGGCCTCGTTCTTCGTCACGATGAAATCGCACTTCGGGTCCGTCCATGCGACTTCCATGGTCAGTGCCTGCGCGCCGTGCGCGACGGCTAGGAGCAGCGCGCCGACGATCGCGCGGCGCAGGGCCCGTCGCGGTGAACCGGCACTGGACCGGCGGGGACGGGCGGGTGGAACGATCGACATCGGGGACAGCCTCCGGGAATGCGTGCAGGACGGGAATCGAGCCGGCCGCCGAAGAATACTCGAAGGGGCCGCGCTCCTGACCGCGCGCACGCCGGAAAGTGCGGGAAGCGAAAGTGGGCCCGCCTATAATCCCGGGCTTCCCATCGCGCCGGCACCCTGTGAACGCTTCCCTTCTCGACGGCCTCAATCCCCAGCAGCTCGAAGCGGTCACGCTGCCCGACACGTCCGCGCTCATCCTCGCCGGTGCCGGCAGCGGCAAGACGCGCGTGCTCACGTCGCGCATCGCGTGGCTCATCCAGACCGGTCGCGCCAGCCCCTCGGGCCTGCTCGCAGTGACGTTCACGAACAAGGCGGCAAAGGAGATGCTCACCCGCATCTCGGCCATGCTGCCGATCAACACGCGCGGCATGTGGGTCGGCACGTTCCACGGCCTTTGCAACCGGCTGTTGCGTACCCATCATCGCGAGGCCGCGCTGCCGCAGGCGTTCCAGATCCTCGACTCCGCCGACCAGCTCTCGGTGGTCAAGCGGGTGATGAAGTCCATGAACCTCGACGACGAGAAGTACCCGCCGCGGCAGGTGCAGTGGTTCATCGCCAACCAGAAGGAACACGGTCTGCGGGCGTCCCAGGTGGATCCCGCCGACGAATTCGAGCGTCGCCTCGTGCAGGTGTACGAGATGTACGACCAGCAGTGCCAGCGCGAGGGCGTCGTCGATTTCGCCGAGCTGCTGCTCCGTGCCCACGAGCTGCTTGCGCGCAACGAGATCCTCCGCGAGCACTATCGCGCGCGCTTCCGTCACATCCTGGTGGACGAGTTCCAGGACACCAACAAGCTCCAGTACGCGTGGCTCCGGCTGCTCGCGGGCCGCGACAACCTCGTGTTCGCCGTGGGCGACGACGACCAGTCCGTCTACCGGTTCCGCGGGGCCGAGCCCGGGAACATGCTCAACTTCGAGCGCGATTTCCCCGCGTCCAAGGTCATCAAGCTCGAACAGAACTACCGCTCGCACGGCAACATCCTCGACGCCGCGAACGCGCTGATCGCGCACAACCGCACCCGCCTCGGCAAGAACCTGTGGACGGCCGAGGGCAGCGGCGAACCGTTGCGCGTGTACGAGGCCGCGTCCGACGGCGACGAGGCCCGGTACATCGTCGAGGAGGTCCGGAGCCTGCGGGCCGAGGGCGTGCGCATGACCGACATCGCGCTGCTCTACCGCTCGAATGCGCAGTCGCGCGTCCTCGAGCACGCGCTCTTCAGTGCCGGACTCGCGTATCGCGTCTATGGCGGCCTGCGGTTCTTCGAGCGCCAGGAGGTGAAGCACGCGCTCGCCTATCTGCGCCTCGTGGCGAACCCCGAGGACGACGGCGCGCTGCTGCGGGTCGTGAACTTCCCCACGCGCGGCATCGGCGCGCGCTCGCTCGAACTGCTGCAGGAGACCGCGCGGGCCCAGGGCACGAGCCTGTGGCAGACGGCGTGCTCGTCCCCGCCGGGCGGCAAGGCCGGGACGTCCATCGGCGCATTCGTCCGGTTGATCGAGGGCCTGCGGCATTCCGTGACCGGGCTGCCGCTCGCCGAGATCGTCGAGACGGTCGTCGAGGGCAGCACGCTGAAGGATCACTACCGCACCGAGAAGGAAGGGGCGGAGCGCGTCGAGAACCTCGACGAACTCATCAACGCCGCCACGACGTTCGGAGCCGAGGAGATCTACGATGCCTCGGCTCCGGAGGGCGGTGCGGTGGATCCCAACGATCCGATGGCGATGCTGAATGCCTTCCTGGCGCACGCAGCGCTGGAGGCCGGGGAGCATCAGGCCGGCGTCGGCGAGGACGCCCTGCAGCTGATGACCGTGCATTCATCGAAGGGCCTGGAGTTCCATGCCGTCTTCGTGAGCGGCATGGAGGAGGGCCTCTTCCCGCACGAGAACAGCCTGTCGGAGGAGGACGGTCTCGAGGAGGAGCGCCGCCTGATGTACGTGGCGCTCACGCGGGCGCGACGGCGCCTGTACCTCACGCTCGCGCAGTCGCGCATGCTCCACGGGCAGACGCGCTACCACATCCGGTCGCGCTTCTTCGACGAGATCCCCGAGCCGCTCCTCCGGCGCGTCAATGCGCCGCCGATGCGCGGGATGGGATCGCCGGGCATGGGCGGTGGCACGGTGCCGTTCGGCGGGTTCGGCGGCTACACGGGAGCGACGTCGGCGACGGCCGCGGCGACCGCGAGCGGCTGGCGCGTCGGGCAGAACGTGATGCACCCGAAGTTCGGCGCCGGTGTCATCGTGAACGCTGAAGGCCGGGGCGCCGACGCCCGGGTGCAGGTGAACTTCCGCGACTCCGGCCTGAAGTGGCTGGCGCTGGAGTACGCGAAGTTGAGCGCGGCCTGAGCGCCCGGAGCACGCCGACCTGTCAGGCGTCTGCGGTGGGCGGCGTCCCGAAGATGTCGCGATAGCTCGCGTAGACGGTGGTCATCAGCAGCGGCATCAGCATCCAGAACGCGAATTCGGTCGCGCCCTGGATCGGCATCCCCAGGGCGGCACCGCCGAGGAAGAGGCCCGAGCCGATCGCGCCGATCACGACGCCGTACAGCATGAACGCCGGGGTGTTGCGCAGCACGGCCGCGAGCGATGCGCGGAGCGCCTGGGAGGCCTTCAGCCCGTCGAGCACGATCGCGAGCGGCGCGAACCAGATGGCGAGGCCGAGCGGCAACGCCACCGCCACCATGATCATGAACGCCACGAACATGCGGCTCTCGAGTTCGGCCGCCTGATCGGGTGTGATCGATGCCGGATTCGTCTGCGACTGGAAGAGAAGATCGCCACCCAGCGCGAGCAGCAGCAGGATCTGCAGCACGATCCCCATGAGGTTCACCCCGCCGATCGTGGCGAGATCCCGGACGCGATCGCGGAAGCCCTCGAACAGCATCGTGACGGGGATCGACTCGCCGCGGTCCGCCGCCCGGCAGGCCAGTGCCCAGCCCCCCATGATGACCGGCAGCATCACGCCGACCGCCAGCATGAGGGCCGGGTGGACGCCGCTCACCTTCACGATGGCCCACGTGACGATCGTGAAGACGATCCACGTCAGCGGCTTCCTCCGGAAGAGGCTCCAGCCCGCGACGATCCAGTGCCAGCCCCGTGCGGCAGCCACCCGGCGGGGGACGGCGTCCCCGGTCATGGCCGCAGCGGCGGTTGCACGTCGGGCCGACCGTCGGTCGTCACGTGATGGCGGAGGATGCGCTCGAAGCGCGCGGGGTCGTGGGCGTGCGTGAGGTCGCCGGGACGCGGCAGGTGGAAATCGTAGAGGCGGGACACCCAGAAGCGCAGCGCGCTGGCCCGCAGCATCCGGGGCCAGGCGGCTTCCTCGGCCGGCGTGAACTCGCGGATGGCGCGATAGGCGTCGAGGAGAGCGCGCGTCCGGACCGGGTCCAGCGTGCAGTCGGGCGTGGTGCACCAGTCGTTCACCGTGATCGCGACGTCGTACAGCAGCACGTCGACGCAGGCGAAGTAGAAGTCGATGACGCCGCCGATCGCCTCCCCGTCGAAGAGCACGTTGTCGCGGAAGAGGTCGGCGTGCACGACCCCTCTCGGCAGCAGATCTGCCGGGTGGTCGGCCTGGTGCGCCACCTCGGCCGAGAGGAGCACGCGCTGGGCGTCGTCGAGGAACGGCATGAGTTCGGGGGCGGTGGCCGTCCACCACGGTGCCCCGCGGAGATTGTCGAGCTGGCCGCCGTAGCTGCGGCCGGCGAGATGCAGGTCGGCCAGCATCTCGCCGACCCGGGCGCAGTGGGCCGGACCGGGGGCCATCACCGGGGCGCCGGACAGGCAGCTCACCAGCGCGGCCGGCTTGCCGTTCAGCGCGCCGAGATACCGGTTGTCGAGATTCGCGATGGGCTTCGGACACGGCAGCCCGTGGTTCGACAGGTGCGCCATCAGGTCGAGATAGAACGGCAGCTCCTGCGGCTTCAGCTTCTCGAACAGCGTGAGGACGTACTTCGCGTGGGTCGTCGTCACGAAGTAGTTGGTGTTCTCGATGCCGGAGAGGATGCCTTCCAGCTTCGTGAGGTGCCCGACGGAGTACCGGGCGAGCCAGGCTGCGAGTTCCTCGGGCGTGACCCGGGTGAAGACGGACACGGCGGGCGGTCAGAGATTGAGCAGCGCTTCGCGCTCGGCCGCGGAGGGTTCGAAACCCCGCGTCTCGTAGTGCGAGAAGATCGCCTCGACGACCTTCTCCGGCTCGTCGATCACCTGGATGAGGTCCACATCCTCCGGGTCGATCATCTTCTCGGCGACGAGCGTCGTGCGGATCCAGTCGAGCAGGCCGGACCAGAAGGCCGACTGCACGAGGATGATCGGGATGCGGCGCGTCTTGCGCGTCTGCACGAGGGTGAGGGCCTCCATCAGCTCGTCGAGCGTGCCGAAGCCGCCGGGCATCACGACGTAGGCCGAGGCGAACTTCACGAACATGACCTTCCGCGCGAAGAAGTGGCTGAAGGTCTGGCTGATGTCCTGGTACGGATTCGACTGCTGCTCGTGGGGCAGCTGGATGTTGAGGCCCACGGCGAGCGACTTGCCGAAGAAGGCGCCCTTGTTGGCGGCCTCCATCACGCCCGGCCCACCGCCGGAGATCACCGAGAAGCCGGCGTCGGAGAGGAGCCGCGCGATGCGTTCGGTGAGCTGGTAGTAGGGATGACCGGGGGGGGTGCGCGCGCTGCCGAAGATGCTGACGGCCGGCCGGATGCTGTTGAGGCGTTCGGTCGCCTCGACGAACTCTGCCATAATTCCGAAGACCCGCCACGACTCGCGCGCGGACCAGGATTTCTCCATCAGCTCCGGGGCAAGTGGAACAGGAATCTTGTTCCGGGTCGTCATGTTCTTCTCAGTTCTTCTCGATACCGCGGTGGGAATGAAAACGCTTCTGCTGGTGGACGGATCGTCCTATCTCTACCGCGCATTCCACGCGATGCCCGATCTGCGCAATCGCGCGGGGGAACCGACCGGCGCCATCTACGGCGTGGTCAACATGCTGAAGCGACTGCGTCGCGAAGTACCGGCCGATTATATCGCCTGCGTTTTCGACGCAAAAGGAAAGACCTTCCGCGACGACTGGTACCCCGAGTACAAGTCGCACCGCCCGCCGATGCCCGAGGACCTCGCGGCGCAGATCGAACCCATCCACGCCATCGTCCGCGCCCTCGGCTGGCCGCTCCTCATGGTCGACGGCGTGGAGGCCGACGACGTCATCGGCACCCTGACCACCCGGGCTTCGCAGGCCGGCATGCGGGCAGTGGTGTCCACCGGGGACAAGGACCTCGCGCAGCTCGTCGACGAGCGGGTGTCGCTGGTCAACACGATGTCCAACGAGACGCTCGATCCCGCGGGCGTCGTCGCGAAGTTCGGCGTTCCACCCAGCCGCATCGTGGACTACTTCGCGCTGGTGGGGGACGCCGTCGACAACGTCCCGGGCGTCGAGAAGGTCGGGCCCAAGACGGCGGTGAAGTGGATCGCGCAGTACGGCTCGCTCGACGGCATCGTCGCGCACGCGGGTGAGATCGGCGGCGTCGTCGGCGAGAACCTCCGCAAGGCGCTCGACTGGCTGCCGCTGGGGCGGCGCCTGCTGACCGTGAAGTGCGATGTCGATCTCCCGTGCGGCCCCGAGGATCTCCCGCCCGCGCCGGAAGACACCGAAGCGCTCGCCGCGCTGTTCGAGCGCTTCGCGTTCCGCACGTGGGCACAGGAGCTGAAGGAGGGGCCGCGCGACGGCGCGGCCGGGCCCGGACCCGCGAACGATGCCCAGCGCGCGCCGGCGGAACCACCGCCCCCCCGCCACTACGAGACCGTGCTCGACACCGGGTCGCTCGACCGCTGGCTCGCGAAGATCGATGCGGCCGCGCTGACCTGCTTCGACACCGAGACGACGAGTCTCGACCCCATGGCCGCGCGACTGGTGGGCCTGTCGTTCGCGGTGACGCCGCACGAGGCGGCCTACGTGCCGCTCGCGCACCGCTATCCCGGCGCCCCCGATCAGCTCGATCTGGACGCGACCCTCGCCCGCCTCGCGCCGTGGTTCGAGGATGCCTCCAAGCCCAAGGTCGCGCAGAACGCCAAGTACGACATGCACGTGCTCGCCAATCACGGCATCCGCGTGCAGGGCGTCGTGCACGACACGCTGCTGCAGTCGTACGTGCTCGAGAGCCACAAGCCGCACGACATGGACGGCATGGCGATGCGCCATCTGGGCGTGAAGGCGATCGCGTACGAGGAGGTCGCCGGCAAGGGCGCCAACCAGATCGGGTTCGACCAGGTGAGCGTCGAGCGCGCCACCGAGTACTCCGCCGAGGACGCCGACGTCACGCTGCAGCTGCATCGCACGCTGTGGCCGCAAGTGGAGGCCGAGGCGGCACTCACCCGGGTGTACCGCGACATCGAGATGCCGGTCACGCCGGTGCTGCTCGCGATGGAACGCCACGGTGTGCTGATCGACGGCCGCCTCCTCGACGCGCAGAGCGCCGAGCTGGGCGCGAAGCTGGTGGCGCTCGAACGCGACGCGCACGCGCTCGCCGAGCAGCCGTTCAACCTCAACTCGCCGAAGCAGCTCCAGGAACTCCTCTTCGGCAAGTTCGGCCTGCGCGTAGTGAAGAAGACGCCGAGCGGCACGCCGTCCACCGACGAGGAGGTGCTGGAGGAGCTCGCGCTCGACCATCCGCTGCCGAAGCGCATCCTCGAGTACCGCGGCATCGCGAAGCTGAAGTCCACCTACACCGACAAGCTGCCGCGCATGGTGAATCCGGCCACCGGGCGCGTACATACCAACTACGGGCAGGCGGTGGCGGTGACCGGCCGGCTCTCCAGCACCGACCCCAACCTGCAGAACATCCCGGTGCGGACGGCCGAGGGTCGACGGATCCGGGAGGCGTTCATCGCGCCGCCCGGGCACCGGATCATCTCGGCCGACTACTCGCAGATCGAACTGCGCATCATGGCGCACCTCTCCGGCGACGAGGCGCTGCTGCGTGCCTTCCGCGAGGGCGAGGACGTCCATCGCGCGACCGCCGCCGAGATCTTCGGCATGCCGCCCGCGGACATCGCCGCGGAGCAGCGGCGCTACGCGAAGGTGATCAATTTCGGGCTCATCTACGGGATGTCGGCCTTCGGGCTCGCGTCGCAGCTGGGCATCGAGCGAGCCGCCGCGCAAAGCTACATGGACCGCTATTTCCAGCGTTATCCCGGCGTCGCGGAGTACATGCAGCGCACCCGTCAGACCGCCCGCGAGGACGGGTTCGTCGAGACGGTGTTCGGGCGCCGGCTGTACCTGCCCGAGATCCGTGCACAGAACCAGGGACGCCGCCAGGGTGCCGAGCGGGCGGCGATCAACGCGCCGATGCAGGGGACGGCAGCCGACCTCGTGAAGCTCGCGATGGTGGCGGTACAGCGCTGGATCGAGGGCGAGGGCATCGGGTCGCGGCTCGTCATGCAGGTGCACGACGAGCTGGTGCTGGAGGTGCCCGAGGCCGAGATCGACCTCGTGAGGGTTCGGCTTCCGGCGCTGATGGCCGGGGTGGCGACGCTCGCCGTGCCACTGCTTGCCGAGGTCGGTGTCGGCGCGAACTGGGAAGAGGCCCACTGAGGCCGGCACGCCCGCCCGCGCGCCGGCGGTGCGATCACTTCTTCGCTTTCTCCTTCTTGCAGTTCCCGATGCGCTTCGCGATGAGCGTCTCGGACGTCTTCATCGGCTTGCCGTTCATCTCGCCCTCCGAGGACACCTGCACGGTGTAAGCGGAATCGCTCTCGCGGGTGAGCACGCTCACGGACTTCGTCCGGCCGACATTCGGGATCTCGCACACGGCGGCGTAGGTGAACACCTTCCCCTCGATCTTCGGCGGGTCGAAGCGGCAGCCGGCCTTCTCGAGCATGCCGTTCTGCTCGCGGATGGCGGCGCCCGGATCGAGGCATTCCTTCACGGCGAGATCCTGCACATGCTGGGGCACGTTCTCGCCGCGGCGGGTGAATTCCCACTGGCCGTGCTTGAAGACCGGAAAGCCGTCCGATGCGGCCAGTGCGGGCATGGGTACCGAGGCAGCGGCGAGGGCGGCGGCGGCGAGAAGACGGTGCAGGGAGGTCATCGTGCGGATTCCTGTCAGGGGGCCGGCGGGCGGCGAAAGGCGCGAGTATCGTGGAAATTCCGGGGGGCGTGCGGGCGTGTCGCGAAGCGGGACCGGGCGGGCAGACTCCGGTACCATCGCGCATCGGAACACGCCGGAGGATCGCAGGATGGCCCAACCCAATTTCGCGTTCGAGAAACGTCAGCGGGAACTCGCGAAGAAGCGAAAGAAGGAAGAGAAGTTGAAGCGCAAGGCGGAGTCCGCACCGGGCACCGAGGAAGCCGGTGCCGAAGGGACCGAGCAACCCGCCGAGGGCACGCCGCCCCCCGCGGAGTGACCGGAACGACGCAGCGCGCGGTCGGTGGCCACGGCCCCACCGCCCCAGCGTCGGCGGCCGAAGAATTCCCCCGCCCGATCCCCGCGCCTCCCTCCGGGGAGTGATGCTGCCGACGGGCATCCAGCGGCCCCGCCCCCCCGGCGGGGCGAATGTCTTTCCAGACCGGATCAGTCGTACCTGCGGCCATCCTCGATGACCTTGCCGTCGTTCGGCAGGGAGCCTGCGGCCACGAACCGCACCTCGCCGCGCAGCTTGCAGACATCCCTCAGCGACGTCGCCACCGCGGACCCCAGTCCGTCCGAGGCATCCGTAGCCGTCTCGCAGGCGAGCGTCATCACATCGTTCCGATCGGCGTCGTGCGTCACGGCGAGGCGCGCCTTCAGGATCTCCGGATGCCGCTTCACGACGTCCGCCACCTGGGACGGATGCACGAACATCCCCTTCACCTTCGTCGTCTGGTCCGCCCGGCCCATCCATCCGCGGATGCGCATGTTGGTCCGCCCGCAGGGGCTCGCACCCGGCAGCAGCGCCGAGAGATCGCCGGTCGCGAACCGGATGAGCGGATAGTCGGGCGCGAGAACCGTGACCACGACCTCGCCCACTTCCCCTTCCGGCACGGGGTCCCCGGTGCCGGGCCGCACGATCTCGACGATCACCTCCTCGTCCAACACGAGGCCCTCGCGGGCCTCGGTCTCGTAGGCCACCATCCCGAGGTCTGCCGTGCCGTACGACTGGAAGCCGGCGATGCCCCGGTCCGCGAGCAGTTGCCGCACGGGCGGCAGGAAGGCCTCCCCGCTCACCGCGGCCCGGCGGATCGACGAGATGTCGACCTGCATCTCGTCGGCCTTCTCGAGCAGGATCCGCAGGAACGAAGGCGTGCCTGCGTAGTACGCCGGGCGGAGATCCGCGATGGTCTGCGCCTGCAGTTCCGACTGCCCGGTGCCGGCGGGGAAGACGGGGCAGCCGATGGCCCGGGCCGCGAGATCCATCATGAAGCCGGCGGGCGTGAAGTGATACGCGAACGTGTTGTGCACCAGCGACCCGGTGCGGAAACCGGCGGCGTACAGCGCGCGCCCGAAACGCCAGGGGTCCGGCCGATCCCCCTGCGGGTCGTAGATCGGCCCCGGGGACGCGAACACCCGTCCCAGCTTGCCGAGCGGGACGCCGGTCATGCCGGCGAACGGGAGTGTCGCCTTCTGCAGGACGATCAGGTCGGATTTCCGCGTGACGGGCAGTCGCGCGAGCGCCCCGCGGTCCGGGACATCGCGCCCGGCGACGTCCGCGAGAATCCGTCCGAAGTACGGTGAGTTGGTTCGGGCGTGATCGATCTGGTCGGCGAGGCGCCGGAAGAGATCGCGCTCGCGCACCTCCTGCGGGCGGGTCTCCAGGACGTCGTAGTGGTCGTCGAAGTGGGGGCTCGAAGTCATCGCGGGTCCGGGTGGTTCAGAGCTGCACGCCCTTGGTGAGGGCGCCGTCCACGACGAGGTTGGTCCCGGTGATGAAGCTGGCAGCCGGGCTCGCGAGGAAGACAGCGGCGTTGGCCATCTCCTGCGGCGTGCCCATGCGGCCGGTGGGATTCATGCCGAGGGCCGTGCGGTAGAGGTCCGGATTCCCGTCCTTGATCTTGTTCCACACACCGCCCTCGAAGTACGTGTTGCCCGGCGAGACGGTGTTGGCCCGGATGCCTTTCCCTGCGAGGTTGTAGGCAAGGCCCTGCGTGTAGTGGATGAGCGCGGCCTTGAACGCGCCGTAGGGGCCGGCGGCGAAGTCGATCTCGCGGCCCGAGACGCTGGAGATGGTGACGATGGATGCGGCCTTGCTCTTCTCGAGGAACGGCATCGAAGCCTCGACCATCCGCACCGACCCCATGAGGTCCACGTCGAAGCCGCTCTTCCAGCCGGCTTCGTCGTTCGAGATGGCGAGGGCGCTCACGTTCGCGACGACGATGTCGAGGCCACCGAACTCGGCCGCCACGTCGCGGATCCACGCCTGCAGCGCAGGGCCGTCGGCCACGTCCACGGCCCGGCCCGTCGCACGGACGCCCTTCGCGGCGAGAGCGGCCACGGCCGCCTTCACCTCGTCGGCGTTGCGCGCGCAGATCGCGACATCGACCCCCTCGGCAGCCAGCGTCTCCGCGATCGCGCGGCCGATGCCCTTCGTCCCGCCGCTCACCACGGCGCGCAAACCCTCGAGTCCCAGATCCATGTGTTCGTGTTTCCTTTCGTGCGATTCGTGATGTGCCGTCGCTCGCGGGGCGACTGTGGCAACTGCTCCGTGCGCGACCGGCCGGCCTGGTTCAGGCGAGCCAGCGCTTGCGGCGCCGGTAGTGCTTGGCGTCGCGGAAATTCTTGCGGCCCGCGGCCGAGAGACCGAGGTAGAACTCCTTCACGTCCTCGTTGGTGCGCAGGCCCTCGGCGGCACCTTCCATCACGACGCGACCGTTCTCGAGGATGTACCCGTAGTCGGCGTAGCGCAGCGCGACCATCGTGTTCTGCTCGGCGAGGAGGAAGCTCACGCGCTCCTTCGCGTTGAGGTCGCGCACGATCGCGAAGATCTCCTCCACGACCTGCGGCGCGAGGCCCATCGACGGTTCGTCGAGCAGGATGGTGTCGGGGCGCGCCATCAGCGCGCGGCCCACGGCCGTCATCTGCTGTTCGCCCCCCGACGTGTAGCCCGACTGGCTCTTCCGCCGCACCTTCAGACGCGGGAAGTACGCGTAGACGCGCTCCAGGTCCGCGGCGATCTCGCTGCGCGATGCCTTCCGCGTGAACGCACCGGTGAGCAGGTTCTCCTCGATCGTCAGGTGCTGGAAGCAATGCCGGCCTTCCATCACCTGCACGACGCCGCGGCGCACGAGTTCCGACGGATTCAGCCGGTCGATGCGCGTCCCGCGGTACTCGATGGATCCCTTGGTGACGTCCCCGCGCTCGGACTGCAGCAGGTTCGAGATCGCCTTCAGCGTCGTCGTCTTGCCGGCCCCGTTGGCGCCGAGCAGCGCCACGATGCTGCCTTCGGACACCTCGAGGGACACGCCCTTCAACACCAGGATCACGTGGTTGTAGATGACCTCGATGTTGTTCACCCGCAGCAGCGCGGCCGTGGCCGTGCCGGCGGATGCGGTGGTCGTGGGGGCGGGCGTGTTCACCGGGCATTCACTCCAGCGGGGTCAGCTCGCGCAGCCGGGCTTGATGCCCTTCTCGGCGGCGTACTTCGCAGCGGACTCCTCGATCATCTTGCGGACCAGGACGCTGTCACCCCTCATCCAGTCGGAGGCCGATTTCCATTCGGTACCGGTCCACTGCTGGAAGCGCACCTGCCCGGAACCGCCGTGGTCCTGGCAGCTCACCTCGAGCGGAGGCAGCATCGTGTTGAAACCCAGGGCCTTCATGCGGCCGGCGTCGAGCTTCAGGTTCTCGATACCCCAGCGCACCTGCTCGCCGCTCACGGGCTTCTTGCCGTACTTCTCCTGGGCCTTGCGCACGGCCTCGACGGTGATCATCGCCGCTGCCATGCCGCGGTTCCAGAGCACCGTGCCGACGAGCTTGGCATCGCCGCCCTTGCCCTTCGCATAGACCTTGTCCTCGATGTCCTTCACCACCGGGAAGCCCTTGCCCGCAAGGTTGAGGCTCGCCGCGTAGTAGCCCGTGGCCGCCGGACCCGCCGCGACCGTATCGATCTCGGAACCGGCCCACCAGTTGCCGACCATCTTTTCGCGGGGGAAGCCGACCTTCTGGGCGGTCTGCAGGGCGGTGGCGCTCATCACGCCCCAGCCCCACAGGATCACCCAGTTGGGCTGGTACTGGCGGATCTGCAGCCACTGCGACTGCTGTTCGTTGCCGGGGTGCGGCACGGGGATCATCTTCAGCTCGAAGCCCAGCTTCTTCGCCTCGGCCTCCAGCACCGGATGGGGCTCCTTGCCGTACGCGGAGTCGTGATACAGCAGGACGATCTTCTTGCCCTTCAGGTTGGCGGCACCGCCCTCCTTCTCGCCGATGAACTTCACGATGCCGGTGGCGGCATCCCAGTAGTTCGAGAGGATTGGGAAGACCCACGGAAACACCCGCCCGTCGGTGGCATCCGTGCGGCCGTAGCCCAGCGTGATGAGCGGGATCTTGTCGGTGACGGCCTTGTCGAGGATCGCGTACGTGATGCCCGTCGACATGGGATGGATCGCGGTGGGGCCGGTCGCCGACTTCGTCTTCAGGCGCTCGTAGCACTCGACGCCCTTCGCGTTGTTGTACTCGGTCTCGCACTCCTCCCAGGAGAGCTTCACGCCGTTCACGCCGCCGTCGCGCTCGTTGATCATGGCGAGGTAGTCGGTGAAGCCGCCGAAGAAGGCCGCGCCGTTGGCGCCGTACGGGCCCACGCGATAGCCGGTGATCCCGATGAATTGCGTACCGGCCTGCTGGGCCGAGGCGGGCAGCGTGGACGCTGCTGCGGCGAGGCCGGCCACGAGGCCGATCAGGGTGCGTTTCCAGGTTTGCATGGTTCTCTCCTCCTTCTGTTCGATTCGGTGGCCGGGGATGGGTCGGTGCTTCACAACGTCCCGGCGACCGTCTTTCGTTGACGTCGCATCAGTGCGGGAACGGCCACAGTCTGAGCTTCTCCTTTCCGATCTGCCACAGCCGCGCCAGGCCGTGGGGTTCGACGATCAGGAAGAAGATGATGAGCGCCCCGAACACCACGAGCTGTGCCATCGAGATGAATCCGGGAGGCAGCGCGATGCCGGTCATCGCCGTGACGTCCGTGAGGATCACCTCCAGCAGGATGGGCAGGAGCGTGATGAACGCCGCACCGAGGAACGAGCCCAGGATGCTTCCGACGCCGCCGATGATGACCATGAACAGGATGCGGAACGACAGATCGAGGTTGAAGCCGTCGGGCTCGACGCTGCCGAGGTAGGCGAATGCGTACAGTGCGCCGGCCACGCCGCAGTAGAAGGAGCTGACCGCGAACGCGATGAGCTTGGTCTGCATGATGCGGATGCCGATCACCGAGGCGGCGACATCCATGTCCCGCACCGCCATCCACGCGCGGCCGACCCGGCTGCGCACCATGTTCTTCGCGGCGAGCGCCATGACCGCCACGATCACCAGCACCAGGAGGTACTTCCGCACCGGCGTATCGAACGCGAAGCCGGCGATGACCACGGGCTGCGCCGTGATGACCCCCGAGGCGCTGTGGTTCGAGAACCAGCTCACCTTGACCAGCAGCCAGGGAATGAAGAACTGCGCGGCCAGCGTCGCCACCGCCAGGTAGAAGCCCTTGATGCGCAGGCTGGGCAGACCGAAGAGCACCCCCACCGCGGCGGCGGAGAGACCGCCCAGCATGAACGAGACGAGGATCGGGATCCCCGGCACGCGGAGCTGGAAGTTGTAGGCGGCCACCGCACCCACGGCCATGAAGGCAGCGGTACCCAGCGACAACTGGCCCGCGTAGCCGGTGAGGATGTTGAGTCCGAGCGTGGCGAGCGAGAACACCAGGAACGGCATCAGGATGGCCGTGAACCAGTAGTCCGTCGCGACCAGCGGCACGCCGACGAGCGCGAACGCCAGCAGCGCGAGCACCGCCGCCCGGTCCTGGAGGATCGGGAACAGCTGCTGGTCGGCGGCGTAGCTCGTCTTGAACTGGCCGGATTCGCGGTAGAGCATCGTGGACTCTGGTGGCTAGGTGCTGGTGGCTGGGAAGGTCACACGCGATCGATGTGCCGTTCGCCGAACAGGCCCTCGGGCCGGACGAGCAGGAAGACGAGCGCCAGCATGTAGGCGAACCAGCCCTCGATGCCCGCCAGGTTGATCGAGATGTCGTAGTGCTTCAGCAGGAACTCGCTCATGAGGGCCGGCAGGTAGACCTCCGCCAGCTTCTCGGATGCACCGACGATAAGCCCGCCGACGATGGCTCCGAGCACCGATTCGAACCCGCCGAGGATCAGCACCGGCAGGGCCTTCAGCGCGACGAACGTCAGGGCGAACTGCACGCCGTTGCGCGCGCCCCACAGCAGACCCGCGACGAGCGCGACGAAGCCGGCCACCGACCATACGATCGCCCAGATCTGCTTGAGCGGGATCCCCACGGCCAGCGCGGCCTGATGGTCGTCCGCCACCGCTCGGAGCGCGCGACCGATGCGCGTCTTGTTGAAGAACACCGCCAGCACGGCCACCAGCACGCCCGCGACGAAGGCCGCGGCGAGGTCGAACTTGCTCACCAGCAGGTTGAAGTTCGTCATGATCGATTCGATGGGCTCGTCCTGCAGGCCCAGGTCGAGGCGGCGCACGTCGGTGCCCCAGACGATCTGGGCGATGCCCTCGAGGAAGAACGCGAGACCGATGGTCGCCATGAAGAGCGTGATCTGAGGCTGGTTCACCAGGGGCCGCAGCACCACACGCTCGATGCCGATGCCGAGCAGCACCATCACGCCGAGGGTGAGCGGGAACGCGCCCCACAGCGGCAGTCCGAACTTCTCCTGCAGGCCGACGAACGTGAGCGCGGCGAGGAACACCATCGCGCCCTGCGCGAAGTTGAACACGCCGGACGCCTTGTAGATGAGCACGAAGCCCAGCGCCACGAGGGAGTACATCACGCCCGCGAGCAACCCGCCGATCAGCACTTCGAAGAAGAAGTTCATGGTCAGTGCGCCACCCCGAGGTAGGCGTCGATGACCGCCTGGTTGCCGCGCACCTCGTCCGGCGTGCCGTCGCCGATCTTCTTGCCGTAGTCGAGCACCACGACGCGGTCCGAGATGTCCATCACCACGCCCATGTCGTGCTCGATGAGGACGATGGTCGTGCCGAACTCGTCGTTCACATCGAGGATGAAGCGGCACATGTCCTGTTTCTCCTCCATGTTCATGCCCGCCATGGGTTCGTCGAGCAGCAGCAGGCGCGGTTCCGCGGCCAGCGCCCGGCCCAGTTCCACGCGCTTCTGCACGCCGTAGGGCAGGCGCCCGACCGGGGTCTTGCGCACGGATTCGATCTGCAGGAAGTCGATGATGTGCTCCACCTTCTCGCGGTGTTCGAGTTCCTCGCGGCGGTTGGGGCCCACGTAGAGCGCCTGCAGAAGCAGGTTGGACGACATCTTCAGATTGCGGCCGGTCATGATGTTGTCCAGCACGCTCATCCCCTTGAAGAGGGCGATGTTCTGGAACGTGCGCGCGATGCCCATCGAGGCGGCCTTGTGCGGGTCCATGCGACGGAAGCTCTGGCCGTCGAGCCGGATCACGCCCTGCTGGGGCCGGTAGACGCCGTTGATGCAGTTCAGCATCGAGCTCTTGCCCGCGCCGTTGGGGCCGATGATCGCGCGGATCTCGCGGGCCCGGACGTCGAAGCTGATGTCGGTGAGTGCCTTCACGCCGCCGAAGGCGAGCGAGATGTTCTCCACCGAAAGCACGGTGTCGCCGATGCGGCGCGCGGGGTTGTGGGCGTGCACTTCATCCGTGCTCATGCTCATGCAGCCTTCGCCCCCACCGGTGCGAACGTCTTCGCGTCCGCGATGCGCAGATCGGCCCGGATGGTTCCGGTGCGGCCGTCCTCGAACTTCACCTGGGCTTCGATCTCGCAGTGGTCGGCGGCTTCGTACAGGGCTTCCACGAGCCTTGCGTACTTCTCCGCGATGAAGCCCCGACGGACCTTGCGGGTGCGGGTGAGTTCGCCGTCGTCCGCGTCGAGTTCCTTGTGCAGGACCAGGAAGCGGTGGACCTGCGAGCCGGACAGCTTCGCCTCCGCGGAGAGATCGCGGTTCACCGTCTCGATGCACTCGGCGACCAGGGCGTAGACCTCGGGCCTCTGCGCGAGATCGGTATAGCCGGAGTACGCGATGCCGCGCCGCTCGGCCCAGTTGCCGACGGAACCGAGATCGATGTTCACGAACACGCAGCAGCGCTCACGGCCGTCGCCGAATGCGACGACCTCCTTGATGTGCGGGAAGAACTTCAGCTTGTTCTCGATGTACTGCGGCGCGAACATCGATCCGTCGAGCAGCCGGCCGACGTCCTTCGCGCGGTCGATGATCCGCAGATGGCCGTCCTCGCCCAGGAAGCCCGCGTCGCCCGTCTTGAACCAGCCGTCCTCCGTGATGGATTCGGCGGTGGCGTCGGGGCGCTGGTAGTACTCCTTCAGCATGCCCGGCGTCTTCACCTGCACCTCGCCGGTGTCGGCCACGCGGATCTGCACGCCCGGCAGCGGCTTGCCCACGGTGTCGAGCTTGACCTCGCCGTCCGGCTGTTTGCAGACGTAGACCGCGGTCTCGGTCTGTCCGTAGAGCTGCTTCAGGTTGACGCCGATGGACCGGTAGAAATCGAAGAGATCGGGGCCGATCGCCGCGCCGCCGGTGTACGCCACGCGGATTCGCGACATGCCGAGCACGTTGCGGAGCGGTCCGTAGATCACGAGGTCGCCCAGCGCGTAGCTCAGGCGATCCGCGAGGCTGACCTCGCCCCTGCGGCCGTCCATGATCCGCGCGCCGCAGCGGCGGGCCACCGCCAGGAAGTGGTGGAAGAGGCGCTGCTTGATCGGGGCGGCGTCCTCCATGCGGATCATCACCTGCGTCAGCAGGTTCTCGAACACCCGTGGCGGCGCGAAGTAGTACGTCGGGCCGATCTCGCGGAGGTCCGTCATCACCGTCTCGCTCGACTCGGGGCAGTTCACGCAGAACCCCGCCACCAGCGCCTGCGCGTACGAGAAGAGATGATCCCCCACCCAGGCCATGGGCAGGTACGACAGGATCTCGTCGTTCTCGTCGAAGCCGTCGAACCCGACGTCGCCGCGGGCCACGGCCACCAGCGCCGCGTGCGTCTGGCACACGCCCTTCGGGTGTCCGGTCGTGCCCGACGTGTAGAGCATGACCGCGGTGTCGTCGGGGCTGCCCTTGTCGACTTCCGCCTCGTAGAAGCCCGGGTGCGCATCGAGGTGTGCCCGGCCGCGCGTCACGAGGTCGTCGAACGAGACGAGCAGCTTCTCGGGGTAGTTGCGCATGCCGCGCGGGTCGTCGTAGACGATGGCCTTGAGGCGCGGATAGGTGGGCAGGATCTCCAGCAGCTTGTCGACCTGCTCCTGGTCTTCCACCACCGCGATCTCGATGCCCGCGTTGTCGAGCACGAACTGCATCTCGGAGGCGACCGCATCCTGGTACAGCGGCACCGGGATGCCGCCGAGCGCCTGCGTCGCGGTCATCGTCCAGTAGAGGCGGGGCCGGTTGTCGCCGATGACGGCCACCGTGCTGCCGCGTCCGACGCCCAGAGTGGCGAGCCCGCCAGCGATCGCGCGGACCTCGTCGTGCACCTGCGCCCAGGTCCACGACAGCCAGATGCCGAGGTCCTTCTCCCGGATGGCCGTGCGCCCGGCGCGCAGCCGCGCATGCGCGGCGAGCAGCCGGGGGAACGTCGTGTCGTCGCGGGGCGAGCCCGCGCCATCCTGGGCCAAGAGATGCTCCTCCTGTTCTTGTGGTCGTCGTCCCGGAGGACGAGCCGCGGAGGGTAACAGAGGGATTCCCCGGCCGGTTGTCAACGGAGCGACAATTGGCGCCTCGAAAAAGCACCCGCCGATGAATCTCTCCGACAGCCTCCGCCTCCACGCCCGCTGGAGCGTCGATCTCGACGCGGCCCAGCATGCGCGCGTCGTCGCGGATCTCGCGGTGCAGCATGTCGCCGCCGGCGAGCCGTTCTGCCGGAAGGGTGAGGACGTCGATGCCTGGATCGGCGTGATGGCGGGCCTCGTGAAGCTGTCGAGTTCCCTGCCCGACGGACGGACGATGACGTTCACCGGCGTGCCCCCCGGTGGCTGGTTCGGCGAGGGCTCGCTGCTGAAGCGCGAGCCGCGGAAGTACGAGGCGGTCGCCCTGCGCGATTCGACCGTGGCCCGGTTGCCGCGCCCGACCTTCGAATGGCTGCTCGGTACGAGCATCCCGTTCAACCGGTTCCTGCTGCTGCAGCTGAACGAAAGGCTGTCCCAGTTCATCGGCCTGGTCGAGTACGAGCGGCTGCTCGACCCCGACGCGAAGCTCGCCCGCGCGATCGCGGACCTCTTCAATCCGATCCTGTATCCCGGAAACGGCCCCCGGTTGGAGATCTCCCAGGCCGAACTGGCGCTGCTGGGCGGGGTGTCGCGTCAGCGGGCGAACCAGTCGCTGCGCCGGCTCGAGCAGGCCGGACTGCTCGCCGTGGAGTACGCCGCGATCCGGGTGCTCGATCTCGACGGGCTGCGGAGATTCGGCGGGTAGGCGCCGGTCGGGCTCAGCCCGCGAGAAACGGCGCGATGCGCGCCCGCAGGTCTTCCAGGCGGAAGGGTTTCGCCAGATGGTCGTCCATGCCGGCGGCGAGCGAGCGGTCACGGTCGTCGCGGAAGGCGTTGGCGGTCACGGCCACGATCGGGATCCGGGGCCAGCCGCGCGTCGCTTCCTCCTCGCGGATGCGTCGCGTCGCCTCGAAGCCGTCCATCTCGGGCATGTGGCAGTCCATCAGCACGATCGCCGGGACGTCCGCCAGATAGCTGGTCACGGCCCGGGCGCCGTCGGTGACGACGGTGACGTCGAGACCCAGGCGTTGCAGCATGCCCTTGGCCACCAGCACGTTCACCGGGTTGTCGTCCGCGAGCAGGACCCGGCCGGCGAGCGCCGCCGGTGCGGGCGCGTCGGCAGCCGCGGACGGGGCGACCGGGGCATCGCAGGGCTGCCACGGGATCTCGAACGTGAACGTGGATCCCTCGCCCGGGGTGCTCGCGCAGCGCAGGTCCCCGCCCATCGCCCGCGCCAGCTCCCGCGAGATCGTGAGCCCGAGCCCCGTGCCCGCGAAGCGTCGCGAGAACGAGCTGTCCGCCTGCTGGAACGGGTCGAAGATCCGCGCGGCGTCCTCGGGCGAGATGCCGATGCCCGTGTCGCGCACGGCGAACTGCAGCCGGTCTCCGGTCACCGTGGCGGTCACGTCGACACCGCCGCGCTCCGTGAACTTCACGGCGTTGCCGATCAGGTTGATGAGGACCTGCCGCACGCGCGCGGGATCCCCTTGCACCCACCGCCGATCGGGGAGGTCGATGGCGAGATGCAGAGCGAGCGCCTTCGAGGCGGCGGTCGACATGTTGAGTTCCACCGCCTCGTGCAGCACCCCCGTCACTTCGAACGGGATGCACTGGACTTCCAGGCGTCCGGCCTCCAGGCGCGAGAAGTCGAGCACGTCGTTGATGAGGCCGAGCAGGTGTTCGCCCGCCCGCTCGACGAGATCGAGCTGCGGCCCGCGATCGGCGCCGACCGGGGCATCGCGCAGCAGTCGCAGCGTGCCGAGCATCCCGTGCAGCGGTGTGCGCATCTCGTGGCTCATGGTCGCGAGGAACTGGCTCTTCACGGCGCTCTGCCGCTTGGCGAGCGCGAGCGCATCGGCGCGCTGCTCCGCGACCTGATCCATGGTGAACCGCAGCCTGAGCATCTCGGTCGTGGCGGCGGCGGCGCGCCGGGCGTCGAAGAGCACCACCCCGAGATACATCACCAGGCCGATGCCGGCGAACTGGCTCACGGTGGTTCCTCCGCCGAACTGCGAGACGGCGGCAGGCAGGAGCAGGCACAGCGCGAATATCGCGTTCGCCCGAAGGTCACAGGCGAGGGCGATGGCGCCCACGGCGGCGGCCGCGATGATGCAGGCCGCCATCACCGCGGTGAGGTCGACCCGGTCGAACGGTGCGAACCAGAAGGCCAGCAGACTCCAGATCACGGCGTCGATCGCGAGCAGCACGGCGTAGCGGTTCGTCCAGTAGCGGGCACCGAGTTCGTGGCCGCGATGGTTGTAGGCCGCGTGCAGCACGGCGCGCAGGCCGATGCTCAGCAGCTTCATCACCACCCAGGTCACCAGCAACCGGTGGTCGGCATCGTTCCAGAGGAACCAGGCGATCAGGAAGGCGAACGGGGCGCCCATCAGCGTGGGTGCGAGGTTGCGGTCGTAGAGCATCCGCACCCGCGCGTCGTTGACGAGCGTGTCGAGATCCGTGGTGGTGATGCCGCGGGCCGGCGCCGTGGCGTTCCCGCCACCCTCCCCTACGCCGCCGGGGAGGCTTCCGGTGTCGCGGTCGGGAAGTGTCAAAGCTGGAACCGGCCGATGGTCCGTTGCAGGTGCGAGGCACGATCGTTGATCGCGCGGAGGGCGGCGTCGGCTTCCTGCACGGACCGCGCACCGGACCGGATCAGTGCATTGACGTGTCCCGCCTGCTCGGCGACCTGGCTCGTCGCGCCGGCCTGCGCTGCCATGGTCGACGACACCGCGTTCATGTGCCCCGACACAGCGCTCATGTCCTCCCGGATCGACAGGATCTCGCGCATGGCCGTCTCCGACAGCCGCACGCCGTCGGCCACGATGTGCTGGGCCTGCTCTATACCGCTCACGGCGCCGGTCATCTCCTTGCGGATCCACTCGATGCGACCGCCGATGTCGATGGTGGCGGACGACGTGCGCTCGGCGAGCTTGCGCACTTCGTCGGCCACGACGGCGAAGCCGCGG
This sequence comes from Burkholderiales bacterium, assembly GCA_022843925.1. GTDB lineage: Bacteria > Pseudomonadota > Gammaproteobacteria > Burkholderiales. Next base: position 375,663 of record JALHMS010000001.1, read on the forward strand.
CCCTGCTCGCCCGCCCGCGCGGCCTCGATGGCGGCGTTCAGCGCGAGGAGGTTGGTCTGGTCGGCGATGTCCTTGATCACGCCCACGATGCCGGCGATCTCGTTCGAGCGTCCGTCCAGCCCCGACATCACGCCGGCGAGGGCCGACACGGTCTGGGCGATGCGCGACACTTCCTCCGAGACGCGCTGCACGGCGTCCGTGCTGCGTTCCGACGCGGCGTCGGCATCGCGGACGCGGGCGTCCGCCGCCTGGATGGCCTGTGTCGCGTCCCCGACCTCGGCGCTGACCTGCCGGATCGTCGCTTCGGTGGCCGACAACTCCTCGGACTGCTGTCCGGATTCGGCGGCGATGCGCGACGTGGTGTTCGCGAGCTGGTCGACGGCCTCGACCACATGGCCGGTCTCGTCGCGGAAACCCTTGAACATCTCGCGGAGGCGGTCCAGGAACCGGTTGAAGGCCCGCGCCGTCTCGCCCACTTCGTCGTCCGCCACGATGGGCAGTCGCCGGGTCAGATCGGCCTCGCCGCTGGCGATGCCGAGCATGGCGGCGCGCAGGGCGCGCAGGCCGCCCAGCAGGCGGCTCGCGCCGAAGGCCACGAGCCCGATGGTGATCACCGTCACGCCGACGGTCGTCGCGATGAGCGAGAGGAGCAGGGTGCGCAGGGCGCCCAGGAAGGCTTCGCGATCGACCGCGAAACCCAGGTACCAGTCGGTGCCCGTCACCGGGCGTACGTAGAGCCACCGTGGCTTGCCGTCCACGGTCGCCTCCGTCAGTCCGTCGGCGGTGCCGAGCGCCTGCAGCCGCTCGGGTGTGAGTACCGGGATCTCGTCGGTGATCGGCTTGAGCACCCGTTCGGCATTGCGATGGGCGATCACGCTGCCGTCCCGGGCGACCAGGAACGCATGGCTGTCACCGGCAAGCTTCACTGCCAGCACCTTCTCCACGATGTAGTCGAGCGGGATGTTCGCGGCGAGCATCGCGGTGGCCGTGCCGTTCGAGAAGACCGGACCGGCGATGGTCGTCACGAGCTTCTGGTCCCGGGTGCTCACGTAGGGCGGGCTGAACGTCGTGGCACGGTTGTCCGCGGCGGCCTTCCACCAGGGACGCGCCGTCGGATCGAATCCGGCCGGTGGTGCGCTGCCGTCGAAGAAGACGATCCGCTTGTCGGCGGCGAAGGCGACGGAGCCCGTGCTGAATCCGCCGGCTTCCTTCAGGCGCAACGCGAGCCGCTGGGGATTCTCGGTGGCGATCTCGCCGATCATGGATTCGACCAGCCGCTTGCGGCTGCCCATGAACTCGGCGATGAAGGCTGCCTGGCCCTCGGCCCTCGCGAGGATCTCCCGGTCCACCGCCGCGAGGCTTTCGCTGCGCATCTGCAGGTAGGCGAGCGCCGCAAGCAGGGCCGATGCGACGGCCACCAGCAGAGTGACGAGGACGATCAGCTTGGTCGAGAGTGATTTCATTCGGGCGCCGGCAGATGGGTGATCGGGGTCCGCCTCGGGGCACGGGCTGGGCCGGCCCGCGGACGAGGCGAAGGACGTCCCTCTTACGGTCGCCGGGGAGGGCGACTTGAACGCCGATCGCGGTGCGGTCCGGAAACGAAGCGGGGCACCGGAGGGTGCCCCGCCAGGGGATGGCAGCGGATGCCAGCGCCGCCCGAGCGCGCGCCGGATCAGGTGTAGCTGTGGAAGCCGCGACCCGACTTGCGGCCCAGATAGCCCGCCTCGACCATCTCGACCAGCAGCGGCGCCGCGCGGTACTTCGGGTCCTTGAACCCCTCGAACAGCACCTGCATCACCGCGAGCTGGACGTCGAGGCCGATGAGGTCGCAGAGCGCCAGCGGACCGATGGGGTGGTTGCAGCCGAGGCGCATCGCGTCGTCGATCTCCTGCGCGGTGGCGAGTCCTTCCGCGAACGCGAAGATGGCCTCGTTGATCATCGGGCAGAGCATGCGGTTCACGACGAAGCCGGGCGAGTTGCGCACCTGGACCGGCGCCTTGCCGACGGCCTTCGAGAGCGCCTCGATGGCGGTGTAGGTCTGGTCGGACGTCTGCAGCCCGCGGATCACCTCGACCAGCTGCATCACGGGCACCGGGTTGAAGAAGTGCATCCCGATCACCTGGGACGAACGCTTGGTGGCGGCGGCAAGCTTCGTGATGGAGATGGACGACGTGTTGGAGGCGATGATCGCCTCGGGCTTCGCCAGGCCATCGAGGCGGCCGAAGAGGTCCAGCTTGAGCGCGAGGTTCTCGGTGGCGGCCTCGATGATGAGATCGGCCCCGGCGAGGGCATCGATGTCCGGCGTGGCGGTGATGCGCGAGATCGCCGCGGCCTTGGCGTCGGCGGTCATCCTGTCCTTCTTGACGAGGCGCTCGAGGCTGCCGTCGACGTTCTTCATGCCGCGGTCGAGCGGGGCCTGGGCGATGTCGTTGAGGATGACGGGATAGCCGGCGACGGCGAAGGCCTGGGCGATGCCGTTGCCCATGGTGCCGGCGCCGACGACGCCGATGGTCTGGATCTGCATGGAGAGCTCTGGGTCGGGTGGGAAGGGAAGACGCGGGATTCTAATCGAGGGCTCCGGTCCGGCGTGGTGCCGCGTGCTCAGACCGACCGGCCCGCCGCCACGCCGGAACTCCAGGCCCACTGGAAGTTGAAGCCGCCCAGCCAGCCGGTCACGTCGACCACCTCCCCGATGAAGTAGAGGCCGGGCACCGCGGCCGATTCCATCGTCTTCGAGGACAGCCCTCGGGTGTCGACGCCGCCCACTGTGACCTCGGCCTTCTGGTAGCCCGTGGTCCCGGACGGCTTCACCTGCCAGTCGTGCAGGGCGTCGGCCACCGCGCGCACGGTCCGCTCGGGCAGCTCCGCCATGAAACGCGTGGCACCCATCGCCTCGCACCACTGCTGCGCGAAGCGCTTCGGGAGGACATCGGAAAGCACGGACGCGGGTGTCGACCGGGACTGACGCGCCGCCGCCAGCAGGGCGTGGGCGTCGTGGTCGGGCAGCAGGTCGACGTGGACGGGTGTGCCCGGCTCCCAGTACGACGACGCCTGCAGGATGGCCGGCCCGGACAGGCCCCGGTGCGTGAGCAGCAACGCTTCGCGGAACCGGGGGCCCTCGGCACTGACCACCGCCTCGACGGAGATGCCGGAGAGGTCGCCGTACCGGGCCAGTTCCGCGGCGTCGAATGCCAGCGGGACGAGACCCGGGCGCGGCGGCACGACGGCCAGTCCGAACTCTTCCGCGAGCCGGTATCCGAACGGGCTCGCACCGATCTTCGGGACCGACAGCCCGCCCGTGGCCACGACCAGCGACGATCCCTCGAAGGCGCCCGCCACGGTATCCACGACGAACCCGTCGCCCTCCCGCGTCACCGCGCGGATCTCGCAGCCGGTACGCCACGTCACGTGGCCGTCCTCGCACTCCGCCCGCAGCATGTCGATGATCTGCACGGCGCTCCCGTCGCAGAAGAGCTGGCCGAGCGTCTTCTCGTGGAACGCGATGCCGTGGCGCTTCACGAGCCCGATGAAGTCGGCCGGCGTGTAGCGCGCGAGGGCCGATCGGCAGAAGTGCGGATTGCGGGAGAGGAAGTTCTCGGGCCGGCAGTGCAGATTGGTGAAATTGCACCGCCCGCCCCCCGAGATCCGGATCTTCTCGCCGATGCGGGTGGCGTGGTCGATGAGCAGCACGCGGCGGCCGCGCTGCCCGGCCGTGGCGCCACACAGCATTCCGGCGGCGCCGGCGCCGATCACGATGGTGTCGAAATCCCTCATGGGGGTGGGAGCCTACGCGAATCCGGATGTCATGCCATGGGGATGCGAACGGTGGATCCGGGCGCGACGCACTCAACACGGCGACAGGCTTCCGCGCGACAATCGCGGAAACCAATTGCCGGGTCCGTACCCGGCACATCCTGCATCGGGGGCCCAGGACACATGTATCTGAGTGCAGAGGACATCGCGCGGCTGGAAGGCACGAGGAAGGTGCACTTCCTCCACCCGGACGCGATCCGGATCGACAAGTCCCTCGGGGACGCCACGGGACTCACCCGGATCGGCGTGCACCTCATCACGGTGGCGCCCGGCGACGCCTCGACCGAGTTCCACGCGCATCGCTACGAGGAGGAATGCGTCTACGTCCTTTCGGGGTTCGGGTCCGCCATCATCGGCGAGCGCACGGTGCGCATCGGCCCGGGGGATTTCATCGGGTTTCCGGCCAACGGCGTCGCGCACGAACTGCTGAACACGGGGGACGAGCCGCTGGTGTGTCTCGTGATGGGGCAGCGACTCCCTGTCGACATCGTGGACTATCCGCGTCGCGGTCTGCGCCTGTACCGGCACGACGGCGAATGGGATCTCGCGGAGGTGGAGAAGCTCGAGCATCCCGAGCGCGGCAACCATGCGATCCAACCCGGCGCCGCCATGCGCCTGCGGCCGCAGCTCGTCCGGATCGGACAGGACGGCGCCCCGGAGGCCTATGCCCACGCCCTCTCCGATGCGGCGCGCGGCGCCTGCATGGCCTCCGCGGCGCTCTATCGTTCCGCCGGGTTCGTGCCCCCCTGGATCTGTTACCTCTGCCTGATCGACGGTCAGTGCGTGGGCACATGCGCCTTCAAGGCAGCGCCCCGCGGTGGTCAGGTCGAGATCGCGTACTTCACCTTTCCGGAGTTCGAGGGGCGGGGGTACGCGACGGCCATGGCGCTCACCCTCATCGAGATGGCGCGCGCGGAGTTGCCCGGCATCGTCGTCGTCGCCCTGACGCTCCCGGAGGAGAACGCATCGACAAAGGTGCTTCGCAAGCTGGGTTTCCGTCTGGTCGGACGGGTGCGGCATCCCGAGGACGGCGAGGTCTGGGAGTGGGAGCTGCCGCCGCCGGTGTAGGCAGGGGCCGGGGTGGTCGAACCCCATTCCGGCACGGCGGCCGTTTCATGGCGTGTATCCCTCACCCAAGGAGCACGCCATGCAGAAGCGCCCCCGGACCCGCGCGATTTTCGCGGCCTTCGCCGTGTCCACCGTCCTCGCCCTGGGGGCCGTGGCCGCGCCCGCCCACGCGGTGGGCAGCCTTGCGGACGTCGCCATCGTCGATCGCACCACCGGCCAGACCCTGTCCACGTATCACGCCGACGGGAAGTGGTACGTGGCGGGCCGGCCCGGTACCCGCTACGAGATACGGTTGCGCAACGTTGCGGGCGACGCGGTTCTCGCGGTGATTTCCGTCGACGGGGTCAACGTGGTCACCGGCGAGACGGCATCGCCGACCCAATCCGGGTACATCCTCGCGCCCGGCACGACCGCACCGATACGGGGATGGCGCAAGGACCTCTCCCGGGTCGCAGCCTTCACGTTCACCTCCCTCGACAACGCCTACGCCACGCGCACGGGGCGCCCCGACAACGTCGGCGTGATCGGTGTGGCGGTGTTCCGGCGCAAGCCCGAGCCGCCACCCGTCGCGAGCCAACTGTACGGGATGCCGTACCTGCGCCGGATGGAGCCCGCCCGCGGTACCGCGGGCGAGGGCGATGCTGCCGGCGGCGCCGCCCAGGACCGAGCCTCGGCACCGGTGCAGAAGAGTCTCGGAACCGGCCACGGGCGCATCGAGACATCGACCGTCCGGTACGAGAACTTCGAGCGGGCCACCGACGTCCCGGACGAGATCATCGCGATCCGCTACGACAGCCACGCGAATCTCGTGGCGCTCGGCGTGATTCCCCGGCCACCCCTGCCATCCCGGGATCCGCAGCCGTTCCCTGCGCGGTTCGTTCCGGATCCGCCGGCGCGCTGGTGACCGGCCGGCGGCCTCAGCCCGGTTCGTCGAACGGCGGTTCCGGCAGTTCTATCGGGACCGGCATGCGACCGAGGAACTGGTCGAGGATCACCCGCCGCGCGTAGGCGGACATCTTGAGGCCGTGGTTCCCCGCCAGTCGGGCGAGGTCGTCGCGCATCCGGGCGGGGACGTACGCGCGCACGTCGGCGATGTTCTTGCCGAGGTCGGGTCGGTACGTCGGGGAGCGCGAGGCCGCGTGCCGCGGGCGGGGCACGGCCCACCCGGCCTCGTCGCCGTAGTGGGCGTGCAGGTCGCACCAGCCGTAGAGGTGCGCGAACAGGAGCTGCGTGACGAGGCCGGCCTTGGAGACGCCGAGCCGCGTGGCCCAGGTCTCGAGCAGGGCTTCGACGCTCTCGGGCAACCACACCTTGAGGGGTACGTGTTCTCCGGAGAGGAACTCGAAGTCGCGTCCCGTGCCCACGTGGGCAAGGGGATACCGGAGCGGTGCATCGTCGTCGTCGTCCTCCTCCTGGGGCATACTCGGCCGGCATCCACGCGTTCTCGACGGAGCGAAGCTTACCCGTGCCCCCTTCGATACGAAATCCGTTCGCCGCGGTGGTTCTCGCTGCGGTCCTCCCGGTGGTCCTGGCAGCGGCGTCGGCGGTGCCTGCGCAGGCGCAGCAGGCGCGCGCGGCGGCCGCCCGCGTGCTGATCCAGACCACCCTCACGGCGGGTCTCGCACACCACGAGGCCAAGGCGGTCTGGGCCGATCTCGCGCCCGGCGACCCACTCGTGCTGGTGCGCGAACCGACGAATCCGGACGATCCCGATGCCGTGCGGGTCGAGTGGCACGGACGACTGCTGGGCTATCTGCCGCGCGCCGACAACGCCGACGTGGCACGGATGCTCGATCGGGGTCAGTCGCTGGGAGCCAGCATCCGGACCGTGGCCCGCTATCGCAACCACCGCCGCAAGCTCGAGATCGACATCCACGCGGCCTGGTGACCCCGGTTCCTCAAGTCGCCCACCCGATCTCCGTAACAGCCTCAAACGTCCCGGCGAGCGGGATGTCGCATCGCGCCGGCAGCCGTCCGGCAACGTCACGTGAGGCTTTGCATGTCATTCCTGAACCAACTCAGCATCCGGATGAAGCTTTGGGCCCTGATGGGCATCGGCGCGGTCGGTGTTCTCCTTGCGCTGGGCGTGACCCTCCAGGAGGAGCGGGACATCCTCGTCGAGGATCGCAAGGCGAAGACCCGCAACATCGTCGAGGTCGGCTACGGTCTGGTGGTCCACTACGGCAAGCTCGCCGAGGAGGGCAAGATGTCGCCCGACGCCGCGAAGACGGCCGCGAAGGAAGCGCTGAGGGCCATGCGCTACGAGGGCAAGGAGTACTACTGGATCCACGACCTGCAGCAGGTGGTGGTGATGCACGCGGCGAAGCCCGAGATGGAAGGTCAGGACCGCACCGACATCGCGGATCCCAAGGGCAAGAAGGTCTACGTGTCGATGAACGAGCTGGTGCGGCGGGACAAGCAGGGCTTCGTCGACTACTACTGGCCGAAGGCCGGCTCCGCCGAGCCGGTGCACAAGATCTCCTACGTCATGCTGTACGAACCGTGGGGCTGGGTCGTGGGCTCCGGCATCTACACCGACGATGTCGACGCCATCTTCCTCGGCTCCCTGAAGCACGTCGGGATCTGGAGCGCCGGCCTGTGCACCGTGTTCGGGGCGTTGCTCTGGTGGCTCACGCGCAGCATCGCCCGTCCGGTCGACGCGCTGCGCGCCTTCGGGAACACCATGCAGGAGATCGGCCGCGACGGCGATCTGTCCCGCCGGATGCCGGTCCATGGGGACGACGAGATCGCGTCGGTCATGAAGGCATTCAACAACCTGATGGACAACTTCCAGTCGGGCCTCAGGGGTGTGTTCTCGTATCTGTCGACCGTCTCGACCGCGAGCGAGCGGACCGTGGACCGCGCCACCAGCATCCGCGACGGTTCCACGAGTCAGCGTCAGTCGGTGACCGAAGCCGCCGTGGCGGCGGAGCAGATGACCCGCAACATCGAGAAGATCGCCGAGGACACCCGCGCGGCGGAACAGCTGGCCGGTGACGCGGGCAGCATGGCCTCCGCCGGCGAACAGACCGTTCGTTCCGTGACCGAGGGCATGCACCGCATCGCCGACAACGTGGCGCAGTCGGCCTCGATCATCCAGACGCTCGGGAGCCGTTCCCAGGAGATCACGGGCATCGTCCAGGTGATCAAGGACATCGCCGACCAGACCAACCTGCTGGCGCTCAACGCGGCCATCGAGGCGGCGCGGGCGGGCGAGCAGGGCCGCGGCTTCGCCGTCGTGGCCGACGAAGTGCGCAAGCTCGCCGAGCGTTCCGCGGGGGCGACCACCGAGATCAGCAAGGTCATCGGATCCATCCAGAGCGACACCACGCGCGCCGTGGATGCCATGCAGAACGGCAGCGTGATCGCCCGCGAAGGTGTCGAACAGGTGGCGCGTGCCGGCGAGTCGATGGTCGCCATCCTGCACAGCACCGAGCGCATCGGCAGTCTCACCCGCGACATCGCGGCTTCCGTGCGGACCCAGACCGACGCCGTCCGCGACATCGCGGCCCGGGCCGAGGAGATCGCCCGTCAGGCCGAGAGCAACAGCGCGTCCAGCGTGGATGCGCATGCGGAGGCGGTATCCCTCGCCGAGGCTTCGCGGAGTCTGAACGCCGCCGTCGCCCACTTCCGGGCCTGATCCACCTTCTGCAGCACCCTTGCCCCGTGGCGACCCTCCGGTTGGGGTCGCCACCCAGGGCGCCGTGAGGCATGCTCCCGCCTTTGCGCCGATCGCCGCCGCCCGGATGGTGATCGGGCATCCCGACGCGGAGATCCTTGCATGCCACAGAGACGCAGGCGCGAAACCGGCGTATCGACCCTGGACCGCTTCTTCTGTTCCTGCCCGCGCGGTCTCGAGGCTGCGCTTGCCGCCGAACTCGGCGAGCTCGGCGTAGGCGGTGTGGAGGAAGTGCCCGGCGGCGTCGCTTTCACCGGCGGCTGGGCTGACTGCTACCGTGTGAACCTCATGAGCCGGATCGCGAGCCGCGTGCTCTGGCGGGTCGGCTCCGCGCGCTATCGCGACGAGCACGACATCTATCGCGCCGCGATCGATCTCCCCTGGAACACCTGGTTCGACGTGGAGCAGACCCTGCGGGTCGACGTCTCCGCCATCCGCAGCCCGGTGCGCAGCCTGGAGTTCGTCACGCTGCGCGTGAAGGATGCCGTGTGCGATCGCTTCCGCGCCGAGACCGGGTCGCGCCCGAGTGTCGACACCACCGATCCCGACGCCCGTGTGCAGGCCTTCCTCACCGACCGCGATGTCACCTTCTACCTCGACACCTCCGGCGAGGCCCTCTTCAAGCGCGGGGCCCGGCGCGAAGTCACCAACGCACCGCTGCGGGAGAACCTTGCGGCGGGGATCCTCCGCCTGACCGGTTGGCGGCCCGACGAGCCGCTCGTGGATCCGATGTGCGGCGGCGGAACCTTCCTCTCGGAAGCGGCGCAGATGGCCCTCGGGCTCGCCCCCGGCGCCGGGCGGCGCTTCGGTTTCGAGCGGCTCGCCGTGTTCGATACGGATCTCTGGAAGCGCACGCGCGCGGCTGCGATGACGGTGCCCGAGGGCCGCCCGAAGCCCATGCTGTACGGCTCGGACATCGACCCCGCGGCGATCGAGGCGACACGGGCGAATCTGGAAGCCGCCGGCGTGCTCGACTTCGTGGAACTGCGTCGCGTCGACGCGCTGGAACTCGTGCCACCCGCAACGCCGGGCGTCATGATCGCCAACCCGCCCTACGGCGAGCGCATGGGTGACACCGAACGGCTGCGTGCCTTCTATCCGCTGCTGGGGGACCGCCTCAAGAAGGCCTGGCCCGGCTGGCGTGCCTATCTCTTCTCGGCCGACATGGAACTCGCGAAGCGGATCGGGCTGAAGGCCTCCCGGCGCACGCCGCTCTTCAACGGCCCGCTCGAATGCCGGTTGTTCGAATACAAGGTGGTGGCGGGGACGAACCGGGGAACGGCGTTTGCGGAGCAGGCGAGCCCGGGTTCCTAGACGATGTTGAGGTGATCCAGCCCCGACATCATGTCGCGGTCCTTGGCGTCCTTGCCCTGCAGCTTGATCGCGAGGCGCAGTTCGTTCATCGAGTCGGCGTTCCGCAGGGCGTCCTCGTACGTGATGTGGCCGCCTTCGTAGAGGTCGAACAGGGCCTGGTCGAAGGTCTGCATGCCGAGCTCGCGCGATTTCGCCATGATCGACTTGATCTCGTGCACGTCGCCCTTGAAGATCAGGTCCGAGATGAGCGGTGAATTCAGCAGGATCTCGATCGCGGCCGAGCGGCCCTTCGAGTCGCGCTTCGGGATGAGTCGCTGGGAGATCATGCCCTTCAGGTTGAGCGACAGGTCCATCAGCAGCTGGGCGCGGCGCTCTTCCGGGAAGAAGTTGATGATCCGGTCCAGTGCCTGGTTGGCGCTGTTCGCGTGCAGGGTGCACATGCAGAGGTGGCCGGTCTCGGCGAAGGCGATGGCGTGCTCCATCGTCTCGCGCTCCCGGATCTCGCCGATCAGGATCACGTCGGGTGCCTGCCGGAGGGTGTTCTTGAGGGCCGCCTCCCAGGACTCCGTGTCGACGCCCACCTCGCGTTGCGAGACGACGCAGTTGCGGTGCTCGTGCACGTACTCGATCGGGTCCTCGATCGTGATGATGTGACCCTGGCTGTTCTCGTTCCGGTAACCGATCATCGCCGCGAGGGTCGTCGACTTGCCCGATCCGGTCGCGCCGACCACGATGACCAGACCGCGCTTGGTCATCACGATGTCCTTCAGGGTCTCCGGGAGGCCGAGATCCTCCATCTTCGGGATCTGCGTGTTGATCGTCCGCAGCACCAGCCCGACCCGTCCCTGCTGCACGAAGGCGTTGACGCGGAAGCGCCCGATGCCCGGGGGGTTGATGGCGAAATTGCACTCCTTGTTGCGCTCGAACTCCGCCGCCTGGCGGTCGTTCATGATGGCGCGGGCGAGTTCCGCGGTGTGCACGGCCGTGAGGCTCTGGCTGGACACCGGCGTCATCTTCCCGTCGAGCTTGAAGGCGGGCGGGAAGCTGGCCGTCAGGAACAGGTCCGATGCCTTCTTGCCGACCATCGCGCGCAGCAGGTCGTGGATGAACTTGATGGCCTGATCGCGATCCATTTTTCTACTCCTCCGGCCGGGGCGGCGCGCACGCGCGTCACCCGGGCATAGCGTTCCCCATGGCCGGATCAGCCGGGGAACAGATCCTTGTTGGCGGCCTTCGAGCGCGCTTCCGCAGCCGACACGACGCCCCGCTGCACCAGCGTCTGGAGATTCTGGTCCAGCGTCTGCATGCCGTACTGCTGCCCGGTCTGGATCGCGGAATACATCTGCGCCACCTTCGCCTCGCGGATCAGGTTCCGGATGGCCGGGGTGCCGATCATGATCTCGTGGGCGGCCACGCGACTGGATCCATCCTTCGTCTTCAGCAGGGTCTGGGAGATCACGGCCCGGAGCGATTCCGAGAGCATCGCACGCACCATCTCCTTCTCGGCTGCCGGGAACACGTCGATGATCCGGTCGATCGTCTTGGCGGCGGAACTCGTGTGCAGCGTGCCGAACACCAGGTGACCGGTCTCGGCCGCGGTCATCGCGAGGCGGATCGTTTCGAGGTCGCGCATCTCACCGACCAGGATCACATCCGGGTCCTCGCGCAGCGCCGAGCGCAGTGCGTTCGAGAACGACAGCGTATGCGGGCCGACCTCCCGCTGGTTGATCAGACACTTCTTCGATTCGTGCACGAACTCGATGGGGTCCTCCACCGTCAGTATGTGCCCGTGATCGTTTTCGTTGATGTCGTTCACCATCGCCGCCAGCGTCGTCGACTTGCCGGATCCGGTGGGCCCCGTCACCAGCACCACGCCGCGCGGGTACTTGGCGATCTCCTTGAAGATCGCCGGGGCCTTCAGTTCCTCGAGCGTCAGAACCTTGGAAGGGATGGTCCGCATCACGGCGGCAGCGCCGCGCTGCTGGACGAAGGCGTTCACGCGGAAGCGGGCGAGGTTCGGAATGGCGAACGAGAAATCGCACTCGAGGGTTTCCTCGTAGTGCTTCCGCTGCCCGTCGTTCATGATGTCGTACACCATGGCGTGCACGTCCTTGTGCTCCATGGGGGGCAGGTTGATCCGCCGCACGTCACCATGCACGCGGATCATCGGCGGGAGCCCCGACGACAGGTGCAGGTCGGAGGCCTTGTTCTTCACGACGAAGGCGAGCAGTTCGGAGATGTCCATCTATAATCCTCGCGGTCGGGACGGGGCGTGGAGGGCATCCGAAAGCCAGTAGCGTGCCGGCCACTTCCAGTGGCTCCCCGCCCACCTGGAACTATACGGGCCGGTACATCATCCGGTCATCACTGCAGGGTGCCGAGAATTATCGAGTCTGCGTCGGAACGGTTGCAAGGCGTGCAGTCCCGGATCGTGGCGGCTGCGCGTCTCGCCGGTCGCGATCCCGCCGGCATCCGCCTGATCGCCGTCTCCAAGACCTTCCCCGCCGAGGCCATCCTGGCCCTGCGCGAGGCCGGCCAGCGGGAGTTCGGGGAGAGCTATCTCCAGGAGACGGTCGCGAAGCAGGCGACCCTCGTCAATGCCGATCTCGTCTGGCATTTCATCGGGCCCCTCCAGAGCAACAAGACGCGGATCGTGGCCGAGGCCTTCCAGTGGGTGCACTCGGTCGATCGCGCCAAGATCGCCGAGCGGCTGGCGACGCAACGCCCCGATCATCTCCCGCCACTCGACGTCTGCCTGCAGGTCAACGTGAGCGGCGAGGCCTCCAAGAGCGGCGTGGCCCCGGCGGAACTGCCCATCCTCGCCGAACTCGTCGCCGGTCTGCCCCGCCTGCGTCTCCGCGGCCTGATGGCCATCCCCGAACCCACGTCCGACGCGGCCCTGCAGAGGGCCCGTTTCCGTCACCTTCGGGAACTACGTGACGCGCTCGCGCAGGCCGTCGGCCCCCTCGACACCCTTTCGATGGGCATGTCCGACGATCTCGAGAGCGCCATCCTGGAAGGTGCCACGATGGTCCGGGTGGGGCGCGCACTCTTCGGGGAACGGTCTCCCGCTCCCTGACGCGCTACCCCTCCGGAAGGGGCGCAGGACCCGTCGGCCTCGTTATACTCGGCGCTCACCGCGGCATCCGCTTCGGAAAGTTGATAAAGGGAGAGGAAATGATCAAGGCACTGCAGGCGTCCATCCTGACGCTGGGCTTGTTGAGCACGGCCGCCATGGCCGAATCGGCCTGGAACACACTCAACACGTACGAATCCATCCGCGTGTCCGCCCCTGCCGCCAAGGCCTTCGCCGCGGTGGCACGCTGGGACGCCCTCGAGTCGTGGTGCCCGGCATTCTCCAAGACGGAGATCGTGAGCGGCGGCAATGCCGTGGGTTCGGTCCGCGCGATCACTCTCAAGGATGGCCCCACCTTCACCGAAGAACTGTTGGCGCTCGACCCCGCCGGTCGCAGCTACAAGTACAAGATCATCGAGTCCCCCCTGCCGATCGTGGAGTACGTCTCCACCGTCCGCGTGTACGACATGGGTGGCTACAGCGAGATCGTCTGGCTGGCGAGCTACAAGCGGCGCGCCAAGGATGCTCCGACGGCCGAGACCGATGATCCGGCCATGATGAATCTCGTCGGTGGCCTCTACAAGGCGTGCCTCGGCAACGCGAAGAAGGTCGCCGAAGGTCTTTAGTCGTCGGACAGTTCCGGCTGGGAAGTCCCGCGGACGGGGGGCCAGGGCTGCCTCCCGTTCGTTTTTTCCAGGGGGCGCGGACGCGGTGCTGCCGCATCCCCTCCACCACGGCAAGACGCAGGCAACGACGGAACACGCATGAAGATCGCGTTCATCGGCGGCGGCAACATGGCCAACGCCATCATCGGAGGTCTCCTGCAGCAGGGGGCCAATCCCGCCGATCTCCGGGTCGCGGAGATCGACCCCGACGCGCGCGAGCGCATCGCCGCGACGCTGGGCGTCGTGGCGGTCGCCAGTGGCGCGGAGGCGGCCGAGGGCGCGGAATGCGTCATCCTGGCCGTGAAGCCGCAGCAGATGCGCCCGGCCGTCGCCGCGGTCTCCGCCGCATGCGCGGACGCCATCGTCGTGAGCATCGCCGCCGGGATCCGCACCGCCGACCTGTCCCGATGGCTGGGCGGACACGATCGCATCGTCCGGGTCATGCCGAACACGCCCGCCCTCATCCGCTCCGGAATCTCCGCAGCGTTCGCGCTGCCGGGGGTGACCGCCAGCGACCGCGAGGCAGTTCATGGACTCCTCGCGGCCGTCGGCCAGGTGCTCTGGGTCGACGAGGAGGGCAAGCTCGATGCCGTCACCGCGCTCTCCGGCAGCGGACCGGCCTATGCCTTCTACCTGATCGAGGCGATGCAGGAGGCCGCGCGGAAACTCGGTTTCGATGCCGCCGCTGCCCGCACCCTGAGCGTCCACACGGTGCTGGGTGCCGCGAAGCTTGCCGAGGCGAGCCCGGAAACGGCCGCAGTGCTGCGCGAGCGCGTGACCTCCAAGGGCGGCACGACGCAACGGGCCCTGGAAGTGCTGGAATCCCGCGGCGCGAAGGCCGCATTCGTCGAAGCCATCGAGGCCGCGGCCGTGCGCTCCCGCGAACTCGGCGACGCCTTCGGGAAGGACTGATCCCCCATGCTCCTTCAGGCACTCGTCTTCCTGCTCGACACGTTTCTCGGACTCTTCGTCGCCGCGCTCCTGGTGCGCTTCTATCTGCAGATCGCACGCGCGCCAGCCCGCAACCAGATCTCGCAGTTCATCGCGGCGCTCACCGACTGGATCGTCCGCCCCGCGCGGCGCGTCATTCCCGGCTGGGCGGGGCTCGACCTCTCGACGCTGGTGCTCGCGTGGCTGACGCAATTCCTCCTGCTGATCCTCACCCACGTCCTCCAGACGTCCATGGCGGGCCTGCCGATCGTCGCCCTGGCCGTCCTGGCCGTCCTTGCGGTCGTGCGGACCAGCCTCTACATCCTGATGGGTGCGCTCATCGTGCAGGCCGTGCTGTCGTGGGTCGGCCCGCAGAGCCCCATCGCGCCGGTGGTGAATGCCCTGACACGCCCGTTCCTCCGGCCCATCCAGAAGCGCGTGCCGCCCGTGGGGAATGTGGATCTCTCGCCACTGCTGCTGCTCGTGGCGCTGCAGCTGGTGATCCAGATGCTGCTCCCGTGGTTCGGAGGCGCCCTGCTGAGCCTCCTCGGCGGCTGAGGTGGTCGGACCGCCGGTGTTGGAAGTGCCCCCCCCATGGGTGCGTTACGATCCTTCCATCGACGCGCTCATCCTGGAGTTGCATATCCAGCCCGGTGCATCGAAGACATCCGTCGCGGGCGTGCACGGTGACCGTCTGAGGCTGCGACTCGCCGCCCCACCCGTGGACGGCGAGGCCAATCGGGCGCTGGTGCGGTTCCTGGCCGATCGGCTCTCGGTGCCCCAGCGGGATGTCGATATCCTCCATGGGGCGGGCGGGCGGCGCAAGACGGTGCAGGTGCGGGGTGCAGGCCCCGGCGCGGCGGCGCGTCTCGCGAGCGGAGAATCGGCGTGACCCAGCTCGAAACCCTGGTGACTCGATACAGCGAATGGCGCGAGCAGCTGCGCGCCGGCATCGAGGCGTACCACGGTTGGCTCGACAGCCACGGGCACGTGGACATCCAGCGATCGCTGCGCCTGTACGACCTCGCCGAGACGCTTCGGAACGATCGCATGGTGCTCGCCTTCCTCGCCGAGTTCTCGCGCGGGAAGTCCGAGCTGATCAACGCCATGTTCTTTTCGGACTACAAGCAGCGGCTGCTGCCCTCGACCGTCGGGCGCACGACCATGTGCCCCACCGAGATCTTCTTCGATCCGGGCGAGGAACCCTACATCCGGCTCCTGCCCATCGAGACCCGCGCGCGCAACGAGACCATCCTCGCCTGCAAGCATCGACCCCACGACTGGGTGAAGGTGCGCCTCGACCTCGCCAACCGGGAGGAGATCGCCAAGGCGTTCGGGATGCTCGCCCAGACCAAGACCGTGGAGGTCGAGGTGGCGCGCGGTCTCGGCCTGCTCGCGGAGGGCGATCTCTACACGACCACCGTGCTCGAGAAGAAGCTGCAGCGCGTGGAGATCCCGGCCTGGCGGCACGCGCTGATCAACTTCCCGCACCCGCTGCTGAAGAGCGGCCTCGTGATCCTCGACACGCCGGGCCTCAACGCGCTCGGCAGCGAGCCCGAGCTGACGGTGAGCATGATCCCCAACGCCCACGCCGTCCTGTTCCTGCTGGCCACCGACACGGGCGTGACGAAGAGCGACCTGTCCGTCTGGCAGAAGTACGTGAAGGGGCGCGTCGCGCGGTCCGTCGTCGTGCTGAACAAGATCGACCTGCTTTGGGACGATCTCAAGACCGAGGCAGAATCCGCCGCCGAGCTTGCCCGTCAGGTGGACGACACCGCGCGCATCCTCGACCTGCCGCGGGAGCACGTCATCGCGCTCTCGGCGCAGAAGGCGCTCGTCGCCCGCGTGCGCGACGACGAGGCGATGCTCGAGCGCAGCCGGATCCGCGAGCTGGAGGCGCTGCTCGCCGAGGAGATCATCCCCGCGAAGCAGGAGATCCTGCGCTCCGCCGTGCAGCGCGAGATCGGCGTGCTCGTGGACGGTTCTCTCCACACGGCCCGCAGCGAACTCGAGACGACCGTGACCGAGCTGAAGGACCTGACACAGCTCGCCGGCAAGAACCGCGAACTCGCGCGCGTGATGCTCACCCGCCTCGAGCGCGAGAAGACGACCTACCAGCATTCCGTGGACGCCTTCAAGGAGCACTACGGATCGGTGCTCCGCAAGGGCCATCAGCTCATCGCGACGCTGGCCGACGACGAGCTGGACCACGTCTTCTCCGAGAACCACAAGACCATCGAGGGAAGCTGGACCACCGCCGGCCTCATGCGCAGCATGCGGGGGCTCTTCGACCAGTTCGGCGGCTACTCCAACAGCATGCTCGACTTCGCGAACAGCACCACCGACTTCGTCGATGACGTCTACAGGACCTTCCACGAGCAGTACGCCTTCCCGAAGCTGCACCCGCCGCAGCTCAACCTCCAGAAGCACGTGGTGCGCATGGGGCAGCTCAAGCAATCCACGGAGGCGTTCTGTTCCGACCCGGTGAACGTCGCGTTCCCGAAGTTCGTCGTCGTGCGCAACTTCTACGAACAGCTCGTCACCGAGGCCCGGACGGTGTTCCGCCTCGTGCGGAAGGACTTCGAGCTCTGGCTCGGTTCTTCGCTCGTTCCGCTGTCCGACCACCTCCGCAGTCACCAGCGGCTGCTGGAGCGGCGCATCGAGAACGTCCGGAAGGTGAGCGGCGACATCAACGCGACCAACGAGCGCTGCAAGCTCCTCGAGACGCAGCGGGTGGTGCTCCAGAAGCAGGTGGATGAACTCGCCCAGATCCGCGCCCTGCTGGACGGCCGCGCCGGCGCCGGCGATCCACCGGATGGTGCCGACGCGCGCGGTCATGCGCCGGAGCCGGCATAACCTTAGTTCGAAACGATCGTTCCCGGTGGTACGGCCGCGGCGTAACTTCCCGACGCCGCTCGACATCCATCGCCCCGCGGTGAGCCCACGTCCCTCGATCCCAGACGACCCACGCGCATGATGCTTGCCCCCTTCGACCCGTCAGCCGCCATCGGCGGAGGAATTCTCATCGGCCTCTCCGCCGTGCTTCTTCTTGCGCTGAACGGCCGCATCGCAGGCATCAGCAACCTGCTGGGCGGTCTCGTCGGTGCGCCTGCTGCGGATGTGCCCTGGCGCCTGCTGTTCCTGGCCGGTCTCGTCGCCGGTGTCGCCGTGTTCCAGGGCGCGACAGGCGTCGTGCCGGCGGCCCGGGCGGCGTTTCCGCCGTGGCTGCTCGCCGCGGGTGGCCTGCTGGTGGGTTTCGGCACATCGCTCGGCAACGGATGCACGAGCGGCCACGGCGTGTGCGGCCTGGGTCGGCTGTCGCTGCGATCGCTGGTTGCGGTGCTCGTGTTCCTCGCCACTGGCGTCGTCACCGCGATGATCGTCCGCCACGGCTTCGGGGTGGCGTGATGGCACGGCTCCTCGTCAGCATCGCCGCCGGTCTCCTGTTCGGGGTCGGTCTCGTGCTCTCCGGCATGACCCGGCCCGCCCGGGTGCTCGGTTTTCTCGATCCACTGGGCGCGTGGGACCCGACGCTGCTCTTCGTACTCGGTGGCGCGGTGGGCGTGACCCTCGTCGCGTTCCGGTTCGTCCTGCGCCGGCCGGCGCCGGTGCTCGCGATGCGCTTCCAACTTCCCGAGTCGACGCGCATCGATCGTCCGCTCGTCGCGGGTGCCGCGCTCTTCGGCGTCGGCTGGGGCATCACCGGCTACTGTCCGGGTCCGGGGATCGCGCTGCTCGCATCCCCGACGTGGGAGACCTGGGTCTTCCTGCCTGCGATGCTGGTCGGCATCGCCGCTCACCGTGGCTTCGCCGCGCGGGGGCAGGGCGCGGTCCCGCAGGAAACCCCGATAGCCTCCAGCGCCCAGGTCTGACCGAAACGCACACGCAGGCCGCGGGGGCGTCGCTACACTGGCGCCCCAGTCTCGTCACCTTCATCCCATGATCGACACCATCCGCGATTTCTTCGACCGGCACTTCGGCGCCGACCCCGCCCGCAGCACGAACGATCCGCACAATCTTGCACTCGCGACGGCAGCGCTGCTGGTGGAGGTGGTGCGACTCGACGGTGGACTCGAAGCCGCCGAGCGGGAGGCCGTCCAGCAGGCGGTGAACACCAAGTTCGGACTCAGCGCGCAGGAGGCCGACGAGCTCGTGGCACTCGCCGAGGCGGAAGCCCGGGAGGCCACGGACTATCACCGCTTCACGTCGTTGCTGAATCAGCACTTCTCGCCGGCCCAGCGCGTCCGCGTGATCGAGCACATGTGGAAGGTGGCGTACGCGGACAACACGCTGACGTCGTGGGAGCAGCACCTGATCCGCAAGGTCGCGGACCTGCTGTACGTGCCGCACGCGGAGTACGTCGCCGCGAAGCTGCGCGCGCGGGACGCCGCTTCGGGATGAAAACGGGCGGGCGCCAGGCGCACCGCCCGTTTCCCGGGTCGAAACTCCCGACCCGCGGCCGCGACTACATGCTGCGGCGGTACTGGCCCCCGACCTCGAAGAGCGCGTTGGTGATCTGCCCGAGCGAGCAGCAGCGCACCGCATCCATCAGCACCGCGAACACGTTCTCGTTGCGGATCACCGCCTGACGAAGGCGATCGAGCATCACGCCGCTCTCGGCCGCGTGCTGCTCGTGGAACATCCGTAGCCGTTCGAGCTGGGACTGCTTCTCGTCTTCCGTCGAGCGCGCCAGTTCCACCGTGCCCGAACCCTTGTCGCCGGCCGGGTTGCGGAACGTGTTCACGCCGATGATGGGGTACTCGCCGGTGTGCTTGAGGTGCTCGTAGTGCAGGGACTCCTCCTGGATCTTGCCGCGCTGGTAGCCCAGTTCCATCGCGCCCAGCACGCCACCGCGTTCGCTGATCGCCTCGAATTCGCTCAACACGGCTTCCTCCACCAGTTCCGTCAATTCGTCGACGATGAAGCTGCCCTGGTTCGGGTTCTCGTTCTTCGCGAGGCCCCATTCGCGGTTGATGATCATCTGGATCGCCATCGCGCGACGCACCGACTCCTCGGTGGGTGTCGTGATCGCCTCGTCGTACGCGTTGGTGTGCAGGCTGTTCGCGTTGTCGTACGTCGCGATGAGCGCCTGCAGCGTCGTGCGGATGTCGTTGAAGTCGATCTCCTGCGCGTGCAGGCTGCGGCCGCTCGTCTGGCAGTGGTACTTGAGCTTCTGGCTGCGCTCGTTCGCGCCGTACTTCTCGCGCATGGCAACGGCCCAGATGCGCCGGGCGACGCGGCCGAGCACCGTGTACTCCGGATCCATGCCGTTGCTGAAGAAGAAGCTGAGGTTCGGGGCGAAGTCGTCGATGTGCATGCCGCGCGCGAGATACGCCTCGACGAACGTGAAGCCGTTCGAGAGCGTGAAGGCGAGCTGGCTGATCGGGTTCGCGCCGGCCTCGGCGATGTGATAGCCCGAGATCGACACCGAGTAGAAGTTGCGCACGTCGTGGTGGACGAAGAACTCCTGGATGTCGCCCATCACCTTCAGACTGAACTCGGTCGAGAAGATGCAGGTGTTCTGGCCCTGGTCCTCCTTCAGGATGTCCGCCTGCACGGTGCCGCGCACATTCGCGAGCACCCAGGCGCGGATCTTCGCCATCTCGTCGTCGGTCGGGTCGCGGCCGTTGTCCGCGCGGAACTTGTCGAGGTTCTGGTCGATCGCGGTGTTCATGAACATCGCGAGGATCGAGGGCGCGGGCCCGTTGATCGTCATCGACACCGACGTGTTCGGCGCGGTCAGGTCGAAGCCCGAGTACAGCACCTTCATGTCGTCGAGCGTCGCGATGGACACCCCCGAATTGCCGACCTTGCCGTAGATGTCGGGCCGGACCGCAGGGTCGTTGCCGTACAGCGTGACGGAGTCGAAGGCCGTCGAGAGGCGCTTGGCCGGCGTGCCCTCCGAGAGCAGCTTGAAGCGGCGGTTCGTCCGGAACGGATCGCCTTCGCCGGCGAACATCCGGGTGGGGTCCTCGTTCTCGCGCTTGAACGCGAACACGCCCGCCGTGTAGGGGAAGGAGCCGGGCACGTTCTCCAGGAGCAGCCACTGCAGCAGTTCGCCGTGGTCCTCGTAGCGCGGCAGCGCCACCTTGCGGATCTTGCTGCCCGACAGCGACGTGTGCGTGAGCGCCGTGCGGATCTCCTTGTCGCGGATCTTCACGACGTACTCGTCGCCGGCGTAGGCCTTCTGCATGTCGGGCCACTGCGCGAGCAGCTTGCGCGAATGGCCGTCGAGACGCGCTTCGCGCTCGCCCGCCAGACGTTCGAGATTCGTGTTGTCCTCGCCGCACTCCGCCGCGAGCATGCGCCGCGCCTCCAGCACCTGCTGCCGTTCACGGGCGATGCGGGCCTGCTCGCGCGAGCGTCGCTTGTAGCCGCGCACGGTGTCGGTGATCTCGGCGAGGTAGCGCGTGCGCTGCGGCGGCACGATCGGCGTCTGGTTCGTCGAGTGGCGCACCGTCACGACGGGCAGCCGCGATTCCCCGGCGGGCAGGCCCGCCTCGCGCAGATGCACGAGCATCGCCTGGTAGAGCGCGGTGACGCCGTCGTCGTTGAAGCGCGCGGCCATCGTGCCGAAGACCGGCATCTCCTCGGGCCGCTTCATGAAGTCGCCGCGATTGCGCTGCACCTGCTTCGCGACGTCGCGAAGCGCGTCGGCGGCACCCTTGCGGTCGAACTTGTTGATGGCGACGAAGTTGGCGAAGTCGAGCATGTCGATCTTCTCCAGCTGGCTCGCGGCACCGTACTCCGGGGTCATCACGTACAGGCTCAGGTCCACCAGCGGCACGATGGCCGCGTCGCCCTGGCCGATGCCCGAGGTCTCGACCACGACGAGATCGAAGCCGGCGACCTTGCAGGCCGCGATCACGTCCGGCAGGGCGCGGCTCACCTCGGAGCCCGCCTCGCGCGTCGCGAGCGACCGCATGTAGACCTTCGGGCCGTCCTGCCACGGATTGATCGCGTTCATGCGGATGCGGTCGCCGAGCAGTGCTCCACCGCTCTTGCGACGCGACGGGTCGATCGAGATCACGGCGATCGACAAGGCGTCGCCCTGGTCCAGCCGGAGGCGGCGGATCAGCTCGTCCGTCAGCGAACTCTTGCCCGCGCCTCCGGTACCGGTGATACCGACCGTCGGGACGCGGGTCGTGGCGGCTGCCGCGCGGATGGCCTCGCGCAGTCCGGGCGTCGCCGTCTCGTTCTCGAGCGCAGTGACGAGCCTTGCAAGGGAGCGCCAGCGTTGGCCGAGATCGGAATCACGCAGGGCGTCGAGTTCGCGCGGGGCGTGCGGTGTGAGGTCCACATCGCACTCGGCGAGCATCGCGCCGATCATCCCCTGCAGGCCGAGACGCTGGCCGTCCTCCGGCGAAAAGATGCGGGCGATGCCGTAGCGGTGCAGGCGTTCGATCTCGTGCGGGACGATCACCCCACCGCCGCCCCCGTAGACCCGGATGCCGTCCCCGCCGCGGGCCCGCAGGAGGTCGACCATGTACTCGAAGAACTCCACGTGCCCGCCCTGGTACGAACTGACGGCGATCCCCTGGACGTCTTCCTGGAGTGCCGCCGTGACGATCTCATCCACCGAACGGTTGTGGCCGAGGTGGATCACCTCCGCGCCCATCCCTTGAAGGATCCTGCGCATGATGTTGATGGAGGCATCGTGGCCATCGAACAGGCTGGCGGCAGTCACGAACCGCACCTTGTGGGTGGGGCGGTACTCGGCCAGCTTGCGGGGCTCGGAGAGGTCGGTCATGGAGGGCTCCGTAGGTGGGATCGCCGGGGATCGCCCGGGCGGAGGACGATTATTGCACCCGTCCCGGTTGACGTAAACGTCAACCGGGAGCCCCTGACGCGTGGGCCGGCAGGGGGTGCTTCCGCACCATCGAAATCGGGGGTAGTGTTCATCACCATCCAGTGCCGACCCCGCCCTGCCATGTCCGACGTTCCGCACGCCCAGCCCGAACTGACCGACGCCCTTGGCAAGGCGCACGAGCCCGCCACCGGTGTGGTGCGGATCGTGTGCCTCGTTCCCAGCATCACCGAACTGCTGTTCACGCTGGGGCTGGACGACAAGGTCGTCGGGCGGACGGGGTTCTGCGTCCACCCGCGCGGGCCGCTCCGGCGGGTGCCCAAGGTCGGCGGCACCAAGACGGTCGACGTCGCCAAGGTCCGCAAGCTCGGGCCCACGCATCTCATCGTGAACGTGGACGAGAACCCGCGGCCGGTGGTCGAGGAGCTGGCGGCCTTCGTCCCCCACGTGATCGTCACCCATCCCATCGAGCCCGAGGACAATCTGGGCTTGTACCGGCTGCTCGGGGGCATCTTCGACCGTGAAGCCCGGGCCGATGAGCTTTGCCAGGCCTTCACGGACGAACTCGCCGTCACCCGCACCGCCGCCGCGGCGCTGCCCCGGGAACGCGTGCTCTACCTCATCTGGAAGTCCCCCTGGATGACCGTCGCGCGCGATACGTACATCTCGCGAATGCTGAGCCTGGTGGGCTGGGACACCGTTCCCGAGCATGCCCATTCCCGCTATCCCTCGGTCGAACTCACGCCCCAGCGGATGGAAGGCGTGCGTCACGTGCTCCTGTCGACCGAGCCCTACAGCTTCCGCGAGCGGCACATCGCCGAACTGCGGTCGGAGCTGCCCCTGCAGTGCCACCCCGTGGTGTCGCTGATCGATGGCGGGATGACCTCCTGGTACGGCAGCCGGGCCATCGAGGGCATGCGCTATCTGCGGGAGTTCCGGTCCGCGGTGTCGGACTGACCGACCGCACCGGCCTGTCACAGTGGTGCGCTTGATCTCCGCGGGCTTTCGTTGCACATTCAAACCTCACGCAAGGTGAGGTTCGGCGCAGGCCGGGCAAAAAAGTCACCGGCGCCAATTGGAGACCACAATGAAATCAAAGCTCGCCCTCGTCGGCGCGGTCCTGTGCGCCCTCGGCGCGACGGGAGCCCAAGCCGCCCTCACCCCCTTCGTCCAGAAGGTCGAGGCCCGCATATCGAGCCCGGCCGGCTTCACCTGGGACGTCAGTTACGAAGCCATCTTCGATGGTTCCAGCCTCGTGAAGCACGTGGAGATCGACTTCCTCTTCCGGGATGTCCTCGGTTTCACGCCCGCGCAGAAGACTGCGTGGAAGAACGATGCCGAGATGGCGATCGAGTCGATCTGGAACGACAAGTACCGCATCGTCGACACCGTGAACGGCAGGAGCTTCGCGCTCGCGGTCGACGTGACCCAGGAAGGCTATCCGCGTCCGGGGCTGCCCAACGTGTTCGACCAGGCCGTCACGGTCCTGCCGCAGCCGGGCGACTGTGCCTCCCGCCCGAACGCGCTCGATTGCCGCGACAACATGCTCAACTGGTTCGTCGACAGCAGCGATACGATCAAGGCCCACGAGTTCGGCCACATGATCGGTCTCTACGACGAATACGTCGGCGGCGCCGTGGACAAGCTGAACAATGCGACGCTCTCGGACGACGGCCTGATGGGGCTCGGTGCACTCTCGGACGCGCCGGCCTTCTACGCCCGTTACTTCCAGTCCTACGTCGATTTCCTCAACGGGGTTCCCCTGGCCGAGTACCAGCGCCTCGCCGGCAGCGGCCTGCAGCCTGGCCAGTTCGTGCTGGTCGCGGTGCCGGAACCGTCCACCTGGGCGATGCTCATCGTGGGCTCGATGATGCTCGGCTTCGGTGTCCATCGCGCCCGTCGCGCCTGATCCACCGGCCGGTGCGAAGCCAATGCGGCGACGGGGCCTCGGCCTCGTCGCTGTTTTTTTTCTTGCGGCCGCCGGCGCCTCGGCGTCAGGAATGAAGCCCGCGGTGCCGCCCGATCCCGCCTTCGCGAGCCTCGAGTACCGTGCGCCGAACCCGCTCGGGCGGTCACGCGTCGTGATGCTGCACGGGGATGGCAGGCTCGTGGTGATGGATATCACCCGGTCAGGGACCGGCCTTCGAGAGCAACGCTGGACCTCGCGGGTCGAGGACGCGGACGTGATGGCCATGGCGCAGACGCTCGGCGCGCTCGATGCGCTGCCGGAGCGTCCCAGCCGGACTGGCATCCCCGGGGAGACCTTGGTCGAGTTGCGGGTCACCCCTGTCCGGGGTGCGGTGCGACGACGGTCGAAATGGCTGGGCGATCCGGTGCCGGCCTTCGACGCGCCCGAGGCAAGGCTGTCGGCGCTGGCCCGCCGTGCGGTCGCCTCACCGCCGGACTACGAAGGTCCGTCCACGCAGACGCCCTGACGTCCGGCCGCTTCAGCCTTCGAAGCGGCTTTCCATCGACGCGAGGTACGCCGCAACGCCGGGATCCCCCTCCGGCGGCGCCCAGGGCGCGCGCTCCTCGCTGGTGAGCGGCACATAGGGTCCGCCCTTCGCTTCGAGGAAGACACCGCCCGGTTCGAACGAAACCAGGCTGTGCCACGTCCCGTGGGGCACGTTGGCGCCGAGGACCTCGCCGCCGGCCCGCAGCACGCGGATCTCGGTGACCGTGCCCGCGTCGTCGAACAGGAGCAGGCCGAACGTGCCCCGGAGGACGACGAAGGTCTCGTCCTTGTCCGGGTGCAGATGGCGGTGCGGCATCACGTACGACCCCGGTTCCATCGCATTGATCAGGCGATGGGAAGCATCGTCGTCGGCAGCGTGGAAGTTGTGGTTGCGGCGCAGGCGTGTGCTCTGGCGCGCGGCGCGGGTCGTCTGGTCCAGCAAGGCCTCGTCGATCAGGGTGCATTGGCCGGAGGCGGCAGCATCGTTGCTCATGCGTACAGGAACTCCACGTTCTCCGGTCGCAGCCATTCGTGCAGCGAACGGATCAGCTTGTCGTCGGGCGTCACGCGCCAGTCGTCGCCGAGGGCGAGCTCGCAGCGCGCGCGCCCGTTCCGGTACTCCACCGAGACGGCACAGGGGCCGCTCCGGTACGGCGCCAGCAGCTGCTTCAGCCGGGCCGCACTGGCCTCGCCGTTCATCGACAACCGCAGGCGCCGGGCGAAGCGTCCGCGTGCGCCGGTGACGTCGTAGATCTTCTCGGCCGTGATGCGCAGCGACAGCGTCAGCTCGCCGTCGTCGCCGCCGCGCCGGAAGGTGCGCACCTTCGCCTCGATCAGCAGCACGGCGTCGTCCTTCACGAGATCGCGGACCATGTCGTACAGCTCGCTGTAGACCGTGACCTCCTGGCTGCCCGTGGCGTCCGACAGCATCAGGATGATCATCCGGCCGTTCTGCGTCTTCTGGAACCGCACCGATTCCACGACGCCGCCGATGATCACGCTGCGGCCGCCTTCCTCCGGTGGCGGGGGCGACAGCTTCGCGAGCGGCGTGCGCACCACCGAGCCGAACTCCTTGGCGTAGGCGGTGAAGGGGTGCCCGCTCAGATAGAAACCCAGTGCAGTCTTCTCGTGCTGGAGGCGCTCGTGCTCCGTCCAGGGCGCGGCATTCACCAGCGCCACCGCCGGCTTCTCGGTGTGCTCCTCGCCACCGCCGAAGAGGCTCGACTGGTTGGCGTTGCGGGTCGCCTGTTCGGCGGCCCCGAGCGCGATCCCGACCGAGGCGAACAGCCGGCCGCGATCCGGTTCGAGGCTGTCGAACGCGCCGGCCTTGACCAGCGATTCCACCGTCCGGCGGTTCACGACGCGTGGGTCGATCCGCATGCAGAAGTCGAAGAGATCTCGGAACGGGCCGCCGGCCGAGCGCGCCGCGAGGATGTTCTCGATGGCGCTCTCGCCGGTGCCCTTGATGCCGCCCAGACCATAGCGGATGCTGGCGCGGTCCACCGGGACGAACCGGTAGTCGCCCGTGTTCACGTCCGGCGGCAGAACGGCGAGCCCGTTCGCGCGGGCGTCCTCGTGGAAGATCTGGACCTTGTCGGTGTCGTCCATCACCGCCGAGAGGTTGGCGGCCATGAACGCGGCGGCATGGTGTGCCTTCAGGTAGGCGGTGTGATACGCGACCAGCGCGTACGCGGCGGCGTGCGACTTGTTGAAGCCGTATCCCGCGAACTTCTCCATGTAGTCGAAGATCTCGTTGGCCTTCGCCTCGCCGATCTCCTTCGTCGCGGCGCCGGTCACGAAGATCTCGCGCTGCTTCGCCATCTCTTCGGGCTTCTTCTTGCCCATGGCGCGCCGGAGCAGGTCCGCGCCACCCAGCGAGTAGCCGGCGCACACCTGCGCGGCCTGCATCACCTGCTCCTGGTACACCATGATCCCGTAGGTCGGTTCGAGCACGCGTTCCAGCAGCGGATGCAGGTACTCGAATCTCTTGCCGTGCTTGCGCTCGATGAAGTCGGGGATGAGGTCCATCGGACCCGGCCGGTACAGCGCCACCAGCGCGATGATGTCCTCGAAGCGGTCGGGCCGCGCCCGCGTGAGCAGTTCGCGCATGCCGCGGGATTCGAACTGGAACACCGCGGTGGTGTTGCCGGTGGCGAAGATCCGGTAGGCGCGTCCGTCGTCGAGCGGCAGGGTCTCGAGATTCAGCGTCGATGAAGGATCGAGGCGGCGGATGAACCGCAGCGTCCAGTCGAGGACGGTGAGCGTGGTGAGGCCCAGGAAGTCGAACTTCACGAGGCCGACGGCCTCCACGTCGTCCTTGTCGAACTGCGACACCGCGCTGTCGGACCCCTGCGCGCAGTACAGCGGGCAGAAGTCGGTGAGCTTGCCCGGGGCGATCAGCACGCCGCCCGCGTGCATGCCCACGTTGCGGGTCATGCCCTCGATCTTCTCGGCGAGCGCGAGCAGTTCGCGGGTCTCCTCCTCGGCGGCTTCGCGCTCCCGCAGCCGCGGCTCCATCTCGCGGGCCATCGCGAGCGTGATGAGCTTGCCCGGCTGGAAGGGGATCAGCTTCGCCAGCTCGTCGGTCCGGTTGTAGTTCCATTCCATCACCCGGCCGACGTCGCGCACCACCGCCTTCGCGGCCATCGTGCCGAACGTGGCGATCTGCGAGACCGACTCCGCGCCGTACTTGCGCCGGACGTAGTCGATCACCCGGTCGCGGCCGTCCTGGCAGAAGTCGACGTCGAAGTCGGGCATCGACACCCGCTCGGGGTTCAGGAACCGCTCGAACAGCAGGTCGTAGCGCAGCGGGTCGAGGTCGGTGATTCCCAGCGCGTAGGCCACCAGGGAGCCGGCGCCGGATCCCCGCCCCGGCCCGACGGGCACACCGTTCGACTTCGCCCAGCCGATGAAGTCCGCGACGATCAGGAAGTAGCCCGGGAATCCCATCTGGACGATGGTCCGGATCTCGAACTCGATGCGCTCCACGTAGCGCGGGCGCTGGGCCTCGCGCTCCGCGTCGTCGGTGAAGAGCACCTTCAGCCTTTCCTCCAGCCCGGCCAGGGAAAGGGTGCGGAGGTGCTCCTCCAACGTCACTCCCTCGGGCGTGGGGAAGGGCGGCAGCTTGCTCCTGCCCAGTTCCAGCACGAGGTTGCAGCGCTTCGCGATCTCGACGGTGTTCGCGATGGCCGCCGGCAGGTCGGCGAACAGCGCCACCATCTCGTCCTGCGTCAGGAAGCGCTGCTCGGTCGTGAAGCGACGCGGCCGGCGCTGGTCGGCGAGGACCTGACCCTCCGCGATGCACACGCGGGCCTCGTGTGCGGTGAACTGATCGGCGTCGAGGAACTGGATCGGATGGGTCGCGACCGGCGGCAGACGGAGCCGCGAGGCGATGGCGAGCAGGCCCTGTTCGCAGGCCGAGGCATCGGCATGCCCGGCACGCTGCAGCTCGATGTAGAAGCGGGCGGGGAACAGCGCCTGCCAGTCCCGCGCGAGGGCCTCCGCGCGGTCGAGATTGCCGTTGACGATCGCCTGACCGATGTCACCGGCGCTGCCGCCGGACAGGGCGATCAGGCCACCGGTGCCGTCCTCCCCGAACCATGCCCGGTCGAGTTCGGCCCGGCCCCGGTGCTGATTCTCCCGATAGGCGCGCGTGAGCCATCGACACAACCGGAGATAGCCCTCGCGATCCTGGACCAGGAGCAGCAGGCGGAAGGGCTTGTCGCGGTCGTCGGCATTCGAGACCCAGCAGTCGCAACCCATCAGCGGCTTCAGTCCCGCGCCCCGGGCGGCCTGATGGAAGCGGATGGCACCGAACAGGTTGGAGAGGTCGGTCAGCGCGATGGCGGGCATGCCATCGGCGCGCGCGCGCGCCACCACTTCGTCGATGCGCACGGTGCCGTCGACGATGGAGAATTCGCTGTGAAGCCTGAGATGGACGAAGCGGGGGTCTTTCATGGCACGCCGGGAGGAAGCTGGATTCTACCTCCCCGGGGTCCCGCCCCGGCGCCCATGGAATCCGCCGCGGGTATTCCGGTCTATGCTTCGTTCGCCGATCACCGAGAGAGAGAGCCTGCATGAACCCAACCCTCTGCCGCCGTCTCTGCATCGCTGCGGGCCTCGCGTGCGGCCTCGCAGTCGGCTTCATCGGAACCGCCTGCGCCCAGACGCTCTACAAGAACACGATGCCCGACGGGCGGATCATCTACACCGATGCGCCTCTGCCCGGCGCCGTCCAGTCGAAGATGCTCGAGGCGCCACCACCGCTCACACCCGCCCAGCGGGAGGCCGCCCAGAAGCGCGCGGAGGAGGACGGCCGCAAGCGGGAGGCGATGCAGGGCCGCATCGACGAGCGCAGGAAGCTGCTGGATGCCGCGGACGAGCGGGTGATGAAGGCACGGCGCGCGGTGGATCAGGCACAGATTGACCTGGAACAGGGGCGTGCCCCGCAGGGCGGCGAGATGACGGGCAACGCCGGCGGCGGTGTCCGCCCCAACGAGGAGTACTTCCGGCGCATCGGCGACCTCGAGCGTGCGGTGACCGCGGCCAAGAAAGAGCTGGACGACGCCCTGCGAGCCCGCAACGACGCACGCTGATGGTGCGTTTGGCGTTGCCAGATGACGCCGTCCTGAGTCCGTATCGCATTCTGATACCTGAAGCCCGTCGTCGCAGCACCACCCCTCGCGACAACGGGGTGCCCGGCGGTTGCGCAGAGACTCGGCTCCGCCCTCGCGACTTCCGCGAGGAAGCCCAACCCAAGCGGAGCTTCCATGACGATACGCACCCATGCCTGGCAGGCGCACTTCTTCCCCTCGAAGCCGCACCGCCGTCCCACGGAGTCCCGTCTCGCGGACCCGAGGCTTCGTCCCCCTTCCGACCGTCGCCCCCGCCCGACCGCCGCGCTCCGCGCGCGCATCGACACCGCCCAGGCCATCCGCCGTGCCTGGCGTCTCGGATTCCCCCGACTCCTCCTGCAGCGCGCGATGCGCCGCAGCCCCGGCGCCCCCCTCGAGGAGCGCACGCCATGATCTCCCCCGATCTCACCCCGCTGACAGCTGCCATGGCCAGCGATCGCCACACCCGGATGCGCCGCCGGGTCCTCGGACTGGTGCACGCGGCAGGCGGTGGCCTCCTCTTCGGAGTTGCCAGTCATCTGGGCGGCGGCGCCTGGATGGCCTGGCCCGCTGTCTCCCTCTTCGTCGTTGCGGCTGCCTACGGTCCGTTCGGTGCTGCCGTATTCGGACGCCGTGGCGCTTCCGCCGGTCCGCGTCGGGTGCTCGCGGTCGCTGCGCTCTGGCCCTATCTCCTCACCGCCAGAGTCGCGTCCTGGCTGCGCACCCGCGCCGAACCGATGCCTTGTCCGGTGACCGATGGTGTGCACGTGGGGCCGTATCCGGGCCCCGATCGGTTGCGCGCCATGGGCATCGTCGGCCTCGTCGACATGAGTGCCGAATCCTGGGGTCTCCGGGCGGCGCATCCCGTGATCGCCGTGCCCTGCCTCGAAGGCCTCACCCCCGATGTCGCCCGGCTGGTCGATGCCGTCCGGGCCATCGAGCAGGCACGCAGGGCCGGTCCCGTGCTCGTGGCGAGCGCAGCGGGGCGGGCTCGCGGGGCAGCCGGCGTCGCGGCCTGGCTCTACGCGACAGGCCGCGCCCGGTCGATCTACGACGCGCTGCAGTGGGTCCGCCGCGCCGACCCCAGAGTGCAGCTCGACGCGGTCGAACTGCTCTCCAGCCTTCATCGCGTCCGCGAGCGCTACCTGGCGGCGCCGCACGCTTGACGGGCGGGGCGCGCGTCGCGCCGATCGGTCACCCCGATCGGTCGCGGCGGCGGCCGCCCCTCCTATAATCCGGCGGTGACGAACCCCCAACCCTTTCCTCCGGCGATGCGCTCGCCCCATCGCCTCGCCTCCCCCTCCATGCGAACCGGTCCCGCGGCCGGCCCGTCGCCTTGAACGGCGGGACCGAGCGGCGCCGTGCGGTTGCAGTGATGGTCGTCCTCACGCTCATCTGGGGCTACGCGTGGGTCGTCGCGAAGGTCGGGCTCGCGTATTCGGGGCCCTTCGACTTCGCCGCGCTGCGGGTGCTGGTGGGTGTCCTCACCCTCGGAATCTGGCTCGTGGCCACGGGGCGCCTTGCCCGGCCGGTGCTGCTGACGGACGCCGTGCTCATCGGCCTCGTGCAGACCGCCGCCTTCCTGATCCTGAACACGTGGGCCCTGGTCGACAGCGGCCCCGGCAAGACATCGATCCTCGTCTTCACCATGCCCTTCTGGGTGCTGCTCTTCGCGCGTCCGGGGCTCGGCGAGCGACTGGAGGGCATCCAGTGGTGGGCGGTGGGCCTCGCGTTCGCCGGGCTGCTGCTCGTGCTCGAACCCTGGCGCCTCCAGATCACACTGCTCTCCAAACTGCTCGCCGTGCTGGCGAGCATCTGCTGGGCGGCCGGCGTGATCCTCGCGAAGCGCCTGCAACGCCGTGAGCAGGTGGACGTCCTCGGCTTCACGTTCTGGCAGATGCTGATCGGGCTCGTGCCGATGGTGCTGGTGGCGTGGGCGGTACCGGCGCGGTCCGTCGAATGGACGCTGCCGTTCGTCCTGGCGCTGCTCTTCAGCGGCGTTGTCGCGACAGGGTTCGGCTGGCTGATGTGGCTCTACGTCCTCCATCGCCTTCCAGCGGGCACCACCAGCCTCGCATCGCTCGCGATTCCCGTGGTTGCCGCGCTCGCCGCCGCCATCCAGCTGGGCGAACGACTCCGCCCGGCCGAGCTCGGTGGCATGCTCGTCATCAGCGTCGCCCTCGCGCTCGTGTCCTGGGACGCCGGGCGCCGCAAACGCACGCCCGACGCCGCCATGGGTCAGGAATGACCCTTACTCTCCGACCCCGACCATGCGCCCCTCCCGATCCGATTTTCCCGTCCTGCGCGGCCTGCGCCATCACGTCCGTACTTGGGGCGAACCCGCCGACCCGGTCCTCGTCCTTCTGCACGGCTGGATGGACGTCTCGGCTTCCTTCCAGTTCGTCGTCGATGCGCTGGCATCGCGCTGGTTCGTCGTCGCGCCCGACTGGCGCGGCTTCGGCCAGAGCGACTGGGCCCGGGACGGCTACTGGTTTCCGGACTACCTCGCGGACCTCGACGCACTGCTCGATCTCTACGCGCCCGATGGTCCGGCGCCGATCGTCGGACACAGCATGGGCGGCAACATCGCCGGCCTGTATGCCGGCATCCGTCCGAAGCGCGTCTCGGTGCTCGTGCTGGCCGAGGGGTTCGGTCTGAAGGCCGGCACCCCCGGCCAGGCGCCCGCGCGCTACGGCCGCTGGCTGGACGAGGTACGAGCCGGGTCGGGCTTCCGGTCCTATGCGGATCTCGAGGCAGTCGCGACGCACCTGCGCCGGAACAGTCCGCGGCTCACCCTCGAACGCGCCCGGCATCTCGCTCCGCACTGGTCCATGCAACAGGACGACGGCACGCGGGTCCCGGCGGCCGATCCGCGGCACAAGCACGTGAACCCCGTGCTCTACCGGATCGAGGAGGCCATCGCGTGCTGGCAGGCCATCACGGCCCCGACGCTCTGGGTGTGGGGCGGCGATCGCGACTGGATGAAGCGCTTCGCGGGCGATGATCCCGACGACTGGGCACGGCGCCGCGCCGCCTTCGCGCACCTCACCGAATGCCGCATCGAGGACGCCGGTCACATGATGCATCTGGAGCAGCCCGAAGCCTTCGCGGCGGCCGTCGAGCCTTTCCTGCTCTCGGCCCTGCCGGCGCGCGCCGACGAAGCGCCTGCGGCCTGACCGACCGCAGTTACAATCCGCCCCCCGCCGGCAACGGTGACGTCCACGACATCCACAGGTATCCCGATGAAGCTCCTGCAAACGATCGCGTGCGCCGCGTTCGCCCTCTGCGCCGCGACCCTGGCGGCGACACCTGCCGCCTTCGCCCAGACTGCCAAGCCCGCCGCCCGCGCGGGCCTCGACCTCCAGGAGGCGCGCTCCCTCGTCCTCGAACTCCCCGAAGTGAAGGCCTGGCAGGAGGCCCGCCGCGAGGAGAACAAGACCCGCACCGACGGCAAGGCGGCCGGTGGCGTCCTGACCGGACTGCGGAACCTGAAGGGCGGGAAGCACTGGGCCGTGACGTTCTACAAGGATCCGCAGACGGCACCCAAGAAGTGGGCCGTCTTCCTCGTCCGCGCCAAGGACGGCCGGATCTTCGCCGAGAAGGAGGATGGCGGCGTCCAGACCCTCGACGAGTGGCGCAAGGCGCAGCCCGCGAGTTGAGCGTCATCCGCGCAGGGCTGTCGTCGCGGACTGCGCGCCGCTATCATCCCGCGACTGTCCGCTGTGACCGGCTGCGCATCGCAGACGTGATGACCAGCGGAAGGTCGGAGACTGAAACGAAAGTGAAGGAGTCGGTTCCATGATGGAACTCGTGCGGCTGGCGTTGCGCCGGCCGTACACGGTCGCGGTGCTTTCGCTGCTCGTGCTGCTGCTCGGCGCGATCGCGGCAACACGGATGATCGTCGACTTCTTCCCCAAGATCGACATTCCGGTCGTCTTCGTCGGCTGGCAGTACAGCGGCCTCTCGGCCGAGGAGATGGAACGTCGCGTCGTGATCATCTCCGAGCGCGCGTACTCCACCACCGTCGCCGGCATCGAGCGCATCGAATCCAACTGCATTCCCGGCGTCGGCCTCGTGAAGGTCTTCTTCCACCCGGGCATGGACATCGGCGCGGCCATCGCGCAGATCAACGCCATCAACGGCACCATCCTCCGGATCCTGCCGCCCGGCATCTCCCCGCCGGTCATCATCCAGTACAGCCCGGCCACCGTGCCGATCGTGAACATGACCTTCGCCAGCAAGACGCTGCCCGAGGGGAAGATGTTCGACCACGCGTTCAACTTCGTGCGCGTGAAACTCTTCACCGTCCCCGGCCTGCAGGTGCCCGCGCCCTTCGGCGGCCGGCTGCGCCAGATCTCTGTGGACCTCGACCCGACGCGCATGACGGCCAAGGGCGTCTCGCCGAACGACGTCGTCCAGGCCATCACCAACTACAACATCCTGATCCCGTCGGGCACGGCGCGCATCGGCACGACCGACTACAACATCCTCATGAACTCCAGCCCGGCGACGGTGGACGAGTTCAACCGCATCCCGCTGAAGGTCGCGGGTCGTGTCCCCACGATGGTCGGCGACGTCGCGAAGGTCGAGGACGGTTTCGCGGTCCAGAGCAACATCGTCCAGGTGGACGGCCGCCGGGCGACGTACCTCACCATCCTCAAGCACGCCGACGCGTCGAGCCTGAAGGTCGTCGACGGCGTGAAGGGCCTGATGGAGGATATCCGGGCCGGCGCCCGCGCCGCCGGTCTCGCGGACATGGACGTGACGCTCGACTTCGACCAGTCGGAGTTCGTCCGCGCCGCCATCCGCAACGTGACGTCCGAGGCCGTGCTGGCCTCGCTGCTCGTGTCGCTGATGATCCTGCTGTTCCTCGGGAGCTGGCGGAACACCATCGTCGTCATCACCTCGATCCCGTGCGCGATGTTCGCCGGCATCATCTGCCTGTACCTCACCGGCCAGACCATCAATCTGATGACCCTCGGGGGCCTCGCGCTCGCCACCGGCATCCTGGTGGACGACGCCACCGTGGCTGTGGAGAACATCCATCGCCACCGCGCCCTGGGCGAGCCGCTCACCGTGGCCATCATCGAGGGCTCGCGCGAGGTCGCGGTGCCCCGGACCATGGCGACGCTCGCCATCTGCATCGTGTTCTTCCCGGTGTCGTTCCTCTACGGCGCGTCGAAGTTCCTGTTCGTCCCGCTCGCGCTCGCGGTGGTGTTCTCGCTGCTCGCCTCGTACATCCTGTCGTTCACGCTGGTGCCGATGCTCTCCCGCCAGCTCCTCGTGAACGAGCGCGCCGACCACGGCCACGGCGGAACCGGGTTCGGCGCCCGCTTCAACGCCGCGCGCGATCGCATGCTGGACGGCCTCACCAGTTTCTACGCGGGCATCCTCACCATGGTGATGCACCACCGCGTCACGATGATCGTCATCGTGATGGCGTTCACCGCGGTGAGCCTGGGGCTCGGCAAGGTCGTGGGCACCGACTTCTTCCCGTCGCCCGACGTCGGGATCATGAAGCTCCACTACCGCGCGCCCATCGGCACGCGCATCGAAGAGACAGAGAAGCTCGTCCTCGCCGTGCAGGACGACATCCGCCGCATCGTTCCCGGGGCCGAGGTCGACCGCATCAACGCGATGATCGGCGTGCCCATCTTCTTCAACCTCGCGATGGTGCCCACCGACAACATCAGCGGGATGGACGCCGAGATCCTGATCCTGCTGAAGAAGCCGCACGCGCCGGTGCAGCACTACATGCGCGAGATCCGCCGTCGGCTGCCGCAGAAGTATCCCGGGTCCGACTTCTACTTCCAGAACGCCGACATCGTCACGCAGGTGCTCAACTTCGGCCTGCCCGCGCCCATCGACATCCAGGTGCAGGACGCCAACTTCGATCGCGCCCAGGGCTACGCGTCCCGCGTGAAGCGCGCCATCGAAGAGACGCCCGGCGCCACCGACGTGCGTCAGATGCAGGTGCTGAACTACCCGGCCCTCAAGGTCGATGTCGACCGCCTGCGCGCGGCGCGCCTCGGCCTCACGCAGCGCGACGTCGCCACCAGCGCGCTCGTCTCGCTGTCGTCCAGCGCGATCATCAGCCCCTCGTACTTCCTCAACCCTAACGGCGTGAACTACACCGTCTCGATCCAGACGCCGCCGGAACGCCTCGCGAGCGTCGAGTCGATCATGGCCACGCCCATCACCCCGGTCCTCACGCCCCTCGCGACGCCGGCCCGCGAGCGCCGGCTCGGTGACGTCCCCGGCGCCCCGGTCGTCGCCCTCGGCAACATCGCGACGATCAAGCCCGAGACGAGCTACCAGTCGGTCTCGCACTACACCGTGCAGCGCGTGATCGACATCGCGGCCAACCTCGACGGCCGCGATCTCGGCAGCACCGTGCGCGACATCCAGAAGAAGATCGACGAGATCCTCGCCGAGAAGGATTTCCCCAAGACGGCCAAGATCGTCGTCCGTGGCCAGTACGAGGTGATGATGTCCTCGTTCGAGAGCCTGGGGCTCGGCCTCGTCCTCGCGATCGTGCTGGTGTATGCGCTGCTCGTCGTCCTGTTCCAGTCGTGGACCGACCCCTTCATCATCATGATGGCCGTGCCCGGCGCGCTCATCGGCATCCTGTGGATGCTCGTGCTGACCGGCACCTCGCTCAACGTGATGTCGCTGATGGGCGCCATCATGGCCGTCGGCATCGGCGTGTCGAACTCCATCCTCGTGGTGAGCTTCGCGAACGACTATCGCGTCGCCAACCCCGGCGTGTCCGTCGTCGCTGCCGCCATCGAGGCCGGCCGAACCCGCCTGCGCCCCGTGCTGATGACGGCCCTCGCGATGATCATCGGCATGATCCCCATGGCCATGGGTCTGGGCGAGGGCGGTGAGCAGAACGCGCCGCTCGGCACCGCCGTCATCGGTGGCCTGATCCTCGCCACCGTCTCCACCCTGTTCGTCGTGCCGGTCGTGTACTCGCTGCTCCGCCGGCGCATGCCGACCCTGCACACGCTCGACGAGCGCTTCGCCCGGGAAGCCGGCGGCGACGCGGTCTAGGAAGGATCCCACCATGCAGAACGAAAAGCGTTCCTTCGCCGTCTTCCTCGTGATCGGCGTCATCCTGATCGCCGCCGCCGGTGGTGCTGCATGGCATTTCTGGAAGGGCCGCGAGGCCCGAGATGCCGAGCAGTCGAAGGAGAAGGCGGCCCAGCTCGACGCCGGTCCCTCGATCGTCGTCGCGAAGGCGGTGCAGGGCCCCGACGTGCGCCGCCTGAACCTCGTGGGCGAGGCCGCGCCGATCCAGTCGACCACGCTCTACAGCAAGGTGGGCGGCTACCTGGCGCGCATCACCGTCGACGTTGGCGACACGGTGAAAGCCGGCCAGCTCATCGCGGAGATCAATGCCCCCGAGATCGACGCGCAGGTGGCCACCATCGCCGCGGGTCTGGAGAACAAGCGCCGCCTCGCGCAGCGCGCGCGGGACCTCGCGAAGCAAGGCTTCTTCTCGCAACAGGCGCTCGACAACGCCGAGAACGACGTGCGCGTGGCCCAGGCGCAGATCGTCGAACTTCGCACGATGGGGGCCTACCGCATCGTGAAGGCGCCGTTCAATGGCGTCGTCACGAACCGCTTCGCCGACCCCGGTGCACTCGTGCAGAACGCCTCCGCGAACCAGGCGGCCGCGCAACCCCTCGTGACCATTGCCGACGTCTCGCGCCTCAAGGTCACGGTGTTCGCCGACCAGGTCGATGCGCCCCAGGTGAAGCCCGGCCTCGAAGTCGAGGTCTCCGACGCCGCGGCGCCCGAGCGGAAGGTGACAGGCCGCGTGACCCGCGTCTCCGGCGAACTCGATTCCCGCACGCGCACGCGCCGCGCGGAGATCGAGTTCGACAACGCCGCCGATGTCTTCCTGCCCGGCAGCTTCCTCAACGTGGCGATCCTCATCCCCGCCACCAGCTACGTCGAAGTGCCCGCAGGCGCGCTGGTCACGCGCGAGAAGAAGACCTTCGTCGCCGTCGTCGACGCCGACCACCGCATCCACTACACGCCCATCGCGGTTGCAGGTACCGACGGCAAGACCGTGCGCATCGAGAGCGGCCTGGACGTCGGCACGCCGGTCGCGGTGAGCCCGCCGACGAGTCTGGCGGACGGGGGGCGAATCACGCCGCAGAGCCCGCCGGGGGCGCCGAAGGCTGTTCCAGCAGCGGACGGGGCGAAGAAGCCGTAGGGGCGTCAGCGGACGAGGGGCAGCAACGAATCCAGGAACGCGGGCGTCGAGCTGTAGCTCGACCCTCGAGGATTCCCGGACATCGAGCGTCGCCACGACCAACTGGTTGCGTGGGTCGAGCAACAGCTCGACGCGGCGATGGCTTGGGTGCAGCGACGAATCCAGGAACGCGGGCGTCGAGCTGTAGCTCGACCCACGGGGGTTCCTGGAGATCGAGCGTTTCCACGACCAAACGGCTTCGTGGGTCGAGCAACTGCTCGACGCGGCGACGGCTTGGGTGCAGGGGCGAATCCAGGAACGCGGGCGTCGAGCTGTAGCTCGACCCGCGGGGGTTCCTGGAGATCGAGCGTTTCCACGGCCAAACGGCTTCGTGGGTCGAGCAACTGCTCGACGCGGCGACGGCTTGGGTGCAGGGGCGAATCCAGGAACGCGGGCGTCGAGCTGTAGCTCGACCCACGGGGGTTCCCGAGCATCGCCCGTTGCGACACTGAAGCGGGCGCAGCGCTCGGTCGGGCCTAGTTGAAGACTCGCCGCACCCAGATGTCCGACAGCTTCATACCCGCGAAAAGGAAGAACGCAGACGCCACGAAATCCACCAACGCTGCGACGAAGGGATCTGACCGAGTCATCAGCATGATCGTGAGAGAGGCGACAGAGCACACGGCCGCGTTCACCGTTCGAAAGATCGACATCTCGACCATACCCCGCCACGGATTGGCGGATGGCGACACCGCGCAGAGGACGAAACAGCTCGCCTCTCCGACGATTGCGAAGAACATCGGAAACCGGCCGCCCACCAGCGTGCGGAGCACGGCGAGCGCTGTCCCCAGAGCGATCCCCGCCGCAGCTGAGCGGAGAAACTTCTCGAAGCCTTTCATCGCGCGTGGATCGACCTTCGCCACAGAGAAGTCAACGGCTCGAAAGCGCCACCGCGCATTGCGGGAAGGCCGTCAGAAGCTTGCGATCCATCGTCACGAGCTTCACCCCCAGCGCGATTGCCAGTGCCGCGAACTCGCAGTCGTAGGCTGAGCAGTCGGTGTCTCGCACCAGTTCCAGAACCAGGCGCGAGTCGACCTCGTGTTCGGCGCCCGAAAGCAGGTTCTCCGCTTCGAGTTGCAGGCTGCGCGCGGCCTCGAACGTGAGCGTCCCCCGCCGCATGTAGCCCGCGAGGATGCTGCGGAACTCGCTCCGCCAGAGGAGCGGCGCAGCCCAGTGGGCGTCACGCTCGAGCAGGGCCTCCGCCTTCGCCGTGTGCTCCCCCGGCAGATAGAGGTAGGCAATGACGTTGCTGTCCACAACGATCACTGCCGACCCTCCCGCTTGAAGGTTGCGATGTCCTTCGCGGAGAACTTGCCTTTCGGCAGCGCGGCGCGCAGCGCCCGGGCCCGGCTAAGCCGCTCGGTCACCCCGACGTTTCCCGGAACCAGCACCGACTCCAGACACACGATCGCCTCACTGTTGAGGCTCCGCCTGTGCGCTTCCGCAGAAGCCTTGAGGCGTTCGTAGACTTCATCCGGGACGTTCTTCAGGGTCAGGTTTGTCGGCATGGCTGCACTCCGTAGACGGTTGCATTATGGTGTCGTAGCGGTGTCTGGACAAGTTCTTCGGCACTGCCGCCAGTCATGTCGTCGGCTCGACACGGCGATGGCATGGATGCAGCGACGAATCCAGGAACGCGGGCGTCGAGCTGTAGCTCGACCCACGGGGATTCCCTGAGATCGAGCGTTCCGGCGACCAACTGGTTGCGTGGGTCGAGCAATAGCTCGACACGGCGATGGCATGGATGCAGCGACGAATCCAGGAACGCGGGCGTCGAGCTGTAGCTCGACCCACGGGGATTCCCTGAGATCGAGCGTTCCCGCGACCAACTGGTTGCGTGGGTCGAGCAATAGCTCGACACGGCGATGGCATGGATGCAGCGACGAATCCAGGAACGCGGGCGTCGAGCTGTAGCTCGACCCACGGGGATTCCCTGAGAT
>JALHMS010000002.1:0-16395 GCA_022843925.1 Burkholderiales bacterium
TTCCTGGATTCGCAGCTGTGCCCACGCCATCGTCGCGTCGACCGATGCTCGACCCACGAAGGGTCTTCGTCACTGGAACCCGCAGCGCTGGAAACCAACCCCCGTGGGTCGGGCACTGCTCGACGCCCGCGTTCCTGGATTCGTTGCTGCGCCCAAGCCTGCATCGCGTCGAGCTGTTGCTCGACCCACGAAAGACTTCGCCACTGGATTCCGCAACGCTGGAAACAACCCCCGTGGGTCGGGCACTGCCCGACGCCCGCGTTCCTGGATTCGTTGCTGCGCCCAAGCCTGCATCGCGTCGAGCGATGCTCGACCCACGAAAGACTTCGCCACTGGAACCCGCAGCGCTGGAAGCAACCCCCGTGGGTCGAGCTTCGCTCGACGCCCGCGTTCCTGGATTCGCAGCTGTGCCCACGCCATCGTCGCGTCGACCGATGCTCGACCCACGAAGGGTCTTCGTCACTGGAACCCGCAGCGCTGGAAACCAACCCCCGTGGGTCGGGCACTGCCCGACGCCCGCGCTCCTGGATTCGCAGCTGTGCCCACGCCATCGCCGCGTCGAGCGATGCTCGACCCACGAAAATCCAACCGGCCTACTTCATCTCGAGCACGATCGTCCCCGTCACCACCACGCCGACGCGCGTCGAACCGCCTTCCATCGTGGGCGGGGCGACGTCCGCTGCCGCGCCGCGCATCAGCATCGCCGGTCTCGGCGACGGGCCCATGCCGCCCTCCGGATTCACCACCAGCTCTCGCAGTTGCCACGCCTTGCTGCCCACCGCCTTTGCCGCGATGTCGGCGCGGCGCCGGAACTCTCCGATCGCGGCGGTCGTCAGTTCGTCGTCGGCCTTGCGTCGGGCCTCCTCCGAAACCAGGAACTCCACGCCGTTCAGGCCGAGCGTGGCCTGCAGCTTTCCGACGAGCGCCGTGAGCCCCTTGAAGTCCTGGCTTTCCAGCGACAGCTCACCGCGGGCCCGCCAGCGCGCGATGCGATTGGTCTTGTCGTAGATCGGAAACGTCTGGTAGCTGCCCGTGCGTACCTTCACGCCGGGCTGCGCCTTGGCGACCTTCGCAGCCTCGCCCAGCACGCGATTCACGTGGTCGGCCACCTTCGCGGGGTTGGCGTCCTCGGCTTCCGTCGACATCAAGGCGCGCATGGTGTCGTTCTCGACCTCGACGCTGCTCTGGGCCTGAAGACTCACGCGGGGCGCCGTGTCGTCCGCTGCTGCCGCGGACGACACGGACGTGATCGGCAAGGCGAGCACGAGCGCCGCGATCAGGGCGGGAATCGGCTTGAACATGGGACCTCCGGTGAGCACAATCGACCGGCCGAACATACACGACAACGATGCCGGGACGGAGACCACGATGGCTGACGACACCAAGAACGACGATCCCCAGGGCGAACCGCGCGGCTTCCGCCGCAACCTCACCAACTACGGTGACCGGGAGTTCGCGCTGTATCTGCGGCGGTCCTTCGCGCAGTCCACGGGGCTCTCGAAGAGCCTCATGAACCGGCCCATCGTCGGCATCGCCCAGACCGGCAGCGACTTCAACAACTGTCATCGCAACGTCCCCGAACTCGTCGAGGCGGTGAAGCGGGGCGTGCTGGCCGCCGGCGGGTTGCCGCTCGCTTTCCCCACGGTGTCGCTGGGCGAGGTGTTCCTGAGCCCGACCAGCCTGCTCTTCCGCAACCT
The DNA here is from genome assembly GCA_022843925.1 of Burkholderiales bacterium. Lineage (GTDB taxonomy): Bacteria > Pseudomonadota > Gammaproteobacteria > Burkholderiales. Next base: position 1,698 of record JALHMS010000002.1, read on the forward strand.
CATGTCGGTCGACACCGAGGAGATGGTCCGCGCGCAGCCGATGGATGCCGTGGTGCTCATCGGCGGCTGCGACAAGACGGTGCCCGCGCAGCTCATGGGGGCGGCCTCGGCGGACCTCCCCGCGATCCAGCTCGTGACGGGGCCCATGGTCGCGATGCCCTTCCGCGGCGAGCGTCTCGGCGCCTGCACCGACTGCCGTCGCTTCTGGGCCAAGTACCGCGCGGGCGAGGTGAGCGACGAAGGCATCGACACCATCGAGGCGAACCTCGCGACCACCGCCGGCACCTGCGCGGTGATGGGCACGGCCAGCACGATGGCGGCGATCGCCGAGGCGCTGGGGATGAGCCTGCCCGACACGGCGGCGATCCCCGCGGTCCACGCCGATCGCATCCGCGCGGCCGAGGCCACCGGCGCGCGGGCGGTCGCGATGATCGGGAAGGGGCCGAGGCCCTCCGAGATCATCACCCCGAAGTCGGTCGAGAACGCGATGACGGTGCTGCTCGCGCTCGGCGGGTCGACCAACGCGATCATCCACCTCACGGCCATCGCCGGCCGGCGCGGCATCGAGATCTCGCTCGCCCGGTTGAACGAACTGTCCGACCGTACGCCGGTGCTCGTCGATCTGAAGCCCACAGGGCAGTACTACTTCGCGGACTTCCACGCAGCGGGCGGCATGCAGGCGCTGCTCACGGAGCTGAAGGATCTGCTGCATCTCGACTGCATGACCGTCACCGGCCAGACGCTCGGCGAACGCCTTGCGACACCGCCCGCGTGGGTGGACCGCGGCGTGATCCGCTCGCGCGCCGAGCCCTTCGATCCGGTGGGCGGGCTGGTCGCCGTGTTCGGATCGCTGGCGCCCCGCGGTGCCATCCTGAAACGCTCCGCCGCCGATCCGAAGCTCTTCGAGCGCGAAGGTCGCGCCGTCGTGTTCTCGTCGCTGGAGGATCTCGCGGCACGCATCGATGATCCGGACCTCGACGTGACGCCCGACGATTTCATGGTGCTGCAGAACGCCGGGCCGCTCAGTGCGAGCGGCATGCCCGAGGCCGGCTATCTGCCGATCCCGAAGAAGCTCGCGCAGGCGGGCGTGAAGGACATGGTGCGCATCTCGGATGCCCGCATGAGCGGCACCGCGTACGGGACCATCGTGCTCCACGTGTCGCCCGACGCGGCGAGCGGCGGTCCGCTCGCGTTCGTGCGCAACGGCGATCGCATCCGGTTGAGCGTGCGCGACCGGCGCATCGATCTCCTGGTCGACGAAGCCGAGCTGGCGCGGCGCAGGGAAGGGTGGCAGGGCCCCGACGTGCCGGCGCGCGGTTACCGTCGCCTCTATGCGCAGCAGGTGCTGCAGGCCGATCAGGGCTGCGACTTCGAATTCCTGCGCGGGGTCTGACCCATGCCGACCCCGGTATGCCGGCGGTAAGAAAAGCGGGTGCACACTGGTCGTGTTCCCTGCCGAATGGGGAACACGCGAACTGCCGCGAAGAAAACGCCGGCAGAGCGTCCCACCGGAACCCATCTCGGGAGAACCAGCATGCGCATCCACCACAAGCTCATCCTCGCCGCCGCCCTTACCATGGCCTTCGCCGGCCCTGCGGCCGCCGATAGCGAGATCCTCGAAGGGAAGCTGCGGGCGTGCCCGTCGGACGGCACTTCCATCGGTGGCGTGAATTCCTGCGGCAAGATCTGGAAGCTGAAGTCCGGCGAGATCGAACTCGGCCGCAACGGCGACATCGAGGTGGAGCTCCGCGGCCTCGTCCTGAACGACGCCACCACGGGCGAATTCAACGGGACCGCCGACGGCGTCACGCAGGTCGTGGTGAGCCTCGTGTGCGGCGGATCCAAGGCGTCGGTCGTGGCCGAGAGCGATCGCTTCCCGTTGTCGAAGGACGGCCGGGCGGACATCGAGACCAAGCTCCGTCTGCCCGCCCAGTGCATCGCGCCCGTCGTGCTCGTGCGCGAGGTCTGGGAAGGCAAGGTGGGTGGCTGGCTGGCGGCGACGGGGTTCTGAACCTGTCGTCACGGGCCCCTCGTCGGAGGGGCTCGCCTGCGCCGCAAGATCCGCCGGCAGTCGCGCAACGCGACAGCACGTGGTCGAGATCCAGGCGGCGTCAACGTTGCCTCGATGAGTGGACCAATCATGCACAAGATGACGACGATGCTCGGCAGACTTGCGATCGCCCTTTGCGGGGTTGCCGGTGCGCCTGCCGCACAAGCCTACGAACTGATCACGAACGGCGGGTTCGAGACTGGCGATTTCCAGGGATGGACCGTGGTCCGCATGGACGGAAGCCAAGGGGACTGGTTCGTTGCAACAGGCACGGCGACGCCGAAATTCGGTTTCCCGAGTGTCGGGCCGGCGAGCGGCGAGTGGTATGCCATATCCGACCAGTCGGGCCCCGGTGCGCAGTCCCTGATGCAGACGTTCAACGTGCCGATCGACGCGGTGCACGTGCAGGTGTCGTACCGCATGTTCATCAATGACTGGAGCCGGAGCGGACCCATCGTCGGGCCGGGTCTCGGGTTCGCGGTCCTCGACGATGAGACGAATTCACACCTGCCGAACCAGCATGCGCGGGTCGATCTCATGGTGGCAGGTGGCGATCCGTTCGGAGTCGATTCTCCTCCGGTGATGTTCAACGGCTTCCTCGGTATCGACGCCGGCGATCCGCCGGTCGGGTGGACGCAGCGGACCTTCGACATCACGCCGTACGTCACAAGGGGTGGTGTCTACCGTCTCCGTTTCGCGCAGGTCGACAACCTGGGCAATTTCAACATGGGCATCGACGACGTCAGCATCACGGCCAGCGTGCCGGAGCCCGCCACGTGGGCGTCGATGGTGGTGGGCGGGCTGGCGCTGGTTGCTGTCTGCCGCCGGCAGCGGCGATCGACGGGTCCTGTGTCTCAACCCACCTTGGCTGCGTAGCCCGCCGCATCGAGCAGCCCGTCGAGTGCGGCGCTGCTCTCCAGCTTGAAGATCCAGTGATCGTAGGGCGCCGCGTTCACCTGCTCGGGCGCGTCGGTGAGCGACGTGTTGAACGCGGCGACCTTCCCGGCGACCGGCGCATGGATGTCGGAAGCGGCCTTCACCGATTCGACGACGCCCGAGACGTCACCGGCTGCGAGCGTTGCCCCCACTTTAACGTCGCCCACGAACACGAGGTCGCCGAGCGCCTCCTGACCGAAGTCGGTGATGCCGACCCAGACAAGGCCGTCATCGCCCAAGCGGGCCCATTCGTGCGTTTCGGTGTAGCGGAGGTGGTCGGGGAGGTTCATGGCTGGGGGCTAGGGACTCGGGGCTAGGGGCTGGGGAACACCGTCGGCGTGCGGTGGTGTGCGGATCAAGGTGGAAGTGTCGCGAAATCACGGGTCGGGCGGCAATGCTTCGAGCGAATTTCCCCAGCCCCCAGCCCCCAGCCCCTGGGCATCGCCCCTGCCCACCCTCACTGCCTGTCCGCCCGCTCCACCGTGAGCGAAGGATCCTTCCGGGAATCGGCGTCGGCGACCGCGCCGTGGCGCAGCGGATTGGGGCCCCAGACCATCGGCAGGTCGTATCGGCGGGCGCGGCCGAGTTCGTCGAGATGGCGAGAGGGCGCCATGTCCCACGCGTATTCCTGGAGCCGGCTGGTGAGGTCCTTCACGAGTTGCGGGTTCCGTTCCGCGGCGTTGTCCTCCTCGCCCTGGTCGTGGGGGATGTCGTACAACTCGGTTCGCGTGGGGAGCGTGGTGTAGAGGATCAGTTTCCAGTCGCCGGCTCGGATCGCCGCGCGGTGGTCTTCCACGGCGATGGGGATGTCCTTGCGCGGCGAGAGCTTCGACTGGGCGATGGCGGGCCACTGGTCGACGCCGTCGAGCGGCTTGCGCTGTTCCTTCTTGGCACCGGCCTGCGCGAGCAGGGTGGGGTAGAGGTCGGTCACGTGCACGAGCGCGCTCGACACACCGCCCTCGAGGCCCTTGGGCCACTTCACGAAGGCCGGTACGCGCACGCCGCCTTCATAGAGACTGCCCTTGCCGTTGCGGTACGGCCCGTTGTCGGCGCCGCCCACCGCGACGTCGCCGTCACCGGTCGGGTACTTGTGGGCGACCGCGCCGCCGTTGTCGCTGTGGAACACCACGAGCGTGTTGTCGAGCATGCCCTTCTTCGAGAGTGCGTTCGTCAGCTCGCCGATGGCGTCGTCGACCGCCGTCACCATGGCGGCGTACGTGCGGCGCGTCTCGTCCCGGATCTGGGCATTGCGTTCGAGCAGCGGTTTCGGCGCCTGGAGCGGTGCAGCTGGGGCGTTGAACGCCAGCATGAGGAAGAGCGGCTGCGAGGGATCGTGTTTCGCGACGATGGCAGCCGCCTCCCGGCCGAGCAGCGTCGTGTCGTAGCCCTCGTCCTTCACGGGCTTCTCGCCACGCCGCCAGTCGGGCCCTGCGGCGCCGGACTTCCTGAAATGATCGATCTCGCCGGCGAGCGTCCCGTAGAAGTGATCGAAGCCCCGGCGCGTCGGCCAGAACTCGGGCTTGGCGTGCCCCAGCTGCCACTTGCCGATGAACACCGTCCGGTACCCGGCCTCCTTGAGGGCCTGGGCGAGGGTGCGTTCCTCCACCGGCAATCCGTACTGGCTCTGCGGCAGGATCGACATCGTCTGCAGGCCGTAGCGCATGGGATACCGGCCCGTCATCAGCGCGGCGCGCGTCTGGCTCGAATGCGACTGCACGTAGAACTGGCTGAGTCGAACCGCGCCATCGGCGAGGGCGTCGATGGCCGGCGTCCGGATCTCCTTGCCGAGATAGCCGACGTCCTGCCAGCCCAGATCGTCGGGCATCAGGTAGACGATGTGCGGACGGTCGGCGGCGTGCGCGAGCGATGCGAGGGCGAACGCGAGAACGGCGGCGATTCCGGGCAGGGTGAGGCGGGGCAGGGTGAGGCGGGCAGGCATGGGTGACGTGTGCCGGTTCGGGGTGGTCCGATGGTACCGCAGCGACCTGCGTCGACACCTCGAAACACGCGCGTTCTCGGGCCGCTCGGCGGGTGTTTTCGCGAGGAGTATTCCCACGAGGTTGGACAAACCCGGGTTGGACAGAATCGCGGCGCTTCGCGCTTCGCGTTGCCGCGGAGCGCTGTGCTAGCATCGATCGATGATTGCGCCCGTCCCAGTGTCTCGACACGAAAGCATCGCAACGTCGGAACGCGCCGCGCGGCGCTGTGCGGCGTCACGAGTCGCGCGCCGACACCGGTACACGGTGGGGACGACCCGACGACGCGCGCTCCCCGGTCACCCGCATCTCGAAGGCTTCTGATGTCTGCGAACTCCCCCGGCGGGGCATCACCCGTCGCCAGCGTCCTCGACTCGGTCCGCCGCCGGCTCGGGACCCGCCGGCTGGTGGACGCCCTCGCGCTGGGTGGTGCGTCCGCGGCGGCGCTGCTTTTCGTGATGCTCGTTTTCGCGGCCATCCTCGGCGACACCTCGTTCGCCCGCATGATTCGCGGCATGGGCCTGCTCGGCGCCTTCGTCATCCTGGCAGCCTCCTTCTGGCGGGGCTCACGCCCCGTCTCCATCGCCCGCGCCGCGGCCGAGGCCGACGCCCGTGGCGATCTGCACGACACCCTGAAGTCCGCCCTCGACCTCGCGCCGCAGGCCGTGGGCTCTCCCTGGGTCGAGGCGTTCCTGCAGCGCGCCGCCGTCTCGGCCGGCGGGATCGATGTTCGCCGGCTCGTTCCGGTCGTCGTACCCAACGCGGCCTGGGTGGGGGCGGGTTTCGCCGCCGGCGTCCTCTTCCTGGTCGTGGCCGACCCTGACCTCAGCCCCCATGGCGGCGAACTTGCCCAGGAAGCGCCCTCGGCGCCTGCGAAATCCGCGGCCGACACCGACGACCTGAAGGCGCTGCTCGAAGACGTCGCGAAGACGGCCGACGCCGGCTCCCGTGCGAAGCTCGAGAAGGTGATGGCCGCCCTCGACCGCCCCGATGCGACCGATGACGAGAAGCGGCGGGCCCTGGCCGAAGCGAAGTCTGCACTCGATCAGAAGCGCCTCGAAACCAGCTCCAACGTCGAATCGCTCCAGCAGCTCGCCGCCGGTCTTGCCGGCAAGCGGGAGTTCGAGGCGGTGGCCCAGGCGCTGAAGGAGGGCGATGCGGGGCGCGCAGCGGAAGAGATGCGCAAGCTGGCCGGCGGCGGTGCCAAGCCCGCCTCCGACAACACCGATGGCGAGAGCCGCCCCGACGAGACGAAGGCGACCGAGGCGCCTGCCCCCGTCGATCTCGAAGCGGCGCTGCAGGCGGCTGCGCAGTCGAAGGACGGCGGCCGGCCCGACGGCGAGACGCAGGGCCGCATGCAGAAGGCGGTGCAGGGCCTCGAGGAACTCGCGAAGAAGCTCGAAGTGCAGGCCCGCCAGAACCAGGCGACGCGCAAACTGAACGCGGTGTCCCAGGCGATGGACCAGAAGGACCGCGGTCTGCGCGCTGCGCGCTTCGGGCAGCAGCAGGGGCAGCAGAACGACGGCCGCGGTTCGTCCGAGACCGGCAACGCCGACATCCAGGGCGGGCACATGTACCGCCTCGGCGCGCTGGCCCGCGAAGCCGAGCCGCCTCCCGGTCAGGAGGGCGCCCGGGCCGGCGATTCCTCCGGGGATGCGCCCGGCGATCCCGTGGTCGGGGACGAGGTCAACAAGCCCAAGGCGAAGTTCGAGAAGGCCGGCGTGCGCGGTGCGGAAGCGCCGGGCCCCGACGGCACCGATTCGACGTTCTATGCCGCCAGCCGCCAGGGCGCATCGAAGGTGGAGTACCAGGCGGTGCGCGCCCCGGTCCGCTACGCGGCCGAGGCGGCACTCGAACCCGAGCGCATCGCCCTGCGTCATCGCGCGCAGGTGAAGGGCTTCTTCAGCGACAAACCGGAGACACGCCAGTGACCGTTGCCAACGTGGAACGCCGTATCGAGCAGTTCCAGAAGAATCTGCAGCTCGTGCGCGAGGAGGTCGGGCGCATCATCGTGGGCAACCGCGACGTCGTCGACGGCGTGATGACCTGCCTGCTCGCCCGCGGCCACGTGCTGCTGGAAGGCATTCCCGGCGTCGGCAAGACCAAGCTGGTCCAGACGCTCGCCGACGTGCTGCACCTGAAGTTCTCGCGCATCCAGTTCACGCCCGACCTGATGCCTGGCGACATCATCGGCACCTCGATCGTCCGCGAGGACGAAGGCGGCAGGAAGTACTTCGAGTTCCAGCCCGGCCCCATCTTCGCGAACATGCTGCTCGCGGACGAGGTGAACCGTTCGACACCGAAGACGCAGTCGGCCTTGCTGGAAGCGATGCAGGAGAACAGCGTCACGGCCGGTGGCGCCACCCGGCCGCTCGAGCAGCCCTTCTTCGTGCTCGCGACGATGAACCCGCTCGAGATGGAAGGCACGTATCCGCTGCCCGAAGCGCAGCTCGACCGTTTCTTCTTCAAGCTGAAGATGGGTTTCCCCGCGATCGATCAACTGCACGAGGTGCTCGACCGCACGACGCATGCGCGCGAGCCCCAGGTGGAGCGCACGCTCGCGCAGGGCGAGATCCTCGAGATGCGCGACACCGTGCGCGACGTCCCGATCGCGCGCCCCGTGCAGGATTACGCCATCCGCCTGACGCTCGCGACGCATCCGGAATCCGAGCAGGCCCACGAGATGGCGAAGCGCTACATCCGTTTCGGTGCGAGCCCACGCGGCACGCAGGCGCTGATCCTCGGCGCGAAGGTGCACGCGCTCATCCACGAGCGGCTGCACGTGGCGACCGAGGACGTCCAGGCGGTTGCGCTGTCCGCACTCCGGCATCGCATCCTGCTCAACTTCGAGGCCGAAGCCGACCGCATCGACGCCGACGCGATCCTGACCCGCATCATGGCGAGCGTTGCGCCGGCTTCGTGACGAATCCCGCTTAACGAATCTCGTTGGTCCGCGCTCCCGCACTGCACTCCCGCGCCCCGAAGGCCTCCGCCGCATCGCGAACCCCGTGTCGAACGCCCTCTTCAACGAAGACTTCCTGCGCCGCCTCGAGCACCTCAATCTGGTGACGCGTCGGCCCGTGGCCGGCCATCTGCGCGGTTCCCATCGGTCGCGCCGCACCGGCAGCGGGATGGTGTTCTCCGACTATCGCCCGTACACGCCGGGCGACGACACGCGCAACCTCGACTGGGGCATCTATCTCCGCCTCGACCGCCTGATCCTCCGGCTCTTCGAGGAGGAGGCCGATCTGCCCGTGTACGTCTTCGTCGATGCCAGCGCGTCGATGGGGCACGGCACGCCGTCGAAGTTCGACTTCGCAAGGAAGGTCGGCGCCGCCCTGTCCTATCTTGCGCTGCTGAACTACGACCGCGTCACGGTCGTGGGCTGGGCCGACGGCATCGCGAAGGAACTGCCCGCCCGCCGTGGGCGCACGCAGGTGTGGCCCATGTTCCGGTTCCTCGACGGACTCGCACCGGCGGGTGGCACTGACCTCGACGCGGCGCTGCGCGGCTACTTCGGCGGCAGCCGGACCCGTGGGCTCGTCGTGCTGATCTCGGATTTCCTCGACCGCGGCGGATTCGCCCCTGCCGCCCAGTGGCTCGCGCAGTTCCGGCACGAGGTCCACGCGGTGCAGGTGATCTCGCCCCAGGAGGCGGATCCCGACCTCCCCGACCAGGCGATGATCGTCGACGCCGAGACCGACGCGTCGAGCGTGATCGAGATGACGCCAGCACTGCTCGCGGCGTATCGCGAGGCGGTGGCGGCCCACGCGGAGGAGGTCGGCAACGTCTGTCGGCGCAACGGCTGGGCCCATCTGGTCGCGCGGACGGATGCGCCCTTCGAGGACCTCATGCTGAAGGGCCTGCGCGTGCACGGCATGCTCCGTTGAACTTCGGCCTGCTTTCCATTCCCGCGGCGCTCGGGCTTCTCGCGGCCGTCGCGGCGATCGTCACGGGGCTCTACCTCCTCCGCCCGCCGCCCCAGCGGCTCGTGCTGCCGTCGACCCTGCTCTGGGAGCGCGTGCTCGCACGCACCCGCAGCGCCAGTCAGCGTTGGCGCTGGTGGGTGTCGCTGCTGCTATCTCTCGCGATCGCGTTGCTGGCCGCGGTTGCGCTCCTTCAGCCGGGGGCCGGACCGAGCGATGCGACGGTTCGTCCGCGCGTGATCGTGATCGACGACTCCCCCACCATGGGAGCACTGCGGGCCGACGGGCGCACGCGGCTCGGCCATGCCATCGACGCGGCGCGACGCGAGATCGGCGAAGGCGGGGGCACCTACCTGGTCCTCGACACCATGCGCAGTCTCGGACCCTCCGGATTCACAGACGGCCCGCGCGCACTGGCGCGGCTCGCGGCACTGGAGTCGTCTGCCGGGGTCGAGCCGCGGTTTCCGGAGCTGGCTGCATTGCCGCGGACAGCGTTGCCGCCCGAGGTCGTCTTCATCACCGACGGCGTCGCACCCGTCACGGTGCCCGACACCGTGCGGACCGTCTCCGTCTTCCAGCCCGTGGCGAACGTCGGCATCACCGCATTCGACGTGCGCGCGCTGCCCGCGGATCCGTCGCGCGTCGAGGCGTTCATCGAAGTGGGCAACGCCGACACTGCAGCGGTCAAGGTCGCGGTGCGCGTGAGCGGTGCAGGGCATGACCCGGTGACCCGCACGGTGAACGTGCCGGCCCGCGGCTTCGCATCCGTGACGGTGCCGGTGTCGGATTTCACGGGCGGCGCGCTGCGCGCCACGCTCGATGCCGGGGCCGACGGCCTGCTCGCCGACGACGAGGCCTTCGGCTTCCTGCCGTTCAATCGCGTCCTGTCGGTGGCGCTCGTCACAGCGGGGAACGAACCGCTGGAGCGCGCGCTCCGGCTCGATCCGCGGGTGCGACTCACCGTGCTTCCTCCCGGGCAGTACGGCCGGCGCTCGGGGTTCGACGCGTACGTGTTCGATCGCTTCGCGCCGCCGTCCGCACCCGCGGTGCCCTCGCTCGCGTTCGCGCCGCCCGCGGCATCGTGGCTGCCGAAGGCAGGCGCGTCGCGCGATGCCACGAAGATCGCCGACTGGCGGTCGGATGCGGTCGTGCTGGAGAACGTCTCGTTGGCCGACATCGTCATCGAGCGCGCGCGGCCGTTCGCGATGCCGGCGGACGCCCAGGGTGCGCTCGCGCGGACGGCCGAGGGCGCCGCGATCGTCGTCGCGGACGACGCCGCCCCGCGGCGCGTGGCCGTCGGCTTCGCGATCCAGGATTCCAACTTCGCCGCGCAGGCTTCGTTCCCCGTCTTTCTTTCGAACACGGTGGCCTGGCTCGCCAGTGAACCGGCCCCGGTGACCCGCGCCGTCGGACCCGTGAACCTGCCGCTGGTCGAGGCGAAGGTGCGCGGCCTCGAAGCCGGTCCGGTGGATACGCGCTTCGTGCCTGGCGCCACGCTCTTCACCGCGAAGGCGCCCGACTTCTTCACCGCCGAATCCGGTGGGCGCCGCGTACGTGTGCTTGTGAACGTGCTGGATCCGGCCGTGACCGATGTGAACGCCAGCCGTCTCGCAGCCACGGACGACCGCGCGGCCGACGATGCCGCTGCAGCCCCGGGCTCCCCGCGCACCGCGCCGTGGCTCGTGCTGCTCGCCGTGGCGGCGGCGCTGATGTTGGCCGAGTGGTGGACCTACCATCGGCGGGTGACGATATGACCCGCCTCGTCGTCGAGGCCTGGTGGCCACTCGTCGCACTCGCGATCGCGGTTCCGCTCGTGGTGTGGCTCGCGATGCGGTCGCTCTCGCCGCTCTCGGGTCGCCATCGGATCCTGCTCGGCGCCGTGCGGCTGCTCGCGCTCGCGTGCGTCGCGATCGCGCTGATGCGGCCGTCGTGGCTCGGCCAGAGCACGGACGTCTCGGTGATCTATGCGCTCGACGTCTCCAAGAGCGTGGACCCGGCCTTCATCGATGCCGCGATCCGCTGGATGGACAAGGCGCGGCTCGAGAATCCGACGGCGGGTGCGCGCTTCGTCGCGTTCGCCGACCGGCCGCGGTTCGTCGAGTCGCCGGAGGCGATCCGCGCGGTGCCGCTCGCCACGCGCGCCGGGGCGTCCCCAGAAGCACTGGATCCGCTGGTCACCGATCTCGAACGCACGCTCGAATCGGTCGCGGGCGCCTTCGATCCGGAGGCGCTGAAACGCGTGGTGCTGATGACCGACGGCAATGCGACGCGCGGCGACCCGTGGCGCGTGCTCGAACGGTTGCGGGCGCGCGGCGTCCGCGTGTTCCCGGTGCCCGCGCTCGTGCGTCCCGGCAGCGATGTGTGGATCGCCGGCATCGACCTCCCGCCGGAACTGCGACGCGACGAGCCTGCACAGGTGGTCGTGCGCCTGCAGGCGCAGTCCGACGCCCGCGCGACCGTCCGGCTGCTGCGTGGCACGCGCGTGCTGCAGTCCCAGGCAACGAAGCTCGTCGCGGGCGAGAACGCCGTGCGTTTCACCATTCGCATCGCCGACGAGGGTGCGACGTCCCTGACCGCGGAGGTGAGCGCCGAGGGCGACACGCTGCGCGACAACGATCGCCTCGTCACCCCGGTGCGCGTGCAGGCGCGGCCGCGGGTGCTCTACGTGCAAGGTGATGCCGAGGCCGCGAAGACGCTCCGCGATGCGTTGGCGTCGAGCGGGTTCGACGTGCAGGTCGCGGCGCCGCAGGCGGTGCCCGAGGATGCCCGGGCGCTCGATGCCTTCGATGCAGTGGTGCTCGGCAACGTGCCCGCCACCGCCCTGGGCCCTGCGCGCATGGCCGCGCTCGCGACGCACGCGCGCGACCAGGGCGGCGGTCTCGTCTTCGCGTCGGGCCCCAACGTGTACGGGGATGCCGGCTACAAGGAGTCCGCGCTCGAGAAGGTGCTCCCGGTGACCTTCGAGGCGCAGGAGAAGCGTCGCGACCTCGCGCTCGTGATCGTGCTCGATCGCTCGTACAGCATGAAGGGTCGCAAGCTCGATCTCGCGAAGGCGGCCACGCTCGGGGCGCTGGACCTCCTGGAGGAGGAGCATCGCTTCGCGGTCATCACCTTCGACTCGCAGCCGGAGATCACGGTGCCGCTCGCGCAGGTCCGCAGCAAGCGCAAGGCCGAGGACCTCATCTCGCGCTTCACGGCGAGCGGGCAGACGAACATCTATCCCGCGCTGCAGATGGCGTATCGCATGCTGGTCGACGTGCCCGTGAAGGCGAAGCACGTGATCGTCCTCTCCGACGGCGACACTCAGCCCGCCGACTTCCAGCGCCTCGTGAAGCGCATGGCCGACGCGCAGATCACCGTGAGTTCGGTGGCCATCGGTGGCGAGGCCGACAGGAAGCTATTGGGCGAGATCGCGAACTGGGGCCGCGGCCGGTTCCACTACGCCGAGACCGCCGATCGCGTGCCGCAGATCTTCATCGAGGAGACCCAGCGGCTGGTGAACGAGAGCGTCCGCGAGGAGCCGTTCCGCGTGATCGTTAAGCGCCCCGCCGAGGCGCTGCGCGACATCGATTTCACGAAGGCGCCGATGTTGAAGGGCTACGCGAGCATCAAGCCCCGCGACCGCGCCGAGGTCTGGCTCGCGAGCGAGGCCGACGCGCCGATCCTCGCGCGCTGGCAGGTGGGGCTGGGCAAGGCGGCCGTGTTCGCGTCCGACGCCGAGAACCGCTGGGCCGCCGACTGGCTTTCCTGGCCGGGCTACGGCAAGTTCTGGAGTCAGCTCGTGCGAGAGACCATGCGCCGACGGGTCCGCGAAGCCACGGGCTTCGAGGTCCGGGCGCTCCCCGGCGGCGATACCCTGGTCGGTCTCACTCTGCTCACGCCCGAGGGGGCGTTCCGCAACGGCCTCGCGCCGCGTGTGCGGGTCACGCCAAAGGGGCGGCCGGCGCAGACGATCGCGATGCGGCAGAGCGGTCCGGGGCGCTACGAATTGCGGTGGCCGGCCGACGGCACCTCCCGGGGTACGACGCGCTTCGAGTTGGCCGATGGCGTGCCGGCGGAGGTCCGCGCCGAGGCCGGCATCCGCGAGGTCGTCGACCCGTATCCCGAGGAGTACCGGCTGAAGCCCGTCGACCGGACCTTCCTCGAGGCCCTCGCGACACAGACCGGCGGCAAGCTCGCGCCAGAGCCGAAGGATGTCTTCGCGCCGCTGGGCGAGTCCGCGACGGTGCCGCGCGCCCTCTGGCCGTGGTTCGGCGTGGCGGCGCTTCTGCTCTACCTGCTGGATCTCCTGATCCGCCGGCTCCCCTGGCTGAGGCGGCGTCTGGGCTGACAGTGTCTGGCCGCGCCGCGTGGTCCAAGGCCGTCTCGCATTGCGATCGACATCGCGGCTCAAGGTTGCGGTCGTTGCGCCGTGATCTGCGGGGCGGCCCTCGTCGATACCCCACTGCCTTCGGCGTCGAGACCAGAGCCCCGCGCCACGCCGGTCCTCGAAGCCGATGCCACCGCACCGTGCCAGCCCTCGCAGCGGCATTCCCTGGTGGTGACGAACCGAGGCATCGCCGGCAGTCGGACATCGATACGCATCCCCGGGGCGGCTGGCGCCGCATCGGGGATTCCGCCCCGGAGATTCGCCAGTGCAACGCTCTTCCGCCGCCCTGTCCCGCCCGCCCGCGCCGCACCTCGACGAGGGCGGCGTCCTCGATGGCGGGTTCGAGCCGCTGGCATCGCTCTTCGGCATGCCCCTCTTCACCGATCTCGCGGAGGCGCGCCTCAGCGAGGCGCGGCGCCACGGCTTCATCGCGTGTCTGATCTGTGTGGAGATGGACGACTTCGACGGCATCCGTTCCCGCCACGGCCGCCTCGTCGCCGATGCCGCGATGCTCTCCGTGGCCGAACTGCTCCGCCTGTCGCTGCGCCGGGAGGACATGGTCGCCCTGACCGGAGACGCGACGTTCGTGGTCCTCCTCATGCATTGCGACGGCGTCTCCGCGCACGCAAAGGCCGAAAGCCTCCGTCTGGCGATGACGTCGATGGATCCCACCGGGACAGGCCTCACCGTGAGCGTGGGCGTTGCCGCGGGTGTCCCGGGTCCGGGATTGCGCTTCGACCTGCTGATGACCCGCGCGACCGACGCCCTCGCGTCGGCCCGGGCGCGCGGCGGCGATTGCGTCGTGGTCGAGACGGCACCGTCGTTGACGCGGCTGGAGAGTGTGGCGCCGACGCATTGAGGGGATGGATCGCTCGTCGATGCGCCATCGATCGCCGGATCAGGCGACGCTTTTGCAGGAGCGCGCCATGCCCGCGAAAGCGATGGTTCAGGTCGATGCGCTTCCTTGCATCGACTGCTTTCGGGGCCATGGGCCCCTCCTACGAAGGCGGTGGATGCACCACCGGCCGTGGGACTGGGTCACGCTTCCTGTAGGAGCGGCCCATGGCCGCCTCTCGGGCCTGACGGCCCGCGGCGGCTTGGCCGCAGGGCGTACCAACAAGGGGAGGGCCCCTTGTACATCCCCCGAGGCACGCCACCGATCCCGGTATGGACCACGTTTTTGTAGGAGCGGCCCATGGCCGCGAAAGCGATGGTTCAGGTCGATGCGCTTCCTTGCATCGACTGCTTTCGGGGCCATGGGCCCCTCCTACAAAGGTGGTGGATGCACCACCGACCGTGGGACTGAGTCACGCTTCCTGTAGGAGCGGCCCATGGCCGCGAAAGCGATGGTTCAGGTCGATGCGCTTCCTTGCATCGACTGCTTTCGGGGCCATGGGCCCCTCCTACAAAGGTGGTGGATGCACCACCGACCGTGGGACTG
>JALHMS010000002.1:16405-19805 GCA_022843925.1 Burkholderiales bacterium
GAGCGGCCCATGGCCGCGAAAGCGATGGTTCAGGTCGATGCGCTTCCTTGCATCGACTGCTTTCGGGGCCATGGGCCCCTCCTACAAAGGTGGTGGATGCACCACCGACCGTGGGACTGGCTCACGCTTTCTGTAGGAGCGGCCCATGGCCGCGAAAGCTACCGTTCCGGTCGCGGACATGAAAAAGGCGCCCCGCGGGGCGCCTTTCTCGTTTCCGGCAACGAACCCGGAATCGCTACTTCTTCAGGCTGTCGCGGATCTCTCTCAGGAGGATGACGTCCTCCGGGGTCACCGGCGCCGGCGGTGCTTCGACCGGCGCTTCGCGCTTCAGGCGGTTCATCTGCTTGATCATCAGGAAGATCACGAACGCGAGGATGATGAAGTTGATGAGGATCGTGATGAAGCTGCCATAGGC
Source organism: Burkholderiales bacterium (assembly GCA_022843925.1). Taxonomy (GTDB): domain Bacteria; phylum Pseudomonadota; class Gammaproteobacteria; order Burkholderiales. The sequence goes on from JALHMS010000002.1 coordinate 16,821, forward strand.
GAAGACCGGAACGCCCGCCTTGCGCAGGGCATCGAGCGTTTCCGCCGTGCCCGCCGGCGCATCGGCAAGCTTGAGGTACATGTTGCTGAAGTCGACGTTGCCCACCACGCGCCCGATGATCGGCATGATGAGGTCGTTCACCGCTGAATCCACGATCTTGCCGAAGGCGCCGCCGATGATCACGCCGACGGCGAGATCCATCACATTGCCCTTCATGGCGAATTCCTTGAACTCCGACGCGAAACTCATGCAGGCGCTCCCCTTGGTCCGATGTTGCGGTTGGTCTTCGTCCACCGGGCTTTCTAAGATGGCCGGGCTGGACGCTATCCGGGCGCACGGCTGGGGTGCGCAGGATCGGCCGGATACTAAGGGAACGGGCTGACGGCGTATATGCCGGAAGGCTTTCCCGAGGACTGTCCGTCCCGGGCCCGCGTCTCACCAGGGGATTCGCGGATCGGCGGGCGGCGTCACCCGCCTCGCCTCGAGGAACCGCCGCCGCCAGTGCGGGTTGGCCAGCGATTCCAGCCGGACGCCGCCGCCGCGGGTTGCCGCGTGGACGAACCGACCGTCCCCGGCGAAGAGTCCCACGTGCAGCGCCCGCCTTCCCCGGGAGAAGAACACGAGATCACCGGTTAGCATCGCCTCCTCCGGGGGAAGCCGGCGCGTCGCCTCCCGCTGCTCGCCCGTCGCTCTCGGGAGGGAGAGGCCTGCGAGCTGATAGCTGTAACGCACGAGTCCGCTGCAATCGAAGCCCGACGGGCCGGTGCCGCCGTATCGGTAGGGACTGCCGATCAGGCCGAGGGCGTGGGTCACCGCCCTAGCACCGAGGCTCGGCAGGGGCGGAGGTGACTCCGCCGGCGGCTGTTGTGCGTCGGGCGGGATGGCGTTGCCCGCGCTCGCACCGGGGGAGGGCGCGCCGATGCCGCCGTCCGGCAACCGCGCATCCTGGGTCGGGGCCTTCTCTTCCTCCGCGCCGATGCGGGGCGACGGGGAGACCGCACATCCGGACATCACTGCGATCCCCGCGAGGATCGCGACGAGCCGCATGCCGCCGATCGATTCGAATCTCACCTTCGCGATTCCACCCCGCACCAGCGTGCGAGGAAGAGGGCGAGGACGCGCGTGACCTGCCGGGTGCTTTCGAGCGACACCGACTCGTCGATGCCGTGGATGAACGTCGCCTCGGGGCCGTAGCACGTGGCGGGCGTGGCGCCGTACAGGTTGAACACCCGCGCGTCGGTGGTGGCCGTGCTGGCGAGCCACGCGGGCGGTGACCCCATCACTCGTCCGTGCGACTCCGCGAGCAGGCGCATCATCGGCAGACCGCGGTCGAGGACGAAGCCCTCGGCGTGGAAGCCGCCGTAGGAGACGCGGATCAGCGCCTCGCGGAGTTTCTCGTCCGCGGCGGCGACCGCCGCGATGCGTCCCTCGATGGCGGCCTTGGCCTCGGTCGCGGTCATGCCCGGATGGAATCCGGCGCGGATCCCCATCACGCATCGGGTCGGGACCGAAGACGCCCATTCGCCGCCCTCGATCTTTCCCAGATTGAAGTTGATCGGCCGCTCGTGGTGGGCGAACGCGGCGTGGCGATGGTTGCACCGGGGGGCATTCCATTCGTCGCGGAGCGTCTCCAGGCCGCGATACAGCGCGAAGGCGCATTCGATGGCGTTGATGCCGCGCCGCACGTCGAGCACGTGGGCCGGCTTGCCGAGCACCTCCACCTGCAGCCAGAGCACGCCCACCTGGGCGTCGAGGATCGAATGGTCGAAGGGTTCGGGGATCAGCGCGGCGTCGGCGCGATAGCCCCGGTGCAGGCAGGCCAGTGCGCCGTTGCCCGTGCATTCCTCCTCCACCACCGACTGGAGCCACACGGGTGCCGCGGGCTGGTACCCGGTGCGGCGCAGCGCCTCGAAGGCCGCGATGTAGGCAGCGATCCCCGCCTTCATGTCCCCAGTGCCGCGGCCATACATGCGTCCGCCGCGGATGACGGGCTCGAAGGGCGGGGTGGTCCAGAGTTCCTCCGCACCCACGGGTACGACATCGATGTGCCCGTTCAGGATGAGCGACCGCCCGGTGGCATCCCTGGGGCGATGTGCGCCGACGATGTTGTCCTGGCGCTGGCCGTGGCCGGTCGGCGGCGAGTAGCCGGGCATCCCGCGGAGGTCCTCGTCGCGGACTTCGAACCGGTCCACCGCGAGGCCCATGCCGCGGAACAGCCCTTCCATGTAGTCCTGCGCGGACGCTTCGTACCCCATCAGACTGGGGAATCGGACCAGCGTCGCGAGATTCGCGTGGAGCTCGGGCTGCAGCGCATCGCAAGCGGCGAGCAGGTCCTTCTCGAATGCGGGGTCCAGCGGTGGCGGGAGGTCGATGGGCATGGCGGGAGTTCCCGGGGCGAGAGAGGTGGATCGGCCGGATTCTAACCGCCGGTCCCGTCCTGGCGAGGCCTCCGCGTCCCCGGTGAGCTCGGCGGCGTCATGCTGGATGCTCGGCGCGGTGCCGCTGTCACGGGTACAGGGGAGACGCTGCTTCGTTCGCGGTCGCGCAACACCCGATGTTCCCGCGCCGGTGCTTCGTCGAGCCCCCGGGGGCCTGGCGCGCCAGCCCGCGGTCGGACCCGGCTACCTGCGGGCCCCCGCCGCGGGCCACCGGCCCGAGAGGCGGGCATGGCCCGCTCCTACGACAGCTCGCCCATCTCCGCGACCTGTGGCGCATCCAGCGCCCGGTAGGAGGGGCCGATGGCCCCGATAGCGGTGGATGCAAGGAAACGCCTCGACCGGAATGATCGCTTTCGCGGGCATGGCCCGCTCCTACGACAGCTCGCCCATCTCCGCGACCTGTGGCGCATCCAGCGCCCGGTAGGAGGGGCCCATGGCCCCGAAAGCGGTGGATGCAAGGAAACGCCTCGACCGGAATGATCGCTTTCGCGGGCATGGCCCGCTCCTACGACAGATCGCCCGTTTCCGCGACCTGTGGCGCATCCAG
>JALHMS010000002.1:19905-354151 GCA_022843925.1 Burkholderiales bacterium
GGCCCATGGCCCCGAAAGCGGTGGATGCAAGGAAACGCCTCGACCGGAATGATCGCTTTCGCGGGCATGGCCCGCTCCTACGACAGATCGCCCGTTTCCGCGACCTGTGGCGCATCCAGTGCTCGGTAGGAGCGGCCCATGGCCCCGAAAGCGGTGGATGCAAGGAAACGCCTCGACCGGAATGATCGCTTTCGCGGGCATGGCCCGCTCCTACGACAGATCGCCCGTTTCCGCGACCTGTGGCGCATCCAGCGCCCGGTAGGAGGGGCCCATGGCCCCGAAAGCGGTGGATGCACCGAAGCGCCTCGACCGGAATGATCGCTTTCGCGGGCATGGCCCGCTCCTACGACAGCTCGCCATTTCCGCGATCTGTGGCACATCCAGCGCCCGGTAGGAGGGGCCCATGGCCCCGAAAGCGGTGGATGCACCGAAGCGCCTCGACCGGAATGATCGCTTTCGCGGGCATGGCCCGCTCCTACAACAGCGCGGCCCATTCCCGCGGCGGGCGGCGCGTCACCGGGGGATGTACAAGGGGCCCTCCCCTTGTTGGTACTACCGGTCGGACCGTCCCCCAAAGACAACGGGCGCCCCGCGGGGCGCCCGTTGTCGTTTCCGGTACTGCTGTCCGGATTACTGGCTTTCGATGACCTGCAGTTCGACGCGGCGGTTCTTCGCCTTGCCTTCCGCACTGGTGTTCGGCGCCACCGGCTTGTCAGGACCGTAGCCCTTGGCTGTCATGTTCGCGGAGGGCACGCCCTTCGCGGCCAGGTAGGCCAGGACCGATTCGGCACGGCGCTGCGACAACGCCCGGTTGATGGCTGGCGAACCGGAGGCGTCGGAGTGGCCGCTGACCTCGACCTTCACGCCACTGGACCGGAGCTGCGCCGCCACGCCGTCGAGCACGCTCAGGGAGCCCGGCTTCAGCTTCGCGGAACCGCTTTCGAACGTGACGCCCGTCAGCACCATCGATGCGCCGGCGGTGGTGGGCACCTCCATCGAACCGGCCCCTGCGGCCCCCGCACCTCCGCTCTTCGTCATCGATTCGGCCATGATTTCGCAACCGGAAGCATCGACCTTCGCACCGGGTTTCGTGTCGGCGCAGCGGTCGAGGATGTCGGAGACGCCGTCGTTGTCGCTGTCGACCGCGCAACCGTCGCCGCCCGCCTTCACGCCGGCCGGCGTGCCGGGGCAGCGGTCGCGGCTGTCGGAGATGCCGTCGCCGTCGCTGTCCTTCTCGCAACCGTTGGGCAGGACCGAGGCACCGGCTTCGGTGTTCGGGCAGAGGTCCGCGATGTCAGGCACGCCATCGGCGTCGGCGTCCGCGACGGGGTTGCAGCCGTTCTCGTCCACCTTCGTGCCGACCGGTGTGGCCGCGCACTTGTCCATGCTGTCGGGTACGCCGTCGCCGTCGGTGTCGCCGTCGACCGGGCAGCCGTTGGCGCCCACCTTCGTGTTCCCGGGGGTGTCGGCGCAGACGTCGACCTTGTCCGGCACGCCGTCACCGTCGGCATCGGCCTGCGTCTTCTCGCGCTGATCGCACGCCCACCAACCGAGAAGACCGCCGGCGACGGCACCGATCGCCATCACCTCGCGGTTCTCCACGGCGCCCACGCCGCCGGCGAGCAGCGCGCCGGCGGCCGCGCATGCCATCGGGTTCTTGAAGGTGTCGCCCGTGGAGAGGTCCGGGACTACGCTGTTGATGCTGGCGCAGCCGGTGGCCAGCACGGCCACGGCACCCAGCAGGGCTACTCGCTTGATCAAGCTCACGGTCTTGGTCCTTTGTTCATGGGGGAGGGGCGTGAAAACGCTACCCGCCTGATTATCGCCCGAATCCGGGGCCGAATGGCACCCGGGACGCTTAGGGAGACTCTGATCGATTCGCGCGATCGGTGCGGATCGATCGGGGTCTCCGTCGCCCCCTCAGGCGTTCCATTCCTGTTCCTGCAGTGCCCGCCACTGCACCTTCCCGGTCCCCGACCGCGGGAGGGCGTCGATGAAGTGCACGGACCGTGGCACCTTGTAGGCGGCCATGTGTTCCCGGGACCACGCGACGATCTCCTCGGGGGTGACGCTGCCCACGTGATCGTCGCGCAGGACGATGTACGCCTTCACGGTCTCGCCGCGACGCTCGTCCGGCGCGGCCACGATGCAGGCCTCCTTCACGGCGGGATGCCGGAAGAGGGTGGCTTCCACTTCCGCGGGCCACACCTTGTAGCCCGAGGCGTTGATCATCCGCTTCAGGCGGTCGGCGATGTAGAAGAACCCCTCGTCGTCGCGCCGGCCGAGGTCGCCGGTGCGCAGGAAACGGCGGCCGTCGATCTCGACGAAGACCTGCCGCGTCGCCTCCGGGTTGTTCCAGTAGCCCTGCATGAGCTGCGGACCGGCGGAGATGATCTCGCCGACCTCGCCCGGCCCCAGGATCGCGAGTGTGTCCGGATCGATCACGTGCGATTCCGTGTCGAAGGTCGGGATGCCGAGGCACTGCTTGCGCAGCCGGTTCGGCGGGTTCATGTGGGTCTGGGAGATGGTCTCGGTCATCCCGTAGGCTTCCATGTACTCGATGCCGCAGCGGGCCTGAAGCTCCTTGGCGACGGCCTCGGGCATCGAGGCGCCGCCGCCGAAGATGTTCACGAGGGACGAGAGATCGCGCCCGGCGGTCGACGGATGCGCGAGCAGGTCGACGACCATCGTCGGCACGTTCGCCCAGTGGGTGCATCCGTAGCGCTCGATGAGATCGCCGGCCGCAGCCGGGTCCCATCGCGGGAGGAACGCGATCGTGGCGCCGCTGTAGATCGCCGCGTTCATCGAGTGCTGCATGCCCGTGACGTGGAACATCGGGGCGGTCGAGAGCACGACCGAGTCGGCGAGGATGCCTTCCCACAGCGCGCCGCCCACGGTGGTCGTCATCAGCGTGCGGTGGGTGTGCATGCAGCCCTTCGGCTTGCCGGTGGTGCCCGACGTGTAGAGGATCGCCGCGAGGTCGTCCGGCGCGGCGGCGTGGGCCCGCGGCACTGCGCTGCGCGCCATGGCGTCGGCCCAGGCGGTGACACCGGGCAGGTCGATCGCGCGCCGCGGCGCCCGCACGGCATCCGGCACCGGCATGGCGGTCGGTGCGGTGAGCGCGTCGGAGTACGTGGCCACGACGACGTGATCGATGCTGCCGCCCAGCAGCGGCGCAATGCGGTCGAAGAGTTCCTGCCCGACGATCGCGATGCGCGCGCCGCTGTCGGCCACGTTGTGCGCGAGTTCGTCCGTCACGTTCATCGGCGACACGGGGACGACGACGGCGTCGGCGCGGAGGATCGCGTAGTACGCGGCCATGCTCTGCGGGCAGTTCTGCATCTGCAGGATCACGCGGTCGCCGCGGGCGAGGCCGCACGCCTGCTGGAGGAATCCGGCGAGCGCCTCGGTGGTACGGAGGAACTCCGCGAAGGTCTCGCGCGAGTCGTAGAAGATCGACAGCGGTTTGGTCGGATAGCGCGCAGCGCTGATCGCCAGGTTGGTCCAGAGACTGGTCGCCGGGACGGTGAGGTGCCTGGGGAACTGCTTCGGCCAGAAGGGATAGTCGTGGGGCTTCATCGGTCGGATCTTCTGGGGTGCTGCGGGTTGTTCGGTGGCATCTTCATCGATTCCATTCGCGGTCCTGCAGTTGGCGCCATTGCACCTTGCCGGAGGCGGACTTCGGCAGCGTGTCGGTGAACTCCACGATGCGGGGGATCTTGTAGGCGGCCATGTGGTCCCGGGCCCAGGCGATGATGTCCTCGGGCGAAACGGTGCCGCGGCGGTCCGCACGCAGCACGACCAGCGCCTTCACGGTCTCGCCGCGGGCACTGTCGGGCGTCGAGACGATGCAGGCCTCCTGGATGTCGGGGTGGGCGTAGAGCATCGACTCCACCTCGGCGGGCCACACCTTGTAGCCGGCAGCGTTGATCATGCGCTTCAGGCGGTCGACGATGAAGAAGTAGCCGTCCTCGTCGCAGTAGCCCAGATCCCCCGTGCGGAAGAACCGGCGGCCTTCGATCTCTACGAACGCGGCCGCCGTCGCCTCGGGCGCCTTCCAGTAGCCGCGGAACACCTGGGGCCCGCACACGATGATCTCGCCCACTTCGCCGGCCGCGCGTTCGGCGAGCGTGTCGGGGTCCACCACGCGGGCCTCGGTGTCGAAGATCGGGATGCCGAGGCACTGACGCTTCGGCCGGCTCCGCGGATTGATGTGCGTCGGCGAGATCGTCTCCGAGAGGCCATAGCCCTCGATGTAGTCGAGCCCGGTGAGATCCTTCAGTTTCGCAGCGACGGTTTCCGGCATCGCCGCGCCGCCACCGCCGATCGCGCGGAGGCTCGACAGGTCGTGGCGGCCCACGTCCGGGTTCGCGAGGAAGTCGATCGCCATCGTCGAGATGCACGTCCAGCTATCGACCTGGTAGCGCCCGATGAGGCGTGCCGCCGTCTCGCGATCCCACCGCTGCATGAGCACGATGGTGGCGCCCCAGAAGATCGGGGAGTTCATGCCGCCCTGCATGCCCGTCACGTGGAAGCAGGGCAGGGTGGTGAGGATCACGCTCTGCGGCGAATAGCCGAACCACACGCCGCTCGCCACGAGATTCATCATCACGGACGCGTGCGTGTGGACGCAGCCCTTCGGCAGCCCGGTCGTCCCGGAGGTGTACGGCATCACGCAGAGATCGTCCGGCCCCGCCTCGGAAACGCCGGGGCCGAGGTCGTCGGCGAGGACGTCCTTCCAGAGCGTCACGCCCGGTTCGTCGATGGCTTCGCGCGGTGCGGCCACGGCCGGAGGCAGCGGGAGATCCGTGGGCACCTCGATGTAGTCGGAGTACGCGGCGACGACGGCGTGCTCGAGGCTCCCGTCCGCGAGCAGCGGCCGCACGTGCGCGTGGAGTTCCTGGCCGCACAGGATCGTCGTCGCGTCGGCGTTCCGCGCGTAGTGGCGCAGCTCGTCGGCGAGGTTCATCGGGTTCACCGGCACCACCATGGCGTCGGCGGCGAGGATGCCGTAGAAGCCGACGATGAACTGCGGGCTGTTCTGCATGAAGAGCAGCACGCGGTCGCCCCGTTTCACGCCGCACCGGTGCCGGAGGAAACCGGCCACGGCGCGGGCCTGCCGCCAGGCCGCGGCGTATCCGAGCGGCGAGTCGTAGAAGATCGCCATCGCCTTCTCGGGATAGCGGTGCGCCGACACCTCGAGATCGTAGTGCACGGTCGTGCACGGCACATCGAGCTGCCGGGGGACGCCCGCTGGCCAGAACGGCAGATGGCGCTGCGACATGGATGCCTCCCTCGTGCGTCTTGTGGTGATGATCCCCCGATTATTCGAGAAGGACCGCCCCAGCACAATGCGCGGTTTCGGCCCGGATGACAGCGTGTTGCGCTGCACTGCACCTTCCGCGGGGCCCCGCCGCGCGTTGCGCCGCGCAGTGGCGTTGTGTCAGACTCGATTCACCAGACGGCGCCCGTGGGGCGTCATTCCGACGCAACCACGAAGCAACCACCGAGGCGGCCCAGATTGTCCAGCGCGACCAGCGAGCCCGGAGATCGCGGCGCCCCCGGAACCGCGGGCAGGCTGCAGGCGGGAAGTCCTGAAGGGGGGGCGCCGCTTCTCAGCGTGCGCGGTGTGACCGTCCGATTCGGCGGGATCGTCGCTCTGGATGCCGTCGCCTTCGACATCCAGCGGGGCCACGTCTGCGGGCTCATCGGTCCGAACGGCGCCGGCAAGACGACGCTCTTCAACTGCCTGTCGCGCCTCTACCGATTCGAGCAGGGTTCGATCACCTTCGAGGGGCGGTCCATCGGCGACATCCCCCGGCACGGCATCGCGCAGGCGGGCATCGGCCGCACTTTCCAGAATCTCGCGCTCTTCCGCACGCTGACCGTCCTCGAGAACATCATGCTGGGCGCCCATGCGGTGAGCCGTGGTGGGTTCGTCGCGGGGATGCTGCGTCTGCCGGGTGTTGCGCGCGAAGAGGCCCGCATCGCGGCGCGCGCCCGCGAACTCGCGGCCCTCGTCGAGCTCTCGGCCGTGGCGGACACGCGGGTCGCCGACCTGCCCTTCGGCACCCAGAAGCGCGTGGAACTCGCGCGGGCGCTGGCCGCCGATCCGAAGCTGCTGCTCCTCGACGAGCCCGCCGCCGGGCTGAACCACGAGGAGGTCGAGGCGCTCATGGCGCTCATCCTCAAGCTGCGGGGCGACCTCGATCTCACGGTGCTGCTCGTGGAGCACCACATGAACCTGGTGATGCGCGTGTCCGACCGCGTGGTCGCGCTCGACTTCGGCCGCAAGATCGCCGACGGCACACCTGCCGAGGTCCGCGCGGATCCCGAGGTGATTCGTGCGTACCTGGGGGAGGCCGCGTGACGGCGCCACTCCTCGAAGTCGAATCGCTCGACGCGGGCTACGGTCCGTCGGACGTGCTCCACGGCGTGAGCTTCACCGTGGGCGAGGGCGGCATCACCACCGTGCTCGGTGCCAACGGCGCCGGCAAGACGACGCTGCTCCGCGCGGTCTGCGGGCTGATCCGCCGCCGCGGACGCGTGCGCTTCGGCGGTACCGCGATCGAGTCGAAGGCCACGGAGGACATCGTGCGTCTCGGCCTGGCCCACGTGCCGGACGGGCGGGGCACCTTCGTGCAGCTCTCGGCCGAGGAGAACCTCCGCGTGGGGGCGATCACCCGCCGGGATCGCCGGGGCGTCGCGGCGGACATGGAGCGCATGTACGGCTACTTCCCGCGGCTGCGCGAACGGCGGCATCAGCAGGCCGGCACGCTGTCGGGCGGTGAGCAGCAGATGCTTGCGATCGCGCGCGCGCTCATGCTTCGGCCGCGTCTGCTCGTGCTCGACGAACCGTCGTTCGGACTCGCGCCGCTCATCGTCCGGGACATCTTCGCGATCATGCGGACGGTGAACCGGGAGGAGCGCGTCGGCATCCTGCTCGTCGAGCAGAACGCGAAGCTCGCGCTCGAACTGGCCGACACCGCCTACCTCCTCGAGACGGGCCGTGTCGTCACCGGCGGGCCTGCCGCACAACTCCGCGACGACGAGACCATCCGTCGCGCCTATCTCGGCTACTGAAGGCCCGACGACCATGGAAGGCTTCCTTCATCAGATCCTGTCCGGGCTCGCCACGGGCGGCATCTATGCGGCCATCGCGCTGTCGCTCGTGATGATCTACCAGGCCACCCACCACATCAATTTCGCGCAGGGCGAGATGGCGATGTTCTCGACCTACCTCGCCTGGATGATGATCGATGCGGGCCTGCCGTACTGGGTCGCCTTCGCGGGGACCGTCGCGCTCTCGTTCGTGCTGGGCGTGCTGATCGAACGCATCGTGATACGACCGGTGGAGCACGCACCGGTGCTGTCGGTGGTGATCGTCTTCATCGCGTTGCTCGTCATCCTGAACAGCCTCGCCGGCTGGATCTTCTCGTACACGATCAAGACGTTCCCGAGCCCGTTCACGTGGCAGGGCTCGCAGAACGGCTACCTGTCCCCGCACGAGCTGGGCACCATCGGGGTGACGCTCATCGTGCTCACGGCGCTGTTCCTGTTCTTCCGCTTCACGTCGCTCGGGCTCGCCATGCGTGCCGCCGCGCAGAACCCCGTGTCGAGCCGCCTCGCCGGCATCCGCGTCGGCTGGATGCTCGCTCTCGGCTGGGGTCTCGCGGCGGCCATCGGCGCGATCGCGGGAATGATGATCGCGCCCGTCGTCTATCTCGATCCGAACATGATGGCCGGGGTGATGCTCTACGCGTTCGCCGCGGCGCTGCTGGGCGGCATCGACAATCCGTTCGGGGCGGTCGTCGGCGGCTTCGTGGTGGGTGTGGTGGAGAACCTCGCCGGGGCCTACGTCGTCGGTACCGAACTGAAGCTCACGGTGGCGCTGGTGCTCATCATCGGCGTGCTGCTGTTCCGGCCCACCGGCCTCTTCGGCCGCCGCTACGTGACCAGGGTCTAGGCGCATGGATCAGCACGCGACGACACGGGGGCAGGGCTTGCGCATGGCGGCCGTGATCGCGGCGATGGCGGTCCTCGTCGCGCTGCCGTTCTTCATCTCCGACTATCGCACCTTCCAGTTCACGCAGGCCATCGTGTACGCGATCGTCCTGGTCGGGCTCAATCTGCTCACGGGCTACAACGGGCAGATCTCGCTCGGCCATGGGGCCTTCTATGCCGTCGGTGCGTACACCGCGGCGATCCTGATGGAGCACTTCGGCGTGCCCTACTGGGCCACCGTGCCGGCCGCGGGCCTCGTGTGTTTCGGATTCGGATTCCTGTTCGGTCTGCCTGCCCTGCGGCTGCACGGTCACTATCTCGCGCTCGCGACTTTCGCGCTGGCGGTGGCGACGCCCCAGGTGCTGAAGGTGCGGCACCTCGAGGCCTGGACGGGCGGCGTGCAGGGCATCGTGATCATCAAGCCCGATCCGCCGTTCGGGCTGCCGCTCTCGCAGGACCGCTGGCTCTACTTCTTCACGCTGGCGGTGGCGATGCTGCTGTTCCTCGCGGCGTGGAATCTCGTCCGCGGGCGTGCCGGGCGCGCCATGGTGGCACTGCGCGACCACCCGATCGCTGCAGAGGCCATGGGCGTGAACGGCGCGATGGTGAAGAGCACCGTCTTCGGCATCTCGGCGCTGTACACCGGGATCGGGGGAGCGCTGGGGGCGATCGCCGTGCAGTTCGTCGCGCCGGACAGCTTCGGGACTTTCCTCTCGATCAGTTTCGTCGTGGGCATCGTGGTCGGCGGGCTCGCCACCCTGTCGGGCGCGATCTGGGGGGCGCTCTTCATCCAGTTCGTGCCGAACGTGGCCGACCAGATCTCCAAGGCCGCCCCTTGGGCGATCTACGGCGCGGTGTTGCTGGTGTTCATCTACGTCGCGCCGGGCGGTGTGGCGTACCTGCTCAGCCGGGTGTGGGGAAAGCTGCGACGTTGAGTCGAGAGCCGACGGGTTTCGTGGGTCGGACTGCCGCTCGACGCAGCGCTGGCCTGGGTGCAGCGGTGAATCCCGGAGCGCGGGCGTCGGGCGTAGCCCGACCCACGTCGGTCGCAGCGCCCGTCCTACAGGCACATCTGCGCGATGCGATCGCGCAGGGTCGTCGTCTCGCGCCCGACTTCCGCTTCGTCGAGGAAACTGCGCTCGCCCGATGCGTCGATCCTTGCCACGCGTCCGCCGGATTGCAGCCACGCGAGCCGGCCGCGGGCTTCCCGGCAGGCCTCGTCCAGGCGGTCGCGTTCGCGTTTCTCCTGCGCTGCGCGCTCGGCGGCATCCATGCGTGCGATGCGGCGCTGGCGGAATTCCATCTCCTGGCTGCGGTAGTCCTCGGGCTTCGGCGTGCTGTTGCCTGCCGTCTGCAGGGGAGAGCGCACGGTCCGTTCGCATTCCATGCCCTCGGGCGCGAATGCGGAGTAGTGCACGCGACCCTCGGGGTCGCGCCAGCGGCAGATGTCGGCCCGGGACGCCGTCACGACGGTCACCAGCGTGACGACAAGAAGAATCCGGACCATGAAACGCACTTCCCGAGCAAGCCTGACCCCTGCTCCATCGGCATCGTGCAGCCACACCTGAGGGCGACGAGGCCGTGCGGTGGTGTCCCGGGAGCGTCGGGCATAATCAGGCCCGGTTTGGAAACCATACAAGAAGGGGGAGTCATGAAGCGCTTCGCGTCGTGCATCGCGGCCATCGCCGCGGCAGTCCTGGCGGTCACTCCGGCGCTCGCCCAGAAGAAGTACGGGCCCGGGGTCACCGACACCGAGATCAAGATCGGGCAGACCATGCCCTACAGCGGGCCGGCCTCCGCCTACGGCGTGATCGGCAAGGCCGAGGCCGCCTACTTCGCGATGATCAACGATCAGGGCGGCGTGAACGGCCGCAAGATCAATCTCATCTCCCTCGACGACGGCTACAGCCCGCCGCGCACGGTCGAGCAGACACGCAAGCTGGTCGAGCAGGAGGAAGTCCTGCTCATCTTCCAGTCGCTGGGCACGCCCACCAACACGGCGACGCAGAAGTACCTCAACGCGAAGAAGGTGCCCCAGCTCTTCCTCGCGACCGGCGCGTCGAAGTGGGGTGACCCGAAGAACTTCCCGTGGACGATGGGTTGGAACCCCACCTACCAGGCCGAAGGCCGGATCTACGCGCAGCACATCCTCGAGACGAAGCCGGACGCGAAGATCGCCGTCATCTACCAGAACGACGACTTCGGGAAGGACTACGTCGTCGGCTTCAAGGGCATGCTGGGTGAGAAGGCCGCGAAGCTCATCGTGGCCGAACAGACCTACGAGGTGACGGATCCGACCGTCGATTCCCAGGTCGTCAGTCTGAAGGCGAGCGGGGCCGATGTGCTGGTGACCTTCGCGACGCCGAAGTTCGCGGCGCAGGTGATCCGCAAGGTCCACGACATCGGCTGGCGGCCGGTGCACTACCTGACGAACGTGTCCATCTCCGTCGCCGCGGTTCTCATGCCGGCCGGGCTGGAGAAGGCCACGGGCATCCTGAGCGCCCACTACATCAAGGACGCCACCGACCCGCAGTGGAAGAACGACCCGGCCTTCAAGGTCTGGGAGGAGTGGATGAAGAAGTATCACAAGGGCGCCGACCCGCTGGACGGCTTCAACACCTACGGCTACAGCACGGCGCAGACGCTCGTGCACGTGCTGAAGGCCTGCGGCGACGACCTGAGCCGCGAGAACGTCATGCGCCAGGCAGCGAACCTGAAGGGGCTCGAGCTCCCGATGCTCCTTCCGGGCATCAAGCTCAACACGAGCCCCACGGACTTCAACCCCATCGGCGAGATGATGCTGACCCGTTTCGACGGCAAGCGCTGGGTGGTCACCGACAAGCTGCTGAGCGGCCGCTGATCGGGGCGCGCGTCTCCGCGCAGGCCATGCCCTGTAGGAGCGGGCCATGCCCTTGTAGGAGCGGGCCATGCCCGCGAAAGCGGTGGATGCACGAGTCTGTCATCCATGGAGATGCAACCATCCACCGCCCCCATCCCCCCCGATCCCCATCCACCCCCGCCACAACAAGGAACCCCCCATGAACGGACGATTTCTCGAAGGCCGCGTCGCGGTCGTGACCGGTGGCAACCGCGGCATCGGCCGCGCCACGGCGCTGGCCCTGGCCGGCGCCGGCGCGAAGGTGGCCATCACGGGACGCAATCAGGAAAAGATCGCCGAGACGCTCGCGCTGCTGACGGCGGCCGGCGCCGACGCCGCCGCGTTCACGTGCGACATGCGCGACGAGGCGCAGGTCAGGAAGCTCGCCGAGGATGTCGTCGCGCGCTTCGGTGCCGTGCACATCCTCGTGAACAATGCCGGCACCGCGATCCGCAAGAACATCATCGACTTCACGATGGAGGAATGGCGCGCGCTGACCGACACCAACATCACCGGCGTGTGGCTCGCGTGCAAGTACTTCGTGCCGCACATGAAGGGCCGCGGCTACGGCCGGATCATCAACCTCACGTCGATCATGGCGCATGTCTCGAGCACCGGTCGCGGTGTGTACTCCGCGACCAAGCACGCGGTGGCCGGCCTGACCAAGGCGCTGGCGCTGGAACTCGTCGACGACAAGATCACGTGCGTCGCGATCAGCCCCGGTTTCATCGCCACCGACCTCACCGCGCCGCTTCGCGCGGACCCGGTCAAGAATCAGGCGCTCATGGACCAGACGCCGATGAAGCGCTGGGGCGAGGCCGGCGAGATCGCCTCGCTCGCGCTGTACATCTGTTCCGACCAGGCCGCCTTCATGACCGGCAACGACGTCCTGATGGACGGCGGTTTCTGCGCGCAGTAGGCGGGGATACCGGCAGTCCGAGCCGGCATCCGGGACTGTTCATGTCGGAAGAGAATGAGGATATTGAAAAGTGATTGTTCCGGGAATGAAGTCGGGGGGCTAACTTCGCGGCTTCCATTCGGCGAGTGCCGCCGAAGCTCCCGGAGCGATCCATGCCAAGAATCGAGACCATCGCCGTTCACGGCGGCTATTCGCCCGACCCGACCACCAAGGCGGTCGCGGTGCCGATCTATCAGACGACGTCCTACGCCTTCGACAGCACGCAGCACGGGGCCGACCTGTTCGACCTGAAGGTGCAGGGCAACATCTACACGCGGATCATGAATCCGACCTCCGACGTGCTGGAGCAGCGTCTCGCGCAGTTGGAGGGCGGCATCGGCGCGCTCGCGCTGGCGTCCGGCCAGGCCGCGATCACCTACGCGATCCTCACCATTGCCGAGGCCGGCGACAACATCGTCTCCGCCGGCACGCTCTACGGCGGCACCTACAACCTCTTCGCCCACACGTTGCCGCAACTCGGCATCACCACCCGGTTCGCCGACTCCGACGATCCCGCCTCGTTCGCGAAGCGCATCGACGGGCGCACGAAGGCCGTCTACGTCGAATCCATCGGGAACCCGCGCGGCAACGTGGTCGACATCGCCGCGCTGGCGAAGATCGCCCACGAGCACGGCGTGCCGCTCATCGTCGACAACACGGTCGCGACGCCCTATCTGCTGCGTCCGTTCGAGCACGGTGCCGACATCGTCGTGCACTCGCTCACGAAGTACCTCGGCGGCCACGGCAACAGCATCGGCGGCGCGATCGTCGACTCCGGCAAGTTTCCCTGGGCCGAGCACAAGGCGCGATTCCGGCGCCTGAACGAACCCGATGTCTCCTATCACGGGGTGACTTACACGGAGGCCCTCGGACCCGCGGCCTTCATCGGCCGGGCGCGCGTGGTGCCGCTGCGGAACATGGGCGCGGCGCTGTCCCCGCTCAACAGCTTCCTGATCCTTCAGGGCATCGAGACGCTCGCGATCCGCATGGACCGCATCGTCGACAACACGCTCGCCGTCGCGAAGCACCTCGCCGCGCACCGGCAGGTGAAGTGGGTGCGCTATGCCGGCCTGGAAGGCGATCGCTACAAGGCGCTGGCCGATCGGTATCTGGACGGCCGCGCCTCCGGCATCCTCAGCTTCGGCATCGAGGGCGGCGTCGAGGCCGCCACGGCCTTCATCGATGCGCTGAAGCTGGTCACGCGTCTGGTCAACATCGGCGACGCGAAGTCGCTCGCGTGCCATCCGGCGAGCACCACGCACCGCCAGCTCACGCCCGAGGAATCCCTGAAGGCCGGCGTGTCGGACGACCTCGTGCGTCTCTCGATCGGGATCGAGCACATCGACGACATCCTCGAGGACATCGATCAGGCCCTGGCGGCTGCCGGTGAGCGACCGAGGCTCGCCGCCAACGCGTGACGTCGAAGCGGTACCGGGGCAGGGCGCGGATTCGTCCGGGCGTTGCCCCGATCGTCTTTCCCGGCCTAGACTCGGTTCATGAGTCGCTTTCGCATCGTCGTCGTCCTGCTGTTGCTCGCCTGTCTGCCGATGAAGGTGGTGGCTGCCGTGGCCATGCCGTTCTGTGGGTTGGCGACGGATGCGGCTTCGGCGGTTTCCATGGGCCACGGCGACCATGGTGCCGACCATGCACGGCATGCGGGCCACGCTGCCATGGACGAGTCTCCCGCGGAGTCCACGCCGGTATTGGCCGACGACTGCAGCCGGTGCGGTCTCTGCCATCTCGCGTGCGCCTCGGCGATACCGCTGGACGCAGTTGCCGTGAAGATCGCCTTCGCACCCGTGCTCGAAGCCGCAGTCCCGGCCACCTTCCTCTCGTTCATCCCTGAAGTCCTCTTCCGACCTCCGTTGCAGCGCCCGATGAACGCACTCGCCTGAGTGCCTGGTCCGGCGGCGACGACGCGCGCCACCGGTTGGTCGTCAGCCCGTCCACCCATCGAGGTGCGCGCAGGCGGCGACGCTGCGCCCATCGCCCGGCGCGGCTGACCAACGGAGGTTCTCCCCATGGGGTTCACCCCTTTCCCGGTGCCGCGATCCCGCGCGCCGTGGCGCATCGACCGCCTGGTCCGCGCCGTCTTGCTGCCTTTGCTCGCCCTCGCGGGTTGCGGCACAGTCACTCCCGATCATGGCTTCGGTGATGTCCAGCGCCGTGTCGCGGACCGCGTCGATGCGCCGCTCACCTGGGCGCGGTCGGATGCCGATCGTGCGCACGTCCGCGAGGTGGTGGCCGCCCATCTCGCGAAACCGCTCGATGCCGATGCGGCGGTGGCCGTGGCAGTCGTCAATCATCCCGGCCTGCAGGTGGCGTACGCCGAGTTGGGGATCGCCGAGGCCGACGTCGCCCAGGCCGGGCGGTTGCCCAACCCGAGCTTCTCGACGATGCGCACGCGTTCGGACGATGCGTTCAAGTACGAGACCTCGTTCACGCTGCCCATCGTCGCTCTGCTCACGATGCCGGCCACGATGCGCATGGAGGGCGAGCGGTTCGAGGCCGTGAAGCTCGAGGTGGCGGACCGGGTGGTCCGACACGCCGCGCAGACCCGTCGTGCGTGGATCGAAGCCGTGGCCGCCGCCGCCACCGTGGCGTACCTGCAGCAGGTGCACGACGCTGCCGAGGCCGCGTCGGAGCTGGCCGGCAGGATGGTCGTGGTCGGCAACGCGCCGCGTCTGGACGCGCTCCGCGAGCAGGCGTTCGCAGCCGAGACGGGTCTCCAGCTGCGCCGTGCGGAGGGCGCATCGACGGCCGCCCGCGTGCGGCTCGCCCGCTGGATGGGGTTCGGCGACACGCCGCCGCGTTTCGCCCTCGTGGAGGCTCTTCCGCCACTGCCGCCGGCGGTCGACGCACTCGCTCCGCTGGAGGCCGTCGCGCTCGACCAGCGACTGGATGTCCTCGCCGCGAGGCGCAGCGCCGACGCCACCGCCCGCTCGCTGGGGCTCACCCGTGCCACCCGTTTCGTGAACGCGCTCGACCTGGGGCCGGCGACCGTCCTGGAGCAGGGTGACACCGTGAAGAAGGGCTACCAGATCAGCATCGAGCTGCCGCTCTTCGACTGGGGCACGAGCCGCGTCGCCCGGGCGGAAGCGACCTACATGCGCGCCGTCGCGCGCGTCGCCGAAGTCGCGCTCGATGCCCGTTCGGAGGTTCGCGAAGTCCACGCCGGCTACGAGGCGGCCTGGGATGTCGCGGATCGATACGGGCGCACCGTCGTCCCCGTGGCCGTGCGCATCGCGGACGAGAGCCTGCGGCGCTACAACGGGATGCTCATCAGCGTATTCGAGCTGCTGGCGGATGCGCGCGAGCAGGTCCGCGCGGCGCAGGGTTTCAACGAAGCCCTGCGCGACTTCTGGCTGGCCGAGGCCGAGCTGCGCCTTGCACTCGGCGGACGCCTGTCCTCACCGACCTTGGCCGCTGCCTCGGCACCTGTCCCACCAGTCGTGCCCATGCCGCCCGCCGCGCCGTCCGTACCCGCCCACGACCACCAACATCATCAGGACTGACCCCATGGACCGCAGACATTTCCTCCGCGGCTCTGCCGCCACCGGACTGGCAACGATGGCCGTCGGCCGCGCGGCACTCGCCGGCCTGCCCGAGATCGAGACGCACACCGGTCCGGCGACACGTGCGCCGCTCGCGCCGCCGGATGGCGTGCCGTATCGCCCCGTCACCACGCTGAACGGCTGGACCCTGCCTTGGCGCCGCCATGGCGCGTGGAAGGAGTTCCATCTCGTCGCCGAGCCCGTCGTGCGCGAGATCGCGCCGGGCATGAAGGCCAACCTGTGGGGGTACAACGGCCAGTCGCCAGGCCCCACGCTCGAGTGCGTCGAGGGCGACCGCGTCCGCATCTTCGTGACCAACCGCCTGCCCGAGCACACGACGATCCACTGGCACGGCATCCTGCTGCCCAACGGGATGGACGGCGTGGGCGGTCTCACGCAGCCGCAGATCGACCCCGGCAAGACCTTCGTCTACGAGTTCGAGATGCGGAAATCGGGCACCTTCATGTACCACCCGCACGCCGACGAGATGGTGCAGATGGCGATGGGGATGATGGGCGCCATCGTCGTCCATCCGCGGAACCCCGCGGAGCACGCGGTGGATCGCGACTACGTCTTCCTGATCAACGCCTACGACATCGACCCGGGCAGTTACACCCCGCGCGTGGCGACCATGACCGAGTTCAATCTCTGGACGTGGAACAGCCGCGCCTTCCCGGGCATCGACTCGCTCGTCTGTGGCGTCGGCGAGCGGCTGCGCATCCGCATGGGCAACCTGACGATGACCAACCACCCCATCCACATCCACGGAACCGAGCTGTTCGTCACCTGCACCGATGGTGGCTGGGTACCGCCGGCGGCCCGCTGGCCCGAGGTGACTGTCGACATGCCGGTCGGTGCCATGCGCGCCGTCGAATGCGTCTTTCGGGACCCGGGGGACTGGTCGCTCCATTGTCATAAATCGCATCACACAATGGGCCCCATGGGACATCGCATACCGACCCTGATCGGCGTCGATCATTCGGGGCTCGTGAAGCGCATCCG
Source organism: Burkholderiales bacterium (assembly GCA_022843925.1). Classification (GTDB taxonomy): domain Bacteria; phylum Pseudomonadota; class Gammaproteobacteria; order Burkholderiales. The sequence continues at coordinate 36,302 of JALHMS010000002.1, forward strand.
CGGCATCGCACCCGGGTACATGGTGATGGGCGAAACGGGCATGGCCGAGATGGCCGACATGCCGATGGCGCTGCCCGAGAACACCCTGCCCATGATGACGGGCGAGGGCCCCTTCGGCGCCATCGAGATGGGCGGGATGTTCACGACGGTGAAGGTGCGCGAAGGTCTGGCGCCCGATGTCCGGGAAGTGTCGGGCTGGTACGACCATCCCGAGGGCACCGTGGCCCATGAATGGACCGGCGGCGAGGTGGGCGCGGTCAGGCAGGAAGGCCCGCCGGCGGATGCCTCGACGATGCAGGTCCGCAAGCCGGGACCGCACGATGCGCACTAGGGTCCGGACGTCCGGGTCATTTCGAAGGGGCGGCTGGCGCGATGTCTACGACTGACGCGCGCCGCGGCCTCCCCACACTGCAACAATCAGGTCAGCGAATGATGAAACCGATCCAACTGCCTTTCTTTCGTCGACCTCGGGTGACGTTTCCTCGCTGGGGCTGGCGCGTCGTGGTCGTGGCCGTCGCGGTCATCGGCTGCCTCCCGACGGTGATCGTCCGGTTCCAGATCCAGGCGACGCTCGATGAGTTCGACGCCAACCGTGTACGCGCGGCGCATCAGGTCAACACGCGGCTCGCCGCCGCCGGGCATCGCAATCGGGACGATCAGGGTGGCCGCCGCGAACGCGAAGCCAGCGTGCTCCGCTGATCGTTCCCGAGTGTTCAGATGGCCGTCGTGAGGTCGATCAGCCAGGCCGGCGCGTGATCCAGCACCCAGACCTCGAAGCGCTTGTCGGCACCGGTCAGGATCGCGAGACCGGCCAGCAGCAGCACCGCGCCCAGGAAGCGCTTCCCGCGCTTGCCAGCCTCCAGGAGTTTCCCGCGGACCCGTTTCAGCACCGCGGTGGAGAGAAGACCCAGCACCACCAGCGGCACTCCCGCCCCGATGCCGAACACGAGCATCACGAGCGCCGCCTGACCGAGGTCCTCCCCCTGGCTCGCCAGCGTGATCGTCGCGCCCAGCGTGGGCCCCACGCAGGGGCTCCAGACCACGCCGAGCAGCAGTCCGAGCAACGCCTGACCCGTGAGGCCGCGCGGCTCGAACCGGCCCAGCGCCGTCTGCCCCGCCCCTGAGGCGCGTGACGCCAGCAGGGCGAAGCGCGCCTGCAGCGCCTCCGACAGCAGGACCGCGCCGAACACCACCAGCAGCACCGCAGCCGCCATCCGCAGCCCCTGCCCGGTCAGCCCCAGCGCGGCGCCGAACGCCGTGACCAGCACCCCGAGCACCGTGAACGACACTGCCAGCCCGGCCGCAAGGACGACCGGCCCCAGCCGGTGCGTCGCCGCTGCCGTGCCGACGATGATCGGCACGAGCGGCAGCACGCACGGCGACAAGGTGGAGAGGCTGCCGGCGACGGCTGCCAGCCCGTAGGTGGCCAGGGGAAGCGCCATCGCGTCGTGACCTACAGCGCTTTGCGGAACTGGGCGGCGATCGCGTCCGGTCGAGTCTCGCCCGTGGAGCGCACGACCTCCTTGTCACCCTTGTAGACGATGAGCGTGCTCTGACGCGATACGCGCAGTGCCTTGAGGACTTCCTCCTGCATGTCGAAGTCCACGCGGAACAACTCGAACTTCGAGAACTCGGGCGACTTCAGGACAGCCTCGACGGCGGGATCCTGCTTGCGGCAGGTGGGGCACCACTCGGCGTAGACCATCACGACGACCGGCTTGCCGGCCTGGCGCGCGGCGTCGAACGGTGCCTGTTCGAAGGGGGTGCCGGCAGCGAGAGCGAAGCCGGCGAGGCAGAAGAAGGCGAGGGCGGCGAGTATGCGAATCATGGTGTGGTCTCGGTGAGGTGGACGGATCGTTGGACGGAGAGCGCGTGGCGCAGATGGATGTGGATGTCGTAGGAGCGGGCCATGCCCGCGAAAGCGATGGTTCAGGGTGCGGGGCATCCTTGGATCCACGGCTTTCGCGGGCATGGCCCGCTCCTACAAGGGCGTCGCCTCGCCATCCGATGTACGCGATGCCCCCCGCTTCGGATTCACCACCGACAGCGGCGCTGGCCCCGTGCCCCGAAAGCGTGATAGAAGCCGGGTTTTGCAAACCCCGACAACCGGGGCATGGAGAACATCGAGATGGTGCGTTTTCTCAAGCAGGGCATCAGTGCCGCGGACGACGCGGCCGAGCAGTCGAAGGTGCGGGCCACGGTGGAAGGGATCATCGCCGACGTCGAGAAGCGGGGCGACGCCGCCGTGCGCGAGATGTCCGAGAAGTTCGACAAGTGGTCCCCGCCGTCCTTCCGCCTGACGCAGGCCGAGATCGAGGCCAACGTGAAGGCGCTCTCGCCCCGCGACGTCGATGACATCAAGTTCGCGCAGACGCAGATCCGCAACTTCGCGCAGATCCAGCGCGATTCGATGAAGGATGTCGAGGTCGAGACGCTTCCCGGGATCATCCTCGGCCACAAGAACCTGCCCGTGAACTCCGTGGGCTGCTACGTGCCCGGCGGCAAGTACCCGCTGGTGGCCTCGGCCCACATGACCATCCTGACGGCCAAGGTCGCCGGCGTGCCGCGCGTGATCGCCTGCGCGCCGCCCTTCCAGGGCAAGCCGTCGCCGGCGATCGTCACCGCCATGCACCTCGCTGGCGCCGACGAGATCTACGTACTGGGCGGTGTGCAGGCCATCGCCGCGATGGCGGTGGGCACCGAGACGATCAAGGCGACCGACATGGTGGCCGGCCCCGGCAACGCCTACGTCGCCGAAGCGAAGCGCCAGCTCGCGGGCCGCGTCGGCATCGACCTCTTCGCCGGCCCGACCGAGACCCTCGTGATCGCCGACGACACCGTCGACGGCGAGATCTGCGCCACCGACCTCCTGGGCCAGGCCGAGCACGGGCCCAACTCCCCGGCGATCCTGCTAACCAATTCCGAGAAGCTCGCGCACGACACCATGGCGCAGATCGAGATCCAGCTGAAGACGCTGCCCACCGCCGCCGTCGCCGGCCAGGCGTGGCGCGACTACGGGCAGGTCATCGTCTGCGACACGTACGAGGAGATGGTGATCGAGGCCGACCGCATCGCGTCCGAGCACGTGCAGGTCATGACGAAGGACCCCGACTACTTCCTGAAGAACATGAACAACTACGGCGCGCTCTTCCTCGGCCCCGAGACGAACGTGAGCTACGGCGACAAGGTGATCGGCACCAATCACACGCTGCCCACGCGCAAGGCAGCGCGCTACACGGGCGGGTTGTGGGTCGGCAAGTTCATCAAGACGTGCACCTACCAGAAGGTGAAGCCGGAAGCCTCGGCGATGATCGGCGAGTACTGCTCGCGGCTCTGCGCCATCGAAGGCTTCGCCGGCCACCAGGCCCAGGCCGACATCCGTGTGAAGCGGTACGGTCATCTGAAGGCGGATGGTCACCGCTGAGACGTGACGCGGCAGGCGCAGCCTCCAGCGCGAGCCGCGTCAAGAGCGGGTTGTCGCCCGCACCGCGACAGGTCGGCGCCCGCGTGTCGGGACAAGGCGAGGCTCGGCCCAGGGCGCTGTCACGAGTGCTTTCGCGCGTGTGTCGCGTAGGCGATAATCACGCTCCCTCCCGGCCGGGATGGCGGAACTGGTAGACGCAGCGGACTCAAAATCCGCCGGTGGAAACATCGTGGGGGTTCGATTCCCCCTCCCGGCACCAGTTAAAACAGATAGTTATAGATTGTTTTTCCTGAGTTCTCAGTACTCGGATTTTCTGTGGCACAGCGGTGGCACAGTCCGGCGCAGCAAATCGGCAGTTCAAACCCTACGAATAGCCCTACTCCGGTGGCGTCTCACCTGTGGATAACTGCGCCGTTTCCGGTCGCACTGTGCCATGAGCGCCCTGGGCGGCTTTGGCGCGGTTTGGATTTCCTCCGGAATCAGGCCTCGGAGATTTCCTCCCGCTCTCAGGTCGACCACGGATCGACGACGGTCACGCCGGTGTCCGCGAAGTCTGTGACGTTGCGTGTTGCCAGTTCTCCACCGCAGGCCATGACAACCGCTGCGATCTGCGCATCGAACTGCGAGATGGGGCGTCCCGCTCGTTGTCTTGATGCGGCGATTTCCGCGTAGAACTTTGCCGCGTTGCTGTCGAACGGCAGGATTCGACCCGAGAAGTCCTCCTCGAATAGCCCCAGCATGGCGACTTCCAATTGGTTGCGACGCTGACTAGTCGGCAGAATTCGAATGCCATAAAGCATCTCCGCTTGTGTCACGGTTGTGGTGAACAGCGTGGCTAGCGGACGTCTCGCGATCCATGCGGTGACGCCGGGATCGGGGGTGCTGCGCAGAAGTTCGGAGAGGACGTTCGTGTCGAGAATGATCACCGCGACCTCAGCCGAGCGCGTCGGGCGGAGTCCGGATCGCCTCACGCTCCGGTTGGGGTAGGTCAAGATTCCCGAAGGAGGCGAACCTGGTCTGGATGCGCTCCACGAGGTTTCGGTCCGGAACAGCTTCCTGAACCAAAGCGGCGCGAAGGATGTTGCGGACCTCGTCTTCCATGGAGCGGCCGTGACGGGCGGCACGTACTCGCAGAGAAGCTTTGAGGGACTCGTCGAGATTGCGGATGGTGATGCTGGCCATTGATTGCCTCCAAGACATCGGGCGATATCGATGAGATCAATGATATCAATGCCTGCGCGTGGGCGACAGTAGGTATTCGTCCTCACTTTTCCAGGGTGCGGCCCAGATGGCCGAGTGACGATCCCGTTCTGGATGCGCAAATCAGGGGGTGCAAACCCCAGTACCCCTCACCTGGGGGTACTTCTGGGCGTACACGCGCAACTCCATCGATCTGTGTTCCCAGCAATTCATGAGGTTGTAGCGCAACTGCGCCTCCCCCTCCCGCACCAAGAACACTTCCAAGAACGTCCAGAAATGTCCGGAAAAGGCCTTCACGTTCCTGCGGAACGTGAGCCTCCACTGAAACGGCGGGCGCCGTTTTCGCAGGTGCGGGTGATCGTACCGCCCACCGAGTCGGTGATCTGCGTCGGGCGGTCACCGGCGTCGTAGGTGGTGGTGGTGCCGCCGTGCCAGGTGTTGAGGTTGGGACGCCCCAGCTCGTCGTAGGTGTGGCTGGCGAGCTGGCGCTTGCGGGAAGAGGCAAGACATGGCCCCGCGACGTGCGTCGCCCGCTCAGCATTTCCTCGGGACCGGACCATTTCGGGTTCAAAAACAGTGCTCCAAGCCCGGAAACAAGGGGTTTCTGCGGGCATTTCTCCGAGAGGTCAGATGGTTGCGCAGGTCCGACCCCAGAGCGCGTGACAGGCTGGCTCTTCGCACTTGACGAGACTAGAATTAGTACCGCTTCAGGTACTGAATGAGGTCTGGACGATGAAAACCATACCGGCGCAGGAAATCAAACGACGGGGCATCTCCGCCCTCGACGATCTGCTGAAGGACGGCCCGGTCCACGTCATCAAGAACAATCGTCCTTGCTACGTGGTGCTGCGCGAGGACGACTACGTTCGGCTCATCGAGCGGCGCGGGCTGTGGGAGCTGGTCGAACGACCAGCACGGGGAACCCGATCCAAGAAGGACATCGACGAGCAACTGCGCATCGAGCGCGATGCCTGGAGCGCTTAGCGGTGATCCTATTCCTCGATGCTTGCATCGTCATCTACTGGATCGAGGCGCCCGACCCCTTCCACGCCCGTCTGATGAAGCGGTTGCGAGCACTGCGTAACGAAGCCCCGGACGCCGTCTTCGCCGTATCCCGTCTGAGCTGGCTGGAATGCATGGTCAAGCCATTCCGCGACAAGGATCAGGCCTTGGCGGACGAATACCGGGCTTTTTTCGACGCCGGACAACTGACAGTCGTCGAGCTCACGGCCGCAGTGGTCGAGCGTGCTGCTTTGCTTCGTGCCAATCACCGGCTGAGAACGCCGGACGCCCTCCAGGCTTCGAGCGCGCTTGAGCTTGCCGATGATGTGCTCTTTCTCACCAATGACCGGCGCTTCCAGAAGGTGCCGGGGCTGCGGGCGGAGATTCCGGCGTGAACAGGCTGGACCTGCAAGGCCTTCACGGCTGACCGGCACTCGCTGGGAAGGATAGGAAATTCAACGCGACATCCGGGAGTATCTGCGACTCTGGCGGCCCCGGGTAATTGCCGGTTTCGCGCGAGGAAGTCCCCGGCGCCGCCATGGAGCCTCCCGTATCGCACCCCCAGCGCCTCGAGCACGGCCTGTCGCCGGGAACGGCGCCGTTGGTGGCGAGTTTCCGGGGTACAGGCACGAGCCCCCCTGACGAGCGGCCGGTCGTCCTGATTTCGCCTACCAGACGATGTGCTGATCGAACTCGACCGCCGGTCCAGGCTGAGCGGGGGGATCCCACTGAGGGTCGTACTGCGCTTGTTCCGCCGCTGCTGCCGCCTCTCACAGCGGTGGCCCGAGCGCTGGGGCGATGCGGGGTGGCTGGGTGGATTCGCCGATGTGGTCGAGGCGCGTGGCCAGCGTGCGACGACAGGCGGCGTCGTAGGTGAAGCCCACCGCGTTCGAGCCCTGCGTGATGCCGGTGATGCGGTCGGCGTCGTCGTAGCCGTAGGTGACCGCGGTCTGCCCGGTGACCTGCATCTGGGTGCGACGGCCAGCGGCGTCGTACGTGTACGTCAGCGTACTGGTGCCGGCCCCCAGGGGTGTCACCTCCGTGGCAGGGGTGTCGAAGCGGTTGTAGCTACGGCCTGCGACGCTTCACGTTCCTGCGGAACGTGAGCCTCCACTGAAACGGCGGCCGCCGTTTTCGTAGGTGCGCGTGATGGTGCCGCCCACCGAGTCGGTGATCTGGGTCGGGCGATCACCGGCGTCGTAGGTGTCAGCGGTGGTGGCGGGCGCCAAGGAGAGAGACTCGATTGCAAGACCTGACCCCGTGCTCCGAGCGTAGCCCCGAATCCGAGCAACTCTGGCGCGAGGTGGATGCAAGGAATCGCATCGATCCGAACGGACGATTTCGCGGCCATGGGCCGCTCCTACAACGGCGTGGGCCGCTTCTACAACGGCGTAGGCCGTTCCGACGGCGGGTAGCGCAGCACCGCCCCTGTAGGAGGGGCCCATGGCCCCGAATCCGAGCGGCTCTGGCGCGAGGTGGATGCAAGGAATCGCATCGATCCGAACGGACGCTTTCGCGGCCACGGGCCGCTCCTACACCAGCGTGGGCCGTTCCGACAAAGGGTGGCGCACCACCGCCCCTGTAGGAGGGGCCCATGGCCCCGAAACCGAGCGGCTCTGGCGCGAGGTGGATGCAAGGAATCGCATCGATCCGAACGGACGCTTTCGCGGCCACGGGCCGCTCCTACACCAGCGTGGGCCGTTCCAACGGCGGGTAGCGAAGCACCGCCCCTGTAGGAGGGGCCCATGGCCCCGAATCCGAGCGGCTCTGGCGCGAGGTGGATGCAAGGAATCGCATCGATCCGAACCGACGCTTTCGCGGCCATGGGCCGCTCCTGCAACGGCGTGGGCCGCTCCTACAACAGCGTGGGCCGTTCCGGCTGCGGGTGGCGGCGCGGTGTGTCAACCATGCGCCGGTGCCCCAAGGCCATTGCACCTCAACGCGGCCCCATCAGCCGAAGGCACAGCACAGTGATGTCGTCCGGCAGGGGTTCGTCATCCGCGAATCGACCCACCTCGTCGAACACTGCGTCGAGCATCCGCTCGGACGATGTCGTTCGGAACCGCGTGGCGAGCGCCATCAGGCGCTCGTCGCCGAACAACTCCCCGGCTGGCGAACCCGCTTCCGTGACGCCGTCGGTGTAGAGCAGCAACGCGTCTCCTGGGGCAAGTCGCGTTTCGAAGCCCTGGAAGTCGTGGTGATCGACGACGCCGACGATCGGATTGCGGCGCGCCTCCAGGAACGTTGGCGCCTGGTCAGCACGAAGCAGCAATGGCGGCAGGTGACCGGCATTGAGGAACGACAGGCGTCCGCTCGACAACTCCAGGACGCCGCACCACAGACTGACGAACAGCTCGCCCCGATGTCCCTCGAACAGCGTCCGATTCACGCTCGCGACCAAGGGCGGGAGGCATCCGAACACCGACGCCGGTGACGCGCCCGCGATCGCTTGTACGTCCGTCCGCAGCAGGGTCAGGGTCCGCACCATGTACAGCGCGGCGGGGATGCCCTTGTCGCAGACGTCGCCGATCACGAAGAACAGGTGATCGGGGTCGACGAAAAATGCATCGAAGAGATCGCCACCGACCTCGCGTGCGGATCGCAAGCGGCCGGCGCAATCGATCCGTGGGTGACCGGGGAACAGCGGCGATCGATGGGGAAGCATGGCGGCTTGCAACTGGCTTGCGAGAGCCAGTTCCCGGCGCACCCGCTCGAGTTCCGCCGTCTCTCTGATCCGCGCCACGATGCGGTTGTTGCTGTGGCGCATGCGGGAAGCCAGCGTTGCCAGGAGGTGTCGCGCCACGGACGGCAGCGGCAGCACGTGTGCCAGGAATGCGCCTGCCTCGATCAGCAGGATGCGGCACGGGCCCCCGGCGACCACCAGTGCAGAGACGGGTCGCGAATCGACGACGGACATCTCTCCGACGCATTCGCCTGCGCCGATGGTCAGGGCCTCATCGGCGCCCGCAGTGTCGAGATGAATCGACAGGCGTCCGTCGAGCACCACTGCGACATGGCGATTGATCTCGCCGGGCCGCAGGACGACGTCACCGTCCGACCAGTGGCGAACCTCGCTATGCGCCACGACCGTGTCCAATTGCTCCGGGGTGAGCTCCGCGAACAGGACGCAGGACGCGATCTGGCCGGCGAGGTCCGACCTCATCGGGTCGGCTTCGCTCGATGCGCGAGTACTTGTGCGTTCCCGGGCGACCGAGATCTCCGTCACATTGCTGTGCCCGTCGCGCCGGTAGGTGGCGCGGTCCGAGAACTCGTGGATGAGCGGCAGTCCGGCGCCCCCGGGCACCGCTTCGGCGAGGCTTTCCGGGTGCAAGACGGGCAGGGGCGCCGTCTGATCGAAGGGGATGCCGTCGTCGATCAGCCGCAGTGTGACCCACTCCGGGTCCACCGTGCACTCGATCTCGACGCGCCGCCCCGTCTGATCCCCGTAGCCGTGCGTGACCGCATTGCTCACAAGCTCCGTGAGGCAGAGGTCCAGGCGGAACTGGACCTCATGGGGCAGCCTCTCCTCCTGGGCGAGGGCGCGCAGCCAGGCGCTGGCCGCGAGGGACGCGTCGGCGCTGCTGGCAAGGACCAGGCGACGCACGAGCGGATTCAGTCGCTCAACAGGGCGGTCTGGGCCTGATCGACGGTCGCGAACATCGGAATCAACTGGTCGACCCCGGAAGTCTCGATCACCTTGCGTACGAGCGGGTCCGCCGCTGCGAGCACGATCTTGCCCCCGCGTTGCGCCTGGGCCCGGGCACTGCTGAGCAGCGTTCTGATGCCGATCGACGCGAGGAAACTGACACCCGCCAGATTCACGACGGCAAGCACGCGTCGTGTCGTCGTCTCGAAAGTGAAGCTGCCCTCGAGTACGCGCGCGCCCTCGAGATCGAGGCGACCGGCGAGGCTGAGGATCGTGATGCCATTCTCTGCGTGAACAATGTCGACGTTCATGGGTTTTTCGCGGTCTCCGACCAAGTCTCCATGGGACTATGCCTGAGGTTGAAGACTTCATCTATCGTGCTCCGATCGGGCTGCATCGGAAGTCGTACTGGCGACATTGACACGAAAGTGTCACCGGATCGGTGGCGCGCTCAGCTGGGAGAGGTCGCCGGGTTGTCGGGGCTCCGCCCGGGGTCGACTTCCTGCCTTTGCGGCCTGCCGTGGGCCCTCGACGGTCGATGTCCACCGACGCCGGGGACGTTTCATGCATCTGTCACTTTGATGGTTCAGCCTGCTACGTTCCGATGGCGACGAGCGACATGTCAGAGAAATTCGAGAAATCGAACGTGGGGGGAGTGAGGTCGATCCTGGAGTTGGGGACTCTCTCCTGCGCGTTCCAGCCCCTGGTGACGCTCGCGGACGGCGCCATCTTCGGATACGAAGGTCTGGTCCGTGGACCTGGCAGGAATGGCCAGCAGTCGCCCGACTACCTGTTCAGGGCGGCGCGGGCGGAAGGCTGTGTCGAAGCGCTCGAGGCGGCTGCCCGGCGCGTGATCGCACAGCGCTTTCTGGCCCTGGATCTGCCGGGGCGCCTGTTCGTCAACGTGTCTCCGGACATTCTCGTCAACGAATCGCGACCGAGCCGACATGCGCGACTGCCCAGCGGCCTCGAGGACATTCCCGCGAACCGCCTGGTCATCGAACTGACGGAGAGCAGCACCGCGACGAGCTTCGAGAAGCTGGTCGCCGCGCTGGATCGGTTCCGCGCCCTGGGTTGCCATATCGCGATCGACGACCTCGGCGAGGGCTTTGCCAGTCTGAAACTCTGGACCGAAGTTCGTCCGGAGATGGTGAAGGTCGATCGTCATTTCATCAGTGGCATCCAGGCGGACGGACTCAAGCTCCGCTTCGTGCAGGCGATCCAGCACATTGCCGAGAGCGCCGATGCCGTCGTCGTTGCCGAGGGTGTCGAGACCGAGGCGGAGCTCAAGATCATTCGCGATCTGGGTATCCCGCTCGTCCAGGGTTTCGTGGTCGCCCGCCCCTCGGCCAAGCCGTCTCTGCAACTGGCGCCGGGTATCCGGCAGATGCTGTCGTGTCAGATGATCTCGGTCTACCCGACCGCCACCAGCGCCCTGCGTCGATCTCCGTCCGCCGCCAAGCTGCTTCGTCAGGTGACTCCCGTGGCGCACACCGCATCGAACGATGCGGTGTTCCAGCGGTTCGAGGACGATCCCGATCTGGAGAGTCTTCCCGTCGTCCGGGACGGCGAGCCGGTCGGACTCATCGACCGGCATCGCTTCTTCGACAAGTTCGCGCGTCCGTACCAGAAGGAGCTGTTCGGCCGCCGCCCCTGCACGATGTTCATGGACGACGCTCCGCTGGTCGTCGACCATGCGATGACGATCCAGGAACTGAGCCTCGCGCTGGCACGCGGTGAGCGCCGTCACCTGTCGGACGGATTCATCATCACCGCCGAAGGTCGTTACCTGGGTCTCGGGACCGGGCATGACCTGGTTCACGAGATCACCCAGCTTCAGATGACCGCCGCGCGGTATGCGAATCCGCTCACGTCGCTACCGGGGAACGTCCCGATCTCGGAGCACATGGACCGCCTCGTGGCGTCCGTCGTCCCGTTCGTGGCGGGCTACGCCGACATCGATCACTTCAAGCCCTTCAACGATGTCTTCGGGTACCGCAAGGGAGACGAAGTCATCCAGCTCCTCGGTCGCATCCTCACGGATATCGTCGACGAGGAGCGCGACTTCGTCGGTCACGTCGGCGGGGACGATTTCATGATGCTCATGCAGACCGCGGACTGGGAGGCCCGGTTTCGTCTGGCCCTGGACCGATTCGGCGCCGAGATCCTCGATCTCATGGATGACGCCACCCGGACGTCCGGTGGGTTCGAGGCCGAGGATCGTCGCGGGGAGCGTCGATTCCATCCGATTCCGACATTGTCGATCGGCGCCGTGGTCGTGCCGGCCGGTGCCTCCCTGCAAGCCGTCGAGATATCGGCCCTGGTCGCCGACGCGAAGCGCCAGGCGAAGCGGGATTCTGGAAACAGTCTGTTCGTGGAACGCCGCCGCGTGACGGATTGAACCCTGCAACGCGTCGTCGGACGCAGGTCACGCCATGCCTGCCCCCCAGCCCGGCCCGCGGGGACCGCTGCCGCATCGAGCGCGGTTCTCGCGATACCCGGAGCGGGCGGATCGTTGCGCCCCATCACAGCCTCGGCGCCTTCGTGTGGAAGTCCGTTGCCCCCTGATACGCCGCCCCTACCCGGAACAGCGTCGCCTCGTCGAACGGCTTGCCGATGATCTGCATGCCGATCGGCAGGCCGTCGGGGTCGAAGCCGCACGGGACGGCCAGCGACGGCAGGCCCGTGAGGCTCGGGACGCCGGTGTACTGCATGATCGCCGAGAGCATGTCCTCCTCGACGCCGTGCTCGATGACCACCTTCATCTCGCCCACGCGCGTGGCGGTGAAGGGCAGGGTGGGGCAGAGGAACACGTCGACCTTGCGGAACGCTGCCATGAACTCGTTGCGCAGCAGGGTGCGATAGCGCTGCGCCTGCAGGTAGTGGGTCGCGAGCAGCATCTCGCCCACTTCGAGGAGCGTGCGCACGTCGGCGCCGTAGTTCTGAGGCTGCTCGCGGAGCCAGCGCTGGTGGTACGTGCTCGGCTCGGCGGATTCGATCGTCAGCTGCGCCGAGATGTTGCCGTGGATGTTGTCGATGTCGACATCGACGATCCTCGCGCCCAGTCCCTTCAGCGTCTCGAGTGCGGACATCACTGCCGCGTGCACCGGTGGCTGCAGATGGTGGAAGAAGTAGCCGGGCACCACGCCGATGCGCACGCCGTCGACGCCGGCGCCGAGGTCGGCCAGATAGTCGGACGTCGGGGCGCGCGACGTCGTCGGGTCCTTCGGATCGTGGCCCGCGATCGCCCCGAACATGAGCGCGCAATCCTCGACGGTACGGGTCATCGGGCCGGCGGTGTCCATGCTCCACGCGAGCGGGATGATGCCGTGGTTGCTCACGCGTCCATAGGTGGGGCGTATCCCGACGACGCCGTTGATGGCCGACGGCAGGCGGATCGATCCGCCGGTGTCGGTCCCGATGGCGCCGTAGCACATGCGCGCGGCGACCGCGGCGCCTGACCCGCCGCTGGATCCCGCCGGGAAGCGCTCGGTGTTCCACGGGTTGCGCACGGCGCCGTAGTGCGGATTGTCGGACGTGCCTCCCCATGCGAACTCGTGCATGTTCAGCTTGCCGAGGAGGATCGCGCCGGCGCGCCGCAGGCGCTCGGTCACGGTGGCGTCGTGATCGGGGAGCCAGTGCTCCAGCACCTTGCTTCCGGCGGTGGTCCGCGTGCCTCGCACGGCCACGTTGTCCTTCAGGCTCACCGGTACGCCGTGCAGCGGCCCGAGGTCATAGCCCGCGCGAAGCATGGCATCGGCAGCCTTCGCGACGCTGCGTGCCTCGTCCGCGAAGACCGTGATGTGGGCGGCGAGGCGGTTGTCCACGGCATCGATGCGCGCGAGACACGCGTCGACGAGTTCGAGCGGTGAGACCTCTCGCGTGCGGACCAGGCGGGCGGCTTGTGCGAGAGAGAGGTCGAGCAGATCGGAGGCGTTCATCACTGGCCGTCCTCCGGCTCGACCGGATGCGAGAAGACGGTCGCCGGGACCAGGGTCATGTATCGCGCCGCGCTCATCTTGCGGCTCAGTGCGTTGGCGTCCTTCACCCACGCCTCGAGGATCGGCGTGACGTCGGCTTCGCGATCGGCGCCGAGCGGCAGTTCCGCGTAGTCGGCGAGCGCTCGTGTCAGGGCAGGGGTGACTTCCTTGCGTGGGGGCATCGGGGGATCTCCGGGGGTGCGCCTCGGCGCGGGAATGGGGCCTAGCTGGGCCGGATTATGGCCTCATCTTTTCCGTGGTCTGCGGGTGGGCAGAGTGGTTTCGAGCGCTGCGGAATCCAGCGGCGAGGGCCCTTCGTGGGTCGAGCATCGCTCGACGCTGCGCTGGCTTGGGCACTGCTGCGAATCCAGGAACGCAGGCGTCGGGCGAAGCCCGACCCACGGGGGTTGTTTCGAGCGCTGCGGAATCCCGTGGCGAGGGACCTTCGTGGGTCGAGCATCGCTCGACGCTGCGCTGGCTTGGGCACAGCGACGCATCCGGGCACGCGGGTGTCGGGCAGTGCCCGACCCACGGGGGTTGTTTTCAGCGTCGCGGGGTCCAGTGGCGAGGGCCCTTCGTGGGTCGAGCATCGCTCGACGCTGCGCTGGCTTGGGCACAGCGACGCATCCGGGAACGCGGGCGTCGGGCAGTGCCCGACCCACGGGGGTTGTTTCGAGCGCTGCGGAATTCAGTGGCGAGGGACCTTCGTGGGTCGAGCATCGCTCGACGCTGCGCCGGCTTGAGCACAGCGACGCATCCGGGAACGCGGGTGTCGGGCAGTGCCCGACCCACGGGGGTTGTTTCGAGCGCTGCGGAATCCCGTGGCGAGGGACCTTCGTGGGTCGAGCATCGCTCGACGCTGCGCCGGATTGGGCACTACTGTGAATCCAGGAACGCGGGTGTCGGGCAGTGCCCGACCCACGGGGGTAGCGCCTGCCTCTGCCGTTTGCGTTCAAGAGATACATGAGATTTCAGGAACTACTGAAATATCAGATTTGGTCATTTATACTCAGCTCCATGCCGCTCAACGATCAACTCCCAGCCCTCAACCGCGAGTTCATCGCCCACTTCGGCGAGATGGGCAGCCGCTGGGGCATCAACCGTACCGTCGGGCAGATCTACGCGCTGCTCTTCCTGTCGCCGAAGCCGCTCTGCGCCGACGAGATCGCCGAGAGCCTCGAGTTCTCCCGCTCCAACGTGAGCATGGGCTTGAAGGAGCTGCAGGCCTGGCGGCTCGTCCGATTGCGCCATGTCCCCGGCGACCGCCGCGAGTACTTCGGTGCGCCCGACGACGTCTGGGAGATCTTCCGCGTGCTGGCCGAGGAACGGCGCCGGCGCGAAGTGGAGCCCACGTTGACGATGCTGCGCTCCGCCCTCCAGGAAACCCCCGCCACCGACGACGAACGCCATGCGCAGGAACGCATGCGCCAGATGCACGAGTTCATCAGCCGGCTGATGATCTGGTTCGACGACGTCCAGAAACTGGCGCCGGAGACCGCGGTCCAGCTGATGAGCATGGGATCGATGGTCACCCGTGTGCTCGAAGCGAAGGACCGGCTCACGGGCCGGAATACGAAAAAGCAGAGCAGCCCCTCCTGATCGACAAGGACCCATCAGCATGACGCTCGATGCCCTGATGCTCTCGCGGATCCAGTTCGCCGCGAACATCAGCTTCCACATCCTCTTCCCGACCATCACGATCGCGTTGTGCTGGTTCCTGCTGTTCTTCCGCATCCGGTTCGTTCGGACCCGGGAGACCGCCTGGGAGGAGGCCTACTACTTCTGGACGAAGGTGTTCGCACTGACGTTCGCGCTCGGCGTCGTGTCGGGCATCGTGATGAGCTTCCAGTTCGGCACCAACTGGCCGGGGTTCATGGAGAAGACGGGCGACATCTCCGGGCCGCTCCTGGGTTACGAAGTGCTCACCGCATTCTTCCTCGAGGCAAGCTTCCTCGGGATCATGCTGTTCGGCCGCGGACGCGTGTCGGAGCGCGTGCACCTGACGGCGACCGTCCTCGTCGCCCTCGGCACCACGCTCTCCGCTTTCTGGATCCTCAGCCTCAACTCCTGGATGCAGACGCCCGCCGGTTACGAGATCGTCAACGGGAAGTTCCTTCCCACCGACTGGTTCGCGGTGGTGTTCAACCCGTCGTTCCCGTACCGGTTCGCGCACAAGCTGCTCGCCTCGGCACTGACGGCGGCGTTCCTCATCGCGGGTTTGAGCGCGTGGCAGTTGCTGAAGGCGACCGCGACCGACGGCACCCACAAGGCCATGCGCGTGGCCGTGTTCACGGCGGCGATCGTGATCCCGATCCAGTTCGTCGCGGGCGATCTCCACGGCCTCAACACGCTGGAGCACCAGCCCGCCAAGGTCGCCGCGATGGAGGGCATCTGGGAGACCGAGCGCGGCGCGCCCCTCACGCTCTTCGGCATCCCCGACGAAGCGGCCGGCACGACGCACCTCGCGATCACGATCCCGAAACTCGCGAGCCTCATACTCACGCACGAACTCGATGGCGAGATCGCGGGCATCGACGCGTTCCCCGACGCGCATCCGCCGGTGGCGCCGGTCTTCTACGCGTTCCGGATCATGGTGGGCGTCGGTTCGCTGATGCTGGTCGTGTCGGCGTTCGCGGCGTGGAAGCTATGGGGCCAGCGCGGCCGTGCGCGCATCAGCCTGCCGCGGCCGCTGCTCTGGACGCTTTCCGCGATGACCTTCTCCGGATGGGTCGCCACGCTGTCCGGCTGGTACGTGACCGAGACGGGCCGGCAGCCGTTCGTCGTCTACGGCGTGCTGCGTACGAGCGATGTGGTGACGAGCGTCCCATCGCCGTTCATCGGCGCCACGCTCGTCGCCTATCTGCTCGTGTACGGCCTGCTGCTCGTCACGTACGTCGGCGTGCTCAAGTACATGGCCGAGAACCCGGTGACGCATGCGCCGGTGAAGGTCACCGACGCCGGGCTCGGCAAGGCGGGGGTGTGACATGTTGGGCATGACATGGGCCGAATGGCTTCCGCTGATCTTCCTCGCCGTGATGGGGTTCGCGCTGCTCGTGTACGTGGTCCTCGACGGCTACGACCTCGGCGTCGGCCTGCTGCTGCCGTTCGCGGACGACACCGCGAAGGACACCATGATCGCCAGCATCGGCCCCTTCTGGGACGCCAACGAGACCTGGCTGGTGCTCGGCGTCGGCGTGTTGCTCGTGGCGTTCCCGATGGCGCACGGCCTCGTGCTGCAGGCGCTGTACCTGCCCGTGGCCGTGATGCTGATCGGGCTCATCCTCCGCGGGGTAGCGTTCGATTTCCGGGTGAAGGCGCCGCTGCAGTACAAGCCGTTCTGGAACCGGGCGTTCTTCGGCGGCTCGCTGCTCGCGGGAGCGGCGCAGGGCTGGATGCTCGGCAGCTACATCACGGGCTTCGACACGGGGCCGCTCGGCATCGCGTTCAGCCTGGGCATCGCGATCACGCTGCCTGCGGCGTACGTGCTGCTCGGGGCTGGCTGGCTCATCATGAAGACGGAGGGTGGACTGCAGATGCAGGCGGTGGCCTGGGCGCAGCGCGTGCTTTGGCCGATGGGCGTCGCACTCGTGGCGATCTCGGCGGCCACGCCGCTGGTCCATCCCACGGTCGCCGACAAGTGGTTCGGCTTACCCCAGGTGTTCGCGCTGCTGCCTGTGCCTCTAGCTTGCGCCGTGGCGTTCTTCGCGGTGCGCTGGGTGCTGACACACCCCGATCTGGTGCGTGGCGGTCACGGCTGGATCGTGTTCGCTGGGACCGTGCTCATCTTCGTGCTGGCGTTCTTCGGCCTTGCGTACAGCATCTTCCCGGACATCGTGATCGGCCGGATGAGCGTGTGGGACGCCGCGATCAGCACGGGGTCGTTGAACGTCGTGTTCGCGGGCGTGGTCATCACGCTGCCGGTGATCGTCGGCTACACGGTGTTCATGTACCGGGTCTTCTGGGGCAAGGCGCGGGCGCTGACGTACGGGTGACGGGGGCGAAGCGACATTCAAGAAGCGGCCCATGCTTTTGTAGGAGCGGGCCATGCCCGCGAATGCGCCGGTTCCGGTTGTAGCGTTTCCTTTCATCGACCACTTTCGCGGCCATGGGCCGCTCCTACACTACGGCGGTGGATGCCCCACCCGCTGTGGAAGCGCGCCACGCTTTTCGTAGGAGCGGGCCATGCCCGCGAGAGCGCCGGTTCCGGTTGAAGCGTTTTCTTGCATCGACCGCTTTGGGGGGGCAGGGCCCCCTCCTGCAGGGGCAGTGGATTCTCCTTTTCCAAAGGCCTGTGATTGGTCTGACTTGCCCGGGATTTGCACGCTGGGCAGAATGCCGTTGGCCTTTCCGACCGACACGTCGAAATGCCCTCCACCCGACCCGCCACCACCGACCGTGATCGCCATGCACACCACCCTCCGTGCCTCCCTTCGCCGCGCCCGCTCCTCCCCGCCCGGCAGGCCGTATTCCCGGTTCTCCGCTGCCTGCCTCCTCGCCGCGGCAACGATCGGTCCCGCGCCGGCCGCCACTCGGCCCGAACCCGAGACCGTGGATTTCTACGTCGTGGGCGGGGCCCTGCGTGGTCTCGGCGAGACTACCTGGACTGCCCAGACCGGCTTCATCTACAGCCCGACGACCACGCCCTGGGGCATCGGCTTCGTGTACTCGAACGACGGGCACCTCAACAACAATCACCGTGACGGGTTCGCCGTGCAGGGCTGGTACGCGTGGCCGCTCGCGGATCGGCTCGAACTGCAGGCGGGCACGGGGCCGTACGCCAGCATGAACAACACGACCCAGAACGGCATCCGCGAGAACGTGTTCCGCGTGGGTCTCTTCACGACGGTCGCGCTGAAATGGCATCCGTTCGAATCGGGGTGGTATCTGCGGTCGCAGCTCACCAACACGCTGGTGCCCGGGTCGTTCAATTCCAATGCCGTCCTCTTCGGGGCTGGGTACGACTTCGTATCCACCGCGGATCTCGAGCGGTCGACCCGGCTGCAGGCCGACATCAGCGTGTGGGGTGGCACGTCGCGGACGACGCAACTGGGCTCCCAGAAGAACGGTGGCGCGGTGCAGATCGAGGCGCAATACATCCTCGACCAGCCGTTGGCCTGGTGGCAGCCGGCCGCGTACTCGGTGGCCTTCCTGTCCGAGGGTGACACCGGACTGATCCACCGCCAGGGCGTCCCCATCCAGGCGTGGTGGCGGACCCCGCCCGACACCTTCACCTTCAGCTTCGGCATGGGCCCGTACATCGCCTACGACACCTATCGGGAGACGCCGCTCACGGCCATGGGCATCCTCAGCCTCCGCGCGGCGTACAAGGTGTTCGAAATGCCTTCGAGCACCATCGAGGCGGCGGCGATGTACACGCGCGTCGCATCCTTCTACAACAAGGACCAGGACATCTTCATGTTCGGTGTGCGGCTGAACGCGAAGCGCTGAGCGGGTCGCCCGGGGAGGGGGGTTCCATGCCATCATTTCGGCCCCTCGCCCCGGCCCCGCCGCGCGGCGATACCCAACAAGATCGAGGGAGACCGTCGTGGCAGTTCTCGTGGAAGCAATGTCGCTCATCGTCCGGCTGGACGCCATCAACGAAGAGTACGTCGGTGGCCTCGAAGCCTTCATCGCCGGGATCCACAGCGCGACGGTGTGCATGGACGGCGAACTCCTCCGCGTCGGATTCCTGAGTCTCGCCGAGGCCGACGCCAACATCCACCGTCTCGAAGAAGGCGGCTTGCAGTATCTGGAGAACGGCGCGCCACGCGACATGATCCTCGTCGACCAGCTCCGCGGCCCGAGCGCGCCGTGCGACTGGCTGGAAGTGGGCGAGATGCAGATCGGGCCCGGTCAGAGCGTGATGGCGGCGCGGCTGGTGGACACGAAGGTCGGAACGCTCTTCACGCCGGAGGGCTGGCGTTACGAGCATTCGCATTCGAAGGCGCTGGGGTTGGGGGGGAGGTAGGAGCGGCCCATGGCCGCGAAAGCGACGGTTCCGGGTGGAGCGCTTCCTTGCACTCACCGCTTTCGGGGCCATGGGCCCCTCCTACAGAATCCGGTTGATGCGCGACCGATGATGGTTGTGACCTTGTAGGAGCGGCCCATGGCCGCGAAAGCGATGGTTCCGGCTGGAGCGTTTCGTTGCACCCATCGCTTTCGGGGCCATGGGCCCCTCCTACAGAACCCGTCGATGCGCCACCGATGGTGGTTGTGAAATTGTAGGAGCGGCCCATGGCCGCGAAAGCGCCGGTTCCGGTCGACGCACCCTGCTACAACCCCAACGGATCCCGCCCCTCCCGCAACCCCCCCACCGCAGCCTCCAGCCGCGCCAGGGTCGTCTCCCGCAACGCCTTCCCATCGCTCCCTGCGCCGACGAGGAAGAACCCGTTGCCATGGTCGAAGTATCCCGCGCCCACGCGGATCACCGCCTTGAAGATCATGTTGCGCAGCAGGTGCAGCCAGAAGCGCGTGACGTGGTCGGCGGGTAGCGCGCGGACCGAGGCGTAGCCCTCGAACGCGGCTCGCAGGAACGCGCCGTCGTGGAAGCATCCCAGCAGCGCGAGATCGTCCATCGCGTCGCCGCCGACGCAATCGTCCCAGTCGATCACTGCCGTCACTTCGCGTTCCGTTCCGAGCAGATTCCACAGCGCCGTGTCCTTGTGGACGAGGCACGGTGCGGCGAGGTCGAGGAGGGCGCGGTGGTCGTTGATCGCGGTGCGCATCGCCTCGGCCTGCGACGCCGTGAGAAAGCGGCGTGCGACGAGAAAGGTGAGGTGTGTGTCGAGGCGCGTTAAGAAGTACGACGGATACGTCGCGTGCAGGCCGTGCAGCACGCCGTCCGCCGTCAGGCGCTGCACCTCGAACGGACCGAAGCCTTGCACCGGTACGCCCTGCCAGGTTGCGATCAGCCGACCGATCTGCGCTGCGACCTTCGACGTCGCGAGCGCGCCGGCTTTGAAGTGTCGATTCAGATCGGGATCGGCGATGCGCTCCAGGATCTGCCACGCGAACGGCGCGAGGCGACGGGTGGCATCGGTGGCGTATACGCGTGGCGTCGGAACGCCCAGCGCCCGCACGCGATCCATCACGAACGACTCGACCGCGATGTAGTCGTCCTGCTCCGGGCCGTCCTCGATGCGGACGAAGACGTCGTGCGCGTCGACGGTCGCGATGAAAGTGAGGTGGTTGCCCTGGCCGCCGCCATCGCGCAGGGTGGTCGGTGGCCTTCCGAAGTGACGCGTCAGGAGATCGCGCACGTGGGATTCGGTCTCCTGGCTCGGCCGTCGCGCATCGCCCTGGGCGGTGCCGTGGAAGGCGGCCGGGCGATCGCATTTCCAGTAGTAGATGTCGCGTCGGGTGGACGGCATGGGGCGCGGCGGGCCGGGTGGATGGTGGTGCCGCATGGTGCCGGAGGTGGCGGCGTCTGTGCAGCGCCGTCTTTCGTGGGTCGAGCTACAGCTCGACGCGGCGTGGGCGAACGGCGCTGTGGTCAGGGGATGCGCCGCGTCGGGCTGCAGCCCGACCCACGGGTGCTGTGCCTGGATCCGAGGGGTTGCTACGGGCGAAGGTGTTCGTGGGTCGAGCTGCAGCTCGACGCCGCGATGGTGAAAGGCAGTGTGGTCACGGGATGCGCCGCGTCGGGCTGGAGCCCGACCCACGGGGGTTGTATTCGGCATCCCCGCGTGCCGTCAGCTCCCCGTCCCGTTCGGATCCCGCCACACCCGCTCGAACGGCAACCGCCACGCGTGTGGCGCGATCAACTGGTGGATCGACTTCGGCCCCCACGAACCCGGGGCGTACAACCGCACCGGTGGCGGCGCTTCGAGCAGTTGGGTCGACACCTGCCACAGGCGTTCGATGCCGTCGGCCGTGTTGAACAGCGTGTGGTCGCCGCGCATCGCGTCGAGGATCAGGCGTTCGTAGGCTTCGAGCACCTCGCCGATCATCCCCGTGTCGTGCATCGCGAACTGCAGGCTCAGCTTGTCGAGGCGCATGCCCGGGCCGGGGCGCTTGCCGTAGAACGAGAGCGACATCTTCGACGCGTCGGCGAGGTCGAACGTGAGGTGGTCGGGGCCCTGCGCGCCCACGCCGGAGCCGGGCGGGAACATGCTCTTCGGCGGCTCGCGGAAGGCGATGGAGATGATCCGCTGGCCCTCCGCCATCCGCTTGCCCGTGCGCAGGAAGAACGGCACGCCGGCCCAGCGCCAGTTGTCGATGTAGCACTTCAGCGCGATGAGCGTCTCGGTGTCGGACTCCGGGTCCACGCCTTCCTCCGTGCGATAACCCGTGTACTGCCCGCGCACCACGTCGCCCGGCAGGATCGGCAGCATGCTTCGGAAGACCTTGTTCTTCTCCTCGCTGATCGGCGCGGGCTCCAGCGCGGTGGGCGGTTCCATCGCCATGAAGGCGAGGATCTGAAAGAGGTGCGTGACCACCATGTCGCGGTAGGCGCCGGTCTGCTCGTAGAACCCGGCGCGCTTGCCGAGGCCCAGCGTCTCCGGCACGTCGATCTGCACGTGGTCGATGAAGTTGCGGTTCCAGATCGGCTCGAACAGCCCGTTCGCGAAGCGGAACGCGAGGATGTTCTGCGCGGGCTCCTTCCCGAGGAAGTGGTCGATGCGGAAGATCTGATCCTCCGTGAAGACGTCGTGCAGCTTCGCGTTCAGCGAGACGGCCGACGCGAGGTCGGTGCCGAAGGGCTTCTCCATGACGATGCGCGCGCGGTCCACGAGGCCCGCCTCGCTGATCATCCGCACCGCGGCGAGGGCGGCGTTCGGCGGCACGCTGAGGTAATGCAGCCGGCGGCTCTCGCCTTCGAAGGTCTGCTCGGCGGCTTCCACGGCGGAGCGCAGCGCCTCCGGACCGGCACCGAGGGGCACGTAGTCCAGGCTCCGCGCGAAGGCCTCCCAGTCGCGGTCCGTGACCTTGCGATTGAAGAACTCGTCGAGCGAGGCCCGCGCGATCTTCCGGAAGCCATCGGCATCGATGTCGTCGAGCGAGACGCCGATGATCCGGCAGCCGGGGATGAACCCGGCGCTGACCAGGTGATACAGCCCCGGCAGCAGCTTGCGGCGGGAGAGATCGCCGGTGGCACCGAACAGCACCACCAACTGCGGAAAACGCGGACCAACCCCTGGGGGAACCTTCGCCACGGCGGATCTCCTGTGCGGGATGCGGGGAGGGTGCATCGGTGGCGAGGGTTGCGCAACATCCGTACCGGTGGGTTTCCCTTGTAGGAGCGGGCCACGCCCGTGTAGGAGCGGGCCATGCCCGCGAAAGCGATGGTTCCGGTCGCGGCGTTTCCACGGCATCCACCGCTTTCGGGGCCATGGGCCCCTCCTACAGGGCCATGGGCCCCTCCTACAAGGGCATGGTCCGCTCCGACGTCGGCCCCACCCGCACCGCCGGGGTGCGTGCCGACCATGGGCGCTCCGCGCATTTGCCGGCACAATCGCGGCCTTCCGCTCCCCGCCTCGACCCATGAACGACCGCCACGACATCGCTGCCCGCGCATCGACGCCACTCGGAGGCGCCTGACTTGTCCGACCGTCTGGCCGTGCTGCCGCAATACCTCCTGCCCAAGCGCGCGATCACCGGGTTCGCCGGATGGTGTGCCGACTCCCGGTCGAAGGCCTGGACGCGCCGGGTGATCCCCTGGTTCATCGCGCGCTATGGCGTGAACATGGCCGAGGCCGAGAATCCGGATCCGATGGCGTACGAGACCTTCAACGCCTTCTTCACCCGGGCGCTGCGGGACGACGCCCGGCCGCTGGCCGCGGGGCCGTTCGTATGCCCGGTGGACGGCGCCATCAGCCAGTGCGGTGCCATCGTGGGCGATCAGCTGTTGCAGGCGAAGGGGCACACCTACAGCGTCCGTGCGATGGTGGGTGGCGATGCCGCGCTGGCGGCGCAGTTCGTCGACGGCCAGTTCGCGACGCTCTACCTGAGCCCGAAGGACTACCACCGCATCCACATGCCCTGCGACGGTCGCCTGGTGCGGATGATCCACGTGCCCGGCGATCTCTTCTCGGTGAACCCGACCACGGCGCGCGGCGTGCCCGGTCTCTTCGCGCGGAACGAGCGCGTGGTGTGCGAGTTCGACTCCGACCACGGCACCTTCGTCCTCGCCCTCGTGGGCGCCACCATCGTCGGGAGCATGGCGACGGCGTGGCACGGGCTGGTGAATCCGCCGCGTCCGGGCACCGTGCGCGAGTGGCGCTACGACGACCGCGACATCACGCTGCGCAAGGGCGAGGAGATGGGGCGCTTCCTGCTCGGGTCCACGGTCGTGCTGCTGTTCCGGAAGGGCACGCTGCAGTTTCCCGCCGACTGGGTGCCGGCGCGCGACATCCGCATGGGCGAGGCGATGGCGCGCTAGTTCGCCGGGGCCGCGGTACCGTGCGATGGCGTACATATCGCCGCGCGCCCTCGGCGCAGACTGGGCTCTGCAACATCACAGGAGCCTCAAGAATGAACACACGCACCCTCGTCATCGCCGCCGCACTGCTTGCCGCACTCGCCACCACGGGCTGCGCCGTCCAGCGCGGCCAGCAGACCGTCGGCGGCTACGTCGACGATTCGGCCATCACCGCGCAGGTCAAGAGCAGCTTCGTCGGCAACAAGGAAGTGGGCGCGGCCAGCATCAGCGTCGAGACGCTCGAAGCGAAGGTGATGCTGTCGGTCTTCGCGATGAACGAGGCCGAGAAGGCGGCCGCCGGCAGGCTCGCCATGACCACCAAGGGCGTGAAGTCGGTGGAGAACCAGATCATCGTCCAGCCCTGATCCCCGCCCGGCATCGCCCGCACCTCGCGGGGGATGTCGGGGCTGCGCTACCATCCGGCCCCACAACAACGTAGCCGCGCGCAGGCCGCCATCGAGCCCGCCGCGGAGGAGCCGGGGGGAGTCTTGGTTCGAAACGAAGCAGGACCGGATGCGGGTCCGATCCGGAGGCTGTCCGCGTCCGTCGACAGCCTGGTAGGTGGACTCGTCGAGGGCCTCGTGGCGCTCCTCATCCTGGCCGAGGTCGTGATCCTCTTCACGGGCGTCGTCTCGCGCTACGTGTTCGAGGAGCCCATCGTCTGGTGCGACGAGCTGGCGTCGATCCTGTTCCTGTGGCTCGCGATGCTCGGCTCGGTGGTGGCGCTGCGGCGCGACGAGCACATGCGCATGACCGCCGTGGTCGGCATGGTGCGTCCGAAGGTCCGCGCGTTCCTCGACATGTTCGCCGTCGCGGCGGCGCTCGCGTTCCTCTTCCTGTTCATCGGCCCCGCGTACGAGTTCGCCCACGACGAGATCCCCATCTCGACCCCCGCGCTCGACATCTCCAACGCCTGGCGGGCCGCGGCGCTGCCGATCGGCGGGGCGCTGATGATCCTCGTGGCGCTCCTGCGATTGCTCAGGACGGCGAGTGCGCCGCTCGCCATCGCCGCCTTCGCGGTCGTCGCCGCGCTGGCCGGAGCGCTCGTCGCGATCAGCCCGCTGCTGCAGGACCTCGCCAACCTCAACCTGCTCATCTTCTTCG
Source organism: Burkholderiales bacterium (assembly GCA_022843925.1). Taxonomy (GTDB): domain Bacteria; phylum Pseudomonadota; class Gammaproteobacteria; order Burkholderiales. The sequence goes on from JALHMS010000002.1 coordinate 61,078, forward strand.
TGGGCGTCGTGTCGGTGAACGTCTTCGCCGGTGTCCCCATCGCGTTCTCGTTCGGCCTCGCCACCGTCGGCTATCTGTCGCTGACGACGAGCACGCCGATGCCCGTCGTAGTCGGTCGCATGGACGAGGGCATGTCGCATCTGATCCTCCTGTCGGTGCCGCTCTTCGTGTTCCTCGGCCTGCTGATCGAGATGACCGGCATGGCGCGCGCGATGGTGGCTTTCCTCGGCAACCTGCTCGGACACGTGCGCGGCGGGCTGTCGTACGTGCTCGTCGGATCGATGTATCTGGTGTCCGGCATCTCCGGGTCGAAGGCGGCCGACATGGCGGCAGTGGCGCCGGTGCTCTTCCCGGGGATGCAGGCGCGCGGCGCGAAGAAGGGCGAGCTGGTCGCCCTCCTCGCGGCCACGGGCGCACAGACGGAGACGATCCCGCCCAGCCTCGTGCTGATCACCATCGGGTCCGTCACCGGCGTATCGATCGCCGCGCTCTTCACGGGCGGCCTGCTCCCGGCCGTCGTGCTCGGGCTCGCGCTGTGCGTCCTCGTGTGGTTCCGCTACCGCCACGAGGATCTCTCCGGCGTCCGGCGCGCGACACGCGGCGAGATCGTCCGAAGCCTCGTCATCGCATTGCCGGCGATCGCGCTGCCGTTCGTGATCCGCACGGCGGTGGTGAAGGGCGTGGCGACGGCAACCGAGGTGTCGACGATCGGCATCGTCTACGCCGTCCTCGCCGGCCTGCTCATCTACCGGTGCTTCCCCTGGCGGCGCCTCGTGCCGATGCTCGTCGAGACCGCGGCGCTGTCGGGCGCGATCCTGCTCATCATCGGCGCGGCGACGGGCATGGCATGGTCGCTCACGCAGTCCGGCTTCTCGGAGGACCTCACGCGACTCATGGCGAACCTTCCCGGCGGGCGGGCCGGATTCCTCGCCGTGTCGATCGTCGTCTTCATCGTGCTGGGCAGCGTGCTGGAGGGTATCCCCGCCATCGTGCTATTCGGGCCGCTGCTGTTCCCCATCGCGCGGGAAATGGGGGTCCATGACGTCCACTACGCGATGGTCGTCATCCTCGCGATGGGCATCGGGCTCTTCGCCCCGCCGTTCGGCGTTGGCTACTATGCCGCGTGCGCCGTCGGCCGCGTGCCGCCGGACGAGGGCATCCGGCCGATCGTGGGTTACCTCGTGGCGCTGGTGATCGGCCTGATCGTGGTCGCGTGCGTGCCCTGGATTTCCATCGGGTTCCTGTGACCCGGACCAACTGAATCGTGACCGCGCGGCACAGCACGCGCGGCACCCATGGAGGAGAGAACCCGATGTCGATGATCAGCAGACGCGGCTTCGTGCGCGGTGCCGCGCTCGCAACGATGGGCGCGCTTGGCGGGATGCCGATGCGCGCGGGCGCCGCCGAGTTCACCTGGAAGCTGGCGAACAACCTGCCGGTGACGCACCCCACCAACGTGCGGATGCAGGAGGCCGTCGCGAAGATCCTCGAGGAGACCGCCGGCAAGGTGGATGTCCGGATCTTCCCCAACAACCAGCTGGGCGGTGACACCGACATGCTGTCGCAGCTGCGCTCCGGCGGGATCGAGATGTTCACGCTGTCGGGGAACATCCTATCGACGCTGTCGAAGCCCACGTCGCTATGTGGCGTCGGCTACGCATTCCCCGACTACAAGCGCGTGTGGGAGGCCGTCGACGGTGATCTCGGACGCCATCTGCGCGGCATCATCGGCAAGCTCGGCCTCCACGCGCTCGACAAGATGTGGGACAACGGCTTCCGGCAGATCACCAGCGGCACGCATCCGATCAACGTGCCGGAGGACCTCAAGGGCTTCAAGATCCGCGTGCCGGTGAGCCCGCAGTGGACCTCGCTCTTCAAGGCGCTCGGGGCCTCGCCCACGTCGATCAACTTCAACGAGGTGTACTCGGCGCTGCAGACGAAGATCGTCGACGGGCAGGAGAACGCCATCCAGCTGATCGAGATCGCGAAGCTCTACGAGGTCCAGAAGTACGTGTCGATCACGAACCACATGTGGGACGGCTGGTTCTTCCTCGTGAACGGACGCGCCTGGGCCAGGCTTCCGCCGAAGCTCCAGGAGATCGTCGCCCGCCATTTCGACGCGGCGGCCCTGCGGCAGCGCGACGACCTCGTGAAGCTCAACGTGACGGCGGAAGAGAAGCTGCGGAAGGCCGGCCTCGTGTTCAACCGGACCGAACCCGCGAAGTTCCGCGCCGTGCTGTCGTCCGCCGGGTACTACAAGGACTGGAAGGCGATCTACGGCCCCGAGGCCTGGGCGCTGCTCGAGAAGTATTCGGGCCCGCTCGCCTGACATCCGCCATCGAACGACACGGGGAAGCACCATGGCGCAATCACAGGCGGGGCAGCGCGTCGCCCTGATCACGGGGGCCGCGAAGGGTATCGGCGCGGCCATCGCCGATCGTCTCGCGCGGGACGGCATGCACGTGCTGATCGGCGACATCGACGATGCCGAGGCCGCAGCCACCGCAACGTCACTGACGCAGGCCGGGTTCGCGGCTTCGCCGCTGCATCTGGACGTCGGCAACGCGGCGTCGGTCGCTGCGGCCTTCGCCGAGATCGACCGGCGCTGGGGTCGCTGCGATGTCGTCGTGAACAACGCGGGCATCGCGAAGACGGCACCGTTCGTCGACTTCCCGCTCGACAGCTGGGAGGCGCATCTCCGCGTGAACGTGACCGGCGTGCTGCTGTGTTCGCAGCACGGCGCGCGCCTCATGCAGCGCGCGCGTTGGGGTCGCATCGTGAACATCGCGTCCGTGGCCGGCCTGCGCGCCGTCGGCGTCGGGCGCACCGGCTACGGGACGTCGAAGGCAGCGGTCATCGGCCTCACGCGGCAGATGGCGGTGGAGCTGGCCGAGTTCGGGATCACCGCGAATGCGGTCGCGCCCGGGCCTGTCGACACGCCGATGACGCGCGTCCTGCATTCGCCGGAGTTCCGCCAGGCGTACACGGACGCCATCCCGATGGCGCGCTACGGAACGCAGGACGAGATCGCGGCCGCCGTGGCGTACTTCGTCTCCGATGCGGCCGGCTATGTGACGGGTATCGCGATGCCGATCGACGGCGGGTTCCTGGCGTCGGGGGCGCGGTAGGGCGGGTCGCGGGCCCGCCGCGCCGGTGTCCGCACTGCAGGTTGAATCTCCGGAGGACCGCATTCCCATGAAGTCCGAACTCGTACCGTTTGCGCTGGCGCTCATCGTGGCCCTGGCGCCACCCACCCTCGCCGACGCGCCCATCCCCGCCTGGGCCTACCCCGTGAATCCCCCGGGTGCGCTGCCGCCTGACGACGGCACCCCGCTCTCCGTACCCGGCAGTGACCAACGTTTCACGATGGCGCAGTTGCGCGATCTCACGAGCGTGCCCGACTGGCATCCGGACGATCATCCGCCCATGCCGCCGAGCGTGGCGCGCAGCGCGCGGAAAGGGGTCTACGCCTGCGGGTTCTGCCATCTGCCGAACGGGTTGGGGCGGCCGGAGAACTCGAGCCTCGCGGGGCTGCCGGTGGACTACATCGTCAAACAGGTCGACGCGTTCCGTAGCGGGGCGCGGATCAGTGCCGAGCCGCGGTCGCTGCCGATCGACATCATGGTGGGCGTCGCACAGGGGGCCACCGACGCCGAAGTGCGGGAGGCCGCCGAGTACTTCGCGTCGCTCCCGACGCGCCCGTGGATCCGCGTCGTCGAGACCGACGTCGTGCCCGCGACGCACGTGGCCGGATGGATGCTGGTGGCGTCCGAACCGGCGGCCACCGAACCGATCGGCGAGCGGGTCATCGAGATGCCCGAGGACCTCGAACGCACGGAGCGCCGCGATTCGAGATCGGGCTTCGTCGCCTACGTGCCCACGGGCAGCATCGCGCGCGGCGAGGCGATCGTTTCGACGGGCGGCGGCCGGACCACCGCGTGCGGCGTCTGCCATGGCGCGGATCTGCGCGGACTGGGTCCGGTGCCTGCGCTGGCAGGGCGCTCGCCGAGCTATCTCGCGCGGCAGCTCCACGACATGCGGCGCGGCCTGCGCGGCGGCGGGTGGGCGGTGCTCATGCAGCCGGTAGTGGCCGGGCTCTCGGACGGTGACATCGTCGACATCGTCGCGTACGCGGCGTCGCGGGCGCCCTGATCCGAGAGATGGCGGATCTCAGCCAAATCCCTTGGCCACCGCCACCCATTCGAGAACGGAGCCTGTGCCCAGCGGAATGAGAAGTGCCTTGAAGAACGGCTGGGCGAGCAGCGGGGCGAAGATGCCGCTGGACAGCATCGCAAGGCGGCCGTCCAGCGCTTCCAGGACCCGGATCCGGCGCTGCAGGTCTGCGCGTTCGTCCGCCTCCCCGCTGGCGTCGAGTTCCCGCCTTGCAGCCACCAGATCCGAGTCGATGGCAGCGCGCATTCCTTCCTGGATTCCGTGGGCCAGTGTCGAGAGCCGCCAGGCGTTCCAGAGGCTCAGCGCGATCAGCGCGGCCGTGGAGATCCACAGGGCCGCCGGAAAGGTCTGATTCTCGAAGAGCCGCCAGCGTGCGACGATCAGCAGCGACGCGATGACGAGCGGAATGTAGACGAACACCTGCGCCGGCCGCGCGAGGCGGTCGAGCAGTTCGAGGATGAGGGTGTTGTCGATCCGATGGTGATCCCCGGGCGTCAACGATTCGGACTCTATGCCACCGACCCCCCATTCCCGCATAGCCTCCCTGCGACGGGAGCCCGGGTGCATCAGATGCGCCTCCACCAGCGCGTCGCCCGTCGGCTGCGAACCTGTCTCGCACGTACCCTGGTTGATGGGGATGGCGCTGTGCACGAGCGTCTTCATGGCATTGGTCTGCAGCCAGGAACCGGCAGCAAGCGTGAAGGCGATGATGCCTGCCATCCAGATCGAGAGTTCGCTCAGTGCTGTCATCGCCTGGCCCCGCGATGGCACGTTCGGGTCCTGGACGAAGGTGAGCAGTCCGAGATACGCGAGGAAGATTGCGAAGCCGATCAGAAGCGCCGCGATGCCGGTGAAGCAGGTGTGCCGCGTATAGGCCAGCCAGAGCCCCGGTTTCTCGGGCGGGAAGGTGGTAGGCGTCAACCCGAGGTAATCCCGCAGAACGGTCGTCCTGCCGCCGTGTGCGTTGGCGTTGCCCCAGGCGTGCAGGCCGCGCTCGTTCCCTGCCTCACGTGTGGTCCGTCGCACGCACCCCAGAAACGCGATCAGTGCAGAGACCCCCAGTGTGATGGCGATGCCCCGCACGATGGTCGGCATCCAAAGCGATACGCCCTGGAACAGCACCAGGGGCTCGCCCTCGCCAGCGTATGACTCGAACGTAGAAAAAATTGCGAGCACCCACCAGGCGATTGTCGCGATCCCGGCAACAGCGCACAGCCCGACACGCAGCAGCACACCCGCGCGTTCGTACGGACATTCCGGCGTCGCGCGGTTCCAGGCACCGACATCCACGTAGCTCTTCAGAAGGCGCCATAGGCGCACGCCACCGAACCACGCGGTGGCGCTCACCACGAGCGCGACAAGAAGCAAGGCGCCAAGCTTGTGCGGCCACGAGACCGCTTTCCAGCGGTCTCGCATCATCCCCTTCAGGGTCCAGGTGTCGTTCGGCTGACCGAGCCACACCGGTCCGGCGAGGCCGATCTCGTAGAGCTGTGGTTTGCCGTCGATACGTAGGCTGAGTCGGTTTTCCAGAGCAGCGCTGAACGCGCCCGCGTAAGCAGTCTGCTGCGCGCGCCGGAACGGCGGCATGCCTCGCGCGCTGCCACCGGCTTCGAGACCCATCGAGGTGCCGACGATGAGATTCCGGGTCCACGTGACGTTGTCGGCGTCGAAAAGGACCGCATCGAGATCGGTTGTGAAGAAACGTGCATGGGGAAGCGCAGGCTTCAACAACTTGAGAATCGACACCTTGTCGTGCGGGTCGGACCCGAAGATGCCCACCGCGAAGACGCGTTCGGTGTCCAGCCGCCCCGCGCCGGCGTCTTTTTCGATCCGGGCGACGAGCCTTCGAATGTAGTCGAACTGCTGGTTGCCTTCGGAGGACGCATCGCGGCTTCCGCTGATGAGGTTACCTGTCCTGTCGCTCGCGATACCGCTCGCCGCCCGCGCCTCATCGCGCTCCTCCAGCGCACCGGTGGCGCGCGGGTCGTTGATGGCGCGGAGGAACTGATAGGCCCCGGCCGCGTCGCGCCCCGGCACCTCGAGCAGCTTGCAGGCATCGTTGCCGTGTCGTCCTCTGGCGCCTTCGTCCTCGCGCCCGCGCTGGAGCTGCAGTTCGATGCGCGAGGCGAGCGATCGGGCGTAGAGCGAATCCCCTTCCGAAATGATGAGGACCGAGCACTCCCGCGGTTGCACGGCCTCACGGCGGCGTTGGATCTCTTCGAGCAGTGCGCGGAGCACCGGTTCGTCCTTCGACACCGCTCGTACGAACAACAGACCGCGCTTGGCGAACTCGCAGTGGATGCGAGTTTCCGGCTGCGGCGGGCAGAGCCCGCGATTGTCAGGTTCATCCGTCTGACTGTTCGCAATACCCGGCGCGATCTTCTTGGTTCTGCTCGGGTCCATCCGCGAGTCCACGATTGGCCCGAACCTCCAGAGCAGACCCGGCACGTCGAGGACAGTGGTTTCGTCCACGGTGGAGGCCGGGGAGTAGAGCCTGGCCCAGAGTTCAGGAACGTCCTTGCCCGCAGTCGTGGACTTTTGCGAGAGCATGCGCACCAGACCGTTGGTGCCGGTGGGGCCGACGATCGACACCGAGACACCGCGCTCGCAATGGGCTGCGGCCTCGCAGAGAACGGGCGTCCTGGCACCCTCTTCCCGGGGCGAGCCGGAAACGAGATCCTTGACCAGCGGAAGCATGGTCGAAGCGTCCGGGAACCGATCGCTGTCGAGCCAGAGGACAACAGCACGCGCGCCGGTGGCGTGCTGGAAGAGTTCGAAGGGGATGTCGGTCTGGGGTTCTTCTTGGACATTCCAGGCGAGCCACCCGATGAGGTCCTCCCTCTGCGCGGACCAGTCCTGGGACAGCATGGCGGTCTGCAGGGCGACGCGCACCTGGCGGCGACTTTCGACGGCATCGAACGACCGCCCTGGCTTCACCGGCACCAGGATCAGCTGCACCACGGAAACCGACGGTGCATCGAGACGGCACTTCGCCTTGTCGATGCGTCTATCGAGGGTCCTGCGCGCCTGCTCGGCGGCGAAGTCGCAATCGATTCGCATCGCGATTTGCGTCCGCTGGATCTCCTTGTCGTCGAAAGCCGGCGCGAGCGTCGAGCGGAGGCAGTTGGGGCTCACCTGAAGCGTCGGGTGGCTGCAATCCTCCCGACCGGTCCAAGTCATCTTTTGCATCTTGCCGCCGATGGAGACCCCCCCTCTATCACTCGCCTCACGTCGCCGTTCGCGCTCCGCGAGCCCCAGAGCCTCGAAGGGATCCTCCCAGAGCCTGGCCTCGATGCGCTCGGGGTTCTCGAAAGGGCGGTCCGTCGCCATCAAGACCGCAGTGGAGTCCTTGCCCTTGGGCGTTTCGACGGGCGTGACCTTCAGTACGGTCGGGGCGATCATGGCAACAATGACTGCGGCCGACCCGATCAGCGAGACGGCCTTGGACGAGGAGTCCAGGAACATGGGCGTGACCTCCGTCGGCGGGGCGGGTGCACAACGGGGCGGGTAGATCGCCGGCTGCATCATCGACCCGGGCGTGACCTGTGCACATCACATAGTCGCTTGGCGCCTCTTACGGATCGGTTACCGATGACGCATGGCATGCGCATGTGCCGCGGCGCGGGCGCGCCGCTTGCGGTCAATCCACTGGCGCCGGGCCTGCGCCCGCGTCCAACCTCTGCGCGGCATCCTCTCGGCATCTCCGTAGCAACGTCGCCCAGCCGTCCGATCCGAGCGCTTCCATCGTCGCGATGTTCGTCTCGTAGATCGCATCGGCCTCGGGGAAGGCCTCGACCGCGCGGTCGATGCTCGTCTCGCGAAGCAGGTGGAGCGTGGGGTGAGGCGCGCGGTTGGTCGCATTGCCCATGTCGTCCGGCGCCGTGCCGGCGAATCGATAGTCGGGATGGAAACTCGCCACCTGGATCACGCCATCGAGACCCATGGCCTCCACGACGGCGTCGGCCTCGTCGAGGAAGTCGTTGTAGTCGAGGAAATCCTGCAGCACCCGGGGGTGGACCAGCAGCGTCGTCTCCAGGGTGGCGCTGTCGGTGTCGCGGAGGCGTTCCAGTTCGGCGACCAACGCCTCGCGCAGGGCATCGGTGTCGGTCGCGTCGGTCGCGACGTACCGGATGCGCTGCTTCACCTGCACCGCCTTCGCGAATGGGCAGAGGTTCAGGCCGATCACGGCGCGATCGACCCAGGCCCGGACTTCGGCGAGAGCATGGGCGGACGTCGCTGCGGGGGGCACGTGGTTCATCCGCCGATTATGCCTTCGACCGCTCGCCGGAACGCCTGACGGCAAGGGTGGTGGCGGGCGTTTCCGGGTGGCGTGTCCTGCGGCGTTTCGACGCGCGAAGGGCTTCCCGGAGGCGTCGGACATCGCCCTATAATCGGCCGGCCCATCCGTCCGAGCAGGCTTGCGCCCGCTCGCAGACAGGACCGGGGCGTCTGGTGCCGGACATCGTCCGCGGCGCGCGGCGTGTCCTCCGCCACCAGACCCGAGGCACGACGCATGGCGGTCGGGGAACCCGCGAGCTCCCGAGTACCGCCCAGAAGACCAAGCCGGACATCGGTGCATGGGGTACGCACCGGTGATCGCAGGCGGCAAGCCCGAAGCGTCGGCCCGCATCGGATGCAGCAGAAGGGGGGAGCAACGATGACACGCGAAGGGGAGGGGTCCCGTCGGCGGCTGGGTTGCGGCGGGCGCAGGGACGCTGCGGAGGGTTTCGGGTCCATGGCTTCCATGGACGAAGCCTCCGCACGTACGGGGTGGTCTCGTCGTGGCCACGCAATGCCGGCTGCTCCGACCGACATCGACGCCGTGCGCCGATGGTCCCGCGGGAGGCCGCTCGTCACCCATGCCCTCGAGGGTGCGGCAGGCGGATACGACGAGCTCGGCATGGTGGCGCATACCGTGTTGCGGTATCACGCCCATCTCCTGACCGATTTCGAGCGCAAGGCCATCGTCGCGTTCGACGCCCGATGGCGCATCGCGCTCGCGAGCGATCCCGAGGTCATGCACCATCAGTTGCGGATTGCCGGCGTCTTCGACACTCCCGGCCTGGGCGCCGTGATGTCGAAGGGCTACGAGGCGTTCTGCCGGGACATCGCGGCGCGCGTCCTGCTCGAGCAGGCGACCGCGCTCGTGCTGAATCGGTGTCCGCGCTGCGACCGCATCGTGCGGACGCCCAGGGCGAGACAGTGTCTGTGGTGTTTCCACGACTGGCATTGAGCGCCTCCGGGCGCGGGGGTGTCCGACCCGCGCTGCCGCGCGTATGCTGATCACTCGTATCCGACCGGCCCAGGGCGGGGTTTTCCATCCGCTCCGGTAGGCATGCCCCGACGCGCCGATTGCCGCGTCGCCTCGATCCGTCTTCACGGTGCCTCCCCCCGCGCCGTCCACGCCACGGTGCCCCGACGCAACGGCCGCACCTCCCTGAATCCTGACGTCGTCGGCGACGTCCGCGCGGTCGTCGTGGCCGAGCGGTGTTGCCGCCGGTGCCGACATCTCCAGCCTTTCCCGATGTGCGCCCCCGCCCTCGTGCACCGGCCGAAACCGGGCCTGCCCGTCATCACGATCGGGCTGCCGCGCGCAGGACCGGGCTGGGCTTTGTTCGCGGATGCGTCGGTTGCCGTGGCCGGGGCCGTTCCCGGCCGACGGCACCGTCGCCTGGTCCGGTGCACCGCACCGGAGAGGAGGCTGCCGTGGGAGACACGCCGAGTCGTGGGCTGCATTCCGGACGGATGGTGCTCTTCGGCATCGCCCTGCTTGCCGTGGCGGTTCCCGTGGCGAGCCGATGGTCCGCACTGGCAAGCGGTGAGACCTACGATGCCCGCCTCTCGGCCGCCCAGCAGGTGCCGCCGGTGTGGCAGAGCGCCGGGCTGGGCACCGGGGTCTTCGTCGTCCGCAGCGATCGGTCGATGGAGGGGCGCGTCGTGACATCCGGCATCGACGCCACGATCGCCCATCTGCACGAAGGCGCGGTCGGGCGGCTGGGCCCCGTCATCGTCCCGCTCGCGAGGCAGGGCGACACCTTCGTCGTTCCGCCCGATACCCGGCTCACGGAAGGTCAGATGGCCACCCTGCGGGCGGGTGAGGTCTATGTGAGTGTCTGCAGCGAGCGGTATCCCGACGGGGAACTGCGGGCGCAGCTCATGCCGCCGCCGGGGCAGCACTGAGGGGGCGGGCGACCTTCGGGTCAGGCGGCGCGGGAGGACGCCCCGCCTGCGGTGGTCCACCGCACGATCATGGCGCGCAGAAGATCCACCGTGAAAGGCTTGCCCAGATGGTCGTCCATGCCCGCTGCGAGGCACAACTCGCGATCCCCGGCGAGCGCATTGGCGGTCAGCGCGACCACGGGGGTCCTCGGGCGGGCCAATGCCGCTTCGACGGACCGGATCGCGCGCGTCGCGTCGTAGCCGTCCAGGACCGGCATCTGGCAGTCCATCAGCACCAGGTCGTAGGCGCCGTCGCGCCAGCGCTCCACGGCCACGGCCCCATCGACGGCGAGGTCCACCTCGCAGCCGAGCCGCTTCAACAGCGTCGAGGAGATCTGCTGGTTCACGGGGTTGTCCTCCACCAGGAGGATCCGCCGCCGCAGCGGCTCGCTCTTCGCGGCGGGCGACCCCGGTACCGGACCCGGTGATGCCGGCACACCCAGGGCATCGTGGAGTGCCGCGCGGCGCAGCGGGTGCGGCACGACGGCCGCGATCGGCGGCATCCGGGCCTCGTCGGCGGCGTATCCCGCCGGAGCCGTCAGGATGATCCGTCCCGGTGTCGGGTCGGCGCCGGGCGGTGCCGCGGGAAGCGATGCCCATGCGGGATCCTGGATCGCCGTCGTGTCCACGATCCATGTGGGGGGGCAGGTGCCTGCCCGGATGGCCGACGCGAGATCCGCGATCGAGTCGAAATCCACCGCCGACGCGTGCAGCTCCGACAGCAGTTCCCGCAGGAGCGTCCGGACGCGGGGTGCGTGCTGCACCAGCGCCACGCGCAGCGGTGTTGCCGGCGCGGACGCGGGCGCAGCGGCAGTGGCGGGCTGCGCGGGTAGTGCGAACTGGAAGCGGGATCCCTTGCCGGGCACGCTGTCGATGTCGATGCGCCCGCCCATCAGCCGGACGAGTTCGGCGCTGATGGCGAGGCCGAGCCCGGTACCGCCGAAGACGCGGGTGGTCGTGTCGTCGGCCTGCACGAACGCGCGGAAGAGCCGGTCGCGGGTGGCGTCGTCGATACCGATGCCGGTATCGATGATCCGAAGGACCAGCGCGCCCGACCCGTCGTCCGCGCGGACCGCCTCCAGCGCAACCTCGCCCGACGCGGTGAACTTCACCGCATTGCTGAGCAGATTCGACAGGATCTGCCGCAGGCGCAGCGGATCCCCTTGCACGGTGACCGGCAGGTCCGGCGCCACGCGGCAGGTGCAGGTGAGGCCCTTCTCCGCAGCCGCCGGGGCGAACAGCTCGGCCACGCTCTCCACGACCTCCCGCAGATCGAAGGCGACGTGCTCCAGCGTCACGCGGCCCGCCTCGATCTTGGAGTAGTCGAGGACGTCGTTCACGAGGGAGAGCAGCGTGTTGCCGCTCTGCCGCAGCACGCCCACGAAGCGCTTCTGTTCGGCCGTGAGCGGTGTGGTGGCGAGCACGTCGGCGGCGCCCAGGACCCCGTTCAGCGGCGTGCGGATCTCGTGGCTCATGTTCGCGAGGAAGCGCGATTTCTCGCGCACGGCCGCCAAGGCCTTGTCGCGTGCCGCGGAGAAGTCCTCGTTCTGGGCGTGCAGCTGGACGACGGCCTGCTGACGTGCCCGGTTCACGAGGAAGAGCAGGGTGAAGATGACGAGGAAGAGGCCGGGCTGGCTCACCACGTACAGCACCTCGGGGTCGACGCCGCGGTGCGTCGCGAATGCGTGCCCCGACAGCGTCATGCCGCCCATCACCAACATCTCGGCGAGCACGATCCCGAACCAGACGTAGGCCCGGCTCGACAGGCCGGCGATGCTGAGAGCGAGGGGGACGATCATCAGCCAGGGGGCCACCGCGGAAGACAGGCCGCCCTGGTGCCAGGTGAGATACGACGTCAGCGTGAAGATCACGGCCGACATGCCCTGCAGTGCGATGTGCACGCTGCGCGTGGCGAAGTAGAGCGGCAGGGTCGCCAGCCCGCCGATCATGCCCGCACCGATGGCCATCGCACCCACGGGCTCTTGCAGAACAAGCGCGTAGACCGGAACGTAGAAGAGGGCCGCCAGCGTCAGCGCGAGCAGGGCGATGACGTAGATCTGCAGCTGGTAGGCGGTCTCGCGGCCGGCTTCGTCGCCCAGCCCGCCGATCACGCGCATCAGCTTCCGGAGCCCGTCGATGTTTCGCTTCTCTGCCATCACGTGCTTAGCGGCACCGCGGTCGCGTCGTTGAGGGAAGTCGGGCGCCGTCAGGCGCCGGGGCGATGGCTGGTCGCGGTCATCTTCCAGGGACGGCGACCAGGCTGTGCCCGATTGTGGGGAGCCATGCCCGATTGCAGGGCGCCCGCGCCCAGGCGCAGATCGGGGCGAGGGCCGGAAGGGATTGAATCCACGGCAAATCCGCGTGCCGGTCCGCGGAGGGCCCCATGGTCTCGCATTTGCGAAGCCCCGGGATCCGCCCAGAGCGCGCCCCCCGATCCCGGGAAGGAAGTCGCCATGACCCTCGCCGCCGTCGATGCACAACCTGCCCCCATCGCCATCGACCCGGCGCGCACCGCGCTCGTCGTGATCGACATGCAGCGCGACTTCCTCGAACCGGGGGGCTTCGGCGAGACCCTGGGCAACGACATCTCGCTGCTGGCGGCAGCCGTCGAACCGTGCCGCGCGCTCATCGCCGGATTCCGGCGCCACGGCATGCTCGTCATCCATACCCGCGAGGGGCACCGCCCCGACCTGTCCGACGCGCCACGCGCCAAGGTGGAGCGCGGCGAGCCGCGGCTGCGCATCGGTGCGCAGGGGCCCATGGGTCGCATCCTGGTCCGCGGGGAGGCCGGCCACGACATCATCCCCGCGCTCTACCCGATCGACGGCGAACCGGTCATCGACAAGCCGGGCAAGGGCGCCTTCCACGCGACGGATCTCCACCAGATCCTTCTCAACGACGACGTCGAGTACCTCGTCGTCTGCGGCGTCACCACCGAGGTCTGCGTGCACACGACGGTGCGCGAGGCCAACGATCGCGGCTACCGCTGCATCGTCCCCGGCGACTGCTGCGCCTCCTACTTCCCGGAGTTCCACGAGGTGGGGCTCCGCATGATCTCGGCCCAGGGCGGGATCTTCGGATGGGTGACGGACTCGACCAGGATCCTCGCTGCGCTGGGCTGAGCCGTCTTCGTGTCATCACGCCGTGTGACGCAAGAAGGAGAAGACCGATGAACGCAAAGCCTGCGGTATGGAGTCCGGGGGACTGGAACGCCTTTTTCGGGTTCGGCACCAACATCCTCGTCAACCTGCTGGTCCTGACGGGTCTGCTGCGGTTCGTGGTGAAGATGCCGGACGACATCGTGTTCGGCCGGATCCTTCCCGCCACCGGACTCATGCTGTGCCTCTCGACGATGTACTACGCGTGGCTCGCCTACGACCTCGCGCGAAAGACCGGCCGCAACGACGTCTGCGCGCTGCCCTCGGGCATCAGCGTCCCGCACATGTTCGTCGTCACCTTCGTGATCATGCTGCCCATCGCGCTCCAGACCGGGGACCCGATCAAGGGTTGGGAGGCCGGACTCACGTGGGTGTTCATCCAGAGCTTCGTGCTGATGGCGGGCGGGTTCGTCGCGCCGATCATCCGGAAGATCACCCCCCGCGCGGCCCTGCTCGGCACGCTCGCCGGCGTGTCGATCGCGTTCATCTCGCTCCGACCCGCGCTCGAGATGTTCATGACCCCCGTGATCGGCGTCGTGTGCTTCGTGATCATCATCGCGAGCTGGTTCGGCGGGCTGCGCTACTTCAAGGGCATCCCGGCCGGCCTGGTGGCCATCGCCGTCGGGACGCTCATCGCGTGGGGCTCCACGGCCCTCGGCCTCAATTACGGCGGGCTCACCCTGGAAAAGCTCGCGGGGTCGGTCACGAACTTCGGCTTCTCGATCCCGCTGCCGGCCTTCGGGCACGTGTTCTCGGGGTTCGACTTCCTCGGGGTGATCCTCGTCACGGCGATCCCGTTCGGCATCTACGATCTCGTGGAAGCACTCGACAACGTGGAGAGCGCGGCGGTCGCGGGCGACAGCTTCCCGACGACACGCGTACTGACTGCCGACGGCGTCATCAGCCTGATCGGCTGCCTGATGGGCAACCCGTTCATCAACGCCGTCTACATCGGGCATCCGGGCTGGAAGGCGATGGGCGGGCGCATCGGTTACTCGGCCGCCACGGGCGTCGCTGTGCTCTTTCTCTGCTGGCTGGGCATCATCTCTGTGATGACCTCGCTCGTGCCCGTGGTGGCGATCTCGCCGATCCTTCTCTACATCGGCATGCTGATCGGCGCCCAGGCCTTCCAGGAGACACCGCGCAGCCACGCACCGGCGATCATTCTCGGTCTGATGCCGCATCTTGCCGCGTGGGGGAAGCTGCAGATCGACAACGTGCTCGCCGCCGCCGGGACGAACGCCGCGGCGGTCGGGGTCGACAAGCTCGCGCAGACCGGCGTGCTCTATCACGGCCTCGAGGTGCTGGGCGGCGGCGCGATCCTCGGCGGGCTCGTGCTCGCAGCCATCGCGGCGTTCGTCATCGATCGCGAATTCGCGAAGGCTGCGGCCTTCTCGTTCGCGGGCGCTGCGCTCACGTTCTTCGGCTTCATGCACGGCGAGGCGATCGGCATCGGCCAGACGCCTACGGTGGCTGTGAGCTATCTGATCGTCGGCGCCTTCCTGCTCACGTGCTCGAGGGTAGGGAGCGTGGCGCCCAAGCCCGCGGAACATGGCGGGATGCACGCCGGGGCGATGCCGGCGGATTGACGGTGGGGTTGCGTTCGGCGACGGGGTGAGCGGGGCGCCCACGCACGCTGCTACCAGTGGCGTTGCGAGAGTCGATGCCCGCTTGGTGGGTCGAGCACCGCTCGACGCGGCGATGGCTTGGACACCACGACGAATCCAGGAACGCGGACGTCGGGCGGAGCCCGACCCACGGGGGTTGTTTGCGACGACTACGCATCCAGTCGCGAGGCACCTTCGTGGGTCGAGCACCGCTCGACGCGGCGTCTGCTTGGGTACCACGACGAATCCAGGAACGCGGACGTCGGGCGGAGCCCGACCCACGGGGGTTGTTTGCGACGACTACGCATCCAGTCGCGAGGCCCCTTCGTGGGTCGAGCACCGCTCGACGCGGCGATGGCTTGGGGACCACGGCGAATCCAGGAACGCAGGCGTCGGGCGCAGCCCGACCCACGGGGGTTGCTTGCGGCGACTACGCATCCAGTCGCGAGGCCCCTTCGTGGGTCGAGCACCGCTCGACGCGGCGATGGCTTGGGCACGACGGCGAATCCCGGAACGCGGGCGTCGGGCGGTGCCCGACCCACGGCGATCGTTTTCGGCGACTACGCATCCAGTCGCGAGGCCCCTTCGTGGGTCGAGCACCGCTCGACGCAGCGATGGCTTGGGCACGACGGCGAATCCAGGAACGCGGGCGTCGGGCGGAGCCCGACCCACGGGGGTTGTTTGCGGCGACTACGCATCCAGTCGCGAGGCCCCTTCGTGGGTCGAGCACCGCTCGACACGGCGATGGCTTGGACACCACGACGAATCCAGGAACGCGGGCGTCGGGCGAAGCCCGACCCACGGGGGTTGTTTGCGGCGACTACGCATCCAGTCGCGCGGCACCTTCGTGGGTCGAGCACGGCTCGACGCGGCGATGGCTTGGGCACCACAACGAATCCAGGAACACGGGCATCGGGGGAAGCCCGACCCACGGGAGTCGTGCGGTTCGCCGCCGCGTGGGTGGTTCCCCCTACGCCGCCATCGCGCCTCCGAGTCGCCGGCGGATGATGTCTTCCGCTTCGCCCATGATCCGATCGATGAGTTCCTTCACACCAGGCACGTCGTGGATGAGCCCCGCGACCAAGCCGCAGCTCCACGCGCCCGCTTCCATGTCGCCCTGCTGCATCACGCGCGGATAGATTCCGCCCACGAGTTCGCGGATGTCCTCGATGCCGAGGCTGGCGCCCTTCTCGCGTTCGATCTCCAGGATCTTCTCGACGGCCGCGTTCGTCATCACGCGTTCGGTGTTCCGCAGCGGGCGCATCACGAGCCGCGTGTCGAGTTCCGTCGCCTTCACGATGGCGTCCTTCACGTTCTGGTGCACCGGCGCTTCCCTCGTCGCGATGAAGCGCGTCCCCATGTTGATGCCGTCCGCGCCGAGCGCCAGGGCGGCCACCAGCGAACGGCCATCGGCCATGCCACCGGAGGCGACGAACGGGATCTTCAGCTTCTCGGCGGCGAGGGGCAGGAGGATGAAGTTGGGCACGTCGTCCTCGCCGGGATGGCCGCCGCACTCGAAGCCGTCGACGCTCACCGCGTCGCACCCGATGCGTTCGGCCTTCAGCGAGTGGCGCACCGACGTGCACTTGTGGATCACCTTGATGCCGCCGGCCTTCAGCGCAGGCATGTACTGTTCCGGGCTGCGGCCCGCCGTTTCGACCACCTTCACGCCGCCCTCGATGATCGCGGCGATGTACTCCGGGTAGGGCGGGCTCTCGAAGCCCGGCAGGAACGTGAGGTTCACGCCGATCGGCTTGTCGGTGAGTCCCTTCGCCTTGGCGATCTCGCGTGCCAGCAGTTCCGGCGTGCGCTGCGTGAGGCCGGTGATGATGCCGAGCCCGCCGGCCTCGGACACCGCCGCGGCCAGTTCCGCGAAGCCGACGTAGTGCATGCCGCCCTGGATGATCGGGTGCTCGATGCCGAAGAGTTCGGTGATGCGCGTCTTCATCCTGGGGTCCTGGTCACGTGGAGAGCGGGCGATTATGCCAGCGCCTCCTGCGGGTTCCGCCGATCGCGCTGCGCTCCGACCCGGCATCTCCAGCGGGAGGGTGTGGGGACGGTCGTCCCCGTCCGGCCGGTGGCGGTCACGCTCATCCAGAGCTGTGGATCGCCTTCCATGCCCAGAGTCGGCGTCGATAGGACGGGTCGCGCACAGGCAAGACGTGCGGGCGGATGTGTGGCGCGAGGCAGCCCGGCGCCCGGCGGACGGGTGATGGGTCTGGTCATGGCCGGAGGGGCGGTGGGATGCGAGCAGGTCCGGCACAGCGCGCGTGTCGTCGGTAGCGTCAGGGACGGCCCGCGGTCATCGGCCGGAAGCCTGTCGGGATGCGTTCGCGGTCGGTCGGAGAGCGTCCGCCTGGACGTGGGTGACCGGGCTGGCTGCGATGAAGATCGTTGGCGCCGGCGTGGGCGCTGAGCACTCAGTGCGTCGGGACCAGTCGCCCGGACGGTTGGGTTGCCGTGTCACCGACGGACGCATCGATGGTCGGCAACTCGATCCGGAACTCCGCGCCGCCCTCGGGGCGGTTCGAAGCCCTGACCGTGCCGCCATGCGCGGTGAGGATCTCGCGGGCGATGGCGAGACCGAGGCCCGTGCCGCCGCCCCCGGTCTTCGTCTTGCTCGACTGCACGAACTTGTCGAACACGAGTTCCAGTTCGTCGGGCGGGATGCCCGGGCCGCGATCGGCGACCGCGACGACGATGCAGTCAGCCCCCGACGCATTCCGTTCGCGGGTCATCGTCACCTTCACGACACTCCCGTCCGGGCTGTAGCGGACTGCGTTCGACAGGAGGTTCGCGAACACCTGCTGGAGCCGCAGGCCGTCCGCCGCGACCATCGCCGGTCCGCCGTCCGCGGGGGCCTCGATCGAGATGTCGCGATCGCTGGCCATCGCCTCGAACTCCGCGACGCACGTCATCAGCAGCGGGCGCAGATCGAGCGTCGTCTTCCGATAGCGCATCTGGCCCGCCTCGATCTTCGCGAGGTCGAGGAGATCGTTCAGCAGGTGGTTCAGGCGACTCGCGCTGCCGTTGATGTTCTCGAAATAGCGCTGGAGCTTCTCGCGCGACGCGTCGGAGATCCTGCCCAGACCCAGCTTCGCGAAGCTCGAGATCGCGTGCATCGGCGTGCGCAGCTCGTGCGAGATGTTCGAGAGGAACTCGGTCTTCGCCTCGTTGGCGGCCTCCGCTGCCTCCTTCGCGAGGCGCAGGCTCTCGTTCAGCCACGCCTGGTTCTCGCGGTAGAGCGTCTCCTGCCGCACGGCCTCGGAGACGTCGCTGACGATGCCCATCAGGCGGTCCGCGTCGAGGCGGATGAGACTGACCGCGAGCACCTGAGGAATGCCGTCGGGGCGGCCCGACCGCGGGAGGGCGACGCGATGATCGCGGCAGATGGCCCCGCTCGCGTCGCCGGCCGCGTCGATCATCCGCCGCAGTTCCGGCGCCACGTCGTCCATCGCGTCGAGCAGATTCGTCAGCATGCCGTCGCGCGACACCGGCATGAGCAGTTGCGCGCACATCGGATTCGCCATGTCGATGTCCCCCCCGTTGCCGAACTGCACAACACCGACCGGTGCGAGGTACACGAACTGCAGGAGGGCTTCGTATTCGGTGGCGATGTCGTCGTCGATGCTCATGGGGGCTTCCGCGGTGTGGAGCGGTGGTCGTTGCGCCTGGCCGCGGGTCCCGTGATGTCGCGGCGATGAGGTTGCGTGCGGACGGTCGTCAGAAGACGTCCGCCTCGGCCGGCGCCGGTGCCGGTCGCTGGTCCGATGGCAGTCGCGCCGACATCCAGCGGGTTGCGTCCTCTCCGGTCATGGGCTTCGCGAAGAAGTAGCCCTGGCCCTTGTCGCACTGCAGACGCGCGAGCGTCCGGGCCTGGCCCACCGTTTCGATGCCTTCCGCCACCGTGCCCATCGACAGGCTCTGCGCCACGCGCACGGTGGCCTCGATGAGGACCCGGTGGTGCGCGCTCGCCTCCGACTGGGAGACGAACGACCGGTCGATCTTGACGACATCCACCGGCAACTGGTGCAGGCTGGCGAGGGACGAGTAACCCGTGCCGAAGTCGTCGAGGGCGAGCGTGAGGCCCAGCGCCTTCAGATCGTGGAGCTGGTGCTGCACGGATTCGTCCTGGGCAGCGAGGCTCTCGGTGACCTCCAGCTGCAGATGACGGGCCGCCATGCCGGTCTCGTCGAGGATGCGCCGCACGAGGTCCACCAGCGGCCCCTCGGCGAGCTGGGCGCGCGAGAGGTTCACGGACATGATCCGCGGTGCCAGTGCACCGAGGGTCCGTTGCCACTGCACGAACTGGCGGCAGGCCGTACGCAGAACGAACTCGCCCAGCTGGCCGATCAGACCGGTCTCCTCGGCGATGCCGATGAACTCGACCGGCGACACGATCCCGCGGACCGGATGCCGCCATCGGACCAGGGCCTCGACGCCGGCGCACTCGCCCCGCGCGAGGCCCACGATGGGCTGGTACACCACGAAGAGCTCGTCCTCGTCCAGGGCCCGACGGAGATCGCTCTCCAGCCGGGCGCGCCGCGCCGCGGCCTCCTTCATCGGGGACGTGAAGAGCGCATAGCGCGCACCGCCCGATCGCTTGGCCTCGTGCATCGCGATGCCCGCATCCTGCAGCACGGTGTCCGCGTCGTCGGCCGCCTGGGCGCCGAGCACGATGCCCAGGCTCGCGGTGACATGGATCTGGTGTTCGCCGATGGCATAGGGCCGTGCGAGCGCATCCAGCAGCCGCTGCGCGACGCCGTGGATGTCGTCTGCTCGCCGCAGCGAGTCGAGGACCACCACGAATTCGTCCCCGCCGATGCGGGCGGCCGTGGTCGCGGCCGCGGAGGAGGCCATGGCCACCACGTCGCCGGTGCGCACGACGTTGTTGATGCGGCCTGCGAGCAGGCGCAGCAGCTCGTCGCCGACCGCGGTGCCGTGGTTCACGTTGACGCTGCTGAAGCGGTCGCAGTCGACGAAGACCACTGCGAACGGCGTCTGGGGATTGGTCCGCCGGCGGGCGAGCGCGTCTTCGATCCTCTCCAGCGCGACCGGCCGGCTGGGCAGTGCGGTCAGGCTGTCGGTACGGGCTGCATCACGCAGCCGCGAGGCGAGTCTCTGTTGTTCCGACTGCACGGTCTGCGTCACGTCCGCCACGCTGACCATGAGGCTGGCCGCGTCGAGCTTGAGAACACTGATCTCCAACCACTGCTGCGCCCCGCTGCGACGATCCGAGCCGGCGGTCGGGACCCGGAGACCTTCGCGCAAGACACCGCCCGGCAGATCGGCGGCGGCCATGGTCCGAAGGTCCGGCGCCGCGACCGACAGGACGTCGAAGATGTTCTCGAGGTTGCCCCCCGCCGCGATCGGCATGAGGAGCTTTGCCGCCATCGGGTTGATCATCGCGATCTCGCCGTCCAGCGCCGCCTGCACGAGGCCGATCGGCGCCCGGTACAGGAACTGGATCAGGGATTCGTAGGGCGTCGAGGCCTCGGGTTTCATGGGGTCGGGCCGCGTCGGTCGGCGTGCGCGGAGCGCCCCATCGGGGCCGGGTCCGCAAGGCGCTTCATGTCGATCGGTGCACGAGAACGTACCGCATCGCCGCCCCCGGCGTGGCGATCAGCCTCAGCTTCACCTTCACGGGCCGCATGCGCAGCGTGAGGACGTAGTCGATGGTGGCGTCGAGCGGTGCGCCGGCGGCAGCCGCGTCCTCGAACCGCTGGGCCACCATGAAATTGTTCATGCAGGGTGCGACGAGCGTGAAGAGCGGGTTGCCGACCACGCGGTCGCGCGAGAGACCCGCAGCCTTCGACTCGAACGCGTTGTAACGGCACACGACGCCGGCGGCGTCGAAGCCGATCACTCCGAATTCCAACTCGTCGAGGGCTGCGTCCGAGGCTTGTCCGAGAAGCGCCGGCAGGTGGGCGTCCTGAAATGCGGCAGTCTGTGTTTCGATCATGGCGACTCCTGAGGTCTGACGATGCCCTCTGCGCGGACCGCCGTCCGCGTCGGGGCCATGCCGCCGGCTGGTGCGATCGTCGCGGTCGGTGGTCCGTCCGGTTTCGACCGCGCCTCAGGATTCTTGAGAGGGGCGCCCATCCCTGCCGCTGCCGGGCGCCGACGCGATCAGGGCGACCCTTGCTGCCGCTGCCGGACAGCGATGTGCCAGACCGCTATGAACATCGCGGCGATGGCGGGGCCGAGCACGAAGCCGTTGATGCCGAACACCGCCATGCCGCCGAGGGTGGTGATCAGCACCAGGTAGTCGGGCATCCGGGTGGACTTGCCGACGAGCACCGGCCGGAGGAGGTTGTCGACGAGACCGATCACGAGCACACCGTACGCGACGAGCGCCAGGCTCTGGGCCACCGCGCCGGTCACGTAGAACCAGACGGCGACCGGCACCCAGACGAGGCCGGCACCCACGGCAGGCAGCAGCGAGAGGAAGGCCATCAGCACGCCCCAGAGCAGCGCGCCGGTCACGTCGAGGTACCAGAAGGCGATCCCGCCGAGGAGGCCCTGCAGCGCAGCCACCACGAGGTTTCCCTTCACGGTGGCGCGGATCACGGTCGTGAACGTGTCCAGCAGGAGCTTCTGATCGTCCGGTGCCAGCGGCACCGCGCGGTGGATGGCGTCGGCGAGCGAGCGCCCGTCGCGGATGAGGAAGAAGGCGAGGTACGACGTGATGAAGAGGCTCACCACGAAGTCGAAAGTGTTCTGACCGATGTCGAAGGCCTGCGCCGCGATGAACTGTCCGGCTTCGGCGAGGCCGTCGGAGAGACGCGTCTGCAGTTCGGAGAAGTCGTCGAGCCCGAAGCGCGCCAGCAGCTCGGTCACCCACACCGGCATGGCCGCGAACATCGTCCGGAAGAGGACTTCGGGATGCATCTGGCCGGATTGCATGCGCTGGTAGAGCGCTGCCCCTTCCCGGGCGAGGGCCGTCGTCACCAGCGCGAACGGCAGGATCACGATCAGCAGCACCAACAGCAGGGTGAGCAGGGCGGCAACGGTCGGACGATGCGGCATCCGGGCGAGCAGCGATCGGTTCACGGGGGCGAAGAGCAGGGCGATGATCGCACCCCACATGATCGTCCCGAAGAAGGGCAGCAGGATCCAGACAAAGCCGAGCGAAGCCGCCACCAGCAGAATCTGGAAAGTGCGCTGTTCGACGGTCGCGGTCCTGCGGTCCTGGGGATCCATGGGTGTCCTCGGGTTCTCGTTCGCCCGGATGGTATCCCGCGGCGAGGAGGAGCCCGTCGGACTTGGGATGATTCGGCTGCAACGGTGGGGGAGCGGTCCATATCTCGCCGCTTTCTCCTCACGTATTCCCGATACGTTCGTCGAAATCGTCAAAATCTGTCCACGCTCTCCCACCGTTTCGCTATCGACCTCCGTCGCGACCGCGCAGGCTATGCAGAGTCTCCCTAGGCACGGCCGGGCCGTGCGCCGTCGCTGTCGAAAAGCCTTACGTTTCGCGGTTGCACGGGCGCCCCGACGGCGCGACACTGTCTGTCAGAGGGGCTCGTTGCGCACGGTGCGCGCCGGAACCCCCACCCGCAACGGCCGGCACCGCTGGCCTCTGGAGACTCGACCCCATGTTCACCAAGTTCCGTTTCCTGGCAGTGCTGCTTTTTGCGCTGGCCGGCTCCGTCGTCCAACAGGCGGCCCACGCCTACGTGCTGACCCTCGGGGCATCGCCCAATCCGGTGAGCGTCGGCGGAAACGTCGTCGTCTCGGTGATGCTGGATGATCCGGCGTCCTTCGCGAGCGCCGACCTCGGGCTGACCTACACCAGCAGTCTTCTGAAAATCATCGATCGCACGCCACTGAACCCGTTCCTTAGCCAGGGGGGGGCGATCGATGAAGCCGCGGGGACGATCGTCTTCTCGTTTTCCGACCCGTTCGGTCTCGCCGCAAACGCCACGGGTCCGGTGACCGTGGCGCAATTCCTCTTCGAGGCCATCGCCGAAGGGTCGGCCGAGGTCGCGCTGACCAGCGGCGACCTCGGGTTCAATCTGCCGGACCCGGCGAGTTCCGCTATTGCCGATGTCTCCGACGCCCGCGCCGAGATCCGCATCACCGATGGCACGGTGCGGGTCCCGGAGCCCGGCTCGCTCGCCCTGTTGGGGGTCGCGATGGCGGCGGCCGGCTACGCCGCATCCCGTCGGCGGCGCACCGCCTGACGTGCTGTCCCGGCTGCACGCTTGACCTCGACTAAGCCCGCCTCCGCGGGCTTAGTCGTTTTTGGGGGACTCGCCGCCTCCGGCGCCCGCAGCGGCGGTGAGCGATGCAAAGGCGATTGATCCGGATCAGCGCCCGTGCGCCGGGAGGCTGCGACACTGGAACGTCTGTACCGACTTCGGTATGGGTTGTTTAAATCTGCCGGTGCAGTAGATTCGAAGGCACAAGACACGCGCCATTCCCCGGCAAGACGTGTCGCAGCAGTCGTCTGGAGACCTGCCATGAAGACCCGCCCGCCCGCCTTCCACACCTCGTCGACTGTCACGTTGACCTCGGCTTTGCGCCGCGGCTTTGCGGCCTGGGTCGGCGGAGATCCGACTCCAGGCGCGATCGCGCCGGCAGAAGCAGCCTCGCGCCCAGCCTGACCCCGCCAGGATTCCCAGTGGTCACCCTGGTCGCCGGCTGCGAACGCCCGCCGAGACTGGCGGTGCGCTTGTTCGTGCCGTCCATCGATGGCGCCGCCGCCAGCCGGCCCCGGCGCCCCATGGCGACTGTCGCTCCCGTGGCAGTCCCGGCCCGCATTGAACCCTCCGCCCACATGGCCCCGGCATCGCGCTGCGTCGCGCCCGGCCCTGACGGCGGGCAGTCCTCCGATCGGAGACCTACCCCATGAGCCCCTCACGTCCCGCCTCCGCGGCGAAGGTCCGCCCGCGCCTGTTCTCCCGCCTCGGTCCACTTTGGGGCAGCGCCCGGGACCGCCTGCGACGCACGGGCTGGTTCGACGCGGTCGGCAGCGAGGTGCCGCCGTTCAAGCGCAAGGCCATGTTCGAGGCGCTGGAGCCCCGGCTCCTGCTGGCCGCCGACATCACGAGCATCGCCGGGTCGATCGATGCCCCCGGTGAGACCGACCGCTACAACTTCACGCTCGACAGCGACCGCTTCGTCTACTTCGACTCGCTCACGAACAACGCGAACATCCGCTGGACCCTGGACGGTCCCCGCGGCGCGGTGGTCGCCAACCGCCCGCTGAGCCAGTCCGATTCGTTCGAAGTGGCCGACGGTGCCCAGGTGATGGCGCTCGTGGCCGGTGACTACCGGCTGAGCGTGGATGGGAATGCCGACGCCACCGGCAGCTACGCGTTCCGCCTCCTGGACCCGACGGACGCCCAGCCTCTCGTGCCGGGCGCCCCGGTCACGACGACCCTCGACCCCGCGAATTCGACGAACTTCTTCAGCTTCACGGCGAGCCGGGGCGATCGCTTCTTCTTCGACGCCCAGTCGGTCACGCAGGCGAACGGATCGTGGCGGCTCTACGACCCGCTCGGCCGGCAGATCTGGTCGACCTCGATCCAGACCGACATCGACGTCCAGACGATGGGTGTCTCGGGCACCTACCTGCTCTTCCTCGAAGGTCGCGTGTCCCAGGGAGGCACCAACACCATCCGCTTCAACGTCCAGCAGGTGGCGGACGAGACCGTCGCCATCGCGCTCGGCCAGCGCGTCGACGGGGAGATCGCCCATGCCGGTCAGGTCGACCGATTCACGTTCACCGTGACCGCGCCGACCCGCGTCGTCTTCGATTCGCTCATCAGCAGCGGTCTGCCGTGGACGCTGTCCGGCCCGCTCGGCACCGTGAACTCGGGACGCAACTTCCAGAACGCCGACGGTGTGGACCTCGGCACGACGAACCCGGTGATGAACCTCGTGCCCGGCGACTACACGGTCAGCGTCGACCCCTCGGGGGACACCACCGGCAGCTACGCCTTCCGCCTGCTGGACCTCGCATCGGCCGAGACGATCGTGCCCGGCGAGGCCGTGACGGCGGCACTCACCCCGGGCAACGAGACGCGGCTCTACAAGTTCGACGCGTCGGCCGGGGACCGCGTGTTCCTCGACGCACTCTCCGCGACGGCCGGCGACGGCTACTGGCGGCTCGTCACGCCGTGGGGCGCCCAGCTCGCGTCCCAGCAGTTCTCCCAGGACGGCGGCGTCGTCACGCTGCAGGCGGACGGCGAGTACTTCCTGCTGGTGGAGGGGCGAACCTCCCGCACCGCACCCGTCTCGTTCACCTTCCAGATCGTGCCGCGCGGCAACGTCCGCGACGAGCAGGTGACCGGCTTCGCCGACGAGTTCGACGGCCCCGCGCTCGGCGACGAATGGGCGGCATCGCGCTTCCCGGGCAACAACGGCAGCTACATCGGCGCACCGAATTTCACGTTCGAGACCCTCGACGGCGCCACCGTGATGCGGCTCACCAACGCGCTCGGCAACAGCCAGCGCGTGGGCTGGACCTCCGACGCGGTCGTGCCGCTTGCCGACCAGTTCCGGGTCGAGCTGCGCTTCAACACGCTCACCCAATCGGCCAGCACCGGCATCGACGGTCTCGTCGACCTGCTGCTCATCGACCAGGCGAATCCGGACCGCTGGGTCGGCATGAGCTTCTTCGGTTCGAACAACGCATCGGACCGGCGCTTCTCCAGCAGCAGCACGGTCGCTGGCGGTGGCGACAACCGCGCCTTCGCGTGGCAGGACAACACCTGGTACCGGTTCGTACTGGAGGGCGGCGCCGACCGCGTGATGCGTGCCCGCGTCCTCGACGACGCCGGCGTCGAACTCGCGAGCCGCAGCTTCACTGCGGGGCAGGCCGTGTTCCCCGACGGCTTCCGCGTCGCACTGTCTCAGTACATGGGCACGCCGAACCGGCTGGCCCCCGTCGACGTTGCCGTCGACTACCTGCGCGTGACGTCCACACCGATCGCAACGACGCCGCTCGTCCTCGGCGACACGACTTCGGGCACGCTGACCACCGAGAAGCCCGTGGACCGCTACACGTTCACGGTGGCCTCCGATCGCCTCGTCGCGTTCGACGGCATGACCAACAGCAACTTCGCGTGGTCGATGACCGGGCCGCGGGGCGTTGTGAACGGCGGACGCGACTTCCGCTCGTCCGATGCGTTCGATGGTCCGAGCCTGTATTCGCTCGCGGCCGGCACGTACACGATCGCGATCTCCGGCCCGCTCTCGACCTACCGGTTCCGCGTGCTCGATCTCTCGCAGGCCGCGACGCTCACGGCCGACGTGCCCGTGACCGGCACGCTCGATCCGTCCAACACGTCCGTGGCGTACCGGTTCTCGGCCGAGGTCGGTGAGCGCTACTTCCTCGACATGCAGTCGATCGCCAACGGCGACACGCGCTGGCGCGTGATCGGCCCGGACGGCAACGACGTCTTCTCGGCCGGCGTCGGCACGGACGGCGAACTGCCTGTGATCACCCGCCCCGGCACCTACACGGTGCTCATCGAGGGGCGCTACTACCAAACTGGGACGAACGCCTATCGCTTCCAGCTCCGGCGCGTCGAGGACCGGCAGCACGCCATCGACATCGATGCCGGCGCGGACCTGCTCGTGCCGTCGTTCACCGCCGGTCCGGCCGCCGCCTTCGGGCAGGCGCTCGTCCTGCCGGGCAACGAGCAGCTCGACATCGACCACGCGGCCGCCATCGACCTTCGCGACGACCTCACGATGGAGGCGTGGTTCCGCGTGGACGGCTTCAGCAGCAATGGCTGGAGCGTCATCGCCCTGAAGGGCAACGGCGCGTCGAATGGCACCTACAGCATGTGGGTCCATCGCGACGGACGGCTCTGGGTCGGCACGCAGGACGCCGCCACCGCACAGAGCGCCATCACTGCCGCGGGTACCATCGTCGCCGGCCGCTGGTACCACGCGGCGGGTGTGATCGATCGCACCAGCGGCGAGATCCGCGCAGTGGTCGATGGCGTCCAGGCGGCGGTCACCACCGGCGGCATCCTGCGGGGACCGGGACAGCCCACGGACGCGCCGCTCATCCTCGGCAACGACCAGGTCTCCAACGGTCCGTACCAGTTCAACGGTGCCATCGACGAATTCCGTCTCTGGAACGTCGCGCGCAGCACGGCGGACATCGCGGCCTCCCGCAATGCCACCCTGACGGGGACCGAAGCCGGTCTCGTGCTGTACCTGCCGTTCGACGGCGCCGGCGGCCCGTCCATCGCCGATGCGGGGCCGTCCGGCCTCGGATCGCGGCTGACGACGCGCGCGACGGCGGCGCCCGGCGCGATCATCGACGAGATCGCGGTGCCCGGGCAGATCAACCGCTACACCTTCAGCCTGGCGGGCGCGCGGACCTTCCTGTTCGACGGCCTCACGGACACGCAGCTGTCGTGGTCGCTGTCCGGTCCGAACGGCAGCGTGGCGAGCGGCGACATCCGCTTGTCCGACAGCTTCAACGGGTTCACCCGCCTGACGCTCGGGCCCGGCGACTACGTGCTGGCGGTCGACGGCAGCGGTGACGCGGTCGGCGCCTATGCCTTCCGCCTGCTCGACGTGGCCACCGCCATCGAGTTCACGCCCGGCGACGGCGTGGCGGGCAGGCTGAATCCCGGGACCTCGACGCAGCTCCACCGATTCCACGCCGAGGCCGGCGAGCGCTTCTTTTTCGACGCGCTCGGCGTCGCGGACAACGACACGGCCTGGCGCCTCATCGACCCCGTGGGCCGCGTGCTCTTCACGACGAACGCGAGCAGCGACCAGGACGTCCGCACGCTCTCCCTGACGGGCGACTATCTCCTGTCGGTGGAAGGGCGGTACTACAAGACGACCTCGAACACGTACGCCTTCCGCGTCGTGCCCGTGATCGACCGGACCACGCCGATCGTCCTCGGCGAGTCCCAGGGCTACATGCCCCGCACCGTGCCCGGCGTCGCCGGCAACGCGCTCCAGTTCGAGGGCGCCAGCTACCTCGACGTGCAGCACACCGCCGCGCTCGATCAGCGCGGCGACCTCACCCTCGAAGCGCGCTTCCGGGTCGACGCGTTCCAGGGCGACTGGATGCCGCTCGTCTTCAAGGGGGGAACGAGCGGCAACCGCACGTACTCGCTGTGGGTCAACCGCCAGGGCTACGTGCACTACTCGTCGTACGACGGAACGACCAACGAGTCGTTGGACAGTGCCGCCGGCTCCGTCCTGTCGGGCGAATGGCACGACGTCGCGGTGACCGTGTCGCGTGCGACCGGCGAACTGAA
This sequence comes from Burkholderiales bacterium, assembly GCA_022843925.1. Lineage (GTDB taxonomy): Bacteria > Pseudomonadota > Gammaproteobacteria > Burkholderiales. Next base: position 89,479 of record JALHMS010000002.1, read on the forward strand.
GATGTATCTCGATGGTGCACTCGTCGACAGCGAGGTCGTGACCGCCAAGCTCGCCCCCTCCGTGAACCTCCCGCTGCTCGTCGGTGCGACCCACGAGACCTGGGCCCCGCGCTTCATCGGCACGGTCGACGAGGTCCGTTTGTGGGACCGCGCGCGGACGGCCGACGAGATCGTCGCCCAGCGGCGGCAGACCCTGACCGGCACCGAGTCGGGGCTCGTCCTCCTGCTCGACTTCGACCCTGCCGCCGCGCCCGTGTCGCTCGGCAAGCCCGTCACCGGCACGGCCTCGTACAGCGAGGCGTACTCGTTCACCAACGTGACGGACGGATTCGGTCCGGATGTCTCCGGGCGTCCGGGCCGCCTTTCCTACTGGCTCACGCCCGACGGCACCAACGGCAGCTTCGTGATCGACCTGCTGGCGCGCCACGATCTCTCGCGCATCACGGTGCAGAACACCCGCAACCAGGGCCATTTCGACCGCGGGACCGCCGACTTCCGCATCAGCGTGTCGGATGACGGCATGGCCTGGCGCGATGTCGCGAGCGACTCCTTCACGCTCGCGGAGCGCAACGCACTCGCCACGAAATCCTTCGGGGTTGCGGGTGAGGCGGGGCGATACGTGCGGTTCGAGGCGCTGTCGCGGCACGGATGGAGTGCGGGTCTGAACGAGATGATCGTCTACGGCACGCCGGTGAGCGGCGCAGCGCAGCCCGACGACGGGAGCTTCGTTCTCGACCGGAGCGGCAACGGTGCCTACGGCCGCCTGCGGATCGCGGCGGCGCCGGCGGCCGGCGGCATCTACGGACGCATCGATCATCCCGGGCAGGTGCAGCGCTACACCTTCGCACTCACCGAGGCGAAGCGCCTCTACTTCGACGGCCTCACCGAGAACCTCTTCCGCTGGTCGCTCGCGGGCCCCGTCGGCACCCTCGTGAACGGGGCGGACATCCGCGTCTCCGACAGCTTCAGCGGTTTCACGCTGCTCGATCTTCCGGTGGGCAACTACACGGTCACGATCGACGGCGACGGCGAGACCGTGGGCGCGTTCGGATTCCGGCTGATCGACTACAACGCCGCCGCCACCGTGTTCGCACCCGGCGCGATCGTGTCGGGCACCGTCCAACCGGGCGCCGCGACGAATCTCCACCGATTCACCGCGACGGCCGGCGAGCGCTTCTACTTCGACGGCCGCGGGGCCGCCGACACCGACCTCGCCTGGCGGCTCGTGGATCCGTTCGGTCGCGTGGTCTTCACGCGCGGGATCGCCGACGACAACGGTGTCACGACCCTCGGCTTCTCCGGCGAGTACACGATCGCGGTGGAGGGGCGCTACTACAAGACTGCCGCCAACAACTACAGCTTCCAGCTGCTGCCGGTGACCGACGATCTCGTCGCCATCGACATCGACGCGGGCACGGCGCCGCAGGCCGGCTGGGTGGCAGGCGCCACGGCAGGCGGCTCGGCCCTTGCCATGACCGGCTGGGACCGCATCGAGGTGCCCGACGGCGCAGCCACCGATCTCCCCGGGAATCTCACCGCGGAGGCGACGTTCCGCATCGACGAGTACGCCGACACCTGGACCCCCATCATCCTCAAGGGCGGGGCCGGCTCGGTGGCGGAGCGCAACTATTCCCTGTGGGTGAACAGCTCCGGTGCGCTGCAGTTCGGCAGCGGCAACGAAACCATCCAGACCGCGAACGGGGTCGTGGCGCGCGGCGCATGGAACCGTGTCGCCGGCGTGATCGATCGCACCAACGGGCAGATGCGCCTCTACCTCGATGGCGCGGAGATCGGCGCCCGTACCATCGCGCGTACCGCCTCGCCGCTCACCAACCAGCCGCTCTGGATCGGCAACTCGAACGAGAACTTCGCCGACCACGCCGGCCTCGTCGGGGCGATCGACGAGGTCCGCCTCTGGAACGTGGTGCGCACTGCCGACCAGATCGCCGGTGCGGCCACGACGCCGCTCGCCGGCGACGAGCCGGGCCTGGTGCTGTGGCTGCCGCTGAACGAAGGCACCGGCACGTCCGTGGTCGCTGCGAGTCCGGGTGGCCTCACGGGCCGGATCCGCGGGATCGCCGACGATGCGCCGGGTGCCGTGGTCGGCGCCATCGCCATGTCGGGTCAGGTGGACACCTACACCTTCGATCTCGACGGTGACCGTCGCATGCTGTTCGATGGTCTCTTCGATGCCGATTTCCGCTGGACGCTGACGGGGCCGCGCGGGGTCGTCGCCTCCGCCCAGGATCTCCGCTTCTCGGACAGCTTCAACGGGTACCAGTATCTGGGGCTCGTGGCGGGCGAATACCGACTGGCCATCTCCACCACCACCGCGACCACCGGCCGCTATGCGTTCCGGCTGCTCGACGTGGACACGGCGACCGTGATCACGCCCGGGACACCCGTGGACGGCGTGCTGCTGCCCGGGCAGGAGACGGTGCTGTACCGCTTCGAGGGCAACGCCGGGGATCGACTCTTCTTCGATGCGATCTCCGCGCGGAATTCCGACACCGCCTGGCGCCTGATCGATCCGCTCGGACGGTCGCTGTTCCGGACCAACGTCACCACGGACATCGACGTGCAGACCCTCGCGATGACCGGCGGGTACCTGCTCGCCGTCGAGGGCCGCTACTCCAACCGCGGGCTCAACACGTTCCGCTTCAACGTCGTGCCCGTCGTCGACGACACCGCGCCCCTCGTGCTCGGCGAGCGTGTCGCCGGGGAGATCACACTCCCGGGACAGATCGACCGGTTCACCTTCACGCTCACCGAGCGCACGCGCGTCGTGCTCGATTCGCTGGTCGATCGCAACTTCCGCTGGAGCCTGGGGGGTCCGCTCGGCACGGTCGCGAGCGGCCGGACCCTCCAGAACGCCGACTCCGGCGACTTCGGCAGCACCAACCCCGTGCTGGACCTCGTTGCGGGCGACTACACCCTGGTCATCGATCCGAACGGTGACGACCTCGGCACCTACGCCCTGCGTCTCCTGGACCTCGCCACCGCGACCCTGCTGGAACCCGGGGTCGCCGTGTCCGACACGCTCTCCCCCGCGAACGAGACCGACCTCTACCGCCTCGACGCCCAGGCCGGCGACCGCTTCAACTTCGACTCGCAACTCGTCACCAACGGCGACGTGTTCTGGCGCCTCATCGATCCGCTCGGCGGCCAGATCTTCTACGGCCACATGAACACCGATCTCTCCGGCGTGAACCTGCCCGTCGAGGGCGCGTACACGCTGATGATCGAGGGCCGACGCTACTCCACCGGGTCCAACGCCTACCGGTTCGCGGTGCAGTTCGTCGGCAACACGCCCTCGCTGCTCGTGGGTGACCCCATCGCGCTCGACACGCTGATCGCCGGCACCATTTCTGCCAACGGCGAGCAGGATCCCTATCTGCTCACACTGGACACCGACAAGCGCATCGTCGTGGACGGACGCACGGACAACGCGATCACCTGGACGTTGACCGGCCCCCGCGGCGTCGTCGTCGACGCGCGCAGCCTCCAGTCCACCGACAGCTGGGACGGCCGCTCCGTGCTGGATCTGCCCGCCGGGACGTACCAGCTGCGCATGGCGGGCCCGGTGGGCAGCTATGCCCTGCGCCTGCTCGACTTCGCCACCGCCACCGAGATAACGCCCGGCACGCCGGTGACGGGGCAGCTCTCACCGGCCAACGAGATCGATCTGTACCGCTTCGCCGTCACGGCGGGAGAGCGCTTCTACTTCGACATGCAGGCGATGGCGAACGGCGATGGGCCGTGGCGCCTGTACGACCCGTTCGGGCGCCTGGTGACCGAAGCCGGTCTCGGCTCCGACATCCAGCGCCTCACCCTCGGATTCACGGGCGATTACGTCCTCGCCCTCGAAGGCCGGCGCAACGCCACGGCGACCAACGCCTACCGGTTCAACGTGCAGCGCATCACCGACGACGCGCGCACGATCGCCATCGGCGACCTCGTGGAGGGCGCCATCGACCACGTCGGGCAGGTGGACCGTCTCGCGTTCACGATGACGGCGCCGGCGCTGGTCTACGTCGATTCCTTCACGAACTCCGACATCCACTGGACGCTGTCGGGGCCCGCCGGCACGCTGGTGTCCGAGCGCAGTTTCCAGGGCACGGACTCGTGGGACGGCCTGTCGCTGCTCCCCCTGGCGGCGGGCGACTACACGATCACCGTGGACGGCACCAACGACCGCACCGGTGCCTACGCCTTCCGGCTCGTCGATGTCGCCACGGCCCGGTCGATGACCCCGGGCACGCCCGAGACCGGCGTGATCGACCCGGCCAACGGCACCGTGTTCCGCCGCTTCGAGGCGCGGGCCGGCGAGTCGTACTACTTCGACATGCAGTCCATCGCGAACGGTGACGGACCGTGGCGCCTGCTCGACCCCTACGGCCGTCAGGTCTGGGAGCAGGGCATGGGGAGCGACCGCGACCGCGTCCAACTGGCCTACGACGGCACCTACACGCTGATGCTGGAGGGGCGCCGCTACGCCACCGGCACCAACGCGTTCCGCTTCAACGTGGTCCCGGTCACCGACGACACCTCGCCCATGACCCTCGGCGCCCGCGTCGACGGCAGCATCGCGATGCCCGGCCAGGTGGACCGCCACACCTTCACAGTCACGCAGCGCACCCGCGTGCACGTGGACAGCCTGGTGTCGAACGACTTCCGCTGGTCGCTGGCAGGACCGCTGGGCACGCTGGTGTCGGGCCGGTCGTTCCAGTCGACCGACGGCTGGGACGGCGAGACCGTCCTCGACCTCGTGGCCGGCGACTACATCTTCACCGTCGATGCGCTCAATGACCAGACCGGGCCGTACGCCTTCCGGATACTCGATTTCGCGGCCGCCGAGGCGCTGACCCCCGGGACCATCGTCCGCGGCCAGCTCGACCCGGCCAACGAGACCGACCTCTATCGCTTCGCCGTCGAGGCGGGTGAGCAGTACTACTTCGACATGCGGTCCGTGGCCATCGGCGACGCGCCGTGGCGCCTGTACGACCCGCTCGGGCGGAAGGTGTTCGAACTGGGCATCGGCACCGACGGCGACCTGCGCACGCTCGATCTCACCGGCGACTACGTCCTTGCGCTGGAAGGGCGCCGGCACTACGGCGGCAGCGTCAACGCGTACCAGTTCGCGGTGTGGCCCGCCACGACCTCCGCACCCATCGACCTCGGCAATCTCGAAGCCGTACCCGGCCCGGATCTGCGGGTCACCGACATGGAGGCGTCGTCGGCCGCGGGGCCGATCGCCTCGGGCGGCGGCGTCGAGGTGCGGTGGGTCACCACGAACACCGGCACGCTCCCCGTCCAGGCCGACTTCCGCGAGCGCGTGCTGGTGCGCCGCGTGGCCACCGGCGAGGTGGTCGCGAACGTGCTCGTGCCGTTCGCCCTGGACGAATCCGGCCTCCTGGCGCCCGGCGCGGGTCGTTCGCGCACGGCCACGGTACGGCTGCCCGATGGTCCGGGCGGGGCCGGCGAGCTGGACTTCATCGTCACGACGGACGTGGACAACGCGGTCCCCGAGGAGAATCCGGCGCGCGACGCGGAGGCCAACAACGCCGCGGTGTTGCGCGTCACGTCGGTCCTCGCCACCTACCCCGATCTCGTGGCCACCGGTCTCGTCATGGATCCGCCCGGAGGCTGGGCCGCCGGGCAGACCGTGACCCTGCAGTGGCGGGTGGGCAACCTCGGCACCAGCACGCCCGATCGCGACTGGACCGAGACCGTGCAGGTGCGCAATCTGTCCACGGGGCAGACGCTCTACTCCCAGACCTTCGCCCGTGCCGCGGCGACCGATGGTGCCGTGGGTGCCGGCGCCCAGGTGGACCGCACCGCCGGCTTCACGTGGGCGACGGGACAGGCGGGCGAGGGGCTCATCGAGTTCTCGGTGAGCGTCGACAGCGGCAACGCGCTCTTCGAGATCTCTGCCGGCGTCTCGGGCGAAGGCAACAACCTCGCGACGCTGCGCACCGCCTCGGGCCCCGACCTGCAGGTGCAGGCCCTCGCCATCGACAACGCCACCGTGTTCTCCGGCGACACCGTCGTGGTGCGCTGGAACGACGTGAACACCGGCACCCGACCGATCAACACCAACTGGAACGACCGGGTGGTCGTCACCAACCAGCGCACGGGCGAAACGCTGGTCGATACGCGTGTCCTCCACGACGCCGGCCCCGCCGGGTCCGGTCCGCTCGCCGCGGGTGCGACCCGGGCGCGGCAGTTCAGCTTCACGCTTCCCGACGGCCTGCGCGGCAGCGGAGCCATCGTCGTCTCGGTGACCGCGGACGGTGGCGCCTCCGGCAGCGCGAGCGAGATCCTCGAGGTGAACCCGGCCGGCACGGCCGAAGCCAACAACGGCGCCACGCTGGGCTTCACCGCGCAGGCGCGGACCTACGCCGACCTGGCGGCCGTCGTCACGGCAGCGCCGGATTCCGGCCGCGGCGGCGAAGTCGCCACCGTGTCCTGGCGCGTGACCAACCTCGGGCCGGTGGCGGCCACGGGCACCTGGATCGACGAGATCGTGCTCTCGCGCGATGCCGTGTTCGGGAATGCGGACGATGTCGTGGCCGCCACGCGCGTCCGCGATGCCGGGCTCGCGGCGGGCGGGATCTACGAGCAGACGGCCGACATCACGCTGCCGCTGCAGTTCGAGGGCACGCTGCGGGCCTTCGTCCGCACCGACCGCGGCGGTGTCGTGATCGAACCCGACACGCGCGCCAACAACGTCTCGGCATCCGTGTCGATCTCGCTGGCAGCCCCCTTCGCCGATCTCGGCGTCGAGGCGGTGGTGGCGCCGGCGGCGGCCGATTCGGGTGGACGGATCGACGTGCTGTGGCGCGTGCGCAACGCGGGCGACAGCGGTACGGGCACGGGCCCGTGGACCGATCGGCTGTATCTGTCCCTGGACGATGCCCTGGATGCGGGAGACGTCCTGATCGGCGAGGCCCTGCGCAGCGGCAACGTGGCGCCGGGCCAGACCTACACCGGCACCGCGGCCGTCACGCTTCCCGAGGGCATCTCGGGCAGCTATCGCATCCTCGTCCGCGCGGACGCGGGCGGCGCGGTGTTCGAGAAGGGCCGCACGGCCGACAACACCGGGGCGAGCCTGGACCCCATCGCGGTCTCGCTGTCCCCCGCCCCGGATCTGCGCGTCGTCAGCGTCTCGGCGCCGGCGCAGGGTTTGCCGCTGCAGACCTTGGCCGTGCAGTGGGAGGTGACCAACGCGGGCGAGGCCGACGCGCGCGGTCCATGGGTCGACCGGATCTACTTCTCGACCGACGGCACGCTGACCGGCGCGATCCAGATCGGCCAGGTCACGCGCACCGCGGCGCTGGCCGCGGGCGCGAGCTATGTCGGCACCGCGAACGTCGCGCTGCCCGACAGCATCGACGGCAGCTTCCGCATCCTCGTGCGCACCGACGCCGCGGAGCAGGTGTTCGAGCAGGGGCGCGACGCCGACAACACCTCCGCCCCGGGGGCGTCGTTGGCGATCATCCATCCCGATCTGGTTGTCGCTGCCATCACGGCGCCGGCGGATGCCGCCTCCGGCGACACGGTGCTGGTGCAGTGGACCGTGCGCAACGCCGGCACCGCATCTGCCGTCGGTCCGTGGACCGACCGGATCTACCTCTCGCGCGATGCCGTCGTGGATGCCTCCGACCGCGTGCTCGGCAGCCGCGTCCGCACCGACGGGCTCGGCGCGCTGGCGCAGTACGAGGCCGCGCTCGACGTCGTCGTGCCCGTCGATGTCTCGGGGGACTGGTTCGTCCTCGTCGCCACCGATGTGGACAATGCATTGCGGGAGCGCGCCGCCGAGGGCAACAACACCGCCACGGACGCCATCGCGGTGGGCCTGTCGCCGTACGCTGACCTCGCGGTCTCGGATGTCACCGCACCCGCCCTCACCATCGATGACCCGGCCCGCGTCACCTTCGGCTGGACCGTCACCAACCAGGGCACCGGCGCCGGTCGCACGTCGAACTGGATCGACACCGTCGTCGCGTCCCGCAACAGCGTGGCGGGCGATGGCGACGACATCGTGCTCGGCACCTTCGCGCACAGCGGTGCGCTCGCCGTGGGTGCCTCGTACACGCGCTCGGAATCCGTCTTCCTGCCGCCGACGTTCACCGGACGCTACACGCTCTTCGTGCGCACCGACGCCGGCAGTGTCGTCTTCGAGAACGGGTTGGAGGGCAACAATGCCTCGGCGGCGCCGCAGGCCTTCGACGTCATGACCCTGCCGTACGCGGACCTCGTGGTCACCGAACTCACGGCGCCGGCCGCCGCGGAGTCGGGCCGCAGGATGCGCGTGCAATGGACGGTGGCGAACCAGGGCATCGGCCCCACCAACACGGCGGCGTGGGTCGACCGGGTCACGCTCACGCGCAATCCCGACGGCACCGGTGTCGTCGCCACGGCCCTGGTCGACCACATCGGCGTGATCGCCTCGGGTGGCACCTACGTCCGGGCCCTCGACCTCACGGTGCCCGAGGGGTTGTCCGGAACGTTCTACGTGCGCGTGCAGTCCGGCGGTCCGTTCGAGTTCATCTACACGGACAACAACGATCGCGTCTCGGGCCCGGTGACGATCTCGCTGTCCCCCACCGCCGACCTCGTGGCCACGAACATCGTGGCGCCGGCCGATGCCACCGAGGGCGCCACGATCGAGATCACGTGGACCGTCCGCAACGAGGGGGCCGCCACCGCCCGCGGCGGCTGGACCGACACGGTCACCCTCCGGAAGCCCGGCGAACCCGCGGCCGCCGGCGTCGCGCTGGGTTCCTTCACGTACGACGCCGATCTGGGCGCGGGCCTGTCGTACACGCGCACCGAACGTTTCCGACTGCCGTCGAAGATCGAGGGTGCCTGGCAGGTGAACGTGGTCACCAACGCGAACCGGGCGGTATACGAACATGCCGTCGCGTCGACCAACAACGCGCTGGCCGACGACGCGGTGATGCTGCTTTCGTTGAACGCGCGGCCCGATCTCCAGGTGGAGACCATCGTCGCCCCCGACCGCGTCCAGGCCGGCGCCACCGCGGCCGTGAGCTTCGTGATCGCGAACCGCGGCACCGTGCCCACCACGGGTCGCTGGAAGGACAACGTCTACCTGTCGCTCGACGACAAGCCGGGCGGCGACGACATCCTCGTGGCGAGCCTCGACAACGGCGCCGCGCTGAACCCCGGCGAGTCGTATCGCAGCGAGACCACGTCCATCGTGATCCCCGAGCGCTTCCGCGGGCAGGGGCACTTCATCGTCATCGCCGACGCCAGCAGCAGCATCGACGAGTACCCGCAGCAGAACGAGACCAACAACACGATCTCGAAGAGCGTCTTCGTCGAGCCGCTGCCCCTGTCGGATCTCGTCGTGAGCAACGTCGTGGCGCCCACCCAGGGGATCTACGGTGGCGAGGTCGAGGTGCGCTTCAAGGTCTCGAACCTGGGGTCGGCACCCACCAACACCACGAACTGGACCGACACGCTCTGGCTCACGCGCGATCGCACGCGCCCGAACCCCGGCGGCAACGGCGGCATCCTGCTCGGCTCGATCGCCCATGTGGGGCGCCTCGCGGTGGGCGAGAACTACGAGGTCACGATGAAGGTGCGCATCCCCGCGCAGATCGAGTCGGGGACCTACTACCTCACGCCCTGGAGCGACGCCTACGACGCGGTGTACGAGGATCTCCTCGCCACCAACCTGAACCCCGACGATCCGAACGAGTTCGACAACAACAACTACAAGGCGCGCGAGATCGACATCATCGGCACGCCCGTGCCGCCGCTGCCCGATCTCCAGGTGGTGCGGGTCGTCACCGATCTCACCGGATCCGCGAACGCGCCGTTCACGGTGAGCTGGACCGTGCGCAACACCGGGGAGGGCGAAGCCGGCAACGATTGGATCGACACGGTCTACTTGCACGACCAGCCGACGCTGAACGCGCCCGGCGGGAAGGTCTGGGAACTCGGGTCGTTCAGCCGCGCGAACACATTGCCGTCGCTGGGCGAGTACACGATGACCCGGTCGTTCGATCTGACCCCGTCGGCCACCGACTGGTACGTCACGGTCTTCACCGACACCGCGTTCCTGCCGACTCAGCCGGAGACCAACGAGACGAACAACGGGCGCACCGTCACCACCGACGTCGCGACGCCGCCCGCCGATCTTCGCGTCGTGTCCATCGAGGCGCTGCCCGAGAACTACTCCGGCGAGAAGACGACGATCCGGTGGACCGTCGAGAACGTCGGCGGCGCCGTCTGGGACGGCACGCGCCTGTGGAGCGACCAGGTGTGGATCTCCGCGGACCCGACGTTCATCGGGTCCCGAGCCGTTTCGCTCGGTGCGTTCGTCCGTTCGAACGAAGGCGGACTCGCTGCGGGCGGGCGCTACACCACCACCGCCGAGGTCACGATCCCGAAGGGGTTCGGCGGCGAGTACTTCCTGTACGTATTCCCGGATTACAGTGGCCTCGGCGGCTTCGACGGCCAGGAGCCGCAGGATGGGCGGAACTGGGAGGTGCGCACGTTCTACGGCACGCGCGTCTGGGAGGGCGACAACGGCAACAACCTCGCGCGTGGCGAGATCGACGTCATCTATCGCGAACCCGATCTGCAGGTGACCGCGCTGGTCCTTCCCGAGGGTCCACTCGCGTCCGGGCAGCGCGTCGAGGCGAGCTTCACCGTCACCAACGTCGGCACGCGGGCGACGCGCGAGCTGGGCTGGGTCGATCGCGTGTATCTGTCGCGCGACCCGTCGCTGGACGAGAACGACCTCGAGATAGGGGAGTACCTGCGGCTGTCGGCGCCCCTGGGGATCGGCGAGAGCTACACGCGGAACGCCGCGTTCACGCTCCCGGACGGCGCCGAGGGGCGCTTCTACCTGATCGCGTTCACCGATTCCAACGTCCCCGGGGTCTCGCCCGGCGGTGCGGCGATTCCCACCGACGTGGGCAGGGTGCGCCTCTTGAACGACGCCGTCGCGGAGTTCCTGGACGAGGGGAACAACACGACGGTCGTGCCGCTGGATGTGGTGCTGAGTCCCGCCCCGGACCTGCGCGTGACCGCGGTCGACGTGCCCGAGCGCCTGCTGCGCGGGGAGAAGCTGGCGTTGTCCTACACCGTCACCAACACCGGCGGTGCCGCGGTGCCGGCGGTGCAGGGGACCTGGACCGATCGGATCTACCTGTCCGCGGATCCCTTCCTGGACACGCAGGCCGACCGGTTCCTGCACGAGGTCCGGCACACGGGCGGGCTGGCGGCCGATGGTTCCTACACGGTGACGCGCGAACTGGATCTCCCGCGGGAACTGCTGGGTGCCTACTACGTCTTCGTGCTGACCGACGTCCCGGGTGGCGGCAGCGCGGATCCGTCGAGGCGCGGCGCCGTGTACGAGGGCGCTGGCGATCGCAACAATTCGACGGCTTCGGCCGATCCGGTGCTGATCGACCTGCCGCCGCCGGCGGACCTGCAGGTGCAGACCATCGTCGTGCCGCCCGGCGCCACGTCGGGCGAGTCGGTGACCATCCAGTTCATCGTCAGGAATGCCGCCGCGTCGCAGGCGAGCGGTAGCTGGGCCGACGCGGTCTACCTGTCCGATGACGCCGAGTGGGATCTCTCCGACCGTCTGCTCGGCCGGGCGAGCTTCTCGGGGACGGTGGCGGCGGGCGGCGAGTACGTGGGCACGCTCACGACCACGCTGCCGGCGGCGAAGGACGGCCAGTACCGCGTCCTGGTGCGCACCGACATCTTCAACGACGTGTTCGAGGGCGCCGACGAGCGCAACAACACGACGGCGTCACCCGACGCGCTCGACGTCGAGGTGACCGAACTGCAGCTGGGTGTGCCCCTGGACGCGACGCTCTCGCCCGGCCAGTCGAAGCTCTATCGGGTGGTGGTCGGAGCCAACGAGACGCTGCGGGTGCGCCTCGATTCCTCCGAGCCGGCGTCCGCCAACGAGCTGTACGTGCGCTACGAGGATCTCCCGAGCGGCTTCGCCTTCGACGCGTCGTCCGAGGACCCGCTGGCGGCCGACCAGACCGCCCTCGTGCCCACCACCAAGGTCGGCGAGTACTACGTCCTGGTGCAGGGCCGTTCGAGCCCGCGCAGCAACGTGCCCGTGAAGCTGGTCGCGGAGGTGCTGCCGTTCCAGGTCACCGACGTCACGCGGGATCAGGGCGGCGACAGCCGGTGGGTCACGATGACGGTCCGCGGCGCGGGGTTCAAACCCGATGCCCTGCTGAAGCTGGTGCGCCCCGGCATCGCCGAGTTCGAGCCCTCGCGCTACGAAGTGATCGATGCCACGACCATCATCGCGACCTTCGATTTCAGGAGCGCGCCCCGCGGCCTGTACGACGTGAAGGTCATCAATCCGGACGGCGCGGAGGCGATCCTCCCGTACCGCTATCTGGTGGAGCGCGCGCTGGAACCCGACGTCACGATCGGGCTCGGCGGGCCGCGCGTCGTGCCGGCCGGCCAGAACGGCCTGTACGGCATCTCGCTGCAGAGCCTCACGAACGTCGACACGCCCTACGTGTACTTCGAGTTCGGCGCGCCGGAGATCGGCAACAACGGCGAGATCTTCGGACTGCCTTTCCTCACGTTCAATTCGAACGTGCGCGGCGCCCCCGATGGCCAGCGTACCGACGTGCCCTGGGTGAGCCTCGACTCCGAGATGAACACGGACGGGCTGATGAACGCCGGGGGCTACGCCTTCGACGTGACCGCCGGCGGCTACGTGGGCATGAGCTTCAACGTGCTCACCTATCCCGGTCTCGCCGAGATCGCCGCGCGCGACTTCGAGGCGTTCAAGCGCGCCGTCTACGACGCGCGCCCGTCGTGGGAGGAGGAGGGGAGGTACGACACGCTCGACCAGCTCGATGACCTGCTGCAGCGGATCTTCACCGACCCCGATCAGGACATCCTCGACGACTGCGATCCGCTCTACATCCCGTTCCGCTTCAACGTGTACGCGACCGCCACGCCCATGACGCGCGCGGAGTTCGTGCAACGGCAGAGCGACGACGCGGCCCGGCTGCGCGCAGCGATCCTCGCCGACGGCGGTGCCAATGCGGCGCTGGTGAACCTCGCGGCCGATCCCGAGACCTGGCGGCTGGCGTATCTCGCCGCCCTGGAGGAGGGCGGCCTGCTGCGCCCCGAGGACGAGGCGCCACCGATCCGTCTCGATCCGAAGGTCGCGAGCACGCTGGCCGTGCTCTCCACCGGCGTACTCGTGGGCCCCGCGGGGTCCCAGGTGCTGAGTCCGTCCAGCCTCGCCGAGTTCTTCGACCTGGTGCACCGGTGGTACGGCGACACGCCGGAGCAGATGGCGCCGATCGAGTTCTACGACATCCGCGAGTCCGACGAGTGTCCGCCCTACGACATCCCGGTGCCGGCCCTGCCGCTGTTCGAGAACCACGACCTCGGCCTGTCCCACCAGACCTACTTCCAGACCTTCAACGTGTTCTCGCCGTGGCTGGGATTCACGCCCACCGGCGCGCTGCCCGACTTCGCCTCCGTCGCCGCATCGGGCGAGATCGAGGCGCTCGACCTCCAGGCCCTTTTCGCCTCCGCCGCGTCCGACACGTCGGCCGCGACGATGACCGGCCCCGAGGGCGTCGGGCTCGCCGGCTACGTGCCGGCGAACACGGCGCTGCCGTACACCGTGCGCTTCCAGAATCCGTCGGAGGCCACGACCGTCGCCAACGAGGTGCGCATCGTCACGACGCTGGACGACTCGCTGAACGTCCGCACTTTCCGGCTGGGCGATCTGAAGATCGGCGACGTGAACATCCGCATGCCCGCGGATCGCGCGGCCTTCCAGGGCGACTTCAACTTCACGCAGTCGAAGGGCTACGTGCTTCGCGTGAGCGCAGGCATCGACATCGCCACACGCACCGCGAGCTGGGTCCTCCAGGCCATCGACCCCGAGACGGGCGAGGTGCTCTCCGACGCCACGCGCGGTCTGCTGCCGCCCAACACGGCGGCCGGGCTCGGCGCCGGCTTCATCTCCTACACGGTCCAGGCCGCGTTCGACGGCGCGACCGGCGCGGACATCGTCGCCAGCGCGCGGGTGATCCTCGACACGCAGGCGCCCTTCGACACCAACGAGACGCGTCACACGCTGGACGGCGGGGCGCCGGTCACCACGACGACCGCAACGCGCATCGGCACCGTGGGTGCCGATTTCGATGTTCGTTGGAGCGCTGTCGAGGAGCCCGGCGGATCCGGGGTCAAGCACACCACGGTCTACGTGTCCGAGGACGGCGGCGACTGGAAGATCTGGCTGCGGCAGACGGGCGCGACCTCGGGCGTGTTCCAGGGCACGGCCGGGCGCAGCTACGAATTCCTCGCCCTCTCCACCGACGAGGCCGGCAATCGCGAACGCCCGCCTGCCGGGGCCACTGCGCCCGACGACGGTTCGCGCGCCAACGTGGGCGGCGCGCCGACGGTCGGGAGCACCACCCGCGATGTGGGGCAGCCGCCGCTGCCCACCACGGTGCCTTCGACGAACGCACTGTTCACGCAGGCCGAGCTGGGCATTCCCTCGACGCCGCCGGATCAGCCTTCGCAGTTCATCCAGGTGCTCGCACCGTTCGTCGGCGCCCAGTTCGGCACCGGCGTCGCCCAGAGTCACGCGCGCATCGGCCCGCTCGCGCTGCTCGTGGAGGCGGACGGCAGCTTCATCGCGAGCGGCGGTGCCAATCGCGGTTCTCTGTATCGCTTCGCCCAGGATGGCGGACGCGTGCTGAATGCCTTCGCAACGCTCGCGGAGCCGGTATTCGATCTCGCCTACGACCGCAACGGCCAGCTCTGGGCCACCAGCGGCGGCGGGCAGCTCCTCCGACTCGATGCCACGACCGGTGCGGTGCTCGAACGCTTCGGCGACAGCATCACGCAGTCGCTTGCGCTGCGCACCGGCACCGACGATCTCTACGTGTCGTCCGGCGACGGCATCGAGATCTTCGACACCGTGAAGCGCACCTTCCGACACTTCAGCGACGTGCGCGTCGATGACCTCGCGGTGGACGACGCCGGGGTGCTCTGGGCCACGACGTGGCCCGCGCGCGGCACCGTGGTGAAGTTCGACAACCGCGGCCGCGCCCAGGCGATGGCCGCGTTCGATGCGGAGATCGACTCCCTCGCGTTCGGCCGCGCCGGCACGCAGCTGGAAGGCCTGTTGTTCGTCTCGGCCAAGGCGCGCCCCGGCGACGCTGCCGGTGCCGGCCTGTTCATGATCGACACGGTCACGCTGCGGCGCGTCGTGCTCGCGACCGGAGGCCCCGGCGCCGAGCAGCTCGTCGCCACGGGCGACGGCCGCCTGCTGGTCGCGAACGCGGACCGCATCGACGTGATCGCGCCGCTGGTGGCGCCCAAGGTGGTCCGGACGAACCCGCCCGACCAGCTGATCGTGCCGCTGCCGCTGGGCGAGATCTCCGTGACCTTCGACCAGGCGATGCGGGTCGGCGACGCCACCGATCCGTCGTCCGTGCTGAACCGGAACAACTACGTGGTGAAGCGCGGGGCGACGGAGGTGGAGATCGCCCGCATCCGCTACGACGCTGCCGCGAAGACCGTCTTCCTCGGCTTCGACGGGTTCGAGGCGGGCGAGTACACGCTGGACGTGAGCACCCATCTGCGCAGCCGTCCCGGCCTGGCCATGAACGAGGCGTACCACACGAGCTTCATCGCGGTGCAGGACTTCTCGACGATCGTGCGCATCGACTTCGAGGCGACGCGCTCGGACCGGGCCACCGGCACCGTGTCGTACGACGTGCGCGTCACCAACATCGCCGACTACGACGTCCGCACGCCGCTGATGCTGGCGCTCGACCCCGCGCGGTACTTCGCCGGCCGTCCCGAGGGCGCGGTGCAGGACCCCGACTCGAAGCTCTGGCTGATCGACATCGGCGCAGGGCTCGCCGGCGGGGCGCTGCGTCCCGGCGAGTCCACCGTCGTGCGCACGGTCGTCATCGACAACCCGGTGCAGCAGCGGGCCGACATGGGCCATTCGCTGTTCGCGCTGCCGTACCCGAATGCCGTTCCGGTGTTCGAATCCGCGCCTGTGCTCGCGGCCGCCATCGGCGAGCCCTATCGCTACACGGCAGTCGCGTCCGATCCGGACGGCGTCGCGATCTCCTATGTGCTGCTGAGCGGGCCGGAAGGCATGACCGTGGACGTCGCGACCGGTGTCGTGACCTGGACCCCGGTACCCGGCACGGACGCGACGGTGAATGTCGTGCTGCGGGCCTACGACACGCGCGGCGGATTTGCGACGCAGGTCTTCCCGGTGGCCGTGGCCGGGGGCAATCACGCGCCCGGCTTCAGCGGGCTGCTGGACGCCTTCGATCTGACCGAAGGGCGGACCTTCCGACTCACGCTTCCGGTGTCCGATGCGGATGGCGACCCGCTTGCGGTGTTCGTGGAAGGTCTGCCACCCGGGGCGCGTTTCGATCTCGACACGCGCACTTTCGAATGGACGCCGGGCTACGTGCAGGCGGGCATCTATCGCGACGTGCGGTTCGTGGCGTCCGACGGGCTGCAGACCGTCACGCACGCCGTCACGCTCACGGTCCGGCCGGCCAACGCCGCGCCGATCGTGCGGGGGATTCCGGAGCGCTCGGTGCGCGAGGGCGATCCGATCATCGTCCGCTTCTCGGCCGACGATCCCGACGGCGACGCCTTCACGTTTTCCTCCCCGCTCCTGCCGGCGGGTGCCACGCTCGACCCGGTCACCGGGGTGTTCCAGTGGACTCCGGCGTTCACGCAGGCCGGGCGCCACGTCATCCCGATCCGCGCGCACGATGGCCGGATCTCCGGGGAGACCTCCTTCACCCTCGAGGTCACGAACGTCAACGCCGCGCCGGTGTTCGATCGGTTCGACGGCCTTTCGACCTTCGAGGGGCAGCTCATCACCCTGCGCGCGTTCGCCTTCGACCCCGACAATCCGTGGTTCATCCCCCAGGATCGCTCGGGCGACCTGATCCACCCGCTGGAGGGCTCCGATCCGTCGGTGACGGTCACGGTGCAGGGACTGCCCGATGGTGCGGTGTTCGACGCCGACACGCTGATGCTCACGTGGACGCCCGGGTTCGCCCAGGCGGGCACCTACGTCCTGCGATTCAATGCCGTGGACGACGGCAACGGCACGGGCGTCCCGTTGACCGACACGACGGAAGTGCCGATCACGGTCGTGAACGCCAACCGTCCGCCGGAGCTTCCGGCGCTCGGCAACGTCTCGGTCGCGAAGGGGCAGGTGCGCGACGTGCCGATCGTCGCGACCGACCCCGACGGCAACGCGCTCACCTACGCCATCGCCAACCTCCCGCGGTTCGCCACGCTGCTCGCGAATGCGGACGGGTCGGCCACCCTCCGTCTCGCGCCGGCCGACCAGGACCGCGGCGACACGGTGGTCACGCTGACGGTGACGGATGACGGTGACGGCGGCGGCGCAAGGGCGCGGCAGTCGGCGGCGCGTACCTTCGTCATCTCGTCGGAGTCGCCGGCCGAACCGCCCGTGCTCGATGCGCTCGGCGACAAGGTCGCGCTCGTCGGCGAGACGCTGCGCTTCACGGTGCGCGCCTCCGACCTCGACGAGGACACGCTCGCCTTCTCCGCCATCGGTCTGCCCGCCGGGGCGACGCTCGTGCCCGGCGTGAGCTACGGCACGGCGGTGTTCGAGTGGACGCCGACGGCCGCGGACCGTGGCGCGCGCACGGTGACGTTCCGCGTGGTCGACGACGGCAACGACGGCCGCGGCAGCATCGGCGCGGACGAGGAGACGATCGTCATCGCGGTGCGCGACACCAACAGCGCACCGCTCCTGCTGCCCACGGGGGATCGGTCCGTCCAGGAAGGCGCCGGCCTCGAACTCGCGCTCCGCGCCATCGATGCCGACGGGGATCCGCTCACCTACCGCGCGTCGACCCTGCCGCCCGGGGCCGTCCTCGATGCCCGCACCGGGTTGCTCACGTGGACGCCGAACCTGTTCCAGTCGGGTCGGTACGAAGTCACGGTGACCGCCAGCGACGGCGCCGCGACCTCCAGCGACACCTTCGCGATCCAGGTCCGACAGACGAACCAGGCGCCGCTGCTCGCCGGCATTCCGCCGCTGGGCGGGCAGGAGCAGCGGATCGTCAGCTTCTCCCTGGTGGGCACCGATCCCGACGGCGACGCACTCGCCTATCGCGCGCTCACGCCGCTGCCGCGCGGCAGCTTCTTCGATGGCTCCACCGGCCGCTTCGAGTGGATTCCCGACCACGACCAGGCCGGCGCCTACGTGCTGCGTTTCGATGCCCGGGACGCGAGCGGTGCCACGGACACGCTGGACGTCGCGCTCACCGTCGCCGACGTGAACCGTGCGCCCGTCATCTCGCTGGGCAATCGCGCCGTGCTGCTGGGCGAGCTGCTCGCCTTCACCATCGGCGGGGCGGATGCGGATACCGGCGAGACGCTGCGATTCTCGGCCGACGGTCTTCCCGAGGGTGCGACGCTCGATGCCGTCACCGGCGAGTTCCGCTGGACGCCCGGCGCCGGCCAGGCCGGCGATCATCTGGTGCGCGTGCGCCTGACCGACGGCAAGACGACCACCGTCGAGGGGCTCGTGGTGCGCGCCCTGGCGACGCCGGCGCTGCCGGACGTCGCGATCGAGCTGACGCCGAGCTTCCCCGCGGTGCCGGGTCAGCTCGTCACGCTGAGCGTGCTGGCCGATGCGTTCTCGGGCATCGTCTCCAAGTCGCTCACGATCGACGGCGTGGCCGTGGCGCTCGACGCCCAGGGGCGCGCCTTCTTCACACCCGCAGCCACCGGGCTCGTGGCGCTCACGGCCACCGCGACGGATCGGGACGGCTTCACCCGCACCATCGAGAAGACGCTCCGCGTGCGCGATCCGGCCGATACCGATGCGCCCATGGTCCTGCTCGACCCGTCGCTGGGCGGGCGCCGGGTGGAGGGCGCGATCGCGATCATCGGCTCCATCGGCGACGTCAACCTCGAGGCCTGGCGCCTGGAGATCGCCCGCTTCGGATCGGACGACTTCCGCACCCTCGCCGAGGGGACGGCCACGGTCACCGGCGGCAGGCTGGCGACCGTGGACGCCGCGGACTACCAGCTCGGGGTCTGGCGCCTGCGGCTCCGCGCATCCGATGTCGGCGGCCGGGTCGCCGAGGTCGAGACCGTGCTGGAACTGGCGGGGACGGATCCGTCCGGCTATCGGCGCGCGGAGACCGACTTCACTGCCACGCTGGCCGGCAAGGCGCTGTCGTTCACGCGCCGCTACGACGCCCTCGGGGCCGATCGTCCGGGCAGCTTCGGCCCCGGCTGGCGCCTCGACTGGCGCGACGTGGACTTCGCGACGGACCTCCCCGGCACCGGTCGCGAATCGGTGGGGGCGTACGCGCCGCTCACGCTCGGTACGCGGGCCTACGTCACGGTGCCCGGCGGCGAGCGCCTCGCGTTCACCTTCGCGCCGGAGAAGCACACCGAAGGCGGGGTCACCTGGTACACCGCGCGCTGGATCGTCGATGGCGGCAGCGCGTGGCAGCTCGAAGCGCCCGACACGAAGCTGCTGCGTTCCGGCGACCGCTTCTACGACTTCGTCACGACCCAGCCGGCGAATCCCGCCGTCCCGGAAGCGCCCTACCGCCTCGTCGGCCCCGACGGCACGGCCTACGAGTTCGACGTGGCGATCGGCATCACGGCGATCGTCTTCGCCGACGGCACGCGCCTGCACGTGAGCGACAGCGGTGTCGTCGCGCAGAACGGCGACGCGCTCGCCTTCACGCTCGACGGCGCAGGCCGCATCACGCGCGTGGACGTCAACGACGGTCGCGTGTTCACCTTCGAGTTCGACGCCGACGGCGCCCTCGTGTCGGTGCGCAACCTGCAGGCTTCGGAGTCGAGCCGCTACGCCTACGATGCGGACGGCCGGCTGCGGCTGGCCACCGGGCCCGCGGGCGGCGAAGTCATCACGCACGGCCCTGACGGCGCGAGCGTCTCCGCGATCGACGCCGATCTCGGGCCGGCGGTGCGTCATCTCGCGGCGGAGACCCGCGGGGTGCTCGGCGCCGGGGAGACGCAGCTACACACCTTCGCCGTGCGCGCGAGCGAGATCGCCAGCGCGGCCGGCGGGGCGGTGCTGCTGGGCGTCGTGGTCGATGCGCTGGACCCGACCCTCGCCCCCGCCCTGCCCGCGCTCGATGGCCTCGCGCCGGTCGCAGCCCACGTGCAGGGCGGGCGCGCCTTCGCCCTCTATCGCATCACGGACCCTGGTCTGCAGGTGCTCGCCCTGACCGGGGCCGGCAGCGGCCGGTATGCGCTGTCGTTCTTCGTGGCGGGCGACGTCGACCGCAACGGCCGCGTGGACGGGGTCGACGCGGATCTCTTCGCCGCGGCACGGTCCGCGGGCGCGGCAGGGTACGTCGCCACCGCCGACTTCGACGCCGACGGCCGGGTGGATGCTGCCGATGCCGCGCTGCTTCGCGCCAACCTCGGCTACGCCCCCAATCTGCCTCCGGTGATCGTGTCGGATGCGTCGGTGCTGACCCACGAGGACCTGACCGTGCGGGTGCCGCTCGCGTCGCGCGTGGTCGATCCCGAAGGTGACGTCCTCTTCTTCGACGTGCTGTCCGCCACGAATGCGACGGCGCGGCTGTCCGGCGACGGACGTTCCATCCTGGTGTCGCCCGACATCGGTTTCGTCGGCGAGGCCTCGTTCACGATCCGCGTCGACGACGGCTATGGCGCCACCGACACCACCGTGCGCCTCGACGTGAGCGACGCTCCGCTGCTCGCGATGGACTTCGTCGAGCGCCGTCCGACGCTGGCCGTGGGCGAGCGATTCCTGCCGGCCTTCATCGGCCAGTTCGCCGATCAGGCGGACGTCGAACTGCCGCTCTCGTACCTGTCGCTCGAATCGCTGGATCCGTCGGTCGCCCGACTGCTGATCGACGGCCAGCTGGCCGGCGTCCGGGAAGGTTTCGGCACCCTGGTCGCGCGCCGCGGTGACATCCAGGCCGCCACTGCCGTGGTGGTCGGCAATCCCAGTCCGTTCACGCATCTCCAGCTGGCCGCAGGCCTCGGCGTCTTCCCCGAGGCGCTCACGCTGGTGCCGGGGGGCTTCAAGCGCTTCGACGTCGACATCCCCGATGTGCAGGACGTCACGGCGGCCGCCACGGGCACGCGCTACTTCGTGGGCAACCCCGGCGTGGTGGGCGTCGACGCGGACGGCATGGCGGTGGGCGTGGCCACGGGTTCCACCGACGTGACGATCATCCATCACGGGATGGAGCTGGTGGTGCCGATCCGGGTCGACGTGCCGGTCGCGGATCAGGCGGTGCTCGGCGCCCGGGGCGGCGCCATCGCGACGCCCGACGGCGCCGTGTTCACGTTCGGCCCGAACTCGCTGAACGGCGAGCAACTGGTGCGCGTCACGCCTGTGTCGGTGGACGACCTGCCCATCCCGGTGCCCGAGGACTTCAATTTCCTCGCCGGCTACGATCTGCAGTTCGGCGGCGGCCCGCTCGAGAATCCCGCCCAGCTCGCCATCCCCGTGCCTGACACGGTGCCGGTGGGCAAGGTGCTGTACCTGTTCCGGTACGGCCATCTGCCGGACGCCAACGGGGACCTGATCCCGGTGTGGTGGCAGGACGAGATCGCCGTGGTAGGCGAGGATCACATCGCCCGCACCAGTTCGCCGCCTTGGAGCGGTGTCGCGCCGGCAGGCCTGTGGATGCTGGGCGATCCCGGCCCCGGGGTCGCGCTGGCGCGCGGCATCATGACCGTCACCTTCCCGCTGGGTGCGATCCCGATCATCGCCGGCCCCGGGATCGGCGGCATCGCCACGGTGTCGCCGCTGATCGCCATCAGCTACAACATCTCGCAACTCAAGTTCGTGACCATCCCGCAGGAGGGTCTGCCGGTGGTCACGACGGTGGGCGTGCAGCTGGATCCCACCCGCATCACGACCACCGAGGTGGTGCTCTCGCAACCGCCGGAGGCGGCGCCGGACGATCCCGTGCTGCTGGCCGCGCGGTTCGAATTCCGCAACGCCGGTGACGTGAAGCCGGTGCTCGTGCTGACCGGGCAGAACCTCAGCGCATCCCCGTCGTCGAGTCTCGATTCACGGACGATCGTGCAGTTCCAGCAGCAGGGCAAGACCATCGAGGCCGTGGCGCTCGGAGCGCCGGTGGGCATCGGCAGCGGGCTCGAGGAGATCACGATCGAGGTGCCGCAATCCGTGATCGCGGGCATCGCCGACATCCGCATCGTGCGGCTCGACAAGGTGCTGGCGCTCGGCGAGTGCTCGGGCGTGTACACGACGGTGGAGAACGCCTACACGAGCAACAAGGTGCGCCTCGCGCCCGAGGGGAACTACGTGCTGGCGGCTGCGCGCCTGGCGAACGAGGTGGTCGTCCTCAGCCAGGGCAATCCGTTCGCGGACAATCCACCGGCCGAGCTGAACCTGGTGGCCCGGATTCCCGTGGGCCGGCTGCCGCGCGACACGACGGTGACGAAGGACCACACCCGCGCCTACGTGACCCTGTCGGGCGCCGCCGTGTCCGTCGTGGACCTCGTGGCCATGCAGGAAGGCGACGCGAAGATCGGCAACGCGCCCAATCCGGGCGACGCGGATCCGCTCGATCGCATCACGCTGCCGGCGGGCTCCCGGCCCAACTTCATCACGCTCGACCCCACCAACCGTTATGCGTACGTGAGCGACGAGGCGCAGGGCCGGGTCTACGTGATCGACATCGATCCGGGCTCGCCCGACTTCCACACCCACGTGCACACGATCGCACTGCCGGCCACGGCCACCGAGCGCGGATTGCGCGGGCTCGTGGTGAGCGAGGACGGCAGGCGGCTCTACGTGGCGGCACCGAACCGGGACACCTATTCGAAGGCGTTCCGCGAGAGCAGCGCCATCTTCGTGATCAACGTGGATCCCGCGGACCGCCCCGCGGACTTCGACGCCAACCCGAAGAAGTACTGGGAGCAGATCGCCGAGATCCCCATGGGGGTGTCGGGCCAGGAGACCCACGCGCTCACGCTCACCGGGGATCCGAAGCGCATCGCCTTCGCGAACCGCTACAGCGACGTGCAGGGCTTCGGCTTCATCACGGTCACCAACGACAGCGTCGACGCGTTCGACGCCAGCATCGGCGGCAGCGTGCAGCTCGGGCTGGGCGCGCCCAACGACAGCCTGGACGTGAACAACCCCATGTCGGTGGTGATCCTCCCCGAGGACGCGTTCAAGGAGGTCATCGGGCCCCATCCGGCCTACGCGTTCGTCGCGGCCTTCAACCGCTTCATCATGGGCAATCCGTCCCACGATCCGAACGCGTTCCCCGAGGCCGCCGGCGCGCCGACGCCCTCCGGCAGCAACATCGGCATCATCCGCGATCCGTTCGGTGCCGGGGCGAAGCTGGTGGCCGCCACCACGCCCATCCCCCTGGGGTTCGCCGACAGCCTGACCTTCGCGAGCGGCTACAACTACCTCTTCGCGGCGTATCGCAGCGTGCAGGTGTCGAGGGACACGGGCGCCGTGTTCGCGTACTACCTCGTGAACATGATCGGCCAGGTGGAGGAGACCCTCGCCAGTCCCGGTGCCGCCGGCACCCGCCTGGACCGGTTCCCGGTGCAGCGCCTGTTCGGCGGCGACATCCTGCCGCTGCAGGAGGATCTCGGGCTGCTCAACACGCTCATCGACATCAAGGCGGACTACCGGATCATCCGGGCCAACCTGGGCGCGGGGCGCTACACGTTCGGCGTCCCGACGTACGACGGCTTACCGTCCATCAGCGCGCCGTTCGCCACCGGTGGCCTCACCCAGGGCATCAGCTCCCACGACACGGAAGTCGGTGCCGGCCCGCGCATCTGGAACCAGTTCGATCTCGGCCGCGGCATCGGGCTGCCCGACCGCAACGACCTCGGCGTGGGCGACCTGCTGCGCGAGGTGATGGGCGAGCCGCAGGACTGCAACGACGCCAAGTTCAACTCCGTCGTGCAGCTCGACAGCGGTGCGGTGGTGGAGCGCCACGATCTCGTGGGCTACCAGTCGCTCGGCCAGACGCAGGGCTTCTCCCTCACCTACGACTCCACCGCGGCCGACGCGAGCCCGATCATCAACTTCGGCTGGGAAGGCATCCAGGACGAAGTCGCGGAATACGCCGCGAGCCCGCAGGCCGATCTCGAAGGCGGACTGCCCCTGCTGGAGGCGCAGATCACCTTCACCGGCAACGGCGGCACGCTCACCGGGCCGAAGCACTACTGGCGCATCCCGGCCAACGCCGAGGACCTCGGCGTCGCGATCCAGACCGACCTCTCCAGCCTGGCGTCGGGCCAGTACAACTACACGATCAACGCCACGTTCGCGGGCAAGACGCGCCAGAGCAGCGGGTCGATCGTCCACGTGAACGGCACGGAAAGCGCCTTCGGCCGCGGCTGGGGGTTGATGGGGCTGCAGGACATCTACGAGGCGCCGGACGGCTCGGTGAGCATCGTCGACGGCAGCGGCGACGCGCAGCATTTCGAGCGCATCGAACTGCCCATGGATGTCCTGTCCGACTGCCCGCCCGGCACCGAGCCGCGCGAGCAGTTCCGCTCCCTGCCCGGCGACAGCTCCTCGTTCACGCGCAATGCCGCCGGCAACTTCCAGCGCACGATGGACGACGGCACGGTGTACGAGTACAGCCGCCCGGTCGAGCTGCCGGATGGCAGTCTGCAGCCGGGCAAGCTGGTGAAGGTCACCGACCGCTACGGCAACGCCACCCGCTACGAGTACGACCCCGACGGCCGCATCCTCACGATCACCGATCCTGTCGGTCTCAAGACGCGCTTCATCTATTCCGGTGACCGCGTCGCGCAGATCATCGACCCCGCGGGCCGCGTCACGCAGCTGGCCTACGCCGGCGAGGATCTGATCCGCATCCAGGATCCCGACGGTTCCGCGCGCAGCTTCGGCTACGACGATCACGGCCGGATGACGCTCGAGGTCAACAAGCTCGGCGGCAGCGAGGTGAACACCTACGGCTTCCACGGCCGCGCCGAGCGGGCCGAGCGCCCCGATGGCACGGTGGTCGAGGTCACGCCCTGGCAGGTGCAGGGTCTCGCCGATCCCGAACTCACCGGATCCCGGGCCACGGCGCCGCTCGCGCTGGCCCAGAAGCTCGACACCTTCACGGCGACGTACACGCAGCCCAACGGCAACGTCCGCGTGGTCACGCTGAACGAGCGCGGCCAGACCATGGAGGTCAGCGATTCGCTGGGCTTCGTGGAGAGCTTCGAACGCGATCCCGGCGGCTTCGTGATCCGGCACGTGAGCAGCGTCTGCGGGTGCGACGAGGTGATCACCACCTACGACAACCGCGGCAACCGCCTCACGATGCAGGACAGCGAGTCCGCCCCGGGCAAGTCGACGCGCATGACCTACGACGGCCGCTTCGGCCAGATCACCAGCATCACCGACGAGCTGGACCGGACCACGACGTACTCGATCAATGCGAAGGGCAACAACGAGCTGACGCGGCATCCCGACGGCAGCGAATGGCGCTACAGCTATCTGCCGCAGGGGATGCTGCGGTCCCAGATCGATCCGCTCGGCCGCCAGACGACCTACGACTACGACGCGCTCGGTCGGCTGTCCACCGTGGTCAACGTCGACGGCACGCTCCGCAAGTTCGAGTACGACGCCGCCGGCAACACGACGGTGATGATCGATGAACTCGGTCGCAGGACCACCTTCACCTACGACGCGATGAACCGCGTGGTCGAGACCGTCGAGGCCGATCCCGACGGCGGCGGGCCGTTGCTCGAGTCCGTCACGCACGTCTTCTACGACGCGGCGGGCAACGAGATCCGCACGGTGGACCCGCGCGGCGCGGTTACCACCATGGTGTACGACCAGCGCAGTCGGCTCGTCAGCCGCACCGACGCCACCGGTGCGATCACGAAGTGGGTCTACGGCCCGGACCAGAACCTGCGCGAGGTCGTGGATGCCCTGGGCCACGTCACCGAGTACGAGTACGACCTCCGCAACCGGCTGATCAAGACCACGGACGCCCTGGGCGGCACGCGCACCTACACCTACGACCCCGATGGCGGGAGCCATCCGGACAGCGTGACCGACGAACTCGGCCGCACCACGCGCTACGACTACGACTGGCGCGATCGCCTGCGCAGCATCACCGACCCCGAAGGCGGGGTCACCTCATTCGAATACGACGCCGCGGACAATCTGGTGTCGAGAACGGATGCGGAGGGCCGCACCACGACGTACGGCTACGACGCCATGAACCGCCGCATCTCCGCGACGGACGCGCTCGGCGGGGTCACGGAGACCGGCTACGACGCCATGGGCAACGTGCTGATCCACGTGGATGCGCTGGGCCGGAGTACGGTCTACGCGTACGACGTCCGGGATCGCCAGGTGCGCATGACGGACACCACCGGCGCCGTCACCAACTACACCTACGACCACGTCGGAAATCTGCTGACGCGCACCGATGCGCTCGGTCGCGTGACCACGAACACCTACGACGCCCAGAATCGCATCGTGTCCGTGACGGCGCCCGATCCCGACGGCAGCACCGGTCCGGCGCAGTCGGCGGTGACGATCACGCGCTACGACGCCGCCGGCAACCTCGCGGCGGTGGTGGATGCGCTCGGCCGCGAGACCAGGTACGTCTACGACGCCCTGGGTCGACGCACGCACGTGATCGACCCGCTCGGCGGCCAGCAGGTCATGGCCTACGACGCCGTCGGCAACGTGGTCCGCGAGACCGATGCGCTCGGCCGGGTCACCGACCACGAGTACGACGCGCTGCAGCGCCGGGTCCGTACGCTCGGTCCGGCGGTGACGGCGGGCACCGCAGCCGTCCGTCCGGTGGAGCGCTGGACCTACGATGCGGCCGGCAACGTGCTCACGTATGTCGACGCGCTCGGCCGCACGACCGAGTACGAGTACGACGACCTCGATCGCCGGATCTCGGTGACCGACGCCCTGGGCGGCACGACCGCCACCACCTTCGATGCGGTCGGCAATGTCCTGTCGCGGACCGACGCGCGCGGCAACACCACGAGCTACACCTATGACGCGCTGAACCGTCGGCTCACCGTGGCGCTGCCGACCATCGGCAGCGGTGCTTCCGCCACCGGCGCGGTGACGGCGTACACCTACGATGCAGTGGGTAACCGCACCTCGACCACCGATGCGCTCGGCCGCGTCACCCGCTACACCTACGACGCGCGCGATCGCATGCTGACCGAGACCGACGCGGCCGGCGGCGTGACCCGCATGGCGTACGACGCCGTCGGCAACCTCGTCTCGAGCACCGATGCCCTGGGCCGCCAGACCGTGTTCGAGGTCGATGGCGAGAACCGGCACGTGCGCATCACCGCGCCGGCGCCCGGCGGTGTCGGCACGCACGCCGCCCCGGTGACCCGGCTTGCCTACGACGCCGTCGGCAATCTGCTGTCCAGCACGGATCCGCTCGGACGGGTCACGTCCTACACGTACGACGCCCTCGACCGCCAGGTGGGCGTCACCGATGCCGCCGGCGAGACGTTCACGCGGACCTACGACCTCGTCGGCAATCTGCTCACCACCACCGACGCGCTCGGCCAGGTGGTCCGGCACGAGTACGACGCGCTGGATCGCCGCGTGCGCACCATCGAACCGGCGCCCGTCGCGGGCAGCGCGGCGCGGACCACGCGCATGGGCTACGACCTCGTGGGCAACCTCGTCTCGGTCACGGACGGTCGCGGCGGGGTCACCGTCCATCACTACGACGCGCTCAACCGCGCGGTGCGCACCACCGATGCGCTGGGCGGGGAGGTGGTCTCCGCCTACGACGCCGTGGGCAACGTGGTGGCCAGCACCGACGCGCGCGGGTTCGTGACGACGTACGAGTACGACACCCGGAACCGCCGTATCCGGATGACCGAGCCCGACCCCGATGGCGCCGGTGCCCTGCTGTCGTCCGTCACGACCTACGGCTACGACGCCGTCGACAACCTGATCGCGTTCACGGATCCGCTGGCGCGCGTCACCCGCATGACCTACGACGTCCTCGACCGCCTCGTGAGCACCACGGATCCCGAGGGCGGCGTGACCACCCGCGCATACGACGCGGTGGGCAACCTGCGGACGAGCACCGATGCGCTCGGCCGGATCACCACCAACACGTTCGACAATCTGGACCGCCTCATCCGGATCGACGAACCGGCGGTGGTGTCCGCGCCCGGTGCCGCCGCCGCGTCGCCGGTCACGGTCTATGCGTACGACGCCGCCGGGAATCTGGTGTCCGAGACGGATGCGCTCGGCCGGACCACGCGCTACGCCTACGATGCCCTCGACCGGCAGGTGCGGGTCACCGACGCGCGTGGCGGCATCACCAGCATTGCCTACGACGCCCTCGGCCGCATGGTCTCGATGACCGACGCGCTCGGCCGCAGCAGCCTGTTCCAGTACGACGCGCTCGGCCGTCGCATCCGGACGACGACGCCGGACCCGGACGGTGCGGGGCCCCAGGCGGCGCTCGTCACGCGCTTCGCCTTCGACGCGAACGACAACCTCGTGAGCACGACCGACCCGCTCGGGCGGGTCACCCAGTACGGCTACGACGCGCTCGATCGCCAGGTGGAGGTGATCGACGCGCGCGGTGCGTCCAGCACGATGACCTACGACGCGTCGGGCAACGTGCTGACGCTGACGGACGTGCTCGGCCGGGTGACGACACAGGTGTACGACAACGCGGGTCGCCTCGTACGCAGCATCGCGCCGGATCCGGACGGCATCGGCCCGCTCGCCGCACCCGAGCGGAGCTTCACCTACGACGCTGCCGGCAACGTGCTGACGGTGACCGATCCGCTCGGCCGCGTGACGACCTACGCGTACGACGATCGCGATCTGCGCGTGCTCGTGACCGATGCCCTGGGCAACGCGGCGGCGTTCGCCTACGACGCCGTCGGCAATCTCGTGACGGTCACAGATGCGCTCGGCCGGGCGATGACGTTCGATCACGATGCCCTGGATCGCGTCACGAAGACGACCGATGCGCTGGGCGGCGAGACGTCGATGCTCTACGACGCCGTGGGCAACGTGACCGCGATGACCGACGCGCTCGGCCGCACCACGGCCTTCGACTACGACGCACTGGACCGCCTCATCGCGACCACCGATGCGCTGGGCGGCGAGTACGTCACGACGTTCGACGCGGTGGGCAACGTGCTGTCGGTCACCGATCCGCGGGGGAATGTCACGGCCTTCGCCTACGACGCGGTGAACCGCAGGACCCGGGTCACCGACGCGCTGGGCGGCGTCGCCACCACGACCTACGACGGGGCCGGGAACGTGCTCGCGACGACGGACGCGCTCGGCAACGCGACGACCTTCACGTACGACGCGCTCGACCGCCTCGTCACGTCCACCGATGCGCTGGGCGGGGTCTCCTCCATCGCCTACGACGCCGCGGGCAACGTGCTGCGCACGACCGACGCGCTCGGCAATGCGGCGGTGTTCACGTACGACGCGCTGAACCGGCTCGCGACCACGACCGATGCCCTGGGCGGTGTCACCACCA
This sequence comes from Burkholderiales bacterium, assembly GCA_022843925.1. Classification (GTDB taxonomy): domain Bacteria; phylum Pseudomonadota; class Gammaproteobacteria; order Burkholderiales. Next base: position 119,055 of record JALHMS010000002.1, read on the forward strand.
TGGCGTACGACGCGAGCGGCAATGTGCTCGCGGTGACGGATGCGCTCGGTCGCGCCACCGCGTTCGCCTACGACGCGCTCGACCGCCTGACGGCCACCACCGACGCGCTCGGTGGCGTGGCCTCGATGGAATACGACGCGCTCGGCAATGTCGTCACGGCCACCGATGCGCTGGGTCGCGAGACCACCTTCGCCTACGACGCGCTGAACCGTCGGACCCGCGTCACGGATGCGCTCGGCGGGATCGTGACCACGGGCTACGACGCCCTCGGCAACGTGACTTCCACGACGGACGCCCGAGGCGGCACGACGACGTTCGCCTACGACGCCCTGAACCGCCGCACGACGACCACCGACGCCCTGGGCGGCGTCGCTGTCGCGACGCACGACGCGGCCGGCAACATCGTCCGGGTGACCGATCCGCTGGGCCGCGCGACGGCCTTCGCCTACGACGCCCTGAACCGCATCACGGCGGTGACCGATGCCCTGGGCGGCGTCACGCGTACCACCCTCGACGCCGTCGGCAACGTGCTGTCTTCCACCGACGCACTGGGGCGTACGACCGGCTTCTCGTACGACGCGCTGAATCGCCGCGTGGCCACGACGGACGCGCTCGGCGGGGTGGTGCAGACCCGCTACGACGCGGTCGGCAATGTGCTCTCCGTCACCGATGCGCTGGGCAGGACCACCGCATTCACCTACGACGCGCTGAATCGCCGCACGGTCACGACCGATCCGCTCGGCGCCGGCACTGCCGTGACCTACGACGCCCTCGGCAACGTGCTGTCGACGACGGATCCCCTGGGGCGGATCTCGACGTTCGCCTACGACGATCTGAACCGACGCGTCGGGACGACCGATGCGCTCGGCGCCGTCACGGCGATGGCCTACGACATCGTCGGCAATCTGCTCTCGCTCACCGACCCGCTCGGGAACGTCACGGCCTACGGGTACGACGCCCTCGACCGTCTCGTCCGCGAGACGGATGCCCTCGGCGCGGTGCGCACGCATGCCTACGATCCGTCCGGCAACCGGGTGCGCAGCGTCGATGCGCTGGGCCGCGCCACCGAGTTCGCCTACGACGCGCTCGACCGAGCGGTCGGCGAGACCTGGCGGGATGCCGCCAATGCCGTGGTACGCAGCATCTCGCGGAGCTTCGACGCCGCGGGCCAGCTCACGGCCGTGAACGATCCCGACGGGGTGGTGCGCCTCACCTACGACGCGCTGGGCCGGACGACGCGCGTCGAGACCGATGCGCTGGCCGGCACGCCGGCCGTGACGCTCGTCTACACGCTCGATGCCGTGGGGAACATGCTCACCGCGACCGACCTGATCGGTGCCCGCACCGCCGGCGTCACCAGCCGCACGTACGACGCCCTGGATCGCGTGGTGGGCGTGGTGCAGAGCGGCGTGGACGTCGCCGGGCGGCGCGTGGCCATCGGTTACGACGCTGCGGGGCAGATCACTGCGATCGACCGTTTCGCCGCCGCCTCCGGCGGCAGCCGGGCCGTCGGCACCACCTACGCGTACGACGCGGCGGGCCGCGTCACCGGCATCACCCACGCGAATGCGAGCGGTCCGGTGGCCAGCTACAGCCAGACGTGGGATCTCGCCGGGCGCCTGCTCGCCGTCACGTCCCCCGACGGCGCCAGCGTCTTCCAGTACGACGATCTCGACCAGGTGATCTCCGCCGGCTACGACTTCCAGACCGACGAGACCTTCGCGTTCGACGCCAACGGCAATCCGCTCCGCGCGGGCGTCACGATCGGCGCCGGCAACCGCGTGCTCGAGGACGCCGATTTCGTCTACGCGTACGACGCCGAGGGCAACCGGGTGCGCGCGACCGCCAAGGCGGGCGGCGGCGTCACCGACTACCAGTGGGATCACCGCAACCGGCTCGTCGGCGTCACGCGGCGCGATGGCGCCGGTGTCGCCATCGAGACCGTGCAGTACGGCTACGACGATCTCGACCGCAAGGTGCGCCGTGCGGTGGATGCCGACGGGGCGGGTCCGGGTGCCGCCACCGTCGAGCGTTTCGTGCACGACGGTGCCCACGTGGCTCTGGTGTTCGACGGGGGTGCCACGGTGGCGGCGGAGCGCTTCCTGTTCGGCCCGGGCGCGGACATGGTGCTGGCCGCGCAACAGGGTGGCGACATCACGTGGATGCTCGCCGACCACCAGGGCACGGTGCGGGACGTCGCCCGCGCCGACGGCACGCTGGGGAACCATCTGCGGTACACCACTTTCGGTGCGATCGCTGCCCAGACCGACCCGGGCGCCGCGCCGCGCTTCAGCTATACCGGCCGCGAGTTCGATGCCTCCGCCGGCCTGTTCGACTACCGGGCCCGCTGGTACGACGCGCGGCTCGGGCGCTTCGCCTCGGCCGACCCCATCGGTTTCGCCGGCGGCGATGCCAACCTGTACCGCTATGTCGGTAACAGCCCGACGTTCATGGTCGACCCGACCGGCAACGAGGGTGTCCTGGCGAAGATCGGCAACACGTTCAGCGGGGTCAGCATCGGCGAGACCGCCAACAACATGCTCCTCGGCCTCTCCTATGGCATGAAGGATCTCGTCGGTGCCGTGGCCGGCGAGACGGCGGGGAACATTGCGGGGGAGGGCACCGCCACTGTGCTGGGCCTCGGCAAGGGGCTGGTCACCGGCGCCATCGGCCTCGTGGAGGGCGTCGCCTGGCTCGGCAAGACCGCCACCGCCGCGACCCTCCAGGCCGCCGCGTACTACACCGGCAACGACACCCTGCGCGGCTGGGCGAACAGCCTGTCGAAGGACACGCTGGACCCCCTCATGGACCTCGCCCAGAAGCTGGGCGACCCGTGCGTGGACAACTTCGCGCTGCTCACGAGCGGCATGAGCAACTGGTTGAAGACGCAGAACCAGCTCGCCAAGGAAGGCAGGAAGATCGAGGGGGCGCTGAACACGGGCGAACTGATCGGTTCCGCCGCCTTCAATCTCGCGAGCGGCCCTCTCATGGCGGAAGCGGCGGCCGCCGGCGCCGCCAAGGCCGCGAAGGCCATCGGCACCCTGGCCGAAACCGCTGCGAAGGCCGCGGGGGCGCTCGGCAAGGCCGCCGACAAGCTCAGCGATGCCGGGAAGAAGGTCGGCCAGACGGTGGGCAAGGTGGTGGAATCACTGCAGTCGTCGGGGCGCGCATCCCGTGTAGAGGCGGCCGCAGCCAAGGCCGCTGCCGAAGGGGCGGAGCGCGCGGCCCGCGCCGAGAAAGTGGTGACTGCCATGCAGACCGACCGTCTCGCGGCCCAGGCGAAACGCGCCGACACCTCTGCCGCGCTGAGGCCGCTGTGGGACGAGATGCAGGCCAAGGGCTGGATGCCCGAGACCCGGAAGCACATCGACAACTGGGTGCAGCACGGGATCGATCCGCCGACGTACACGGGGACCAAGAGCGTGCTCAGCAATCCGACACCGAAGAAGGTCTCGCTGCTGGGTGAGGTGGTCGATGGCGTCCGCGATGCCGTGAAGAAGGTGGCCACCCGCATCGCCGGGCCGCAGTCCGGTGCGACCGCCCGCCAGCAGGATGTCATCAAGGCCTTCGCGGGCGAACAGGGGCTGGAGATCGCGATCCGTGCCACCGATCCTGTCACCGCCCTGGGTACGAAGCTAGGCACCAAGCTCGGCCTCGCCGCCAAGCCGGAGGCAATCAAGGCGAAGTCGTTCTTCGGGCTGCTGCCGGATGCAGACTCCAGCCGCCTGCTCCGCAGCGATCTGGACCTCGCGTGGGTCAAGGACAAGAACACCGGCCGGTTCCTGAGCAATCAGGAAATCCTGGACCACGTCGTGGACCCGCTGAACCGGCGCCTCATCCAGGCGGGCGACAACGAGGCCTCGATCATGCACGGCGCGCACTTCACCATGGGCGCGCAGCAGGGCGGTTACGTGAGCAACGCGACGATGGCGAAGATCGGCGATGCCGGGCCGGTGAACGTGTTCACGGGCGACGGGATGTCGACGCTGAACGCCGCTCTGGCGCGCGCGACAGGCATGGCCGGCGACGCACGAGGCATGGCCTCGTCAGCAGGTGCGGGCGCTGCCAGCGCACGGTCGGCCGCGGACGCTGCCCAGTCGGCGTACGAGTCAGCACTGCGAGGCGTGGCCGAGAGCCTGCAGGGGGCCATCCTCGAGGACGGCGTGGAGCGGCTCATCGCACAGGCCCAGCGCCGCGGCGGTTTCGACCGGCTCTCTCCCGGCGACAAGAACTGGGGTGTGACCGGCCAATGCGGTTTCGCGGCCCATTCGCAATGTGCACTATTCAGTGAGGCGTTGGGTTCGGCAGCGGTGGAAGTGAGCTACATGCGTGCCACTGGGGGCGTCCAGCATGCCTTCACTCAGGGACGCGTCGGCAGCAGATATTTCGTGGGTGACAGTTCGTATCATCAATTCTCTCGACCCGGGGAATGGAACTACTCGCCGGCCATCGACAGGTTGTCGAGTCAGCCGGGTCCCTATCACCAGTTGCGGGAGGGTGGTTTTGCGACGTTCGATACTTCGGCGGAAGCCGACGCGTTCGTCGCTCAATGGATGCAGACCCTTTCTCCTGACAAGCCGACGCTCGTGAGGCCGGTTCCGGTGGCCACCTGGGCGGACGACAACGGAATGGGTGTGACCTCACTCGCAGAGGCCTCGCGGGAGGCCCGGGACTTCCTCGCCGAATGGGGGTACCCGTTCAGCCCGCTGAGCGTTGCTCAGCCCGCGGATCCCGCGGTGTCCGGCAGCATCGGCGGTCTGCGCGACGTGGCGACGCCGTTGCAGATGGTTGATACCGCGCAGGTCCTTTGGGTCGGCGCCGGCGCCGGCCGCACCCTCCCGGCGGTGCGGGTTGCCGTTGCCGACCTGCCCGCCGGTGAGCTCGGTCGCGCCTACATCACCCGCCTCGGTGTCGATGGCGCACCCTCGGAAGGCCGCATCGTCCTCGACTGGAACGCCGACGGGCACGGCTGGTTCGTCGATGCCACGCCGCTGGACGACGCGGAGTTCCGCGATCCCGCGTCCGCCGCGTTCGGACGCATCGACCTCTTCAGCGTCATCGCGCACGAAGTCGGTCACACGCTCGGGTTCCTCAGCGGCTTCGAGGGCTACGACCGCTTCGTCCGGGTGCTGGACGACGGCAGCGTGGTGTTCGAGGCGCCGGGCGTGCGGGCGGCACTGGCGGACGATCGCAATCATCTGGAGGCCGCCGCGCACGGCACCGACCTCATGTCGGCCACGCTCTCGACCTTCCAGCGCAAGCTGCCGTCCGAACTCGCAGCACGCATCATCGCAGCGGCCAGGGATCTCACGGATCCAGGGTTCACCGACGTGCCCGTTTCCATCGGGCCCGGCCTGCTGACACCGACGATTCCGGCGGACGTGGTCAACGGCCTGTTCTCGGTGGACGACCCGGCGGCGGCCGGCTTCGGCTGGACCACCCGCGGTGATGCGGGCGTGCAGGGCGGGGTCGCGACCCTCTCCGAGGACCGCGCGCTGACGTCGGGCCTGTTCCAGTCCTTCACCCTCCCGGACGGTGCGCTCACGCTCGGCTTCACGCTCCTCGATGCCGACTTCGACACCCCGGGCGCGGGCCCGCAGGACGCCTTCGAAGTGGCGCTGCTGGACGCCGTCACGGGCCTGCCGGTGGCGGGCACGGTGTCGCTCTCCAACACCGATGCGCTCATCAACATCCAGGCCGACGGCACCGTGCGCCGCAGCGGCACCGTGTCGGTCAGCGGGCTCGCCGGCGACGTCCTGCCGGGTGACGTCGCGAACCCCATCACCTTCACGATCGACCTCGCCGGCATCGATGCGCCAAACGGAGTCGTGCTGCACTTCGACCTGCTGGGCTTCGGCGCCCTCGGATCGCGCGTGGTCATCGACGACGTGCGATTCGGATTCGCCGACGGCACCAACCGCTCGCCGGTGGCCGTCGGTGACGCCCGCAGCCTCGCCGAGGACGGCACGCTCTCCATCGCCGTCGCGTCGCTGCTCTCCAACGACACCGATCCCGACGGCGACGCGCTCACCTTCACGCTCGTCGACACCACGCAGCACGGCACACTCGTGGATCAGGGCAACGGCAGCTTCGTCTACACGCCGATCGCGAACTTCTTCGGCACCGACACCTTCACCTACCGCGTGAACGATGGGGAGGTCGATTCCAACCTCGCCACCGTCACGCTGACCGTCGACGGCGTGAACGACGCGCCGACCGTCGTCTTCGGTGATCCCGTCCGCCAGGTCGTGGATGAAGGCCAGAGCGTGGTGATCGGCTTCACGGTCGACGACGTGGACGGCGATGTCGTCGACGTCACGCTGGCCGGGGCCCCCGAAGGCGCCACGATCGTCCGCACGGATGCCAGCCGTGGCGAGTTCCGCTGGGCCGCCACCGACGGCGACGCCACGTACCCGTTCGAGATCGTCGTGGCCGACGGCGACGCCGAAGTGCGCACCGAGGCCGCCGTGCTCGTGCGCAACGTGGCCCCCGTGCTCACCACAGAGGGCGAGGCCATCGCGCTGTCCGGCCAGCCCTACGTGCTGAAGTTCGCGGCGTTCGACCCCGGTGCCGACACCATCCGGCAGTGGATCGTCGACTGGGGCGACGGCTCGGCTCTGCAGACGGTTGCGGGCGATGTCACCGAACTCAGCCACACGTACCGAGTGCCGGGCACCCGGGCGCTGATCCAGGTCGGCGCCATCGACGAGGACGGTGCCTGGTCGGCCGCCACGCGCCCCGTCGACGTGGTCAACGACCGCCTCTACGTCACCAACTTCACCGCCGACGACAGCGGCTTCTCGGTGCGCTTCAGCCGCACATTCGTCGCCGACGGCATCAATCTCTACGAAAGCGCCATCGTCCCGCGCGGCGGCCCCGACGTCGACATCCGCGACGCCGCGGGGAATCTCGTCCGCGGCTCGATGGTGCTGGATGCCGACCGCCAGGGCTTCCGGTTCGTCGCCACCGACGGCGCGCTGTCTGCGGGGCGCTACACGACGACCCTCTTCAGCCGTGACAACGCCTTCCGCGACGATCTCGGCCGCACGCTCGACGGCAACCGCGACAACGTCTCGGGTGACGACTACCGGACCATCTTCATCGTCGCGCCGAACACGCAGCCGGTCGTCACGATCGCCCACACCCTCGTGGGGCCGAAGCAGATCGCGAACGTCGACGCCACCGAACGCGGCATCCCGATCACGCTCACGACGCCGGTGGCCGCGTCCGACATCCGCTTCACGCTGAAGTACGACGCGACCAAGCTCACCGTCGCGGGGCTGGAGGGCGGCGACGATCTCCCGCCCGGCAGCCGGTTCACGGTGACCGGCACGCCCGGCAACCTCGCCATCCGCATCATCACGAGCAGTGCGGTTGCGGCGGGCAGCCGCGAACTCGTGCGGCTCATCGCCTCCGTGCCGTCGACGGCCGCGTACCGCAGTGCCGGCGTGCTCGACGTCGGTGGCGTCGTGGTCGACGGCCGTGCGGGTCGGGCGGCCGATGGCGTCCACGTGGTTGCGTACCTCGGCGACACCAACGGCGACGGCCGGTACACCAGCCTCGACGCGCAGCGGGTCGCGCGGGTCGAAGCCGGTCTCGACACCGGCTTCGAGGCCTACCGCACCTTCGATCCGCGGCTGCTGGGGGACGTGGATCGCGACGGGGCCCTGACCTCGGCCGACGGCGCGATGATCGTGTCGGAGACCCAGTTCATCCTGGGTGGCGGCACCAATGCGTCGCTCGACCAGGCGCAGATCCCGCCCATCCCGGCGACGCAGCTGACCGCCGTGCTCGCGCCCGGCGGCCAGGCCGTGACAGGGCCGTCGGCGCCCTCCCAGCAGCAGGCACAGTCCAGAGTGCAGACCTCGACGACGCGGACGACCTTCGGGCCGAACATCACCGCGTTCAACCTCGCGGCCTCGATGGACCGGTTGAACGCGATGCGGATCGCCACCCCGGCGGACGAGCTCGCGGAGCGCTTCCTGAAGGGCGCGCCGACGTGGGCCGATGCCGCACCGCAGCCGACGGCGGAGGAGAGCTGGAGGATCAAGCTGCCGACGCTCACGCAGGGCGTGAAGGTCAGCGCCCAGGTGGAGGCCGGTGCGGGCAGCGAGGGTGTGCTGCAGGCGCTGAAGTATCTGGTGGCGCGGAAGCTCGGGCGGCGGGTGTAGCCGACGCCGGTGGTCGCGGTACGCGCCGCGGCAGGTGCCCGAGCCGTTCACGTGGGCGTTTACAGGCGCGCGGGAAAAGTGCGAGCATCGGAGCACGAAGCCAGCAGGCTTGAAACCCAAGCGGAAACTAGTGTTCCGTCAGGTTTTATCCCTCGCATGGCGCGCGTCTGGATCGGCTGCGGACATCGGCAGTCATGCAACACCGGTCACGGCAAAAAGAAGAAACACGTGAGAGGGAAGACCCATGCCTCCGAGCCGTAGCGCCGCGCGATCCTCAAGGTCGACGCAGGCTGTCAGCCACCGCTGCTCCGATGCCGCCTCCCGGCGTACGCACCGGACTGCATCCGCCAACGCCCCTGTCCCGGTCGCAGGGCGATCTGCGGGAAAGCTCCCGACCCCCGGGTCGGTGCCCTCGGAGTTCAGCGCCAGGGTGCGTGCCTCGCTCGCCCGACCCAGACCTCCCGACTTGTAGCGTCGGATCCCGCTTCACGCATGGCGCGCCGCCCGAAGGCGCCCGCCATGCCGGCTGATGCTGCTCCGCTTCGTCGGCCGTTTCGCAGGACAAAACGCTTTTTCCGTCTCCGTCCGGGTGTGCCAGAGCGCCACCGCATGCCAACGCGTGCCACCGGACCATGAAGTTCGCCTGGAGGTCATGCAATGGGCTGGATGCCGTCGTTCTCGGGAGTCTTCCGCGCGGTCACACGTACGCGACCCCTCCAACACGCGACTCCCGAACTGCCGCCGTATCGCCGCAAGGCGCTGCTGGAGGCGCTCGAACCCAGACTGCTTCTGTCGGCCGACGGCGCGGGCGGCGTGCCCGCGGTCAACGTCCTCAACCTCCAGCTCACCGACACCGCCGACACGCTCGTGGTCCGACGGGTCGGCGACGCGTCCGACGGCGGCGCGATTCTCGATGTCTCGCACGGCGACTTCTTCGGTCGATTCGGCAGCGAGGCAGCAGGCATCTTCGGGCTCACGGCGGATGGTCGCGGCGGCGACGACGTGTTCGATGTGGCGGACCTCGGCATCGAGGTGCAGCTGTTCGGCGGTGACGGCAGCGACACCCTCATCGGTTGGGCGGCGAACAGCATCTGGTTGATCACCTCCACCGACGCCGGCACGCGCGAGGGGCAGCAGTTCGCCGGGTTCGAGAACCTCTCGGGCGCTGCGGGGAACCAGGACCACTTCGTCCTGACGGCGGACGGCGTGATCTCCGGCCTCATCGACGGTGGTGACGGCGGTTTCGACACGCTCGAACTGGCGGGCGGCGTGTTCGAACAGCTGCTGTACGAGACGACCGGTCCGCAGTCCGGCCGGCTGTCCCGCGATGCCGTCGCGGTGGCTTTCGCAGGCCTCGAGCCCGTGATCGACAACACCGTCGTGGCGCGTCGCACCGTGCAGTTGTCCGACGGCGGCCACGAGGCCGTCCTCACCGCCAGCGGGTCCTCCTTCACGCTGGCGAGCCCCACCGGGACCTTCGAGAGCATCACGTTCGGTGGTCCGTCGGAAGCGCTGACGATCCGCGGCGGTTCCGGTCGCGACGTGATCCGGCTGTCGGGTTTGCTCGATCTTGCCGGTCGCGATGTGATCGTGGAAGGCGAGTCCATCGCGGTGGACGCCGGTGCCTCGCTCACCGCGGCGTCCGTGCGCCTGTCCGCCGCCGATGTGCGGTCCACCAGTGTCGGCGCCAGTGCCGTGACCATGGGTTCCGATGCCCGTGTCGTGGTGAGCGGCAGCCTGACCGCGACCGGTGCGGTGCTGATCGAGGCAAATGCGTCGCAGGCCGCGACGCTCACGAACCTCGACGCAGGTCTCACCGCCACGGGTTCGTCCATCGTCGACGTGCTCGGCACTGCCGTCATCGACGCCGGCACTCTGTGGATGTCCGCCCGGACCGGCACGACGATCTCGGGCGCCGTGACCGCCGGGACTTTCCAGACCGGCGGCCCGGCGGTGACGGTGACGAACACGACGCGCGCCAGCGTGGGCGGCGCCGCGAAGCTCGTCGTGGGCAGTGGTCCGCTGTCGGCCACCGACGCGGCCAGTCTCGCGATCGAGGCGACCGACACCGTCGATGTGGACGTGACCGTCACCGACTCCGGTGCCGCGACCTTCCTGGACGGTTTCGACCTTCTGTCGGCCGGTATCGACATCACCCGCAACACGCAGGCCTCGGTGACGTCCGCGCCTGCGGTCGGCCCCGCCATCGACACCGTCGGCACGGTCCGCATCGCCGCCGCCAATACCGGCGCCGTGGGCGCCACGGTCGTCTCGGATCTCGTCGGCCTGGCCGACACGGAAGTCTCCGACACCACGACGGCCTTCGTGCGCGGCGCCGATGTCGAGGCCGGCGGTCTCGAGGTGCGGGCCGGCAACGACACGGCATCCACCGTGATCGGGAAGCAGGCCTGGAACGTGGTCGACGGCGCGACGAGCGCCTACGTCGCCGATGGAGTGATGACCCTGGGCGGCGACGGTCTCGTGGTCGCGGCCACCGACGCGGCATCGCTCACCGCGTCGTCTCCCGATCTGCGCCTGAGCGCCGATCTGAGCGCGATTGTCACTTCCGTCGAACTCGACGTCACGTACGCCAGGAACGCGTTCGATCGCGCGCTGGACGCCTACGTCGAGGATGCCGTCGTGGAAGCCGCCGGCGACGTCGCGGTGACCGCGACGCGCGAGGCCCGCATCGCCTCGAAGTCCGACACCGCGGAGCTGCAGTCCACGGGCGTGCTCCCGGGCAGCGTGTCGCTCACGCTGGGTGGCAATCTCTCGCAGAACGTGGTGACCGGTGCGGTGACCGCGAGTATCGATGGCGGCAGCGTGAACGCCGGGGACGTCGCCGTCACGGCCTCGGATACGTCCACCGTGGACGCGCGCTCGCAGCTGAGCCTGACCACCATGGCCGGCGCCCAGAGCCTTTCGCAGACCGGGGCGACCGGCGGGATCTCCATCGCGCTCAACTCCATCGGCTGGCAGATCGACGAGACGGCACTCGCGGCGATCGATGCGCTGCTCGGCACCGAGTTCGGCTTCACCGAGGCGCCGACGACGGTGAGCGCCTTCATCGCCGATGCGGCGGTCGATGCCTCCGGCGATGTGCTCGTCGAGGCCATCAATGCGGCCGTGCTGAACGCCACGGTCAGCAATGCAGCGATCACGACCGCGTCGTCGCTCTGGGGCGCCACCGGCGGAGCGGCGAGCGGCGTGCTGGCCACGAACAAGGTGTCGTCCGGTGCGGTGGCCTACATCGCGCACTCGAACGACCCCGGCACCGTGACCGTCGGCGGCGCGCTGACGGTGCGGGCGTCCGACGACGCACTGATCGCCTCCAACACCCGCGTGGTGTCTTCCGCCATCACGAGCAACGATGGCGGCGCAGCCACCATCGACAGCGTGCTCAACCAGACCGTACCGACCGACCACGACACCGGGGACGGCACCGTGTCCGTGCTGTTCGGCCAGACCGTGCGCGTGCTGCCGAACTACACGACGCCCACGTTCACCTCCGACGACATCTTCCCGGTCGATCTCGTCACCGGGGCCACCGTGAAGGCGGCGGCGAATCACGACGAGGCCCTCGGCGACGCGGGGAGCGTGTACCGGTACGTCGGGGCCGCCGCGAACGACGTCGACCTCCGGACGGTCGACTTCAACGGGGACGACTGGGCGCTCGTCGCCGGCACGGACGGCAGCATCTACGAGTACATGGGGACCACCGCCACCCTCGATCTCGGGGCGGTCGACTACACGGATCTCGCGTTCTGGAAGGAGCGCGCCGAGACGCAGCTCTTCCCCCAGGGCAACAGCATCTCGACCTCCGATTCCGTGGCGATCGGCGGCATCGTGGTCGTGAACGACGTCCGCGGCGGGGCCGATGCACACCTGGAGAACGTCGTCGTCACGGCCGATGCCGTCACCGTCGAAGCCATCGAGAGCGCCGCCATCGTGGCCACGGCCGACAGCACGGCCATCTCGTCCGGCGGGAGTGCGTGGGGTGTGGGCACCTCGCTCGCGGTCAACGCCACCATCGCGACGAACATCGTGCTGGCCGACGCCGTGGCGTACGCCGAGGATGCCGACATCGTGACGACCGTGGGCGACGTGTCGCTCCTCGCGACGAGCACCGCGACCATCGACGCCACGACCGCCAGCACCTCCACGTCGGGCGCGCAGTCCGTCGGCGTGCTGCTGGCCTTCAACACCGTGGGCTGGGCCGCGCAGAACCTCCTCTTCAACGGTCTCGATGCCCTGATCGGCCTGTCCGATCTGGAGTTCGACTACACGACGAGCGACACGCCCGCGGCGCTGAAACAGGAGCAGCGGGTGCAGCTCACGAACGGCGACACGTATCGCTACGTCGGCACGCAGACGCTCGTCTCTCCCGATCTCTCGGAAGCCGTGCGCCAGTACGCCACCAGTGCCGACTGGGCGCTCGTCACCCCGATCTTCGGCAACGAGATCCCGGCCCGCGTCGAGGCCTGGTTGATGAACACGACGGTGGACGCGGCGGGCAGCGTGGTGCTCGATGCCACGTCCACCGCGCAGATCGATGCGCTCGTCACCAACGAGGCCACATCGGCGCCCACGGCCCTGTTCGGGGCGGCGGGCATGAGCGCGAGCGCCGTGCTGTCCAGCAACAAGGTGAGCGCACGGTCGCGGGCCTTCATCGACTACGAGGGATTGACGTCCGACCACACGGTGACGTCCCTGCCTGCGACGGTCGAAGCGGGCGCGCGCGTGGCGCTCCCCTCCGCCGACATCTACGAGTACGTCGGCGCGCTGCCGCTGACGAGCCCGAACCTCTCCGTGGCCGCGCAGGCTTACGCCACGAGCGCCGACTGGCGCCAGATCAATGCCGTGACGGCCGGTGGCGACATCACGCTGTCGGCCGTCGACAGTGCGGGGATCACCGCCGAGACGACCCTCTATGCGGAGGTCTCGCCGACCAACGACGCGGGTGCGGGGATCATCAACGGCTACGTCGGTCTGCTCCTCGATGACTACACGTACACCACGGCCTCCGGCACGCAGACGCTCTCGTTCGGCGATCGCGTGCGCGTGGCCGACGACTACGACGACACGCTGGGCACGCCGGGCGCCGTCTACCAGTACATGGGTACCGGTGGCACCGTCGCGCTGGGCAGCGCGGACTACACCGACTACGGGCTCTGGAAGGAACTCTCCGAGACCAACCTGATCTCGGATTCCCTCATCTACGCAGGCCTGTCCGAGCTGAAGCAGTCGCTCGGCACGAAGCTCGAACTGGTGGGCGAGTCGAAGAGCTACTACGCGCTGGTGGACCGCAACGAGGTGAAGAGCTACGTCGAGGCGACGGTGGACGACGCCACGCTGCGCGCGGCGGGCGACATCGTGGTTGCCGCCACGGAGGCGGCCGACATCACGGCGACGGACGACAGCGTCGTCATCCCCTGGGAAGGCATCGGCGGCATCCTGGCGACGAACCAGGTCCAGAACAGCGCGACGGCGCGGATCAGCGACAGCGACATCGTCACGACCGGCACCGGCGACGTGATCGTGTCGGCCGACAACGTCGCCTCCATCGATGCGAAGGTCACGAGCACCACCGAAGCGTGGGAGACCACGAGTCTCGTCGTCGCGTTCAACAGCGTCGGCTGGAACGGCGGCAACGTGGTGTTCGCGGTGATCGACGCGCTGCTCGGCACGACGCTGCTCGCGGAAGAGAACCCGTCGAGCGCCACGGCCGCGATCGTGAACTCGGACATCGACGCCGCCGGGGACCTCCTCGTGCGCGCCGATGCCGCCTCGTCCATCACCGCCACGCTCGACAACTCCGGCACGGCGGATGCCGCGCTCGACATCATCTTCTCCACCGGCTACTCCGCCACGGGCAAGTCGGTCGGCGGCCTGCTGGCGAGCAGCAAGGTGAGCAGCGCCGCCTCGGCGACCATCGACCACACCGGCCCCCGCGGCACCGTGCGTGCGGGCGGCGTCGTCCGCGTCGAGGCGCGGGATCTCGCGAGCCTCGTCTCCCACGCCACGGTCAACCAGGCGGCCATCTCGACGAACACGCTGAGCGGGCTCGTCGACGTCGTCGACGGCATCATCAAGCTCGGCGACTACGAGTACACCTCGGCCTCCGGCACGCGCGACCTGATCATCGGGGACCAGGTGCGCCTCGCCGAGACGTACCCCGCCGCACGGGGCGACGCGGGCGCCGTGTACCGGTTCATCGGACTCGCCGGCACGCGCGATCTGGGCACCGAGGACTACACGAACGAGCTGCGCTGGATGAAGCTCACCGGTGGGTCTTCGACCGCGGCGGACCTCTATCCGAACATCGGCAATCTCACCGATTCCAATGCCACGGCGATGGGCGGCGTGGTCGTGATGAACGACGTCCGCAGTGCGGTGGAGGCGCACATCGTCAACGCGACGCTGACGGCCGGCGGGTTCCTCGGCACGGTGCTCGACCTTGCCGTGGTCGCGGCGCCGGTCGCGCTGTCGCAGGGCACCCGCGTCCGCGATGCGGAAGGCGACGTGTACGAGTTCCTCGGCGACGACGAGGCGGACGTGGACCTCTCCGACGAGGACCTGTCGGATGCGGCCCGCTGGGTCCGCATCGACACGATCACCGTGTCCGCCCTGCAGTCGGCCCAGCTGGTCTCCGACATCGAGAGCAACGTCACGGCCTCCGGCGGCAGCGCGTACGGCACGGGTTCCGTGCTCGCGGTGAATGCCCAGATCGCCACGAACCTCGTGCTGAGTTCGGCCGACGCGTTCATCGAGGACAGCGCCGTCACGACGCTCGAGGGGGACATGGAGGTGCGGGCCGTCAACGACTCCGCGCTCGACGCCACGCTGAACAGCGCGCTGTCGAGCGGCGAGACCGGCGTGGGCGTGACGCTCGCTTTCAACACCATGGGCTGGCGTTCGCAGAACGTCCTCTTCAACACCATCGATGCGCTGCTCGGCGATCCGCTGGTGTCCGGCGCCTTCGGCAACGAGCAGCCGGCCCGGGCGAACGCCTATCTGCTCGACACCACGGTCGACATCGCCGGGGATCTCTCCGTCACCGCCGACAACGCCGCGCAGATGAACGCCACGATGAGCAATGCGGCCGAGACGGCCGCCGGCGCGCTCTTCGGTGCAAAGGGACGCAGCGTCGGGGGCGCGCTCGTCAACAACCGCGTCAGCAGCAGCGCCACGGCGTCGATCGACTTCACGACCGGTCAGGGTGACGTGGTGGTCGGCGGTGCGTTGACGGTCGCGGCCACCGACCACGCGGGGCTCTACGCCAACAGCAAGCTGATCTCGTCGACCACCTCCAGCAACGACGGTGGTGCCGCCGTGGCCCAGGAGACCCTCAACGACCAGTTGCCCGCCGACTTCTCGTCCGACGAGGGCGAACGCGCCCTCGAGTTCGGGGACCTCGTCCGCCTCACCGATGACTACGGCGCGTCGGACTACAGCTCCGACGACGGCGAGGTGGATCTCGTGACCGGCCAGCGTGTCGAGCTGGCGGCCGAGTACGCCGTCGCGACGCTGGCGAGCGACGATGGCCGCCGGGTCGTGGTGCCGGGCGACTACATCGAGCTGTCGACGCCCGAACTCACGACCGGCTCGGGCAACCAGTCCCTGAGTGCAGGCACCACGGTGCTCGTGGCCGACGGCTTCCCGGCCGCCCGCGGCGAGGCCGGCGCCGCCTACCGGTACATCGGCGAGGACGGCACGTTCCTGCTGAACCTCCAGAACTACACCGACGCGACGCGCTGGCAGAAGCTCGGCACGGCCGGCGCGATCTACAAGTACCTGGGCGAGCGCCCGGCACTGCTCGATCTCGACAGTCAGGACTACTCGGATGCGACCCGCTGGGTCGCGGTGGCCGGCACGCCCGAGACCGTCTACGAGTACCTCGGCAGCGATGCGACGCTCGATCTCGGCCTGCAGGACTACACCGACACGGCGCTCTGGCGTGAGATTGCCGGTTCCGGCGGCGCGATCTATCAGTACATGGGCACGACGGCCACGCGCAACCTGACGTCCGAGAACTACGGCGACCTCGGGCTGTGGAAACAGCTCCCGATCACCAGCCTCATCCCCCAGGGCAACAACATCAGTCCGTCCGACGCCACGGCCGTGGGCGGGTTGATCGTCACGAACGAGCTGCGCAGCACGGTGAACGCCTCGATCTCGGACGCCGACGTCGACGCCGCATCCGTCGCCGTGCTGGCGGACGAGCTGGCCGTGATGCTCGCCATCAACGACAGCAGCGTCTCGGCCTCGGGCGGCAGCGCCTTCGGCGAGGGGACGGTCGTCGCGGTCAACGCGACCATCGCCGCGAACTTCATGATGAGCGCCGCCACTGCCGTCGTGACGGACAGCGCGCTCACCGTCGACGGCGACGTGGTCGTCGCGGGGACGAACCTCTCGCAGATGGACGCCATCACCGCGAGCGCCACCAGCTCCGGCGACACCGCGGTCGGCATCACCCTCGCGTTCAACACGCTGGGCTGGGAGCCCCAGAACGTCCTCTTCAATACCGTGGATGCGCTGATCGGCGACCCGCTCATCTCCAGCGCCTTCGGCAACGACCAGTCGCCCGCGCGGGTGAAGGCGGCCCTCGTCGACACGACCGTCGATGCGGGCGGAGAGATCGCCGTCACGGCCGACAACGCGGCGCAGATCAACGCGGACCTCTCGAACGCGTCGTCGTCCGCGGCCGTCGCGCTCGTCGACGCCAAGGGCAAGGCCATCGGCGGGATGCTCGCCAGCAACATGGTGAACAGCGCCGCTTCGGCCAGCATCGAGTTCACCGGCGCGCAGGGCACCGTGGAAGCCGGGGCCGGCGTGCGGGTCGAGGCGACCGACATCGCGGGCATCGACGCCGACATCTCGCTCGACGTGCTCGCGGCTTCGACGAACGACGCGGGCATCGGCATCCTGTACGGCGTCGCCGAGAAGATCCTGCGCGAGTACCAGTACACCTCGCTCTCGGGCGTGCAGGATCTCCTGACCGGCGACCTGGTCCGGGCGGCCGACGGCAACGTCTACCGCTTCCTCGGCACCGAGGCGCAGGGGCGCAACCGGAACCTCGCCACCCAGAACTATGCGACGTCGCCGCTGCTCTGGCTGAAGCTCGACCTCACCAATCCGCTGGACATCCTGCCGAACGCGTTCACCAACGTGACGCCGTCGGACGCCATCGCGGTCGGCGCGCTCATCGTCCGCAACGACGTGCGCAGTGCCGTCGATGCCTTCATCGACAACGCCGAGGTCGACGCCGCCGGCAGCGTGACCGTCAGCGCATCGGAGACCGCGACCATCCGCGCCTCCACGGAGAGCAGCGTCGAGTCGGACGGCGGCAGCATCTTCGGCGGCGGCACCTCGCTCGCCGTCAACGGCGTGATCGCGTCGAACGCGGTGCTCTCCAGCGCCGAGGCCACCATCGTCGACAGCGACATCACGACCACCGCGGGCGGCAACGTCGACGTCACCGCGGACAACGCGTCGATCATCGCGGCCGAGGTGACCAGCAGCACGAAGGCCTTCGGGCCCGCCGTCGGCGTGACGCTCGCCTTCAACGCGATCGGGATGGACACGCAGAACTTCCTGTTCGACACCGTCGACGCGCTTCTCGGGACGAGCATCGCCGACCGGAATCCCGCAGTGGTGTCCGCCTCGATCGTCGACTCGGATGTCGATGCGGACGGCGACGTCACCGTTACCGCGACCTCCGAGGCGGCCATCTCCGCCAACGTCGAGACGGCCGCGTTCTCGCTGGTCATGAACGTGGGCGAAGAGGACGGCAACACGATCGCGGTGAGCGTCGGCGCCGTGATCGCCATGAACCGGCTCGCCACCGACGTCGTGGCATCGATCGAAGGGGGCGACGCCGTGGTGGCCGCCGGGGGCATCGCCGTCGTGGCCACCGACGAGAGCATCATCGCCGCGGACGTGAATGCGCCATCCATGTCCGTCGCGCTCTCGGGCAACGCATCCACCTCGGTCTCGGTCGGCCTCAGCATCGCGCGAAACGAGATCCACAACGGCATGCAGGCGTTCCTCCGCGACGTGGGTGCGGTGACGGCTGAAGCCGGCAGCGTCCACGTGACGGCGCACGAGTCGGCCACCATCGACGCCACGTCCAGCGCCTCGTCCATCGTGTTGGCCGCGAGTGCCGCGAGTGGCAAGGCCTTCAGCGGTGGTGGGGCCATCGCCGTCAACTCCATCAGTGGCAGTGCCAACGCCTTCGTCGAGGGCACGGCCGTCACGGCGCGCGGGGCGGGTGCCGACCAGGGCGCGATCGTGATCGAGGCCCACAACGCTTCGTCCATCGAAGCCACGGTCGCCAGCCTCTCCGTGGCCGGTGCGGCAGGTCAGGGCGGCACGCCCGCTGTCTCGATTGGCGTCTCCGTCGCCCGCAACCTGATCGGCTGGGGGGAGTACGACTGGTTGAACATCGACCCCGAGGCCGACGGCGGCAGCGCGTCGTCCATCGAGGTGAAGGCATACGCGCTCAACTCTCGGCTCTCGGCCGACCAGGCCCTCCGGGTGGTGGCTGATTCCACCGCCGACATCGACGCAACCGTGAGCGCGACGTCGCTCGCCGTGGCGCTGGCAGGCGGTACGGGGGGCGGCCTGTCGGTGGCCGGCCTCTGGACGGACAACAAGATCTCCGCACTCGTGCAGGCCTACGTGGACCACGCGGCGGCCTACACGACGAACAGCAGCCCCGCGCGGATCTCCCGCGGCGATCGCGTGCAGCTCGCGGATGGTGCGATCTACGAGTTCATCGGCAGCACGCCCCTCCTGACGCCGAACCTCGCGGCCGCGACCCAGAACTACGCCACGAACACGGCGCGCTGGCAGGTCGTCAACACCATCTCGGCCGGCAGCATCGAGGTGCTCGCCACCGATGCGTCGACCATCACCGCCGATGCGCAGGCCGTGTCGTTCGCGGCCGGGGTGTCCCTGGGCGGCAGCGCCGGCGCGATCTCCGTGGGCCTGTCCATCGCGCTCAACACCATCGACAACGATGTCCGCGCCTACGTGGAGGATGTGCATCGCGCGAACGCCGCCACGGTCCGCATCGAGGGCGTCGAGAGCGCGGTCATCGACGCGTCGGCCGTCGCGGTGTCCATCGCACTGTCGGGTTCCGAGAGCAACGCGCTTTCGGTGAGCGGCGGCGGCGCGGTGGCCATCAACACGGTGCTGAACGATGTCCAGGCCTATGCGTTGCGCAGCAACGTCACGACCACCGGCGACATGACGTTGAAGGCCACCAACTCGGCGGACCTCGACGCGCTGATCTTCGCGGGTTCGCTCTCGGGTGCCTTCTCGGGTTCCAACGCCGTCGCGGTCTCCATCGGCGCCTCGCTCGCGTGGAACCTCGTGGGCACGAACATCGACGGAACGGACGAGCCGGCGCTCGTGCGTGCCTTCTCCCGGGATTCGTCGCTCGACGTCGGCGGCGCGCTGCGCATCGAAGCCCAGGCCGACTCGGGCATCGACGCCCTGGTCGCCGCCGTGTCGGCGGCGGTGGCGGGCAGCGGCAGCAACGCGTTCGGGGTCGCCGGTTCGGGCGCGTTCGCGGAGAACCGCATCGTCACGCACGTGAAGGCGTTCATCGACGGTGATGGCGCCACCGGCGTCCGCGCGGCCAGCATCGATCTCGATGCGGAAGACCGGTCGTCCATCACGTCACTCACGGGCGCCGCATCGCTGGCCGCATCCTTCGCCGGCAACGTCGGCGGCTCGCTCTCCATCGGCGCCGCCATCGCGCGGAACCACGTCGACAACGAGGTGGACGCCTACATCCTGGCCGCCGACACCGGCGTGACCACGCGCTCCGGTGCGCTCACGATCGATGCGCGGACCAGCGGGCGTCCGGCGTTCGACCTCCCGCTATCCCTGTTCCCCGCGGCGACGCTAGACGACGCGGCCGAGGACGACGGTTCCGTGGTCGATCGCGTCACCGATGCGGTCACCCTGGAGGCCCTCCGCGCCGCCTTTGCGACGAGGGGCGCGTTCCTGATCGGCGAACTGCGCCTCGCGGCGCTGGACGAGGGCAGCCAGTGGAGTCTCACCGACGCCACGGGCATCACGCACTTCCTCCGGGTCCGCGGCAGCGCCTTGGAGGTCACGGCCGCCACGATCCAGTCGACGGCGGCGGCTGCCTCGCTGGCGGTCGGCATCGGCGGCACGGCCGGCATCGCCCTGTCCGGCGCCGGCGCCCTGACGTCGAACGTCGTCCTCACGAAGACCAATGCCTACATCGAGGGCAGCCGCATCACGGGGGCGGGGGCGGTCGACATCGATGCGGGCAGCACGTCCGCCATCGCGGCCATCGTGCTCGCGGCCTCGGCCGCTGCCGGTGGGGGCGGCACGGCCGGCATCGGAGCGTCCATCGGCGCCTCGCTCGCGAGCAACGCGATCGGCTTCGATCTGCTCGGCACGCGGGACGCCGCCGAGGTACGCGCGTACGTGCGCAACTCGTCCATCGACGCCACCGGTGCGCTGACCATCGACGCGATCGCCGACCAGACCATCGGGGCCGTCGTCGTGGCGGGCTCCGTGGCGATCGCGGCGAGCGGCACCGTCGGCGTGGGCGCCAGCGGCGCGGGGGCATCGTCGGAGAACCGCATCGGTAACGACGTGCAGGCGTTCATCGACGGCGACGGCGCCACCGGCATCGCCGCCAGCAGCGTCGGCATCACGGCCCGCGACACCTCGAAGATCGCGACGCTCGCGGGGGCGGCATCGCTGGCTGCTTCGTTCGCCGGCACGGCCGCAGTCTCGGTGTCCATCGGGGCGGCGCTCGCCAGGAACGAGATCTCCAACGACATCGATGCGTACATCGCCAACGCGGACCAGGGGGTGCGCAGCCGCAGCGGTGCCGTCTCGCTGTCCGCGTCCGAGAACGCCGACATCGACGCGTTCGCCATCGCGGCATCGCTGGCCGTGGGCGGCGGTACTGTCGGCGTCGGCATCTCGGGCGCCGGTGCCGCGAGCACGAACGTGATCCTGACCACCAGCCACGCGCACATCGATGCGAGCCACGTCGTCAGCGCGGGCACGCTCACGGTGGACGCGCGCGACACGTCCACGATCGACGCGACCATCGGTGCGCTGTCCCTTGCCGTGGGTGTGGGTGCCGGCGGCGCGGGCGCGTCCATCGGGGCCGGCCTCGCGCGGAACTTCATCGGCTACGACGAGGCCGGCGTCCGGCTGGGCGCGGGCGCGCAGGCGTGGCTGCTCGACAGCAGCACCGACGTCACGGGGGCGCTGACGCTCTCCGCGGTGTCCTCCCAGAACATCGATGCCACCGTCGTCGCCGCTTCGGCCGCCATCGCGGGCGGTGCCGTCGGCGTGGCGGCGAGCGGGGCGGGCGCCGTGTCGACGAACCGCATCGGGTCCGACGTGAAGGCCTACATCGATGGTGATCGCGCCGCCGGCGTGCTGGCCGGCAGCGTGGCGATCACCGCCCAGGACACGTCCGTGATCGACTCGACGACCGGGGCGGCGTCCGTCGCTCTGTCGCTCGCGCCCGCCGGCGCCAGTCTCTCGATCGCGGTCTCGCTTGCGGAGAACCGCATCGACAACAACGTCGCCGCGTACATCACGAACGTCGCGCAGGGCGTCCAGGCGCGCACCGGCGCCATCGTGCTGACCGCGTCCGAGACGGCGACCATCGACGCACTGTCCGCGGCCGCCGCGGTGGCGGGTGGTATTGCCGGCTTCAGCGGCGGCGGTGCCATCGCCACCAACACGACGACGACCTCCACCGACGCCTATATCACCGACTCCCTGGGCATCCGCGGGCAGGCCGGCGTGCGGGTCGCGGCGAGCGACACCTCGACCATCGCCGCCGACCTTCCCTCCGCGGCGCTGGCGGGCGGGTTCGTCGCGGCGGCCGGTGCCGTCTCTTACACGCGGAACACCATCGGCTCCACGGTCGATGCCTACATCACCGACGCCACGGTGACCGCCACCACCGGCAACGTGGAAGTGGACGCGGACGGCAGCGCCACCGTCACCGCCGAGACGCTGACGGTCGCGATCGCGATCGGCATCGGGGCGGCAGTGGGCGCGGCCGATGCGCAGTCGACCGTCGGCGGACACACGCAGGCCTACCTGGGAGATGACGCGCGGGTCACCGCTTCGGCGGGCGACGTGCGGATCATCTCCGTGTCCGATGCCTCGGCCACCGCCGACATGATCGGCGGCGCCGGCAGCGCCGTGGCCATCGCCACGGTGCTGGGCAAGGCGTCGGTCGACACGGACACCCGCGCCTACGTGGGCGAGGGCGCCCGGGTGACGGCGCGCAGTCTTTCGGTGGCCACCAGCGATGCTGCACGGCAGACAACCCGCACGGCCGACGCCGAACTGAGCGGCGGGAGCGCCGGTCTCGCGGCAGTGACTCCGATCTTCGCCCGCGCGCTCATCGGTGGCGATGTCGAGGCCTACATCGACGATAACGCGGACATCACGCTGAACGGCGGCACGCTCACGGTCGACGCCAGCGCGACATCCACGGCGAACACCGTTGCGCGCTCTGGCAGCGTCGGCGCGATCGCGGTCTCGGCCCTCACGGGCGAGGCGACGGTGAGCGGCGACGTGCGGGCCTACGTGGGTGGCGGCGCGGTCATCGACACGCGGGGCAGCGCGGCAGGCGCCGGGGCACTCGCAGTGCGCGCCACCGGTACCAACCGGGCGGACAGCGATCTCTCGGGTGTGGCCATCGGGGTCGGCGGCGGTGCCGGCGGCAAGGGGACGGCCCTGGTCACCGGCGACACCGAAGTCTTCACGCGCGGCTCGTCGGCGGCCCGGGCGACGTCGCTGCAGGCGGGTGCGATCACCTTCGAGGCGGTTGCCACCAACCGCGCCATCGTCGATGCGAGCGGTGGCGCCGCGGGCGGGGTGGCCATCGCTGCGTTCCTGGCGGATGCCGCCATCGGCACTGCGATCCAGGGTGGCGACACGAGTGCCGTGATCGACCAGGGCACCCGGGTCAACGGCGGCAGCCTTGCCATCGCGGCCCGCGCGGACAATCGGGCCGACGCCGGCATGACGGCCGTCGGCGTGGGCCTCCTGACCGGCACCGGTGGCGCGGCGACCGCCATCTCGTACGGCGACGCCGAGGCCTCCGTGGACAGCGCCGTCCTCGACGCCGATGCGACTGCGCCACTGCCGATCAGACTCTCCGGAGCACTCACCGTCGAAGCGACGCTGGACGAATCGGTGACGGCCACGGCCGAGGGCGGCGGTGCGGGCGGCATCTCGGTGTCCGCCATCTTCGCCGACGCCACCGGCGCCGGCGACACCGTTGCCTCCATCGGGATCGGTGCCGGCATCGAGGCCGTGGGGGCCACGGTGCGCGCGAACGTGCTCGATCGCGATGTCGAGGCGTCGCTCGACTTCGTCGGCATCGGTCTCCTGACCGGCGGCGGCGGACAGGCCGACGCGCTGGTGAACGGCGCGACTGCGGCGAGCATCGGCGCGGACGCCGTGCTGCGCTCGCCGGGCGGCGCGGTCGTGGTCGAAGCCAGGGTGACGGATTCCCTGGTGAGCGCCACGGCGGACGGCGGCGCCGCGGGCGGGATCGCCGTGTCGATCTTCCACGCGGACGCTTCCGATGTGGCCGACGTCGTCGCGGAGGTCGGGGCCGACGCGAAGATCACGTCGGCGGCCTTCACGCTGCAGGCCGATGCCACCAGCGAAGCCGAGTCGGATCTCTTCACGCTGGGCATCGGTCTGGGAGCCGGCGCGGTGGGCACGTCCACCGCGACCGGCACGGGCACCGTGGAAGTCTCGGTCGGCAACAACGCCGGCATCACTGCCGGCGGCGACGTCCTGATCGAGGCCGACGCGCTCCGCAGGGCCGACGGCTACGCCGACAGCATCTCGGGCGGCGGGATCTCGGTCGGGTCCATCGAGGTGGACGCCAACCTCACGGTCGGCACGACCGCGGCGGTCGGCACGGGGGTGAACATCGCCACGACCGGCAGCTTCACGCTGCGATCGCAAAGCACCACCGACAGCGACGCCGTCGCCGATGGCGGGAGCGGTGCGCTCGTCGACATCGCCAAGGCCGAGGTCGACATCGCGGCCAGCGACACGGTCATGGCGTCCGTCGGGACGGACACTTCCATCGTCGCGGGCGGTGCGGTGCTCGTGGAGTCCCGTCAGACGGTGCTCGCCGATGCCGATGCCTCCGTCGACTCCGCGGGTCTCGGTTCCAACGCGGAAGCGGACGCCGCGGCTGCACTCACCGGCAGCGTCACGACCGACGTCGGTGCCGCCACCCTGCAGGGCACGACCGTCACCGTGCGGGCGCGCGTCGTGAACGTCGATGCCGATGTGGACAGCCGCGCCGAGGCCGACGCGCTTGGCGCCGATTCCGACGCCCAGGCGACGGTGGTGTCGACGGTGAACGCCGACACCTTCGTGCGCACCGGCGCGAATCTGAATGCCCGCGACCAGGTCACGATCGGCACGTACCACGACCGGATCGTCACCGATGCGCACGCCCGGGCCATCACGAACGGGCTGGGCGGGGACTCCGATCCCACGGCGCTCAACGTGTTGAACGTCGCCACGCGCGTCACCACCGAAACCGGCTCCACGATCCGCACCCGCAACCTGCTCGTGGAGGCGAACGCCGTCGCGACGCCGACCTACTCCGCGCGGGCCACGAAGTCCGGCGCGGCGATCGACACCGGGGAGGAGGTCGCCGTCCGCCTCGTGACGTACAACCGCACCATCGACTTCAACTCGCGCGTGATCATGCTGGGTGCGCCGAACCCGGAACTGGAGATCGATGCCGCCGGTAACGTGGTGCGCCAGCAGAACATCGACTTCACGCGCGTCGGCAACGAGATCCGCGTCGCCGACATCCTGAACACCGGTGCGCTCAACGGCACCATCGTGATCCGTGTTGCGCCCACGACGCTCACCGGCGCGGCCGGTGCGACCACGCGGTCAGAGATCAAGGGCAATCCGATCTTCGAGTTCCGCACGGGCTTCGAGCGCGTGTCGATCACGAATGCATCCACCGCCGATGTGCGCCTCGGCGCGATCGACGTCATCAACCGCTCCGGCCAGTTCGGCGCCTCCATCACGATCTCCGCGGTGACCACCTCCCTCTTCGTGCCGAGGCAGGAGACGAGCCCGGGGGCGACGCTCATCGAGGTCCGCAACCTGTCCGCCTCGGACGTGCTCCTCTCGGCGCTGATCACGAACCCGTTCGGCCGCACGCTCCTCTCGAACACCGGCGGCGACATCCTCGCCGTGAGCCCGGTGGCCCGCATCGACACGTCGTCCATCGAACTGTTCGCGCCGGCGGGCACCGTCGGTACGGCGGCGGCTCCGATCCGCATCGCGTCGTCGCTCCTCACCGCCCGCGGTGGATCCGGGGTGTACGTGGAGGAACTGGTCGGCGCCATGAACGTGGCCGAGGCCACGGCGAGCCTCACGGCGGGCGTGGTCAGCCTGCGCGCGGCGGGTTCGATCCTCGATGCGAACCCCATCCAGGGACCCGACATCGCGGCGCGCGACGTCTTCCTCGTATCCGCCACGGGCAGCATCGGCACCTTCGCCGACGCCCTCGAAGTGGATGTCGCGGGCGAGAGCCTGCACGCGAGCGCCGCCGGCGACATCGTGGTGACCGACGTGGCGGGTGCCATGGGCATCGGCACCGTGCAATCCACCGGCGGCAACGTCAGGCTCGCAACGGTGGACACTGCCGCCGCCGGCGAAAACATCGCCCTGGCCGGGACGTCGTCGATCCGCGCATTGCTGGGTGCCATCACGCTCTTCTCCGCCGACGACATCCTCGCCGCGGTCGGCAGCGCGATCGTCGCGCGGAATGCGGTGACGTTCCGCGCCGACGACGAGGACGCCTACGACGGCGTGGCCGGGAACGACCTCGATCGCGACGCGGGTCTCGGTGCAGGTGTCGCGCTTGCGGGGACGATCGAAGGGAGCAGCGTCCTGATCACGACGGGCGCCGATCCGGACACCGTCGCGATCACCAACACGCGGGTGGCCACCACCATCGACACCCGCGCGAACGCGGACCGCATCCACGTCGGCAGCCTCGCCACGCTCGCGGTGAACACCGGCGGCGTGCTCGACCGCATCGCCGGCTCGTTGACGATCCGCGGCGGTGAAGGCACCACCGATGCGCTGGTGCTCGACGATTCCGGCGACACCCGCGACAACACCGGCACGCTGACCGCGTCCACGGTCTCCGGCTTCGGGATGACCGCGACGATCACCCATGCGGACGTCGAGGAACTTCTCGTCACCCTGGGCGATGGTGCCGACACTGCAACGGTCACCAGCACCGCCGCCGGCGTGAGCACGGCGATCCGCGCGGGTGCCGGGACCGACCAGATCCGGGTGGGCGATGCGGCGACGGGCCTGAACAGCGTGTCCGGCGTGCTGAGTCTGGATGGCCAGGCGGGCGACGACGTCCTCTTCGCGTCCGACGTGGCGGCAGGCCCTGCGGGGACAGTGGCCAACGCCGGCCGGCTCGACGGCGGGCAACTGCTGGGCCTCGGCATGGGCTCGTCCGATCAGACGACGATCAATCCCGACCGCGGTATCCGCTTCGACGATTTCCAGAGCATCGACATAACGCTGGGCGATGGCGTCGACGCGTTCACCGTGACGGGCACCACGGCGCCGGTCCGCATCGACGCGCGTGCCGGCCGCGACGCGATCGTGCTCGGGGACCTCTCCCCGACCGGCGGACTCGCGGCGATCGGGGCACCTTTGGTGCTCGTGGCGGGCGCCGACGGCGGCGATCTTCTGGTCAGAAGCGGCGCGCGAGCCGATCTGACGCTGGGCAGCATCGACGCCGTGCGTGGGCGTCTGACGGAAGCGGGCGCCAGCGGACAGGTCGAGTTCGAGGCGTTCTCGCAGGTAACGGTCGAACTGGGCGATGCCGCCGACAAGCTGACGATTGTCGACACCGTGGCGGCGGTCGATGTGAACACGGGCGGCGGCGCAGACGAGGTCACCATCGGTGACGTGTCGCATGCCACGACCGTCCGCCTCGGCGATGGCGCCGACACCGTCGACGTCCGCGATGCCGGCGCCGCGCTGTCGATCTTCGGGGAGGGTGGCGACGGGGAGCGCGATGCGCTGACGCTCGACCTCTCGACCCGCACCGCGCCCCTGGCGGGCGCCGTGGGCGGCTCGGGTGTCGCGGGTACCGTCACCGGTTTCACGGCCGGCGCCGTCGCGTTCGACGGCATGGAGGCCATCGATCTGATCCTCGGGTCGGGCAACGACACCGTGACGATCGGACACGATCTCGCGACGGCTGACGTCTCGATCCTGGGTGGCGGCGGCGACGACGCGTTCACGGTGACGGACATCGGCGGCGGACTCACGACGCTGACCGGACAGGGCGCCTTCGACACGGTGACCGTGGAGATCCCGGGCCTGCCCGAAGCCGGCTCGTTCCAGAATCTCCGCCTCGATGCCGAGCGGCTCGTGGTGGACAACCGCGGCAACCTCACGACGTCCGTCGCGTGGACCGTCACCGACGGCGCACAGATCGATGCCGACGTGGGGGCCGGGCAGATCCCCGTGATCTTCGCCGAGGGGGTGGACGAGATCCGCATCCTCGGCGGCGACGCCACCGACGTGCTGAACGTGGTGAGCACGATCACCACCGACGTGAACGGCCTGGTGGATCAGAACCGGGTGGAACTGTCGGCCGGCCCCGTGGTGCTCGATCCCGTGGATTCCGCGCAGTACCGCGATGCCGGCCCGAGCGTGGGCTTCGACCGTCTGGCTGCAGGCGTGGTCAGCTACACGGAGGACGGCCTCACCGTCTCGGCACTTTCCGGTGCGCTCGGTCGGAACGATGCGTCGGGATCGGCTGCAGCTTTCGCCTCGGGTGCCACCGGACGGCTCACGAGCGCGGCGGGGGCGTTCTCGTTGACGTCGATGCGGCTCGCCTCCACGGCGGCCAGCGGGACCGCAGTCAGCTTCACAGGCACGACGTTCAACGGCCAGTCGGTCGCCCTGAACACCACGGTGGGTGGTGTCGACCCGGCCACCGGATTGCCGGTCTTCCAGCGGCTCGATTTCACCAATCCGCTCTTCGGTGCACTGACCGCGCTGACGTGGACGGTGACGGGCGCCGGTGAACTGCTCGTGGACGACATCGTCGCGCGGGGATACGGCGGCGGCGCTGCCGCGGTCACGCCGGGCGCGGTGCCGGCGACCACGATGTCGGGGCCGATCGCGCTGCTCTTCGATTCGACCAATCTCCGCATCGCCGTCGACGCCAACCGCAACGGAAGCATCGACGGCGGCGAGACCACGTTCTCCTCGGGCGCCACGTTCTTCGGGGTGCCGTTCACCGCGTCCACCGTGACCGCTGCCGGCGTCGTGAGGGCCGATGGGCAGGTGGTGGCGGGTGACCCGGTCGCGCAATTCCGATTCGCCGGCGACCTCGTGCTGCCGAACGGCACCTCGGCGCTCAACACGATCGTCCGCGGCGTCGGCAGCCGGGGCGTGAGCAT
Source organism: Burkholderiales bacterium (assembly GCA_022843925.1). GTDB lineage: Bacteria > Pseudomonadota > Gammaproteobacteria > Burkholderiales. The sequence continues at coordinate 147,754 of JALHMS010000002.1, forward strand.
CGTCGTGGCGAACGATCTGGTGATCGGCCAGTACGTGGACTTCAATTTCTCGGCGACGGGCACGACGGCCGGCGCGGGCGGCGGGTCGCTCGGTGGGGGCGCCATTTCCGTTGGTGGCGGCACCGGCGGATCGGGTGGCTCCAGCGGCTCCAACGCCGGCACGTTGAGCGACGGCGGACCGGGGGGGCCGGGGATAGACGGATTCACCGCACATCCGGGAACCGCCGGCAACGCCGGGGGAAGCGGCGGCACAGGCGTGACGGGGGCGGTGGGGAATACAGGTTCCGCGGGCAACAGTGGCGGACTCGGGATCAACAACACGACCGGCGCGGGCGCCGCAGGGCTTGGTGGCGCAGGCGGAGTCGCGGTGTCGGGCGGTGCGCTCGGATTGCGCGGCACCGGCGGCGCGCGCGGCGAGTTCGGAGACTTCACCACGGGCGGCGCCGGCGGTAACGGTAATCCGGGCGATCCGGGATCCGCGGGGACCGCAGGCACGGGCGGGAACGCCGGGACACCGGGCTATGCAGGCCTGAACACCGGGTCCGGACTCGGCATCTCGGGCGGTTCCGGGGGTGGTGGAGGCGGTGCCGGCGGCGGCGGCAGCGGCGGTGGCGGTGGAGGTGGTGGTGGTGCCGGCGGTGGTGGTGGCGGCGGCGGGGCGGGATCGTTCGCGGTTCCCTTCTGGGCGATCCAGCTCAACGGCGGCGGCGGTGGCGAGGGAGGCCGTGGTGGCCAGGGCGGCAGGGGCGGGGATGGCGGTGCGGGCGGGGCCGGCGGCGCGGGGGGCGCCGGCGGCGGAGCCATCGAGGTGGTGGCACTCGGTCGCATCCGCACCACCGACACCAGCACCGCCACCCGGCCCGAGTTCCTGGCCACCGGCGGCAACGGTGTGGCCGGTGGCGCGCCGGGGGCCGTGGACCCCTCGTCCCTTCGGAACACCGGGCTGGACACTTCCCTCAACAGCGGCCGCACCAACGGCAGTGCGGGCGAGGATGGTGGCCTGATCGACGGTGGGCGCGGCGGCAATGGCGGCACTGGTGGATCCGGTGGCGCCGGGGGCACCGGCGGGGCTGGCGGCGCGGGTGGCGTCGGGGCGGGTGGGGCCGGCGGCACCGTGAAGATCGTCGGCTCGGTCATGAATCTCGGCACTGCCTCGGTGAACGTCGACGGCGGTCTCGCCGGTGGCGATCCCGATGTCAGGATCGCGGGCGCCGGGTTGACGGCGCGCATCTTCAACTTCACGACGCCGCTCACGAACTTCCCGACTTACACGGGGACACCGAGCGCGACGCGCACCGACCGTGTGATCCAGCAGGGCAACGGGCCCCGGAACTTCTCCGGAGGCACGACCAACGCCGACAATTTCGCGGTGCAGTGGACGGGCGATATCGAGGTGCGCGGCGGTACGCAGAACGTGACTTTCTATCTGTCCAGCGACGACGGCGCGCGGCTCTTCGTGAACAACGTGGCCATCATCACGCCCCCGTCACCGACGCAGGGTTACACCACGCGGCAGGGTACCGTCGCGCTGCCGGCCGGCCAGCACAGCATCCGCGTCGAATACATCGAGGCGACCGGCTATGCCGGCATCGCCCTCGAGTACGCGACGGCGACGGACTCCCGACGCCTGCTCTCGGTGGCGGAAGACGGCGGCGACGGTCGCGTGATCCTCGGCGGCAATACGGGCCGGAGCGTCACGACCGTGGGTGGTCAGCCGGGAACCACGGTGGGCGCGCAGTTGCCCGTGACGCTGACCAACGGTCCGCGCGCCGACAACCTCTACGTGGTCGACCGTGTGGGGGATGCCGCCCTGGACGACACGCCCTACATCGCAGGCATGGGCGGCGGGGCGGAGATCTTCGGGCTGCTCTCCGGGATCGGGCTGGGCGGCATCGACTTCACGCCCGCCACCCCGGGTGTCAGCGGTCTCGCCGCGTCGGACGGCAATGCCCCCTTTGCGGTGATCCGGATGGATGTCGGCCCGGGGGCCTACGGCGACAACTACCAGACGTTCGATCCGGCCACCGGGCGGGTCCAGGGCTACGACATGCTCCTGTTCGTGAACCTCACGAACACGCTGTCGCTGGATTTCCCGAGGCTCGGCGTGTCGCTCGGCGGCAATACCGATTTCTCGCAGTCCCTGGCGATCGACGGCCTCGGGACGTTCCGCGCGCTCGACGCCATCGGCGCCGGACAGGTGTGGGCGACGCTCGTGCCCGATGTCGATGGTCTGACGGTGAATGCCTCCGTGCAACTGGGTGGCACCACGGTCTCCCTCGCGAATGTGCCGCTCGCCAAGAACACCGTGCAGTACGCCCGCCTCGTGGCGGCAGCCGCGCAGGAGCAGCCCCTCCAGGGCTTCGCGGACCTGGCGCTCAGCCCGGATGGCAGGCACCTCTACGCGGTCGACCCGACGCGCGATGCGCTCGTCGTCGTCGATCCGAGCGGGCTCGGCCAGCGGCAGCTTCTGAAGGACGGCGTCGACGGCGTGCTCGGCCTCGACGGTGCCACCGATGTGATCGTGAGCCCCGACGGCCGCAACGTGTACGTCGCGAGCGCCGAGGATCGCCAGATCGCCGTCTTCTCCCGAGACGCGGCCACCGGCAACCTCACGTTCGTCGCGACGCTGGAAGCGACGCAGGCCGGCGGCGGCATCGAGTCGCTCGTCTTCGACCCGGCCGGTGTGCGGCTGTATGCCGCCGGACCCGACGGCGTGACGGTGTATTCGCGGGCGATCGGGGTGCCTGCCGTCGTCGCCGAGTCGGAATCCAACAGCGCCGGGGTGGGTGACACCAACACGGCGACCACGGCCGACTTCGCGCGCGCCGACGACCTCACCGGGAGCTTCGCGCCGACGGGGTCGCCCGGGGTCTTCACTGCCACGGTCACCGGCACGATCGCGGTCGGCAACGATCGCGACGTCTACCGCATCGAGGCGGCGCCGGGCGACGTGCTGTCGCTGAACCTTGGGGGCGCGGGTGCGGTTGCGGGAACCCTCGGTGACGGCTTCCTACGTCTCTTCGATCGCAACGGCGCCCAGATACTCCAGGACGACGATTCCGGGCCGGGCAACGATGCCGCGCTCGCGTTCGGCGCGTTCACCTACACCGGCAGCTACTACGTGGTGGCCGATTCGTTCGGCAACGGCGTCGGCAGCTACACCCTGACGGCGACGATCTCGCGCGCCGCGGGCGCCCGCGGCGTCACGGTGGAATCGGGTGTCAACAACGCGACCACCGGCAGCGTGCCCACGGCGTCCGCGGCGGATCGCGCACTGGCGACCGATCTCTCGACGAGCTTCGTTCCGCAGGGCGCCGGCAACCTCGGCGTGGCGACGATCACGGGCAGCATCGCCCCCGGCGGCGACCGCGACTTCTATCGCATCGTCGCGGCGCCGGGCGACACGTTGTCCGTGGCGCTGCGGGGCTTCGGCGGCGGTGGCGGGACACTTGCCGACGGGTTCCTGAGGCTCTTCGATGCAGCGGGCAACCAGATCGCGTTCGACGACGACGGCGGGCCGGGATCCGATGCGCTGATCAGCTACGCGGGTTTCGACCGTGCAGGCGAGTTCTACATCGCCGCGGAATCCTTCCTCGGCGCCGGCAACGGCACGTACACCCTGGTGGTCAGCCACACCCGCGCGGCGGCCCTGGGCTTCACCCAGGCGATCTCCGGCGGGGCGACGGCGCTCGCGACGAGTCGGGACGGCGCGCTCCTCTACGCCGTCACCGAGGGGACGGACGCTTTGCGGGTCCTGGACGCTGCCAACCTGGCGGTGCTTCAGACCCTCACCGGTCCCGGTACGCCGGGTCTCGACGGGGCCAGCGCCATGGCCGTGAGCGCCGACGACACGTTCGTCTACGTGACCGGCAGGGCCGGCAACTCGGTGTCGGTGTTCCAGCGGACCGGCACCACCCTCACGCACGTGCAGACCCTCGTCAACGGCGAGGACGGCGTGCGCGGCATCGTCGGTGCCTCGGATGTGCTGCTCTCCCCGGACGGCCGCTTCGTCATGGTCACAGGCCAGGCGAGCAACGCGATCGCCGTGTTCTCGCGGGATGCCGCCAGCGGGCAGATGGAGTTCCTGCAGGTGGTACGGAACGGCGTCGGCGGTGCCGACGGGCTCGTGGCGCCGACCGCGCTCGTCGGGACCGCAGACGGGACACTGGTGTTCGCGTCGACCTTCGGGGCGACCGGCCTGCCCGGCGGGATCGCCTCCCTCGAGAACGTCGTGCTCGGGTTGCCGGCGCCCGAACCGGTGATCCGCGTGACGACCTTCGAAACGGTCGAGAGCCTGCGGGTCGCGACGGCCGGCGGTGACGATTCGATCGTCCTGCGGCGGTCGCCGTCGCTGCCGGTCGTGACGCTCGAAACGGGCGGCGGGAACGACGTGGTCGTCGCCCAGGAGCTCGCGCTGCAGACGGTGATCGACGTCGGCGCCGACAACGACGAAGTGCAGCTGCGCTCCGAACGGGCGGGGACTTCCGTGATCGTGCGCGGTCAGGGCGGCAACGACCTCATCGGGGTCGACCGCGCGGGTGCAGCGAGCACCACCGAGGTGATCGGCGGCACCGGCCGCGACACCGTGCGGGTGGCGGGCTCGCGCATTCCCTTGGGCGCCACGACGACGCTGCGGGGTTCGTTCACGGATTCCGCACCGTTCGACCTCCTCGTGTTCGATCCGGGCAGTACCGTGCCCGGTTCGTACAACCCGCTCGCGTTCAGCCAGGTCGCAGGAACGCTCCAGGCCGGCGTCCGCTTCTTGGGCTCCTTCTTCCCGACCGGCGGGCTGGTGACGTACGACACGTTCGAAGGCGTGGAGGTCATCACCGCACCGCTGATCACGCTGCCGACGCCTGCCGCCATCACCGAGGGCGAATCGGCGCGACTGACGGCGTCCGTCAGCCCGAATGTCGCCGGCACCACGCTCTCGTGGGACATCGACGGCGACGGCCGCTACGGCGACGCTCTCGGCACCGACGTGACGCTCACGTGGGCGCAACTGGTCGACCTCGGCATCGACGACGACGGCAGCTACCAGATCGCCGTGCGCGCTGTCGAGGCCGACGGCGATTCGAGCGAGGCCTTCACGACGCTCGTCGTCCGGAATGCGCTTCCCGTGGTCACGGTCGCCGGCCCTGCAGCCGCGACGGCCGGGCAGCCGGTCACGATCGCCTACCGGGCCACGGATCCCGGCGACGACCGCATCATCGAATGGCGCATCGACTGGGGCGACGGCAGTCCGCTCCAGGTCTTCGGCGCCGACGTGCTCGAGGCGCAGCACGTGTACCTCACGCCCGGGAACTACCAGGTCCGCGTGGGGGGCGTCGACGAGGACACCACGCCGTCGGCCGTGTTCTCCGCGCCGCTCGCGATCGCGGTGACGGGCGATGCGGCACTCGTGTCCGCCGGTGGCCCGTACCTGATCCGCGAGGGCGAGGGCGTCACGCTCACCGCGAGCGCGCCGGGGGCCGTGGCAGGGTTCTCGTGGGATCTCAACGGTGACGGCTTCACCGATGCCACGGGCGCGACGGTCACGCTCACCTGGGCGCAACTGGAGGCGATCCGTAGTCCGTTCTTCGGCGTGATCCCCGGCGTACCGCGTCTCGGCGTGGACGACAGCGGCTTGTACGGCATCAGCGTCACCGCGACCTATGCCACCGGCGCCGCGGTGACGTCGAACCCGACGCCGCTCACCATCCTGAACGTCGCGCCGACGGCGATCTTCGCCACCAGCGGTGCGGTGTCCGAGGGCGGCGCGGCCACGGTGCAGTTCTCCAGCGCGTTCGATCCTGCCGGACCCGATCGGACGGCAGGCTTCCTCTTGAGCGTCGACTTCAACAACGACGGGGACTACGACGACGCGGGCGACATCCGCGACCAGTCGGCCGCGACGTTCGCCGTGCCCGATGCCCTGCTCGCCGACGGCGGTCGGTTCACCATCCGCGGCCGCATCGCCGACAAGGACGGTGGCGCGACCGAACTGTTCACCGAACTGGTCGTGAACGAGGTGGCGCCGACCCTGCGCCTCGTGGGCGCGGACCGTGTCAACGAAGGTGCTGCGTACCGGCTGGATCTGTCCGCCGTCGACAGCGGTGCCGACACGATCGCCCGCTGGATCGTCGACTGGAGCGACGGCACGATCGAGAGCTTCGACGGGCCGGTGCAGTCCCTCACGCACCGCTTCGCCGACAACGGCGTGCGCACGATCTCCGTGACCGCCATCGACGAGGACGGCGAGTACACGGCCACGAAGACCGTCGTGGTCGACAACGTCGCGCCCGTGCTGCAGGCCACCATGCAGAGCCCCGTGGACGAGGGCGGCGTGGCACGCCTCTCCGGCACCATCGCCGATCCCGGGTTGCTCGATTCCTTCACGCTCGAAGTGACCTGGGGCGATGGCGTCGTGGAGATCATCGATCTCGGCGCGGGCGCCACCGTGTTCGAAGTCACGCATCGCTACGCCGACGACCGGCCGAGCGGCACGGCGGCCGATCCGTACGCGATCTCGATGACGCTGCGGGACGACGACGGCGGCGAGGCTGCCGCCACCGCCTCGGTGATCGTCAACAACGTGGCGCCGACGATCACGGGCCTCGCAACCACGGCGACCAACGTCGCGGAGAGCGGGCTCGTGACCCTCACGGGCCGCATCGACGACCCGGGCACCGAGGATACGCACACTGTCGACATCGACTGGGGCGACGGCAACGTCGGCACCGCCATCGTCGATGCCGCGACGCGGACGTTCAGCGCCACGCATCGTTACGTGGACGACAACCCCAGCGGCACGGGCTTCGACACCTACACCATCACTACCTCGGTCGCCGACGACGATCTCGGCATCGGCAGCGCGAGCACGAGCGTCGTCGTCGAGAACGTCGCCCCCGTGATCGTGGCGATGCGCGTCGACGAACTGCGCGACGCCACGACCTCGTCCGCGACGCTGACCGGTCGCGTGGCCGACGTGGGCACGGCCGACACGCACACCGTCTCGATCCAGTGGGGCGATGGCACGTCGGGCACGGCGGCGGTGGATCCGCTCACGCGGGTCTTCACGGCCAGCCACGACTTCCGCATCGACGTGGTGCCGGGCTACCGGATCGTCGTCACCGCTATCGACGACGACACCGGCCGGACCGACACCTTCGTGGACACCATCGGGTATCTCGTCAATCGGGCGCCCGTGGCACGGGACGACGGCGGCACGATCGAGGAGGGTGGCTTCCTGGATCTCGATCTGCTGGCGAACGACAGCGATGCCGACGGTGACCGGCTCACGACCTTGGTGCTGTCCGCGCCGGCGGACGGCGTGCTGCAGCCGCTGGGCGACGGTCGTTACCGCTACACGCCGGACGCCGATTTCTCGGGCTCGGACTCGTTCACCTACCGGGTGAGCGACGGTCAGCGCGGTTCGAACACGGCCACGGTCACGATCCGTGTGCTTCCGACCAACGACGCGCCGGTGGCCGTCGACGACGTGATCGATGCCGTCGAGGACACCGCGATCACCTTCGACGTGCGGGGGAACGACACCGATGGCGATCGCGATCCGCTCTCGATCGCCTCGGCAGTCTCGCCGACCAACGGGTCGCTCCTGCTGAATGCGAACGGCAGCTTCACGTACACGCCCGACGCGGACTTCTTCGGCACCGACACGTTCACGTACGTGGTGAGCGATGGCCGGGAGGACTCCAACGCCGCCACCGTCACGATCCGGGTGGCGCCGCGCAACGACGCCCCGGTGGCCGTGTCCGACATGCGATCGACGGCGGAAGACACGGCGATCACGTTCGATCCGCGCGGGAACGATCGCGACGTCGACGGCGATTTGCTGTCGATCGTCGGCCTCACGGCACCCGCGAACGGCATCGCGGGGTTGAACGTCGACGGCACGATCACGTACACGCCCAACGCGAACTTCTTCGGGTCGGACAGCTTCACTTACGCGGTGAACGATGGCCAGGCGACGTCGAACGTGGCGACGATCACGATCACCGTGGAATCTCGCAACGACGCGCCGATCGCGGAAGACGATGCAGCCTCGGTGCGGGAAGGCCGCGTATTGTCGATTCCGACGACGTTCCTGCTCTCCAACGACCGCGATCCCGAACGCGACCCGATCAGCATCACCGGGTTCTCGGGGGCGACGAACGGGTCGGTGAGCTTCGACGGGACCACGTTCACCTACACGCCGAACACCGGCTTCGCGGGTGAGGATTTCTTCAGTTACATCCTCGAAGACGGCCTCGACAGCGACACGGCGGTGGTGCGGATCACGGTGGTGGACAACCAGGCCCCGATCGCGGAAGACGATGCAGCCTCGGTGCGGGAAGGCCGGGTGCTGGCGATCCCGACGTCGCTGCTGCTCGCGAACGACCGCGATCCCGAGGGCGATCCGATCAGCATCACCGGGTTCTCGGGGGCGACGAACGGGTCGGTGAGCTTCGACGGGACCACGTTCACCTACACGCCGAACACCGGCTTCGCGGGTGAGGATTTCTTCAGTTACATCCTCGAAGACGGCCTCGACAGCGACACGGCGGTGGTGCGGATCACGGTGGTGGACAACCAGGCCCCGATCGCGGAAGACGATGCAGCCTCGGTGCGGGAAGGCCGGGTGCTGGCGATCCCGACGTCGCTGCTGCTCGCGAACGACCGCGATCCCGAGGGCGATCCGATCAGCATCACCGGGTTCTCGGGGGCGACGAACGGGTCGGTGAGCTTCGACGGGACCACGTTCACCTACACGCCGAACACCGGCTTCGCGGGTGAGGATTTCTTCAGTTACATCCTCGAAGACGGCCTCGACAGCGACACGGCGGTGGTGCGGATCACGGTGGTGGACAACCAGGCCCCGATCGCGGAAGACGATGCAGCCTCGGTGCGGGAAGGCCGGGTGCTGGCGATCCCGACGTCGCTGCTGCTCGCGAACGACCGCGATCCCGAGGGCGATCCGATCAGCATCACCGGGTTCTCGGGGGCGACGAACGGGTCGGTGAGCTTCGACGGGACCACGTTCACCTACACGCCGAACACCGGCTTCGCGGGTGAGGATTTCTTCAGTTACATCCTCGAAGACGGCCTCGACAGCGACACGGCGGTGGTGCGGATCACGGTGGTGGACAACCGGGCGCCCATCGCGGAAGACGACCTGGCGAGCACCGGAACCGGTGTGCCGCTCGTGCTGCCCACCGCCACGCTGCTCGCGAACGACAGCGATCCCGAAGGCGACGCGATCAGCGTCACGGCATTCTCGGGCGCCTCGAACGGATCGGTGAGCTTCGACGGCACCGCGTTCACGTACACGCCCAACACGGGCTTCGCGGGCCGGGACGCCTTCACGTACACCATCGGTGACGGCATCGACAGCGACACGGCGACCGTGCGGATCGACGTGATCGACGGGAACCGCGCGCCGGTGGCGCGGAACGACGCCTTCGCGCTCGACGAGGACACTGCGTTGTCGATCGACATCGCGGACCTCCTGTCGAACGACAGCGACCCCGACGGCGATCCGCTCACGTTCGGCCTGATGACCGGCACCAGCCGCGGCACGCTGGTCGATCTCGGCAACGGCTTCCTCCGCTACACGCCCGACGCCGATTTCCACGGCGAGGACCGCTTCACGTATCGCGTGAACGACGGTCGGGTCGATTCGGGGATCGCCACGGTCACGCTCGACGTGCGGTCGGTCAACGATGCGCCCGTGATCGTGTTCACGGGGCCGTCGGTGCCGGTGGTCGACGAAGGTCAGGCGGTCGTGATCGGATTCACCGTGACCGACGTCGATGGCGACGTGCCGACCCTGCGTCTTGCGGGCGCGCCGGTGGGCGCTGAGATCGTGCGCACGGGTGCCACCACGGCGGAGTTCCGCTGGACAGCGGACGACGGCGATGCACTGCTGCCGTTCGAGATCGTGGCGTCCGATGGCGAATCGGAGGTGCGTGCCGCGGCGGCGGTGGGTGTGCGCAACGTCGCCCCGGATCTCACGACGGACGGGGCGCCGGTCGCGCTTTCGGGTCAGCCGTACACCCTGCGACTCGGCGTGAGCGATCCCGGCCGGGACACGCTCGTCCAGTGGGTCGTCGACTGGGGTGATGGCAGTGCGCTCGAGACGTTCGCGGGCAACGTCCGCGAGGTGCAGCATGTCTTCGCGGTCCCCGAGCGTTCGCACACCATCCAGGTGGGGGCGTTCGACGAGGACGGGGCCTGGTCGGCGGCGCCGCGCGTCGTCGAGGTCGTCAACGATCTCCTGTGGGTGCGGACGTTCACGCCCGACGACAGCGGATTCCGGGTGCGATTCAACCGCGCTTTCGATCCCGCCCTGCTCAACCTGTACGAAAGCGCCATCCTGCCGCGCGGCGGTCCGGACCTCGAGGTGAAGGACGCCTCGGGCAACGTGATCCGCGGCTCGATGGTCCTCGATGCGGATCGCCAGGGCTTCGCGTTCGTCGCCACCGCGGGTCTTACAGCGGGGAGCAGCTACGACGTCACGCTCTCCGCGCGGGGTGACGCCTTCGTCGATGCACTCGGGCGTCCGCTGGACGGCAACCGGGACAACGTCGGCGGGGACGCCTACCGGACGGTGTTCACGATCATGCCGACCACCGCGCCCACGGTGGGCGTCGCCCATACGGTGGCGGGCCCGAAGCAGGCGACGGATGTGCCTGCCACCGCGCGGGGCATCCCTGTCAGTCTGACGACGACGCTGCCGGCGACGGAGATCCGGTTCTCGCTCCGGTACGACCCGGCGAACCTTTCGGTCGTCGGTCTCGAAGCGGGGGCCGATCTGCCCACCGGCAGCACGTTCACCATCACCGGCACGCCCGGCAATCTGGCCGTGCGGATCGTCGCATCGAGCCCGGTGGCGGCGGGTGTGCGGGAACTGGTACGCCTCGTCGGTTCGGTGCCGGCGTCCGCGATCTACGGGAGTGCGCACGTGCTCGATGTGGTCGACGCGTTCGTCGACGGGCGCGATGCCCGCGAAGCCGACGGCGTGCACGTCGCCGCATATTTCGGCGACGCCAACGGCGACGGACGCTACACCTCGCTGGATGCACAGCGGATCAGCCGCGTCATTGCCGGGATCGACGCCGGCTTCACCGCCTATGAGCGTATCGATCCGGTGCTGATCGGCGACGTGAACCGGAACGGGCGCCTCGACAGCGGCGACGCGTCGAGCGTCGTGAGCGAAGTGCAGTTCCTGCTGGGAGGGCAGACGAACCCTGCGTTGAATCAGCTGCAGATCCCGCCGATTCCCGCGGCCCAGGTGACGCCCGTGCTGTCGGCAGCCGGACAGTCCGTGCAGGCGCCTCTGCCGCCGTCGGCTGCGGTGTCCCGGTCGGCTGCGGGTGGCCGGTCCCTGCTGCTCGCAAGTGCATCGCCGCAGTTGAACAGGTTCGATCTCGCGGCGTCGATGGAGCGGCTGAATGCCCTGCGCCTCGACACCCCCGCGGACGAATTGGCGGAGCGCTTCGCGAAGGGCGGGGCGACGTGGGCCGACGGTCTCGCGACATCGACGGCCGACCAGAGCTGGAAGGTGACGTTGCCGACGCTCACGCAGGGCGTGCGTCTGAGTGCCGACACCGCTGCAGGGGCCTCGGGTGAAGGGATGCTGCAGGCGCTGAAGTATCTGGTGGCGCGGAAGCTGGGGCGTCGGGTGTAGCGGGCGATCGGCGCGGGCGCCCGCGACCCGCTGCGTCGGCAGCCGTGCCGTGAGGCGGGTTCCGTCCGCGGGCGCTTCGGCGCGCGGACGCGGCCGGATTCAGGCGACGGGATGTCGGGAAGACGGGCTGCGCCGAGCCCTGCTTGCGGCGGTAGGGAATCGCCCCACGGATCCGTCATCGTGGGCCGCGGATCGCTTCGTGGCGAGCAGGTCTCCCGGAGCCAACGGGCCTGTGCGACTCAGTCCGGCGCTGCCGATGTCCCGGCATCCGCACTCCGCCCTTCGAACCACCGATAGACCACCGGCAGGACGAGGAGCGTGAGCGCCGTCGAGCTGATGAGGCCGCCGATAACGACGACGGCCAGCGGGCGCGTCACCTCGGACCCCGGACCCGTGGAGAAGAGCATCGGGATGAGGGCGAGCAGCGCCACGGTCGCGGTCATCATCACGGGTCGGAATCGCGCAAGGCAGCCCTCGCGGATCGCATCGATCGATGCGAGGCCCTGGACCCGCAGTTCGCGGATCCGGCTCACCAACACGACGCCGTTCAGCACGGCGATACCCCACAGGTTGATGAATCCCACGGCCGCCGGCACCGACAGGTATTCGCCGGAGACGAGCAGCCCGAACACGCCGCCGATCGCCGCCAGCGGGAGGACCAGGATGATGAGGGCGGCGTACCGGACCGATCCGAACAGCACGAAGAGCAGGAAGAAGATCGCGGCGATGGTGAGCGGCACGATGACGGCGAGCCGCTTCATCGCGCGCTCCATGTTCTCGAACTGGCCGCCCCATTCCAGGAAGTAGCCGGCGGGCATCGGAAGCTCGGCCGCGATGCGGGCCTGGGCCTCGGCGACGAAGCCGCCCAGGTCGCGTCCTTCGACGTTCACGCCGATCACGAGGCGCCGCCGGCCGTCCTCGCGCGAGATCTGCGGCGGGCCGTCGAGCACCTGGATGTCGGCGACGTCCCGCAGGCGGATGACCGCACCGCGGCCTGACTTCAGCACCAGCTCGCCGACGTCGCGGGCGCTGGCCCGGTAGGCGAGCGGGAAGCGGACCGCGAGGTCGTACCGGCGCTCGCCCTCGAAGATGGTGGTGATGCTGCTGCCGCGGATGGCCGACTCGATGACGTCGTGCACGTCCTCCACGTTGAGGCCGTAGCGCGCGATCTCCTCGCGCCGGATCTTCGCGGTGAGGAAGTTCTGGCCGGACACGCGCTCGCGCCGGAGGTCCACGGCGCCGTCGAGCGATCGGAGGATGCGCGAGATGGACTCCCCGAGCGTCCCGAGCATCTCGATGTCGTCGCCGAATACCTTGACGGCCACCTGGGAGCGCACGCCGGACACCATCTCGTCGACGCGTGCGGCGATGGGCTGGCTCACCGAGAACTCGATGCCCGGCAGTTCGCGAAGCCGGTCGCGGATGGCGTCGGCGAAGGTGTCCTGCGTCCAGCCTGCGGGCCACTGGTCGCGCGGGGCGAGGGTCACGATGGGATCGGACTCGTGTGGCTGGCCGGCATCGGCAGGCGATTCGCCGCGCCCGAGTCGCGAGACCACTCCGGTGATGCCGGGGATCTCCATCATGCTCTTCAGCGCCTGCATCTCGAGCCGGATGGACTCGTCGATGGCGATGCTCGGGACGCGGGCGATGACGGGGGTGAGCTGACCTTCCTTCATGACCGGGATGAACGACGTGCCGAGCAGCGGGATGCAGGCCACTGCGGCGCCCATGCCGACCACGGCCCCCAGTGTCACCTTCTTCGCGTTGCGCAACGCGTAGTCGAGCGCGCGCACGTACGGCCGCTTGAAGAGGCGCAGCAGGAAGGTGTCGTGCTCCGCGCCGCCCTTCAGGAAATAGGAGCACAGGGCCGGTGTGAGCGTGAGCGAGAGCACCAGGGAGATGGTGAGCGCGATGGCGATGGTGAGCGCGAGCGGCGCGAAGAGCTTGCCTTCCATCCCTTCGAGCGAAAGCAGCGGCAGGAACACGAGGATGATGATGCCCACGCCGAAGACGACCGGCGTGCCGACCTCGTTGGTGGCCAGGCGGACGAGGTTGCCGCGGTCCTCCGGGCGGGCACCCGGGCTGCCCAGACGGGCGAACGCGTTCTCGACCACCACGACGGAGCCGTCGACCATGAGCCCGATGGCGATGGCGAGACCGCCCAGCGACATCAGGTTCGCGGAGAGATCGATGCGGCCCATCACGAGGAAGGTGACGAGGGGCGTGAGGACGAGCGTGCTCACGACGATGAGCGAGGACCGCACGTCGCCGAGGAAGAGGAAGAGCACGACGACCACGAGGATCACGCCCTCGACGAGCACCTTGACCACGTTCGAGAGCGCCGCATCGACGAGCACCGTGCGGTCGTAGAACGGGACGATCTGCAACCCGCCGAGCAGTTGCGGATTGGCGTTCATCTCCTCGACCTTGGCCTTGATGCGCGTGACGACCTCGCGGGCGTTGCCGCCGCGGACCATCTGGATGATGCCGGCCACCGATTCGGTGTAGCCGTTCCGGACCGCGGCGCCCGCGCGCACTTCCTCGCCCACGACCACGTCCGCGACGTCGTCGAGCCGGACCGGGACGCCGTTCACTTCCTTCAGCACGATGCGGCGGATGTCGTCGAGAGACTCGATGAGGCCGGTGCCGCGCACGAGGAACTGCTCGCCGCCGGCGAAGAGGGCGCCGCCGGAGGAGTTGGCGTTGTTCACGACGACCGCGCTGGTAAGGTCCCGGAGCGTGAAGCCGTGGTGCCGCATGCTGTCGGGGTCGGGGATCACCTGGTACTGCTTCACGAAACCGCCCTGGGTGTTGATCTCAGCGACGCCCGGGACGGAGCGCAGCATCGGCCGCACGACCCAGTCCTGCACGTCGCGGCGGTGACGCAGTTCCTCGACACTGAGTGGCGTCTTGGGGTCGTCGGGCCGTTCGAGCGTGTACTGGTAGACCTCGCCCAGACCCGTGGTGATGGGGCCCAGCACGGGCACGATCCCGGCCGGCATGCGGCCGGTGACCTCGATCAGGCGCTCCAGCACGAGCTGCCGCGCGAAGAAGAGATCCGTGTTGTCGGTGAAGACGAGCGTGACGAGCGACACGCCGTTGCGGTTCAGCGACCGCATCTCGGTGAGTCCGGGGAGGCCCCGCATCGCGATCTCGATGGGGACGGTCACGAAGCGCTCGACCTCCTGCGGCGGGCGGCCCGGGACTTCCGTCGCGATCTGGACCTGCACGTTCGTGACGTCGGGGAAGGCGTCGACCCCGAGACCCTGGAGGCTGAAGAGCCCCGCGAACAGGAGCACGACCCCCAACACCGAAACGATCATGCGTTGCCGGATGGCCGATCGGATGAGCTGCTCGAGCATGGGTGCGGTGTCCTCGTGGATGCAAGCGACGGAGACTAGCGGCGACAGGGGGGCCAGGTAAACCACGCCAGGCCCAGGGTCCTCGCCCGCGAGGCCCGGCGGTCGGAGGCATCGTGGCCATGGGGCACAGTAGAATGCGCGGCCTCGCTGCCGCTGGCGTCGCCCGAGGCGCCTGGGTGCTACGCACGGCAGCACCTCGATCCCTCGCATCGCACTGCCCATGACCCTCGACGAATTCGACTACGAACTGCCGCCTGAACTCATCGCCCAGCATCCGCCCGAAGTCCGCGGCGCGGGGCGGCTCCTGCACGTGGACGCGCCGGCGGATGTGCTTGCGGACGGCTGGTTCCGCGATCTCCCCGACCATCTGCGCGCCGGGGACGTGGTCGTGATGAACGACACGCGCGTGATCCCGGCGCGGCTCTTCGGCGCGAAGGCGACCGGCGGCCGCGTGGAAGTGCTGGTGGAGCGCGTGCTCGGCCCGAGCGAGGCGTTGACGCAGTTGCGGGCGAGCAAGCCGCCGGCGCCGGGCAGCCGGCTGGTGCTCGAGCCGGACATCGAGGTCGAAGTGCTCGGGCGGGAGGGCGAGTTCTGGCATCTGCGCTTCGCGGGCGGGACGCCGCTCCTCGAACTGCTCGACCGTCATGGTCGACTGCCGCTGCCGCCATACATCGAGCGGGAGGCCGGTGCCGAGGACGACGCCCGCTACCAGACTGTGTACGCGAAGCGTCCGGGAGCGGTGGCAGCGCCCACGGCGGGTCTGCATTTCGATGAGGCGATGCTCGAACGCGTCCGCGCGACGGGGGCCCGCATCGTGACGCTGACCCTGCACGTGGGGGCCGGGACGTTCCAGCCGGTGCGCGTCGACGACATCTCGCAGCATCGGATGCATTCGGAGTGGTACGAGATCCCGCAGGATGTGGTCGACGCGGTGGCGCAGGCGCGGCGCGAGGGGGGGCGGGTGATGGCCATCGGCACCACGAGCCTCCGGGCGCTGGAGTCCGCCGCTGCAGCCACCGGCACCCTGACAGCCGGCAGCGCCGAGACGCAGCTCTTCATCACGCCGGGGCACCGCTTCCGCGTGGTCGACCGCCTCTTCACGAACTTCCACCTGCCGAAGTCGACGCTGCTGATGCTGGTGAGCGCCTTCGGTGGCCTCGACATCCTCCGGCGCGCGTACGCCCACGCCATCGCGCAGCGGTATCGCTTCTTCAGCTACGGAGACGCCATGCTCATCGAGCGTGCCCCGGAGGCGGCATGGCAGGCCTGAGCTTCGAGCTGCTGGCCACCGACGGGGACGCGCGCGCCGGGCGGCTCACGCTGAATCACGGGACGGTCGAAACGCCGCTCTTCATGCCGGTCGGCACCTACGGCGCGGTGAAGGGGATGAGCCCGGGGGAACTGCGCGAGGTCGGCTCGCAGATCGTGCTCTCGAACACGTTCCATCTCTGGCTGCGGCCCGGACTCGACGTGATCGGGAAGCACGCCGGCCTCCATGGATTCATGGGCTGGGACGGGCCGATCCTCACGGACTCCGGCGGCTTCCAGGTATTCAGCCTCGGGGCGCTGCGCAAGGTGCGGGAGGACGGCGTGACGTTCCAGTCGCCGATCAACGGCGACAAGCTGCTGCTGACGCCCGAGGAGTCGATGCGCATCCAGCGGGTGCTCGACTCGGACATCGCGATGATCTTCGACGAGTGCACGCCGTACCCGGCCACCGGGAAGGAGGCGGCCGACTCGATGCGGATGTCCCTGCGGTGGGCGGAGCGCAGCCGGGCCGCGTTCGACGGGAGCCGCAATGCGCTCTTCGGGATCGTCCAGGGGGGCATGTACGAGGCGCTGCGGGACGAGTCCCTCGCCGGGCTGGAGGGCATCGGCTTCGACGGCTATGCGATCGGCGGGCTCTCGGTCGGCGAGCCGAAGGAGGACATGCGCCGGATCCTGGCCCACACGGCGCCGAAGCTTCCGGCGGATCGGCCGCGCTATCTGATGGGGGTCGGAACCCCGGAGGATCTCGTCGAGGCGGTGAGCGCCGGCATCGACATGTTCGACTGCGTGATGCCCACGCGGAACGCCCGCAACGGCTGGCTCTTCACGCGCCACGGCAACGTGAAGATCCGCAACAGCCGGTACCGGGACGATCTGGGGCCACCCGATCCGGCGTGCACCTGCCACACGTGCACCCACCACACGCTCGCCTATCTGCACCATCTCAACAAGGTCGACGAGATGTACGGGGCGCGGCTCGCCACCGTCCACAATCTTCACTACTACCACGAGCTGATGGCGGGGCTGCGGAGCGCCATCCGGGGCGGCCGACTGGACGGCTTCGTGGCGGACTTCCATGCCCGACGGGCCGGATCATCGGTCTGAAAGGCCCTGCGGAGCGGGGTGTCCGCGAGGGGGTGCGTGCTAGAATGCGCGCCTTTTTCCGGGCTGGCCGAAGCACTGCGGAGGCATCGCGAAAGCATGCCGCCCCGGTAGGCCCCGGATCCCATCGAGGAGTACATCGTGTTGATTTCCCAAGCGTGGGCGCAGGCCGCCGGCGGCGCATCGGGCGGTATGGATCTTCTCGGCATGCTGCCGATCGCCCTCATGTTCGTGGTGCTCTACTTCTTCATGATCCGCCCTCAGGCGAAGCGCGCGAAGGAGCACAAGGCCCTCCTCGCCGGGCTCGCGAAGGGCGACGAGGTGGTGGCCGGCGGCGGGATGCTCGGCAAGGTCACGAAGGTGACCGAGAACTACGTGACCATCGAGATCGCGTCGAACGTCGAAGTGCAGGTGCAGAAGCCGTCCATCCAGCTCGTGCTGCCCAAGGGCACGCTCCGCAACGCCACCTGAGAGCGGCGCGCACCGGCAGCCGGTGCGGCCCGCAGGATCTCCCGCCATGAATCGATATCCCCTCTGGAAGTACCTGGTCATCGCGATCGTGCTGGCCGTCGGATTCCTGTACGCCTCGCCCAACATCTTCGGGGAGGTGCCCGCGGTGCAGGTCTCTCCGTTGCAGCCGGGCGTCAAGGTCGACCCTGAGCTGATGTCCAAAGTGGAGGCGGCGCTTGCCCAGGACGGCGTGACCTCCACCGGCGGGCTGCTCGATCCGACCGGCCTCAAGATGAAGTTCGCCGACACCGACACGCAGCTGAAGGCGAAGGACATCATCCAGAAGGCCCTCGGCGAAGACTACGTGGTCGCCCTCAACCTGCTATCGAACGCACCGGAGTGGATGCGCTCCCTCAACATCCTCCCGATGTACCTCGGCCTCGATCTCCGCGGCGGCGTGCACTTCCTGCTGCAGGTCGACATGAACGGCGCCCTGTCGAAGGCGGCCGAGCGATACGTGGGTGACGTGCGTCAGCTGATGCGGGAGAAGGAGATCCGCTATGCGGGCGTGACCCGCGACGGCAGTGCGGTCCAGGTTCGCTACCGCGACGAAGCCAACCGCGAGAAGGGCAAGGCGGCAATCGAGGCGAACATTCCCGGCGTCACCGTGAAGTCCCGCGAGGAGGGCAGCGACTTCTTCCTCGTGCTGACCCTCCGCCCCGAGACCCAGAAGAGCATCCAGGACTTCGCCGTCCAGCAGAACGTCACCACGCTCCGCAACCGCGTGAACGAGCTGGGCGTCGCCGAACCGATCGTCCAGCAGGCCGGCGTCGACCGCATCGTGGTCCAGCTGCCGGGCGTGCAGGACACGACGCGCGCCAAGGACATCCTGGGTCGCACGGCCACGCTGGAGATCCGGATGGTCGACGAGGAAGCCATGCAGTCGGGCATCCCGGCGGCGGGCAGCGAGGAGTTCACCGAGCGCCGTCGCGACGGCACGTCGAGCAAGGTGTTCGTGAAGCGCCAGGTGGTCGTGACCGGCGAGCGGATCACCGACGCCGCACCGACGTTCGACCAGAACCAGCGCCCGGCCGTGTCGGTGTCGCTCGACAGCGCGGGCGGCCGGATCATGCGGGACCTCACCCGCGAGAACGTCGGCAAGCTGATGGCGATCATCCTCTTCGAGCGGAAGAACGGGCGCGACGTCGGCGAACCCATCTCGGTTGCGCGGATCCAGGGCGAGTTCTCCAACCGCTTCCAGATCACGGGGATGTTCTCCGCCGAGGAGACCACCAAGCTTGCGCTGCTGCTGCGCGCCGGCTCGCTCGCGGCGCCGATGGACTTCGTCGAGGAGCGCACCGTTGGGCCGAGCCTCGGCGCCGAGAACATCGAGAAGGGATGGAAGTCGACCCTGATCGGATTCGCTGCGATCGCCATCTTCATGATCATCTACTACATGCTGTTCGGCATCGTGTCGGTGACGGCGCTCGCCGTGAACCTCGTGCTCCTGGTGTCGCTGCTGTCGATGCTGCAGGCGACGCTCACCCTGCCGGGCATCGCGGCCATCGCGCTGACGCTCGGCATGGCGATCGACGCGAACGTGCTCATCAACGAGCGGATCCGCGAGGAGCTGCGCAGCGGGACGACGCCGCAGGCGGCCATCGCCGCCGGCTACGAACGGGCGTGGGCCACGATTCTCGACTCGAACATCACGACCCTCATCGCGGGTGTCGCGCTGTTCATGTTCGGCAGCGGGCCCGTGCGCGGTTTCGCGGTGGTCCACTGTCTCGGCATCCTGACCTCGATGTTCAGCGCGGTCCTGGTGTCGCGCGCGATCGTCAATCTGGTCTACGGCGGCCGGCGCAAGCTGGACAAGGTCTCGATCGGCAACACCGACTGGCACAAGCGGGCGTCGGCGGCCTGACGGCCCCCTGGCCCCAACGAGGAAACTGCCATGGAATTCTTCCGGATCCGGAAAGACATACCGTTCATGCGGTATGCGCCCCTGTTCAACATCATCTCGTTGATCACCTTCGTGCTCGCCGTCTTCTTCCTCCTGACACGAGGGCTGCACCTCGGCGTCGAGTTCACCGGCGGCACGGTGATGGAGGTCGGCTACAGCCAGGCCGTCGACATCGAACGGCTGCGTGGCGTGGTCGAGAAGGCCGGTTATCCCGAGGCCACGGTGCAGACGTTCGGCAGTTCGCAGACGGCGCTCATCCGTCTGCCCAGCAAACCCAAGGTGTCCGGGGCCGACATCTCCACGGCCGTGCTCGCTGCCCTGGCAGCCGACGATGCGGGCGTCGATCTGCGACGGGTGGACTTCGTGGGTTCGCAGGTGGGTCGCGAGCTGGTGGAGAACGGGCTCATCGCGCTTGCGCTGGTGGCGCTGGGCATCGTGCTCTACCTCTGGCTGCGCTTCGAATGGAAATTCGGTGTGGCGGCGATCATCGCGAACCTGCATGACGTGGTGATCATTCTCGGGTTCTTCGCGCTGTTCCAGTGGGAGTTCTCCCTGCCCGTGCTGGCAGCGGTGCTCGCCGTGCTCGGCTACTCCGTGAACGAATCGGTCGTCGTCTTCGACCGGGTCCGCGAGAACTTCCGCAAGATGCGCAAGGCGAGCGTGCCCGAGGTCATCAACAGCGCCATAACGAGCACGATCTCGCGGACCATCATCACCCATGGTTCCACGCAGCTGATGGTCACGTCGATCCTGTTCTTCGGCGGCGACACGCTCTTCTACTTTGCCCTCGCGCTCACGATCGGGATCCTGTTCGGCATCTACTCGTCGGTGCTCGTCGCGAGCCCGCTCGTCATGTACATGGGCATCAAGCGCGAGGATCTCGTGAAGCCCGAGCGCAAACGCGAGGAAGCGGTCGTCTGACCGCCGGAGACCACCCGACATGGATTGGCTGACCCAGGTGGCGGGTCTGATCCTGCACCTGGATCGGCACCTGCTGGATTTCGCGACGAACTACGGCGCCTGGGTCTACGCGCTGCTGTTCGTCATCATCTTCTGCGAGACGGGGCTGGTGGTGACGCCGTTCCTGCCGGGCGACTCCCTGCTCTTCGTGGCGGGAACGGTGGCGGCGACCGGGGCGCTGAACGTGCATCTGCTGGTCTTCCTGCTGATCGTTGCCGCGGTGCTCGGGGATTCCCTCAACTACGGCATCGGTCGATGGTTGGGGCCGCGCGTGTTCCGGATGCCGCAATCGTGGTTCTTCAACCCGAAGCATCTGCAGCGCGCCAACGCCTTCTACGAACGCCACGGCGGCAAGACGATCATCATCGCCCGGTTCGTGCCGATCGTCCGGACCTACGCGCCGTTCGTGGCGGGGGTGGGGGCGATGGACTATCGGCGCTTCTTCGGTTTCAACGTCGTCGGTGCGATCGTCTGGGTGGTGTTGCTGGCGTACGGCGGCTACCTGTTCGGCAACATCCCGTGGGTGAAGAAGAACATCTCGCTCGTGGTGATCGGCATCATCGTGCTGTCGATCCTACCCGGCGTCGTCGAGTACCTCCGGGCCAAGCGCGCCGGCTGATGTCCGGCGCCGTCGATTCGTTCGCGCCTGCTGATCGCCGTCCGCGCGCCTGTTGTCAGATCGCTTTCGCGAGCGCTTGCGCCAGACCGGTGTAGCCGCCCGGCGTGAGGGCGGACAGACGCGCCTTCTCCGCCTCGGGGAGCGGCAGCTCCGCGATGAAGGCGTGCAGAGTCGCCTGATTGATGCCGTCCTTGCCGCGGGTGAGCGCCTTCAGTTTCTCGTAGGCCTCCGGCACCCCGAACCGGCGCATCACGGTCTGGATCGGCTCGGCGAGCACTTCCCAGTTGTCGTCGAGGTCCGCCGCGAGGCGGGCCGGATTGGCGAGCAGCTTGCGCAGGCCCCGGCGGCAGGAATCCCAGGCGAGCAGCGTGTGGCCCATGGCGGTACCGGTGGTGCGCAGGACGGTGGAGTCGGTGAGGTCGCGCTGCCAGCGTGACACCGGCAGCTTAACGGCGAGGTGTTGCAGCAGCGCATTGGCCACGCCGAGATTGCCTTCCGAGTTCTCGAAATCGATCGGGTTCACCTTGTGCGGCATCGTCGAGGAGCCCACCTCGTTGGCGGCCGTCTGCTGCTTGAAGTAGTCGAGCGAGATGTAGCCCCAGAGATCCCGGTTGAGGTCGACGAGGATGGTGTTCACGCGCACGTAGGCGTCGCACAGTTCGGCGATGCCGTCGTGGGGTTCGATCTGCGTCGTGTAGGGGTTGAACTCGATGCCGAGGCGTTCGACGAACGCCTTGGCGAGCATGGGCCAGTCGACATCCGGACAGGCCACCACGTGGGCGTTGTAGTTGCCGACGGCACCGTTGATCTTGCCCGGGACGCTGACGCGTGCCAGACCGTCGCGGGCGCGACGCAGGCGGGCGACGACGTTCGCGATCTCCTTGCCGAGCGTGGTGGGCGTGGCTGCCTGACCGTGGGTACGCGAGAGCATCGGCTCGGCGGCGAGCGCGTGGGCGATCTCGACGAGTTGCGCGACGAGACCATCGAGCATCGGCAGCATCACGGCGTCGCGCGACTCCTTCAGCATCAGTGCATGGCAGAGATTGTTGATGTCCTCCGATGTGCACGCGAAATGGATGAACTGATTCCCGCGGGAAACCTCCTCGTCGCCGGAGAAACGGTCGCGCAACCAGTACTCGACGGCCTTCACGTCGTGGTTCGTGCGACCTTCGATGGCCTTCACCGCCTCGGCATCGGTGGTAGAGAAGTCGTGTACGCATCGGTCGAGGAGGTCGATGGTGGCCTGCGAGAACGCCGGCAGTTCGGGCACGCCGGGTTCGGCCGCCAGTGCTTTCAGCCATTCGACCTCGACGCGGACGCGGTAGCGGATCAGCGCGTACTCGCTGAAATGATCGGCGAGGCGGGCGACCTTGGTGCGATAGCGGCCGTCGAGCGGCGAGATGGCGGTGAGCGCGGAGAAGGGCATGGCGTGATGGCGTGCGGAAAAGGCGCGATTCTAGCGGATAGGGGTTCGCGCCCGACCCCTACAATCCGATGATGTCGCTCGAAGAGACTCTGCAGGAGGCCCGTGGATGCCGCGTGTGTGCGCGCCACTTTCTCCACGCGCCGCGGCCCGTGGTCCGGGCGACGCGGAGTGCCAGGCTGCTCATCGTCGGACAGGCACCGGGGCGCCGGGTCCACGAGAGCGGGATCCCTTGGAACGACCCGTCGGGCGATCGTCTTCGCACATGGCTCGCGCTCCCGCGCGAGGAGTTCTACGACGAGTCGCGCGTGGCCATCGTGCCGATGGGGCTCTGCTATCCGGGGACGGTGGACGGCGCCGACCTGCCGCCGCGGCCGGAGTGCGCGCCGCTCTGGCAAGCGCGGATCCGGTCGCAGCTTCCGGCGATCGGACTCACGCTGCTCGTCGGTGCCTATGCGCAGGCCTTCCACCTTGGCAGGCGCAGACGGCAGGGCATGACCGAAACCGTCCGGAGTTTCGGCGACTACCTGCCCGAGTTCATGCCGCTGCCCCATCCGAGCTGGCGGAACACAGCGTGGCTGCGGCGAAACGGCTGGTTCGAGGACGAGCTGCTGCCGGTGCTTCGCGCGAGAGTGCGGGTGCTGATGGATCGGTCAGGCGGCGGCTGACAGCGTGTCTTGCGGGAGTGCGCGCTCGATCACGCCACCGCCCAGGCAGACGTCCCCCCGGTAGAGCACCACCGACTGGCCCGGGGTGATGGCCCACTGCGGCTCGTCGAACGCGACCGTGAGATGCCCGCCCGACGGGTCGAGGGCAAATCGACAGGTGGCGTCGCCCTGGCGGTAGCGGGTCTTCGCACCGTAGTCCCGCGACGGATCGGGCGCCGCGCCCGCGATCCATGAGAGGTCGAGCGCTTCCAGCGCCGGTGCGGCGAGGCGGGGGTGATCGTGCCCCTGGACGACGACGAGGCGATTCGCCGGGAGGTCCTTGTCGGCGACGTACCAGGGCAACCCTTCGCCCCCGATGCCGAGGCCCTGACGCTGGCCGATCGTGTAGTACATGAGGCCCATGTGCCGGCCGACGATACGCCCCTCGGGGGTGACCATGTCGCCGGGCTCGCGGGGCAGGTAACGGTTGAGGAAGTCCCGGAACGGCCTCTCGCCGATGAAGCAGATGCCCGTGGAGTCTTTCTTCGCGTGGTTCGGCAGGCCGATGCGCTCGGCGAGGGCGCGGACGTCGCGCTTCTGCCAACCGGCCAGCGGGAAGAGGGTGCGACCGAGTTGCCGCTGATCCAGGCGGTGGAGGAAGTAGCTCTGGTCCTTCGTGCGGTCCGCGGCACGCAGCAGTTCGAACGTCCCGTCGGCAGCCTGCCGGACGCCGGCGTAGTGCCCGGTGGCGATATGGCCGGCGCCCAGGGCGATGGCGTGATCGAGGAATGCCTCGAACTTGATCTCGCTGTTGCAAAGGACGTCCGGATTCGGCGTGCGGCCGGCGCGGTACTCGGCGAGGAAGCGGCTGAACACACGCTCGCGATACTCGGCGGCGAAATTCACGGCATCCACTTCGATCCCGATGACGTCCGCCACCGAGACGGCGTCGACGAGATCCGCGCGCGAAGTGCAGTACTCGTCGGTGTCGTCGTCCTCCCAGTTCTTCATGAAGAGGCCGATGACGTCGTAACCGGCTTCCTTGAGCAGCCAGGCGGCGACAGCGGAATCCACGCCGCCGGAGAGGCCGACGACGACGCGTTCGCGGGTCATGGGTAGTGCACCAGAAGGTCGAGGGGGTGGTGGCGGCCCGCCAGGTGATCGTCGATGCAGCGGAGGACGAGCCCGTTCCGATGGCGTGGCGTCTCGGCGACGAGTTCGTCGCGGGTCATCCAGAGTGTGCGCAGGATGCCGTGGTCCAGGGGGCGGTCCGCCTCGTGACTTATGAGGCGTCCGGAGAACGCGAAGCGCAGATAGACGACGTCGGTGCCAGGGCGCGGCCAGCGGTAGATGCCGATCAGATGCTCGAGGGCGACGTGGCAGGCGGTCTCCTCCAGCGTCTCGCGGACCGCGGCCTCGACGAGGGATTCGTCGGACTCGAAATGCCCCGCGGGCTGATTGATGCGGATGCCTTCGTCGGTCTCCTCCTCGACCATCAGGAAGCGCCCTTCGCGTTCGACGACCACGGCGACCGTGGCATGCGGTGTCCAGATCATGTCTTGGCTCCCAGCCCGGGAAACAGTTCCAGCAGGCCTTGTGCGATGAATTCGACGGCGAGGGCGGCCAGGACCAGGCCCATGATCCGGGTGACGATGTTCATGCCTGTCGTGCCGAGGCGACGGGACACGCGGGTGGCGACCAGCAAGGTCATCCAGACGGTCACGGCGATGAGCGCTGCGGGCAGGAGCAACTCGAAGCGGAAACCGACACCGGGCACGCCATGGGTGGCGATGATCATCGTACTGATGGATCCTGGTCCGGCCAGGAGCGGGATGCCCAAAGGGACGACGGCGACCGCGTGACGATCGACGGTCTCGCGCTCCTCCGCGGGGGTCTGCCGGATCCCGCTCTCGCGGGCCTCCATCATCGAAATCGCGAGCAGCATGAGGAGGATTCCTCCGCCGACCTGGAAAGAGGGGATCCCGATCCCGAAGAAGTCCAGGAGGCTGGTTCCGACGAGCGCCGACGTTCCGAGGACCGTGAACACGGTGATGGCCACGGTCCGCGCCGTCCGTCGCTGCTCGGCAGGCGTCCATCCGGCGGTGGTTCCGACGTACATCGGAACGCCACCCACCGGATTGACGATGGCGAGGAGCGCGATGGTGATCTTGAAGAGTTCGGTCCAGTGAAGCATGCGTGGGGGCAAGGCCGAGGCACGACCTGCCGGGAGGTCGGCGCGGTGTGGCGCCATGACCCTCCGAGCAGGCGATCCTGCGAACCCGCTGTACCTTCCTCGATTCGGTGGAATGGGGTGGCGTGGGAGCGCGTGCAGCAAAGGCGCGATCGCCGCGGGGGCGGGGCAGGGTGCTGGCATCCACTCCGGCAGTCCGGCGATCGTCCTCGCCTGGGTGTCTTGCTTCCTTTCCTACGGGCAACGGGTACCCGGTCGACCGAGAATAAGTGGAACCCATCGGAGCCGTCAAAGCGCAGCGTCACTGCGGCGAGGGACCTGGTGCCATAACGGTGCACAGCAGCCCGCAGACGTGCCCTGCGCCGGTGGTCCGGGTGTGTCGACTTCCCTTACGTTGATCGGCCAATCGCGCGGCTTTCGAACTCCAAATACCTGATAGCGGTGAGTTTTCGATTGCCGGTCCGAATAATGCTCACAAAGCGGCATCTTCGAATGCTCGCATTGGATTTCGCCCCATGAAGACTCTGAACAGATCTCTTGCTGCCGCCTTCATCCTGACAGGCGCCGTACTGTGCGCACCTGCCCAGGCGATGCCGACCTGCGCTACCGCAATCGGGATGACGATCACCCCGCCGGCCGGCACCGCGCAGTCCCCGGATACCGGTGCGTGTCTCGACATCACTGGTGGTTACAACTGGGCCTACTCGGGGTACTCCGATGCCGAGAAGCTGGCCTTCAGGCAACTGCTTGCCGCCGCCTGGGGCGGTAGTGCGGACGACTGGGTCTACCTCAACGAGATCGATGGTCGCTCCGATAGCATCAGCGACGGATTGTTTCCTCCCGATCGCTTCGATTCCTTCGACGTCTGGACGAACGGTCAGGTCGGATCCGGCGCGGGGGCTGGCGGCACCTTCAGTGTCAGCATCATCGCGGAACCCACTCTGCAGACGCCGTTCGAGGCGAAGCGCATGGACATCGTCGGCGTGATGAAGCCCAACGAGGCGGCGAACCCGGGCAACAACAGCCAGCGCGGTACCTTTGTCGACTCGGTACTCGCCTACCTCTTCTCAGGGGTGGAAATCACCCAGCGCGGCGAAATGACGGGGACGTTCGATTTCCGTTCGAGCACGACGGCGCCGGCTGACTACCTCTATTCCGGTCTGGGTTTCTTCGGTCGAGTGGCTGCCACCGTGAATCCGACCCCTGTCCCCGAACCCGGCGTCCTTGCGTTGCTCGGGGTCGCAGCCCTTGGCGCCTCGGTTGCACTCCGTAAGCGTGGTGCCTGAGCGCTTCCACTGACCCGATCTACGGCCTGGTCCCGCGACGAAAAACCCGCCCTGTGGCGGGTTTCTCTTTTGGGGGCGCGTCGGGCAGAGGAAGCGCCTCCCGCCATCCGCCCGGCGCCAATCCGTCCAGATCGTATGGGCCGATGCGTGTCCTGATCAGCCGAAGCGTCGGGACGCCGACGGCGGCGGTCATCCGCCGAACCTGTCGATTGCGCCCTTCGCGCAGCACCAGTTCGATCCAACTCGTCGGGATGTGTCTTCGGTAGCGGACAGGGGGATCGCGAGGCCATAGCCACCCGGGTTCCGCGACGCGGCGGGCGTCTGCGGGACGTGTCTTGAAGTCACCGAGCTCCACGCCATGGCGAAGTCGTACAAGTGCCTCGTCGGTGGGCTCGCCTTCGACCTGAGCCAGGTAGGTCTTCGGGAGCTTGTGCCTGGGGTCCGCAATGCGTGCCTGCAGGGCGCCGTCGTCGGTCAGCAACAGCAGGCCTTCGCTATCGGCATCCAGTCGACCCGCCGGGTAGACACCGGGGACATCGACGTAGTCCTTCAAGGTACGGGTGCCCCCCGACCCGGTGAACAGGCTCTGCACCCCGTGGGGCTTGTTGAGCAGGATCACCCGGGTCATCGAGGGGCTGCGGACGATGTCAGCGATGCTCGGACGCAATCACCCGGTCGTACGCGGGCAAAGTCAGGAACTCGGCGAAGTCCTCAGCCAACGTCAGTTCCTCGAACAGCTTGGCGCCCTCATCGTACTTTCCCGCTGCAAAACCCTTCTCGCCAAGGATCTGGCGAACCTTCGCGAGTTCCTCGGGAACGAGTAACTGAAACATCTCGCGCGTCACCTTCCTGCCGTCGTCCAGTACCCCCTTCGGGCTGCGGATCCAGTGCCAGATCTGGGCACGCGAGATTTCGGCGGTCGCGGCGTCCTCCATAAGGTTGAAGATCGGGACGCAGCCGGTGCCGGCGAGCCAGGCCCCGACGTACTGGATCCCGATATTGATGTTCATCCGAAGGCCGTTCTCGGTGATCGGGGCTTCCGGTTGGAAGTTCAGGAGGTCGGCAGCGGTGACCTTCACGTCGTCGCGCTGCTTGGCGATCTGGTTGGGCGTCTTCATCACGCGGTCGAAGGCCTCCTTCGCGATCGGCACCAAGGCCGGATGCGCCACCCAGGTGCCGTCGTGGCCGTCGGTGGCTTCGCGTTCCTTGTCCGCGCGCACCTTCGCCAGCGCGGCTTCGTTCGCCTCGGGATCGTTCTTGATCGGGATCTGGGCCGCCATGCCGCCCATCGCGAAGGCACCGCGGCGGTGGCAGGTCTTGATAAGCAGCTGCGAGTAGGCGCGCATGAACGGGCTGGTCATGGTCACGAGCCCGCGGTCGGCGAGGATGAAGCCGGGCTGCTTCTTGAACTTCTTGATGCACGAGAAGATGTAATCCCAGCGACCGCAGTTCAGGCCGGCCGAGTGATCGCGCAGTTCGTAGAGGATCTCGTCCATCTCGAACGTCGCCATGATCGTCTCGATCAGGACGGTGGCCTTGACCGTGCCCACCGGGAACCCCAACTCCGTCTGCGCCAGCACGAAGGCGTCGTTCCAGAGTCGCGCCTCGAGATGGCTCTCCATCTTGGGCAGGTAAAGATAGATCCCGGACCCCTTGGCAACGCGGGTCGCCGCGTTGTGGAAGAAGTAGAGACCGAAATCGAACAAGCCACCCGAGACCGGCTTGCCGTCCACGCGCATGTGCTTCTCGTCGAGGTGCCAGCCGCGCGGACGCACCAACAGCGTGGCCACCTTATCCGCGAGCCGGTAGCTCTTACCTTCCGGACTGGTGAACGAGATCGTGCCCGCGATCGCATCGCGCATGTTGATCTGGCCTTGGATCTGGTTCGACCAGGTCGGCGTGGACGAGTCCTCGAAATCGGCCATGAACATGTTCGCCCCGGAGTTCAGGGCGTTGATGACCATCTTGCGGTCGGTGGGGCCGGTGATCTCGACACGGCGATCCTGCAGATCGGCCGGCACGGGTGCCACGCTCCATTGCGCTTCACGGATCTGGCGCGTCTCGGGGAGGAAGTCGGGCAGCTTTCCCGCGTCGAGTTCTGCTTGCCGTACCTTGCGACGCGCCAGCAGCTCATGTCGGCGGGTGTCGAGAGCGCGATGCAACATGGCGACGAAAGCGATCGCCTCGGGGGTGATGATCTGCGCGAACTCGGGCGTCACAGGCGCCAGGATTTCAATGCCCGGGCCAAAGGTCGGTGAGGTCATGGGTGTACTCCGTGAGGGTCGTAGGGGAACGAATTTTCCCGCATTATGGCATCAGATTTTGCCGGCTGGCACAGGTCGAAAAAAAACCGGACACCAGGGTGTCCGGGTTCCGGGTGATGCGTCGATCGTCAGGCGAACTGCTCTTCTTCGGTCGAACCCGTCAGGGCAGTCACGGACGATTGCCCCGATTGGATCACTTGCGTGACCTCATCGAAGTATCCGGTTCCCACCTCGCGCTGGTGCTTCACAGCGGTGAAACCGCGCTCGGCCGCCGCGAACTCCTTCTGCTGCAGTTCCACGAATGCCGTCATGTTGTCTCTCGCGTAGCCGTACGCGAGGTCGAACATGCCGTAGTTCAGAGAGTGGAAACCCGCCAGCGTGATGAACTGGAACTTGTAGCCCATCGCACCGAGTTCACGCTGGAACTTGGCGATCGTCGCGTCGTCGAGATTCTTCTTCCAGTTGAACGAGGGTGAGCAGTTGTAGGAGAGCAGCTTGCCCGGGAACTTGTGATGAATGGCTTCCGCGAACTGGCGGGCGAACTCGAGGTCGGGCTTCCCGGTTTCACACCAGATCAGATCTGCATAGGGTGCGTAGGCCAGCCCGCGGGAGATCGCCTGCTGGAGGCCGTTCATCACCCGGTAGTAGCCTTCGGATGTCCGCTCGCCGGTGCAGAACGGTTTGTCGTTTTCGTCGAAGTCGGATGTGATCAGGTTGGCTGCCTCGGCATCCGTGCGAGCGAACACCAAGGTGGGAACACCCATGACATCCGCGGCGAGCCGGGCGGCGACCAGTTTCTGGACTGCCTCCTGGGTAGGAACGAGCACCTTGCCGCCCATGTGACCACATTTCTTTGCCGCCGCGAGTTGGTCCTCGAAGTGAACGCCAGCGGCGCCTGCGTCGATCATCGCCTTCATCAGTTCGAAGGCGTTGAGCACGCCGCCGAATCCGGCCTCGGCATCCGCGACAATCGGTGCGAACCAGTCGATGTCATCCTTGCCTTCCGAGTGGTGGATCTGATCGGCACGCATTAGCGTGCTGTTGATCCTGCGCACGATCGCCGGAACGCTGTTCACGGGGTAGAGCGACTGATCGGGATACATTTCACCGGCGATATTGGCATCGGCAGCCACCTGCCAGCCGGAGAGGTAGATCGCTTTCAGGCCCGCCTTGACCTGCTGCATCGCCTGATTACCCGTCATCGCTCCGAGCGCATTGATGAACGGTTCCTCGTTCACCAGCGTCCAGAGCTTCTCCGCGCCTTGCCGAGCAAGCGAGTGCTCGATGTGCACCGTGCCGCGCAAACGATCGACGTCCTCTGCACCGTATGGCCGAGTGACGCCCTTCCAGCGGGGATTCTCCGCCCAGTCTTTCTTGAGTTGCGAGATGGATTGCTTCAATGGAATCTCCAGTCCGAGTTGAAAGTTGCGCTGGCTGAGGCGGATTAGCGATGGCCCTGTTGGACCATCGACGCCGAGGCTTCCTGCTGCGCTGCCAGAAGGCCCGCAGCGCAAGTTGCATGCGCGCTGCACCCAGTTGCACGAGGCGGCCAGAGATCAGGTCTGGCGGGCCAGGGAGATGATCGGGTCGTCGACCATTTCCGGAATGCCGACATTTCACCTTTGTCGAACACGGCACCGTGTGGAAGGAGTATACGATCGGTCTTGCGCGGTGCAACAACAATGTCAGGATGTCGATTTCTATCAAAACATCAGGTGTTTGGGCGACCACCAACCCTCTATATTCCGCAATATGAAACGCGGTTTTGCTGTCTTGCGGCGTTTTCGAAGCGAGGGCCGATTGCGGTGCATTTCGGGGGATGGGTGCATGTTTTGAGGTGGGCGCATGGGACGACGGGGACCATGCCGGATCGGCGGTTTGCCGCAGCCCGGCCAGGGTTGCCGCAACAGGAGCGGTGTCGGGTCGGGTGTCTTGGGCGGTCTGTTGCCTTCGGGGTTTCTTTGAACGCGGGGCGAAAGCGAGACCCGGTGATCCCCGCGGCGCGAGGGAAGATTCTCGAGCCGGGTGATCAGAAACGAGCGCGATGTGCACGACGGGCTTTCCGAAGTGCATCGACTGCCGCCATCGGGTGCTGAGGGGGCGCTGACGGATGGATGGGCGACTCGCAGGTCGCCAACATTGGGCGCGTGGACTAAACTCCGACGCAACGAAACTACGGCGGGCAAACAACGGCGGGCAAGCAGATATCAGGCGCCTGTGATCGGGTGGGTGCGGCTCGGTCACAAGCGTCGGTCGGGCATCCGATGATCGAGATTGCCGCCCAGCAGTTCATCATCAGCGGCGTTGTACAGGTGGGCTCCACCCGCGGCCCCTCATGCAGCGGCGCGTATCCGCCCGTATCCGCCCGTATCCGCCCGTATTCGCCCGTATCCGTTACCAAGCAGTCCAACTCGTGAAAGGTGATCGATGTACAAGCATATCAAGGTGCCGAGCAGCGGCGAAAAGATCAAGGTGAACAGCGACTTCACCCTGGACGTCCCCGATAGTCCCATCATCCCGTTCATCGAAGGAGATGGTACCGGGGTCGATATCTCGCCTGTGATGTGCAAGGTTGTCGATGCCGCGGTGGACGTTGCCTATGGCGGCAAGCGCAAGATCTCGTGGATGGAGATCTATGCAGGCGAGAAGTCCACGCGGGTCTACGGCGAGAACGTCTGGCTTCCGGACGAAACTCTCGAGGTCGCCAAGGAGTTCGTGGTTTCGATCAAGGGTCCGCTGACCACTCCCGTCGGCGGCGGCATCCGCTCCATCAACGTCGCGCTGCGCCAGGAACTCGATCTTTACGTGTGCTTGCGGCCTGTCCGCTATTTCACCGGTGTGCCGAGCCCTCTGAAGAACCCCGAGAAGACCGAGATGGTCATCTTCCGAGAGAACTCGGAGGACATCTACGCGGGGATCGAGTGGCAGGCTGAATCCGATGCGTGCAAGAAGGTCATCCACTTCCTGACTCAGGAGATGGGGGTCAAGAAGATCCGCTTCCCCGACACGTCGGGGATAGGCATCAAGCCAGTGTCCCGCGAGGGGACGGAGCGACTTGTCCGCAAGGCGATCCAGTATGCCATTGCGAACAAGCGTTCATCGGTGACCCTGGTTCACAAGGGCAACATCATGAAGTTCACCGAGGGCGGTTTCCGTGACTGGGGTTATGCGCTGGCCAAACGAGAGTTCGGTGCCCAGTTGATCGACGGTGGCCCTTGGATGAAGTTGCCCTCGGGCATCGTGGTCAAGGACGTGATCGCCGATGCGTTCCTGCAGCAGATCCTGTTGCGTCCCGAGGAGTACGACGTGATCGCCACCCTGAACCTGAACGGCGACTACATCTCCGACGCCCTGGCTGCGCAGGTGGGCGGGATAGGCATTGCGCCAGGTGCGAATCTATCGGACTCCGTGGCCATGTTCGAAGCGACGCACGGTACTGCTCCCAAGTACGCCGGCAAGGACTATGTGAACCCAGGATCACTGATCTTGTCTGCGGAAATGATGTTGAGACACATGGGGTGGATCGAGGCTGCGGACCTGATCATCCGTGCCACGGAATCGGCGATCAGTGCGCGCACCGTCACCTATGATTTTGCTCGGCTGATGACTGGTGCGACCCAGGTGTCGTGCTCCGGGTTCGGTGACGCGATGATTGCCCAGATGCGCGCACGATGAGCAAGCGAGGGGCGCACTGCACCGCGATATCTGCAGCGGAATTCGTGTCGCTGGAATGGCTGCCTCGGCGTTGCGTCTCGCCTCTTCGCGAGGCGTATTCGGGGTGTGGCTCGGCCTTGGAAACCAGCAACGGTGCGCCCCTTGTAAATTTCGAATTTGCGCGCACAATAGATTCGTCGAGTGTGCTGATTCACTCAGCAGTCAGGTAGCGGCAGGGCCATGGCGACAAGTCCACGAGAAGGTGGAGTGCTGGAGGTGGAGAAGCAGAAGGTCAAGCCTCCTCCAATGTACAAGGTACTGCTGCTGAACGACGACTACACACCGATGGACTTCGTGGTCGGGGTACTCCAAAGTTTCTTTGGAATGACCCGCGAGCAGGCCACTCAAGTAATGCTGAAGGTGCACCGCGATGGAATGGGCGTGTGCGGAGTATTTCCGAAGGATGTCGCCGCGACCAAGGTGGAACAGGTCATCTCGTATTCGCGTCAGCATCAGCACCCGTTGCAGTGTGTGATGGAGGAAACGTAGATGATTGCCCAGGAACTCGAAGTCAGTCTGCACATGGCTTTCATGGAGGCCAGGCAGAAGCGCCACGAGTTCATCACGGTGGAGCATCTGCTCCTCGCCATGTTGGACAACCCCTCGGCCTCGGAAGTGTTGCGCGCTTGCGCGGCGAACATCGAAGAGCTGCGGAAGCAACTCACCGACTTCATCAACGAACACACGCCCGTCGTGTCCGGCGACGAGGTCGACACCCAGCCGACTCTTGGTTTCCAGCGCGTCATCCAGCGCGCGATCCTTCATGTCCAGTCCTCCGGCAAGAAGGAGGTCACGGGTGCCAATGTGCTCGTGGCGATCTTCGGCGAAAAGGACTCCCACGCCGTCTATTTCCTGCATCAGAAGGGCGTGACCCGCCTCGATGTCGTCAATTTCATCTCCCACGGCATCAGCAAGGTACCCCAGAACACCGCCCAGCCCCCGAAGCAGGAGGCCGAGGCCGAGGGTGATCAGGAGCAGGGCGCAGGCGGCGCATTGGAGACCTACACCCAGAATCTGAACGCTCAGGCGATCAGCGGAAAGATCGATCCGCTCATCGGTCGAGAGAAAGAGGTGGAGCGCGTCATCCAGACACTCTGCCGTCGCAGGAAAAACAATCCTCTGCTCGTCGGCGAGGCAGGCGTAGGCAAGACGGCGATTGCTGAAGGCTTGGCGCGGCGGATCATCGAGGGGCAGGTACCCGAGATTCTCAGTCACTGCGTCGTGTACGCGCTCGACATGGGCGCTTTGCTTGCCGGCACGAAGTACCGTGGTGATTTCGAGCAGCGACTGAAGGCTGTGCTCAAGCAACTCACCGACAACCCCAACGCGATTCTCTTCATCGACGAGATCCATACGCTCATCGGTGCGGGCGCCGCCTCAGGCGGTAC
Organism: Burkholderiales bacterium; assembly: GCA_022843925.1. Lineage (GTDB taxonomy): Bacteria > Pseudomonadota > Gammaproteobacteria > Burkholderiales. Next base: position 182,059 of record JALHMS010000002.1, read on the forward strand.
GCTGGATGCATCCAATCTCTTGAAGCCTGCACTGTCCTCCGGGCAGATGAAGTGCATCGGGGCGACGACCTACAACGAATTCCGCGGGATCTTCGAGAAGGATCATGCGCTGTCCCGCCGATTCCAGAAGATCGACGTGGTCGAACCCACGATCGACGAGACCGTTGCGATTCTGCGCGGCCTCAAGACCCGGTTCGAAGCGCATCATGGCGTCCGATACACGGAGGCGGCGCTGAGTTCGGCCGCCGAGCTCTCGGCGCGCTACATCAACGACCGGCATCTGCCCGACAAAGCCATCGATGTGATCGATGAGGCGGGGGCCGCGCAACGCATTCTTCCCAAGTCGAAGCAGCGGAAGGTGATCGGCAAGCACGACATCGAGGAGACGGTGGCGAAGATCGCGCGGATCCCTCCGCAGAACGTGTCGTCCAGCGATCGCAATTCCCTCAAGACGCTCGATCGTGATCTGAAGGCGGTCGTCTTCGGTCAGGATAGAGCGATCGACGCGCTCGCCGCAGCCATCAAGATGTCCCGGAGCGGTCTCGGGAACCCGCTGAAGCCGATCGGTTCCTTCCTGTTCTCGGGGCCCACCGGAGTCGGCAAGACCGAGGTCGCGCGGCAGCTTGCTTACATTCTCGGCGTCGAGTTGATTCGTTTCGATATGTCCGAGTACATGGAGCGCCATGCTGTTTCGCGGCTCATCGGTGCACCGCCCGGATACGTCGGATTCGACCAGGGCGGACTGCTGACGGAGGCCATTGCGAAGCATCCCTATGCCGTGCTTCTCCTCGATGAAATCGAGAAGGCTCATCCGGATATCTTCAACATCCTGCTCCAGGTGATGGATCACGGCACGCTCACCGACAACAACGGCCGCAAGGCGGATTTCCGGAATGTCGCGATCATCATGACGACGAATGCCGGTGCCGAGACGCTTGCGAAGACCTCCATTGGATTCACGCTCGGCAAGCAGGCCGGCGATGAGATGGCGGAGATCAAGCGGATGTTCACGCCGGAGTTCCGGAACCGACTGGATGCGACGATCTCGTTCGCCGCGCTCGACTACGAAGTCATCATGCGTGTCGTCGACAAGTTCCTCATGCAGTTGGAGGAGCAACTGCACGAGAAGAAGGTAGAAGCAACGTTCACGACCTCGCTGAAAGATCATCTCGCGAAGAACGGATTCGATCCGCTGATGGGAGCCAGGCCGATGGCGAGACTCATCCAGGACACGATCCGCCGAGCTCTGGCCGATGAGCTTCTGTTCGGGCGTCTCATGTCGGGCGGCAAGGTGACAGTCGACATCGATGCGGATGACAAAGTGCAGCTGGTCTTTGACGTACCTCCGCCTGCCGAGAAGAAGCGGGAAGAGGAGATCAGCAGCCTGGCTTGATTCCCCATGAGTTTCGAAGTACGAACGCCCTCCATTTGCGTGGAGGGCGTTTTCGTTTGTGGTCCTGGGCGGCTGCGGTGGTGCTCGAAGATGCGTCGGCGGGACGCTTCCAAGCCGAACCGCCAATCGGTTATTCGTCGACCGCGCGCGTCACTCCTCGATTGAACGACATTCACACATCATTCTCGTCCTCCAGATCCGTCTCCCGCGGAATCCAGATCGACGCGATGTCCAGATCGCTTGGCAGGCGCGTGAGCGGGTGGACCTGCGTGATCTGGAAACTCGGCTGTGACGTGCGCCGCTTCGGCATCATCGGCAGTCGAATCCCCGAGGCGTTCAGGATGGTCCGGACGATCGGATTCCCGGACTTCAGCGTACGCTTCATCGCGACGCCGATCTCGCCGTTGGCCAATTGCACCACCGTTCCAGGCGGGTAGAGACCGATCTCCTTGACCAACAGCGCCGCGATGCCGACATCCACGCTTTTACCCTGCGCGAGAAAGATCTGGCGCAGCGCAACACTTGGAAACGCCCCCGACCGATAGGCGCGTTCCGACACCATGGCGCAGTAGCGATCGGCTGCGCTGACCATGCGGGCGCCAGCATCTATGGTTTCGCCGGACAATCGTGCCGGATAGCCGGAGCCGTCTATGGCCTCATGATGCTGTCCCACCACCGACAGCCACGTGGAGTCTGTGACTCCTGTCGCCTTCAGCTGTTCGACCGCGCGCGAAGGGTGCGCGCGGATCTCCGCTCGTTGCGGCTCGGTCAGATCCGCCTGCTGATGATAGAGGGTCTCCTGCAGCGCCAGCATGGCGATGTTCATGGTCAGCGCTGCGGCGATCACGGGCAAACGCGCAGCCGGATCCGGTTCGCGCTGAGACAACAGGATCTCGGTGACGATCGCCACGTTCACCATCTGGCGGACGCCATACGGCGGCGCACGTTGCAGGAGAATGGTGGCCAATGACGCGTCCGGATCCAGCCGGCACAGTTCCATGATCTCGGCGGCGTGGGCGCAGACCACATCAGGCGGGATGCGTGGCGCTGACAGCACAGGGACCAGAGCCTCGCGGAGCGCGCGTATCCGGTCAAAGACCGATACGCGTGTCGAGTGGCCTTCGTCGGCGGCGAACTCGAGGTTCCAGTCCGGATCGCCAAAGACCCCGATCTCGAGAATGCGTGCGACCTGGGACTCGCTCATGATCGTCTGGCCGAGTCGCAGCAACAGCCTTCCCGAATGGTCGAAGAGGTCGCACGGCAACGGGACGCCGTGCTGGATGTCTCCCGGCACGAGGCGGCGGTTGCTCATGCTCGACGTTCCCGTATCCTTCGGAGCTTCATGCGGGGATCGTCTGCGCTCCCCACACATCGGTCCGACAAAAGCATTGGAGGGTATTCAACATGGGGTGTGCGAAGAGCATCTGGGGCAAGGCTGCCGCCGGACTTGTAATCCTCTGGCTTTCTTTCGGCGTCCATGCGCATGATCTTTCGGGCGTCTGGAAAGGGCCATGGTATCTCGGGATGTCCAGCGGTGTCGCGATCCTGCGCCTGGACGGGGGCCAAGGAACTCTGCACATGACGAACAACGAGAACTTCGGTGCCGATCCTGTGCCGCTGAGAGACGTCTCGTTCGAGTCCGGAATGCTTCGGTTCCGTGCGAAGGGGAGTGACGGCAGCGCCATGACAGCCGTCCTTCCGGTTCGCGAGGATGGCGCTATCCGTGGGCCCGTCACCTACGGGGGATACAAGCTTCGTCTCGAACTCTCGCTCCTGAAGTCCGAACCTCGATGACCGAGACGAAGCACCCGTAGCACACCTCGTGGTTCACGAGGTGCTTGCGACGCTTCCCACCGTCAGTTGGCGGGATCCTTCAGCCCCTTGATGTACTTGGCGAGGGCCTCGATCTGTTCTTTGGAGAGCGTCTTCCGGAATCCGGGCATAGGTGACTTGCCCCGTGAAATCTGTTCGATGACCTGCTCCTCGGTCAGCGATGTGCCGGCCAGTTTCGGGCCGTCCGCCGCTTTCATTCCGTAGTCCTGGTGGCACCAGCTGCAGTTCGTGGCGAAGAGCTTCCGAATATCGATCTTCGGTTTCTCGGGGGCAGCTGCGGGCTCCGCCGGCACTGCCGTTTCGCTCGCCGGGTTGTTCGCATCGGCGGCGTGCACGCCACCAGCCGATCCCACGGTAAGCGACGCGAGCATGAGCAGGCAGCCGCGCATCGTCATCGTGGCAACTTTCATGGTTTCTCCTTCCCGAATTCGAGTTCGGACAGACGTGTGAAAACACTAATGAAAAGGGCGAGGGATCTCTCCCTCGCCCTTCGAAACGCCTCAGACTTCAGTGCGTCTACCCGACCTGCAGCAGCGCGCCCCGAGTCTCGAGTTTGCTATCAGGGCAGTGCGAACACCAGGAGCTGACCAGCGTCGGTCGGCATGCTGCAGAAGGGCTCGCCGAACAGCGGGCAGTAGTTGCCGGCCACGTGGCTTCCCCAACCCGTCACCACCGCGACGTACTGCTTGCCCTTGGCGGTGTAGGTGATCACGCCGCCGTGGTGGCCGATACCGTTGTTGTGGGACCAGAGCGTCGCACCGGAGCGGGCATCCAGGGCCTCGAACACGCCATTGGCGCCGGGCACGAACACCACGTTGCCCTTCGTCGACAGCAGGCTGGCGAGCGGCGGGTACTTGTACTCCTTCTCCCACTTGATCGTGCCGGTGATCGGGTCACGGGCCGTCACGTAACCGAATGCCTTGCGGCCTTCAGGATGCGTGGACGTCCAGCTGGCGCCGAAGTAGGCCTGACCGGAGAACGCGGGCGGCGGATCCGACTTCACCACCTCGATGTCGAAGCACCATTCCTGGCCGACCTTGTACATCAGGCCCGTGTTCGGGTTGTAGGAACCCGTGTTCCAGGAAGTCGCGCCGTCGATGGCCGGGCAAACGTTCGTGTGCTTGCCTTCCGGCAGTTCGCGGCGGCCGATCAGCTGGCCGGTCTTCGCATCCACGCCCTTGATGTAGTTGAACGTCTTGCCGGTCATGTACGCGTTCTCTACCTTCAGAGGCGCGTGCGAGGGGTCGGCGTTGTACACGAACATGATGCCGCCCTTGTTCGGGTGGACCATGTAGCGCTTGCCACCACGCTCGATGGACATGAACTCGCCGACGGCGCTGTCGAAGTCCCAGGCGTCGTGCGGCATTTCCTGGAACCACGACTTCAGTTCACCCGTGTCGGCATTCAGCACGACGACGGAGGAGCTGTAGAGGTTGTCGCCAGGGCGCGCACCGCCGGTCTTCCAGTCTTCGCCGGCCCAGTCGTAGTCGGGCGCCGGGTTGGCAGTGCCCCACCAGATGGAGTTCGTCACGGCGTCGTAGGTGCCGGTCATCCAGCCACCGCCACCGCCCGTCTTCCAGGAGTCGTTGCCCCAGCTCGCGCGGGACCGCTCGTCACCGCCGATGGTGTCGAATTGCCAGCGCACTTCACCCGTCTTCGCGTCGACGGCGAAGATGGGGCCGCAGCAACCGGACAGCTCACCACCGTTGGAGCCGATGACGATCATGTCCTTGACCAGGACCGGAGCCCCAGTGAAGCCCTTGTTGCCACCCTCGACCGTGAGGATCATCTTGTCCCACACGACCTTGCCGGTGTTCATGTCGAGTGCGATCACCCGGCCGTCGGTCGTGCCCATGTACACGTTGCCGTAGCCGATCGCGATACCGCGGTTGTAGGGGTTGTAGAACGTGCCTTCGGAACGCTCCTGGTCGAGCTTGGCGCTGTACTTCCACTTCACTTCACCGGTCGCGCCGTCGAGTGCCCACACCTGGCCGGAGGCGCTGGTGTAGTACAGGACGCCGTCGACGGCGAGCGGGAAGGACTGCACGCCGCGCTTGCTGGCGCTGGGGGTGTGCACCCAGCTCACCTTCAGGTTCTTGACGTTGGCTGCGTTGATCTGACCCAGGTCGCTGTAGTGCCACGACTTGTAGGAGCCGTGGTACGTCAGCCAGTTGTTCGGGTCCTTGTCGGCGTTCAAAAGCGTGTTGCCGTCGACCGCCATGGCGGCGCTGCTCGTGCCGATCAGGGCTGCGACCGACAGGGCCTTGACGGACGCCGTCAGTTGAGTGCTCCAATGCTTCATGACTCTCTCCCAGATTATTTGAACAGGATGTTGCCAAACTTCACTGCGTGGACCAGCACTGCCTAAATGCTCAACTCGTGTCGTTCCGATCCAACCTGCCGTCCGACACTGCTGCGTTGCGCTTGCGTTTCGCCCCACCGTTGCCACGCGATCGATACTCACCAACAGCCGAAAACATCGGTGCGCGAGAAACGGCGCTGTCGGCGCCAAGGAATTACTCTTGGCCGGCATCAGGAAACCGGATGAAATGTAGACCCAGTGGAACTCATTTGCAACACGAAGAAAGCCTGGAAATCACCATGATTCCTAATGCTGCAGTGCCTCATCCTTTCGCGCTTGGACAAGCGGTTTCGTCCACCTCCCGCGAGACATTCCCATGAGCTACGAGCCGGCCGCGGCGGCACTCGAGTTTCGATTCGTCCGTGCTTCCGGGCCCGGCGGGCAGAACGTCAACAAGGTGTCCACCGCGGTGGAGTTGCGGTTCCGACCGGCCCTGGATCCGGCCCTGTCGGACGAGGTGCGCGCGCGTGTGCTCCGACTCGCCGGGAGCCGAGCGACGCTCGATGGCGAAGTCATCATCCAGGCGCAGCGGTTCCGGTCCCAGGGGCTCAATCGCGACGATGCGGTCGCGCGCCTCGTGGCCCTTGTGGTGAGGGCGCTCCACAGGCCCGTCGTAAGGATACCGACGGCGCCCGGTGCATCGGCGCGCAGACGGCGGGTGGCCGAGAAGCGCGCCCGGTCCGACGTGAAGCGGGACCGTGGACGGGTCCGGTCCGACGGCGATTGACGCCCGTTGCATCCAGGGAGACTCTGAGTCGCTGGCGCGGCCGTGCGAATGAACCAGAGTCTCGCTAGAGCCAGCGACGACGGAGGAAGAAGGCCACCATCAGGCCGCCGATGGCGACCATGGCGGCCAGCGTCACCGGGAATCCCCACTCCAGTTCCAGCACGGGCATGTGCTTGAAGTTCATTCCGAAGATCCCGGTCACGAAGGTGAGCGGCATGAACACCGCCGAGAAGACCGCCAGCACCCGCATCACCGTGTTGGTCCGGTTGCTGAGCGTCGACAGGTACGCGGCGAGCATGTCGGACAGAAGGTTCTGATACGTTTCGACGCCCTCGAGCACCTGTTCGATGTGGTCCTGGAGGTCGCGCAGGTACGGGGATGTCGCCCGCGATATGAGGCGGCTGTCGAGGTGCCTCAGGGAGGCGATGACCTCCTTCACGGGCCACACCGACTTGCGCACGAAGAGCATCTCGCGCTTCAGATCGTGGATCTCCCGGAGCAATTCCTGTCGCGGATGCGTCATCACCCTGTCCTCGACGCGCTCGATGCGCTCTCCCAGCTTCTCCAGCACCAGGAAATAGTGGTCCACCACGAGGTCTAGGATCGAGTACGCGAGGTAGTCCGCTCGCTGCCTTCGCGCGGGGCCCAGCCCCTCGCGGATGCGTCGTCGCAGCGGATCGAAGAAGTCGCCGGCGCGTTCCTGGAACGTGATGACGTAGTTCCGGCCGAGGACCAGAGAGAGCTGTTCGTTCTCCATGCAGTCGGCCTTTTCGTCCCACGAGAGCATCTTCAGCACCACGTAGACGTACTCGCCGTGATCCTCGAGCTTTGCCCTTTGGTCGGTCGCGAGGATGTCTTCCTGCATGAGCGGGTGGAACGCCAGGACCTTGCCGAACATGGCAACCGTGCCGGGTTCCCGCGTCTCGTCGACATCGATCCAGCTGACGCTGGCGGATTCCTTGAAGGCGACGCAGTCCTCGATGCGCTCGATCTCGCGCTCGTCCACATGCTGCTCATCGAAGTCGATCACGCTCACCCGTGTGCGCTGGGTGCGTTCCTCGCCGACGTAGACGAGCGAGCCGGGTGGCAGCCCAGCCTTGGCGGAGCGCTTCTTCATCGTGCCACTCAAGATTGACGAACCTCCGGCGCAAGACGATCGAGGTAGCGCACGAGCAGTGCGCGCTCATCGGCGCTCAGCGCCCCGGCGATGCGGTGCTCGTGGTCCTGCACGATCTCCTTGGCGCGCTGCAGCAATCCGGCCCCTCGCCGCGTGAGGACAAGTCCGTTGGATCGGCGGTCATCCGGTGCCGCGCGGCGCTCCACGAGTTCGCGTGCTTCGAGTTTGTCGAGGGCGGGCACGAGTGTCGAGCGGTCGACTCTTGCGGCGGCCGCGAGCTGGATCTGCCGCAACCCCGGGTTTGCCTCGATGATGACGAGAAGACCGAACAGGCCCGGCGACAGGTCGAGTATCCCGAGCGACCGCTCGAAGTCCGCGAACACGGCCATCTGAGCGAGCCTCACGTGATAGCCGATCAGTTCAGGGAGCATGCCGAGACCGATTTCGCCGACCGGTGGTGCGACCGCAGCTCGAGCGGCCGGACGGCTTCGAGGGGCGCCTTTTTCGGTGGTGGTCACATTGTTTGACATCAAATGATCGTGTGGAGATACTAAATCGGTCTCGGCGCGCATGCCAGCGCAAGTCGGATGGTCTCCCGAGAGTGCGGCCGCAGGCGTCGCGGCTGCCCAGGCCGGCTCCTCTGCGGATGAGCAGCTTTCCAGGGGGGATCGAGCGGGGCGGCACGCGCGCCGTCGCCCCGATGGGACTCTGCTTCGTTCGCTCGACCGTGCGCATGTTCGGGGTCGTCCCAGGCGCACGGCATCCGCGATCACCGTCTTCCGGCCCTCGATGGCGCCCCCTCCACCCACCTCGATACCAACCTGAACGAAGCCCATGTCCCACAGCATCAGCATCGACGGCACGCCCGTCACGGTGGAGGCGGAGCCGGGAGACACGATCCTCGACGCGCTGCTGATGGCAGGGGTCGGGTTCTCGTACAGCTGTCAGGCCGGGAACTGCGGTACGTGTCGCTGCGAACTGGTGTCTGGTGACATCCTCGAACTGGAGTACTCCGAGCATGCCCTCGAAGCCTCGGATCGTGCACGCGGCGTGGTGCTCGCCTGTCGCACGCAGGTCTGGGGTGACACGGTCATCCGGAAGCTCGACGACGAGGAGTTCATCGTCCATCCGTCCCGCATCCTGCGTTGTTCGGTGGCATCCCTCGATCGACTCACGCACGACATCCACCGGTTGCGTCTCGACATCCGGTCGGGCGGCCCCTTCAGCTTCAGCGCAGGTCAGTACGCATCGATCGAGTTTCCGTTCGCACCCGGCCGGGCGCGCGACTACTCCATGGCCACTCGGCCCGACGAAGCCACCCTCGAGTTCCACATCCGCGAGATGCCGGGCGGATCCGTGAGCGCCGGCCTTGCGGCAGGGCTCCGAACGGGCGACGCCGTGCGTGTCTCCGGACCCTTCGGGACGTCGTATCTGCGGGCCAACCACACCGGTCCCGTGATCGCGATCGCCGGCGGCAGCGGCTTCGCACCCGTGCGGTCGATCATCGCCACGATGCGCGCTCAGGGGCTTGCGAATCCCGTTCACACCTACTTCGGTGCGCGCGCGGAGCGCGATGTCTATGGCGAGGCGGAGATGCGCACCTGGGTGGAGGGACGCACCGGGTCGTCGGCGCATGTCGTCCTTTCCGATCCCGATCCCGATGCCGACACCGGCACGCACGCCGGTCCGCGCCGATTCGGCCTCGTCACCGACGCTGTCGCGGAGGACTTCGCGCGGCTCGACGGTTTCAAGGCCTACGTGGCCGGGCCGCCCGCGATGGTCGACGCCGCCACGGCCCTGCTGGCATCGCGCGGCGTGGCGTCTCGCGACATCCACGCAGACGCATTTCACCCCGCCAACATCGACAAGGAGGGCACGACATGACTGCACCGCTGCTCGAAGGGCGCGTCGCGCTCGTGACAGGCGGGGCGCGCGGGATCGGCCACGCCGTGAGCAGGGCACTGCATGCCCTGGGTGCATCGGTCCTGGTCGCGGATGCGGGCGTCGGCATCGGGGGGGACGCCCCCGACCCGTCCGTCGCGAATGCCGTCGCGGCCTCGCTAGGACACCGTGCCGCGGCCTTCACCGCCGATCTCGCTTCGCCGGGCCAGGCCGAGGCGGCGGTCGCTGCAGCCCGCGAGCGCTTCGGCGCCATCGACGTCGTGGTCAACAACGCGGCGATCCTTCGGGACGGCTTCATCTTCAAGACGCAGCGCGACGACTGGCAGCGCGTGCTCGAGGTGAACCTGCACACTCCGTTCGCGATTCTCGCGGCGGCGACGCCGGCCATGCGGGAACAGGTGAAGTCCGGCCGGGCGCCCGGCCGCATCGTTAACGTCATCTCCAGTGCCGGACTCGTGGGCAACTTCGCCCAGAGCGCGTATGCCTCGGCGAAGGCCGGTCTCGCCGGTCTCACGCGCACGGTCGCGATGGACCTCCACCGCTCCGGGATCCTGTGCAACGCCGTGGCGCCGTTCGCCGCCACGCGCGTCACGGAATCGATCCAGGCGGCCAACGATGCGCAGGCCGAGTACAAGGCCCGCGGGTTGCGGGTTCCCGCGGAGCACGTCGCGCGGGTCATCGCGTTCCTCGTGAGCCCGGCGAACGGATTCACCGGGCAGATCCTCGGCGTGCGGGGGCGCGAGATCTTTCTCTTCTCGCAGGCCCGGCCCGTGGCACGCGTGGTGAGCGAGCCGCTCGACCGGCAGGACGCGCTGGCACTCGGCGGGGTGCTGGAGGCCGAGTTCGCCGACCGCCTCACCGATCTCGCGACGGACCTCGAACTGTTCAACACAGAACCACTTCTATAGATGTCAATGGGAGCAACGACCATGAGCGCAGTCGCCATACCGGATGTGAAGACGGTCGCAGACCTCGCCACGCAGCCCGAGGAGTACCGGGTGGCGGTCGAGAAGATCGTGATCAGCCACGCGGTGAACGAGTTGTACGGAGCACAGGTATTCGACGAGCCCGCGATCGCCCTGGCACCTACGCCCTACGCGAAGTGGCTCACCTGTCGCGTCGCGATGGAGGAGTATCACCACCACGTGCGCTTCCGCACGCTCGCCGAAGAAATGGGTGTGGCGCCCGAGCGCATGGATCCCGACGCCAAGCGACCGCTGTCGATCTTCGAGTTCCAGCTGCGCACGTGGCCGGAGTTCTGTGTCATCAAGGCCGTTGCCGACTACGCCGAAATCCTGCAGGTCGAGGACCTCCTCCACTGCTCGTTCCACCCGCTGCGCAATCTCGCCCGCATCACGATGCCCGAGGAGAAGTTCCACGCGAAGTTCGGCAAGGACTTCTGCCTCGAACTCATCCAGGCGGGCCGCGCCGCCGAGGTGCAGGATGCGCTCGACCGCTATTTCCCGATCACGCCGGCGTTCTTCGGATCGAGCAACTCGAAGAACAACGAGATGTACCGGCGTCTCGGCCTGAAGCAGCGGAGCAACGACGAGATGCGCGCGGACTTCCTCGGGCGCGTGACCGAACTCGTCGAGAAGGATTTCGGATTGCGCCTGCCGGTGCTCCAGTGATCGCGATGGCGCCGCTCGCGTGCGACCACCGCATCGGCTCGAGGGAGGAGACCCCGTGAACCAGCCCGTCGACAACCGCGCAGCGCGCGACGACTATTACCGGCGCATCGGCACCCAGGGCATGACGCCGCTCTGGGAGGCCATGTCGGCACTCGTGCCGGAGACCCCGCGGACACCCTGCGTGCCCCACCTCTGGCACTACGACGCAGTTCGTCCTGCACTCATGGAGTCCGGCACGCTCATCACGGCCCGCGAGGCGGTGCGGCGGGTCCTGATCCTCGAGAACCCGGGGATGCCGGGCTCCTCGTCCATCACCCAATCCCTCTACGCCGGTCTGCAGCTGATCCTGCCCGGTGAAGTCGCGCCCAGCCATCGCCATACGCAGACCGCGCTGCGTCTCATCGTGGAAGGCGAGGGCGCCTACACCGCCGTCGACGGCGAGCGCGCGACGATGCATGCCGGGGACTTCATCATCACGCCGTCGTGGACGTGGCACGACCACGGGAACCCCGCCGAAGTCCCGGTCGTCTGGCTCGACGGGCTCGACATCCCGCTCGTGCGTTTCTTCGACTGCGGATTCGCGGAGAACCATCCGGCGGAATCCCAGCCCGTGACCCGACCGGAGGGCGACGCCCAGGCGCGCTATGGCGCCAATCTGCTGCCGGTGGATTTCCGGTCGACGCGCGGTGCGTCCCCCGTGTTCGCGTATCCGTATGCGCGGAGTCGCGAAGCCCTGCATCGCTTGTCGAAGGGGCAGGAGGTGGATGCTGCGCACGGCCATCGGATGCAGTTCATCAACCCCACCACGGGTGGCCCGGCGATGCCGACCATGGGGGCGTTCGTGCAGTGGATCCCGGCAGGGTTCTCCGGCAACGCCTACCGCAGTACCGATGGCACGGTGTTCCAGGTGATCGAGGGGCGCGGTGCCGTAGAGATCGCCGGCAGACGCTTCGACTTCGGGCCGCGCGACACCTTCGTCGTGCCGTCCTGGATGCCTTACCGCTTCGTCACCCAGGGCGACGAGACGGTGCTGTTCAGCTTCTCCGACCGACCCGTCCAGCAGGCGCTGCATCTTTGGCGCGAGGAGCGCATCGCGTGAATCCCCAGCTCTACGGGCTGTCGTCCGCCGCCTGGTTCTCGGCGTGTGGGCTGCCCTTCGAACCGTCCGACATCGCCGATGCGCGCGCCTATCTGGACGCGCTCGGCCTGCCGGCGCGCATGCCGGTCGAGCCCGTGGCGTCCTGGGAGCACGCCGAGCGGATCATCCGCAATCCCGCCTGGGACGTCAGCTGGTGGGAACGCGAGGAGGCCGAGCGGCGCGCCCTGATGCGCCGCTGTGTCGAGAAGCTCGGTGAGGCGGCGGCGCTGGAAAGCCTGAGCCTTGCCGCCGGCGCGGAACACGAGGCCATCCACGGAGCGGCGGCCGTGGCCGCGGCGCGCGCCGGCGTGGCCGACGAGGCGCTCGTCCGCGCCGCGGCCGGCGCGGCGAGCATGGCGGCCAACGGGTTGTCGCTTACCCGCCTCGCGGAGACCGGGCCCGAGCATCTCTTCGTGCGAAAATACGCCCTTTTCGAAGGGGGTCGCTGGCCACTCGGCATCATCGCCGGCGTCCTTCACCTGTTCTGACCTTTCCGGGAATTCGTCATGACCACCCTGTTCGAGCCGCAGGCCCCCACGCTCGTGCCCATCGTCGGGCACAAGGAAATGTTTCCCGTGCGTCGCGTCTACTGCGTCGGTCGCAACTACGCTGCGCACGCCCGGGAGATGGGCAAGGATCCGGACAAGGAGCCGCCGTTCTTTTTCCTGAAGCCCGCCGATTCCGTGGTCCCCGGTGGTGGCGATATCCACTATCCCCCCGGCACGAAGAACTACCAGCACGAGATCGAACTCGTCGTGGCGATCGCCAAGGGCGGGCGGCGCATTCCCGTCGCCGACGCGTTGTCGCACGTCTTCGGTTACGGGGTGGGGCTCGACATGACCCGGCGCGATGTGCAGTTCGCCGCGCGCGATCTCGGTCGGCCGTGGGACTTCGGCAAATCGTTCGACGAGGCCGCGCCGCTCGGTCCGCTGTATCCCGCGGCCAGCCATGGACATCCGTCCAAGGGTGCGATCTCGCTCCTCGTGAATGGCGAGACGAAGCAGCACGGCGATCTCGCCGACCTCATCTGGTCGGTGCCCGAGACCATCAGCTTCCTTTCGGACTACTACATGCTCCAGCCCGGTGATCTGATCTACACCGGGACACCCGCTGGCGTCGGCCCCGTGGTGGCAGGCGATCGCCTCACCGGCCGGATAGAAGGCTTCGCCGACCTGGACGTCACCATCGTCCCAGCGCTGTGAGATCGGTGAGATGAGCGACGACGAACAGCAGGACGGCGGACGGAAGGTATGGCTGGAAGTGGCCCTGAACGGGCCGTGGGGTCGTGCGCGCCAGCCGCGCATCCCGATCACCATCCGGGACATCGTCGCGGAAGGTGTGGCGTGCGTGGAGGCCGGTGCCTCGATCGTCCATGTGCACGCCTACGACGAGGTCACCGGGCGCCAACGTGACGACTGGCAGACGTACGCCGAGATCATCACGGGCATCCGCGACAGGGTCGACGCGATCGTGTATCCCACGATCCCGTTCGTGGGCGACGACGGCGTGCCGCAGTCCGACGCGAAGCAGCGGTTCGCCCATACCGAGGAGCTTGCGAAGCGGGGGCTCGTGGAGTGGGCGGTCGTGGACCCGGGCTCCACGAACATCACGCACTGGGATCAACTGCAGCGGGACGAGCCCGGCTTCGTGTACGCGAATCCGGAAGAGCAGATCCGCCACGCACTCGGGCTCGCGCGCCAGTTCGCGTTCCATCCGGCGTACGCGATCTACGAACCGGGCTTCATCCGCCTGGGGGCGGGTCTGCACTGGCGGTGCGGCTGTCCCGCGCCCGTCTATCGCCTGATGTTCACCTCGGACTACAGCTTCGGGTTTCCGCCCGAGGACTACGCCGTCACCGCCTACCTCAACCTGCTCGATCAGTTCGCGCCCGGCGCGCAGTGGATGGTGGGCGGGCTGGGGGTGGACGTGCTTCCGTTGATTCCGCGGGCGGTCATCGAGGGAGGGCACGTGCGCACGGGGCTGGAAGATGTGCCCTTCGGTACCGATCGGAGCAACGTCCAGCTCGTCGAGGCCGCCGTGGAGCGCATCGAGAACATGGGGGCCTCTCCGGCGGCGGTCAGCGACGTCCGCTCGGCCCTCGCCGTCGAGATCTGACGGGCGGGGCGGGCGGCGGACCGATGCGGAAATCCGAGCCCGGGACAACCTTCGGCCATATAATCGCGGGCTTTTCCCAGGCCATTCCAGAGGCAACGAATGACGGCTCCTGCCAGGCTCGGCATCACCATGGGCGATCCCTCCGGCATCGGCCCGGAGATCATCGTGAAGGCGCTTGCCGACATGTCCCCCGAAGAGCGGGTCACGGCGGCGGTGGTCGGCAACATCGATCTGCTGAAGCGCGCCGACGCCGTGGTGGGATCGAAACTCCGGTTCAACACCGACTACCTGAACCCGGCCTCCGGTGAGGTCCCTGTCATTCACGTGGACTCCAAGGGGATCGACACGCTGAAGGTCGGGGTCATCTCCGAGGCCGGCGGCGAGGCCGCCTATCGGTACATCGAGCGCGCAGTCACGCTCGCACTGGCCGGCGAGATCGGCGTCATCGTGACGGCACCGCTCAACAAGGGCGCGTTGCATTCGGCGGGTCACCACTTCGATGGCCACACCGAACTGCTCGCGACGCTGACCGACACCAAACAGTCCTGGATGCTGCTGGCGTCCGAGAAGCTCTCGGCGCTCCACGTGTCCACCCACTGCAGTCTGCGCGTCGCGACCGAGCGAGCCACCACGCAGCGCGTCCTCGACACCATTCGCACCGGATACCGGCACTACGTGTCGATCGGCATTCCCGATCCGCGCATCGCCGTGGCCGGGATCAACCCGCATTGCGGCGAAGGCGGCATCTTCGGCCGCGAGGAGATCGATCAGATCAACGGGGCCGTGACCGCCGCCCAGGCGGAGGGCATCGATGCGAGGGGGCCGATCTCCGGAGACACCGTGTTCTACCGTGCGCTGCGCGGCGAGTTCGATCTCGTGATCGCCCAGTACCACGATCAGGGACACATCCCCACCAAGCTGATCGCATTCGACACCACGGTGAACGTCACCCTCGGTCTGCCGATCCGCCGAACCTCCGTGGACCACGGCACGGCGTTCGATATCGCGGGTACCGGCCGCGCCGATCACACGAACATGCAGTCCGCCATCGCCTACGCGCGCCGCA
The DNA here is from genome assembly GCA_022843925.1 of Burkholderiales bacterium. Lineage (GTDB taxonomy): Bacteria > Pseudomonadota > Gammaproteobacteria > Burkholderiales. The sequence continues at coordinate 197,343 of JALHMS010000002.1, forward strand.
TGACCAGCCGTCCTCCGGCCTGATCGACCGCCCGGATCCGCCGTCCCCTCACCGACCCCATCCCGAGCCTCGCTGGAATGACCGATCGACCACGCGTCCTCATCATTGCGGACGACCTGACCGGCGCCATGGATGCGGCCGGCCCCTTTGCGTCCTGCGGGCTTCCCACCTGGGTCGCCGCGGTTCCGGAGGATTGCGACCCCTCGCGCTTCGCGCGTGCCACGGTGGTGTCCGTCAACACCGAGTCGCGTCATCTCCCGCCGGAGGCGGCCGGGCAGCGCGTGGAGCACGCCTGGCGGCAGGTCGGTGGCGAGACCTTCGACATCGTCGTGAAGAAGATCGACTCCACGCTTCGCGGCAATCCGGTGGTCGAGGCCCGCGTTCTGCAGCGCCTCGCGGGTCGCGACAGTCTCGTCGTGGCGCCAGCGTTTCCCGCGCAGGGGCGCGTCGTCCGCGGAGGGGGGGTGTTCGTGCACGGTGTCCCGCTCGCCGACACCGCGTTCGCGAGCGACGCGCTTTCGCCTGCGCTGACGGTGCCCCTGGCGGAGGCGTTCGCCCCCGTCGATGACGCCGGCGCCGCGCGGTCGTACTCGGCGCGGGCCTTCGCCGTCGCCGACCCGGAGGCCTTCTCCGTGGCCATCGTGGACGCCGCCACCGACGACGATCTCGCCGGCGTCGCCGCCGCAGCCCTCCGGCATTGCGCGCGTTGGCTGCTCGTGGGGTCGGCCGGACTCACCTCGGCCCTCGCCCACGCGTTGGGCATTCCCGGCTCGCTGCCCGAGCCGCCGGCGGTCTTCGGGCGCATCGTCTTCGTGGTCGGTTCCAGGGCGCCCGCCTCCCGGGAGCAGGCGTTGAACCTCACGGCCGACGGGGCTCGTCTCGTCGAGGCGGTCAACGGTCGGCTGCACAAGGAACCCGTGCTCTCCCCGGGGGCCGATGTCCTCTTGATGTCCGTGCCCGACAAGCAGGGCCAGGAGGGCGACGCGGCCGAGGTCGCGAACATGCTGGCGCGGCACGCGATGCGTTTGCTCGGTTCGGGCAACGCCCAGGCGATCGTCGCCACCGGCGGCGACACCGCGGTGGCCTGCCTCAGAGCGAGCGGCAACCCGGCATTGGCCGTCGGCGGCGAACTGATGCCCGGGATCGCCTACGCCAGGCTGATGATCGGCACGCGTCCGGTGTGGCTGGTGACCAAGGCCGGCGGCTTCGGAGATGCCACTGCGCTGGCCGAGATCGGCCGGCGTCTGCGGATCCGCGCCCCGGCGGCCACCTCCTGAGCGCGCCACCGTGGCCATCGATTCCCGCCGCATGGATGCCTTCTTCCGACCTGCCAGCATTGCCGTGGTGGGGGCGGGCGAGCGTCCCACCAGTTCGGGTGGCGCCGTGCTGCGGAACCTGCGGGTCTGCGGCTGGGGCGGACGTGTGATTCCCGTCAATCCCAAGGGCGGCGTGATCCAGGGCCTTCCGGCGGTGACCTCGCTGCGCGAGATCTCGCCTCCGGCGGATCTCGTGGCCGTGCTCGTGCGACCAGAGGCGATCCTCGACGTCGCCCGGGAGGCCGCGGCCACCGGCCATCGCAATCTGCTGATCCTGCCGGGCGGGTTCTCGGAGGCTGGTGAAGTGGGCCGTGCGCGCGACGCCGAACTGCGGACCCTCGCGGCCGCCGAGGATCTCCTCATCGGCGGGCCGAACTGCGGCGGGCTCGTGAACGTGCTCGATGCCGATGCGCGGTTTGCGGCGACGTTCTTCCGGGACGTCCCTGCCGGCGGCCCCGTGGCGCTCATCTCCCAGTCGGGTGCCATCGCCGAGGAGATGATCGCTGCGAGCCACCGCGACGGGATTCCGCTCGGCGCCATCGTGTCGGTGGGCAATGCGATGCACCTCGATCTCGCCGACTATGTCGACTACCTTGGTGCGGATCCGCAGTGCGGTGCGATCCTCCTGTACGTGGAGTCCTTCGGGGACTCGGATCGTTTCCAGGCGGTCGCCGCCCGGGTATCGCGTCGCAAGCCGATCATCGCTCTAGTGGGAGGTCGGACTTCTGCCGGGCGGGAGGCCGCCTTCCGTCATACCGGTTCCCTTGCCATGACCTCCGGGGCTACGGATGCCTTCTGCGCAGCCGCAGGCGTGCTGCGCGTGGCGACCCTCCGCGAGCTTCGCCTGGCGGGGAAAGTCTTCGGGACTCTCCCGGCAGGTATCGGCCAGCGGGTTCTCGTGCTCTCGAACTCCGGCGGTCCCGGCGTGCTGGCCGCGGACGCCGTGGTGCAGGCCGGCCTGCAACTGATCGATCTGCCGTTGGACCTCGCGGCGACCCTGCGCGGCATGCTTCCCCCCGAGGCGGCGGTGGCGAATCCGATGGATCTTCTGGCCGATGCCCGCGAGGACCGGTTCGGACCCGTGCTCGCCGCGATGCTCGATCGGCTGCGGGGTCAGGTCGACGCCGTGCTGATGATCCACGTCGTGCCGTTCATGGTCGACGCGGCGCCGGTCGTGACGGCGCTGGCCGCGGTGACCGGGTCTGCCGACGTGCCGATGCTGCATACGATGATGGGTACGCTCGAAGGACGTGCCGACTGGTTCGCGGTGCTCGAGTCCGCGGGGGTGCCGACCTTTGGCGACGCCGAGGAGATGTGCGTCGCAGCGGGGCTGCTGGCCCGCCGTCGACGATGGCTGATCGATCCGTCGCCCGGCACCGCGGTTGCCGCGACGCCCTGAGGAGACGCATAGGATGAAGCTGCACGGATACTTCCGCAGTTCCGCGGCCTACCGGGTGCGGATTGCGCTCGGCTTGAAGGGCCTGCCCTACGAGTATGTGCCGGTGCACATCGCCAAGGGACGGCAGTTCGATGCCCCGTTCACGGTGATGAACCCCCAGTCGCTCGTCCCCGTGCTGGAGGAGGACGGCGGTCGGCTCCTCGCGCAGTCCATCGCCATCATCGAGTATCTCGAGGAGACGCGGCCCGGCCCGGCGCTGCTCCCTGCGACCCCCGAGGCGCGCCAGCGGGTGCGGTCCCTCGCTCTGCTGGTGGCGTGCGAGATCCATCCCCTGAACAACCTTCGCGTGCTCAAGTACCTCACCGACGTGCTCCAGGTGACCGAGGCGCAGAAGCTCGCCTGGTACACCCACTGGGTCGCCACCGGCCTCGAGGCACTGGAGCGGCGTCTGGCCGCCGAGCCGGAGACCGGGCGTTTCTGTCACGGTGACTTGCCGGGGCTGGCGGACATCTGCCTCGTGCCGCAACTGGCCAATGCGCGACGTTTCTCCGTGGACCTCGCGCCGTATCCCACGCTGCGCAGGATCGACGAAGCCTGTGCGGTGCTGCCGGCCTTTGCAGCGGCACTCCCGGCCAATCAGCCGGACGCCGAGTAGCGGCTCGACCAAGGCGCATCGCCCTTGCGGGAACCCGTGGGGCCCGATCTATACTCGATACGGTCGGACCCGCGCTCCGGGTCCAGGGCAAACCGCCGGTGCGGCGGGCGGCCGAAACATTTCAATCAAGGAATTCCATGAAGCACATCCTCGGAGTAGCAGCGCTGGTGGTCCTGGCCGGCGCCGTATCCCTTTCCGCAGTCGCCGCGGAATCCCCCGCGGCCGGCGTTCCCCCGGCGACGAACACGCTGGAGCGCATGCACGTCAAGAACGCCAACTGCGTCTGGACCCAGGAGATCGGTGACCACATCTACCAGTGCCTGAAGGAGAATTTCGGCATGAACGCCCACTGGTGCCACAACGAGGCGATGGAGCTTCTGTGCCCTAAGCAGGAGGCGGTGAAGGCCGACGCACAGGCCAAGTAGTCATCCCGAAGTCGGGCGTGGGGCGGGCGGCAGGCTGGATCGGCCGCACCCCGCCCGGGACGAATCAAGCCGGCACCGCCGGCTTTTTTGTTGTCCGGAGGGGAGGAGTCCCGGGGTGCCGTCGTACGACGACGGTCACCTGGGGCATAAAACTAACGAAATGTTAGAAATTAGAATTCAGGTGTCGAGTCTCTTGACGATGCTGCGATACCGATGTTTCGGCGTCCAAAACTAACAAAGAGTTAGATTATTGGCACGCATGCTGCGAAGAGGTCGGCATTGCCACCTTGGAATGTCAGCATGCCCTCCAGAATCTCGAAGTCCAGCCTCCGTTTCGCCTCTGCGCTCGCACTCTCTGCCTGCGCTCTTCCGGCGGCCGCCTACACCGTGGACGGCAACTTCGCCGACTGGGGGCTGCGACGGACCGGTCAGGCGTCGGACTGGACCCCTTCCGCCTCGGTGAGGGAATTCATCGTCGAGGACCAGACGGGACCTTCGAACGTGTTCCTCTCGCCCGGCTACGGCGGCCAGCGCTACGACGCCGAAGCCATCTACCTCGACTGGGACGCCCAGTGGCTCTACGTCCTGATCGTGACCGGTCTGCCGCCGGACAACCCCCACAACCCCGCAGCGAACTCCTATGGTGCCGGCGACATCGCCATCGACTTCGGTCGCGATCGGACGTGGGAGTACGGGATGGCGGTGAAGAACTACGCCGGGCTCACCCCGGGAACCGTCTACGCCGCCACCGCCTGGAACTACGGTATCTGGAGCGCCCCGGGTCAACTGGCGACCCCGTCGCGGCCGTCGACCGATGTGGTGGCGCTGCGGTCCGGCACCGCGGTCGGCACCGGCCAGCTCGTCTATTCCTCGGTGGGGATCAACAACGTCGGGCAGTACGCTTCCGACCTGCACTACGTGATCGAGGCCGCACTGCCGCTGTCGGCGTTCGGCGCCAACTGGGGTGCCGGCGGACCGCGCGTGGCCTTCGATGTGCAGTGGACCATGTACTGCGCCAACGACATCATCACCGTCGATCCGCTGCCGGCCGGGCAGGTCCCCGAACCGGCAGCGCCGCTGCTCCTCGCGGCGGCCGCCGCCGCGTTCAGCCTGCGTCGAGCGCGCGCCCGACGAGCCGGTTGAGTCGTTCGAGCACATCGATGCGGCCGTGGAGCTTGTCCTCGGCCGCGATCACCTCCCACCGCGCGATGTCGGTCGACGTCCGCGCCACCATGTCCGACACGGCCCGCTCGTAGGCGGGCCACTTCTCGCGGTTGCGCCAGTCGTCCGGGGTGATCTTGAACTGCTTGTGCGGCGTCTCCTCCCGTTCACGGAAGCGCCGCAGCTGTTCCTCCGGGGTGATCGCCAGCCAGAACTTGGCGACGATCACGCCGGCCTCGGCGAGCTGCTCCTCGAAGTCGTTGATCTCCGGGTAGCCGCGCATCCAGTCCGCCTCGCTGCAGAAGCCTTCCACCCGTTCCACGAGCACCCGGCCGTACCACGACCGATCGAAGATCACCGCATGCCCGCGGCGCGGCAGATGGCGCCAGAATCGCCACAGGTAGGGCTGCGCCCGTTCCTCGTCGGTGGGGGCCGCCACCGGGATCACCCGATAGAAGCGGGCGTCGAGGGCCTGGGTGATCCTGCGGATCGTGCTGCCCTTGCCTGCGGCGTCCATGCCTTCGAACACGATCGCCAGCGAGCGGTTGCGCATCCGGGGGTCGCGAGTGAGCTGGTTGAGGCGCGCCTGCTCGCGTTCGAGCCGCTTCTCGTAGCGCACGCGGGGCAGCCGGAGGCTGTAGTCGAGCGTGTTCAGCACGTCGCGACCATCGATCGGCGGCGTGGGTGGCGGAGGCGGCGGGGAGACCGCGGGGGGCGGTCCGTTCAGACGTCGCGTGAGGGCATCGAGAATCAGCCGTCCGACGAACAGCGAGCGGTAGCGGGGCTCGCTGCCATCCACCACGTGCCAGGGCGCCTCGCCCGTGCTCGTCTCCCGCAGGGCCCCCTCGCAGACGCTGACGAACTCTTCGTAGTGCCGGTACCGCTTCCAGTCCTCGGGCGTGACGCGCCATCGGGTATGGGGGTCCTTCTCCAGACTTTCGAGACGCTTCTTCTGGGCGGGATGCGAGAGGTGGAACCAGAGCTTGATGACCAGCGTCCCCTCCGCGACGAGCATCCGCTCGAAGTGCCGGATGCGCTCCAGTTCGTGCTGGAACGCGGCGCGCTTCGCACGACCGAGCACCCGCGACAGGATCGGCTCGGTGTACCACGAACCGAACAGAATGCCGATCCGGCCCTTCGGGGGCAGTGCCCGCCAGAATCGCCACAGCGTCGGCCGCTCCGTTTCCTCGGGCGAGGCCGGTCCGAAGCCCTCTGTCCGGATATGCCGTGGATCCATCCACTCGTTCAGCAGGTTCACGGTCTCGCCCTTGCCGGCGCCGTCCACGCCGTTCACGAGGATGACGACCGGAAAGTGCGCCTGCTCCAGCAGTCGGTACTGTGCCTCGAGCAGGGCCTGGCGGAGCGCCGGCTCCTGTTCGCGATAGGTCTTCTTCGAGACCTCGTGACCGATCTCCGCCGATTCGAACATGCCGCGCTCCTTGATCTCGATGGTGTTCTCGCCGGAGCCAATCTGGGCGTCCGATCCGCCACCGTCAAGCACCTCGGTCGGCAGTCGCGATCGGTATGATCCGGTCCGTCGCCCTCAACGGACCTGCCGTGTCCCAGAAGCTGCGTGCCCGCCTGCGCGGAGTCCTGCTGGTCTTCGCGACCCTCTTCGCCAATTGCGCCTGGCCGCACGCCACGCAGCTCTCGAGCGCCCGCCTGGTATTGCAGGGCCGGGTCGTGGAAGCCTTCATCGAGATGGACGCACGCGATCTCGACGCGGCGCTGCACACGCGGCTGGCGGACAGCGCCGGAGGCGTCTCCCCGGACGCGCTCCGCACGAACGCCGCCGCCATCGCCGCCCTGACGGTCGCCGGGACGTCGCTGTCGTTCGAAGGGGGCGCACCGTGCCACCCCGCGCCCGGGACGGTGGACGCGAAGGCGGGGCATGTGGTGCTCGCGATGCGCTGGACCTGCCCGCCGGGTGGCGGGGTGCTCGCCTACTCGGTCTCGCTGTTCCACGATATCGATCCTGCCGCGAAGCACATCGTCGCCCTCTCGGGTGACGCGAAGCGGTTCGCGCTGCTGTCGGTGGCGACGCCACGGGTGGTGCTCGCGACCGTCGCCGGCAACGTCGCGGACGTCGGATGGCACTACTTCGTCACCGGCATCGAGCACATCGCCCTGGGCTGGGATCACATGGCCTTCGTCGTGGCCGTGATCCTCTGGGGGCGGCGGCCATGGCCCCTGCTGCGGGTCATCACGGCGTTCACGCTGGCGCATTCGATCACTCTGGCCCTCGCCGTGCTCGATGTCGTTAGCGTGCCTGCCGGACCCGTGGAGGTGCTGATCGCGCTGTCCATCGTCTACGTCGCCGCGGAGAACTTCTTCGTGCGGGATATCGAGCGGCGCTGGCGGCTCACCTTCCTGTTCGGATTGATCCACGGCTTCGGCTTCGCGGGCGCGCTTCGCGAGTTCGGTCTGCCACCCGACGCCGTCGGACTCGCGCTCGCAGCCTTCAATGTCGGCGTGGAGGTGGGGCAGATCGGCGTCGTGATCGCGGGCCTCGGGTTGCTGATGGCGGCCGATGCGCTTCACGGAGGCGGGCGCGATCCCCGTCTCGTCAAAGGGCTCTCGGCGGCCTTGATGATCTGCGGCATCCTCTGGACAGTGCAGCGCGCGATCGGCTGATCGATCGTGGTGCGTGCATTGACACGGCAGAGGTCAGTCACTAACATTGGCGGGCTTTCATCGAATGCCGCGTCCGCCGGGCATCTGGTCTGAGAACTAAGAAACCAGAAAGTGTATGAACCAATCACATAGTCGTCTTAATCCCTGGGAGATGATGCTCGTGAAACTGCGCCTCGCCACCATTGCCGCCGCCCTCGCCGCGGCCTCCGTTGCACTGCCCGCCATCGCCGACACCACCGACGTCAAGACGCAGTCGATCGTGCGGATCAACAAGAAGGGGGCGCACTGCAACGACGATCCCAACTGCATGAATCGTTACCATCCGGCCATCCCGCCGGTGGGTCGGGCCAAGCCGGGCCAGCTGATCATCTACGAGACGCGCGACGCGCTCGATGCCGATCTGACGGTGAAGTCCGAGCCGAAAGACATCGGCGCCATCGACCTCAACCTCGTGCATCCGATCACCGGCCCGGTGTACATCGAAGGCGCGAAACGGGGCGATGTGCTGGCCGTGACGCTCGTCGACATCGAACCCGACGAGTACGGCTACACCACCGTCGTCCCCGGCTTCGGCTTCCTCCGCGACATCTTCGACAAGCCCTTCATCGCCAACTGGCGTCTGAACCGCCTCGAGGCCGTGGCCACCGAGATCCCGGGCGTCGCGATCCCGTTCAACGGTTTCATGGGGACGGTCGGCGTGCTGCCCGGCTACCCAGAGATCGAGACGATCCTCGAGCGTGAAAGTGCGCTCAATACTGCCGGCGGTATCGCCCTGCCGCCGCAGCCCACGAGCGCCATGCCCAAGGCGGTGTGCGGCCCGAACGGGTCCCACAAGGACAAGTGCGTGCGCACCATCCCCCCGCGCGAGAACGGCGGAAACATGGACATCAAGCAGATGCAGGTCGGCACCACGCTGCTCCTGCCGTGCTTCATCGACGGCTGCGGTCTCTTCATCGGCGACGTGCACTACGCGCAGGGGGATGGCGAAGTGGCGGGCACCGCGATCGAGATGGGCGCGAAGGTCACCGTCCGCACCGAGATCCGCAAGGGCATGGCGTCGATGATCAAGAGCGGGCCGCACTTCGAAGGTGGTTCCCAGCTGAAGAAGCTCGAGCCCGACGCGTTCTACGCGACCGTGGGCTACCCGCTGAAGCCCGCCGGTTCGATCCCGCCGTACTCGAGCTACATCGACGGCAAGATCATGGGGCCGCTCACGAACCTGTCCGAGGACCTGTCGCTCGCGGCGCGCGCCTCGCTGATCGAGATGATCGACTGGCTCGTGAAGAGCAAGGGCTACACGCCCGAGCAGGCCTACGTGATCACGAGCGTGGCGTGCGATCTGCGCATCGGCAACGTCGTCGACGTTCCCAACTACGCCGTGTCGACGATCTGCCCGCTCGAAATCTTCAAGGGCAACAAGTGATGGTGCCGCGCCGACGCGCCCTGGCTGCGCTCGGCGCGGTGGCGGCGAGCACCCTGCTCGCCGCCCACACGCCCTACAACCAGTGGAAGATCTTCCGGAAGCGGTTCCTGCTCGTGCACACCAGCCGGGAGGACAGCCTCTCCGACGAACTCGGGGAGCGCATCACGGCGGCGCTGAAGCAGAGCCTTCCTTCCAGTCGGGCGCAGGTGGTGCGTGCACCGACCGATGCGCGCATCGCGAGCCTGATGTCCACCGCACAGGCCGACGTGGCGGTCGTCTCCCGAGCCCATGCGCTGGCCCTGTCGAAGGCGGCGCCCCCTTTCGAGGATTACTTCGCGACGCCGCTTCGGGTCATCGTGGAGAACGCGACCCATCAACTGGTCGCTCGCGAGGATTTTCCGTTTCATCACGCCTGGCTGATCGCGCAGTCGATCGTCGAGGCAGGCGGCGCCGACGGGCTGGTCGTGCCGACCCGTGACGTCGTCACCGCGCGGGCGCAGAACACCATCCCGACGCACGAGGGTGCAGCCGCCTTCGCCAGGGGAGAGCCGTTGCCGGCCGAGAGTTGAACCGGGTGCTGCATCCTCGTAGGACGGCGGCGTGTGTCCTCCTCGCCCTGTGCGCGCTGCCATTGGCGCTGTGGACGCCCGCTGCCCGGGCGCACGATCTCATCACGGCCGAGGCGGTGGAGAGATACCTGTCGCGCGCAGACAACGACCTCGCGACAGTGCGGGGCAAGGCCCCGCCGCGGGTGCGGGCCGAGGCGCACTACGATCTCGGACGCATGCTGGACGAGATCCGGGAACTCCTGAACCGTGATGTCGCCATGCATGGTCGAGTGCAGGGGCTGGCGACGCATCTTCTGCTCAGGGAGCTGAAGGGGCGCGGTCTCGAGCCCGTGGCCAGCGCAGGATCCGGACGATTCCCCGTGCCCGCCTCGCATTACGTCGATGCCTTGAAGCTCGACGCGGATGCGCGGGCCGGCGACGCGGCGTTCCGGCTGCTGACCGGACGCTTCTACGACAGCTTCGATGCCGATCCGACGCGCTCGCGTCTGCCTTGGGCGGAACTGGAGGAGCAGATCCGGCTGGCCGACCGCCTCGCATCGCGCAAGCCCCCGCATCCCGAGCAGGAGGAGATCGAGTTCGTGGCGGCCTTGCAGCACGTGCAGGCTGCGGGACTCGCCTCCGATCGGGCACGCGCCGCAGACCACCTGAAGCGCGCGCAGACCGCGGCAGCGGCGTTCGCGCGCCGCTATCCCGACAGCCTCCGCAATGCCGCGCTCGAGACCCTCACCGCCGCTGTGAAGCCCTGATGTCGTGCCGACTCCGCAGGGCGGTTGCGGCCGGGTCGCGTGCTATCCTGCCCCGACGCTTTGCTCGTGCCTTCCGGGCACCAGGGCATCGCCGCACGAAGACGACAACAGCTGGAGGAGAAGTCGCGTGAAGCATCTCGCATGGGCAGTGACATTCGCGGTTGCCGCTCTTGTTGCCGGGCCGGCCGTTGCGGTCGACGAAGCCTCGGTCGGCATCAAGGTGCACCGACAGAGCAACATCAACTACGTGACGGGCGGTGCGGGCGACGCCGCCGAGGACTTCGTGGCCGTCTCGGCCCGCTACCCGATCCACATCCGCTTCACCGTCGACGGCGCGCGGACCGACGTCATCGAGGACGTCCGCATCCGCGTCGTCGACACCATGGGCAACATCCTGGTCGACGCGCCCGCCGAGGGGCCTCTCTTCTACGTGAATCCGCCGTCGGGCCGCTGGACGTTCGAGGTCGAGTGGCGGGGCAAGGTGATGCGGCAGACCAAGGACCTCACCGGCCGGCGCTATCTCGATCTGACGTTCGACCTCGAAACCTCGAAATGACCGGCGCAGTCCCTGCGACATGACCTGCGGAGTGCAACTCGGATCGCAGCATCGCCGGCGCGGCATTCGTCTGGTCGCCGGACTCGTCTGCGCCGCCGTCGCGTGGTCGGCGTCCGCGGACCCCGTGTTCCATGCGGTGAAACCGGACGAGATCGCGTGGAAGGAGATCCGCCGATCGCCCCGGCTCCTTCGCGCGATGATCCACGGGGAACAGGAGAACGCGGGCCCTTTCACCTTCCGAGTTCGCGCGGCAGCCGGTCATCGCCTGCCGCCGCACACCCATCCGGACGAGCGTGTGATCACGGTGCTGGAGGGCACCTACTGGTCCGCGGTCGGCGACACGTGGGACGACTCGAAGCTGATCGCTTTTCCGGCCGGCAGCTTCTACGTGGTGCCCGCGGGCGTGCCGCACTACAGCGCCGTGCTCGAAGGCGAGACCACCTTTCAGGAGAGCGGGACCGGGCCCAGCCGCAACGACATGATTCCGCAGCCCGCGAAGTAGGGCTGCCCGCTCAGTCCGCCGGCCGTCGCAGCGCGCGGATCCTCTCCTCCGTGGCCGGGTGTGAACGCAGGTAGCCACCCGCGCCGTCATCCGTTTCCTTCCCATCCTTCGTTCCCGGCGAAACGTCCGGCTTCCTGCTGCCTTCGAGACGCTCCAGCATGATCGCGAGCAGGGTGGGCGACAGGCCGTTCGCCCGCAGCATCCGAGCACCGTACGCATCCGCCTCGGACTCCATCTCCCGCGAGTAGCGCGCATCGAGAAGGGCGGCCGGGATGGCCGCGGCGAGGCTCGACACATCACCGAGATACCAGGTCGTGACGAGACCGACCACCGTGCTCTGCAGCGCCTTGCGCACGCCGTGCCGGCGCTGGACGTGCCCCAGTTCGTGGCAGAGCACGGCCAGGATCTCGTCGTCGCTCGACGCGAGCGCCACCAGTTCGTCCGTCAGGATGATCGTCCCGGACGGCAGGGCGAGCGCGTTCGCGCCGATCGCGGGGCTGCTTCGGAACAGCAGTTCGTGGGGGACCTGGTCGCCGTCGGGCGTCGCCATCCGGACGAAGCGCCGGGCGAGCACCGTGCGTCGATCCTGCGGCAGATTCGACGGCTGGAGGAAGCGCCCTTCGAGCACTTCGAGGGTCTGTTCCGACAGCTTCGCCATCGCACCGGGCGGGACGTGCGCCGCGGCGATCTCGGCTGCCCACGGGAGGGCGTACGCGTAGGCGGCCGCCACGACGGCCACGCACGCGGCGAGCGCCGCGGCCACCCAACGCCAGCGCGCCTGGATGCGCACCACGAACGACTCGCGGAAGCCCGTCGCGCCGAGCAGGGCGTCCAGCGCCGCGTGGTCCCGCACTTCGCAGAATGCGCCATCGGGGAAGCTCACCAGGCGCGGCGCCGAGCCCATGCGCTCGGACACTCGCACCCGGCCGAGCGGATCGCGGCGCGCGATGTCCTCGCCCTCGACGACCGCGTGGCCGTCCTCGACGCGCAGCGCGACGCGTCGTCGACGGGTCGTCGTGCCGTCGAGGTAGTCGCAGTGGACCGGCGACGCCGTGGGGGTCTCGTTCACAGGGCGATATCGATGTCGAAGAACTCCGAGACCTCCTCGCCGAACGCCTCCACCTCGCGCGCCTGCTGCCCCAGGAAATGGTCCAGCGATTCGCCCGGTACGAACGTCATCGCTTCGATGCGGTAACGCGCCATGCGGATCACGGCGAAGGGGCGGTAGAGGCCGAGCGTGACGATGGTGAGGAACATGTTCGCGACCATGATGTTGAGGGTCTTGCGGAAGCGCATGTCGCTCTCGAAGCGGTGCGGGCCCAGCGAGGTCCGGCTCCAGACGAGGTTCTGCATGCGGGTGACGAAGAAGGGCATCACCGCCAGCAGACCCACGTAGAAGCCCACGATCGCGATCACCACGAGCAGGATGATGCCGCTGTCACGGGGCAGCAGGTCGGTGCTTGTCCATCCCGTCGCCCCGGCGACCAACGCGACGACGCCGACCAGCAACGGGACGGCCAGGACGAGTCCCGCCGTCATCGACCAGACGCGATAGAACTCACCCGTCGACGCGGCGAACGCGAACCGGGTGCGGCCGAACGTCGAGTCGCTGTGCTGCCACCGCTTCATGGCGTGGTGCGCGGCCGGTGCGAGCAGGCCGAGGGTGATCGATGCGAGGACGGGCCACAGCAGGAACACGCGATAGGCGCCGCCGGCGGTTCCCTCGAACCGGAAGCGGAGGCCGCGCCAGCTCGTGTTGGTCAGCCGGAAGGCGAGCGAGCGGAGCAGGAACCATGGCATGACGAGACCGATCAGCACGCCCACGATCCCGGCAGCGGTCGGATTCACGAGCGTGAGACCCTGGTACAGCAGGATCATCCCGACGGCGATCGCGCGGCCCTTCAGGATCGCGATCGGCTTGCCGTGGTAGTCGAAGCCGGATCCGGCGAGCAGGGTGTTCCGGTAGAGGTACTGCATCCGGCGCACCTTCGCCCAGGGCGAGTAGATGCCGAGCGTGAGGTACGTGAGGGCCAGGTTGACGATCCAGATGCGGAAGTACTCCGATCCGCTGCCCGTGAACTTCAGGGGCTCCGGCGCGGGGCGTGACTGGATCGGCCGGGAAGTGGTCGGGAAGATCGCGGCGTCCAGCGGCGGGGTTTCGGCCATGGGGGGTCTCCTTGTTGCCTGGAATCTACACGCGCCGGTCTGCCGGAGCACAGTGAATGCTTTACAGGCACCCGGACGACCCGGGCTGATCCGCTCAGGTCACCGTCCATGCCTCGATGAGATGGCCACCGCAGTGGCTGGTGGTGAGGTCGACGAGGCGATCGAGCGCGGCTGCGATCATCGCGGCCGGGGTCGCGGCATTGCCCTGGACGATGTAGAAGGCCTGCGTCGTCGCCGGGGTCACCTTCGTCCGCTCGCACTGCCGGTGCTCCAGCCGGCACAGGATCTCGCCCCGATCGTCGATGTAGCCGTACTCGCCCGCCGGGATCGTCTCGGAAGCCGTCGCGCCGAGCGGGACGAAGCGCTCGCTGCCGTCGGTCATCCGCAGCGTGATGTCGCCCTCGATGGTCGAGAGGTCGTGGGCCCCCAGCGACAGCCGCGTCTCGAGCGACACGCCGTTGTACAGGTCCACCAACGGGTTGATCGACGGTACCAGTCCCTTCCGTTGGAAGAGTCCCACGAGGGCTTCGGCCGAAGCCGGGAAACGCCGGTTCGAACGGCCGATGCGTTCGTGGAGGGCGCGGAAACCGGCCAACGTCGGATCGCTCTCGACGAAGCCGGCGGTGAGCTCGGCGCGCAGGCGTTGCACGAGTCCCTCGCGCCATCGCGCCAGGCCCGGCGGTTCGCGGTGGTTGTCGAGTCCATCGAGCACGGCGAAGGCGCCGCGTACGCCGAGGTCGCGAACGGCGGAGCTGATGTGGAAGCGCGGGATGGGCATCGGTCGGATCGGAGAGGACGGTTCCGCAGCGCGGTGGCGTGCATGGCGGGTGCGGCAGCCCGCGACCGCGATGCTATCCTCCGGCCGTCTTGAATCAAGGGAGATGTGCGCCATGGTCGCTTGGAACCGACGCGCCTGGGGCATGGCCGTCGCGGCGCTCGCACTGTCGGGCTGTGCGGGTCTCACGGGGCAGGGCGAACCGGTCTCCGTGACCGTCGCGGATCTTCGGATGGGGACGGCGGGCGTGCTCGAACAGCAATACTTCGTCACGTTGCGAATCCAGAATCCGAACGACCGCGACCTCGCGATCCGCGGTGTGTCGTTCCAGCTCGAACTCAACGACAAGGCGTTCGCGAAGGGTACGACGGGGAAGGCCGTCGCCGTCCCGAGGTTCTCCACCGCGACGGTCGAAGTGGAGACGCTCAGCACCCTGGGCAGCATCCTGCGCCAGGTCGGCGACGTGAGCAGCGGGACGATGCCGGAGCAGTTCCGCTATCGCATCAAGGGCCGTCTCTTCCAGGAAGGCGCCGGCGGGCCGCTGCCCTTCGACGAACGCGGCGAGCTGAAGCTCCCCGGCGGCGCCGGCGCGAAGTGAGTGTGCGTCACATTGCACTGGTGCCCGCCGCCGGCAGCGGGAGCCGGTTCGGTGCCGCAGCGCCCAAGCAGTACGCCGATCTCCTCGGGCAACCCCTCCTGCGTCACGCCATCGCGCGGCTGGCCGGGCATCCTCGCATCGATCGCGTCGTCGTCGTGCTGTCCGCGGACGACACGCGATTCGCGGACCTCGATCTGGCGGATCTCCGCCCCATCGTCGATGCGCGCGCCTGCGGTGGCGACACGCGGGCGGCCTCCGTGCTCGCGGGTCTTCGCAGCCTTGCGGGCGAAGTGGCGGCCGACGACTGGATCCTGGTGCACGACGCCGCGCGGCCGTGCCTGCCTGCCGCCGTGATCGACCGGCTCGTCGCGACACTCGAGGGCGATCCCGTCGGCGGCATCGCGGCGCTGCCGGTCGCCGACACGCTGAAGCGGGCGGACGGCGACGCGCGCATCGATGCGACGGTGCCGCGTGACGGACTCTGGGCCGCGCAGACGCCGCAGATGTTCCGCTTCGGCGTGCTGCTCGAAGCCCTGGAACATGCCGACCTCGGTCGGGTCACGGACGAAGCCGGCGCCGTCGAGGCGCGCGGGCTCGCGCCGCGGCTGGTCGAGGGGGACCCCGCCAATCTCAAGGTGACCTACCCGCGCGATCTCGCGCTGGCCGCGCACCTTCTCTCCGCCATGGAGGACCTTCCGTGAACTTCCGCATCGGCCAGGGCTTCGACGCCCACGCCCTCGTGGCCGGCCGGCCGCTCGTCCTGGGTGGGGTCGTCATTCCTTTCGATCGCGGCCTGTTCGGCCACTCCGATGCCGACGCCCTGCTGCACGCCCTCTGCGACGCGTTGCTCGGTGCGGCGGCGCTCGGCGACATCGGCCGCCATTTCCCCGACACGGATCCCGCGTATGCCGGCGCCGACAGTCGCGTGCTGCTCCGAGCCGTCGCCGGGAAGGTCCGGGCCGCAGGCTTCGAGATCGGGAACGTCGACGCCACGATCATCGCGCAGGCGCCGAAGATGGCGCCGCACATCCCCGCCATGGCCGCCTGCATCGCGGCCGACCTCGGGGTCGGCATCGAACGCGTGAACGTGAAGGCGAAGACCACCGAGCGCCTCGGATTCACCGGCCGCGGGGAGGGGATCGCGACGGAGGCCATCGCGCTCCTGACATCCGGTTGATGGTGCCGATGTCGGCGGAGAGCGGGACAGCGCTGGAACAGGTCGGACGCGCGGCGTCGCACGGAGCTGCCGATCGCGAGCGCCTGTTCTTCGCCCTCTGGCCGGCGCCGCGGACGGCCATGGCGCTCCACGCCCTCGCCTGTCGGCAGGCGGTCGGTACCGGTGGCCGTGTGACCCGCAAGGATTCGATCCACCTCACGGTCGCCTTTCTCGGCGACGTGCCGGTCGGGCGCATCGAGGCGCTTCTCTCGCCGCCCCCCGGCCTTGCCGCACCCGCCTTCACGATGGCGATCGATCAGGTCGGCCACTGGGTCCGCAACGGCATCGTGTGGGCCGGACCGTCGGCAGTGCCGGCGGCCCTCTCGGCGTTGCACGCCCGTCTCTCGGACTGGGTGGCGTCGCAGGGCATCGCCCTCGATACGCGCCCCTTCCGTCCGCACGTCACGCTGCTGCGGAAGGCGCCGCGCGGGGAACTCGCCGAGTTCCGGGCGCCGATCGACTGGCAGGTCACGGAGTACGTGCTGGTGCGCTCGGGTCCCCGTGCCGAAGGTTCCCGCTACGAGACGATCGGCCGCTTTCCACTGGGACCGCTGAACCCCACGGACGCGGATCCGTCGTAGACAGGCCCGACGAGCGTCGGGTCGAGCCAGTCCACAAACGGAGCCGCCCCGTGCGCGGCCAGGAGAGAGAGTCGATGGAAAAGATCGTGAAGACCGACGAGCAATGGCGCGCCATGCTCACGCCGGAGCAGTTCCATGTGACGCGTCGCCAGGGCACCGAGCGTCCGTTCTGCGGCGCCTTCCTCGACAACAAGCTGCATGGCACCTATCACTGCGTGTGCTGCGATCTGCCGCTCTTCCGGTCCGACACCAAGTTCGAGTCCGGCACCGGCTGGCCGAGCTTCTTCGACGCAGTGGATGAACGCAACGTCGAGATCCGCCGCGACACGAGCCACGGGATGATCCGGGAAGAGGTGGTCTGCGCCCGCTGCGACGCCCATCTCGGCCACGTGTTCGAGGACGGCCCGGCGCCGACAGGCCTGCGGTACTGCATGAACTCGGTGTCGCTGGTCTTCCGGGAGGAATGACCCGGCGACGGGACACGGACTACGCCGGAGCGCCCGTGACGCCGTCGCTGCGCAGCGGCAGCTCGACCCGGACCTCCAGTCCGCCACCTTGGCGCGGCAGCAGCTGCACGCGGCCGCCGTGCATCCGGGCGACCCGCTCCACGATCGCGAGCCCGAGCCCGGCGCCCAGGGCGTCGCTGCGGGCGTCCTCGAGCCGCGTGAACGGCTGCATCACGCGGTCCATCTCGGCCTCCGGGATCCCGGGTCCCCGGTCCAGCACCGACACCACGGCCACCGCGCCTTCCTGCCGGGTCTCGATCTCCACCTGGCCCGCGCCGTAGCGCAGCGCGTTCTCGACGAGGTTGGTGATCATCCGCTGCACGGCGGTCGGACGGAGCGGGACCGGCGGCAGGGCGCCCGTGCGGACCACCACGTCGTCGCCGCGCCGCTCGTAGCGCTCGGCCAGGGCGCGCACCAGCGAGTCGAGGTCCGCGTCGGGATCGACCGCCTCGCTGCCGCCGTCCCGTGCGAACTCGAGAAACTGGTCGATGATGCGGTCCATGTCCTCGATGTCCTGCTCCATGCCTTCGCGCGACGGATCGGGAATGCGTCCACGGGTCATCTCCAGCGCCAGGCGGAGGCGCGAGAGCGGCGTGCGCAAGTCGTGCGAGACGCCCGCCAGCAGCACGGCGCGATTCGATTCCTGCTGCGCGAGCGCGGTGGTCATCCGGTTGAAGCCGCGCGAGAGGGTCCGGATCTCGCTCGGGCCCTTCTCGGGCAGCGTCGGCGGGGTCTTTCCGCCGGCGATGTCCGCGGCCGCATCGGCCAGCGCCTGGAGGGGCTGGTTCACGCGCACCATCAGCGCGAGGCCGCCGAAGAGGGCGAGGGCGAGGCTCGTGAGGCTCCAGCTCACCCAGGCGGCCGCGGGCGGGAGGGCGAGGGCCGTGGGCGCGAACACCACCCAGTACGCCTGGTTCTTCACGCGGATCTTCACCCAGAGCGAACGATCGGAATCCTCGATCATCGCGAGCGCCTGCGTGTGGTCGCCGGAGCTGCGCTTCAGTTGCGTGGCGACCGCGGCGAGCATCGGGGACTGCGGCACGGCCAGTTCGTCGACGTCCAGACTCGTCGCGGGGAACAGGCGGACGTTCTGCTGGGCCGGCAGCGTCTCGCTGAAGCGTGTGCGGGCGGTGGCCGGCATCGCGTCGAGCGCGGCACTCACGGTGTTGAGCACACCCACGATATGCGACGCGACCTGCTCCGATTGCGAGCGTGCGCTGCTCATGCGGTAGAACTGGATCCAGGCGACCTGGCTCGCGATCAGGATGAGCGCGATCAGCAGGATCGAGCGCGCCAGCAGGGAGCGCGGCAGCAGCGTCATCAGTCCAGCACGAACACGTAACCGAAGCCCCACACGGTCTGCAGATGGCGCGGATGGGCGGGATCGTCCTCGATCAGCTTGCGCAGCCGGGACACCTGCACGTCGATCGTGCGGTCGGACATGCCGAGTTCGCGACCCCGGGCGAGTTCCATCAGGCGTTCGCGCGTGAGGGGAGTGCCCGCGTTCGTCGCCAGGGCCTTCAGCAGCGCGAACTCACCGGTGGTGAGATTCACGATCTCCTCACCGCGCGTGAGGCGGCGCGATGCGAGATTGAGCAGGAAGGGTCCGAAGGCCACGGGCTGATCGCTCTCGGCCGGCGCGCCGGGCGGTGCCGGCGTCGCCGTCGGAAGCGTCGCGCCGCCCCGCCGGAGCACCGCTCGGATCCGGGCCACCAGCTCCTGCGGATTGAAGGGCTTGGGAAGGTAGTCGTCGGCGCCGGCGTCGAGACCGGCGATGCGGTCGACGTCGTCCCCCTTCGCGGTGAGCATGATGACCGGTGTGCGATCACCTCCGGCACGCAGTCGACGGCACAGGCTCAATCCGCCTTCGCCGGGCAGCATCAGATCGAGCACCACGAGGTCCGCGCCCCGCCCGCCGAGGGCAAGCACCATGGCGGTGCCCTCGGCAACCGATTCGACCTGGAATCCCTGCGCCTCCAGATACTGGTGGAGCAGGTCTCGCAGGCGGCGGTCGTCATCGACGACGAGGATGCGGGGGCTCTGGGATTCGGCCATGGGGGTCTCGGAACGGGGCGGCGCAATTATGCGTCAGAGGCGCAGGGGCGCGCCGTCCGTGACACGGGCCGCGGTAGCCGCCATCATGGAACCTGACTCCAGTGACAGCGACGTTCATGACCCAGCTTCTCGATGCCGATGCCCTCGACCTGACCCGCGTGCGAGACCACGTGTGGACGGGCCTCTCCCGCGCCGTGGGGGACCAGGCATCCCCGATGCGCACACCGGTGCTCGCGACCGTCGACATGAACGGGGCGCCCCAGGCGCGCACGGTGGTGCTCCGCGCCGTCGATGCCGAAGGCTGGCGGGTGTTCTGGTACACCGACATCCGCGCCCCCAAGGTCGCCCACCTGCGGGGCGACGCCCGGGCGAGCCTGGCCTTCCACGATCCGGTCGAGCGCATGCAGTGGCGCCTCTCCGGGCGCACGTGCATCCGCTCGGGCGATGCCAACGCCGCGGCGGCGTGGGCGGCGCTCTCCCAGGTGTCGCGCCGCAACTACCGGACGCAACTGCCGCCCGGGACGGCCATGCCGCTTCCCGGGGACGGGATCCCCGTCGACGCGGGCGAAGGCGAGACCGGACGCGACCGATTCGCGGTGATCGAACTCGTCGTCGGCACGGTCGACTGGCTCTGGTTGCACCCGGGCGGACACCGGCGTGCACGCTTCACCCGCGATGCCGCCACATGGCTGACGCCCTGACCGATGCCATCGACCGGATCCGGGTCGTCCAGGGTGACATCACCCGCGAGGCCGTCGACGCGATCGTCAACGCCGCGAACAGCAGCCTTCTGGGTGGCGGTGGTGTCGATGGCGCCATACACCGCGTCGCAGGGCCCGAACTGCTCGCCTACTGCCGCACCCTAGGCGGCTGTCCCACCGGACAGGCACGCATCACCCCCGGCTTCCATCTTCCCGCCCGCTGGGTGATCCACACCGTCGGGCCGGTCTGGCACGGAGGCCAACGCGGCGAGGACGATCTGCTGGCGAGCTGCTATCGCGAGAGCCTGCGTCAGGCGGTCGCCCACGACGTCCGCACGATCGCCTTTCCGCAGATCAGCACCGGCGTGTACCACTTTCCGCTCGAACGCGCCTGCGCCATCGCCGCGCGCGAAGTGGCAGCGGGTCTCGCCCGGAGCCCGTTGCTCGCGGAGGTGCGGCTGGTCTGTTTCACGGCGGACGGCTTCGCTGCGGCTCGTCAGGCGGTGCGCGAACTCGCATGAGCATCGGTTCGGCGGAACACCGCCGTCGCGCGATCCTTCGCGGCCTGATCGGTCTGCCGGCGAGTCTCGCGTCGGGACCCGCCGCAGGAGCCCCCCGGCGCGCGCCGGCGTTCACGGAGATTGCGGTGCCCGGTGTGCCGGACGCCAACGCCATCTGGGGTGCGACCGGGCGGGACATCCATGGCCGGTTGTGGTTCGGCGTCTCCGCCAAGCGTCCCGGTGGCAGTGCACATCTGCTCCGTCTCGACCCTGCGACCGGGCGCTGGACCGATGCCGGGGCCGTGAACGATCGGCTCGGTCGCGCCGGCGTGCGTCGGGATGGCGAAGGGCAGGTCAAGATCCACTCGCGCATCCTGCAGGCCGCCGACGGCAGGCTCTACTTCACGTCCATGGACGAGGACGGCGAACGCGAGGACGGCACGATGCTTCCCCGATGGGGGAGTCATCTCTGGCGCATCGATCCGGCGACGTTCGCCTGGGAGCACCTGCTTGCCGCGCCGGAAGGGCTCGTGGCGGCAGCGGCGGGTGGTCCTTTCGTGTTCGCGCTCGGGTACTTCGGTCACGTGCTCTACCGCTTCGACACGCGCTCCGGCGAGGTCCGGCGGGCGATCGTCGGCACCGAGGGAGGCCACGCGTGCCGCAACGTGCTCGCCGACCCGCGCGGCCATGCGTTCGTCCCGCGCCTAGGGCGCTCGGCCACCGGCGCAGGCGAAGCCCATCTCGTCGAGTTCGATGCGCGGTTCGACGTGCGCGCCGCGACGCCGATGCCGCGCTATCCGACGGCGGCCGGACCGACTGCGAACCACGGCATCGTCGGCGTGGCATCGATGCCCGACGGACGCATCTTCTTCACGACCCACGAGGGCTGGCTGCACGAGCTGGTGCCGAAGGCCGCGTCGCCGACGGCCGTGGTGGATCGCGGTCCGTTTCATCCGGAGGGCGCCGCCTATGCCCCGTCGCTCTTCGTGCGGGACAAGGGCCGCGCGCTCGTCGGCATCACCCAGCGGGGCGGTCGGTTCGAATGGGTGCGAAGGGCGCTGCCGTCGTGGCGATCCGATGCGGCCCCGATCGATCTCGGGACCCGGAAGGGGGTGCTGCTCTACGGCTCCATGACCACCGACGACGCAGGGCGCTGCTACGTGGCGGGATGGCAGGCGGCGGGCGGGGGCGGGCACCGTCCGCTGCTCATGCGGGTGACGGACGGCGGCTGAGCCGCCGTCCGATGCTTCGTCTCCGGCCGCTCACTGCCCCGTGTAGGTGATCTTCCAGATCACGCCGGACTTCGGCGTCACGTAGAAGGGCGAGGGCATCGTGAAGTCGGTGTACAGCTCACCGTAGTCGACCACGTACATCGACTTGCCGTCGCGGCTGAACACGACGTCGTTGGTGCGCTCCATCCCGCCACGGTTCGCCGGCTTCTGGTACGCGTTCGGACCCATGTCGATGTTCCGGGCGAAGTACGACCACTTCACGCCGGCCGGCTCCAGGAACTCGACCTTGACGATCGCGGGCCAGGTGGGGACGAGGCTCTCCGGACCGTTGTCGATGATCCCGTAGATGGCGGCGAAGATCGTCTCCTTGCCTGCGCCGAAGGCTTCGGGTGCCCACGCGATGCCGTCCATCGGGTTGTTGGTGTCCCACTCCATCACCGGGTTGATGTAGCCGTTCGGATTCGGATTCGCGGCGATGAGCGGGACGCCGCGCACACCGTCGACATGCACCGGGAAGTGATAGGGCGCCTGTTTGGGGATGAACGGTTCGTCGCCGATGTAGAGCTGCGGATACGGGCGCTCGATCTTCGAGCCGGTCCAGTGGACGAGGCTCGACCGCTTGTTGGTCACGAACCCGAAGCCGTCCTTGTCCGGAAAGCCCGCGTCCTGCCCCTTCTCGGTGACGAGCCAAAGGCGTTCCGGGCTGTTGGCGAGCCGGCGATGTCCGAGATCGTTGGCGCCGTTGTCCGATACTGCGAGCGTGTTCTCGAAGCGCGTGCCCTTCGGCCCGAACTCGACGCCCGACTGGTTGCGGAAGCCCATCGCGTACACCTCCATGCTGCTGTGGGCGTAGATGCCGTCCGTACCCTTCGCATCGATCTTCACGCGCATGATCGATCCGTGACAGGGCACCTGCGCCTTCACGATCTGCCCAGGCTTCGCAGGCACACCCACGGGCATGTAGCCGCCGGTCATGCGACCGTCCGACGACTTGATGTTGAGCCCCGTGTGCACGATGTCGCGGCAGGGGGCGTCGTGGGGCGTGGGCGGCAGTCCGTCCGGATGCGCGAGCCAGTAGGGATCCTTCGGGATGTCGGTCCAGCCGTGGTTGTCCGGGTCGGCGAAGCCGGTGTTGCTGGGCAGGCCCAGTGCGAAGTACAGGTAGCCGTCCTTGCAGGTCATGCCGCCGTTGCGGTGGTCACCGATCATGAGGTCCTTCACGATCAGCTTCAGCTCGCCGTTCACGCCGTCGATCTCCCAGATCTTCTCGCCGTACTCCGGGATGTAGATCTTGCGGTTCTCGGCGCAGTAGGCGATCTCGTTCATCACGGTCTTGAAGGTGCCGCGACCGATCTCCTTCAGCAGCTTGCCGTTCGGATCGAACACCTTGATGTGCGCGGGCTCGGTGCCATTCATGAACAGCGGGCCCGAGATCGCCACCCACACGTTGCCGTTGCCGTCCACCGTCGCGGACGACGGCGTGTCGAGTCCGGCGACGAACACCTCTGCCTTGTAACCCTTGGGCACGACGATCTTCGTTGGATCGGGCTTCACCGGGATGCGGGGCTCCCAGCTCCCGGCCCTTCCTGTTCCCTGCTGCTGTGCCATCGCGGCCGATGAGGCGAGGGCGACGATGGCGATTGCGATCGCGTTTCGGACTCTCATTGCTTGCTCCTCCTTGAGTTGCGGTTCGAGGACCGCGGGACACTGCACTGCGACGACTCGGGGATGCGAGATCGGCCGACGGTCCGGCAACGGCGCGTGGCACGGCCGGCCGCGATCGCCGATCGATGCCTGGGTCAGTAGGTGGGGAGCGACCGGACGTGGGCGATGACGTCGGCGATCTGCTGATCGGAGAGCGTGCCGGCGAACGACGGCATGTAGGCGCTCTTCCCGACCGACTCGCCGCCATTCAGGATCACGTGGCGCAGGTACCGGTCGGGGAGCTGGTCGATGTAGCCCTTCTTCGTGAGGTTGTTCACGTGGGGCATGAAGACGAGGCCGTCGCCCTGGCCGTCGACACCGTGGCAGCCGCGGCAGTAGCGCTTGTACAGGCCGGCGCCGTTGGCTGCGTCCCCCGTGCCGTCGGGCGGATCCTCCGCATGCGACGTCGGGGCGATCGTCCCGACGAGGCCGGCGGCGATGATCAGGAGGCGGATGCCCAGGCCGCGGATGGGTGGGGCCATGTCTTGACTCTCCCTGACGTGAGCGCCGCGCCATCCGCCGACAACGCCGGGGTGCGAGGACATTGGTATGTCGGGGAGCCTACGCAGCAGCGGCGGCCGCGCCAACGGGCCGGGACAGCGTCAGGAACGGCGCTGGGGGAGATGGGGAAGAGTTCTGCGCCGTCGACGGGCGTTCGTCACGCGGATCGGGCGGAGACTCGTGAAAGCTTCGGACGAAGTGTCAGGAGACCAGGGCCGGCTGCTTCGCGTGCAGGAACCACTCGTCGATCACCATGTGCCGGGTGAACCACCGATTGCCGAGCATGCGGGTGGCGAGGAATCGCTTGAGTCCTTCGGGCAGTCGATCGGTGAAGGACGCCGTCTCTCGGGGGCCGAAGCGATCCACCATCGCGGTCTCGTAGGGGGTGAGCCGATCTGCGGAGAAGTCGCCTGCCGCGGCGATCAGGGTGTCTGCAGCGAGCAGCGCCGACTCGACCGCTGGCCGGATGCCTTCGCCGCTCTGCGGATACGCGAGCCCTGCAGCGTCCCCGACGAGCAGGGCGTGGTCACCCACGAGCGGACGCGGTGCGTGGTTGTAGAGCAGATAGGCGTGACCGCCGAACTTCTCGGGCATGTCCTGGGGCACGCGCCGCCTCGACTTCAGCCAGCGGGCGAACGACTGCACGTGTTCGGCGAGACGATGATTGTCCTCGCGCCCGAGGCCCACGTTGAGGAAGCGCCCCTTGCGGAACACCCAGCCGTAGCCCTTCAGGTCGTCGCAGAAGTACAGCTCGGGCATCTCGCCCGTGGCCTCGCAGTCGGCGGCCTGGGCGTCCGTCATCGGGAACTCGATCTCCTGCGCCGCGACGACGGTCTCGGATTGCCCGAGCTGGGCTCCGAGATGCCGCGCGACCGGGCAGAAGTGGCCGCCGGCGCCGACCAGCACGCGGCCCGCCAGGGTGCCGTTCGCCACCCAGCCGGTGCCGTCGCGTTCGAGGTGCTTGAGCGGTGCGGGGTCGGCGATGCGTGCACCGGAACGCGCCAGGAGGAAGTGGTCGAACTCGCTGCGCCGGATGCCGTAGCTGACCGCCTGGTCGTACCGCGTCTCGACGACGCGATCTCCGATGATGCCCGTCCGGAACGCGGTGATCGGTTGCATCGTGCGGCCATCCCGACGGTACTCGGCCTCGTCGATCCGGAGTTCATCCAGCACGGCGGGCGTCACCCAGCCCGCGCAGATCTTGTCGCGGGGAAACGCCTTGCGGTCGAGTACAACGACATCGGCGCCGGCGCGTGCGAGTTTCCAGGCGCAAGTGGAGCCGGCGGGGCCGCCGCCGACGATGAGGACTTCGCAGCGATCCATGCCCTCAGCTCCGGTAGAGATGGTGGCGGGTCATCGGCACCGCGTTGTCCGTCGCGTGGGCGAAGACCACCTGGAAGAGTTGCAGCGCCCCGGTCAGGAACGATGCCTCCGAGCCGCCGAGGTAGAGGCGCCACATCCGCACGAATCGTTCGTCGTACATCGACGCGATGCGACCGGTGTTCTGCTCGAAACGCTCGCGCCAGTGCTTCAGCGTCTGCGCGTAGTGGAGCCGGAGGTTCTCGACGTCGAGCACCGAGAGCCGACTGCCCTCGAAGATCCGCATCATCTCGGCAAGGGTCGCCGGATAGGCGCCGGGGAAGATGCGCTTCTCGATCCATGCATTCATCGGCGCCGGGCGGTTGCGTCCGATCGAGTGGATGAGGCCGCGCCCGCCCGGCGCGAGCACGCCGCGGATCACCTCGCCCAGCACGGGATAGTTCTCCACGCCCACGTGCTCCAGCATGCCGACCGACACGAAGCGGTCGCAGCGGCCGGTCATGTTCCGGTAGTCGTCGAGAACGTACTCGATGCGATCGTCGAGGCCCTCGCGCTTCGCCGCCTCGCGCGCGAAGCGTACCTGCTCCTCGGAGATGTTGAACGCACGGACGGTGGCGCCGTAGTGCTTCGCGAAGTGCCGGGCGAGGCCGCCCCAGCCGCAGCCGGCCTCGTAGACGACGTCGCCCGGCTGCACCCCGAGCTTGCGCGCCACGTGATCGAGCTTGGCGATCTGCGCCTGTTCGATGGTCATGTCCGGCTGCGCGTAGTAGGCGCAGGTGTACTGCATCCGCTCGCGATCGAGCCAGAGGCGGTAGAACTCGTTGCCGAGATCGTAGTGTCGGTGGATGTTCTCGCGGGAGCCGGCGAGGGTGTTGGCGCGCGGGCGGTTGATCCAGCGCAGGAACTTCGCCTTGAGCGAGGTCTCGGGGAGGCTGTCCAGCCCGCGGAAGATATAGGCGAGACAGGCGACGAACTCGCCTTCCACGTCGACGCGGCCGGCGCTGTAGTCGTCCCCGGTGAAGAGCTCGGGATTCACCAGCATGCGGAAGAGCGCGCTGCGCTCGCGGATCACGATGCGGGCGACGGGCGGGTCCTGGTTCTGGCCGCGTATCTGCTCCCCGGTCCAGAGCGAGAACGCGATGGGCGGATCGCCGCAGACCGAGAGCAACCCCTCGAGGAGGCGACGCTCCAGTCCGCTGATCTCTGCCCTGCCGCCGTGCGCGGCGCTCTGGGCAATCTGAAAGTGGCCTTCCTTCTGGTCCATCGGCAACTCTCCATCCGAAACCACGGGTCGATTCTGACCGATCGGCACGGTGTCGCCAATGCCGGCGCGGATCGGTCAAGCGATCCGCGCCGGAGTCTCACCAGTGTGGTCAGAAGGCGACGTTCGAACCGCCCTTCAGTTGAAGGATGCGGCGTGCGTCATCGGGCGTTGCAACTTCGAGGCCCAGTTCCTCGAGGATGCGCCGGATCTTCGCGACCTGCTCGGCATTCGTCTGTGCGAGCCGGCCCTTCCCGAGCCACAGGCTGTCCTCGAGACCCACCCGCACGTTCCCGCCCAGCACCGCGGACATCGAGGCGATGTACATCTGGTTGCGCCCGGCACCGAGCACGGACCACTGGTACTGGTTGCCGAAGAGGCGATCGGCGGTGCGGCGCATGTGCATGACGTCTTCCGGATGCGGGCCGATGCCGCCACGCAGACCGAAGACGGACTGGATGAAGAGCGGCGGCTTCACGAGTCCGCGTTCCAGGAAGTGCGCGGCCGTGTACAGGTGGCCGATGTCGTAGCACTCGATCTCGAAGCGCGTGCCGTTGTCGCTGCACGACTCGAGGATGTGCGCGATGTCCTTGAAGGTGTTCTTGAAGATCCGGTCGTGGGAGCCGTCGAGGTAGGGCAGTTCCCAGTCGTGCTTCCACTCCTTGAACCGCGGGATCATCTCGTAGAGCCCGAAGTTCATGGAGCCCATGTTGAGCGAGGCCACCTCCGGCTTCAGTTGCAGCGCGGGCTGCAGGCGCTCCTCGACGAGCATCGTCGGTGCACCGCCGGTGGTCAGGTTGATGACGACGTTGGAGGCGGCCTTGATCTTCGGGAGGAACTGGCGGAAGAGGTCGGGATCCTGGCTCGGACGGCCGTCCTCGGGCATCCGCGCGTGCAGGTGGACGATGGCCGCGCCGGCCTCGGCGGCACCGATGGCGGCCTCGGCGATCTCGTCGGGCGTGATCGGGAGGTAGGGCGACATCGTCGGGGTGTGGATCGCGCCCGTCACGGCGCAGGTGATGATGACCTTGCGTTGGTCTGCCATGCTGATTGCTCCTCTGGTCGGCGGGGCCTCGTTCGGCCCCACCTTGGTGATCGTCGGGGTCAGTCCTGCCCGTCCATGGTGCGCTTGTGGGCCACGAGCGCCATCAGCCGC
This sequence comes from Burkholderiales bacterium, assembly GCA_022843925.1. Taxonomy (GTDB): domain Bacteria; phylum Pseudomonadota; class Gammaproteobacteria; order Burkholderiales. The sequence goes on from JALHMS010000002.1 coordinate 225,001, forward strand.
CGGTCGCGCCAGGCCTCGCGGACGGCGTGGTCCGCGTGCGGCATGCGTTCGCGGCGCTCGGCTTCCACCTTCGCGACGAGATCGCCTTCCCACGGGCGCGCTGTGAGGCCCTGCATCATTCCCGTGAGCTTCGGGCCGTAGCGCGCGGCATAGTCGGCGACGCCGCCCGGGGCGTTCAGGTCGATGGTCTCGAAGGGCCCCATGAAGGCCCAGCGGAGTCCGAGGCCGTCGCGGATGGTCTTGTCGAGGTCTTCCACCGACACGTAGCCCTCGTCGACCAGACGCCACGATTCGATGAGCAGGGCCGCCTGGAGCCGGTTGAGGATGAAGCCCTCGACCTCCTTGCGGACCAGGATCGGCACCTGACCGACACTCTCGTGGAGGACGCGGGCGCGCTCCACGACGTCGGGCGAAGTGAACGGGGCAGGCGAGAGTTCGACGATCGGCACCACGTGGGGCGGGTTCACCGGGTGGGCCACGAGGCACCGATGCCGCCCGGGCACGTGACCCGCGAACCGCGATGTCTGGATGGTCGACGTCGAGCTCGCGAGGATGCAGTCGGCCTTCGCCGCAGCATCCATCTTCGAGAACACGTCGCGCTTCACGTCCTCGCGCTCCGAGGTGTTCTCCTGCACGTAGTCGGCGTCGGCGATGGCGTCCTCGAGCGAGGTCGCGGCGCGGATGCGCGGCATGACGGCGTCGGGCGACTCCTCGATGAGTCCGAAGTGGCGCGTCTCGGCGAGACCGTCGCGGATGAGTCCGATGGCCTGATCCACCGCGCCGGGCGCTGCGTCATACAGCGCCACGGGATGCCCGGCACGCGCGAACACCATGGCCCACGCGCGTCCGATCAGACCCGCGCCGATGACTGCGATCTTTTCCATGCTTGTTCCTCGATGATCGTTGGCGGGGGCGCCGGAGCCGGTCAGGCCCACCCCCGCTGGGCCTGACCTCAGGCCAGCGTCTCGACGTTCCCGCACACCGGGATGGCCTGGCCGCTGATGTGGCGGCCCGCGTCGGAGGCGAGGAAGAGGGCGGCGTTGGCGATGTCCTGCGCGGTGACGAAGGTGCGCATGGAGACGTTCTGCACCATGCGGTGCTTCTGCTCTTCGATGCTGATGCCGAGCGCGTTGGCCTTCGCGGCGGCGACACGGTCGATGCGGTCACCGGCGACGATGCCCGGCTGGATGCAGTTCACGCGCACGTTGTCCGGTCCGGCCTCGATGGCGAGGCTCGCGGTGTAGCCGACCACGCCCCACTTGGCGGCCGCGTAGGGCGATCGCAGGGGGAAGCCGAGCCGGCCGGCGGTGGACGACAGATTGATGATGCTGCCCCCGCCGGCGGCCTTGATCATGGGCATGGCGAGGCGCGTGCAGTAGAAGAGGCCGTTCAGGTCGACCGCAATGCAGCGGTTCCAGTCCTCGATGGAGATGTCCTCCACCTTGCCGGTGGGTCCGGCGATGCCGGCGTTGTTCACGAGAACATCGAGTCCGCCGAGGTGTTTCCGGACGTCCTCGAACAGGCACTCGACCTGTGCCGGATCGGACACGTCGGTGACCGACGCGGTGATCGCCGGGTACAACGTCGCGAACTCCGCAAGCGCGGCGGTATCGACGTCGCAGATGTGAACGCGGGCGCCCGCCTCCGCGAAGGTGCCGGCGATGGCGCGGCCGATGCCTGCCGCGCCTGCCGTGACCAGAACGCGCAGACCCGTCGCCGAGAAATCCGGTTTCATGCTTCCTCCCCCACTTGTCGGTATGGGTCCCGGGGTCGGGACAAGCCGGGGATTCTAATCTCGCGTCGCCAGTGAGGGCGAGAGGTCGTGCACGCCGCAGGGCGGGTCGTTGCAGAGATGGACTTCCACGGTGACGTGGTGCAAGCCCGGGAGGTCGTCGATGAGAGCCTTGTAGTGGTCCGCCGATCGCGGGTGGTGGGTCACGATCGAGACGATGGCGGCGCGGGCATCGCCGCCGAGCCGCCAGAGACGGAGGTCGGCGACGCGGTTGTCGGCATCGGCCTCGACGCGTCGCATGATCTCGCTCTTCAGGTCGGTGCTGTCGTCGGCGTCGAGCAGGATGTGGCTGCTGGCCTTCATGAGACCCCAGGCCCACCAGGCGATCAGCAGCGATGCACCGATGGCGACGAGCGGGTCGAGCCAGCGGAGATCGAGCCAGAGTCCCGCCACCAACGCACCGATCGCGAGCACCGACGTGAGAGCATCGGCAACCACATGGAAGTAGGCCGCCCGCAGGTTGTGGTCGTGGGCCTCGTGGTGGACGTGCTCGTGCCCCTTGCAGGCCTCGTTGTGTGCGTGCCCGTGATCATGCCCGTGCCCGTGGTCGTGTCCGTGATGGTGTCCGCCGAGGAGGACGGCGCTGGTGATGTTCACCGCGAACCCGATCACCGCCACGATGAGCGCGTCGCGGAAATTGACGGGTTCCGGAGACAGCAGGCGTTCGACCGATTCGAAGGCCACCAGCACCGCCACCACCGCAAGCAGCAGCGCGCTCGAGTAGCCGGCCAGGGCACCGACCTTGCCGGTGCCGAACGAGAAGCGCTCGCTGGTCGCGTGCTTCCGCGCGTACGCGTAGGCAAAGGCCGCGATCCCGAGCGCCGCCGCATGCGACCCCATGTGCCACCCGTCGGCGACGAGGGCGAGCGATCCCGTGACGTAGCCGGCGGCGAGTTCCACCGCCATCGTCACGAGCGTGAGGTAGAGAACGATACGGGCGCGCTTCTCCGACCGTGCCTGGCCGGCCGTGACCGGGACCTTCGGCTGACGCCAGCGCTGGAGCGGTTGCGGTTGGCGGATGGCCTGGTACTGCATCGGGGAGTCGTGGTTCATGGGATCCGTCATCTTCGGACAGGCGTCAGCGCTGGTGTCTGGCGCCCGGGACCGCGGGGTCAACGAGGCGGTGCGGCGCTCCGGCATCGTGAAGGCATCGGGCACGCGGCAACGGATGGGTACACCCGATCGCGGCAACGCTGTTGCAGTATGGCACGGAAGAATACCGCAGCGCAGCAACGGCGCCGGCCGCGTGCGTGCCCGGCGCCGGATGCCTCAGCTTCGGACGACGGCGCGGCGCGGGCGACCGGTGACGACCTTGTGCTTGCGGGGATCGTGGGTCTTGTTCGTCGGCGAGCAGTCGGCGCAGAGCCCCTTGATCGTGAGATCGATCTCCTGCGGCGTGTAGCCGGCCGGGAGTTCCGGCGTGAAGCCGCGACCGAGATCGTCGAGGCAGATCACGCGGTTGCAGCAGTTGCATTTGAAGTGGGCGTGGTTGTGGGCACTGGCCGCACCGGCCACGTTGAAGCGCCACACGCGGTCGTCGCCCGAGATCTTGTGGGCGAGATTCTGTTCCGTGAGCCAGTCGAGGACGCGATACACCGTCACCCGATCGATCCCCGAGGCCTGGGAGAGCCGGGCCTCGATCTCGCCGTGCGTCAGGGCGGCCTCGGCCTTCAGCAGCGTCGCGAGGATCTCGATCCGCGCGTTCGTCACCCGTTCGCCGGTCGTCCGGATCATGTCTTCTGCGGTGACGCGAAAGTTGACTGCCATGGCGATTCCTCGTTCAGTACCGGTGATTCTGTCACGGGGTGGCAGAGGGTGTCCAACGGACCAGATCACGGCAGGAAAGATGCAACCACATTGCGCCCATTTGCGTGCACGAAATGCGACGATCGCAGCATTCGGGGGCTTGCGGAAGGGGTCATCGAGCGTGCGGCGAGCTCAGGTGCCGGGGTGCGATCCGCGCGAGAGCCAGACATAGGCGGCACCCACGGCCGCGACCAGCGTGATGCCGGCGGCGAGCCACACGCCCTCGGGGAGTTCGATGGCCGGGCTGTACCAGCGGGCGATGCCATAGGCAGCCACCCCGTAGGACATCGCGACGATCGTCCATCCAAGGATGCGCCGGAACCTGGCGGCTTCGTCGCGCTTCGCGCGTCGCAGGACCCGCGAAAGCAGCCGGCTGTCGATCGTGTCGGTCACCGCCATGCCCGAGGTGAAGCTGAGTCCCATCGCGAGCGCAAGCACGGGGCCGTGGCTGGACGTCGCGACATAGCCCCAGGCCGCGGCCTGCGTCGCCGTGTCGAACACCAGTCCGAACAAGACCCCGACCAACACGATCGCGAGCGGATGGCTCGAGTGCTTCAACCGCTCCGGGAGCAGTGGGCTGCGAGCGCCGATCGGCTGGAATTCACCCGGGGCCAGCAGGGCGCGGAGGTTGAACGTGCCCACGAGCAGCAGCAGGGCGATGGGTACCCAGGTACCGAAGGTTTCCAGGGCTTCGGGGGCCAGGTGTCGGTCACTCAGCAGACTCACCGCGACAGCGATCACCGTGACGAGGCCGCCGTGTCCCAGCGAGAAGAGTGTGCCGATCCATGGGGCGAGACCCGGACGTCGCTGTTCGGCGCGCAGCGTGAGTCCGTCAATCACGGCGATGTGGTCCGGGTCGAAGCCGTGACGCAGCCCCAGGACGAACAGGAGTCCCAGGCCGGACCACGAGAACAGCTCGGCATTCGGCATCGACGGCTCCGGTTCCAGGGATCGGGATGGGTGGCAGCATGCAATGCGCAGGCCCGACCGCACAACCAGAATGCATCACCCCGGCCGAACGGCCGGCCGGGGTGAGCGCACGGAGAACGACGACGTGGCCGATCCGGATCGGCCACTCTTCCTGTCTCAGCGCTTGAAACCGCCCCGGATCCAGTCGATGCTCTTCACGCCATCGGGCGGGCTGATCTGATCGGGTGTGTAGTACTTGACGTTCGTGAGGGTGGGCTTGCCGTCTACCATGCGGATCGTTCCGTAGGGCACGTGCTGGACCGCCTGATGGCCCTTGCCGAGCGACATGTCGACGATGCCGGCGACCGACTCGAACTTCAGATACTCGAACGCCGCGATCGTTTCGTCCTCGGTCGGCGCGGCCTTCTTCGCCTTCATCGCCTTTTCGTACGCTGCCTTCGCGCCGAAGAAGGCCGTGGCCATGTGGTACGACGAGTACACCGCGGTCATCTTGAACTGCTCACGATAGGATTTCGCGAACCACTGGTTCAGCTTCGTGGCCGGCGCGAAGGGACCGTTGGGGCCGCGCGCACCGATCATCGTGCCGTCGGGCAACTGGTTCCCAAGACGTTCGAGGATCGTGTCGCCGCAGATGATGATGTTGGGCGACTTCTTCAGCAGCCCACGCGGTGCGGCCTGCAGGATGTACGCCTCGAGGTCGCCGCCCCAGAGGGAGTTCTGCATCATCTCGGCGCTGCCGGTGGCCAGCGCGGAGATCTCGGTGTTGTACTGCCCCGCACCGAGCTTCGGCGTGACGTTCGTGACGATCTGGGCCTGCGGCTTCAGCTGCTTGAGCGACTCGGTGAAGTCCGACCAGGCGTCCTGGCCCCAGGCGTAGTTCGGGTTGATGCCGGAGTACTGCTTCAGATTCGGATACTGCTCGGCCACGTAACGGGCCGCCGCGACGTTCTCCTGGGTGGCCATCGTCGTCGTACGGAACACGTACTTGTAGCTGTTCTCTTCGAAGATCCGGTTGGTCGAGCAGTCGAACAGGACGGTGAGCTTCTTCATCTCCTCGGCCACCGGCGCGACGGCGAGGCAGTCGCCACTGGAGATCACACCGATCACGATATCGACGTTCTGGCGGCTCACGAGGTTGCGGTACTCCGTCACCACCTTGGTCGGCCCACCGGCCTCGTCCACGTACACCAGTTCGACCGGGCGCCCGCCGAACCCCTTCTGTTCGTAACCCGGTACCACGCCGCCCTTGTTGAAGGCTTCCACGAGGAGGTCCGATGCGTTCTTGGCCGGAACGCCGAAGGGTCCCGCAGCAGGGCCCGAGAGGAACGTGATGACGCCGATGCGCAGGGGCTTGGTCTCCTGGGCGATGGCGCTGCCGGCGGCGAGCGCGCCGACCATGCCGGCCATCAGCGTGCCGACGGTGGCGGTGACAAGGGAGCGGATCACTGGGGAATCTCCTCGAACTGTTGACTTGTGGGTGCTGCCGATCCTTCAGGTATCTCGGCCCTGAGAGAATCGACGATTATACAAACGACGATCGACCGACTGCCTTCGCTAAAATCGAAGCGGACTTGTGTCCTCGGGCGGCTCCTGCTCGCGCCCGCCCTGGCGTTCTCCGAGCCTCCAGTGTCATTCCGGGCTTCCCCGGACCCACCTTCTCCAGAAGCCCTTGAAGATCCTTGCCCTCGACACTTCCTCCGAACACTGCTCGGCCGCGCTTCTCCTGGACGGCGACGTGCGGCAGCGCCTGGAGCTCGCCGGCCAGCGCCATTCCCAGCTCCTCCTGCCCATGGTCCGATCCCTCCTCGACGAGGCCGGACTCCCGCTCGGTGCCCTGGATGGCGTTGCCGTGGCAGTCGGCCCCGGATCCTTCACCGGCCTGCGGATCGCCGTCTCGGCCGCCCAGGGCCTCGCTTTCGGCGCCGGTCTTCCCGTCGCCGGCGTGGGCACCCTCGAGGCATTGGCCTGGGGGCTCGATGCGCCGATCGCGGTGGCTTGCGTGGACGCACGCATGGGCGAGATCTACTTCGCCGCCTGCCGCCGTGAGCACGGTCTGCTCGTCACCTCCGTCGGACCTGTCGTCGCGCCTCCTTCCGCGTTGCCCGACCTGCCGGTCGGCGATGTCATCGGTGGCGGCAACGCCTTCGCACGCTACGCCGAAGGGCTCGACGGGCGATGGCCTCGCGGGTTGACACGCATCGACGCCGGAGCGATCACCGAGGCCAGGCACGTGGCAGCGCTCGCGGCCGCCTGTCATCCCGGTGGCTTCACGGCCGGACCCGAGACGCTGTTGCCGGTCTATGTGCGCGACAAGGTCGCGTTGCGGGTCGACGAGCGATGACCGGTGCCGCCGAACTCCGCTATCGCCCGATGCGGGCGCCGGACCTCGCCGCGGTGGCGACCATCGAGGCGGAGGTCTACAGTCACCCCTGGACGCAGGGGAATTTCCGCGACTCGCTCACCGCCGGACACGCCTGCTGGGTGGTCGAGCGCGGGGAAGCGCTGTGCGCGTATGGCGTCCTGATGATGGGCGTCGACGAGGCCCACCTGCTCAATCTGAGCGTGGCACCGGCCCTGCAGCGACAGGGATTCGGCCGACTGCTCCTCGCGTTTCTCGAGGCGCGCGCCCGGGAGTTCCGGGCACGGATCATGTTCCTGGAGGTGCGCGTGTCGAATGCGCCCGCGCGTTCCCTCTATGCGGATGCCGGCTATCGGGAGGTGGCCGTGCGTCGCAACTACTATCCGGCCGCCGCCGGCCGCGAGGATGCCATCCTGATGGGAAAGGACCTTTGAGAACGCGCAGCGAAGTGATGGACGTCCTCGGACTCGGTCCGCGCTGGGTGGCGCGCGAGGCGTCGTCCGTCGACCCCGCGGAGCGGCCTGCTGACGATCGCGCGACGCGGATCCTGCGCATGGACTGGACAGCGCTCGAAGCCGAAGTCGAGAGGTGCACCGCCTGTGCGCTCGCCCCGACCCGCACGCGGACGGTGTTCGGTGTCGGTGACCGTTCCGCGCGATGGCTTTTCGTCGGCGAGGGGCCGGGTGCCGAGGAGGACCAGCGCGGCGAGCCGTTCGTGGGGCAGGCGGGCCGTCTGCTGGACAACATGCTGGCGTCGATCGGCATCGCCCGTGGCAACGGCGTGTACATCGCCAACATCGTGAAGTGCCGGCCGCCGGGCAACCGCAATCCGGAAGCCGCCGAGGCGCAGGCCTGCAGCGCGTTCCTCCGCCGTCAGGTGGAACTCGTCGGGCCGACGCTGATCGTGGCCCTCGGCAAGATCGCCGCCACGAACCTGCTGGGACGCGACGTGCCGGTGGGTTCGCTGCGGGGACGCGTCCACGACTATCGTGGGGTGCCGCTCGTCGTGACGTACCACCCGGCGTACCTCCTGCGGAACCTGCCCGACAAGGCGAAGGCCTGGGAGGATCTCTGCTTCGCGATGGACACCATGCAGGCGCTCACGGCATCGCGCACCGGTGCTGCGCCGGCCGGAGCGCCTTGATTTCCGGGGTTGCGCCCCCATACCCATCAGGCGCCGCGGAGGCGCCTCAACAGGAGTGAGCATTCATGTGGAAGCGACTGGGCTGGATCGCGATGGCGGCGTTCTCGCTGCTGCTGTCCGGCTGTGGCTACAACACCATGCAGGCGCAGGACGAGCAGGTGAAGGCGTCCTGGGCCGAAGTCCTCAACCAGTATCAGCGCCGGGCCGACCTCGTGCCGAACCTGGTGGCCGCCGTGAAGGGCTTCGCGCAGCAGGAGAAGGACATCCTCCTCGGCGTGACCGAGGCGCGCGCCCGTGTGGGCAGCGTCCAGGCCACGCCGGAACTCGTGAACGATTCGGCGGGCATGCAGAAGTTCATCCAGGCGCAGGGTGAGATGACCTCGGCCCTGTCGCGGCTCCTGGTGGTCTCCGAGAACTATCCGCAGCTCAAGTCGGACGCGAACTTCCGCGATCTCCAGGCCCAGCTGGAGGGCACCGAGAATCGCATCACGGTGGCCCGCAACCGGTACATCCAGTCGGTGCAGGCCTACAACGTGTCGATCCGACAGTTCCCGGGCAACCTGACCGCGATGGCGTTCGGCTACAAGGAGAAGGCCAGCTTCTCCGTCGAGAACGAGGCTGCGATCGCGAAGCCCCCGGTGGTCGACTTCTCCACCCAGCCCGCCCCCGCGAAGTGACGGGCATGCGCCGCGCGCTGACCGGCTGGCTCGCAGGCCTGTTCCTCGCCCTCGCGGGTGTGGGGCATGCCGAGGTCGCGATCCCGCCCGTGGCGCGGGTGACCGATCTCACCGCGACGCTGTCGCCGGAGGTCGTGGCGGCGCTCGATGCCAAGGCGGCAGATCTGGAACGTCGCAAGGGCAGCCAGGTGGCCGTGCTGCTGGTGCCGACCACGGCGCCCGAGACCGTCGAGCAGTACGCGCTGCGGGTGGCCGAGGCCTGGAAACTCGGTCGCAAGGGCGTGGACGACGGGGCACTGCTGGTGGTCGCGAAGCAGGACCGAGCCCTGCGCATCGAAGTGGGGTACGGTCTCGAAGGTGCGCTGAACGATGCCATCGCCAAGCGCATCGTGAGCGACGTCATCGTGCCCCGGTTCAAGGAGGACGACTTCGGGGGTGGCGTCACCGCCGGCCTCGACGCCATCGTCGGAATCATCGATGGGGAGCCCCTGCCCGCCGTCGGGCCGCGCCCCCGGGGCAGCGCCGAGCCCGGCATGCTGCAGAACCTCGAAGGCTATTTCGTGGTGGGCTTCATCCTGGTGGTCGTCGTCGGCGGAATACTGCGGTCGCTGATCGGCCGGGTGCCGGCCGCATTGGCGGTGGGTGCCGGTGCCGGCGTTCTAGGATGGTTCATCGCCAGCGCGATCACGGTCGGCGCCATCGTGGCGGTCATCGCCTTCGTCTTCACGCTTGCCGGTGGCAGTTCCGCCATGCGCAGCATGCGGGGCGGCCGCGGTGGCTGGTCCGGCGGTTCCGGCGGATGGTCGGGTGGTGGAGGCGGCGGGGGATTCGGCGGCGGTGGCGGCGGATTCGGTGGTGGCGGTGCGTCGGGGCGGTGGTGAGATGGATCTCTCCCGACTCCTCAGGCATTGGCGTACCGGTGGCTCGACGGTCTCCCGCGCGTTTCCCGCGGCGACACTCGACCGGATCGAGGCCGCCATCGGCGAGGTGGAGCGCACGCACGCCGGACAGATCCGCTTCGCGGTGGAGGCCGATCTGCCCACCGGCGATCTCCTGGCGGGCGTCATGGGGCAGGACCGTGCGCTGCAGGTGTTCTCCGATCTGCGGGTCTGGGACACCGAGCACAACAACGGCGTCCTCATCTATCTGCTGCTTGCTGATCGTGACGTGGAGATCGTCGCGGATCGCGGCATCCACGCCCGTGCCGGTGCGGAAGCGTGGGAAACCGTCTGCAGGGCCATGGAGGCGTGCTTTCGCGATGGGCGCTTCGAAGAGGGCGCGGTCACCGGCATCCGGGCCGTCGGGGCGTTGATCGCCACCCATTTTCCGCCCACGGGCACGGGCCGCAACGAACTGCCCGACGCCCCGGTCCTGCTCTGATCGACCTCAGTCGGTCGGAGGCGGCTCGTTGTCCTGGTCGTGTCCGTGTCGACGGTACAGCGCGTACATCGCGGAGGCCACGATCAGACCGAAGACGACGATGATCGTGTAGATCGACAGCCCGGCCGCGCTCATCCCCGCCGAAAGGCCGAGCATCCCGAAGATGCAGAGGTTCTCGTTGAAATTCTGCACGGCGATCGAGTGTCCGGCGCCCATCAGCTTGTGCCCGCGATGCTGGAGAAGCGCGTTCATCGGCACGACGAAGTAGCCGCCCAGCGCACCGATCACGATGAGCAACGCGACCGCGACACGCCAGTCCGTCACGAAGATCATCGACATCACGATCAGCCCCATCGCGATACCCACGGGTAGCACCTTCACCGCGCGCTCCAGCTTCACGTAGCGGGCCGCGGCCACCGATCCGAAGGCGATGCCGATGCCCACCACGATCGTGAGCAGTGCCGCCTGCTGTTGCGAGAACCCCAGGGCGACCTTCGACCACTGCAGCACGATCAGCCGGAGCGTCGCGCCGGCACCCCAGAAGAGCGTGGTCACCGCCAGCGAGACCTGGCCCAGCGGATCGCGCCACAGCTGCATGAAGCTGCGCGAGAAGTCGCGGATCAGGAAGATCGGGTCCTTCCGCGCCATCTTGTGATCGACGGGAAGCTTGGGAATGCGGAGGTTGAACACTGCCGCGAGACCGTACAGCCCGAGGATCACCAGGATCGCGATCTCGGGCGCGGTGTCGAGCGGCGGGATGCTGCGCAGCGCGGGCAAGGCCCCGTAGATCCACTCGGAGAACTGCGGGCCCACCATGACGCCTCCGATGATCGCGCCGAGGATGATCGATGCGACGGTGAGACCCTCCATCCAACCGTTCGCCGCGACGAGGCGGTGCGGCGGCAGGACTTCGGTGAGGATCCCGTACTTCGCCGGCGAGTACGTCGCGGCGCCGATCCCGACGATGCCGTAGGCGAAGAGGGGGTGGAGTCCGACCAGCATCGCGGCACACCCCCCGATCTTCATCGTGTTGCTGATGAACATGACGCGTCCCTTCGGGAGCGCGTCCGCGAACGCGCCGACGTACGGCGCGAGGACGATGTACGAAAAGACGAAGAACTGCTGCAGGACGTACGTCTGCCAGTCGGCGGCTTCGAGACTGGAGAGCAGCGAGATCGCGGCGAACAGCAGCGCGTTGTCTGCCAGGGCCGAGAAGAACTGCGCGGCGAGGATCGTGTAGAAGCCGCGATTCATGCCGTCATGTCGTGGCCCTGGCGGGTTGCTTCCGTGCGAGAGAGGGGGCGACCCGGGGGATTCCTGGGCATGCGATGCCTGCGCGGATGTCGCAGATTTCATTGGGCGGAGTGGTCCGTCTGATGGCTCCGCTCCCTGGCGGGCGCAGATTTATACCATGATTCCCCCGCCATCCCGTAAGGGGATGAGCGGCTGCCCGCGACGGGATGCGAACGTACAATTCCGTTGTCCGTCGCCTCGTGCGATCCACCGATTCCAAAGCCGCTCCGCATGTTTCGTCCCATCCTCGCCAGTATCGATGTCGATGCCCTCCGCCACAACCTCGGCATCGCACGCCGGCATGCGGGTGCGGCGCGCGTGCTCGCCGTCGCCAAGGCCGCGGGCTACGGACATCGTCTTCCCCATGTCCTTCCCGCCCTGTCCGAGGCCGACGGCATCGCCGTGCTCGACCTCGAGGACGCCATCGCCATCCGTGCCTCCGGGTTCGACCGGCGGATCGTGCTGCTCGAGGGATGCTTCCAGGGGCGCGATCTCCACGAGGCGGCGCGCCATCGCTTGCACGTGGTGGTTCACGATGCCGAGCAGGTCCGCATGCTCGAAGTGGCGCCGCCGGCATCACGCGTCGGGGTCCTGTTGAAGTGCAACAGCGGCATGAATCGGCTCGGCTTTCGGGTGGGGCCGTTCCGGGAGGCCCTCGCGACGCTCCGGACACTGCCCGCGGTCGCCGACATCACGCTGATGACCCACTTCGCCGATGCCGACCGCGCCGACGGCATCGATGCCGCGTTCGCCGTGTTCGAAGCGGCCTGTGACGGTGCCGCGCTGCCGCGATCGGCGGCGAACTCGGCAGCCCTCGTCGCGCATCCGCGCGCCCGCGGCGACTGGGTGCGGCCGGGGATCATGCTCTACGGCGCTTCGCCCTTCGACGACCGGTCCGCGGAGGCGTTGGAGCTGCGCCCCGTGATGACACTCCGATCGCGGATCATCGGTCTCCAGACGCTCGCGGCGGGGGACCGCGTCGGCTATGGCGGGCAGTTCGTCGCCGAGCGTGCAATGCGCATCGGCGTCGTGGCTTGCGGCTATGGTGACGGCTATCCGCGGCACGCCCCCACCGGGACCCCGGTGCTGGTCGATGGCATGCGGACCCGCATCGTCGGCCGCGTGTCGATGGACATGATCACCATCGACCTGACGCCGGCGCCCGCGGCCCGGGTGGGAAGCGCGGTCACGCTCTGGGGAGAAGGTCTGCCGGTCGATGAGGTGGCGAAGTCGGCGGGGACGCTCGGATACGAACTGCTCTGCGCGCTGGCCCCGCGGGTCCCGACGGAGGTCGGCGCGCCCGTGCGTCCGTTCTGAAGCCTTCGCGCCGCGCCGGGTTCGAGCGGTCGCGGCGGGGTGGCGAGTCGATCCGATGTGGATGGTCCGGGCCTTGCTGCCCGATGGCGACCCCGATCGCGCGCGCGGCAGCGATGCGTGCCCCGATCGACCCACGCCTTTCATCGAACCCGGAGAACCCATCGCCATGAGTCCCCTGTCGCGTACCTCTGCATTGCGGGCGCGTCACATCGCGCTCGGCTCGAAGCTGGAAGACTGGAACGGCATGGGGACCGCGTGGACCTATGCGAAGGATGTCGACGAGGAGTACGCCGCGATCCGCACCAAGGCCGGGCTGATGGACGTGAGCGGCCTCAAGAAAGTGCACGTCACCGGGCCGGATGCCACCGCCGTGCTGAGCCACGCGACGACGCGCGATCTTTCGAAGGTCTACCCCGGAAAGTCGGTCTATGCGTGCATGTTGAACGACGCCGGCTATTTCACCGAAGACTGCCTCTGCTACTGCCTCGCCCCGAACGCCTGGCTCGTCGTGCACGGCAGCGGCACCGGACAGGAGGAGCTTGCGCGCTCGGCGGTCGGCAAGAACGTCGCGATCAAGTTCGACGACGATCTCCACAACATCTCGCTGCAGGGTCCGCTCGCCGTCGAGTTCCTCGCGCAGCACGTGCCGGGCATCCGCGATCTGAAGTACTTCCATCACCTGCCGACGACGCTCTTCGGCCGTCACGTGATGATCTCGCGCACCGGTTACACGGGCGAGCGGGGCTACGAGATCTTCGTGAGCGCGAAGGACGTCGTGCACCTCTGGGACACGATCCTGGAAGCGGGCGCGCCCATGGGCATCATCCCGTGCCGCTTCCTCGTGCTCGACATGCTGCGCGTCGAGTCGTACCTGCTGTTCTACCCGTACGACAACGCCCAGATGTATCCGTACGATGCGCCGGATGCCGTGAACGGCGATTCGCTGTGGGAACTCGGGCTGACGTTCACCGTGAGCCCCGGCAAGACGGACTTCCGTGGTGCCGAGCGTCACTTCGCCCTGCAGGGCAGGGAGCGCATCAAGATCTTCGGCGTGCTTCTCGACACCGACCAGGCCGCGGAAGGTGGCGATGAATTGTGGTCGGGCGGTGAGAAGGTCGGCGTCATCACGTGCGCATTGTTCTCGTGTCTCAGCAAGCGCTCGATGGCCATCGCGAGGCTGAAGCCTTCGGCCGCCGTGCAGGGTACGCCGCTGGAGGTACGCGGCCGGAACGTCCGGTGCAAGGCCATCGCGCACACGCTCACGTTCGACGACCCGGAGAAGAAGAAGCGCACGGCGGTGTGATGCGATCGATACGGGGCGCGTGGAACTCGACCGCGCAGGTCGAAGCGCGCGGTGCCTGGAGTCACGCGCCCCCGGACCGGTGAAACGGGGCGGTGAGGGGAAGTCCACCGCGCTGGTTCGAATGCGCGGCGAAGGCAGTGCGCCGAGGCGATACCATCCGGGCCTCACTCACCAACTGCCGCGTCCCTCCCATCGATGGCCAAGTCCAAGACGCTCTACGCCTGCACCGAATGCGGTGGGGAATCCCCCAAGTGGCAGGGGCAGTGCCCCCACTGCAGCGCCTGGAACACCCTCGTGGAATCCGTCGGCGAGAGCAAGGCACCCGCGCGGTACCAGGGGCTGGCCGAGGCGAGCCGGGTCACCAGCCTGGCCGATGTCGAAGCCGAGGAAGCCCCGCGTCGTTCGACGCAGATCGGCGAGCTGGATCGCGTGCTGGGTGGCGGGCTTGTCCGCGGCGCCGTCGTCCTGATCGGCGGGGACCCCGGCATCGGCAAGTCGACGCTGCTGCTCCAGGCGCTCACGGGCATGGCGAAGTCGTGCAGCGTGCTTTACGTGAGCGGCGAGGAATCCGCGCAGCAGGTGGCGCTCCGGGCGCGGCGGCTCGGTCTCGAAGGCAGCCCCGTCGACCTGCTGGCCGAGATCCAGCTCGAGCGGATCCTCGCAACGCTAGAGACCCGCAAGCCGGAGATCGCGGTGATCGACTCGATCCAGACCGTGTACTCCGAGGCGCTCACGTCGGCGCCGGGCAGTGTGGCGCAGGTCCGCGAGTGCGCGGCGCAATTCACCCGCTTCGCGAAGTCGCGCGGAACGGCGCTGGTGCTCGTGGGTCACGTCACCAAGGAAGGTGCGATCGCCGGTCCGCGGGTGCTGGAGCACATGGTCGACTGTGTCCTGTACTTCGAGGGCGACTCGCATTCGAGCTTCCGCCTCGTGCGCGCCATCAAGAACCGATTCGGTGCGGCGAACGAACTGGGTGTGTTCGCCATGACGGAGAAGGGGCTGCGCGGCGTCTCGAACCCGTCCGCGCTATTCCTCTCGCAGCACGGCGGCGCGGTGCCGGGGTCGTGCGTAATGGTCACGCAGGAGGGAACGCGCCCGCTTCTCGTGGAGATCCAGGCGCTCGTCGACGAGGCCCATGCGCCGAACGCCCGGCGGCTGTCGGTGGGTCTCGAGCAGAACCGCCTCGCGATGCTGCTCGCGGTGCTGCACCGGCATGCGGGTATCGCGTGCTTCGATCAGGACGTCTTCGTGAACGCCGTGGGTGGCGTGAAGATCGACGAGCCTGCTGCCGACCTGCCCGTGCTGCTGGCGATCGTGTCGTCGCTGCGCAATCGCGCGCTGCCGGAGAAGCTCGTGTGCTTCGGCGAAGTGGGTCTCGCGGGCGAAGTGCGCGCCGTGCAGCGCGGCCAGGAGCGCCTGCGCGAGGCTGCAAAGCTCGGCTTCACGCGGGCCGTGATCCCGAAGGCGAACCAGCCCAAGACGCCGATCGAAGGGTTGACGACGATCCCGGTGGAACGCATCGACGAAGCGGTCCAGGCGGTGCGGGGATAGGGGGCGGAACTTGGGACGGAGGTTCTCGTGGGTCGGGCTCCGCCCGACGCGGCGCAGGTGCGGTCACCGGGGTGGATCCATCGCCCGGGCGTCGGACTGCAGTCCGACCCACGAAAAGCGCCGGGCACTCGCGCCTCGCTGTGGATAGAGGTCTGCGTGGGTCGGGCTCCGCCCGACGCGGCGTCAGCGTGGACACTGCGGCGCATCCATCGCCCGGGCGTCGGACTGCAGTCCGACCCACGAAAAGCGCCGGGCACTCGCGCCTCGCTGTGGATAGAGGTCTGCGTGGGTCGGGCTCCGCCCGACGCGGCGTCAGCGTGGGCACTGCGGCGCATCCATCGCCCGGGCGTCGGACTGCAGTCCGACCCACGAAAAGCGCCGGGCACTCGCGCCTCGCTGTGGATAGAGGTCTGCGTGGGTCGGGCTCCGCCCGACGCGGCGCAGGCGTGGGCACCCGGGTGGATCCATCGAAGCCCCCTGAATCCGCGCCGCCTCACGCCCCGGCGATCCTGCACAAGCCCTTGTCCGCCGCCCGTGCCGCCGTCGATGCGCGGCGCGCCGCGAGCAGCATTGCCTCCGCCGACGGGTAGTGGGTCGTGCTCACCGCGATCCCGGTGCTCGCGCTTACCGAGAGATCCCGTCCGTCGATCCGCATGGGCTCCGCCAGCATCGCTCCGACGCGTTCGGCGATGCGTACGGCCGCTTCTCCCGCGCTCGCCGCCGTCTGGGCCGTATCGAGTGGATAGCCTTCGCGCAGATCGGTGAGCAACACGGCGAACTCGTCGCCGCCGGCGCGCGTCACCGTCGTGCCCGGGCCCTTGAGCACCTTGAAGCGGCGCGCCATCTGCGCGAGCGCGCGGTCGCCGAAGTCCCGGCCGAAGCGCGCGTTGATCTCCCCGAAGTTGTCGAGGTCCACCCACAGCACCGCGAACGGATAGCCCCACAGACGCGTCTGGTCGAGGACGAACCCCAGGCGGTCGTCGAAGATGGCCTTGCTCGCAAGCCCTGTGCGCGCGTCGAACCACAGGCGGCGCTTCGCCTCCTCCTCGGCGCCGCGTCGCGCGCTGACGTCCGTGATGAAGCCTTCGAGGGCGAGGAGGTCGCCGGTGGACGAAAAGACGCCCTTGCCCTGCTCCCACACCCACTTGACCTCGCCCGCGGCATCGACGATGCGGTACGAGAGCTGGAAGCCCTTGCTCTGGGCGAGCTGCGTCTCCACGAGGGCCCAGACGAACTCGCGGTCCTCCGGATGGATGAGGTCCCCGAAAGCCACGCGGGTGTTGTCGACGATGTCGCGCGCCTCGTAGCCCGTCAGCTCGGAGCAGCCGTCGCTCACCCATTCCATGGTCCAGTCCCGGTCGTGCCGGCCGCGGTAGACCATGCCCGGTACGTTGTCGAGCAGGGTGTTGAGATGCCGCCGGCTCGAGCGCAACTGCTCCTCACGCTGCTTGCGGCGCGTCACCTCCGTGAGCGAGCCCACGACCACCGGCGCTTCGTCGCCCGCCAGACTGAAGGCGCGGGCCCGCAGTTCGACCCAATGGAGCGTGTCGTCGCCGGCGATGAGTCGGACCTCCATCAGCAGGTGATCGAGTGCGCCTCCCGCCACCGATTGCAGCCGCGCTTCCGCCTCCTTCTGCTCGTCCGGATGCAGATGCGCGACCAGCGGCTGGCCGAGGGCCTTGGCGATCGGGTGCCCGGTGAGCCTTCGCCAGGCAGCGTTGACGAAGGTGAAGCGCGCACCCGCATCCAGCTGGAATATCACTTGCTCGATACGATCGACCAACTCGGGCGTGCTGTCGTCGACCTCGGCGCGGTGGACCGGCGAGGCAAGCGTCACCCCCAGTTGCACGAAGAAGGTGTCGGGGATGGGCGAGGTCGTGGAAACACGGACTTCCGACCGCAGGAGCGTCGCGTCCGCACGGGTGAGACGAAGGTGCGCGCCCACCGGCGTACCGCCGTCCCGGGCCTCCTGAAGGAGCGCTGCGCAGCGATCGTGGTCGAGTGGATGCACCAGGTTGGTGAAGGGCATGCCCACAATCTGATCATCGCGGCCCGCGAGGCCGATGATCTCGAGGAAGGCGCGGTTCGCGAAAATCACCGTCCGGCCCGACAGGACCGCGGCCGGTGTGGGCAGATCCTCGGCGAGCTGCCGGCCCCAGGCGCGCTGCTGGCCCGTGTCGAGGTCCGAAGCCGGCGTCGGCGCATGGCCGCGGCGGCGGTAGCCGGCCAGCAGGAAGAGGGCCCAGCAGAACAGCACCACGAGCGGTAGACCCCAGGCCACGTCCCGGTCGTACCAGCTTCCGATGATGATGGCGCACACGAGCGTGAGGCCCCATGCCGAGAACAGGTACAGCTGCATCCTTGCCTCCGTTGCGGACCGGTCGCGTGCTCGCGTCCTATCCGCTGTTCTGGGCGCTCTCCGGCTTGTGCGCCATCGTCTGCGTCGCACCGGCGCTGATGCTCACCGGGTCGGTTCTGCTCGCGGACTTCACGCTGGACGGATTGCGCGATCTCGAAGCGGCCTGGCGCGTGTCGTCCGCGGTCCCGGTCGACGCCGGCGATGCGACATCCCGCAACCCTGCGCAAGCCCTGCGCCAGATCGTCGAATCGCGACAGGCGCAGACGCTGCTTCTCCAGTGCCTCTGCATGGTGTTGACGATCGCCGTGGCCGCCGGCCTCGCATGCCGGGGGTGGTCGGTCCTGGTGCGGCGCGTCGACAGCGCCCTGTCGCTTCTGCCCCCGGGCACCCCTGTGGCATCGGGCGACGAGATCGATCGGCTCACCCAGGCCGTGATCCGGCTCGCGGCCCGCCGCGCCGGGACCGATGCCGAGGCCGACTGGCAGCGGGGCTTCAATGCCGAACTGGCAAGGCGCAATGCGGAGGACCTGCATTGCCTGAACCTCGTGGCCGAGCTGCTGGAGAGCGCCCCGCCTTCCGCGTTCACGATGGCGAAGGCGCTCGACGTGCTGGTGCACAAGCTCGGTGCCGGCGCCGCCGCGCTGCAGCTCGGCGTACATGCCCAGCGGGCGCTCCATTGCGAGGACGTCGTCGCGGCACCGCGGCTGCCGGTCTGTCTCGCCCACAGCCGGTTGCTCGCCGAGATCGGCGCGATGTCGATGCGGCAGGACATCGCCGCCGACGGCAGCGGGGTCCGCAGCCTCGTCGCCCCCATCCGGCGCGACGACGAGACCATCGCACTCCTTGTCGTCGAGGGGCCTGACGCCTTCGACTTCGACCCTGCGAGAGTCGTGCTGGTCCGCACGGTGGCGCGCCTGATCGCGCTGGCGCTGGTCGGCGTGAGCCGCGGGCACGAGGAAAGGCGGGTGGCGCTGCTGGAGGAACGGGCGGCGATCGCGCGCGAGCTGCACGACTCCCTCGCGCAGTCGCTCGCATTCCTCAAGATCCAGGTGGCGCGTCTGCAGGTGGCGCTGCGCGAGGCGCCCGGGTCCGAGACGACGGCGGCCGTGGCCTTCCAGGTGCGCGATGGCGTGTCGAGCGTCTACCGGCAGGTGAAGGAGCTGATCGCCGCGTTCCGAGTCCAGATGGGCAGCCGCGGCCTCGTCGAGGCCCTGCATCAGGCGGTCGCGGAGTTCGGTCAGAAAAGCGGCGGCATCGCCATCGCGCTCGACATCCGGATCGAGGGTTGTCGCCTCACGGTGAACGAGGAGTTCCATCTCCTGCAGGTGGTGCGCGAGGCGCTTTCGAACACGGTGCGCCACGCGCGGGCCACCCACGTGCAGGTGAGCGTCGCCACCCTCCCCGGGGGCGCGGTCCTTGCAAGCGTGGACGACGATGGCAAGGGGTTCCTTCCGGTGACGGGCGAGATTCCGCACTACGGCCTCGCCATCATGCGCGAGCGCGCGCAGTCCCTGGGCGGGCATCTGCAGGTGGTGCCGTTGCCGGCCGGCGGCACGCGCGTCTGCCTGGAATTCGTGCCCGAATCGATGGCGCCGGAACGCGCCGCGCGAGGTCTCTGACGTGCCCTACACCGTGCTTCTCATCGACGACCACGCACTGTTTCGCAGCGGCGTCGCGCAGCTCATCGGTGCGGATCCCGATCTGGAGCTCGTCGCCCAGGCCGGGTCCGGCGAGGAGGGGCTTGCGCTCGCGCGGCACGTGAATCCCGATCTCATCCTGATCGATCTCAACATGAAGGGCATGAGCGGGCTCGACACGCTGCGGGCGTTGAAGGCCGAGAAGTTCCGCTCCTGCTGCGTGATGCTCACGGTGTCCGACGAGGAGGCCAACGTCGTGGAGGCGCTGAAGCAGGGCGCCGACGGCTATCTGCTGAAGGACCTCGAACCGGAGGATCTCTGCGACCGGTTGAAGAGCGCGGTGCGCGGCAACGTCGTGCTCGCGGAAGCCGTGGCGAACGTCGTTGCGCGCTCGATGCGGCTGCCGGAATCGGCACCGCCGTCAGCGCATCCTTCGCCGTCCGTGGCCGCTGCCCATCCGGCCGATCTCACCGATCGCGAACGCGAGATCGTGGGCCACATCGCCGCCGGACTCAGCAACAAGCAGATCGCCCGGGTGCTGGGCATCAGCGACGGCACGGTGAAGGTGCACATCAAGAACCTGCTGCGGAAACTCGGCGCGCACAGCCGCCTCGAAGCGGCGCTCTGGGCCGTCGAACAACGGCCGCAGAAGCCCGCGCACTGACTGCCCGGACTTCGGCGACACCGGCGCCCGGCGGAACCTCCGCCAGGCGGTGGCGGCTTCACGGCTGCTGCTTCGTCCAGTCCACGTTCTGCTCGTACGCGTGGGCAGCCTTGTAGATGGTCGCCTCGTCGAAGTTGCGGCCGATCAGCATCAACCCCACCGGCAGGCCGTCGCTCATGCCGCACGGAATGCTGATGGCGGGATGGCCCGTGACGTTGGTCGGCTGGGTGTTGGCCAGCATCTCGAACGCGCGCTGCACGTACTCGGCGCGCGAGGCGTCGGGGCCGGGGATCTTCGTGGCCTTGACAGGAAGCGTCGGCATCAGCAGCAGGTCGTACTTGTCGAGCGCCGCGTTGTAGCCCGCGGTGAGGCGGCGCGCGAGGTTCTGGGCCTTGGCGTAGTAGTGACCGCGGTATTTCTGCGTGAAGTAGTGTCCGGCCATCAGCACCAGCTTGAGGGTGTCCGACAGCTCGTCGGTGCGCGTCCGCCAGGCGGCATGCGCGTCGAGCAGGCTCGTGGTGTACATCCCCTTCCAGTTGAAGCCCATGCCGTTGCCCATCATCATCTGGGCCGTCCCGCCCTCGTGCCCGATGGGCGCCCAGATGGCCTGCCCGGCGGTGTGCATCGGCAGGGAGACCTCCTCGACGACGGCGCCGAGCTTCCCGAGCGCGGCGGCGGCCTTGCGGACCAGGGCGTCCACGTCGGGCTCGGAGTTGGCGAGCCCGAATCCCTCGCGCACGACGCCGATCCGGAGGCCCTGGATGCTCTGTCCGAGGGCCGTCGTGTAGGGCGTCACCTTGATGTCCCCCTGCCGCGGATCCAGTCCGTCCGCGCCGGCGAGCACCTCCAGCATCAGCGCGTTGTCGGCGACGGTGGCCGTCATCGGACCGGTGTGATCCAGCGTCGCCTCGATCGGCATCACGCCCGTGTAGGGCACGAGTCCCCAGGTGGCCTTCATGCCGACGATGCCGCAGTACGAGGCCGGAATGCGGATCGAACCGCCCTGATCGCCGCCGATGGTCATGTCGACCTCGCCCGTGGCGACCACGGCAGCGCTGCCCGACGAGGATCCGCCGGCGGAGTAGCCGTGCTTGCGCGGGTTCTGCACCGCGCCGCCCGCACTCGTGTGGCTGCCGCCCGAGAAGCAGAAGTACTCGCAGCGGACCTTGCCGAGGATGGTGGCGCCGGCATCGAGCAGGCGCGTGACGATCGTCGCGTCCACATCCGGCGTGTAGCCTTCGAGCGTCGAGGCCCCGTTCATCATCGGCACGCCGGCGAGGCAGACGTTGTCCTTCAGGGCGACCGTCCGGCCGGCGAGCTTGCCGGTCGGCGCGCCCGGAATGCGGGTCTTCACGTACCAGGCGTTGCCGGGGTTGTCGTCACCCTGCGGAAAGTAGCCCGGCGTCCGCGGCCACTGGACCTGCGGCAGCTCGTTCGGCATCTCGGCCACGGCGTTGTAGGCCGCCACCGCACCGGTCATGAGTTCGAGGTACGACGTCACGTCGGAATCGGAGAGGTGGATGCCCAGCTCGGATGCGACCTTCTGCAATTCCTGGGGCGTGGGCTTCTGGACTGCGGCCATGGCAATGCTCCTGTTCAGGTGGCGGGAAGTTGTTTGCGGGCGCTGTCCCGCCAGGGATCACGCGGCGTCGATGCCGACGAACTCGTCCGCGAGGGCTGCGACCCCCTCGGCCGCGACTTCGCGGATAAACGTGCCCTTCTGGATCACCAGCACGCGGTCGGAGAGCTTCCGGATGAATTCCAGCGACTGCTCGACGAGGATGACGGTCAGCCCGCGCGATGTCCGCAGTCTCAGCAGCGTCTCGCCGATCTCGTCGACGATCGAGGGCTGGATACCTTCGGTCGGTTCGTCCAACAGCACGAGCTTCGGCTCGGCGCAGAGGCAACGGGCCACGGCGAGGATCTGCTGTTCGCCGCCGCTCAGCACGCCGCCCGCGCGATCGAGGATCGGTTTGAGGCGGGGGAAGTCCTCGAGCACGCGGTCGATGCGCTGCTCGGCGTCGTTCAGTCCGATCGCGCCCATGCGCAGGTTCTCTCGCACGCTGAGGCCGCCGAAGATCTCGCGGCCCTGCGGCACGAAGCCGAGGCCCAGGCGGGCACGGCGATGGGGCAGGGCCGTGGTGATGTCCTCGCCGCCGAACGTGACGCTGCCGCCCGTGGCGCGCAGATGGCCGGCGAGCGTGCGCATGAGCGTGGTCTTGCCCATGCCGTTGTGACCGAACACGCCGATGAACTCGCCCTGCCGCACGGCGAGATCGATGCCCATCAGGATGGGGATGCGGCCGTAGCCCGACCGCAATGCCTTGGCTTCGAGCATGTCAGACCACCTCCCGCTTGCCGAGATAGACATCGCGGACGCGGCGATCGCGCAGCACGGTCTCGACGTCGTCCTCCATGAGGACCTGTCCCTGGTGGAGCACGGTCACCTGTCGCGCGATCATCCGGATGAACTGCATGTCGTGCTCCACCACGATCAGCGAGCACGTGCCGCGCAGCCGCATGACCAGCGCGGCGAGGCGCTCCACCTCGTCGTGGGTCATGCCCGCCGCGGGCTCGTCGAGCAGGATGAGGTCGGGCTGCGCACCGATCACCATCGACAACTCCACCATCTGCCGCTGCCCGTGCGCGAGCTGGCCCACGGTCCGGTCGGCGAGATGCGCGATGCCCATGGACTCCATCACCTCGTCCACCGCGATCGGGACTTCCTTCAGCAGCCCGCCGGTATTGGCGATGCGCCGCTTCACCGCGAGCCAGATGTGCTCCCGCGCGGAGAGGCCGTCGTACAGACTCGGCACCTGCGTCTTGATGCCGATGCCGCGCCGCGCGATCTCCACGCTGGGCAGCCCGCCGATGGCCTTGTCCTTGAAGCGGATCTCGCCGCCGCTCGGGTGGTACTGGCCGGTCAGGCACTTGAAGAAGGTGCTCTTGCCGGCGCCGTTCGGTCCGACGAGACAGCGAAGTTCCCCGGGGGCGATGCCGAAGTCGATGCCGCGCAGGACCTCGACGCCGCCGAAGCGCATCACCAGTCCGCGGGTCTCGATGATCGGCTCCACACGCGTGGTCCGGGTGGTGGCGGCCGGCGCGTTCATGAGCCCCCCAGGGTGTTCGTGGCCGGTGCCGAACCGACCGGCGCGGAGACGGGCTCGGGACGCCTTGCAGCGGGTGTGGCCGTTGGCCGGATCGCGGGTTCGACGGGCACTGGCGCCTTCGGCCGCCGCAGCCGGTCGAAGCCGGACTGCATCAGCGGCAGCAGACCCTTGGGCACCAGCAGCACGAAGAGCAGCAGGATCGAACCCAGCACGACGTTCGGATCGATCACCTCCAGCGTGCCGAGCTTGGCGACGATCATCTGCAATGCGATCGCGCCGATGATCGGGCCGAGGAGGGTGCCGATGCCGCCCACGGTCACCCAGATGATCACCTGGGCGCTGTAGAAGAGGCTGAACATCGTCGGACTGACGAACACGCAGTTCGCGAAGAGGATGCCGGAGATGCCGGCCATCGCGCCGCCGATGGTGAAGATCCCCAGCTTGTAGCGCCGCACGTCGTAGCCCAGCAGCTCCGAGCGCCGCTCGTTCTCGCGGATCGACACCACCACCCGCCCGAACGAGGTACGCAGCAGCCAGCGCGATCCGAAGTACAGAAGGACGAGGAGCGACGCCGCGATGTACCAGATGTCCTCGGGCGCCAATGGAGACCCGACGTCCCACGGCAGGTTGAGCGGTGGCGTCGACGGGATCCCGTTGAAGCCGCCCAGCGCGGCCTTGCCGATCTTGTAGGCGTCGCCCGCCGTCGCGTTGAACAGCTTGAAGAAGATGAGCGTCATCGTGAGCGTGATCACACCCAGGTAGACGTCGCCGATCCGGCCCCAGAACATGAAGTAGCCGAGCAGCGCGGCGAACAACGCCGGCACCACCATGGCGAGCACCACGGCCCACGTGGAATCGCCGAAGTTGATGGCGGCGACCGCGTACGTGTATCCGCCGAGCCCGAAGAAGGCGGCCTGGCCGAAGCACAGGATGCCGCCGTAGCCCCAGATGAGGGCAAGGCTCAGCGCGAGGATCGCCATGCTCACGTAGATCGTCGCGTTGATGAGCGTGAACAGCTCCAGCACCGAGGGCAGCAGAAAGATCGCCGCGACCGAGACGCCGAATCCGACGAGGGATGCGGCCATGCTTGCGCGCCGGGTCATAGCGCCCTCCGGAAGAACTTGCCGGTGATGCCCTGGGGCAGGATCCGCAGAAGCACGATCGCTGCGAAGAGCAGCGTCACCTCGCCGATCACGGGTGTGGCGACGAAGGTGGCGAGCGTGTTCAGGGAACCGAGCAGCGTACTGGCCGACAGCGTGCCGGTGATGATCGCCGCGCCCCCGCTGATGACCGTGATGAAGGCCTTCGCGACGTAGGCGACCCCCATCGTCGGCACGACGCCCGACAGCGGCGAGATCAGCGCGCCCGCGAGGCCGCTCAGTGCCGCCCCCGCGCCGAAGGTGACCGCGTAGACCTTGCTGGTGTCGATGCCCAGCGATGCTGCCATCGCCGGATTCTGCATGGTGGCCCGCGCGATGAGGCCGGCCTGCGTGAAGCGCAGCACGGCCATCAGCGCCAGCACCACCGCGGTGACGATCGCGACGATCACCAGTTCGTACAGGCTCGTCTGGTATTCACCGATCGTGACGCCACCCAGGGGCGCCGATACGCCCGCCGTGACGTTGCCGAAGATCATGGTGGCGGCGCCGATCAGCAGGAGGCTGAGACCCCACGTGGCGAGCATCGTGTCGATCATCCGGCCGTAGAGGAACCGGATCACCGTGCGCTCCACGACGACGCCGATCAGACCCACCACGATCGGGGCGACCACCAGCATCGCGACCCAGAGGTTCACCCCCCATCGCGTCGCGTAGATGACCGCGTAGGCGCCGAGCATGATGAACTCGCCGTGGGCGAGGTTGATGACGCGCATCATCCCGAAGATGACCGCCAGCCCGATGCTGATGAGCACCAGGCTGGCGACCGCCGCTATCACCTGCAACAGGACTACGACCGCAAGATCCACGGCGATTCTCCGGCAGACTCAGACTTTCACGTCGATGATGTATTGCTGGTTGTCGTTCGGGTTCTTCTTGAGATCGCACACCGCCGCCGTGTCGGCCGGCTTCTGCTGCGAGAACGACTGGAGAAGCTTGAACTTCTTGTTCTCCGCTTCGCCGATGTAGACGTCGAGGATGTCGTGGTGTGTCGCCGAGTCGATGGTCGATTTTCCCGCCGGCCCCTCGTAAGACATCCCGCCTTCCAGCGCCTCGATCACCTTCATCCGGTCGACCGTGCCTGCTTTCTTGACGCCCTGGGCCCAGAGCTGGAAGCCGTGCCAGGTCATCGCGGCCACTTCCGTCAGCGGTGCCGCCTTGTCACCGAAGCGCTTCTGGTAGCGCTTGATGAACTCCGTGTTCGCGGGCGAGGCGACCTCGTGGAAGTACGCATAGGAGGCGAGGATCCCGTTGCCTTCCTCGGGCGAGACGACCACGTGCTCGTTGCCGAGGCCGAACGTGGTGGACGCCATCGGGATCTGCTTCTTCATGCCGGAAGCGGCCCACTGGCGATAGAACGAGATATGCGAGCCGCCGACCAGGACCGACATGATGATGTCGGGCTTGGCCGCCTGGATCTTCTTGATGGTCGGTCCGAAGTCCGTCACGTCGAGCGGGAAGAAGTCGATCGCGACGATGGAGCCGCCGTCGTCCTGGGTGTACTTCTTCACCCACTTGGACGTGATCTGACCGTAGTTGTAGTCCGCGGCGAGCACGTAGATCTTCTTGCCGTTGAACTTCTTCATCGCGTAGGGGATGAGCTTCTCGACCGTCTGTGCCGGTGTCGAACCCGTGCAGAAGCAGTTGCGATCGCACACGCCACCCTCGTACAGGGTGTTGTAGAAGTAGAGCGTGTTGAAGCGCTTCAGCACCGGCCGGATGGCTTCGCGCGAGGCCGACGTGATGCCGGCGTGCACGACCGCGACCTTGTCCTTCGTCGCGGCCTGGGTGGCGTACTGCGTGTAGTACTGGATGTTCGACTGGGCGTCGTAGTTGATGAGCTTGATCTGCTTGCCGAGCAGACCGCCGGCGGCGTTGGCTTCCTCCACCGCCATCGTCAGCACGTCGATCATCGGCCGCCCGAGCAGATCGAGGCCGCCCGATGCGTCATGGATGCCCGCGATCTTGATCTCGTCGGCGGCGTAGAGATCCTTGATGAACCACGGCCCCGTGGCGGCGGTGGCGGCGCCGGCGACGGCGGCCTTCAGAACCTTCCTGCGTTCCAGCATCGAACTCATGAACAGACTCCCAGATGAGGTGGCATTCCGTCGGCCGCGCCGTGCGAGGAGCGGCCCTGCTTGCGAGAGATACGATCCCCTTCCGTGGTGGACGCCCGGGGTCCGGACGCCTGCGTCGCCGTGTCGATGCTGGCGATCTCGTTGTTCATGAAGGTTCAGGCCACCTGCAGCGTCGGCGCATCCCGCAGGCTGCCCGCCACCTCGGTCCAGTACGGGACGGTCCGGCGCATCAACATCGCGCGGAACTGCTCCGTGGTCTTCTTCAGGAGTTCGCCGCTGCCCCAGTCGACGATCACGCCGTACTGGCGGATGAGGTCGAGCATGTCGAGCGTCCCGGCTCGATAGCGATTCGCGACGGATTCGGCGTCCTCCGAAAGCCAGCCCAGGCGGGCGGAGCGGATGCGGGCGCGTTCCGCGTTGGTGGCATTGCCATCCACTTCGTAGAGCGCGAGGTCGGGGTCGACGGCGCGGATGACGACGCCGTAGTCCTTGCGTGCCCTGGCGATGGAGACGTAGCCGTCGGTGACGTCCTCGCAGACGGCGTCGGGGTCGCGTTCGAGCGGATCACCGAGACCGCCGCCACCGGCCGAAGGCCGCGTGATCGTGTCCCCGGCCATGATCGGAACGCTGGAGAAGAGGGATCCGAGATAGCGCTGGTTCTCCTTGCCGGGGTTCAGCCATACGCCGTGGGGGATGGAGGGCAGACCGCCCCACAGACCCCACGTGACGGAGCGCTCCCGGTCGCAGCAGTACGAGACCACCGAGCGCTCCGCGAGCGTGAGCGTGCCGCCCTTCTCGACGCCCATCCCGCCGCGGAACTTGCCGGGGCCGCCGGAATCGATGCGCAACTCGTGCTCGGTCGTGACGACGGGGGACAGCCGTTCCTGCCCCTCGAACGGCTGGGTGCCCAGCTGCACGCCGAACACCGGGCCGCTCGCCGCCCAGCCGTCGCGGCCGTTGCGGGCGCCCCAGCCACCGACCATCCAGTCGTACCACATGAAGTACGGTCGCTCCTCGTACCGCGCGTCGCGGCCTCCGATGAGCAGGTACTCGAGATTGAACGTGCACGCCATCGCGCGCTCGGGAAGGATCTCGGCCCACAGCTCGAAGATCGAATTCATGATCTTCTCGAACGGGCCCGAGCAGAACCCGGCCACCGGCGTCGGCCAGCTCGCGTTCACGACGGAGCCTTTCGGACCGAGGTCCACGGTGACCACGCGGTAGAAGCCCGAGTTGAGCGGGATGTCCGGGAACTGCATCTTGGTCCCGGCCACGATGGCCGCGAACGATCCGCCGAAGCAGGAGTTGAGGAACGTGGAGATCGACTTCGGATGGGATTTCGACAGGTCGTAGTGCACCTGATCCCCCTTGATCGTCATCTTGATACGGATCGGCACGAGCCCCTCGCCGGCCGCCGGGTCCACGTCGATGTAGTCCTCGGTCTCCCAGACGCCGTCGGGCAGCTTGGAAATGCGCTGGCGCGTGAGGGTCTCGACGTAGTCCTGCACTTCGCGGAAGGCCGTCTTGATCGTGTCGATGCCGTACTTCTCGACGAGACGCTGGATCTCCAGCTCCGCGATGTGCGTCGCCTGCGACTGCGCCTGCATGTCGCCGATGATGTCGGCCGGTGCGCGCGTGTTCGATGCGATCAGGCGTCCCACGTCCTCGAGATACCGGCCCTGGCTCCACACCCGCGTCGGCGTGATGCGCAGGCCTTCCGCCATGTGATCGAGCGCGCTGACGTTGAAGGACCCCGGCACCGCACCACCGACGTCGGCCCAGTGGCCGTTCGCCTGTGCAAAGCCCAGGAGTTCGTCCTTGTAGAAGATCGGCCGGACGATCCGCGTGTCGTTGAAGTGCGTGCCGCCCTGGTACACGTCGTTCACGACGAAGACGTCGCCGGGATGGATGTCGCCGGGGAAGTTGTTGATGACCGCCTGGGCCGTGTAGTGCAACGTGCCGACGTGCGCGGCGATGTCGCCGCTGCCCTGCATCACGGTGTTGCCCTGCGGATCGCAGAGGGCGGACGAGAAATCGCGCGAATAGATCACGAACGAGTAGCACGTCCGGAAGATCTGCTCGGCCATCTGGTCGACGATGTTGATGAACGCGTTCTTCAGCACTTCGAACGTGACCGGGTCCAGCGTCTGCGTGGTCTTGGCCGGTGTCATGGCGGGTCTCCTCCAGGTGTCTCGTGGATGGGCGGGCGCGATCAGCCGGCCAGGGGAATCTTCATGATGATCGTGAGCCAGGCGTCGACCTCGGCCGTCACGCCGGGCGGGACGATCGTGGTCGAGTCGAGCTGATCGATCACGGCGGGCCCCGTGATGACCGTGCCGGCAGGGAGTTCGTCGCGGTTGTAGAGCGGCGTCAGGATCGGGTCGGGAGACTCGTCGAACACGACCTCCCGATGACCGACCGGGACGGGCGTCGTCTTCTTCAGCTCGAACTTCGCGAACTCGGCTTTCGGGGTCAGGCCCGTGGCCGAGACGGTGAGCCGGTAGACCTCCACCGGGGCATCGGTCTGCGAGTAGTTGTGCTCGCGCCCGTGCTCCTCGTGGAAGATCGCGATGGCCTCGTCGAGGGAGGCGATCGGTGCGCTGACCGGCACGGCGAGCGACCGCCACTGGCCGAGGTACCGCATGTCGATGAATCGCTGGAAGAGCATGCGGTCTTCCGGCACACCTTCGTTCTCCAGTCGTTCGCGACCTTCCGCCTCGAGCGACTGGAAGGTCTTCTCCACGATCGCCGGGTCCACCTCCGCGGCGTTGCCGAGGAACATGGTGGTGACGTCGTGCTTGATGTCCACCAGCAGGCAGCCGAGCGCGGACGTCACACCGGGGTTCGGCGGGATGAGCACGGTCGGGATCGAGAGATCCTTCGCGAGTGCAGCGCCGTGGAGCGGGCCGGCGCCGCCGAAGGCGACGAGGGCGAAGTCACGGGGGTCGTACCCGCGGCGGATCGAGATGAGTCGCACGGCGTCCGCCATGTTGGCGTTCGCCACCTTGATGACGGCCGAGGCGGCTTCGGTGAGCGACAGGCCCAGCGGCTCGGCGACCCCCTTGCGGATGGCTTCCTCGGCGAGCGCGCGATCGAGCTTCACGGAGCCGCCGGCGAGCTTGCCGCCGAGGCGTCCGAGCACGACGTTCGCATCGCAGTTGGTCGGGTTCTTCCCGCCGCGGTCGTAGCAGGCCGGGCCGGGGTTCGAGCCCGCCGACTGCGGGCCGTTGCGAAGCGAGCCGGCATCGTCCATCCAGGCGAGGGAGCCGCCGCCCGCGCCGATCGTCAGCACCTCGATGCTCGGGAAGCAGATCGGGTAGCCGTACTCGACGTGCCAGTCCTTCGTGATGCGCAGATTGCCGCGGTCGCAGAGCGACACGTCGGTGCTCGTGCCGCCCATGTCGAGGCCGATGGAGTTCTCGTAGCCGGCGAGTTGGGCCACGTGGCGGCTGGCGATCGCGCCCGCGGCGATGCCGGACGCGGCGAGGCGAGCGGCGAATTTCTCCGCCGTCTTCGCCGTCATCACGCCGCCGCCCGAGTGGAGCAGGAGGACGTCCTCGTCGTAGCCGCCGGCGCGCATGCGCTCGGCGAGTCCCTTGCCGTAGGAGCCGACCACCGGTGCGAGCACCGCGTTGGCGACCGTGGTCGAGAACCGCTCGTGCTCGAAGATCTCGGGCAGGATCTCACTCGACAGCGAGACGGCGACGCCGGGCAGTTCCTCCATGAGGATGTCGCGCATCCGTTCTTCGTTGGCCGGATTCGCGAACGCGTTCACGAAGCACACGGCGACGGTGGCGACCTTGCGCTTGCGGATCACGGCGGCCAGGGCGCGGGCTTCGGCCTCGTCGATGCCCGCGAGGATCTTGCCGGCGTAGTCGACGCGCTCGTTGATGGTCAGGCGGTCCCGGCGACGGATGTAGGGCCCGGCCATCTCGGCATAGGTGTCCCACAGGTCGTTGCGCGTGCCGCGGCGGATCTCGATCACGTCGCGGAAGCCCTGGGTGGTCACCATCACGGCGGGGGGGAACTTGCGCGTGATCAGAGCGTTCGTGGCGAGCGTCGTGCCGTGAGAGAACAGCACCATGTCCTTCAACGCCACGCCACCGGCGGCGATGCCCTGCAGCACGCCTTCGATGGGGTCGGGCGTCGTGGCGACCTTGGCCACGTGCATGCGGCCGGTGCGGTCGTCGAGGATGCAGATGTCGGTGAAGGTGCCGCCGACATCGCATGCAACCCGATACGCGGGGGCGGGGCCATCCGGGGTCTTCTGTGTCTTCTCTTCCAACGCGGTGACGGTCATCGCCGAATCTCCTCTGGTTCCCAGACCGGCTGCGGTGAAGTCCGCGACGTCCGGTGCAACGGATTGGCATGCGACCATTGGAGCCCAGCGCGCGGTGGCGCCTCAATACCACCGAGGAGGTACCCCCAATGAGTGCCCCGATGGGCGTACCCAGGCGCGACAATGCGGAGCGACGCACCGGCGCGGGCACCCGGGCCGGTTCACTCGAACGAGGAGCGACGATGGAAAAGGATGTGCTGGCGGCAGCGACCCGGCTGTGCGATGCGTTCGCGCAGGGGCGCATCGACGACTACTTCGCCTGCTTTGCGCCCGGGGCGAGCTTCATCTTCCATTCGATGCCGGGGCGCATCGATTCGCTGGCGGACTACCGCGCGCACTGGGCCGGCTGGGAGCGCGATCTCGGCCTCGAGGTGCTCGGGTGCGATTCGTTCGACCGCACCGTCGCGTTGCACGGAGACACCGCGGTGTTCACCCATTCGGTGACCGTCCGGGTGCGCACGCGGACAGCGGGCGACGAGACGCGGCACGAGCGGGAGACCATCGTGTTCGCCCGCGGCGCCGACGGCCGTTGGCTGGCCGTCCACGAGCACCTGTCGAAGGACCCTTCGGTGACGTGAGCCGCAGGCGGCGCGACCCGCGCGGCTCAGTCCGGCGCAGTCCCGACGGAAGTGGGCGCGCCGTCGTCGCGCTGTGCCAGCCACGCGATGGCCGTGTCGCGGAAGCGCGAGAGGCCCTTGTACTCCACGAGTTCCGGCGGCAGCGTCTGCAGCACGCGGTGCAGGCGGCGCGACCACTTCGGGATCGTCGCGAGTTCCTCCAGGCTGATGAGATAGCAGCGGATCCCGAACAGGATCGCGTTGCTGCGCGGGAGCCGGAACAGCGACTGCAGCTCGACCCGGAGATGCACGCGGCTGCCGACGTTCTCCGGAGTGATGGTCGTACGGTCGGGGCCCCACTGCGGATACTGCTCCGGTGAGGTGTCCATCCGCGGGTTGATGGTCATCGTCCAGTTGAGACGCCGCACCGGCCGGCCGAGCTGGAGGTTGAGCAGGAACTTGAGCGCGCGGTCGAACACGCCCTGCTCGTGCGCGAGCGGCACGGGCCCGTGCCATTCGTGGAACTTCATCCCGAGATCGAATTCGAGCGACCAGTCGGCCTGGCACGTGACCATGCCGGCGTCCATGAAGAGATTGTCCTCGCGCTGGTCCTGCAGCGTGAGATCCCCCTGCATCTGGCGGCCGATGTACTCGAGCGGTTCGCAAGGCAGCGTCCCGGCGTCGCCGAACACGAAGTGCTGTTCGATGCCGAGGGCCCGGTTGGTCCAGTGCCAGGCGTAGCCGTCGCGAACGAGCGAGAAGTGTTCGGGGTAGTCGGTCGAGAGGTTCTCCATCAACAGTTCGAGCGTGTCCCATTGCGCCGCCATCATGTGCGGCAGGGCCTGGCAGCGCTTCGGGTCGTGCGCGAGGACGAGCGCGCGTTCGCGGCATTCCGCGATGTAGTGCTCGTCGATGTCGAACAGGTTGTCGTAAGCGGCAGTGGGTCCGCCGCGCACGTGCGGTTCGATGTTCACGGCGTATCGATAGACGTCCTCGCCGAACGGAAACGGGAAGCGGCGGATGGCGGCCGGGGAGTTCCGGAACGTGAAATCGTCGCGGTACGTTTCGTCGGGCTTGAAGGCGATGGTCATGGGGAACGTTCCGGAGCGGCGGGGCGGGAGGGAAGCGACATCAGCGGTCGAGGACCAGCGTGCGGCAGTCGGCGCGGGAGACGCACGGCATGATCCGGTCGCCCGCCGCCTTCTGGTCCGCCGACAGATAGACGTCGTGGTGGAGCAGGGTGCCGTCGAGTGCCAGCACCGTCGTCTCGCACTGGCCACAGGCACCGCCCCGACAAAGGAAGGGCGCATCGACGCCGGCGGCCTCGATGGCTTCCAGCAAGCTCATCTCCGGCGGCACGGTGATGCGCTTGCCGGAGCGCGACAAAGTCACCTCGAACGGCTTGCCGGCGGGCGGGGCGGTGAAGCGTTCCCAGTGGATGTGGCTCTCGGGCCATCCGGCGGCGCGGGCCGTGGCGATGACGTTCTCGATCATGCCGCCGGGCCCGCAGACGTACAGGTGGGTGCCGAGCGGTTGCTCCGCGAGGATCGCTTCGACATCCATCGTCGGGCCGGGCGTGTCGAGATGGATCGCCACGGCGTCCGGCGCGATCGCCCGCAGCTCGAGAGCGAGGGTCGCGTGCTCGATGGAGCGTGCCCCGCAGTGCACCTCGAACGGGACGCCGCCATGGACGAGTTCGCGCACGTGCGCCGATACCGGGGTGATCCCGACGCCGCCGCAGAGAAGCAGATGGCGTCGCGCCAACTTGTCGAGCGGAAACAGGTTCACCGGCGGCGTGATGGCGAGCTTCGAACCGGGCGCGACCGCCTCGTGCATGAAGCGCGAACCACCCCGCGAGGTCTCGGAAAGGCGGACCGCGATGTCGTACGTCGAGAGATCGGCGCTCGTCCCCATCAGCGAATACGGATTGCGCAGCGTCCGCGCTGCCCCGGGCATCACCACGACGACGTGGGCGCCGGCGGAGAAGGCGGGCAGCGGCAAGCCGTCCTCGCGGGCGAGGGTGAACCGCCGGATGAGCGGGGTGACGGGCCGCACTTCGCGCACGACGACCGGGATGGTGGCGGCCGGCGTCACGGGAACACCTCCTGAAGCGCGGGCGTCGCGCCTGGCTGCTCCGCGTCTGCCTGCACGCCCATGAAGGCGGCGAGCCGGCGGGAGTAGTGATCGCGCACGAACAGCGTCCTGCCGCAGCCGGCACAGGCGACGAGGTTCGTGGTCACGTGTTCGTTCACCTGCCGGCAGTGGGTGCAGTGCACGCGTCGGGCGGTACTGCCCGCGTGCTCCGTCCGACATTCGTCGTCCAGCAGCCCGTGTTCGGCGGCGATCTTCACGACCGCCCCGAGAAAGCTTTCGGAGCCGGCTGCGTAGAGCCGCGTGCCCATCCGGCATCCGTCGAGCAGTGCATCGAGCCGGCGCAGCAGCGACGGACCGTCCGGCACGATCTCCGCGACGCCGCAGGCCGACAGGGCCGCGAGGCCGGCGGGGCCCGACGCGGGTTCCGGTGCGACCAGCACATGCCGCGGGTGCTCCGGGAAACCGGGGGCGGCGAGCAGGCGCATCACGGGAGCGGTGCCGGGCCCTTCGCCGACCACGACATGGTGGCGACCGGTCGGGTCGGGGACGAGCGAACCGTAGATGGGGCGGCTCTTGATGGCGCTTGTCGTCATGGCGAGTCAGGAAGCGAGGATGTGGATGCCGGTCGCCAGGGCAGCGCCCGCGGCAAGCACGAGGTACGGTAGGACGCCCGCCCGGCGCGTGGCGTGGCCGTCGTCCAGGTACATGTCCTCGGCGAGCTGCTGGGGGAAGCGGCCGCGGTCCTGCACGTAGTGGCGGAAGAGGAACACCGGAACGATGAGTGCCGCGAACGCGAGGCCGGACAGGAGCGTGCCCGCGCCCCAGACGTTGGCCCCGAGGGCCATGACGGCCACGTTGACGAACGAGAGCACGAAGCCGGCTGCCATCAACCACCCCGGGGTGCGGAACGGGCGGTCCCAGTCGGGGCGGTCGAGGCGGTGGATCCAGCCTGCGTTGAGGTTGAGGAAATTGAAGAGGATGTACCCCACGTTCGACACCGCGAGCACGAAGACGTAGTCGGACATCAGCAGCAACAGCAGGTTGAAGACGAGGTCGGTCCACATGGCGCGCGTGGGTGCGCCGTGCGGATTCACGTACGAGAGATAGCGAGGCAGCCATCCGTCGACCGAGGCCTGGTACAGCGTGCGCGACGAGCCTGCCATCGCCGTCATGATCGACAGCACGAGCGCGAGGATCATCATCACGACGATCACGTTCCCGACCAGGGCGCCGCCGCCGATCATCCGGGCCATCACCTGCGCCACGCCCATCCCGCTGTAGATCTCCGGCGCGAGCATCCCGTCGTACACCGCAGCCTGCGTGATGGTGCCCGCCGCGTCCCGCACTTCCGGGACCACAAGGTCGCCGAGTCCGAGGAAGCCCTGGAACGCGAGCGGGACGAGCGAGAAGACCACCACGCAGAGCAGCCCCGAATAGAAGATCGCCTTGAAGGTGTCGCGCGCCGGATCGCGGAACTCGCGGGTGTAGCAGACCGCCGTCTCGAACGCGTAGGTGGACCACGCGGCGATGAAGAGGCCGCCGGCCAGGAGCGTGAGGCCGGCCCTATCCCACGGGCCGTCCACGACGTGCCCCGCAGCATCCCGGGCGATGGG
Source organism: Burkholderiales bacterium (assembly GCA_022843925.1). GTDB lineage: Bacteria > Pseudomonadota > Gammaproteobacteria > Burkholderiales. Next base: position 260,161 of record JALHMS010000002.1, read on the forward strand.
CGCGAGCGGGAAGAAATGGGCGAGCGGAACATCGCCCGAGAGCAGTGGCACGAGCCCGACGAGCAGCAGCGGCAGCAGTGCCGCAACCCCCAACACCAGTTGCGCCCTGGCGGCGCCCGAGATCCCGCGGTGCTGGACGCCGAAGGTGACGAGCATCAGCGCCGCGCCGATGAGGAAGGTCGCATTGATGCGCAGGGAGAGGCCGGTCTTCAGCCAGTCGAGATCGAGCAGCGTGATCTGCCACAGGTTGATGGCAGCGTCCGGTGCGAAGAACATCCCGAGCAGATAGCCCGCGCCGAGTCCCGAACCGATCGCCAGCACCGGCGACCAGGCGAACCAGTTGCACCACACCGACAGCGGCGCGATGATCTTCCCGTAGCGCACCCACGCGATGGCGCCATAGACCGAGGCGCCGCCCGACTTGTGGGGGAACATGCCAGCGATCTCGGCGTAGGTGAACGACTGCACGAATCCGAAGAGGATCGACACCGTCCAGACGACCCACGAGGGTTTGCCCACGGTGGCGGCGATGGCGCCGATGGAGAACAGCACGAGCGCAGGCACCCCGCTCGCCACCCAGAAGGCGCCGGTCCAATCGATCTTCCGCTGCAGCGATCCGGCGACCGATGCGGCCGGTCCGGCGACACCCGCTGCGCCGAAAGCGACCATCAGGCAGCGATCCCCCGCGCGATCGATATCGGTCCGACGGATCGCGCCCGGCGACCGATTGCGCTGCGACCCTCGATGCGCTTGGAGACCCTGTTCACGCTTCACCCCCGACGCGGCACACGCTCCGCACGCGGTGAGGATCGCCGAGCGCCCGAGCGACGGGCAATGCCTCCTAGGGGGTACCCCGCCCGGGGTATGGGCTGCTGCAGGATCCGTTGTCCGACAGCCGCGTGTCGAGGGCGCCGCCACCGTGAACTATCATCCGGCGCGGCGAACCGCCCCGAGGAGTCCCATGCAGCAGCCCAGTCCGTACGACCAGCATCTCGACCGCAACCCCGCGAACTACGTCCCGCTCACGCCCGTGTCTTTCCTCTTCCGGACGGCGGACGTGTACCCGGACCGGATCGCCGTCATCCACGGCGACTGGCGCCTCACGTGGCGGGAGGTGGCGGAGCGCAGCACCCGCCTCGCGTCTGCGCTGACGAAGCGCGGCATCGGCCGCGGCGACACGGTGGCCGTGATGGCCTCGAACACGCCGCAGATGATCGAGGCGCACTTCGGCGTGCCCATGACGGGCGCGGTGCTGAACACGCTCAACACGCGGCTCGACGCCGCCGCCATCGCGTTCATGCTCGAGCACGGCGAGGCGAAGATCCTGCTGACCGACCGGGAGTTCTCTTCGACGATCCGCGAGGCGCTCGCGAAGCTCCCGGCGCCGATTCCCGTGATCGACATCGACGACGCGCTGGCGCCGGGTGGTGACCTGCTGGGGGAGATGGACTACGAAGCGTTCCTCGCCACGGGCGTTGCCGACTACACGTGGTCCCCGCCCGCCGACGAGTGGGATGCCATTGCGATGTCGTACACGTCGGGGACGACCGGGAATCCGAAGGGTGTCGTGACGCATCATCGCGGCGCCTATCTGAACGCCGTGTGCAACGCGACCACGTGGGCGATGCCGCACTTCCCGGTGTACCTGTGGACGCTGCCGATGTTCCACTGCAACGGCTGGTGCTTCCCGTGGACCATCGCGCTCATGGCCGGGACGCACGTGTGCCTCCGGCGGGTCGATGCGAAGGCGATCCTCGATGCGATCCGCGACCATCGCGTCACCCACTACTGCGGTGCGCCCATCGTGCACAACATGCTGATCGACGCGCCCGACGCGTGGAAAGCCGGCATCGGTCACAAGGTCTCCGGGCTCGTCGCCGCGGCGTCGCCGCCTGCATCGATGATCGAAGGCATGGAGCGCATGGGCTTCGACGTGACGCACGTGTACGGGCTCACCGAGGTGTACGGGCCGGCATCGGTCTGCGCGAAGCACCCGGAGTGGGACAGCCTGTCGCTGGAGGCGCGCGTCGAGAAGAACGGCCGCCAGGGCGTGCGCTACGCGCTGCAGGAGGGGATGGGCGTGTTCGACCCGGACACCATGCAGCCCGTGCCGCGGGACGGAGAAACCATGGGCGAGATCTTCTTCCGCGGCAACATCACCATGAAGGGTTATCTGAAGAACCCGACGGCCACGGACGAGGCGTTCCGCGGCGGCTGGTACCACACGGGCGACCTCGCGGTGGTCTTCCCCGATGGTTACGTCAAGATCCGCGACCGCTCGAAGGACATCATCATCTCCGGCGGCGAGAACATCTCGTCGATCGAGGTCGAGGACATCCTGTATCGCCATCCGGCGGTGATGGAGGCTGCGGTCGTCGCGAAGGCCGATCCGCGGTGGGGCGAGACCCCGTGCGCCTTCGTGACCCTGCGGTCCGGTGCCGTCGTCACGGCCGACGAGATCATCGAGTTCTGCCGCGAGCGTCTCGCCCGCTTCAAGGTCCCCCGCAGCGTGGTCTTCGGGCCGCTCCCCAAGACCTCCACCGGCAAGATCCAGAAGAACGTGCTCCGCCAAAGCCTGCGCGAGGGCTGAACGGGCTGTGCGTCACTTGTGCAGGCGCGGCAGGGCAGTTTGTCCAGGCGCTGTCTGTCCAGGGGGTGGGCGCCGTGCTGCGCTGCGTTAGAATCCCCGGCTTCCCATTAAGAACTATCAGCCGGAGCTCTCGATGAAGATTCTCGTGCCCGTCAAGCGGGTGGTCGACTACAACGTGAAGGTCCGCGTCAAGGCGGATGGCACGGGTGTCGAGACGGCCAACGTCAAGATGTCGATGAACCCCTTCGACGAGATCGCCGTCGAGGAGGCCGTGCGGCTGAAGGAGGCCGGCGTGGCCACGGAGATCGTCGTGGTCTCCGTCGGCGTCGCCCAGTGCCAGGAGACGCTGCGCACCGCGCTGGCGATCGGCGCCGACCGCGCGATCCTGGTCGAGACGGCCGAGGAGACCCAGTCCCTCGGCGTCGCCAAGGCACTCAAGGCCCTGGTCGACAAGGAGCAGCCCGGCCTCGTCATCCTCGGCAAGCAGGCCATCGACGACGACGCGAATCAGACCGGCCAGATGCTCGCCGCGCTGCTCGGATGGTCCCAGGCCACCTTCGCCTCGAAGGTGAAGATCGACGGTGCCACCGCCCAGGTGACCCGTGAGATCGACGGCGGCCTCGAGACGATCTCCATCAAGATGCCCGCGGTGATCACGACCGACCTCCGGCTGAACGAGCCCCGCTACGTGACGCTCCCCAACATCATGAAGGCCAAGAAGAAGACCCTCGACACGGTGACCCCGGAGTCCATCGGCGTCGACCTGAAGCCCCGCTTGAAGACCCTGAAGGTCAGCGAGCCCGCCAAGCGCGGTGCTGGCAAGCAGGTGGGGAGCGTGCAGGAACTGGTGGAAAAGCTGCGCAACGAAGCGAAGGTGATCTGATCATGGCCATTCTCGTCATTGCGGAACACGACAATTCCCAACTGAAGGCAGCGACGCTCAATACCGTGGCCGCCGCCGCGAAGATCGGCGGCGACATCCACGTGCTCGTGGCCGGTGCCGGCTGCGGCAGCGTGGCCACCGCCGCCGCAGCGGTCGCCGGCGTCTCCAAGGTGCGGGTCGCCGACGCAGCAGCCTACGCGAGCGGTCTCGCCGAGAGCCTCTCGACGCTGATCCTCTCGATCGCCAAGGAGTACACCCACGTCCTGGCGCCCGCCACGGCCTTCGGCAAGAACGTCCTGCCGCGCGTCGCGGCGCTGCTCGACGTCGCGCAGATCTCCGAGATCGTCTCGGTCGAGTCGCCCGACACCTTCGTCCGACCCATCTATGCGGGCAATGCGCTCGCCACCGTGCAGTCGGCCGACCCGATCAAGGTCATCACCGTCCGTGCGACCGGCTTCGATGCCGTGGCGGCGACCGGCGGTTCGGCCGCCGTCGAGCCCGTGGCAGCGCAGGCCGACGCGGGTCTTTCCTCCCTCGTCGGGCAGGAACTCACCAAGTCGGCGCGTCCCGAACTCACTGCGGCGCGGGTCATCGTCTCCGGTGGCCGTGGCATGGGCAGCGGCGAGAACTTCGTGATCCTCGAGGCGCTGGCCGACAAGCTGAGCGCAGCCGTCGGAGCCTCCCGCGCCGCCGTCGATGCGGGCTTCGTGCCGAACGACTACCAGGTGGGCCAGACCGGCAAGATCGTCGCGCCCGAGCTGTACATCGCGGTCGGCATCTCCGGCGCGATCCAGCACCTGGCCGGCATGAAGGACAGCAAGGTGATCGTCGCCATCAACAAGGATGCCGAGGCGCCCATCACGCAGGTGGCGGACTACTGGCTCGTGGCGGATCTCTTCGAGGCCGTCCCGGAACTCACCGCCGCGCTGTAGCGTCATCACCCGAAGGAAGGTGGCGCCGGCCGGCGCCACCGGTTCGACCCCCGGAGGAATTCCAAGATGTCCACGTACGCCGCCCCCATCCGCGACATGCAGTTCGTGCTGAACGAACTGGTCGATCTCTCCGCCATCCGGGCCCTGCCCGGTCACGAGGAAGTCACGCCCGACCTGGTCGATGCCGTGCTGGAGGAGGCCGGCAAGTTCGCCGCCGGTGTGCTGGACCCGCTCAACAAGGCCGGGGACCGCATCGGCGCGAAGCTCGAGAACCACGTCGTCACGTCCGTGCCGGGGTTCAAGGATGCCTACCGGCAGTTCGTGGATGCCGGTTGGGCTTCGGTGGGCGGTGAGCCCGAGTTCGGCGGACAAGGTCTGCCGCACGTGCTCTCCCAGCAGCTCTCCGAGATGTGGAACGCCGCGAACATGGCGTTCTGTCTCTGCCCGATGCTGACCACCGGCGCGATGACGGCCATCCGGCGCCACGGGTCCGACGAGCAGCGCGCGACCTACGTGCCGAAGCTCGTGTCCGGCGAGTGGACCGGCACGATGAACCTCACCGAGCCGCAGGCCGGCTCCGACCTTTCGGCCGTCCGCACGAAGGCGACCCCCGAGGGCGACCACTACCGGATCAAGGGCACCAAGATCTACATCACGTGGGGCGAGCACGACATGACGTCGAACGTCGTGCACCTGGTGCTGGCCCGCACGCCCGACGCACCCGAGGGCGTGAAGGGCATCTCGCTCTTCATCGTGCCGAAGTTCCTCGTGAACGCCGACGGTTCGCTGGGCGCCCGCAACGACGTGAAGTGCGTGTCGATCGAGCACAAGCTCGGCATCCACGGCAGCCCCACCTGCGTGATGGCCTACGGCGACGACGACGGCGCGATCGGCTACCTCGTCGGCGAGGAGAACCGCGGCCTCGAGTACATGTTCACGATGATGAACTTCGCCCGGCTCGAAGTGGGCGTCGAAGGCATCGCCATCGCCGAGCGCGCGTACCAGCACGCCCTCGAGTACGCGAAGCAGCGGGTTCAGGGTCGCGAGATCGGCGTGAAGGCGGGCGATCGCGTGTCGATCATCCACCACCCCGACGTGCGCCGGATGCTGATGACCATGAAGGCGCGCGTCGAAGCCATGCGTGCCCTGGCGGCCGCGGCGGCCGAAGCGCTGGACCACGCGCTGTCGAGCGCCGACCCCGAAGCGAAGCGCCGCGGCCAGGCGGTGTTCGATCTGCTGACGCCGGTGGTGAAGGGCTGGTGCACGGAGCACTCGACGTCGATCGCCTCGATCGGCGTGCAGATCCATGGCGGCATGGGCTTCGTCGAGGAGACCGGCGCCGCCCAGTACATGCGCGATGCCCGGATCACGTCGATCTACGAAGGCACGACCGGCATCCAGGCCAACGACCTCGTGGGCCGCAAGCTCGCGTTCGAGAAGGGCGTGACCGCCAAGGGCCTCATCGCCGCGATGCGCGCGTTCGATGCCGAACTCGCGGCCGTGCCCGATCATCCGGGACTCGCCGTCATGCGCAAGGCGCTGTCCGACGGCGTGGACGCCCTCGATGCCGCCACCGACTGGCTGCTCGCGACGTTCCCCACGAACGCCAAGGCCGCGGTGGCCGGCGCGGTGCCCTATCTCGAACTCTGGGGCACGGTGGCCGGCGGCTGGCAGATGGTGCGCGCGGCCCTGATCGCGAAGCGGCACCTCGACGCAGGCACCACCGATCACGACTTCTATCGCGCGAAGCTCGCGACGGCGCGCTTCTACGCGGACCACATCCTGCCGCTCGCGCCTGCGCATGCGCACACCGTGATGCACGGGTCCATCAGCACCCTGGCGCTGAACGAAGCGCTGTTCTGATCCCGAGGGTCGGCCGGGATCGCGGTGACGACCCGTCCGCGATCCGGCGCTTCCCAAGCGGTGCCGGGTGGCCGGTATTCGTTGACCCTGCGCGAATGCGGTAGGCATGATCCGGACATCACGCGGCCGCGGTCCCATGATCCGGAGAGGCGATCCCTGACCGGATCGCCGTCGGCCCCGATCCGCCGCAGGTCCTGGGAGGTCTCGACATGGGTGCATTCCTCGCGTTCATCACCGTGGTGGGTGCCTGGGCATTGGCCGCACGCCGAGCGTCAGGGCCGACTTGGGCGGGTGCCGCGCTCGCCCTGAACGGCCTTGCCCTCGGGTTCGGCGTCGCGGGTCCGCGTGCCGCCTTGTCGGCAGCCGTCGCCGTGGCGGCGATCTCCCTCGTCATGCTCCTGCCGCCGCTGCGGCGCACCCTGGTCAGCAACCGGCTCCTCGTGTGGTTCCGGAAGGTCCTGCCGCCCGTGTCTGCGACGGAGCAGGAAGCGCTCGACGCCGGAACGGTCTGGTGGGACGGCGATCTCTTCGGCGGGCGGCCCGACTGGCAGCGCCTGCTGGCATTCCCGAAGCCGACGCTGTCGTCCGACGAGCAGGCATTCCTCGACGGACCGGTGAACGAGCTGTGCGGGATGCTCGACGACTGGGAGGTCACGCATGAGCGCAACGATCTTCCACCCGAGGCGTGGCAGTTCATCAAGGACCGCGGATTCATGGGGATGATCATCCCCCGCGAGTACGGCGGCCTCGGTTTCTCGGCGCTGGCCCACAGCGAGGTGGTGGCCCGTCTCGCGACGCGCAGCCCGACGGCGACCGTGACGGTCATGGTTCCGAACTCCCTCGGCCCCGCGGAGCTTCTGCTGCACTATGGGACGGACGAGCAGAAGCGCCATTACCTCCCGCGGCTCGCGAAGGGACTCGAGATCCCGTGCTTCGCGCTCACCGGGCCCGAGGCGGGTTCGGACGCGGGTTCGATCCCCGACCTCGGCATCGTCTGCCGTGGCGTCCACGAAGGCCGCGAGGTGCTCGGCATGCGCGTGACGTGGGAAAAGCGCTACATCACGCTGGGCCCCGTGGCGACGCTGCTCGGACTCGCGTTCCGATTGCGCGACCCCGACCGGCTGCTGGGCGGCGAGACCGATGTCGGCATCACGCTGGCCCTCATCCCGACGAGCCATCCGGGCGTCGAGATCGGGCGCCGGCACTTCCCCCTCAACGGATCGTTCATGAACGGCCCGAACTCCGGGCGTGATGTCTTCATCCCCATGGACTGGGTGATCGGCGGCCCGGCGCGGGTGGGGCAGGGCTGGCGGATGCTCATGGAGTGCCTCGCGGCGGGCCGATCGATCTCGCTGCCGTCGTCGTGCGCCGGCATGGCGAAGCTGGCGGCGCGGACGACCGGGGCCTACGGGCGCATCCGGACGCAGTTCCGTACGCCGATCGCGCGGTTCGAGGGCGTCGACGAAGCCCTCGCGAGGATCGTCGGCCATACCTACCTGATCGAGGCGGCGAGGGTGACGACTGCCGGCGCGGTGGACCTCGGCGAGAAGCCCTCCGTGATCTCCGCGATCGTGAAGTATCACCTCACCGAACGCGGCCGCGCCGTCATCAACGACGCGATGGACATCCACGGCGGCAAGGGCATCTGCCTCGGGCCGAACAACTATCTCGGGCGCGCCTATCAGCAGGTGCCGATCGGCATCACGGTCGAGGGCGCCAACATCCTCACGCGCAGCATGATCGTCTTCGGGCAGGGCGCGATCCGCTGCCATCCGTTCGTGCTGCGCGAGATCGCGGCGACCCGTGAATCCGATCCCGCCCGCGCGTCGCGAATGTTCGACGCCGCGCTGTGGGGCCATGTCCGTTTCCTGCTGGGCAACTTCGCGTCGGCGCTCTGGCACGGAATCACGGGCAGCCGATTCGCAGCGGCACCCGCCGGGAATCCGATGGCCCGCCACTATCGCGAACTGGCCCGGCTGTCGGCCGTGTTCGCGTTTGCCGCGGACATCGCGATGCTCGTGATCGGCGGCGCCCTGAAGCGTCGAGAGAAACTGTCGGCCCGCCTCGGCGATGTGCTGTCCCAGCTCTACCTCGCGTCGTGCGTGCTGAAGCGGTACGCCGATGATGGTCATCCGGAGGCCGACGCCCCGATCGTCCGCTGGTGCCTGGAGGACGCCGTGCACCGCGCCGAGGAGGCCTTGCAGGGGCTCGCGCAGAACTTCCCGGGGCGGCTCCCGCGGGCCTTGATCCGGCTGGCGGCGTTTCCGCTCGGGCGCCGCGGCGCCCCGCCGGACGACCGGCTCGGCAGCGTGGTGGCAAGGCTCGCCACCGAGATCTCCCCGACACGCGACCGGCTCACGCGGGGCATGTTCCTGCCCATCCGTGCGGATGATCCCGTCGGGCGGCTCGAGGTGGCGCTCGCGACGATGCCGATGGCCGAGGCGCTCGACGTGAAGCTGCGTGCGGCCACCCGCGAGGGGCGCCTCCCCGCCGACGGACCGGATCGCCTCGATGAGGCCGTCCGGCTGGGCATCGTGACCGCCGACGAAGGGGCGGCGCTCGCGCAGCATCGGCGCGTCGTTCGGGACTGCATCATGGTCGACGACTTCCCGCACGACGTGGGGCGGGCAGCCACGACGCTCCCCGCCGCTGAACTGCCGTCGATACCGCGGGTGCAGCGCATCGCCTGACGCCGGGCGGCACGTGGTTCTTCCGGGGAGGCAAGATTCCCGGCCGTCGAGGGCGCAGCAGAATGGCATTTGCATGGTTAAATCGCGGTGCCTGGGCCGGGGGTTTTCCCCGGCTGCGGGCTCCGCCACCCCGCCGCGCTCCGGCAGGGAAACGCACATGGAATGCCAATGACCACACCGGAAGACCCGATTGCCGTCACCCTCCCTACGGACCGCGAGGTCGTGCTCCGGGTCGTCCCGATGCCTTCGGACGTCAATTCCACGGGCGACATCTTCGGTGGCTGGATCATGGCGCAGGTCGACATCGCTGGGAGCATTCCGGCGTTCCGGCTCGCCCAGGGGCGGGTGGCCACCGTGGCGGTGAATTCGTTCGTGTTCAAGCAGCCCGTGCTGGTTGGCGATCTCGTCAGCTTCTACGCCGAGGTGGCGCGGGTGGGGCGCACGTCCGTGACGGTCAACGTGGAGGTGTTCGCGGAGCGCGGCATTCCGCAGCGGGCAGTGAAGGTCACCGAGGCCACCCTGACTTACGTGGCCATGGATGAAATGCGTCGTCCCCGGCCGGTCCGAAGCCCCTCGGTCGAGGGCGCATGAGATCGGGTCGCGTTGCGCGACAGGCGACGCCCATGAAGTGATGTCTTTCGCACAGGAACGGAGGCGATCATGAAACAGGCAGCTCACCTGGCGCTTCGCGGTACCGCGGGCGCAATTTCTCTTCTGATCTCGGCAGGCGCAGCACAGGCAGCAGGATTCGCACTGCCCTATCAGGGCGCATCGTCCATCGGCAACTCGCTGGCCGGCTCCGCGGCGCTCGGGGAGGATGCCACCACCGTCTACTTCAATCCTGCCGGCATGTCGCGGCTGCAGACGCGACAGGTGTCGATCGCGGGGCACTACGTCGATCCGTCGTTCAAGTACACCGACACCGGTTCCACGGGGCCGGCCGCCTTCACCGGGGGCAACGCCGGGGACTTCGCCTCGAACACTTTCCTCCCCACGCTGTTCGCGGTGCTGCCCGCGGGCGCCTGGCGCTTCGGTCTCGGTATCAGCGCACCCTTCGGCAACAAGACGGACTACGACGCGGGCTGGCGCGGGCGGTTCCAGGCCGACTTCACCGAGGTGAAATTCATCAACGTGAATCCGTCGGTGTCGTACCAGTTCGCAGACTGGATCTCGGTCGGCGCCGGCCTGAACTACATCCGGGCCGAGGCCGATATCGAGCGTTCGACGCTTCTCGCGCCGACGGTCGAGGGACGCGTCCGTCTCACCGGCGAGGACAGCACCTTTTCCTACAACTTCGGCGTGCTCATCAACCCGACGCCTGCCACGCGGGTCGGCCTCAGCTACCGGTCGCGCATCGACTTCGACCTGAGCGGCCGCCAGCGGGTGACCCAAGCGAGCGGTGCGGAAGTGGCCTCGGCGACCTTCGATGTCCGGGCCGATCTCGCGCTGCCGGCCACCACCGCGCTCAGCGTCGTGCACGAGGTGAACAACCGCTGGGCGCTCCTGGGCGACGTCACGTTCTATCAGTGGAGCGTGATCCAGCAGCTGGTGCCGCGTAACGCGTCCACGGGCGTGGCGAGCGCGCCTCTCAATCTGCGGTTTCGCGATACTGTGCGCGTAGCCGCGGCGGTCAACTACCGCATCAACGAAGCCTGGCTGCTCCGCGGCGGTCTCGCGTGGGACCAGGCGCCCGTTGCCAGCGCCGAGGACCGGACGGCGAACCAGCCGGACTCGGACCGCACGTGGGTCTCCCTCGGCGCCCGCTGGGATGTCAGTGCCGCGCACCGTCTCGACTTCGCCTACGCGTATGTGATGCTCGCAGCGTCGTCGATCAACCACACGGTGACGAACGCGGGCACGCTGCGCGGCGACTACGACAACTCCGCGCACATCCTCGCGGCGCAGTACACGTTCTCGTGGTGATGTTCCAAGCAGGACTGCATCCATGACGTCCACCGATTCCAGGTTCATCGTCCGCCGGGCCGCCGTGCTCGGCGCGGGCGTCATGGGTGCGCAGATCGCGGCCCATCTCGTCAACGCTGGCGTGCCGGTGCTGCTGTTCGAACTCCCCGCGAAGGAGGGGGACCCCTCGGGCACGGCGAAGCGGGCCATCGACGGTCTCGCGAAGCTCGATCCGGCCCCGCTCGCGGATGCCGCTCTCGCGGCGCACATCCATCCGTGTCACTACGATGCCCATCTCGATGCGCTCGTCGATTGCGACCTGGTGATCGAGGCCATCGCCGAGCGCATGGACTGGAAGCGCGATCTCTTCATCCGCGTCGCACCGCATCTCGCACCGCACGCGATCCTCGCCAGCAACACGTCGGGGCTCTCGATCGAGGCGTTGGCGGAGGCGCTGCCCACCACGCTGCGCCAGCGCTTCTGCGGCATCCATTTCTTCAACCCGCCGCGGTACATGCACCTCGTCGAGATCGTCCCGACCGCTGCGAGCGACGGCGCGATGCTCGATGCGCTCGAGACCTTCCTCACGACGTCGCTCGGCAAGGGCGTGATCCGCGCGAAGGACACGCCCAACTTCATCGCGAACCGCGTCGGCGTGTTCTCGATCCTGGCGGTCTTCCATCACACGCAGGCGTTCGGGCTCGGCTTCGAGGAGGTCGACAGCCTCACCGGCACGCGCCTCGGGCGACCGAAGAGCGCGACGTACCGGACTGCCGATGTCGTCGGACTCGACACGCTGGCCCACGTCATCGGCACCATGGAGCGCACGCTGCCCGACGATCCGTGGCATCCGCATTTCCGCTTGCCGGCGTGGCTCCAGGGCCTCGTGGAGCGCGGCCAGCTCGGGCAGAAGACGCGCGGCGGGATCTTCCGCAAGGAGGGGCGCGACATCCACGTGCTCGACCCCGACACGAATGCGTACCGGCCTGCGTCGCGCGACATCGATCCGGCGGTCGCGGAGATCCTGAAGCTGAAGGATCCGTCCGCGCGGCTCCGCGCGTTGCGCGAATCGCAGCATCCGCAGGCGCGGTTCCTCTGGGCCGTGACGCGCGACATGCTGCATTACTGCGCCTGCCAGCTTGCCGCCATCGCCGACAACGCGCGCGATCTCGATCTTGCCGTCCGCTGGGGCTTCGGGTGGAAGGAAGGCCCGTTCGAACTCTGGCAGGCCGCCGGATGGCGCGAGGTGGCGGGCTGGATCGCCGACGACATCGCTGCAGGCGTGACCATGGCGGCTGTGCCGCTGCCCGCGTGGGTGCTGGAGTCCGACCGCACCGGTGTGCACGCCGTCGATGGCGCGTGGAGTCCGGCAGCACGGGCGCCGCGCCCGCGGTCGACGCTGCCCGTGTATCGCCGGCAGCCGTTTCCCGACGCAGTGCTCGGCGAGAGCCGGATCTACGGCTCGACGATCCTCGAGACCGACGCCGTCCGCCTCTGGACCACCGGCGACGACATCGGCGTCCTGTCGTTCAAGAGCAAGATGCACGCGATCGGCGAGGACGTCCTCGATGGGGTGGCCCAGGCGCTCGACGCCGCCGGGCGCGGGCTGGAGGGCGTCGTGCTGTGGCAGACGGAGCCCCCGTTCTCGGTGGGCGCCAATCTGTCGGGGCCCTCGGCGCCGCGCGCCGACAAGCCGAAGCCTTCGGGCTTCGCGTCGCTGCTGAAGAAGGTGCGGCGAGAGGCCGAGTCCGCGATCCTGAAGGCCGCCCACCGGCTGAACGTGGCGGACGCCCTGATGGCCGGCCGGCTCGAGAAGGTCGAGGGCATCGTCGCCCGGTTCCAGGAGACCTCCCAGTCGTTGCGCTACTGCCCGTTCCCGACGGTGGCCGCCGTCGATGGCATGGCGCTGGGCGGGGGCTGCGAGTTCCTGATGCACTGCGATCGCACCGTGGCCACGCTGGAGAGCTACATCGGGCTCGTGGAGGTGGGCGTGGGGCTCGTGCCCGGTGGTGGAGGTTGCAAGGAGATGGCGATGCGCGCCGCCGTCGACGCGAAGGGCGGGGATCTCTTCGCGTTCCTCCGTCGGTGGTTCGAGGCAGCCGCCACCGCGCGCGTGGGTCGCAGCGCGATGGAGGCGCGCGAGATCGGATTCCTTCGCCCCTCGGACCCCATCGTGATGCATCGCTTCGAACTGCTTCACGTGGCGAAGGCGGAGTTGCGCGCACTGTCGGCACGCGGCTACCGACCGCCCCTGCCGGGCGATGCCATCCGAGTCGGCGGACGTACCGCGGCAGCGACGTTCCGCGCGCATCTCACCAACCTCCTCGCGGGTGGTCACATCTCCGAGCACGACTTCCTGATCGCCACGAAGCTCGCCCACGTGATGACCGGCGGTGACGTCGAGGCGGGCAGCCTGGTGGACGAACGATGGCTGCTCGATCTCGAACGCGAGACGCTCGTCGCGCTGCTCGCCACCGAGCGCACGCAAGCCCGCATCGAACACACGCTGAAGACCGGCAAGCCACTGCGCAACTGACAGGACATCCGTGCCATGAGGGACCACAGCGCCATGAGGACGACAGCGCCATGAGCAAGCAGATCCAGGACGCCTACATCGTCGCGGCGGTGCGAACCCCGGTGGGCAAGGCGCCGCGCGGCATGTTCCGGCAGGTGCGCCCGGACGATCTGCTGGCGCATGCGTTGCGCACCGCGCTCGCGCGCACGCCTTCGCTCGATGCTTCGGCGATCGACGACGTCGTCGTGGGCTGCGCGATCCCCGAAGCGGAGCAGGGGATGAACGTCGCGCGCATCGCGCTCCTGCTCGCCGGGCTGCCGTCCTCCGTGGCCGGCGTCACCGTGAACCGCTTCTGCGCCTCCGGGCTGCAGGCGGTGGCGATGGCAGCCGATCGCATCCGGCTCGGCGAGGCCGATGTGATGATCGGGGCGGGGACCGAGAGCATGAGTCTGATCCCCATGGGCGGCCATCACATCGCGTTCAACGACGCCGTGTTCCGCGGTGACGAGCACGTGGGCATCGCGTACGGCATGGGGATGACCGCCGAGAAGGTGGCGGAGCGCTGGAAGGTGAGTCGTGAAGACCAGGATGCCTTCGCGGTCGAGAGTCACCGGCGTGCCCTGGCGGCGACGCACGATGGCGAGTTCGCGGAGGAGATGGCGCCCTACGAGATCGCTCTGCACGAACCGGATCTCGCGACCCGCGAGGTGATCGTCAAGCGGCGCGTCGTCGGCCGCGACGAGGGCCCGCGGGAGGGCACGACCATGGAAGTGCTCGCGAAGCTGCGGCCCGCCTTCGCGGCGAAGGGATCCGTCACCGCGGGCAACAGCTCGCAGACCTCCGATGGTGCCGGCGCCGTGATCCTCGCGAGTGAAGCGGCCGTGAAGCGCTTCGGCCTCACTCCGCTCGCGCGCTTCGTCGGGTTCGCGGTCGCCGGCGTGCCCCCCGAGATCATGGGGATCGGCCCGATCCATGCCATCCCGAAGGTCCTGAAGCAGACGGGGGTCCCGCAGGCCGATCTCGGCTGGATCGAGTTGAACGAAGCGTTCGCAGCCCAGTCTCTGGCGGTGATGCGCGAGCTGGGTCTCGACCCGGCCATCGTCAATCCGCTCGGTGGCGCCATCGCACTGGGTCATCCGCTCGGCGCCACGGGCGCCATCCGCACCGCGACTCTCGTGCACGGAATGCGGCGACGCCGTCAGAAGTTCGGCATGGTGACGATGTGCGTCGGCACCGGCATGGGGGCGGCCGGGGTCTTCGAGGCGCTCTGAAGCGAGCCGGGCCGGGAGCGGTCCCGCGACGAGCGCCGTCACTTCGGGCATCCTCACGACTGCCGTGCGGTTGCGACGAAGGTACGACGTGGTCACGCGACGCCGGCGCTTGGCGGTACCACCACCAGATGACCACCACGAAACGGGAGGATTGGATGAGACTGTCTCTGGCTTTCCTGATGATGTTCTTCGCGGCGATGGCCGCCGCCGCCGACCGCACCTCGCCCGTCGGGCTGTGGAAGACCATCGATGACAAGACGCAGCAGCCCCGGTCGCTGGTGCGCATCGTCGAAGCGGGTGGGACCCTGGAGGGGCGCATCGAGCAACTGCTCAACCGCCAGCCCGACGACGATCCCGAGGGCCTCTGCCGCGCCTGCAAGGGCGAGCGGAAGGACCGTCCGGTGCTCGGGATGAAGATCCTGTGGGGCCTCGTGAAGGACGGCGACGCCTGGGAGAAAGGCGAGATCCTCGACCCCAAGAACGGCAAGACCTACAGCTGCAAGGTCCGCGTGAGTCCGGACGGGTCGAAGATGGAGGTGCGCGGATTCATCGGGCTCTCGATCATCGGTCGTTCCCAGACCTGGCTCCGGGAGGAGTGAACCCCGCGGCCGCAGGCCGCGAGGTGTCCCGGTTGCGGCGTGGTCAGCGCAGCTTCGACCAGCCCGGCTCGTGCCGGTCGAGCAGGCGCTGGAGCGCCTCGAAGTGCAGCACAGACTGCTGGCGCTCCCCCTCGATCTGCTTCGCGGCCTGTTCGACGAGATGTGTCGGCGCGCGCTTCAGCTTTCCGCCGGTGCTCTGCGCCAGCACCTGCACCATGCACGACCGCTCGAGATAGTAGAGATCGTCGAACGCGTACGGCACGTTGTCCCCGCAGACGATCACACCGTGGTGGGCGAGGAAGAGCACGTCGCGGTCCCCCAGGGCGTTGCAGATGCGGTCACCTTCGGCGTTGTCGAGGGCCACGCCGCCGTACTCGCCGTCGTAGCCGATGCGGTTCCAGAATCGCATGGCGTTCTGGTTCGCAGCGCAATCCAGCTGGCCGTCCTCGAGCAGACAGAGCGACGTCGCGAACGGCATGTGCGTGTGCAGGACGCACTTCTTGCGCTTGTTCAGGTGGATGCGTCCGTGGATGAAGAACGCCGTGGGCTCCACGTTGTGCTTGCCCGCCACGACCTCGCCCTTCTCGTCGACGATCATGAGATCGGCCGGCGTGAGTTCGGACCAGTGCAGCCCCTGGGGGTTGATCAGGAAGCGGTCCGGCGAGCCGGGCAGCTCCAGACTGAAGTGGTTGCAGACGCCTTCGTTGAGACCCATGCGTGCGGCGGACCGCAACGCGGCCGTCAGTTCGATGCGGGCTTTCTCGATCTCGCGCTTGATGCTCATTTCCTTTCCTCCTCCCTGGATGTCGCCGGATCCCGGCCGATGTCGCTTTCCAACTCTCGCGGCGGTCGCACGAAGTCGAGTGGTGCCGAGAAGAACCGCTTCACGAGCGCCAGCGTGAGTGGCCTGGCGTGCGCGAAGCGTACGCGGCGGGCCCGCATGGCGACCATCAGCGCCAGCGCGAAGCTGACGGTGAGGTTGACCACGCCGACGAGGGCGATGCCCAGACAGGCGATCCCGATGGCAGCCCAGCCGATCCGGGTGTCGAGGGTCTCGATGGCGATGCCGAAATTGGCCGCCGAGAACGTGACGTGGCGGATGTCGAGGGGCAGGCCGAAGTTGTAGCCGATGACCCCGGTCATGCCCAGCGCGAAGCCGAAGAAGGCGTTGCCCACCAATCCGCCCAGATTGTGCTCGACGTAGTTGGCGAAGCGTGCGGCACGGTCCTCGCCGATGGTGGCGCGCAGCCAGCCGAGATGGCGCAGGCGCGCCGGGATGTTCCGGTACACGGACAGATTGTCGAAATAGCCGGAGACGAGCCCGGTCATGAAGAGGTACACGCCGGCAATGGCGGCGTGGAAGAGCGCGAGACTCGCCCATGGATGCAGATCGTGGAAAAGGTGCTCCGCCTTCTCGATGCCGGCCGCGTGGGTCCCCGTGCCCAGGAACATCACCCGGCCGAGGAACCATGCGAGGGGCAGCGCCAGTACGACGTTGCCCACGATGGCGATGAACTGGGTGCGGATGACGCGGACGATGAGCTCCACGAGCGGTGCGAGGTCCAGCCGCCGGCCCGTTCCCGACTCCAGGGCCTGGGCGATGCGGGTGGCCGTCATGGCCGGCTGCTTGGTGGCGAGGGCGAAGTGCAGCACGTGGATGAGGATGAAGCCCGCCGCGTACATGAGGCTGTAGAGCAGGCCCTGGATGAACGGCGCGGCGTGCAGACCTGTGAGGCCGAGCTTCGTCAGGGCCATGAACGGGACGATGAGCCCCGCACCCAGCGCCGCCCGGAACATTGCACGGAACTCGTCTCGCGTGCTGGTGATGTAGTGCTCGCCGGTCCGGCCGGAGTGTTCGGTGACTTCGCGGGCCAGCAGTTCGGTGTTCCGCGCGAGGTGCTGGCGCAGGCGGTTTCTGTTGTTGGCGGCATCGACGAACTCGGCCATCAGGCGGGCTGCGGGCACGGAACGGTGGGTCAGCGGTGCGGCATCGAGCAGGGACAGCAGCGTGCGTTGCCTCGCGACGTTGTCGGTCAGGCGCTGCAGGATGTAGGTGAGGGCGATGCCGATGCCGGTTTCGCTCGTTCCGCGTCGAACCCGCTCGATCACGTCGTCGCATTGATCGAGCAGGACGAGGATGTGTCGCGCATCCTCGACGCCCGGCCGCTGGTCGATCCCTCCCTCGGTGAGCGTGTCGAGGAAGCGCTGCGTCTCGGTGCACTGGGCGATGAAAGGCGATAGGTGCTTCCGCAGTTCGGGGCGCACCGCCACGAGGTCGGGCTCGAGCCCCAACGCGGCGATGCGGTGCGCAATGACGCGCACGCTCTCGACGATCTGACCCAATGTCGCACGGCCGTGCGGCGAGGCTGCCAGATCGAATCCGAGCTGATCGAACACGGCAGCCCAGTGTGCCGGATCGATGCCGCTCACCCACACGTGGTCGTCCGGTCGCGGGAACACGCGCTTCAGGAGCCCGGATAGCGAACGAGGGTCGAGCACCGGCGGCAGGATGCGGTGCATCAGCCGACGCGCGGCCTCGGTGTAGAAGCCGGTCCCGGGGAGGATGCCGAAGTCGGTGTAGAGATCGATCTGCTGGCGCGAGCCGAGCAGGCCCGTGAGGTAGGCCATCAGCGCCTGGCAGTGGTCGTGCCGGGTCCCGAGCAGGTATTGGAGGGCCTGCAGGTTCTTGACGGCCTGCGCAGTGTCGTCGACGTCGTCCGGTCGCAGTTCGTCGATGAGCTGCGCGAGCAGTTGCCCGTCGTCGTGGGCGCCGCTCGCGGCAATGCGGGCGAGAACAGCCCCGAGGCCGCCCGTCGTTTCAGTCATCGATGGGGTCTGCGCACGGGGGCGTCACATGTTCGGATAGTTCGGACCGCCGCCACCCTCGGGCACCACCCAGCGGATGTTCTGGGTGGGATCCTTGATGTCGCAGGTCTTGCAGTGCACGCAGTTCTGGGCGTTGATCTGAAGCCGGTCGGAGCCGTCGTCCGTCTTGACGTACTCGTACACGCCGGCGGGGCAGTAGCGCTGCTCCGGGCCCGCGTAGGTGGCGAGGTTCGTCCGCACGGGAACGGACGCATCCGCGAGCGTGAGGTGGATCGGCTGGTTCTCCTCGTGATTCGTGTTCGAGATGAACACCGACGAGAGGCGATCGAAGGTGAGCTTGCCGTCGGGCTTCGGGTACTCGATCGGCGTGCATTGCGCCGCGGGCTTCAGGCATTCGTGATCGTGGTGCTTCACGTGCAGCGTCCAGGGGGCGTTGCCGCGGAACACGACCTGGTCGATGCCGACCAGGACCGTCCCCGCGAGCAGCCCCTTCGACATGGCCGGCTTGAAGTTGCGCGCGCGGAACAGCTCGTCGTGCAGCCAGGAAGCGCGGAAGGCGGTCGGGTAGGTCTCGAGGACATCGTGCGAACGATCGGCGCCGAGGGCCTCGAATGCGGCTTCCGCGGCGAGCATGCCGGACTTGATCGCGGCATGGCTGCCCTTGATGCGGGAGGCGTTGAGGAACCCCGCATCGCAGCCGATGAGCGCCCCTCCGGGAAACACGAGTTTCGGCAGGGCCTGGATGCCGCCCGCGGTGATCGCACGCGCGCCGTAGGCGATCCGCTTGCCGCCCTCGAAGAAGCGGCGCACCTCGGGGTGCGTCTTGTAGCGCTGGAACTCCTCGTAGGGCGACAGGTACGGATTCCGGTAGGCGAGGCCCACCACGAAGCCGACGGCGACCTGGTTGTTCTCGAGGTGATACAGGAACGATCCGCCGTAGGTGTCGTTGTCGAGCGGCCAGCCCGCCGTGTGCATCACGAGGCCCGGGACGTGCTGCTTCGGATCGATCTCCCAGAGTTCCTTGAGGCCGATGCCGTACGACTGGGGATCGCGGCCCTCGTCGAGTGCGAAGCGCGCGATGAGCGACTTGCCGAGATGGCCCCGCGCGCCTTCGGCAAAGAGCGTGTAGCGCCCTCGCAACTCCATGCCCGGCTGGTGGTGCGCCGTGGGTTGCCCGTCCCGTCCGATGCCCATGTCGCCGGTGGCGACACCGGTGACCGCACCGTCGGCGTCGAACAACACCTCGGCGGCGGCGAAGCCCGGATAGATCTCGACGCCGAGGGACTCGGCCTGCGTGCCCAGCCATCGCACGACATTCGCGAGGCTGACGATGTAGTTGCCGTGATTGCGGAAGCAGTCGGGGAGCATCCAGTCGGGCGTGCGCCGCGCACCGGTGGCCGTGAGGAAGAGGAAACGATCCTCGGTCACCGGGGTGTTCAGCGGGGCCCCCAGCGACTTCCAGTCGGGGAACAGTTCGTCGATGGCCCTGGGGTCCATCACGGCGCCGGACAGGATGTGAGCGCCGAGTTCCGAGCCCTTCTCGAGCACACAGACCGACAGCTCGCGACCGTGCTCGACGGCGAGCTGCTTCAGGCGGATCGCGGCGCCGAGCCCCGCGGGCCCGCCACCGACGATCACGACGTCGTACTCCATGAATTCGCGTTCGGCCAACTGCGGCTCCTTCGACTGTTTCGGGCTCCGCCCTGCGCACGCTCTCGCGTATGCGCCGGGCGAGGCGGAATTGGCGGTGATGGCGAGGGACGTCCGGGGTATCCGCGGTGACATCCGGGCTAGAATCGCGGCCCCATTTCCCGGGACTGCCGCCGCTTGGTCCGACCCGCACGGTTGACGATGCGTTCGACACGCGTTGCGACCTTCCCAGGCAGCGCCCGATGATAAACCGAAGCCCCTTCCGAGACCCGCATTCCGCCATGATTCCGAGCCATCCGACTGCCATGCACATCGAACGCCTGCGGCTGCGCTGGGGCGAGATGGACGCGATGAAGCATCTGAACAACGTCTCGTACTTCCGCTATTTCGAGCAGGCGCGCATCTCGTGGTTCGAGGCGCTCGGATTCGACGCCGCGGGCGACGTCGAGGGTCCGGTGCTCGGCTCCATCAGCTGCCGGTTCATCAAGCCGGCGTTGTATCCGTGCGATGTCGTCGTGACGCTGTGGCCGACCCGCATCGGCAACTCGAGCTTCACGATGGGCCAGCAGATGGTTCGCGACGGCGGTGATGGAGACGTCTACGCGGCGGGGGACGCCACGATGGTCTGGATCGACATCGAGACCGGGCGGCCGCGTCCGCTGCCCGCGGCGATGCGGGCCGTGCTTCAGGCGGCCATGGACGGCAGCGCGTCGACCACCTGACCCGTCGTGCCCCGCCCCGCGGGGCCGAGCAGCTGGAGGTAGGCGGGCACCACGGCCTCGACGGCCGGCACGGTCGGCGACCGGTCCCCCGGATGTGTGATGGCCCGCGAGGGCGACGCGACGGCGCCGGGAATGACGGCGTTCACTCGGAGGTCCGGATGGACGGCCCACTCCTCGGCCTGCGAACGCATGGCCATCTCCAGCGCTGCGCGGGGCGCGGTGATGCCGGCCCACCAGGCGCCCGGCGTCCGCAGATGCGAATCGAGTGTGTAGACGACCGAGGCATCGGGCGACACCCTCAGGAAGGGCAGACAGATGCGGGTGAGCGCAAGCGGTGCGAGCCAGTTCACGCGGGCGAGGCGCAGCCAGGTTTCGAGATCCATCGCGTCCACACCGGTGAGTCGTTCGGTATGGGCGGCGCAGTGGGCGATGCCGTCGAGTCGCCCGATGGCCTGGATGACGGCGCTCACGGCTTCACTGAAGTGGCGGTCGGTGGCGGTGGAGAAGTCCAGCGGCACGGCCGCCGGTTCCGGTCCGCCGGCGGACTCGATCTCGTCATAGACGGCGGCCAGGCGGGATTCGTCCCGACCGTGCAGGACCACGGTGGCACCCCGGGCGGCGGCAGCGAGCGCCACGGCGCGACCGATTCCCCGGGAGGCGCCGGTGACCAGGATGCAGCGACCCGACAGGTCGTCGGCGTAAGGCGTGTCTATACTCATGGGTTCTCCAGAGCGGACTGCGCGCAGACGAGTCCGCTGCGCACCGCGGCTTCCAGTGTGGCCGGATAGTCCGATGCCGTGTAGTCCCCGGCGAGATGGAATCCCCGCAGGGCGGTGCGCTGCGTCGGCCGGTCGACGCCGGGTGAGCAGAGGAAGGTGGCCCGTTTCTCGACGATGACCCGGGTCCGCTGCGCGGCCGGCGGCAGGGCGAGCTGGTTGGCGAGCTGGACTTCGACCTGCCGCGTGAGCTCTGCGTGCGGCGTGCCGGTCCAGCGATCCGACGCGCTGATCACGACACCCAGCCAGCCGCGCTGTCCGCCGAGCCGCTGGCGGTCGAAGACCCATTCCCCGGGACCGTCGCCCAGTCCGATCATCGGAGAACGAAGTCGCACGTCGATGCCGTAGTCGAGATACACGGACACGATCGGCGCGTGCCGCAGGGCTGCAGCGCGGGCGGCAACATCCGCCAGGGCGGGCAGATCCCGCAGCAGGGGTGCGAGGCGCGCGGGGTCGACGGCGCAGATCACCTGGGCGTACGAGGCCGTACGACGCGCAGTCCGGATCGTGAAGGGTCCGCCGCCATCGATGGCGCTCACAGCCTCGCCCAGGTGGACGCTGCCTCCACGCGCGATCACGAAGTCTGCAGCGGGCTCCGGGAACATCGCGGAGAGATCGACGGTGGTGAACACGAGATCCGACGCTTGGCGGCTGCCGGCGAGTCCGTCCCGAAGCACGTGCAGGAACACCTGCGCATCGGCGACATCCGGCGGCGTGTTGAGCGCGGCGATGCAGAGCGGATGCCAGAGCGCCTCCCGGAGGCGTCGCGGTTGGCGGTGCGCGTCCAGCATTGACGTGACGGATATCTCCCCGGCGCACCGGTACTGATCTCGTTTGGCGCTCTGCATCAGGCGGGCGGCGGCCAGACGGTCCGACCAACCGATTCCGCGTGCTCCGAGAAGGCCCGCGAGCAGATGCCACGGCGCCGGTATCGGTGGGCAGTCGAGGCGGAATCCGTCCACGGTTTCGAGTCTGAGCGGCGTGCGGAGGATGGAAGCATCGGGGGCGCCAACACGCGCCAGGCAGGCGAGTGTTTCGGTGTAGGCCCCGAGCAGCAGGTGCAGGCCGTTGTCGAGCGCCACGCCGTCGATCTCCACACGTCGTGCGCGGCCGCCGAGCACCCGGCCAGCTTCGTACACGTCGACGCACCTGCCTTCCGCGGCGAGCTTCGACGCCGCGGCCATGCCGGCCCAGCCGCCACCGATCACCGCGATGCGAGGGCGGTCGGTCATCGCGGCGCGCGGGACTCCGCCGGCGAGCGGCTCATGCACGGACCCACGTCCGCCAGGCGGTCCAGAGCTTCACGATCGGCGTGAGCGAGACGCGGCGGTTCATGATGCGTGCGCCTTCCGCCTCGACTTCGCCGAGCAGCTTCCGGTAGATCGCGGCCATCACGAGACCGGCCCGCTGACGCCTGCGATCGGCACTGGGCAACGCTGCCATCGCGCGGGAGTAGAACGCCTTGGCCCGCTCCGCCTGGAAGCGGAGCAGGGCCGCGATCTCTTCGGTCTCGCGGAACAGGATGAGATCGTCCGTGGTGACGCCGAAGCGGTCGAGCTCGTCGAGGGGCAGGTAGATGCGGTTGCGGCGTACATCCTCGCCCACGTCGCGCACGATGTTCGTGAGCTGCAGGGCGATGCCGAGATCGCGGGCGTAGTCGAGCGTGGCCGGGACCGAATAGCCGAAGATGCGCGCCGAGAGCAGTCCCACCACCCCGGCGACGCGATGGCAGTAGACCTCCAGGGTGGCGAAGTCGGGATACCGGTTGTAGTCGAGGTCCATCCGCATGCCCTCGATGATGTCCTCGAACCGGGCCTGCGGAAGGTCGAAGGCCTTCACGACCGGCGCGAGCGCGAGCGACACCGGATGGGTGGGGGTTCCGTCGAAGACCGCGGCGATCTCGGTGCGCCACCAGTCCAGCTTGGTGCGGGCCACCACCGGATCGAGGCCCTCGTCCACCACGTCATCCACCTCGCGGCAGAAGGCATACAGGGCGGTGATGGCCGTCCTCTGGTCCCGCGGGAGGAACAGGAAGCTGTAATAGAAGCTGGAGCCGCTGCGGGCGGCTCGCTCCTGGCAGTACTGGTCCGGGGTCATCGGGCTACCGGGTGAGGGCGCGCCACAGGAGCAGCGGCGCGTCGATGGGACGAAGGACCGGGCGGTGGCGGAAGACGTCGCCGTCCACGGCGGACAGTTTCTCGAGGATGCGGGCACCACCCATCACGATGAGGCGCAGTTCCAAGCCGATCCGGCCGTCCAGCACGCGCCCGAGGGGTGCCCCCGCCTGGAGCATCCGCCGGGTTCGTTCGATCTGGAAGCGCATCAAGGCCTGCCATCGGGGGCCGGCGTCGCCGTTCGCGATCATGTTCTCGTCCACCCGGAAGCGGGCGAGCTCGTCGAGCGGCAGGTAGATCCTTCCTCGCGCGTAGTCCCCGGCGACATCCTGCAGGAAGTTCGTGAGCTGCAGGGCGGAGCAGATGCCATCGCTCAACGCCAGGTTGCGAGATTCGGTGCGTCCGAAGAGATGCAGGAGTATCCGGCCCACCGGGTTGGCGGAGCGGCGGCAGTAGTGCATTACCTCCCCGAAGTCGGCATACCGGGTCTTGGTGACATCCTGCCGGAAGGCATCGATCAGATCGCGGAAGGGCGCCAGCGGGAGGTCGTGCGTGCGAATCGTCGCCGCAAGCGCCTCGTATAGCGCAGACTGGGGGGGCGTTCCCGCCTCGATGCGGCTCAATTCGGCCAGACGGTCTTCCAGCGCTGCCAGGCGCTCCTCGGGGGGGGCGTCCCCTTCGTCCGCGATGTCGTCCGCTTCGCGGGCGAATCGATAGATCGTTGCGACCGGCGGGCGCAGTCGCGCGGGCAGCACGAGCGAGGCCACCGGGAAGTTCTCGTAGTGCTCGACGGATGTGGCGGCGCTGGCCATCAGGGAAACGCTCGTCGCGTCAGACAGTTGCGACACCACGACGATGGCGTCGGGTGCGGAGGGGTGGCGATTGTACTAAAATGGATCCACCGCGAAAGTGGCGGAATTGGTAGACGCACCAGACTTAGGATCTGGCGCCGCAAGGTGTGGGGGTTCGAGTCCCCCCTTTCGCACCAAACGTGTCAGTCCTGCCGATTTCCGTCCGCAGACGCCGTGGCAACACGGGGTCCGGATGCCGGGGCGATCCGCCCGGCGGAGACCGGGCGGCGGAGGAGCAGTCCGGGAGGTCTACGGCGTGACACGATCCACCAACAAATCCGAGTGAACCCCATGCAAGCGAGTTTGGAAACCCTGAGCAGCCTCGAGCGCCGTCTGAAGGTGGCCGTGCCGATGGACCAGATCAACACCGAGATCGACA
Source organism: Burkholderiales bacterium (assembly GCA_022843925.1). Taxonomy (GTDB): domain Bacteria; phylum Pseudomonadota; class Gammaproteobacteria; order Burkholderiales. The sequence goes on from JALHMS010000002.1 coordinate 284,724, forward strand.
ACCGCCTGAAGCGCCTCCAGCGCACCGTGAAGCTGCACGGCTTCCGTCCCGGCAAGGTGCCCTTCAAGGTCGTGGCCCAGCAGTACGGTCCGCAGGTGCGGCAGGAGGTCCTCGGCGATACGGTCGAGCGCACCTTCGGTGACGCCGTCCGCGAGAAAAACCTCCGGGTGGCCGGTTACCCCCGCATCGAGACCGCGCCGCGTGCGGAGGCCGAGAACGAGTTCGAATTCACGGCCACGTTCGAGGTCTTTCCCGAGATCACGTTGGGCGATCTGTCGGCTGTCGCCATCGACCGGCCCGTCGTGGTCGTGGGTGATGCCGAGGTCGACAAGACCGTCGAGGTGCTCCGCAAGCAACGCACCCAGTACGTCCCGGTCGATCGCCCTGCAGCGTCGGGCGACGTGGTCGTTATCGACTACATCGGGAAGATCGATGGCGTTGCGTTCGAGGGCGGCAGTGCCAATGGCCAGGCGGTTTCGATCGGTGAAGGGCGTCTGTTGCCGGACTTCGAGGCGAACCTCCCCGGGATGTCGGTCGGCGAGACGCGCACCTTCGAGTTGACCTTTCCGGCGGATTATCACGGTGCAGAAGTGGCCGGTAAGAATGCGTCGTTCGACGTCACCTTGCAGTTGGTGCAGGAGCAGAACCTGCCCGCGCTCGATGCGGAATTCGCGAAGGGTCTCGGGATCCCCGACGGCGATCTCGACAAGATGCGGGCGGACGTCCGGGCGAATCTGGAACGCGAAGTGAAGCGGCGGGTGCAGGCGCGCGTGAAGGACCAGGTGCTGAAAGCCCTCATCGATACGTCCACGCTCGAGGTGCCCAAGGCGCTGATCGAAATGGAGATCGACCGTTTGATGGAAGGGACTGCCGAGAGCCTCAAGGCCCGTGGGATGGGCGATCAGGCCGGCACGATGCCTCGGGATGTGTTCGAGCAGGAGGCCCGTCGGCGGGTGACCATCGGTCTGGTTCTTGCTGAACTCGTCAAGCGGGAAGGGGTCAAGGCTGAGCCGGAACAAGTGCGGGCCATGGTGCAGGACTACGCGCAGAGTTACGAGCATCCGGACGAGGTCGTCCGCTGGTACTACCAGTCTCCGGATCGGGTGCGTGAGGTCGAGTCCGTGGTTGTCGAGAACAATGTAGTCGACTGGGTGTTGGCCAAGGCGAAAGTGACCGAGACGCCGACACCGTTCGATGACCTGATGGGGAAGGCATGATGAAGTGGGGCGACGATGGTCGGCAGCAGGAGCCGCAGGCGCTGGGCATGGTGCCGATGGTCATCGAGCAGAGCGGTCGCGGGGAACGCGCCTACGACATCTACTCGAGGCTTCTGAAGGAACGGGTGGTGTTTCTGGTGGGGCCCGTCAACGAGGTGACTGCAAACCTCATCGTTGCCCAGTTGCTGTTCCTGGAGTCCGAGAACCCGGACAAGGACATCTACTTCTACATCAACTCGCCCGGCGGCTCGGTATCGGCAGGCCTGGCGATCTACGACACGATGCAATTCATCAAGCCCGACGTGTCGACACTCTGCATCGGACAGGCCGCCAGCATGGGGGCGTTCCTGCTCGGTGCCGGCCAGAAGGGGAAGCGGTTTGTCCTCCCCAACTCGCGAGTGATGATCCACCAGCCCATGGGCGGCTTCCAGGGGCAGGCGTCGGACATCGAGATCCATGCCCGGGAAATCCTCTACCTGCGCGGGCGGCTGAATGCCCTCATGGCAGAACACACCGGGCAGGCCATCGAGGCGATCGAGAAGGACACGGATCGCGACAATTTCATGAGCGCCGACGAGGCCGTCAAGTACGGTATCGTCGACAAGGTGCTGATGAGCCGTACGGGCGCCTGACGTCCGGTTCGCGAGCGACCCCGATACCAGAGCCCTCGAGGGCGAAGAGAGCTGCAGATGTCTGAAAAGCCTTCCGGTGAAAAACTGCTGTACTGCTCGTTCTGCGGCAAGAGCCAGCATGAGGTCCGCAAGCTGATCGCGGGCCCGTCGGTGTTCATCTGCGACGAATGTATCGAGTTGTGCAACGACATCATCCGCGAGGAGACTCACGGTGACAGCGCCGCGAAGGGTGCGAAGTCGGATCTGCCGGTCCCGCAGGAGATCCGAGGCATCCTCGACCAGTACGTCATCGGGCAGGAGCCCGCCAAGAAGATCCTTTCGGTGGCCGTCTACAACCACTACAAGCGGTTGAAGACGATCTCCAAGAAGGATGATGTCGAACTGGCGAAGAGCAACATCCTGCTCGTCGGCCCGACAGGATCCGGGAAGACGCTCCTGGCGCAGACGCTGGCCCGCCTGCTGAACGTGCCCTTCGTGATGGCCGATGCGACGACGCTCACCGAAGCAGGCTACGTCGGAGAGGACGTCGAGAACATCATCCAGAAGCTGCTCCAGAAGTGCGACTACGACGTCGAGAAGGCACAGCGCGGCATCGTGTACATCGACGAGATCGACAAGATCTCGCGCAAGTCCGACAACCCGTCGATCACCCGGGATGTTTCGGGTGAGGGGGTCCAGCAGGCACTCCTGAAGCTGATCGAAGGCACGATCGCCTCCGTGCCTCCGCAAGGCGGTCGCAAGCATCCCAATCAGGAGTTCGTGCAGGTCGATACGACGAACATCCTCTTCATCTGCGGCGGGGCTTTCGATGGTCTGGACAAGGTGATCCGTGCGCGATCGGAGAAGGGCGGAATCGGTTTCGGTGCCGAGGTGAAGAGCCGGGATAACCGGAAGGACATCAGCGCCGTGCTCCGCGACGTCGAGCCGGAGGATCTGATCAAGTACGGGCTAATCCCGGAGTTCGTTGGCCGCCTGCCCGTGGTCGCGACGCTGGAGGAACTCGACGACGCAGCACTCATCCAGATCCTCACGGAACCGAAGAACGCGCTCATCAAGCAGTACCATCGGATGTTCGCCATGGAAGGCGTCGAGCTGGAGTTCCGCGACGATGCCCTGCGTGCGATCTCCCGCAAGGCGCTGGCGCGAAAGACGGGCGCCCGCGGGCTCCGCTCCATTCTCGAACACGTGCTGCTCGAAACGATGTTCGAACTGCCCTCCATGAAGAACGTGCAGAAGGTCGTGATCGACGAGGGCTCAATCACCGGTGACGCCAAACCGCTTCTCATGTATTCGGATACCCCCAAGGTGGCGGGATCCGCAGCCAGTTGAGCCGCCCGGGGCGATTGCATCGCCCCGGACTTCGTTTTTCCGGGGCTCGGGGGCATGGTCCTGACGCGGTTGATTCCACGCGTTTCGGCCCCAAGATTCCTAATTCGCCGCCCCACAACAGGTGACCTCTATGGCTTACGTGCTCGATTCGCAGGAAAACCACCTGACGCTTCCGCTGCTGCCCCTGCGCGACGTCGTGGTCTTCCCGCACATGGTGATTCCCCTTTTCGTGGGCAGGCCGAAGTCCATTCGCGCACTCGAGATCGCGATGGAAGCCGGCAAGAGCATTCTGCTCGTGGCACAGAAATCGGCTGCGAAGGATGATCCCGGCGCCGAAGACCTCTATGACGTCGGCAGCGTCGCGAACATCCTCCAGATGCTCAAGCTGCCGGATGGCACGGTGAAGGTGCTGGTGGAGGGCGTCCAGCGCGCCACCGTGCTTCGCGTCACCGATGAGAAGACCCACTACAGCGCCGACGCGGTATCCGTCGAGGAAGAGCAACCCGTCGGTGATGACGCCAACGAAGTCGAAGCGATGCGTCGGGCGATGATCGGTCAGTTCGATCAGTACGTGAAACTGAACAAGAAGATTCCTCCGGAGATCCTGACCTCGCTTGCCGGCATCGATGAAGCCGGCCGCCTCGCCGACACGATTGCCGCGCACCTGCCGCTCAAGCTCGAGCAGAAGCAGGCCGTGCTCGAAATGTTTCCGGTGCGCAAGCGTCTCGAGCACCTGTTGTCGCTCCTCGAGGCGGAACTCGACATCCTCCAGGTCGAGAAGCGCATCCGCGGCCGTGTGAAGCGCCAGATGGAGAAGAGCCAGCGCGAGTACTACCTGAACGAGCAGGTCAAGGCGATCCAGAAGGAACTCGGCGATCTCGACGAGGGTGCGGACCTCGATGAGATGGAGAAGAAGATCAAGTCGGCGCACATGCCGAAAGAGGCCCGCGCGAAGGCCGATGCCGAATTGAAGAAGCTACGCCTCATGTCACCGATGTCCGCGGAAGCGACGGTCGTTCGGAACTACATCGAGGCACTGGTCTCCCTCCCTTGGAAGAAGAAGAGCAAGATCAGCCAGGACCTCGCGATCGCCGAATCCGTCCTGGAAGAGGATCACTACGGGCTCGAGAAGGTCAAGGAACGCATCCTCGAGTACCTTGCGGTCCAACAGCGTGTGGACAAGGTCAAGGCGCCGATCCTGTGCCTCGTGGGCCCGCCCGGAGTCGGCAAGACTTCCCTCGGGCAGTCGATTGCCCGTGCGACCAACCGGAAGTTCGTCCGGATGTCCCTGGGGGGCGTCCGGGACGAGGCCGAGATTCGCGGTCATCGCCGCACGTACATCGGATCGATGCCCGGGAAGATCCTCCAGAACATGACGAAGGTCGCGGTCCGCAATCCCCTCTTCCTGATGGATGAGGTGGACAAGATGGGCATGGACTTCCGTGGCGACCCGGCATCCGCCCTGCTCGAAGTGCTCGATCCCGAACAGAACAATACGTTCGTGGATCACTACATCGAGGTCGACTACGACCTGTCCGACGTGATGTTCGTGGCGACTGCGAACACGATGAACATCCCGGCGCCCTTGCTCGACCGGATGGAGGTGATCCGTCTGTCCGGCTACACCGAGGACGAGAAGGTCAACATCGCGATCCGCTATCTGCTGTCGAAGCAGATGAAGAACCACGGACTGAGCGACACCGAGTTCACGCTGTCCGAGAGCGCGATCCGCGACGTCGTGCGCTACTACACGCGCGAGGCGGGCGTGAGGGCACTAGAGCGCGAGATCTCGAAGATCTGTCGGAAGGTGGTGAAGAGCCTGCTTCTCAAGAAACGCGAGACGACGGTCCAGGTCAACTCGCGCAATCTCGACAAGTATCTCGGCGTGCGTCGCTACACCTTCGGGATGGCCGAGAAGGAGAGTCAGGTGGGTCAGGTCACCGGGCTTGCATGGACCGAGGTGGGTGGAGAACTGCTCACGATCGAAAGTGCGGTCATGCCGGGCAAGGGGAAGATGGTCACCACCGGCAAGCTCGGCGAGGTGATGCAGGAGTCCATCCAGGCTGCGCTCACGGTCGTCAGGAGTCGCTCCCAGAAGTTGGGCATCCCCGAGGACTTCTATCAGAAGAACGACATCCATATCCACCTGCCCGAGGGCGCGACGCCCAAGGATGGTCCGAGTGCCGGCATCGCCATCACCACGGCGATGGTGTCCCTTCTGACGGGGATTCCGGTGAAGGCCGATGTGGCGATGACCGGCGAGATCACATTGCGCGGCGAGGTCTTGCCGATAGGCGGTCTGAAGGAGAAGCTTCTCGCTGCGCATCGTGGTGGCATCAAGACCGTGCTCATTCCGCAGGAGAACGCCAAGGATCTCACCGAGATTCCGGACAACATCAAGAATCGCCTCGATATCCATCCTGTGAAATGGATCGATCAGGTGTTGGAGCTGGCCCTCGAGCGCGTACCGACACCCTTGCCGGAACAACCGGCAGCAGTGGCGATTCCGGCGGTCGAAACGGGTGAGACGGTGGTCGCTGTCAAGCACTGAGCGACGCTCCCTCAGGCGCCCGGATGCCGCGCATCCGGGTGCCTAACCGTTCCTTGACACGCAGTTTTTGCGCTTGCTATAAGTTGCTGGAGACAACGAGATCCGCGTGCTGAAGCGGCACACTCTTCCGGGTCGACATCGAAGCAGAAAGCGGTAGTCGGGGACGGGGCCGGAGAGGTTTCTCTCTGCGGTCATCGAATGGGACCTATCGGGCGAAAGGGGACGGGCGTGAACAAATCGGAACTGATCGAGGCAATCGCGAAATCTGCGGACATTTCGAAGGCGGCTGCAGGGCGTGCGCTGGATGCAGCGGTGACATCGATCCGGACGACGCTGAAGAAGGGCGGGACCGTGACGCTGGTGGGCTTCGGAACGTTCTACGTGAACAAGCGGGCTTCGCGCAGCGGACGCAATCCACGGACGGGCGCCGCGATCAAGATCAAGTCAGCAAAGATTCCGAAATTTCGGGCTGGAAAGGCGTTGAAGGACGCATTAAACTAGCGGTCTTTCGTGAGTCGCAAAACGCGGTGAGGCAGGGCTTCGGCAGGGGTGGGCAACGAGCGACGGGCTACGAGCAGCTTTAGGCAAGTCTTCGGGTGCTTAGCTCAGTTGGTAGAGCGTCGCCCTTACAAGGCGAATGTCGGGAGTTCGAGCCTCTCAGCACCCACCAAAGTTCCACCGACCAAAAAGCTGCACCCGCCGGAGTTGCAAGCTAGCCGAACGCAAAACATGCGAAGCGGTAACCGTGTTGGATGGGCCACTAGGCATCAGCGGTCAGCCGAGTGCAGGGTGGTGCCAAGGGTGAACCAGCTCCCAACGGAGCGGGGCGAGTAAGTAAAGCAACGGAATCAGGAGTGGTAGTTCAGTTGGTTAGAATACCGGCCTGTCACGCCGGGGGTCGCGGGTTCGAGTCCCGTCCACTCCGCCAAAATGTCGGGAAAGGCGAACTGCGGTTCGCCTTTTTCGTTTCTGCTGACCGGTTTGCGTTCAGCGTTCGCTCAGTGCTCGCGGTGCGTCGTTCATGGCGGGCACCACGAGTTCTGGATGCCGCGAGGAGCACGTTGCCGGTACTTCCAGCGTTCCCAACTTTTCAGAGCGTGCGATAGCCATGTTCGAATGGGTCGAGAAGCACAAGCGTTGGATCATGATCGCGTTGTCCATCCTGATCATTCCGTCGTTCGCGATGTTCGGGATCAACTATTACTTCGACGATTCGTCCAGTTCCGGCGCGGTTGCGAAGGTGGCTGGAACGACCATATCGCCGAACGAGTTCGAGCAGGCACTCCGGGATCGCCAGGACCAACTGCGTCAGATGATGAAGGACAAGGCCGATCCCGCCCTTCTCGACAGCAACGAAGTTCGCAACGCGGTTGTGAATTCCCTCGTGGAACGCCGTGCGCTGCTTGCCCATGCACTGAAGTCGGGGCTGGCCGTACCCAACGAGCAGGTCCGCAAGATCATCCTCGATGTCCCTTATTTCCGTGACGAAGCGACGGGCGAGTTCTCCTCCGAGAAGTACGAAGAGATCCTTCGCCGTCAGGGCAAGACCGATCTGATGTTCGAAGAGGGAATCCGCCAGGATCTCCGGGTCTCCCAGGTGCGCGACACCGTCAGCGAGTCCACCATCATCTCCGATGCGGTTGTGAAGCGCCTCGGCAAGCTTCGCGAGCAGCAGCGCGAAGTCAGTCAGTGGACGATGACGCCGGACCAGGTGTTTGCCCGGGTCACTGTCAGCGACGAAGAGGTCCGCAAGTTCTACGACGATCGCCAGAGTGATTTCCGTATCCCCGAACGCGTGAAGGTCGAGTACGTGGTGCTGACGCCGGATGATGCGGCGAAGGGTGTCGCCGTACCCGAGTCGGAGATCAAGGCCGCGTACGAGAAGAACGCGGCCCAGTACGGCAAGCCGGAGGAGCGGCGCGCCAGTCACATCCTCCTGACCGTGCCGAAAGAGGCGAAGCCGGAAGGGAAAGCAGAAACTCGGAAGCGGGCGGAGGCGCTTATCGAGAAGGTTCGCAAGGATCCCAGGAGCTTCGCCGAGGTTGCGAAGAAGGAATCCCAGGATCCCGGGTCCGCGGTCAACGGTGGAGATCTCGGATTCAATGCACGCGGCGCCATGGTCAAGCCGTTCGACGACGCGGTGTTTGCTCTCAAAGTCGGTGAGTTCGCCGGGCCTGTCGAGACGCAGTACGGCTACCACATCATCCGTCTCGATGCCGTGAAGCCGGGCGAGACCGTCCCGTTCGAAAAGGTCCGGGGCGAGATCGAGGCGGAGTTGCGAAGAGCGCAGGCCGGCAAGTTGTTCGCCGATGCAGTGGAGGAACTTCAGGTAAAGGTCGTCGAGCAATCGGACAGCCTGCAACCGGCGGCCGAAGCGCTGAAGCTTGTCGTTCAGACGAGCGACTGGATCACTCGCAATGGCGGAGGTCAGCCGGCGACACTGGTCAAGCCGGCGATGCTCGCCAAGATCTTCGCCGAGGATTCCATCAAGCAGAAGCGCAACACCGATGCCGTCGAGGTGGACGCCAACACCGTGATCGCTGCGCGCGTGGTCGATCATCGCGAGGCCCATGTGCTGCCTTTCGACGACATCAAGGGCGAGGTTCGCAGACAGGTTCAGATCGACAAGGCGCTGAAGCTCGCCGAGCAGGAAGGCAAGGCGACGCTCGATCGTCTGAAGAAGGGCGACGACAAAGGGGTCGCCTGGTCGGCGCCCTCGTTGGTTTCCCTGGGCAATCCCGGTGTGCTCCAGTCCGAAGCGGCGCGCGACGTGTTCTCTGCCGACCCTTCCAAGCTGCCCTTGTACGTCGGCATCCCCGCGGACAAGGGACGCTTCGTGATCTATCGGGTCACGAAGGTGATCGAGGCACCCGAGCCCTCTGCTGAAGTCCGCAAGGCGCTCGCGAAACAGATTGCGCAGCTCGCCGCCCAGCAGCAATTCGACGCATATACGCAGACCGTGAAGGCGACGATGGGTGTCTCCGTGGACACCGCGAAGGTGCAGAAGAAGGTGCAGTAGACGTCCGCCCGGGACGAAGCCCGAAAACGACTACGCCGCCTTTCAGGCGGCGTAGTCGTTTTCGGGTGTTCGGCCTCACTTTACTGCCTGCCTGCCGAGACCCGGGCGGATCCGGCAATCCAGGATCACGTGACGTCCAGACCGCCCAGGCTCGTGATGTTGAATCCGCCGTCCACGTAGAGGATCTCGCCCGTGATGCCGCTCGCGAGGGAACTGAGCAGGAACGCGGACGCGTTTCCGACCTCCTCGGTCGTCACGTTGCGTCTGAGTGGAGCCGCACGTTCGTTGTGGGCGAGCAGCTTGGAAAAGTTGCCGATGCCGGCGGCGGCGAGTGTCTTGATCGGACCCGCCGAGACGGCGTTCACTCGTATGCCGCGCGGACCTAGGCTCTGCGCCATGTACCGCACGTTCGCTTCGAGGCTCGCCTTCGCGAGACCCATCACGTTGTAGTTCGGCAGCGCGCGCTCTGCGCCGAGATAACTCAACGTGAGCAGGGAACCGCCGCGGCCGTCCATCATCGGGCGAGCCGCCTTCGCGAGCGCCGCGAAACTGTAGGAGCTGATGTCGTGGGCGATGCGGAAGGCTTCACGGTTGACGGTATCGAGATAGTCCCCCGCGAGGGCTTCGCGCGGCGCGAATGCGATCGAGTGCACCAGACCATCGAGGCCGTCCCATCGCGCACCGAGTTGCTCGAACAACGCGTCGATCTCCGCATCGTTCGCGACGTCGCAGCCGAAGACGAGATCCGATCCGAACTCCGAAGCGAGTTCCCGTACGCGGTCCTCGACGCGCTCGCCTTGATACGTGAACGCGAGCGAGGCACCCTCGCGATGGCATGCGCGAGCGATGCCGTATGCGATCGAGCGGTTGCTGAGCATGCCGGTGATCAGGATCGCCTTGCCCTCCAGGAATGCCATGGATGTGTACCTGCGGTGGATGGAGGTGGCTATTATATGGGCGCTCCGTCCCGCGACTCCATTTCCCCGAAGTGGTCGCAGCACCTCACCCCATGGATGTCACGCTTCGCATGCGCCTGACGCTGTCGTGCCGATCGTTGCTCGCGTTGTCCGCCTGGTCGATCCTCACCGCCTGCAGCGGGCCGTGGAACGATCCGCATCCGCCGGCGGAGCGTTTCGCGAACACCCTGCATTCGGCGTTCAACGAGCGCCCCAAGCATCTCGATCCCGTGCAGTCGTACAGTTCGAACGAGATCGCTTTCACCGCGCAGATCTACACGCCACCGCTGCAGTACCACTACCTGAAGCGCCCGTTCACGCTGATGCCGTTTGCGGCCGAGGCGGTGCCCGAGCCCGTGTACCTCGACGCACAGGGGCAGCCTCTGCCGGCCGATGCAGACTCGGCGGCCATTGCGTTCAGCGTCTACGAGATTCGTCTGCGTCCGGGCCTGCGCTATCAGCCGCATCCGGCGTTCGCAGTGCGGCCGGATGGTTCTCCGCACTATCTCGACATGGACGAACGGGCGCTGTCGAACATCCATGTGCTGGGTGATCTCGATCAGCGCGACTCGCGCGATGTCCGCGCGGAGGACTTCGCCTACCAGATCAAGCGGCTTGCCCATCCTCGGCTCCACTCGCCCATCCTCGGACTGATGAGCGACTACATCGTCGGGCTGAAGGAGTACGCCGATCAACTCAAGGCCGCGGATGCCGACGCCAGTCAGGCAGGCCGCAAGGGGGAGTGGCTGGATCTTCGCAAGTACCCGCTCGCGGGTGTCGAGGTCGTCGACGAGCGCACCTACCGGATCCGCCTGAAGGGCAAGTATCCCCAGTTCGCATACTGGCTGGCGATGCCGTTCTTCGCGCCGATTCCGCATGAAGTGGACCGCTTCTATGCGCAACCCGGTCTTGCCCGCCGCAACATCACCCTCGATTGGTATCCCGTGGGGGCGGGCCCCTACATGCTGACGGTGAACAATCCGAACCGCGTGATGGTGCTGGAACGCAATCCGAACTACTTCGGCGAGCGCTATCCGACAGAGGGCGAGGCAGGCGACGCCGAGCGGGGGCTACTCGCCGACGCCGGCAAGTCGCTTCCGTTCATCGATCGGGCCGTGTTCACGCTCGAGCGGGAAAGCATCCCCTACTGGAACAAGTTTCTCCAGGGCTATTACGACATGTCCGGCATCTCCGCAGATGCCTTCGATCAGGCCGTCCAGGTATCCGGGTCCGGGCAGGTGATGCTCACCGACGAGATGCAGGCGAAAGGGGTCCAGCTGAAGACGGCCGTGGCGCCGTCGACGATGTACATGGGCTTCAACATGCTCGACAGCGTGGTCGGGGGCAGCGGTGAGAAGTCGCGCAAGCTTCGACAGGCGATCTCCATCGCGGTCGACTACGAGGAGTTCGTGTCGATCTTCGCGAACGGCCGGGGCATCCCCGCGCAGGGACCCCTCCCGCCGGGCATCTACGGTTACCGCGATGGCGAGGCCGGCATCAATCGGGTCGTATACGACTGGGTCGACGGGCAGCCTCGCCGCAAATCGATCGAAGAAGCGAAGCGGCTGCTTGCGGAGGCCGGCTATCCCGGCGGTGTCGATCGCGCGAACGGCAAGCCGCTCGTGCTGTATCTGGATGCCACGGCGCGCGGGCCCGATGACAAGAACCGCCTCGACTGGCTGCGCAAGCAGTTCGCGAAGCTGGAGATCGATCTCGTGGTGCGTGCCACCGACTACAACCGGTTCCAGGAGAAGATCCGCAAGGGCAACGCGCAGATCTTCAACTGGGGCTGGAACGCCGACTATCCCGACCCGGAGAACTTCTTCTTTCTGCTGCACGGCGAGCAGGGCAAGGTGAAGTCGCAGGGCGAGAATGCGTCGAACTACGTGAACGCCGAGTACGACCGCCTGTTCGAGCAGATGAAGAACATGGACAACGGCCCCGAGCGTCAGGTACTCATCGATCGCATGCAGGAGATCCTCCGCACCGACGCCCCCTGGCTCTGGGGCATGCACCCGAAGGAGTACGGGCTGACCCATGGCTGGGTGTTCAATCGCAAGCCCAATCCGATCGCGCACAACCTGCTCAAGTACCAGCGCATCGAGCCCGCATCGCGGGCTTCCCTCCAGGCCCGGTGGAACCGTCCGGTTCTGTGGCCCCTGGGCCTTGCGATCCTCGTGATCGGTGCGTTCGTCATGCCTGCCGTGGTGGCGCATCGCCGACGCGAGCAGCGCACCGCGGCTGCGGCCGTGACCGGAGCCTGATCCGATGCTGCGCTACATCATCCGTCGCATCCTCTACGCGATCCCGATCCTGATCGGCGTGAACCTCATCACGTTCTTCCTGTTCTTCATCGTCAACACACCCGACGACATGGCGCGGATGCAGCTCGGCGTGAAGCGGGTCACGCCCGAGGCCATCGAGCGCTGGAAGGCCGAACGCGGCTACGACCGCCCGGTGGCATGGAACGCCGCCGAGCAGGGCATGGCGAAGCTGACGAACACGATCTTCTTCGACCACTCGGTGCGGCTCTTCGCGTTCGACTTCGGCGCGGCGGAGTCCGACGGGCGCGACATCGGGCACGAGATCTCGACCCGCATGTGGCCGAGTCTCGCGATCGCGCTGCCGGTTTTCGTGGTGGGACTCCTTGCATACGTGAGCTTCGCACTGCTGCTCGTGTTCTTCCGCGCGACGGCGCTCGATACGGCCGGCGTCGTGATGTGCGTCATAGCGATGTCGATCTCGGGCATGTTCTACATCATCGGCGGGCAGTACGTGGTCAGCAAGTTGTGGAATCTCGTGCCGATCTCGGGCTTCGGCGACGGTCTCTCGGCGTGGCGCTTCCTGGTCCTGCCTGTCGTCGTGGGGCTTGCCCACGGTCTCGGCGAGAGCGGCCGCTGGTACCGGACCATCTTCCTGGAGGAGATCAACCGCGACTACGTGCGCACGGCGCGTGCGAAGGGTCTTCGCGAAAGCCGCGTGCTCTTCCGGCACGTGCTTCGCAACGGTCTGATCCCGATCCTCACGGGCGTCGTGGTGGCGATCCCGTCCCTCTTCATCGGCAGCCTCGTCACGGAATCCTTCTTCGGCATTCCGGGCCTCGGCAGCTACACGATCGAAGCCATCAATTCGCAGGATTTCGCCGTGGTGCGCTCGATGGTCTTCCTGGGTTCGCTGCTCTACATCATCGGCCTCATCCTGACCGACATCTCGTACACGCTCGCCGATCCGCGGATCCGGTTCGACTGATGCTCCCCTTCAAGCCCATCCTCCTGTGGACGGACATGCTGGTGCTGCTGCTCATCGCGGCCGTGATCGCGTTCGTCGTCCGGGCCCGGCAGCACGAACATCTCCGGGCGCCCTGGCGCAAGGTGGCGCGTTCCACCGGCGGCATGATCGCGGCGCCGGTGCTGCTCGCGTTTCTCGCGATCGGATTTCTCGACAGCCTGCATTTCCAGCGCGGGACGCCACCCGAGAAGGGCCAGACCGATATGCGCTACGGCCCGGACGTCTTGTCCGTGCTCGATATCCTCGTGGAGCATCTCCGCATTCACCAGGAGCGCAGTTTCTCGGCGCCGTTCGCGACCCATGCACACTCCCGGGAGACCATCACGCGGCCCGACGGCTCGCAGGTTCGGGACTTCCCTCGCCTGCGGCACGGCGGCAGCCATCTCGTGGACCCGGAGACCGACCGGGCCGCGGACATCGGCCGACGCCTGCTGCGCGCGGTCGGCATCTCGGCCGTGCTCGGCGTGCTCGTCTCGGTTGCGGTCGTCGGGACCTACGCCCGGCGGCGAGGGCTCTCGTTCGATGGGGCACTCGGTGCGATGCGCGATGGAGACGTCGACCTCCCCATCGGTCCGATGCTCGTCTCGACGCTGCTTCTCATCACGACCTTCACGATGTTGTTCGCACTCTCGGGTGTCTACCACGTGTTCGGCACCGACAAGGTCGGACAGGATGTCTTCTATCTCACCTTGAAGAGCATCCGGACGGCGCTGGTCATCGGCACCGCAACGACGCTGGTGATGCTGCCCTTCGCAGTCACGCTCGGCATGCTCGCCGGTTACTTCCGGGGGCGCGTCGACGATGCCATCCAGTACCTCTACACGACGCTCAGTTCGATTCCCGACGTGCTGCTGATCGCTGCGGCTGTCCTGATGATGCAGGTGTACATGGACACCCATCCCGAGATCTTCGACTCGGTCACGCGCCGGGCCGATTTTCGCCTGACCTTCCTGTGCATCATCCTGGGGGTGACCAGCTGGACCGGGCTCTGCCGCCTGCTCCGTGGCGAGACCCTCAAGCTGCGCGAGCAGGAGTACGTCCTTGCGGCCCAGGCGTTCGGGGTGAGTCACTTCCGGATCCTTCTCCGCCATATCCTCCCGAACGTCTTTCATCTGGTCATCATCACGACGGTGCTCAAGTTCAGCGGGCTGGTGCTCGCCGAGGCGGTCCTGTCGTACGTCGGTGTCGGTGTCGACCCGGCCATGAACAGCTTCGGGACGATGATCAACTCCGCCCGCCTGGAGATGGCGCGCGAACCGATCGTCTGGTGGTCCCTCGCGGCCGCCTTCGCCTTCATGCTGCTGCTCGTGCTCTCGGCCAATCTCTTCGCGGATGCCGTGCGGGACGCCTTCGATCCGCGCATCCGTCCGGTCCGACGCGGGCCGCGCGTCAAGCGGTCCGGGGTGGCACCGGCACGGCGCGCGGCGGAGGCCGCATGAGCACGCCGATCCTGAGCCTCTCCGGTGTGCGTACGACCGTCCGGGGCGCGGACGGTGACCTCCATCCGGTCGACGGCGTGTCCTTCGACATCGCGGCAGGCGAGACCTTCGCGCTGCTCGGCGAATCCGGCAGCGGCAAGTCGCTCACTGCACTATCGATCCTGCGACTGCTTCCCGATGGGGTCGACGTCACCGCGGGCAGCATCCACCTCGACGGCACCGATCTGCTGGCCCTCCCGGAGCAGGCCATGCGCGATGTCCGCGGTCGGCGCATCGCGATGATCTTCCAGGAGCCCGGGACCAGTCTCGATCCGGTGATGACCGTCGGCGACCAGATCCGCGAGGTGCTGGACCGCCATCTGGGACTGCGCGGCGCAGCGGCGGACGGCAGGGCGCTGGAGTTGCTGGACGCCGTCGGCATTCCCGATCCGCGCCGACGGCTCGACGAGTTCCCTTTCCAGCTTTCCGGGGGCATGAAGCAGCGGGTCATGATCGCCGGTGCCCTCGCCGGTGAACCGGCGCTGCTGGTCGCCGACGAGCCGACGACGGCGCTCGACGTGACCATCCAGGCGCAGGTGCTCGAGCTGCTGCGCGATCTGCAGAAGCGGTTGGGCATGGCGATGCTGCTCATCACCCACGATCTCGGCATCGTCGCCGGCATGGCGCACCGTGTGGGTGTGATGTACGCCGGTCAGCTCGTGGAGCTTGCACCGGCGGAGCGCTTCTTCGCCGCGCCCGACCATCCGTACTCCCGGAAGCTCTTCGAGTCGCTGCCTACCCGACCAACCGCGGCGGGGCGCCTGTCGGTCATCCGGGGCAGCGTGCCGCCCCTCGGTCAGGTGGGGAAGGGATGCCGGTTCGCCGATCGCTGCGACGACGTGCTGCCCGGCTGCCGCGATGCCGACGTTCCCATGAAGGCGCTGGAACCCGGTCATGCGATCCGCTGCATTCTGGATTCCCGGGCCCTGGCGCCGGCGGTCGTATCGGCACCGGCGGATGCCGCCGTGAAGGTCGCATCGCCGCTCCTCGACATCCAGGATCTCCGGATCCACTTCCCCATTCGAAAGGGGCTCTTCCGCCGCACCGTCGGACACGTCCGGGCCGTCGATGGCGTCAGCTTGGCGATTCCTGCGGGTCGCACGCTCGCGCTCGTGGGCGAGTCCGGTTGCGGCAAGACGACGGTGGGCAAGGGCATCGTCCGACTGCTCCCGCTCGCGACGGGGCGGATCATGATGGATGGCGTCGATCTGGCGAAGCTCGATGGGCGGGCGCTTCGCGATCGCCGGCGCGATTTCCAGATCATCTTCCAGGACCCGTTCGCGTCGCTCGATCCGCGGATGCGCGTGAGCGAGATTCTCGAGGAGGGCATGACGGCACTGCGGCCAGACCTCGATGCCGTGCAGCGCATGGAGGCTGTCGATGCGCTGCTGACTTCGGTGGGTCTGGCGACGGAGTCGAAGGGACGCTATCCGCACGAGTTCTCGGGTGGCCAGCGGCAGCGCTTGGCGATCGCCAGGGCACTGGCGGTGGAACCGAAGCTGATCGTCTGCGACGAGCCCACGTCGGCGCTCGACGTCTCGGTGCAGGCGCAGATCCTCAACCTGCTCCGCGATCTGCAGGAGCGTCTCGGCTTGGCGTACCTGTTCATCTCGCACAACATCTCGGTGGTGCGGTACCTGGCCCACGAAGTCGCCGTGATGTACCTCGGGCGCATCGTCGAACGCGGGCCGACGGAGTTGGTGCTGCGCCATCCCGCCCATCCCTACACCGAGGCACTGCTGTCGGCAGTCCCCGCGTTGCATGGTATCGATGCCCGGGACCCGATCCGGCTGGAAGGCGATCTTCCTTCACCGGCGGCCCCTCCTGCGGGCTGCCATTTTCACCCTCGCTGCCCGCGTGCGACCGATGCGTGCAAGCGCGAGTATCCGGGGGCCACGACCGTGGGGCCGTCGCACCTGGTGCACTGCCTGCATCCGGCGCATTGAAAGGCGGGCTGCTTCCGGCTTCGCCGGAGGCGACCTCGTCATGACCGTCTCGGCGAAGGCGAGGTGGTGCCGGGCGTCGAGGATCGCGCGATCGGATGAAAAACGGCGCCATCGGCGCCGTCGTCGTTCGTCGAAACGTGGGTGGCGTCTCACCGCTCCGCGATCTGTTCCTTCCGTGCGGGGGTCGAAGGTTTCGCGCGCCGCAGCGTCACCTTGGTGTGGGACTCCTTTTCAGGCGTCTTGGCGCGAGCGGCCTTCGGCGCACCAGGGGTCTTCCCCACGCCGCGCGTGTCATTCGTGAGGCTGCGGCCCGGCCTCTCGTGCGCGAGCCTCGTCGCGCTGGTTTCGTTGCGGGTCCTCGCAACCGGCTTGCCGCGCGTCTTCGCCTCCACGTGGGCGATGGCCGATCTCTCGTGCCTTGCTTCCGCACGCCGGGGCGCAGCCGGTGCATCCCCCGTGACGCGCAACACCTGACCCGATCGTACGCTCGCGGTACGCATGCGGTTCCAGGTCATCAGTTGCTGGATCGTCACGCCGTATCGAACGGCGATGCCCCGGAGCGTCTCGCCCTTGTGGGCGCGATGGGTCCGGGGTTCCACCACCACCTCGGGCGGATGGAATTCGGTCGAGTCCAGCTTGGCAGGTGTCGAAGGGATGCTGCGCGCGCCCGGTATCGGCACGAGCAACGAGGACCCTGCCTTCAGTTTGTGCCCGGTTGTCACGCCGTTGACGATCTTCAACTGTGCGGCCGTCGTGCCGAAACGTGCCGCGATCGACTCGATGCGCTCGTTGCGTTCGAGGCGGTAGAGCTGCCAGCTGACGAGCGGGGACTCGAGCGCATTCAGATTGGCGTTGAACACATCGGCCTTGTCCGCAGGGATCAGGAAGCTGCCGCTGTCCGCCGTGATGACCGGCCGGTTGTGGGCCGGATTCAGCGACCGGAACTCTTCCAGTGGAACCTCCGCCAGCTGCGCCGCACGCTTGAAGTCGATCTGCCCGGGAGCGGCGACGCGGATGAAATAGGGCTCGTTCGGGACGTCATCCAGCGCGAGCCCGTAGCGCTCCGGTTCGGAGATGATGTTCTTCACTGCCTGCAGCTTGGGGATGTAGTTGCGCGTCTCCTCCGGCATGCGGAGGCTTTCGTAGTCGGTGGGCAGCCCCTGCCGCTGGTTGCGATCGATGGCTCGGCTGACTGCGCCTTCCCCCCAGTTGTAGGCCGCCAGGGCGAGGCGCCAGTCCCCGAACATCCCGTGAAGTTTCTCGAGGTAGTCGAGGGCCGCGCGGGTGGCGGCGGTGACATCCCGTCGGCCGTCGTACCACCAGTTCTGCTTGAGACCGTAGTTCCTGCCGGTGGCGGGGATGAACTGCCACATGCCGGATGCGTGCGCCTTCGAATAGGCAGCGGGATTGTAGGCACTCTCGATCATCGGGAGCAGGGCGATCTCGAGGGGCATGCCGCGCTTCTCGAGTTCCTCGACGACGAAATGCATGTAGCGGCGCGCGCGTTCGACGACGCGCTGGACGTAATCGGGGCGGTTCGCATACCAGTCGGTGTGCCGATCCACGAGCGGCGATTCGAGATTCGGGATCGCGAAGCCGGCACGCATGCGGGCCCAGAGGGTGTCGTAGACCACCTTCTTGTCCGGGTCGGCGTCGGACAGTGCTCCCGGCGATTCGAGGAGCTCGCCGTCCGCGTGGTCCGATGGTGGCTCGGTCAACGAGGTCCGGACGGTCGGCCCCGGCTTCGCCGCCACCGGCCCTCGGGCAGACGGCGCGGCCGTGACCGCGGATGCCGGTGCGTACGAAACGTCGGGCGCGCCGGACTGAGCGGTGGATGAGGCCTGGGTCTTCGTGCTTCCTGCGGGCGCGATGATCGTCGAGATGCGCGCAGCAGTACGGGATTCCGTGCCGGGGCCCTGAGCCATCGGGGCGGCATCGGTGCCCGCGCCGCGTGGCGTGGGCGGCATGCGGGTAGCGGGGTCGGCAAGCGGCGACACCGTCACGGGTTCGATCGGATCGCCCGGAAGCTGGGGCGGGGTACGTATCGCGGATCGCCCGGCTGGATCGTTCGCTGCAAGGGTGGGCGCACCCACCGCAGAGGGCGAGGATGAGGCGCCGGTGGGAAGAGGCCTGGATACGCCGTCGTAGGCTCCCCCGCCCACGGCACACGCCTGGTTCATGGCGCCGAGAACGGCCGCGGCGAGAAACACTCTTGTCTTTCTGCTTACCATCGGCCAGGATTTCCAAATAACTTCAATAATCTTATTCAGATCATTGATTTCAGTCAACAATTTTATCTCCTGGGCTGGGTCGCGCGGGGGCGCGAGCCATGGCCGTCGTGTCATGCGGGAAACGCCGAGGCCGCGAGGGCACGACATCCGGACCCTGATTTCAGCAAGGGTCGATCCAGGAGACCGCTCGAATCAGAAAACGTCTTTCCAGCTACGCAGTTCTGTGAAGACGGCGAGGCGATCGGGCGTGGGATGGCCAGCGTGGCGTGCCGCCATCGAAGCCACGACCGGGTCGCCTGCACGGAGGAATGGGTTGAAGGTCAACTCGGCGCCTATCGTGGAGGGCAGGGACGGGGCGCCGGCTTCGAGAGCCACGCGGGTCTGGTCCAGACGGGCATCGACCGCCGGATTCAGAGGGTCTGCCGCCTTGGCGAAGCGCAGGTTCGAAGTCGTGTACTCATGGGTGCAGTAGACGCGCGTTTCCGGTGGCAACGCGGCGAGCTTGTCGAGCGATGCCAGCATCTGCGCCGGCGTGCCTTCGAAGAGCCTGCCGCAACCTGCCGAGAAAAGCGTGTCGCCGCTGAACAGCATGCCGTGGCCATGGTAGGCGATGTGACCGGCAGTGTGGCCCGGGACATCGATCACCGCGAGCGTCAGACCGAGTGCGGGAAGCGGCACGACGTCGCCCTCGCGAAGCGCGCGACCGAGCCCGGGTATGGCTTCGGTCGCGGGTCCGAAGACCGGTACGTTATACTCGGACGCAAGTTCCGCCACCCCTCCGGTGTGGTCCGCGTGGTGGTGAGTCACGAGGATTCCCGCGAGTCGGAGAGCGGTGCTCTCGAGATGCTTCCGCACCGGAGTTGCATCGCCAGGATCGACCACGACCGCGTCGGCGTCGCTCTGCAGACACCAGATGTAGTTGTCGCGGAAAGCCCGTATCGGAATGACGTCGATCAACATATGAACCGAGTGTCGAGTGCCGACCCCCCCACTGTCAACCCGTAGCGCCGCCATGATGCCGTCCGAGTGGTTCGAGACTCCTCTCGGGCAGAATCTTCTGGCGCGCGAGGTTGCGTTCTTCGATGCCGAGGTGGCAGACATCTTCGGGTTCCATGCTCTGCAGTTCGGCCTCGCCGAGCACGACTTCCTGCGTGCCAATCGCATGCCTTCGCGGTTGACCCTCGGCAGCGAGGGACCGGTGCGTCTTCGCGCCGACCTGTGCGAACTGCCGGTCGCCACGGGCAGTGTCGATCTCGTGGTCCTGCCGCACGCGCTCGAGTTCAGTCACAACCCCCATCAATTGTTGCGAGAGGTCCAGAGAATCCTCATGCCGGAAGGCCACATCGTCATTTCGGGTTTCAACCCGTGGAGCCTCTGGGGCGCGATGCGCACATTCTCGCGCCGCGACCCCGACTATCCATGGTGTGGCCAGTTCATCGGTTTGTCGCGGATCAAGGACTGGCTGTCGCTGCTCAACTTCGAACTGTCCGCCGGGACGACGGCGGTCTTCACGCCCCCCTGCCGTGGTGAGAAATGGCTGCACCGCTTCCGATTCATGGAGGCCGCCGGCGACCGATGGTGGCCGTTCGCCGGCGCCGTCTATTTCCTCCATGCCGTGAAGCGTGTCCATGGTGCGCGCCTCATCACGCCCAGATGGCGGCTGGCGGGTGCGCGGCGGAAGGTCTTCGCGCCGGTGCCTCAGAAGGTCGCCCAGGCTGCCCGGCTGCGTACGGACCCGGACGATGATCGCGGAGCCGACCCCTCGTGAGCGACGCGATCGATGAACCCATCGAGATCTACACCGATGGCGCCTGCAAGGGAAACCCCGGGATCGGCGGATGGGGCGCGCTACTGCGGTCCGGCGAGCTCCGGAAGGAGCTCTTCGGCGGCGAGGCGCTGACCACGAACAATCGCATGGAGCTTCGCGCCGTGATCGAGGCGCTCGGCTCGCTCGAGCGTCCGAGTGTCGTGCGGGTCCACACCGACTCCCAGTACGTGCAGAAGGGCATCTCGGAGTGGATCACCGGCTGGAAGCGTCAAGGCTGGAGGACGGCCGACAACAAGCCCGTGAAGAACGTCGATCTCTGGCAGCAGCTGGAGATCCAGGCCGCGCGCCACAAGGTGCAGTGGGTCTGGGTGAAGGGACACGCGGGTCACGAGGGCAACGAGCGCGCCGACCAGCTCGCGAACGACGGAGTGAAGTCCGTCGGCCGGCCTGGAGCGGCACCATGAGCCTGCGGCAGGTCGTCCTCGATACCGAGACGACCGGTCTCGATCCCGCCCTCGGGCATCGGGTCATCGAGATCGCGTGCGTCGAGGTGATGAATCGCCGCGTCACCGACCGCGACTTCCACCTGTATCTGAACCCCGATCGTGACAGCGATCCGGGTGCGCTCCAGGTTCACGGCCTGACCACGGATTTTCTTCGCGACAAGCCGCGTTTCAAGGAAGTGGCGCACGAGTTCCTCGAGTTCGTGGCCGGCAGCGAGTTGATCATCCATAACGCGCCGTTCGATATCGGATTCCTCGATGCGGAGCTTGCGCGCATCGATCTGCCCCCGATCGCCCACGGGATTGCCGGCGTCGTCGATTCCCTTCGCATCGCGAAGTCGTTGCACCCGGGCCGCCGCAACAGTCTGGATGCGTTGTGCGAGCGCTATGGCATCGACAATTCCTCCCGGACCCTGCACGGGGCGCTCATCGACGCCCGCCTGCTGGCGGAGGTCTACCTCGCGATGACCCGGGGGCAGGAGAGCCTCGCCATGGAATCGGCCGAAAGCGCGGAGGCCTTCGGCGCGATCCGCATCGATACCGAGGCGTTGGACCTCGTCGTGCTGCACGCGGACGAATCCGAGCTGGCGGCGCATGCAGCCGCGCTCGAGGACCTCCAGAAGGCGTCGCGCGGTCGCTGCGTCTGGATGGCGGCGGATTGACGTCGCCCACGCGTCGGGGGGCTGCCCGGACGGGCTGGCGTTCCGCTGCCGTCATCGTCGCGGTTGTGGTGCTCGCCGGGTGCGCAGCCACCCCGCGTCCTGGATCCGACGTCGGCGAAGCCTGCGAAAAGCGGGTTCCCCCGGGGCGGGTCGAGGTGACCACGGTGCCCGTGAAGCCTACGATCGACACCTCGCTCTCCTATCGTGAGCTCACATCCCTCGCCCGTCGGGAGGACGGTGCCTGGGTGCTGGGACTGACCCGGCCCGCCCTCCGCGTCGAGGCTCGCTGGAGCTATGCGGGGCTGTCCGACGCCGGGGGGCGCCGCGCATGCATCCGGCCGTCGGTCTACATGCGGTTGCGCTACGAACCGGTGAAGGTGTTCGTGGGGCGCGAGTTCGTCGACGACGACTGCGCCTACCGGTTCATCCTGGACCACGAGCAGCGCCACGTCGGTGTCCACGTCAGACGGCTCGGCGAGGTGGCCGCCGACCTGCAGCGTGAGCTCGAGAAACATCTCTCCGGCATCGTGCACGTGGGCCCACGCGATGAACTTGATCGGCGGTTGAAGGCCGAGGTCGCGGAACGCTGGATGCCGCTTGCCGAGCGCGAGTTGAAGGACGTCGCCCGCGAGCACGCCGCCATCGACTCGCCGCAGGAATACGCCCGTGCCACCAGCGCGTGTCAGGGACGCATCGCCAGCGTCATCGCAGCGCATCGGGATGCCGCCCCCGATCGGTGATGCCGCCTCCCCGGGCGCTCAGGGCAGGACGCGGATGTCCTGCATCGGCGCCAGCGTATAGGCCTTGCGATAGTCGGTGTCCGCCTGCGCGAGCCCGGCGCCGACCATGAAATCGAAGGTCTGTTTCCATCGGGCATCCGTCATCGACAGAATGCCCTGACGGACGGCATCGCCGCCGGTCACCAGCGAAAGCTGACGGATGCGGGCGTGACCGAAGTCGAGAAGACTCGACTCCATCTCGGGGTTCGCCTTGCGGATGAGCGCATTGCCCGGCGCCGGGTTCGCGAGGTAGCTCTTCCAACCCTCGGCGGTGGCCGCCAGAAACTTCTGCAGGGCGGCCTTGCGTTTCTCCAGGATGCCGCGGGTCGTCACGATCGTCTGCGCGTAGGGCGGATAGCCGTGGTCAGCCAGCAGGAACACCACGGGTTTGACGCCGGCTTTCTCGATGGAGTAGGGCTCCGATGTCGCATAGCCCTGCTGGGCGACCCGCCGATCGGCCAGGAACTGCTGGACGCTGAACGCGTAGGGGCGCTTCTGGGCGTCGGTGAACCCGTAACGACCCTTGAGCCACGGCCAGAAAGTCGTCTCGCTCGCCTGGCCGATCAGCAGCGTGCGCGACTTCAGGTCTTCGAGGGTCTTCACGTCCGGGTGCGCGATGAGCGCGGCAGGATCCTTCTGGAACGTGGCGCCGACCGTGACGAGCGGAAGCCCCTGTTCGATGCCGGCGATCGTCTGCAGGTCATAGCCCATCACGGCATCCGCCTTTCCCGCCAGCAGCAGTTGCATCACGTTCACCTGCGGCCCGCCCATGCGGATATCCGCATCGAGACCGTACTTGCGGTAGGTACCTTCCGCGACGGCCTGGTAGAAACCCCCGTGCTCGGCCTGGGCATACCAGTTGGTCAGAAAGACGAAGCGTTCCGGGGTGTCGGCATGGGCCGCGATCGGGACGAGAAGCGCGGCTCCCAGCAGCACAGCGAGGCGCCTGACCGCCCTGAAGAGTGTGGAACCCATGGTCGTCGTCTCCTACCGTTGTGATGTCCGGATTCTAGTGTGCCGGGGGCCGCATCGGGGAGCGACGGTGGGCGGACGAACGAGCATCCCGGGCACGACGGTGACCGGTGACATGCGGACGACATCAAGTGCCCGCGCCGTCTGCCGATACCGCAGCCTGGGTGGGCCGTCCAGAACGCCCCCATCGAGAGGCCGGCATGGCCCGTTGAAGTATCCCGACCCGAACCCGCGAGGA
Source organism: Burkholderiales bacterium (assembly GCA_022843925.1). Lineage (GTDB taxonomy): Bacteria > Pseudomonadota > Gammaproteobacteria > Burkholderiales. Next base: position 308,293 of record JALHMS010000002.1, read on the forward strand.
CTCCATCGCATGCAATCCCTCACCACACGACTGGCGATGTTCCTGGCCGTCATGCTGGCCGGAAGCGCCATCCTGCTGACGGCGTTCATGTACACGAGCACGCGAGCCGACGTGCTCGCCACGCTCCAGCACGAGGTCAATGCCGTCTCCGAACAGCAGAGCGTCACCATCGCGAACTGGCTCTCGTCCAAGAAGCGGGTGATCGAAGCCAATGCCCCGCTCGTCCTCGAGACCGACATCCGCAAGTACCTCATCCGCGCGGCAGCCGCCGGCGGATTCACCAACGTCTACGTCGGGTACGCCGACGGGGCGTTCGTCCAGGCGGTCGACACCCCCCTGCCGCCGGGTTTCGATCTCACGGCCCGCCCCTGGTGGAAGGCTGCGATGGAACGGGGCGGGCTCGCCGTCACCGCGCCATTCCTGAGCGTCACGGATCACAAGCTGGTCATGTCCATCGCCACGCCGGTGAACCGCGCCGGACAACTCGTGGGCATCATGTCCTCGAACGTCTTGCTCGAGGACATCGTGAGCGGCGTGCTCGGCGTCAAGCTGGTCGGCGACAGCCACGCATTCCTGCTCTCGAAGGACGGCACGCTGATCGCACACCGACAGTCGGACGCCGTGCTCAAGCCTGCGACGGCGCTGATGCCCGAACTCACGGCCGAGCGCATGCGCGCCCTGTCGTCGAGCCGCGAGATGATGGCAACGAAAGTGGGGGATGAGGCGGGCTTCGTGACGGTCCGAGCGATTCCGGATTCGGACTGGTACCTCGGGATGGTGGTGGACCGGAAGGCGGCTCTGGCACCGCTCAACGCGCTGTTGGGGATGCTGATCGGGGCTACCGTGGTGATCGTGCTCGTGAGCGTGGCGCTCGCGGTCGTCGGGATCCGCCGCCTGCTGGGAGGTCTGGGCGCGCTCCGCGACGCCATGCTGGAGATCGCGCAGGGCGCCGGCGATCTGACCGTGCGTCTGCCCGTTCGCAGTCGCGACGAGGTCGGCCAGGCGGCGGGCGCATTCAACCAGTTCCTCGAGCGTCTGCATGGCATGTTCCGGGAAGTGCGCGACGAGTCCGAACAGGTCCGGCAGGAAGTGGTGACGGCAGCGGGGACCGCGTCACGGGTGGCGGGGGAGTTCTCCCGGCAGACCGACGAACTGAGCGCCACGGCAGCCACCATCGAGGAAGTGACCGTGAGCATCGGCCTGATCGCCGAGACCGTGCGCGATACCGAGCAGGCGATGAGCACGGCGGACGTCGAGTCGTCGCGGAGTGCGGAATCCGTGGAGGAACTCACGCGCGAGATCAGCCGTGCCGCCGACACGATGGGCGGCTTGTCGAGCGTGGTGAGCCGCCTCGGCAGTCGCTCGGACGAGATCGCGGGCATCGTGGGTGCCATCAAGGACATCGCGGACCAGACGAACCTGCTGGCGTTGAATGCGGCGATCGAAGCCGCGCGGGCCGGGGAGCAGGGCAGGGGATTCGCGGTGGTGGCGGATGAAGTGCGCAAGCTGGCGGAGCGCACCGCGGAGTCGACGGTCGAGATCGGCAGGATGATCGACTCGATCCGCAGCGAGATGACGAGCGCCGTGAGCGGCATGGACGAGGCGCAGCAGATCGTGCACTCCGGCGTGGGGATGGCGGAGCAGGCGACGCAGGGGATCCGCACGATCCGCGCGCGCGTGAGCGACGTGATGACCCGGGTGAAGGACATCTCGGGCGCGACCAGCGAGCAGGCCTCGGCGACGACGGAGATGGCGCGGCGCGCGGAGCAGGTGCACGCGATGATCCAGTCGAGCAGCGAGTCGTTGCACGACACGGAGCGCACGCTGAGAGGCGTCAACGAGCGCGCCGATCATCTCGGCAGGATCGTGGGCCGCTTCCGCCTCTAGGCGTGCGCGAACAGGGCGCAGGCGCGGACCGGCGCCGCGCCCGGGGGATCGTCAGCGGCTGCCGGCCCCGGCGTGCCATCTTCGAAGGAACAGCCACGCGAGTCCGCTGGTGGCCGCGAAGAACGACACGCCCGCCACGGCGATCAGAAGCAGCGCCGCGAACATGCGCGGGAAGTTGAGTTGAAGGCCGGCCTGCAGTATCTGGTAGGCGAGACCCGACGCCGTACCGCCGGTGCCGGCCACGAACTCCGCCACCACGGCGCCGATGAGCGCCAGCCCCGCCGAGACCTTCAGTCCCGAGAAGAAGTACGGCAGCGCGGACGGTACGCGCAGGCGCAGCAGGACCTGCCAGCGACTGGCGCGGTGCAAACGGAAGAGATCGAGCAGCCCCGCGTCGACGCTCTTCAGCCCCGTCGTCGTGTTCGAGATCATGGGAAAGAGCGCAACGATCGTGGCGCAGATGACGAGCGCCGCCTCGGGATCGTCCACCCAGATGATGATGAGCGGGGCGATGGCCACCACCGGCGTCACCTGCAGCAGGATCACGTAGGGGAGCAGGCTCGCCTCCAGCGCGCGGCTCTGCACGAACACGAAAGCGATTCCTACCCCCAGGATCGTCGCCGCCGCGAGTGCCTGAAGGGCGATGCGCAGCGTGACGCCGAGGGCCGAGACCAGCAGCGGCCAGTCCCGCACGAGGGTCGCGCCGATCCGCGACGGCGCAGGCACGATCCAGACGGGGACGTCGAGCCGGATCACCAGCCACTCCCAGACGAGCAGCGCAACGATGAACACGACGATCGGGGCGACCCAGCGCACCAGGCGTTCCATCACGCGCTCCCCGCGGCGACGAGCATGTGGGAGAGCCGCGCGCAGAGATCGGCGAAACGCGTGGACAAGCGGAAGGACTCGTCGCGAGGGTGTGGCTCGTTGACGGTGAGGACGCCAGCGATCTGACCGGGGCGCGGCGTCATCACGAGCACGCGATTCGACAGGAAGACGGCCTCGTGCAGGCTGTGCGTGACGAAGACCGCGGTGAGGCGCTGCTCCGCCCAGACGGTGAGCAACTCGCGGTCGAGCCGGCCGCGGGTGATCTCGTCGAGTGCGCCGAACGGTTCATCCATCAGCAGCAGCGAGGGTTCCGTCACGAGCGCCCGCGCGATCGACGCGCGCATCTGCATGCCCCCCGACAGTTCCCGCGGCAGCGCCTGCGCGAAGTCTTCTATGCCGACGCGGGCGAGGGCTCGGCGCGCGAGAGGTTCGGCTGTCCGGGTGGCGACACCTTCGAGATCGAGCGGAAGGCGCACGTTGGCCAGGACGCTCGTCCAGGGCATCAGCGTCGGCTGCTGAAACACGAATGCGATCGGCGATTTCGACGGCCGCGTCAGATCCCGAGATATCGTGCCGGAGGTCGGTGCCTCGAGCCCCGCGATCAGTCTGAGAAGCGTGCTCTTGCCGCAGCCCGAGGGCCCGATGATCGAGACGAACTCGCCGGCCTCGATGTCGATGTCCACCGTACCGAGCGCGACGGTGCCGCTCGGATAGGTGTGCGCCACCCCGTGCATTCTCAGCATGGCGTGCATCGGTTCTTCGGAGTGACTGGAGGAGAACGGAGCCTGGTGCACGGCTGTCGTGTGCTGCACCCGGTGAGTGTCGAGCGCCGCCGGTTGCGTGCCCCTGGCGGGCCGCGGCCCGTGAACTCGGTATGGTGGGCGGTAGTGGGATCGAACCACTGACCCCTGCCGTGTGAAGGCAGTGCTCTACCGCTGAGCTAACCGCCCGCCGCGAGAAGGCGCGAATTAGGCCACAGCGCGTTGCGCACGGTCAAGCCGCGCGACCCGCATCGGAGGCGTCACGTAGAATCCCGCGCTTCCGCCCAAGCCCTGCTCCCCATCCATGATCCGCACCCGCTTCGCTCCCAGCCCCACCGGCTACCTCCACATCGGCGGCGCACGCACCGCGCTCTTCTCCTGGGCCTTCGCACGCCGTCACGGCGGCACGTTCGTGCTGCGCATCGAGGACACCGACACCGAACGGTCCACCGCCGCCTCCACGCAGGCGATCCTGGACGCGATGGACTGGCTCTCGCTCGACTACGACGAGGGGCCGTTCTACCAGATGGAACGGCTCGGGAGGTATCGCGAGGTCGTCGATCAACTCCTCGCGGCGGGCAAGGCCTACCGCTGCTACGCGTCGCGCGAGGAGCTCGATGCCATGCGCGAGCAGCAGCGCGCCGCGGGCGCCAAGCCTCGCTACGACGGTCGCTGGCGGCCGGAGAACGTGGGCGGCCAGGCGATCCCCGAAGGGGTCGAACCGGTCATCCGCTTCCGCAATCCGGATGACGGCGTCGTCACCTGGAACGACCTCGTGAAGGGGCCCATCACGTTCGCCAACGAGGAACTCGACGACCTCGTGATCATGCGTGCCGATGGCGTGCCGACCTACAACTTCGGCGTCGTGGTGGACGACTGGGACATGAACATCACCCACATCATCCGTGGCGACGACCACGTGAACAACACGCCGCGCCAGATCAACATCTACGAAGCGCTCGGTGCGCCGGTCCCGCTGTTCGGGCATGTGCCGATGATTCTCGGCGAGGACGGCGAGCGGCTCTCGAAGCGGCACGGCGCGGTGAGCGTGATGCAGTACCTCGACAACGGGTACCTCCCGGAGGCGCTCAACAACTACCTCGCGCGGCTCGGTTGGTCCCACGGCGACGAGGAGATGTTCACGATGGAGCAGTTCGTCGAGTGGTTCGACCTCGGTCACATCAGCCGCAGTCCGGCCAAGTTCAATCCCGAGAAGCTTCTCTGGCTGAACCAGCAGTACCTGAAGGCGGCCGACGACGATCGGATCGCCGGGCTCGTCGCGCCGTTCCTCAGGCAGCACGACTGCGACACCGACGCCGGGCCCTCGCTCGCTCGCGTCGCCGCGCTGCTGAAGGAACGCGTGAGCCGCATCGACGAACTCGCGGACGCTGCCGTCTACTTCTACCGGAGGCTCACCCCGACCGATGCGCTTCGCGAGCAACACTACGCCGAGGGCCTGGGCAGCGCGGTGGATGCGCTCGTGGATCGACTGCGGGTCGTGCCCTGGGAGCGCCCGGCGATCGGCGAAGCCATCAAGACCACGGCGACCGAGCGCGGATGGAAGATGCCGAAGCTTGCGATGCCGCTGCGGATCATCGTGACGGGTGAGGCGCAGACGCCCGCGATCGATGCCGTCGTCGAACTGCTGGGCCGTGAGGAGGTCCTCGACCGTATCGGGCTCGAGCGTGCCTGGATGCCCGCCTAGCACCGGCGGGCGTCTCCGGCCGGTGGGAGTCCGCAGGGCGCGTGGCTATAATCGGTCGCGCAGTGGGAGTGGATGCGACGATGTCAGTCCGATCGCGTCCGGCCAACCGTCTTCGCCCCCGCCAGTGGGCCAATCTCGGGAGTCAACACCATGACGAAGCAGGAACTGAAGGAGCAGAACGAGGCGCTGCGCAATCTCCTGATGGAGATCCGCGAGATGATCGACTCCGAACTGGAAGCCATGGATGACTTCGAGAGCGAAGAGGAGGAGGAAGAGGAGGACTGAAACACCCCGTAGACGCTTTACTCGGCCAGCGGTGGCGGGTATAGTGCGCCGCTTTCCGGAGGGGGGTATAGCTCAGCTGGGAGAGCGCTTGCATGGCATGCAAGAGGTCAGCGGTTCGATCCCGCTTACCTCCACCACCCGAAAAGTCCCCATCGTCTAGAGGCCTAGGACACCGCCCTTTCACGGCGGTAACCGGGGTTCGAATCCCCGTGGGGACGCCAGTAAAAACAGCGGCTTAGGCCGCTGTTTCCATTTCTGGGCCCGCCGTGTCTAGTTCGTGTACAGAATGCGTGGGTCCAAGACGCAGCACGATCGGTCTCGCAGCCTGCGGCGACGGCCGGTATGGCCGCGAATAGTAGTTCGTCCGAGTCGTGGAGTTCGATCAGGTAGGACCTGCTCGCTCTGACTTGGCAAGCCGCGCGAGGTGAGGGCGCATTTCGAGGCGTTCACGGCAGAGGTCCAGGCTCGCGACTGCGCCTGTGCCGCCTCATCGAGATCCGCGAGTCTCCTGCCCCGACGGTCGTCCTTCGCGAGATGTGGTCCGTGCGGAACTCTCGTGCCTCGATCGGCATTTTGCGGCGCTCACAAGACTTGCCTCGCGGTTGAGGTGACGGTCGAAGGGATTGCCTCCAGCACCATCAACTGAGATGCCCAACTGCGGTGCGATCGCTGATCAACTTCGCGGGCGGCGCACTTTGCGCCCGCGCGGGTGTACCGCTGGGTCCCATGGGTTGAGCAACGCCACGCCTGTCGCTGCGAAATCGGCCGCGTTACGGGTAACCACGGTCATGTTGTGCACCATCGTGGTGGCGGCGATCGGTGCATCGCGATCGAATCCCGTATCGAGCCCGAGCGGGGCCGCGCAACGTTGCGCCACGTCCGTTTCTGCCGCTGGTACGCGTCCTGGGAGCGGCTCAACTCGTCGTAGGTCTCGGTGGTGGCGTGTATGTGAAGGTGTGTGTCATCCGGCTGCCCGTGCCGGCCAGCATGCGCAGCGTGGTGCCATTGTCGATTGCGTCGCGGACCATCTCCGTGCGCCGCGACAGCAGGTCCGCAACGGCGTCATCGAGATCCGCCCCCTGCACCGCGACCCGCGCGAAGGCCGGGCAGAAGACGCGAGGCGCGTGACGGCATCGGGTGACGACGCCCTCGTCTGGCCGGAGTTCGGCAACGAGGGCGACGGAGATCTCGTCTGGCGAGGACCGGTGAGATCTGGCTGGCCGCGCTGGACCCCACCGTCGGAAGCAAGGTCCAGAAGACGCGCCCGTGCGTGGTCCTCTCGCCGATCGAGATGAACGATCACCTGCGCACGGTCATCGTCGCGCCGATGACCACCGGATCGCATCCCGCGCGATTCCGCATCCCGGTGACCTTCCAGGGCAAGCCGGGCCTGATCGCTCTCGATCAGATCGCCCCCTCGACCGCCTCCGGCTCGTCAAGCGAGTGGGGGCCCTGCGAACGTCCACGCTGACGACGACACTGCAGACGCTTCAAGCGATGTTCGCTCCGATAGCGAGATGCGCACACGGCGGTCGGCGCAGGGCGATGTTCCCGTCCGCGCCAACGGAGCAGGCGACCCTTATCGACAACGGCGCTCCAGGCCGGGCGTGTCGGGCTTCGGTGGAGAGTCGTCCCGGGAGATCAGGTGTTCGGCCGGGTGCGACCTCGGTAAGGCGTGCCATGTCGATATCGATGTCGACCGGCTCGCGGCACGAATCACGGCGCTTGTTACCCTGTGGTAACTCCAGAGGCAGCAGACTCCTGGCGCGACGGACGCCTGTTCCCTGTCGCGCCTCTTCAACCTACGCCACGAGTTGCACAATGTTCGAACATATCAAAGCCGTTCTCACCGCCACCTTGACGGGTGTCACCCTGTTGTCAGCATCGCCCTCTTCGGCCCAAGAGAAATCGGGTCTGTACCTGAACTTCTATGGTGGAAGCAGTCTCCTGCGGTCGACCACGTTTTCGGAATCGCGTCCTGCCGGCGGGCCGATCGACGGCACAGCCGATTTCGGCAGCGGCCTGGGGTTGGGCGGTGCCGTCGGCCACCGATACGGCAATGGCTGGGCTGCCGAGCTGGCCTGGGACTACCGGAGTCATGACCTCGACAAAGTCGGCGGCACACCGGTCAAGGGCGAATTCGCTTCAACCGTCCTGTTTCTCAACGGCTACTACAGATTTCAGAAAGTGGGCGTGGTTCGCCCGCTCCTGGGCGCAGGCGTAGGATATGTGACGGAGATGGACATGGACATCACCCGCAACGGCGCCACTCACCAGTACTCGAGGAGAGGCGGCCTGGCTCTACAAGCCTTGGTGGGGGGGGAAGTGGACCTGTCCGACCACTGGAGCCTGAGCGCAGACCTGCGCGTGAGCCGGATGGCCAGCGGATCATTCGATGCGACCAGTGCCGGCACTGCACTGGGGGGCAAGCCCGGTTATCGTCCCGTGTCGATCAATCTCGGCGTGACCTACAGGTTCTGATCCGCATCCCACAGCCATGCCGCGCGTGTTGATCGTTGAGGACCATCAGCGCCTGGCGCAAGCCGTGTCGTCGGTGTTGCAGGCACAAGGAATTGGATGCGACATCGTGGCGTCTCTCCATTGTGCTGCCGGGTTCCTGGAGGCTGTTTCGTACGACGTTCTGATTCTCGACCGGGGTCTGCCGGACGGCGATGGACTGGCGCTGCTTGCACAGCTTCGTGCTCTGCGGCGCCCGACGCCGTGCCTGGTCCTGACGGCGAGGGACGCTCTGGGAGACCGCGTGCACGGGTTGGAGACGGGTGCCGACGACTACCTGACCAAGCCATTCGAAATGGCGGAGCTGGTGGCGCGAGTCAAGGCGCTGATGCGGCGAAGCCAGGCCTGGGCACCGGACGAGGTTTGTTTTTCGGACCTGAGAGTCACCCAACACACCAGCACGCTCTTCGTGGGCCCGTCCTCCATCACCTTGTCGCCCAGCGAGCTGCAGATCCTGCTGGAATTGATTCGAAGGGAGGGAGGAGTCGTACGCCGCGGCACGTTGGAGTCTGCTGCCTGGGGCGCCTTTGCCGACATCACACCCAAGGCCCTAGTCGTCGCCGTGCATCGCTTGCGAGGCAAGTTGATGGCGTTGGGGTCCCGGGTCTCGATCGTCAACCTGAAAGGCATTGGGTATGGACTTGCGGATTCCAGCGACACGTAGTCTCGCTCTCCGTCTCGCCACGGCGTTCGCGCTCTCGATAGCCATCGTCGCAGGACTGTATCTGGCCGTGCAGTCGCACCTGTCGCACCGCTTCGCCAACTTCGTCACGCAGAGAAGCTTGATGGGCCAGGCCCGCGAGATCGCAGAGGCCGTGGAAGTCGATCGCGATGGCCGGATCACGGTTCGCCTCGAGAGTGCGGATGCAGAGGGCTTCGATGCCTACTTCGCGAACCTCAAATACCGCGTGCTGGACAGGGAGGGACGGGTGCTGGCCTCTTCGGACGGAAATCCCGGCAGCCTGCTGCCCGTGCTGCCACCGGATCACTCCGACGATCTTTACACACAGACCGAGGTGGATCGCACTCCCTTTCACGTTGCAACCGTGCGCCACCGCATCCACGGGCGCGACTACTGGATTCAGGTGGGCCGTAGCGATCGCTTTGCCAAACTGGCGGAGGAGGCGATCGTGCCGGCCATCACGGAAGCGGTAGGCATCACGGCCGCGTTGGCAGTCGTGGTGCTGGCGCTGCTCAGCTACTGGGGAGTCCGCAGCTTGCTACGTCCGATCCGTCTGGTCAGTCGAGCGGCGGGCACTGTGGGGCATGACAACCTGTCGGCGCGCCTGCCTGTGGACCCGCTGCCATCGGAGGTCCGACCACTGGTTATCGCTTTCAACGAAGTACTCGAGCGTCTGGAACTGGCGTTCGGTGCGCAACAGCGCTTCTTCGCCAATGCTGCCCATGAACTCAAGACACCACTCGCTCTGCTGCGCGCGCAGTTGGAGGCCGGCGGCGCGGACGTTCCGACCGAGGTGTTGGCGGATGTGGACGCACTGGGCCGCACCGTCAACCAGCTGCTCCACGTGGCGGAAGTGACGGCGGGCCGACCCTTGGTCCGGCAGCAGATCTGCCTGGACGCGTTGACGCATCAAGTGATCGGCTTCCTCTCCTGGCGGGCAAAGCGTGCCGATGTCAGTTTGCAGGTCGCTCGAACCTCGGCCAGTGTCGTGGTCATGGCCGACGAAGGCGAGGTGTTCGTGCTCCTCAAGAATCTGATCGAGAACGCTGTGGACCACTCCCCACGAGGTGGCGTCGTTCGGGTCAGCCTGAGCGCCACGAGCGTGAGTGTGGACGATCAGGGTGCCGGGGTGGCGGAAGATCACCGTGGGCAGGTGTTCGAAAGGTTCTGGCGCGCACCGACCAACCGCAGGCCGGGCGCGGGCCTGGGGTTGGCCATCTGCATGGAGGTGGCGCGGGCGCATGGCTGGACACTGGCGTGCAAGTCATCGGATATGGGCGGTGCCTGCTTTCTCCTGGAGGTCCGCGACAGGCTCAATCCATCAGGGGCTTGAAGGGTTGCATGGGTCCGACCCCGGAGCGGGGCCGCATTGCGACCGCGCCCCTCCGCGTCAGTCCCGATGGTACCGGCGGCGGGCGGCGATCCCCAGCAAGCCGAGGCCGCCCAGCATCATCGCGTAGGTCGCGGGCTCGGGCACTGGCGTGACCTCGAATGCCATGAACTTCGTGGTCTGCGTGAGGCTGAAGTTGTTGTCCGCGGCCAGCACCAGCGTACGGTTCCCGTTGGCGAGCGTCCGCCCCCATGACAAGGCCTCGAAGTTGTCCATCACCACGCCCTGATACTCGATCGGCATCTCCAGCAGCAGTTCGCGGCTCATGGGCGTGTAGACGGCCCCGACCAGCGAGGTGATGCTGCTCACGTCCGTGGTCTCCGGACCGATGCGGGTGAGCACGAGGCGGATGGTGTTCCCGATGCCGAAAGCGAAGGCTCGCTCCAGCGCGATGAACTCCGTGTCGGAGAGCGCAAGCAGTTCGGGGAGACCGTTGTCGGGTCCAAAGGGGGCGCCTGGGCCGACGTCCACGGGGATAGGAGGAAGCTCGTAGGCGTACTGGGCCGTGGCGGCACCTGTGGTCGGATCCAGCGCGACCACGCGGACCACGCTGCCGCTCGTGACCGTGGTCAGGCCGCCGTCCTGCGCGAGTGCGTCCTCGTTGGCGGTGTAGAGCGTGCCGTTCGGGGTGACGGTCAGGGCCTCGAACAACTTGTTGTTGCGGCCACCGCTCGTGGCGTTGTCGACGTAGTTGAACTCTGCCGGCGTCGCGAACTCCCGCACGAATGCGCCGGAGGTCGTCATCTCGCGCACGAAGGGCTGGAAGCGGTTCGCGGGGTTCGCGTTCCAGTTGCCCTCGGACGACCAGTACAGATTGCCGTTGGGCGCGAGCCGCAGGCCCTCGGGGTCGACGGTGCGAGCGTTCGACGGGAAGGTCGTGCCGTCGGGGCGCTGCATGAACGTCTGGCTGAGGATGGTCACGCCGTGAAAGGCCGTTTCGTCGTAGTCCAGCCCGATGCTGTAGAAGCGCGGGGTGCCGCGTTCGCCGCCGCGGTCGTCGGACAGCGCCCAGTAGGTGCCGTCGGCCGCCCGGTCCAGACCGGAGATGCCGCCGAACTCGACGCCCTGGAACATCGTCCCGGTAGGAATGCTCGACTCGCCGATCAGCCGGAGAGAGAAATCCGCGGCGTCCGCACTACTGGACAGGATCCCGAGGGTGACAGAAACATACAGCGCGAGTACGTGAGGTTTCATCGAGGAGGCACCGGAGAGTGAACGGAAACGTGCGTGGACACTATCGGCGCCGTGTGAATGCGTGACGTCGCCGCGGCCCCCCCGTTCGGCATACCGCGGTCTGGGAAGCACAGGGCCCTGCGGTGTCAGCGGGAAACCGAGCGCGGAATCGGACCCACGGTACCGAAGCGCTTCGCATCGCGGCGATGTTCCTGCCGATCGAGGTCCGTCGCTTCGCTGCGGTTGCTCGCGCGAAGCGACGTCACCGCATGGGCGCGAGTCCTGACGCGGATCGAGCCGGTGGCAGCGGTCACCGGAGGAGCCGTTTGCCGCATGGCCCCGCGTCAAGCCGTCGCAAAGCGGCACTATGCTGAACTACGGCAACCAACTACGCCAACGCGATCAAGGAAGTGTCCTTTGCGCTGACCAGCGGCGGGTCCGCCGTCCTGGGCGGCAGCCGCTCCGGCAGCTTCGGCTCGATGCAAGTGTTCGATCGCGCGGGTGGCGACGGCCTCTCGTTCAACAGCATGATTCTGGACAGTTCGCAGTTGGAAGGCGAAGTGCCGCTCGTCACCAGCGGGACCGCCACGCGCACCTTCAACAATGCCCAGCTGACTCTGACGCTGAACGCACCCGCGAACACCTTCGCCTCGCAGGCGCTCTTCGGCGTCTTCGACCCCGCCATCTTCAGCGGCCTCAGGCAGATGCAGGTGTTCCTGTCCTACACACAACAGCCGGGTGGAACCACGGCAGGTAGCTGGCCGGCCGTGTCGTTCAACTACAACTTGTCGCCCGTGACGGCCGTGCCCGAGCCTGGTGCGCTGGGGCTTTTGCTGGCCGGCCTCGGCATGCTTGGTACGCTGGTTCGTCGCCAACGCCAGCTTGTCGGGATCTGACACCCTTCACGCCTCCATGGCGCAGGGCCAGATCGGCCACAGCGAATTGCCACGGCGCCGACGGCGGCCAGGGGAGTGGGATGTCGTAGCCACCTTGCAGAGCCGCCTCACACGAGGGGAAGGGCAAGGGGGCACTCGTCGGTTGCCCGGTTGGCAGGGCGCCCAGTGGACCGCATTGGACGTTTGGGGGAGCCCCGCCGTAGCTTCTGCCGATCACGCATGTGCCGACACACCCGGGATGCATGGTCAACTCGTCTGACATCCCGCCGCCCCTCCGAGGCGAGGGCGCACCAGTTCCCTGCCAGGCTCGACGGGCGGCGCCATGCTTCCAGGTTGCCCCCGCCTGCGATGGCACTGCTCCGGTCCCGTGGCTGCACGCTCGATTCTGCGCACTCCGAACCTCTGTGGTTGCACGCTGAGGCGTCGTGGCAGTCCGTGATCCTTCGTCCGATCGGTGTGGCAGCGGTGCGGGTCCGATCAACCATGGTTGGCTGTTGCGCCAACCCCGATTCCTTGCTCCCGACCTCGCCTCCCCGCTTCAGACCCACGCGGCGCGATAGTCCTCCGCATAGGCCTCGAAGCGGCGCGGCGCCTGACCGGTGATGCGCTGGACGGCGTCGGTGGTGCGCTCGGCATAGCCGGCCTTGAAGAAGCCCAGGATCAGCACCAGGAAGTCGGCGTACGCAGGCGGCAGGTGGGCGTCCACCAGGGCGGCTCGCATGGCCTCGGGGGTGATGTCCTCGAAGGTGATGGTGCGGCCTGCGACGCGGGAGAGGATCGCTGCGACCTCGTCGTGGTCGAGTGACTCTGCGCCGGTCAGGTCGAACGCCTGGTTGTCGAGGTCGTGGCTGTGCAGGAGCCGCGCCGCCGCTGCGGCGATGTCGCGCGCGTCGATGAAGCTGCCCTTCGCCCGGCCGACCGGCAGGAAGATCCTGCCGTGCTGCCGGATGCCCTGCAGCCAGAACGTATTGAAGTTCTGCATGAACCAGTTGGGTCGGATCACGTTCCAGGCGAGGCCCGATCGCGCCAGGTGCAACTCCGCCTGCCGCAGTGGTGCCGCGTCGTCCGCGTCGGCGCCCATCGCGCTCATCAACACCACCTTCTTCAGACCGAGAGCCTTGGCCTGCTCGATGAGCGGGGCCAGCAGCACGTGCTGGTCGACGTGCCCGGGCGGTGAGAGCAGGAACAGGCGATCGACACCTTCGAACGCTGCGGCCAGCTGCCCTTGCGGATGGAGCAGGTCCAGTTGCACCTGATCGGAGGCGGTGGGCACCCGACTGCTGGCGCGGCGTACCGCGTGTCCCCCTGCCTCGAGGAGGTTTGCGAGTTCGGAACCGACCGTGCCGCTGGCGCCGATGATCAAGGTTGCTGCCATGAGGACTCCTGAGGTTGTTCGGGGATGGCCTGCAGGATGCAGTCGAGAGCGCGAACGAAGAATGGACAAACGTACTGAAAACATATCCAATCGTTCGAAGTTGATCGCAGATACGTACGAAAACATGGATCTCCTCACCGACATGCTGCTGCAGGCGGGGCTCAGGCGCCGTCTGCTAGACCTGCGCGCGCTGTCGCCCGGCAACGCGCTGCGTTTTCCTTGCGGTCGGAGCATGGGGCTGCACGCGGTCACACAGGGTCAGGTGTTGATCCATCCGCTGGACGGCAGCGAGGCGATCGCCCTGCACGCGGGCGACATCGCGGTCATGGCGCGCGGCTTCGACCACGTGCTCGCGACCCAAGAAGGTCCGGTCGACCTCGCGCAGCTCGCCACTGCCACGGCCTGGCCCGGCGATGCCGGACTGCCCGCCTCCATCGGCAGCACGGTGGTGCTGAGCGGTGCGTACCAGTTCTGGCACCCGCCCTTGCACCCGCTCTTCGCGCAACTGCCCGATACGTACCTGCTCCGCGCCGACACCCTGCCGCGTTTCGGCCCGCTGGCGCTGACGCTTGGACAGTTGCAGCAGGAGCTGCAGCAGCCCGCGCTGGGCACGGACACCATCGTGCATGGCCTGCTGGACGTGGCGTTCGCCTACGGGATGCGCGAGATCGTGCAGCGTCTTGGTGAAGCAGCGCAGGGCTTCGGCCCCGCATTGCGCGATCCGCAGATCCGCCAGGTCGTGGGCTGGATGCACGACGACTGCGCGCATCCGTGGACGCTCGAGGAACTGGCCGCGCGGGCAGGCATGTCGCGCACCGGGCTCGCCGAGCGCTTCCGCGACACCATGGGCGACACACCGCTCAGCTACCTGCGGACCGTGCGCATGCAGAAGGCCGTGCACCTGCTGGCCGAGACGCGGCACACGCTGGAACACGTGGCCACCGAGGTGGGGTACCAGGACGCCTTCAGTTTCTCGAAGGTGTTCAAGCGCGTGGTCGGCCTGTCGCCCAAGGCCTTCCGGCAGCAGGATGCGGCCGACCGCGCCTTGCCGTGGCGCATGGGCGGCGGGTGAGGGCTCCCGGGCCGGAACGCTACCGACCGCGCTCCTTCGACGTCCACCGCTTCACCAGCGGGCCCGGACCATGGGTCCAGATCCAGTCCGTCAAGGCGCCGAGCACGAGACCGACGACGCCTGCGATGGCCGCGCCGGCCAGCCATCCCGGCGCTCCACCGCCGAGCGCGTCGGAGGCGGCATGGATGCCCAGTTCGGGCGCATCGACGCCGAAGACCGCCAACCCGTGGAGGACGATGCCCCCGCCCACCCAGAGCATGGCCAGGGTGCCGACGAAGGCGAGCACGGCGAGGACGATCGGCATGCCCTTCACGATCGCGCGCCCGATGGTGGCCAGGGGCGCCGGTCGTCGGGCCAGTGCCACGCCGGCGTCATCGGCCTTGACGATCACGGCCACCGCCCCGTAGACCACGAGCGTGATGCCGAGCCCGACTATGGCGAGCACGATCGCTTTCATCGCGAAGCCGGCCTCGCCGACTGCGGACAGGGTGATGGCCATGATCTCGGCCGAGAGGATGAAGTCCGTGCGGATGGCGCTCGCGACCTGACGCTGCTCGAGCTGTTTCGGATCTGCCGCCGGGTCGTCCGACGCGGTTTCCTTGGCCTGTCCGGGGCGGACCATCTCCAGGACCTTGTGGTAGCCCTCGGCGCACAGGAACAGTCCGCCCAGCACGAGCAGCGGCATGATCGACCACGGCGCCAGCGACGAGAGTGCCATCGCTGCCGGCAGCAGGAACAGCATCTTGTTCCGCACCGATCCCCAGGCGATCTTGGCGACGATAGGCAACTCGCGATCGGCCGCGAAGCCCACCACGTACCGGGGCGACACCGCGGCGTCGTCGATGACGATGCCGGCTGCCTTGGTGCCGGCCTTGGCGGCCTGTCCGACGACGTCGTCGATGGACGCCGACGCGACCTTGGCGATCGCCGCGACATCGTCGAGCAGCGCAAGCAGACCGGAGGACATGGACGGTTCTCCCAGGGGAAGTGGATGAGCCGCGGCATGATGCCCGCAAGCGCCGGCCGTCGGCACACCACCCCCGAAAAAGAAAAAGCCACCCGGAGGTGGCTTTCGTCCGCTGCGTTGCCTGTGGATCCGGCTTACTTCTTCAGCATTCCCTGCAGCTTGCCCATCAGTTCCTTGCTGTCGGGTTCCACCTGCGTGGCGAAGCTGTGGACCGTCTTGCCGTCGGGTGCCACGAGGTACTTGTGGAAGTTCCAGCGGGGCGCCTCCCCGGTCGTGGCGGCCAGTTGCTGGAAGAACGGATTGGCCGCGTCGCCGGCCACCGTGGTCTTTTCCGCCATCGGGAACTGCACCCCGTAGGTCAGCCGACAGAAATCACCGACCTCCTTGTTGGTGGCGAGCTCCTGACGGAAGTCGTTCGAAGGGAAGCCGATCACCACCAGTCCCTTGTCCTTGTACTGCTTGTACATGCCTTCGAGCTTCTCGAACTGCGGCGTGAAGCCGCACTTGCTCGCGGTGTTCACGATGAGGATGGGGCGGTCCTGGAACTGGCAGAGGTCCAGGGGCTTGCCATCGATGGTCTTCATCTGGTGGTTTAGCAGGGCGGGGCAGGCGGCCGAAGCGGCGAGCGGCACTGCGAGGAAGGCGCTACCGAGAAGGCGCGGGAACAGGGTCATGGGGTGGATCTCCGGAGAATGGAAGGACGGGTCAGCGTGCCTTGGGACCGATGCCGCCGCGAAAGTTCCGGACGGCGTCCGCTCGGTTACCATCGCCGCGTCGTCCGGATGACGACATCGACCCAGCGAAGTCCCACCCAGCCGAGGAACTCCCGATGAAGATGCACCTTGTAGCCGTGTTGCTTCCCATGCTGTTTGCCGGTGCCGCCGCGGCCGCCACGCCGCAGCAGGAGAAGATGAAGTCGTGCAACGCCGAAGCCGGGACCAAGGCCCTCAAGGGCGACGAACGGAAAGCGTTCATGAAGGAGTGTCTGTCCGCGGCCAAGGAAGAGGCCAAGAGCGGTCTCAGCGCGCAGCAGGAGAAGATGAAGACGTGCAACGCCGAGGCGAAGACCAAGGCCCTCAAGGGTCTCGACCGGAAGAAGTTCATGAGCGAATGCCTGTCCAAGTGACCGGCCCCGGGGAGGGCCCCGCGGCGCGTCCGATCACCCCGACGCCTTCCCCTGCATCGCTTGCCTGTCAGGGCTGACCATGGCCGCCTGGCGGGCACTTGGCGCGGATCGCCCGCTGTACCTCGCGATCCTGGGGGGCGGCTGGTTCGCCGCCTACACCGTGGTGTTGCTCGGGGTGCTGCCGGGTGACGGCGGCACGGCCACGGACCTGACAAGGCTGATCGCCGCCGGGGTCGCCTTGGGTGCCCTCGCCGACTGGCACCTGTCCGGTGGGCACAACGAGCTCGGACTCGTGCCGTTCGGGTCGCTGGGCATGACGCTGCTGGCGTTCGCGCTGGCGGCATTGCCTGCGTCGGCCGTGTCCGCCCGGGCCGGACTCGCGTTCTCCAGCGGCGCCTTCCTCGCTTGGTTCGTGCGCCCCCTGCTCGTCTTCATACGGGATCGGCGCACTCCTGTCGGCGCCCCCGTCCGGATCGCGGCGACCGTCGGGTCGTTGCTGGTCTTCGCCGTCGTCGGTGCAGGCTTGGCAGCGGGCTTCCGGGCCGCGGGCCTCGCGCCGTGGCACAGCCTCGTCGCGCTGGGCTGCGTGAACGCTGCGGTTGCGCTCTTCATCTACCGATTGCTTCCGGAGTTCCTGCTCCGGTTCATCGCCTGGCTGCTGGTGCACGCGCTCTACCGCCTGGAGCGCGATGGAATGCACCACGTGCCCGCCGAGGGGCCGGCGCTCATCACCTGCAATCATGTGAGCTTCGCGGATGCGGTCGTGATCATGGCGGCCTGCCCGAGGCCCATCCGATTCGTGATGGACCATCGCATCTTCCGCTCGCCGGTGCTCAGCTTCGTCTTCCGGGAAAGCCGCGCCATCCCGATCGCTCCCGCGAAGGAGGATCCCCGGATGCTCGAGGCGGCCTTCGACACGGTGGCGAGCGCGCTGGCAGCCGGCGAGCTCGTCGGCATCTTTCCCGAAGGCGCCATCACGCGGGACGGTGAACTGCAGGCTTTCCGTCCCGGTCTCGCACGCATCCTCGAGCGCTCGCCGGTTCCGGTGATTCCCATGGGCCTTTCCGGGCTGTGGGGCAGCGTCTTCAGTCGCCGTCATCGTGGACTCATGCGGTTCGTGCCCAAGGCGATCGCCCCCCGCATACGGCTGCGCGTCGGGGCCCCTGTGCCGCCATCCGATGCCGACCCGGCAGCGCTTCGTGCAACGACCCTCGACCTGCGCGGTCAGGTCCGCTGAGTGACTCCTGTGGGCCTCGAAACCGGTCTTCCTCGGCGCGTTGCAAGCCGGGGCCCCATGTGCCATCCGCATCCCTTCGGCAGTGGATGCGACGGGGCCGAAATGGGGCCGGTGATCGCACCGCCATGGGGCCCGGAAGCATCCACAGAACCTGTGGATAAATCTGTGGATACCCTGTCGGGAAACGCGAAAAAGTGCTTGCCGGCGCTGGATTTAGCGTCTGCCGTGCAAGAAGTAGGCAGCCAAACTTATTTAGAGGAAACAATGGCTTGTCAATGCTCATGGGGCTGCGGGAGGGGCATTCGTCGGGCTTGACAACCGGGTTTACAGGCGAGGCCATCCTCGTTTGATAACTTTCGCCGGTGCACTTGACATCGGGCGCCGAAATGCGCTCCCCAAGCAGGGACCGCGCTTCCCGGGCGATGGCAGATGCAACGTCAGATTTCATGCGGGTTTCGCGCGGGTGACAGATGGAAAACGGCGCCGTGGGCCGTTCGGCGGTGGGATGGCAAACTCGGCAGGCCCGGCGTCCCGCCCGCGGAATTCGGGCGCCGATTTCGCGTCCCGCGGAACCGATCGTGTCGGCGGCGGTCCGCCCGTTCGCCGGTCGTGATTCAAGGACGGACCGGTCCCCTCAACGCGCCCTACACGGAGTCCCCGTCATGCGTATCGCCCTGGCGCTTCTCGCGCTCGCCCTCGTCCCCGCCACTGCCGGCGCCGACCGGATCACCCAGATGACCCGGGGGGAACGCTGCACGTATGCCGCGCGGCTGCATGTGGCCGCCGCCTATCACTACACGAAAGGCCTGCCGCGGGCCGAACTCAAGCTCCACTGGCATGGGGACGAGACCGCCGAGGAGATCGAGTTCGTCACCCGGATCGTCGACCAGGGCTACGAGGCGATGCAGCGGGAAGCGGAAGCCGGACGGGCCGCCATCCCGCTGGAACTGGTGGGAGACAAGGCCTTCGAGGCGTGCATGAAGGAAGCCATGCTCTGAACCGGACGTCGCATCGGAGCCCGGTGCGACGGGACTACGGCGTCGGCGCCGGCTCGGACGCGGCGAAGTCGAGTTCCACGCGGGCGCCACTGGGGTCGAAGCAGAACAGCTGCCACGTCCCCGACTCCGCCTGGCGGCGCAGATCGTACGCGATGCCGTTGGCGCGCAGCGCGGCGGTCACCCCCGGGAGGTCGGTGGCCGTGAAGGCCATGTGATCGAGGACACCGCGCGGGTCCTCGGGGAGGGCGCGACCGGCGATGACGTGCAGTACGGGCTGGTCGCCGCAGTACAACCACACGCCGGGAAATCCGAGATCCGGGCGCGGGCCGGGCGCGAGGCCGAGGACGCCCGTGTAGAACCGCTGGGTCGCTTCCAGGTCGTCCGTGAGCACCGTGAAGTGATTCATGCCTTCGATGGCCATTCCGCCTCCCTCCGCTCGCTACGGTTTGCGGGGCGTCGGGGGCTGCCGCGGGCTCACGGTGACCGCCACCTCGGAACTGCGCAGCCCGGACGGACCGATCTCGACGGTCGCCGCGCGATCCCCGCGTGTGAAACTGAGCGTGCTGACCTTGCCCTGCACCGCAGTGACGGCTTCCCAGCCGAACGTGCCCATCTGCTCCTGGTAGTACGCGAAGGCCTGCGTCGTCGGACGGTCGAGAACGAGGATCATCCGGCCGAACCAGCGGTCCCCATTGCCGAGGATCGTCGAACGCTCGGTGTTGATCCGGGTGCTGGTCGGGATGGGAATGTCCGTGACGGGTTGGTAGTTGGGGGTCGTGGTGCCCGCCGCACCCGTCGTGCCTGCCGCCTTGTCGCCCGCCGACTTGTCGCCGGCGCCGGCGCCCGTGCCCAGCGTCTGGCAACCGGAGGCGAAGATCGTCGCGATCGCGAATGCGGCGATGATCGCGGGCCGTGAGAATGCTTGATACGCCATGACGTGATGGTCTCCTCGAAGCGTGGGCGATGATGCGTGCGGGGCTGAGGGGTGTCAACGCGCCCGACTGCCGGCGACGCCGGGCGGATGCGCCACTCGGGCCGATGCCGATGCGCTATCGTCCTCCATCGATCGAGGAAATCCGAATTGGACCGCACCGAACGCTTCTACCGCATCCAGCGCCTCCTGCGCGGCGGCCGCGTCATCACCATCGACACGTTCCTCGGTGACCTCGAAGTGTCGCGGGCGACCTTCAAGCGCGACATGGAGTACCTCCGCAGCCGGATGCAGGTGCCGATCGTCTGGGACCGCGATGCCGGCGGCTATCGGCTCGAGGCCGACGACACCGACGAGTTGCCCGGCCTCTGGTTCAGTGCGGCCGAGGCGCATGCGCTGCTGACGATGCACCACCTGCTCGAACAGCTCGATCCTGGCATGCTCGATCCGCACCTGTCGCCGCTGTCGGCGCGGCTCGAGAAGCTGCTGGGCAGCCGGGGGCATGCCGTGGATGAGGTTCGACGGCGCATCCGCGTCCTGCACGCGGCCCGCCGGCGGGTCGATCTGTCGCAGTTCGAGGCGCTCGCGCAGGGGCTGCTGGAGCGGCGGCGGCTCGCGATCCGCCACTTCAACCGCGCCACCGGCGAAAGCCACGCGCGCGAAGTCTCGCCGCAGAGACTCGTCTTCTACCGCGACAACTGGTACCTCGATGCCTGGTGTCACCTCCGTCTGGGCCTGCGCAGCTTCGCGGTGGATGCCATCGAGTCGGCCGTCCTCCTCGAGACCCGGGCCGACACCGTCGACGAAGCGTCGCTCGAACGTGAGCTTTCCAGCGGCTACGGCATCTTTTCCGGCGGTGACGTCCGCTGGGCGACCCTGCGGTTCACGCCGGCGCGGGCGAGATGGGTCGCAGCGGAGGAATGGCATCCCGCCCAGCGGAGCAGAGTCGAGGCCGATGGGAGCTATCACCTGGAACTGCCGTTCAGCGATCCGCGCGAACTGGTCATGGACATCCTCAAGCACGGGGCCGAGGTCGAGGTGATCGCCCCCGACGATCTCCGGGCTCGCGTGGCCGCCGAGCTGGCGGAAGCGCTTGCCAGGTACGAGGCGGGCCCTCCGGGGAACTGAGTCCTGCCCCACATCCTGGTGGCCACGGGCCGGGGATTCTTTGCCGATTCCTGCCGTACTTGCAAATCCGTGAGGATTTGGCGAGCATCGGGGCAGAAGTGGCAGGACCACTTCCGGATTCAGAATCACAGGGTTCCGCGTCGGCAGGAGACCGCAAGCCGCGCGAGACACCCGGGGCACTGCCGTCCCGAGGGCGACGGTGCGATGTTTTGCCGTTCGTTCGTGTTCGCCATGCCGCCGGTCCGTTCCGGAGAGTGCCCACGCCCGTGGGTGGCGGGCCATGGTGCTCGCGTCCGATCTGCCCACGCAGCACAGTCGAGACCGGACCTCATGAAGCAGACCTCGGGAAGAGGCGCAGCAGACGCCCAACGCAACGCGCGACAGGGGCTGAGACGTACGACCCGCCTCGTTGCCCTGGAACCGCGGATGTTGTTCGACGGTGCCGGCGCCGACACCGTAGCCGCCATTCCGC
This sequence comes from Burkholderiales bacterium, assembly GCA_022843925.1. Taxonomy (GTDB): domain Bacteria; phylum Pseudomonadota; class Gammaproteobacteria; order Burkholderiales. The sequence continues at coordinate 329,723 of JALHMS010000002.1, forward strand.
AGCCCGACCATCCCGCATCGTCCCTGGATGCGACACCCGGTGCCGGGGTGTCGGCGGCCGCGACGTCTTTGCTGGTGGTGGATCGATCGGTCGACCACTGGCAGGACCTCGCCGCCCTTGCGGCGCCCGGGACCCGGATCCTCGTTCTCGACCCGGCGCGCGACGCCATCGCCCAGATCGCGGACGCCGCGGGTACCGACGCCGGTCTTTCCGCCATCCACATCCTCTCCCACGGCGTGCCCGGCGGGCTCGTGCTGAACGGGCGCACCCTCGACCGGGCGGCGCTGCAGGCCTACGGCGCCGACCTCACCCGCATCGGACAAGGGCTCACGGCGGAAGGCGACCTCCTTCTATACGGTTGCGACGTGGCCGACGGCACCGCGGGCGCGGCGTTCCTCGCGGCGCTCACCCGCGCCACCGGGGCCGACGTCGCGGCCTCCACCGACACCACCGGCGCCGGCGGCAACTGGCGTCTCGAAGCGGCCACGGGCGCCGTGGCGGGCATCTTCACCACCGACACCGCGCGCCTCGCTGCCGTCGACACGGTGCTCGCGGCCGTGCCCACCGTCACGGTCACCGCGGAACGCCAGCAGGTGCTGATCGGCGAGAACTTCGACTTCCGCGTCACCTTCGACAACTCGGGCGGGCCCGAGTCCGGGTTCGGCCCGTACATCGCCGTCTTCGTGCCCGCCGCCGGACGCGATCCCGACAACTCTTCGAACACCGCGGCGCCCATCGCTGGTCAGGAAGGCATCACGCTGAGTGGTGCGACCTACCTCGGGCTCCCGCTCGCCGTGCGCGAGGGCACGCTCGTCGCCGCCGGCGGGACCATGGCGGTCTCGTTCGCCGACGGCGGCACCGCGCCGCTCGTCGCCGTCCCGGCCGGTTACGGCATCGGCGATCGCCTGTACACGATCCAGCTGCCGTTCGGCAGCTTCACCGCGGGCCAGCCGTCCATCGACATCGACATCCGCGGCGCCCTCGGCGGCTTCGCGGATGTGGGCGTCGATCTGCCCATCGCCGTCCTGGGCGGATTCCGTTTCGGGCAGGATGCCCTCGACAACCCGGGCGCCGACGCGCCGCTCGTCGGCGCCGCCACCACGCTCACCGTGGACCCCGCGCTTTACCGCGTCACGACCACCTACCTTGGGCCGGAGAACGAGACGGCCACCGGTCCGAACTACCTCCGCGGCTACCGCATCGACGTCGATGTCGCGGCCGGGCAGACACTCACGGATCTCGCGATCTCGCAGATCCTGGAGGACGAGGCCACCGCCCGGGCGGGCCTCCGGTTCGTACGCATCGACGGCACCCCGGCGGCCATCGGCGGCACGAGCATCGGCGAGACGCCCGCCGGCGGCTGGACCAACGTGAACGGCGTGCTCGTCTCCGCGCCGGCGGCCGACACCGCCACGCCCGCGACCGGCGGCGTCACGCCCGTCCTCGCGCCGGCGAATGTCGCCGCGGCGAACGGAGGCACGGTCACCCGCACGATTCCGACCATCACCGGCACCGCGGCCCGTCGCGACGCGTCGATGGTGGTCCAGTTCTTCGTGCCCGAGTTCGACGCAGGCGGTGCGTCCGATGCCGACCGCGTCATCGACCGTACGTCCGCGGACTCCACGTTCTGGGCCGTCGACACCGCGGTGTCGGCGCAGTGGGATCCCACCGATCCCGACGACGCGGCCAGACCCGTCACCTACGACACCGACGTCGACGAGCCTGCCGGCTTCGCCCATCGTCTCGAAGCCGAGTCCATCGCGATCCAGAAATCCGTTGCCATCGTCGAGCAGATCCCCGGCGGCACGGCCCAGCCGACGCCCGGCGACATCGTCGAGTACACGCTCGCGTTCCAGATCTCCGACTACTTCGCGTTCGACCAGGTGGTCGTGAGCGACATGCTCTCCGACGGACAGACGCTCCTGCCGCTCGGCGCGCTGGCGGGTCAGTTCACGCCGACGCTCGTCGTCAACTACGACGACAGCACAGGTGCGCGGGTGTCGCGCACGCTCGACTTCACGCCCGCGTCCTTCACGGTGGTCGAAGCCCCCGCGGGGGCCACCGGATTCGGCACGCCCGACAGCCCCGCCCACTTCGATTCGAACGGGGCCTTCCAGAACGTCCGCACCAACGAGACCCGCACGTTCGTGCGCTTCGACGTGGCGGGGCTGCTGCAGGCCAACGGGCTCGCCCCGCGCATGGCCGGCGACCTCTTCGGGCCGAGCGACGCCTCGGGCGCGGCCACGGGCACCATCCGCTTCCGGACGTCCATCGACCAGGCCTACACCGATCGCGTCGAAGGCCCCGGCGCCAACCTCGACCTGAACGAGGGCGACACGCTCGAGAATGCCGTCACCGTCGACGGCCGCAATCTCGAGACGGACTTCGTCCCGACCGGGGCCCGGGAGTTCGACGACTCCGCGGCCGTCCTCGCCATCGAGCCTGACCAGGTCGACCTCTCGATCTACGCCCGCAACGGGAGCACCGACAACACCGACGGCCGGCTCTCCCGCATCGTCCCCGGCGACACCATCACCTATCGCATCCGCTACACGGTCCCGACAGGCGACTACGACAATTTCTCTCTGTCCGCCTTCCTGCCGCAGCCGACGCTTTCCACGACGGACTTCGACGCGGACGGCACGACGGACGCCGATCTCGCGGCCGGCGGCGGGCTGAACAACTTCACGCGGGCACCGACAGGAAATGCGCCGAGCGCGGCGGTCCCCGGCCAGGGCCAGTTCTCGTACGGCCCGGACCATTTCGCCGGGATCGTCGTCGGCAACGATCCCGCCTCGGCCAACCCGTCGCGGTTCGTCGAGACCGACGCCAACAGCAACGGCATCCGGTTCGATCTCGGCGCCCGCAGCGATGCGAGTCCGGCGCCGCGCCAGGTCGACATCCTGTTCACCGTGCGCGCGTCCGACCGGCCTTTCGCCTCGGAAGGGTTCTTCCTCACGGCGCTCACGGAGCACGCCAACCAGAGCACCCCGGGAACCCCCGTGGCGACGCAGGACATCGACGCCATCACGCTCACGCAGCCCCGCGTCGCCATCCAGAAGGGCGTCGTCCGCGATGCGGAATCGGCCGCGCACAGCTTCGGCCCCGCGTTCACCATCGACGACACGGCAACGGTGGTCGCCGAGACCACACTCGTCGCGGCGGCCGGTGGCGCCGGCAACGCCCTTGCCGCGCCCCTCACGGGCGCCAATGCCGGTCAGCTCGACACCGACCTCTCCCGCGTCGACGGTGGCGACACCGTGCGCTACGCAGTGGTCGTATCCAACACCGGGGCGGGCGATGCCGGTGCCTTCGACATCCGCGTGCGTGACGACCTCCCGTTCGGGCGCACGCCGGCGGACGTCACGAACATCGCCATCACGCGCGGCGGTTCGACGACACCCATCGACATCTCCGCCGGCGATGTCGTGGTCGACGCCGCCACGGGCGCACCGATCACCACCCAGGCGCAGCTCGCGGCCGCACTCTTCGGCGGCAATGGCATCGAGTTCGTCGACACGGCCACGACCGGTTTTCTCGGCCGCGGTGTCGACAGCGGGGGCGCAACCGTCACCGACGGCTCCAACCTGGTGGTCATCACCTACGACATCGTCGTCCCGGCGACGCAGGAATCCGGCACGGTTGCCGAGACCCGCGCGAGCCTGCTCAGCTACTCCGGCCGCGATGGCGGTGCCGGCACGCTCGCCGCACCGGGCGCCGGCGACTACACGCAGCTGGCCGCCCTCGACACCGACGGCACGATCGACGGCATCCTGCGCGAGGAAGCCACCATCACCGTGGCGCGCACCCTCGTCGACAAGACACTCACGGGGACGAGCGACACGAGCGATCCCGCGGCACCGGTCTTCGCCGCCAACGGCGATGCCGTCATCGGCGAGCAGGCGCGGTATCGCGTGGTGCTCACGCTGCCCGAGGGCCGCAGCAGCGGCGCCGTGTTCTCCGACACGCTCGCGCCCGGCATGGCGTTCGTCGCCGTCGAGGCGGTGACGATCGGCGCGGGGCTCACGTCGTCGCTCGGCACCGGCGCCACGCTGCTCGCCGGGGTCACCGCGGCGAACTTCTCCGCCGATGGCCGCACGTTCACGCTCGCGCTCGGTGACCTCGTCAACACCGACACCGCGAACGCCGCCGGGCAGACCATCATGGTGGAGTACCGCGCCGTCATCCTCAACACGCTGCCCAACCAGGCGGGGCAGACGCGCACCAACACGGCGACCTTCTCCAGCAACGGCGGGGCGGTCACCGTGGCGGACACTGCGCTCGTGACCCTCCGCGAACCGGTCGTGACCATCGCGGTGACGCCCGACGGGCTGGCGGCCGACGCCGGCGATGTCGTCACGTTCACCGTGGTCGTCGCCAACACCGGTGGCCAGTCCGCCTTCGACGTGGCGCTCGACAACTTCGCGATGCCGCCGGGTCTCGTCTACGTACCCGGCTCCTGGACGCAGACCGCCGGCACGCCGTTCACGCTCGACCCCGCGTTCGACGCGAACATCGGCGCCGGTGCGGCCCCGTCTGCGAACGCCCTGGCACCCGGGCAGACGGCGACCTTCACCTTCCAGGCCACGGTGCCACTGCTCGTTTCCGCCGGCGATGCGCCTGCCGTGACGGGCACCGTGCGCTACTCGTCGCTGCCCGGCACCACCAACACCGACATCAGTCCCTTCGTCGCTCTCGGCGACGGCGAACGCGACGGCACCGGCGGCGTGAACGACTATGTCGCCACCGATCGTGGCAACGTGACGGTGCCGATCGACGCCCCCCTGCTGCGCATCGTCGGCAGTTCCGAGGCCGCCACGACGCCCGCTGCGGGCGCGGTCGAGGCGTCCGACAATCCACGCACCGACACCCGCGTCGCCGTGGGCGAGATCGTCCGGTACCGCATGGTCGTCCAGTTGCCGGAATCCACCACGCCCGACGTGCGCATCACGCCGCGCATCCCACCCGGACTCCAGTTCCTGAACGACGGCACCTCCACCATCGGATTCGTTTCCGACGGCGGGCTCACGTCGAGCGCCATCGCGGGGGCCGGGCTGTCCGACGCGGCTTTCGCCGGCGGCTCGCCCACGACGACGGCGCAAGTCGAGACCGCGTCCCCGACCGTCGTGGTCGACCCTGCGCGGATCGAGTTCGCGGGCGGTGCCGGCACCGACCCGACCTTCCGCCTGGGCGACATCACGAATGCGGACAGCGACGCCGACAGCGAATTCGTCGTCATCGAGTTCAACGCGGTTGTCACCAACGAGTCCTTCAACCAGTCCGGGCGCATCATCGGCGATGGTGTGGCGGATCCCGGCACGGCCGACCCCGCTTTCGATTTCGTCGTGACACGCGACGTCGGCGGTGCGCAGACCGTGCTGCGGACGTCGAACGTCGTGACGCAGTCGCTGGTCGAGCCCGGCATCGTGGACGTCGACAAGCGCGTGGTCGCATCCGACGGCTCGACGGTCACGTACGAGGTCACGTTCTCCAACACGGGTGGTACCACCGCGCACGGCGTCCGATTCACCGACGACTTCGCCGGTCTGCCCGGCCTCGCCTTCGGTGGTGCAGGCACGGTGACCACCACCACGGGTGGCGGCACGGGTGCCGTGCGCAACGTGTCCGACGCCGACACCGCGGCGCTCGAGATCGACGCGATTCCCGTCGGCGGGAGCGTCACGGTCCGGTACACGACGACGGCGGCTCCGGGCGTCACGCACGCCGGGAACCCGGCGGTCGTCACGTTCACGAGCGTCGACGTCACGCCCGCCGAAGCCGCGGCCGGTGGCGAGCAGCTCACGTTCGGTGCCCTGACATCCACGGGCGGCGCGCCCGGCGCCACCATCGGCGTCCGCACCGGAGCGGACGGCCTGCCCGCCAACGAGGCCGATGCCGCCGATCGCAACGGCCCGCTCAACAACCACCGCGATCAGGACACCGCGGGCCTCGGCGTGATCCGCGGAACGCTGTGGGACGACACTGCCGACCAGGACGGCGTCGTCGATGCCGGCGAGACCCGGCTCGCGGGGCAGACCGTCACGCTGCGCTGGGCCGGCATCGACGGCCTCTTCGGCAACGCGGACGACACCGTGCAGACGACGACCACCGACGTCAACGGTGACTACGTCTTCTCGGCGCTGCCGCCCGGCAACTACCGCGTCTCCGGACCCACCAGTGCAGCGGTCGTCAACGGCGGTGACGCCGACACGATCACGCCGCGCTTCGACGTGAGCGGCGCGCAGACCGATGCGCTCGTCGATGTCGTCCTCGCCGAGGGCGTCGCGGTCGAAGGGCAGAACATCGGGTACGTGCAGCCCAACGATCCGCCGGTCATCGCCGGTCTCGATCCGGTGTCGCCGACTCCGTTCCGCGAAGGCGGTGCTCCGACGATCATCGATGCCGACGTGACCGTCTCCGACCCGGAGATCGACCGCGGTGCCGATTCGTGGAACGGCGCGTCGCTCACCGTCGCGCGACAGGGCGGTGCGGACGGGTCGGATCAACTGGGCAGCGCGCTCGTCATCGGCGGCAACGTCGTGGTCGGTGGCGTCACCATCGGCACCGTCGACACGTCCACGCCGGGCCGTCTCGCCGTCGTCTTCAACGGGAACGCGACGACGGCCACCGTGCAGCAGTTCCTGCAGTCGCTCACCTATGCGAACACGTCCGACGCCCCGCCCGCCGGCGTGACCCTCGACTACGTGCTCGCGGACGGCAATGCGGGCCCGCAGGGGACGGGTGGTGTGCTCTCCACCACCCAGTCGGTCCGCGTTCCGATCGTCGCGGTGAACGACGCGCCGGTGATCGCCGGTCTCGATCCGCTTCGCGCGACGCCCTTCGCCGAGGGCGGCCCTGCCGTGTCGATCGACACGAACCTCGTCCTTTCCGATCCCGAGATCGACGCCGGACTCGACGACTGGAACGGGGGGCGGCTCGTCGTGGCGCGCGACGGCGGAGCCTTCGCCTCCGATGCGATTGCCAGTCCGCTGATCGTGGGCAGCGACATCGTCGTGGGCGGAGTCGTCATCGGCACTGCCGACACGAGCGTGCCGGGGCAACTCACCGCCACGTTCAACGCGGCGGCCACATCGGCTTCCATCACGACGTTCGCGCAGTCGCTCACCTTCGCGAACACGTCGATCGCGCCGCCCGCCGAGGTGGCGCTGCGCTACGACCTCTTCGACGGCAACGCTGGTGCGCTGCCGCAGGGGGAACGCCCCGATCTCGCCACGACGGCGACGGTGCGCGTGCCCATCAATGCGCTCGACAGCCCGCCCACCGCGGCGAATGCCACGCTCACCGTCGACGCCGGTTCGTCCGGCAATCCGATTCCGCTCACCGCGCTGGTGGCGGACCCCGACACCCCGACCGACCGCCTGACCATCACGATTGATCGCGTGCCGGACCCAGCCACGCGCGGCGTGCTCCGCCTGGCCGATGGCACGGTGGTGACGCCCGGTGCGGTGCTCACGGTCGCGCAGTTCGAGGGCATGCGATTCACGCCCAGTCCCGATCTGGTCGCCGCGCCGGGCACCTCGGCGCTGCTCCCCGCGGGGTCGCTGGGTTACACCGTGCGCGATCCTGCCGGCGGCAGCGCCACCGGCACGGTCGCGTTCGATGTGGCCTCGACGACACCGCCGCCCTTCGTGCCCATTCCCGACGTGCCGCCCGTGCTTCCCGCATTTCCTTTCATCTCGCCGACGCCGTCCGTCGATCCCGCCGCCTCGGGCGGTGCAACGGTGCGGCCCGCGGATCCCTTCGTGCCGTCGGGTGCCGCGCTGGTGGCTCCGGTCGTGCCCGGTGGTGGCGATCTCGCGCAGCAATTGGCGGCGGCCGATCAGCGCGTCGCGAACCTCAATGACCGCGCGGCGCTCGACGGCAACGGCTTCTTCGATCCCGTCCGGATCGCCGCCGCTTCCGGGCCCGAGCGCTTCGACGCACCGGTCGGGGCGACGGCCGTGGCGGCCGCGGGCGGGATCACCGTTCCGGAGCAGCCGCTGTCCGCCCTCGTGGGTGACGACGCCGCTGCCGATGCGACCGGCCCCGCCGTCGCGAGCGCTGCCGCGGTGGCAGCGGCCCCTGCCACCAAGTCGCTCGTCGACTGCGGCCCGCCCAAGCCCAAGCCAGTGAAGCTGCGCGTCTCGAGGCCGCAGGCTGCCGTCGTCGCCGCGCGCGATGCCGGGCCCGGTGCGGGTGCCGCGAAGGTGAGCGAGAAGGCGGCGCGCGCCTTCTCCGAGATGGTGCAGGAAGCGAAGGACAAGGACCGCGCCAAGCCGAAGGTCAAGTGGAAGCCGAAGGTCAAGGCCGCGGCGCGTCCCAATTGCTGAACGATCCCTACGACCAGGAAACCATTGCGATGACGATTCCCCTCAGGGCCTCCGGGCCAGGTCTCCCTGCCGCTGCAGGTCTCCTGGCCGCCTTGCTGATCCTCGGCGGATGCGCCAGCGTCCAGCCGAAGCCGACCACGCAGGAGGAGGTCGCGGAGCGCGTGCAGTCGGACCAGACGAAGATGTTCGCCGACCAGGAGCCCGTGACGGGGCCCATCGGGTTCCACGAGGCCGCGGCGCGGGCGATCAAGTACAACCTCGACTACCGCGCGAAGCTCATGGAGGAAGCGCTCGCGCGGGGCATCCTCGACGTGTCGCGCTTCGACATGCTGCCGAAGCTGCTCGCCAACGCCGGCTATGCGTGGCGCAGCAATGATCTCGCGCAGCGGAGCGACCAGGTGGTCCCGAACCGCGTGCCCTTCGCCCCGTTCAACACGAGCCTCGACAACAGCCGCGTGTACGGCGATCTCACGTTCTCCTGGAACGTCCTCGACTTCGGCGTCTCGTACTACCGCGCCCGGCAGCAGGCCGACCAGGTGATGATCGCCGAGGAGCGCCGCCGCAAGGCGATGCAGAACGTGCTGCAGGACGTCCGCACGGCGTACTGGCGGGCGCTCGGTGCGCAGCGCCTGCTCTCGCGCATCGACGCGGTGATGAACCGGGCCGACCAGGCGATGGTGCGGGCGCGGCAGATCGAGACGCAGGGCCTCATGCCGCAGCCGCAGATCCTCGCGTACCAGCGGGCGCTCATCGATGCGACGACGCTGCTGCAGATCCGCCGCCAGGATCTCGAACTCTCGCAGGCGGAACTCTCGGCCCTGATGACGTTGCCGCCCGGCTCGCGATTCACCCTCGCGGACGAGCAGGAGGTCCCGCTGCCGCCGGTGCCATCGAATTCGACGGATCTCGAGGACATGGCGCTGCAGCGCCGGCCGGAGTTGCGGGAGGAGGACTACCGCAAGCGCATCACGGCGCTGGAAGTCCGCAAGTCGATCCTGTCCACGCTGCCCGGCGTCAGCTTCGATCTCGGCGGGAACTACGACGGCAACAGCTACCTGCTGAACAACACCTGGGCGCAGGGCGGCGTCCGCGTGTCCATGAACCTGTTGCGCCTGGCGGCGATCCCGTCGATCAAGAAGGCGAACGAGGCGCAGCAGCAGGTGGACGAGACGCGCCGCATGGCCCTCTCGATGGCCGTGCTCACGCAGACCCGGGTGGCGACCCAGCGCTATGGCCTCGCCCTCGCCGATCTCAAGCAGGCGGAGGAGGGCGCGCGCGTGGACGAGCGCCTGCTCGACTACGCCCGCGCCGCCCAGACCACGCGGGTCGATGCCGAACTGGAGGTGATCCGCAACGAGGCGCGCGCGCTTCTGTCCCAGTACCAGCGCTACATCGCCTACGCCAACGCGCAGGCCGCCTGGGGGCGTGTCTACAACTCCGTCGGTCTCGACGTGCTGCCGGCGGATGTCGAGCAGTCCGACGTGAAATCCCTCGCAGCCACCCTGGCGCGGACGCTCGACGGCTGGGAGCGCGATGCCTTCACCCGCCGGCGCAGCGGTGCTGCGCCGACGCCCATCCGCACGGCGGGTGCCGACGTCGCCGGGAAGTAGCCGATGCGTCCTGTGCTGGTCCCGGTCGCGGTGGCGGCGGTCGCCCTCGTGGCGGTCGCGCTCTGGCTGCGCGAGCCCCCGGAGCCTGTTGCGCCGGTGCGCACTGCGCCGTCCGTGGCGATGGCGGCACCTGCGGCGTCCATGTCGGACGCCGCGGTCGAACCGGCACCTCCGCCCGCCATCCCATCGCGGGCGGGCGACGAGGCGGGCGGCGATGCACCACCGATCCGTGTCCTGCTCGTGCCCCGCCGCGAGGCGACGATCGTGAGCGAGATCATCGCCCGCGTCGTCGCCATGCCCACGACGCTCGGCGCCACCGTGCGTGCGGGCGAACCGCTCGTGCGCTTCGACTGCAGCGAACAGAAGGCGAAGCTCGACATGGCGAGCGCCGAGATGGACGCCGCCCGGGAAGCCCACGCCGCGAAGCTCCGGCTGCAGGGGCTCCAGTCGGCGGGCGAGCTCGAGGTGACGCTCGCCGCCGCGGCGCGCGACCGCGCCAAGGGCGCCCTCGATCTCGCCGAGACGCAGCACCGCGCCTGCACGATCGTGGCGCCCTTCGCCGGCCGTGTGGTCAAGCTGGCGGCCCGGCCGCATCAGTCCGTGACCGCGGGGCAGACGCTCCTCGAGTTCGTGTCGGCCGATGCGCCGCGCCTGCGGCTGAACGTGCCCTCGCGCTGGCTGCGGTGGATCAAGGTCGGATCGCGCTTCGACGTCGCGGTGGACGAGACGGGTCGCACGTATCGGGCGACGGTCGCAGCGATCAACGGCCGGGTCGATGCCGTCAGCCAGTCGGTGGAGATCGAGGCCGACGTGGTCGAGGGCGATGCGAAGCTGCTCGCCGGCATGAGCGGCACCGCGCGCTTCCCGGAGCCGCCTGCGCCGTGAGCAACGAGCGTCCGGACGCACACCGGCCCCCGGCGAGCATCACCGTCCTTCCCGGCGCCGGCGCGCCGACCGACACGCCCGACTACCGAACCCTCGCCTATGTCGCGCAGCGCGCGCGCGAGTGCACCGACCGCGTAGGCCTGTCGTTCGTGGCCGCCAACGAGACGTGGCACCTCGCCCACTATCGGCAGGCCTTCGTCTTCCTCGGTGATCCGCCGGTGCTGGCCACGGTGTCAGGTCTTGCCTCGGTGGCCGAGCAGACGCCGTTCCTCGTCTGGCTGCGCGCGCTGGCGGCGGGCATCCACGGTCGCCTCGGCAAGGAACCGCTGATGCTGTCCATCGACGATGCGCCGGGCGCGCTGCGGTCGGACTGGTCGGAGTGGTTGCCCGCCGTGGTGCTCGTGTATCCCCTCGACGGTCCCGACGGCCGCCGCTGCGGGACGCTCTGGTTGTGTCTCGACGAGTCGCCGGACGACGAGGCGTTCGATCTGCTCAGTCAGGTGGCCGAGGTCTATGGCCACGCGTTCTGGGCGCTCGGACAGGGCGACCGGACCTGGGCGCCGCGCGTGGCGACCGGCGTGCGCCGCAATGCGTGGTGGATCGCCCTCGGGCTCGTGCTTCTCTCGCTGATTCCCGTCCGGCTCTCGGTGCTGGCGCCGGCGGAGGTCATCGCCCTCCAGTCCGCCGCAGTCGCCTCGCCGCTCGATGGCGTCGTGGCGGCCTTCGCGGTGAAGCCCAACCAGCCGGTGAAAGCCGGCGACCGCCTTTTCTCGCTGGACGGGACGACGCTCGTGAGCCGGCGTGAGGTGGCGATGAAGCAACTCGCCGTCGCCCGCGCCGACGCGATGGCCGCGACCCAGAAGGCCTTCGGCAGCGACGACAGCCGGGCGGATCTCGCGGTGCTGAACGGTCGCGTCGCGGAACGGCAGGCCGAGGTGGCGGCGCTCGACGAACTGCTCCAACGCGTCGACGTGAAGGCCGGGCGCGACGGCATCGCCGTCTTCGGGGACGTCGACGACTGGCAGGGGCGGCCGGTCGTCACCGGCGAGCGGATCCTGCAGCTCGCGGATCCCGACGATGCCGGCGTGCTCGTCTGGCTGCCGGTGGCCGATGCCATCAACCTCTCGGAAGGCGCGGAGGTGCGTCTCTACCTCCAGACGGCACCGCTCACACCGCTCGCCGCCCGCATCGTGCAGACCAGCTACCAGGCGACGCTATCGCCCGAAGGGGTGGCGTCGTACCGGGTCCGCGCGCGCTTCGACGATCCCGGCGCGGCGCTGCCCGTGGCGCGCATCGGCCTGAAGGGCACCGCGAAGATCCACGGCGATCGCGCGCCCCTCGCCTACTACCTGCTGCGGCGCCCGCTGGCTGCGGCACGCGCCTGGACCGGCTGGTAGCCGCGCGATGGCGACGCTGGCGTTGGAGACGGGGGCGCCCATCGCCGTCGTGACGGTGCCGCCGCTGCGCGAGGATCTCCGCCTGCATCCGGCGGCGCCGCAGCGCGACGGTTCGCCGGCCTGGACGCTGCACGATCCCGTCACGAATCGCTTCTACCTCATCGGCTGGCCGGAGTTCGAGATGCTCTCGCGCTGGCGGATGCGCACGCCGGGTCGCATCGCCGCCTCGACCTCGGACGAGACACCGCTCGATGTCGACGAGTCCGATGTGCTCCGGCTCGCCGTGTTCCTGCAGACCTATCAGCTCGTGAGCGTGACGAACGCCGACGGGGTCGCCAGGCTGGGTCGCATGGCCGCAGCGCGCCGCGAGGGACCCCTGCGTTGGCTGCTGCACCACTATCTGTTCTTCCGCATCCCGCTCGTGCGGCCGCAGGCCTTCCTGCGCGGCGCGCTGCCGTGGATCGCGTTCGTGTTCGCGCCGTGGTTCCGCTGGCTGGTCGTGGGTTGCACGGCAGGCGGGCTCCTGCTCGCCGCGCGGCAGTGGGACACCTTCGTCCACACGTTCAGCGACACGCTGAGCCTGGAGGGCCTCGCGGGGTATCTCATCGCGCTCGCCTTCGCGAAGACCCTGCACGAACTCGGGCACGCCTTCACGGCCACGCGGCTCGGCGTGCGTGTCGGCCACATGGGGCTCGCCTTCCTCGTGCTCTGGCCGATGCTCTACACGGACACGTCGGAGTCGTGGAAGCTCGCCGACCGGCGCGACCGCTTCCGGATCGCGGCAGCCGGCATGGCCACGGAGTTCTCGCTCGCGGGATTCGCGACGCTCGCCTGGAGTCTGTGCGACGACGGCGCGCTGCGCAGTGCGCTCTTCTTCCTCGCGACGACGAGCTGGGTGCTGACCGTGGGCATCAACGCGAGCCCGTTCATGCGGTTCGACGGGTATTTCCTGCTGTCCGATGCGCTCGACATGCCCAACCTCCACGAGCGCGCCTTCGCGATCGCACGGGCCCGCCTGCGCCGCTCGCTCCTCGGCTGGAGCGATGCCGATCCCGAGACCTTCCCGCCGACGACCACGCGGTTCCTCGTGGCGTTCGCGTGGCTCACGTGGATCTACCGGCTGCTCGTGTTCGTCGCCATCGCGGTGGCCGTGTACCACCTCTTCTTCAAGCTCCTGGGCATCTTCCTGTTCGCGGTGGAGATCGGCTGGTTCGTGATTCGCCCGCTGTTCGCGGAGTTCTCCGTGTGGCGCGGGCGGCGCGACGAGATCGCGCCATCCCGCCGATGGTGGCTGATCGGCGCGCTGGGTCTCATCTTCCTCGTGGTCGTGGTGCCGTGGCGCACGAGCGTGCACGCGCCCGGATGGATGCACGCCGACCGGCAGCTCGTCGTCTACAGCCCGTTGCCGGCCCGCGTGGCTTCGCTGCGCGGGGAGGGGCCCGTCGCGGCCGGCGAAGCCATCGCCGTGCTCGACTCGCCCGACCTGCGCCTCCGCGCAGCACAGTACGAGCGCCTCGCCGATGCCCTCGCGCTGCAACTGGACCAGGCGGTCGGCCGACGCGACGGCACCGAGCGGCGGGCCGTGTTCGCCCGCCAGTGGGCGGAGCAGGCGGAGGAGGCCCGCGCCCGCCGCACGGAGCTGGCACGACTCGAACTGCGGGCGCCGTTCGCAGGGCATCTCACCGACATCGATCACACAGCCGGTGCCGGCGTCTGGGTCAACGGGGAGCAACCGCTCGCCGTGCTCGTCGACGATGCCCTCTGGGTCGTCGATGCCTATGCCGATCAGCGCGACGTCGCCCGACTTTCCCTCGGCGCGGAGGCGACGTTCCATCCGGCCGGGGATCCGTTCGGGGCCCGCACCGGCCGCGTGGTCGGGATCGATGGCACCCGTACGCTGCGGCTTCCGGAGCCACTCCTCTCGACGGCCTTCGGCGGCGCCATTCCGGTGCTCCAGGGGGGCGAGGGACGCGTCCCTCGCGATGCCCTCTACCGCGTGCGCATCGCGCTCGATGGCGCGCCGCCGGCCGCAGCCGTCCGCGGCGGATCGGTGGTCATCGCGGGTGCGCGGCGCAGCCTGGCGCTCGACGTTTTCGAAGGGGTCGCGGAGATCGCGATCCGCGAAAGCGGGTTCTGACCGGGAGGCCGCATCCGGCATCCCGACGCGCCGCTGACATCGAATCCGTGGCGATTCCGGTGTGGCTCACGCCATGAGCCTGCCGGCTTCTATCGTCCTCCCGTGCCCGCCGATTGCGGGCGTTCCAGGAGACATGGCGATGAGACCCTTCGATGATGTGCGGCTGGCGCGGGCGGCGCGGGTGGTGCGGGTGGTGCAAATGCGGCGGGTGGGGGGTGGTTCGGCGGCCGACCCTGCCATTGCAGTGCGGGTGCTACCGAGGCGCGGGCGCGATGGTTCGGTCGATCGCGACGTGCCGGCGATCTGGCGTCGGTCGCAGGCCCCGGCCGGGACCCGCTGAGCTTGGCGCCGGATCGGAAACCCGGCGCCGGAAACGAAACAGCCGCCCGAGGGCGGCTGTTTGCTGCTACCTGCTTCGCGAGATGCCTGCAGCGTCGGGCTCAGCCCGTCACGCGCCGGCGGTACTCGCCCGTGCGCGTGTCGATCTCGATGCGGTCGCCGGTCGCGCAGAAGAGCGGGACGGAGACTTCGAAGCCGGTGTTGATCTTCGCGGGCTTCAGCACCTTGCCGGACGTGTCGCCGCGGACGGCGGGTTCGGTGTAGATGATCTCGCGCACGACCGACGACGGCATTTCCACGGAGATCGCGCGGCCCTGGTAGAACACGACCTCGCAGGGCAGGCCGTCTTCCAGGTAGTTGAGCGCGTCGCCCATGTTGTCCTTCTCGACTTCGAACTGGTTGTACTCGGCGTCCATGAACACATACATGGGGTCGGCGAAGTACGAGTACGTGCAGTCCTTGCGTTCGAGGTTGACGACTTCGAACTTGTCGTCGGCGCGGTAGACGGTTTCGGAAGTGGAACCCGAGAGCAGGTTCTTGAACTTCATCTTGACGACCGACGCATTGCGGCCGGACTTGCTGAATTCTGCACGCTGCACGACCAGGGCCTCGCTGCCGACCATGATCACGTTGCCCACGCGCAGTTCCTGAGCGATCTTCATCTGGGTTCCTGGCTCGAAGCGGTTCGGGAAAAAAGGCGCGGGATTATATCCGGGCGACCGCGAAGCGCACCAGATTTTCCGAGAGGCTCCCCAAGGTCCGCAGGCGCGCGGCCCACGCGGCGGCGTTCGCGTCGATCTCCTCGCGCCATCCCCAGAAGCGCCGCCACGCGGTGCCCAGCACGGCGGCCGACGCCTCGTTGCGGTTCCACAGGCGCCAGAACTCTCGCAATGCCAAGACCGCGTCGGCTTCGAGATCCTCGCCGTACCGGCTCGCGAACGGGTGCAGCTTCGGCCAGTGCGCCCCCTCGTCCTGCGGATAGATCTGCCACACGAACGGCCGTTCGGCCCATTGGGCCCGCACGAAGGAGTCCTCGCCGCGCACGAAGTTGCAGTCCGAGAGCCAGAGGAGCCGGTCGTAGTCGTCGGGCGTGAGAAACGGCAGCACCCCCACTTCCAGGGCGCCGCGCACGAAGCGTTCGCCCGGGCGCGCCTCATGCGTGCCGAGGAATCCGAGCACATCCGGGAGGACACGGCTTTCGGTGACGAGCAGCCGCGTCGGCAAGGCTTCGTCGGCCAGCGCCGTGAGCAATGCGGGGACGGCCGCACCGCCGTAGCCGAAGAGCGAGAGGGTCCGCGTGTCGAGCCCGGGCGGCGCCCAGCCCCATCGGACCCAGAGCGACTCGCGGGCCGCACGGTCGCCCAGGAAGGCCTGGCGGCGCGCGGCGAGGTCGCGTTCGGCGAGCAGGCCGCCGGTGGCCGTGCCGAAGCCCGGGAAGAAGAAATGGCGGGTGAGCGGCAGCGTCGGGTGCGGCGAGGGCAGTCCGTGGCAGCCATCGACCCATTCCTCGGCGCTGAGGTATTCGAGATTGATCCAGACGGGTGGCCGCGACCGGCGCGCCATGGCCGCGATGTACGCGTCCGGTGGCCGCGCGCCGAAGGCATCTACCACCACGTCGGCAGGTTCGGCGGCCTCTGCCGCTGCGGTCCAGTGGCGAATCTCGACGCCGTCCAGCGTCTGAACGGCGAGCCCCGGGTCCACTGCATGGACGAGACGATGGAACGTTCCGAGATCGTCGACCCACACCCGCACCGCGAGCCCGTGCTCGGCTTGCAGTTCACGGGCGAGGCGCCACGTCACGGCGATGTCACCGAAGTTGTCGATGACGTTGCAGAAGAGATCCCAGCGGATCGCGCTCACGGACGAGACCTGCGCGATGCCGGCATCCGACGGGGCCGGGCGGCAGTCAGCGCGGCTGCGCCCGTTCGATGGCGGCCAGCACCGTGTCCCGGGTGAGCAGTTCCGGCAGCAGTTCCGGCGCGGCACCACCGGCGGGGT
This sequence comes from Burkholderiales bacterium, assembly GCA_022843925.1. GTDB lineage: Bacteria > Pseudomonadota > Gammaproteobacteria > Burkholderiales. The sequence goes on from JALHMS010000002.1 coordinate 346,419, forward strand.
ACATCGCGTACACCGGCACGCCGCTGCGGCCCAGGCGGGCCAGGGCGCGTGTGATCTCCTCGTCGCGCTGGGTCCAGTCGGCCCGCACGAGCGTGATGCCCGAAGCCGCGAAGGCCGCGCGGACGGCATTGGTCTCGAGCACCGTGCGCTTGTTCACCTGGCACGTCACGCACCACGCGGCGGTGAAGTCCACGAAGACCGGCCCCTGCGCGCGGGCGGCCGTCAGCGAGACCTCGGAGTAGGGCGCCCAACCCGCGGATGTTTTCGCAGCCTGAGGGACGCCTGAAGGCCAGGCGAACCAGAGCGCCGCGGCCAGCAGGGCGAGGCCCGCCGTCGCGCCACCGGCCGCCGACGACGCGGAGAACCGACGCCAGGCCCAGATCGCGGCGGCCACGAGCACGAGGCCCGCGAGCAGCTTCGCGCCGGCCGTCGGACCGAGTTGTTCCCCGAGCACCCACACGAGCCAGACGACCGTCAGATACAGCGGAAAGGCGAGCAGCTGCTTCAGCGTTTCCATCCATCGGCCCGGCCGGGGCAGCCAGCGCGTCAGGCCCGGGGCGAACGACAGGAGCACGTAGGGAATGGCCATGCCCAGCGCCAGGGACGTGAACACGAGCATCGCCTCGGCGGCGGGTTGCGTGAGGGCGAAGCCCAGTGCCGCCCCCATGAACGGCGCGGTGCAGGGCGTCGCGACGGCCGTGGCGAGCAGCCCCCCGAGGAACGCTCCGAGGAGGCCGTTGCGGTCGCGGACGCTGCCGGCGGCGGACTGCACTGTGGCGCCCACTTCGAAGTAGCCGCTGAGATTGAGGCCCAGCAGGAAGAAGAGCACGGCGAGCGCTGCGACCACGGGAGGGGACTGGAGCTGGTAGCCCCAGCCGAGGGCCTCGCCGCTGGCGCGAAGCGCGATCAGCAGTCCGGCGACCGCCCAGAAGCACACGATGATCCCCGCGGCGAAGGCGAGGCCGTGGCGTCGCAGGTCCGCGCGGTCGCCGTGGGCCTGCTCGACGAACCCGAGGATCTTGATCGAGACGATGGGGAACACGCACGGCATCAGGTTGAGCACGATGCCGCCGCCGAACGCGAGGAGGAGGGCGGCCAGGAGTCCGAGCCCCGGTCCGCCGCCCGCCGCCGCGCGGATCTCGTCCGCACTCATGCCGGCGGAGGCCGCCCTCGCCTTCACCTTCGGAACCCCGCCGGGGTATGGCATCGAGACCTCGACGGCGCGTGCCCCGTCGAGAGCCGTGGCCACGAGCACGCCGTCGAGGCGGTCGATGCCGCCCGTGAATCCCGCCGCGGCGACGAGCCGCAGGCGTCCACCCGTGGCCGTCTTCTCGAAGGTCTGCGGAGACGGGTTGTCGATGACGTACGCCGTCAGCGGCAGGAAATCCAGTCGCTCCAGGCCGGGGGCCGTCACCTCCAGTTCGATGTGGGTGTCGGTCACCGTCACGGCGACGGGCGCGGCGGTTGCAGCGCCCGGCACCTGGGCGCGTGCCGCCTCGATGCGGGGTGCCCATGTCGCATCGACTGTGGCCGAAGGTGCCGTGGGTAGCGTCAGCGAGACGGTGGTGCCCCCGGGGATGCAGACGTCCTTGCAGATCAGCCAGTCGGCCTTCGCGACGATCGCGAGCGGCGTGCCCGGCGACCACGATGCCGGTACATCCAGCTCCGTCAGGAGGAGCACCTCGCCCTCGTAGCCGTAGTTCATCAGCGGGCCGACGGGCAGGCGCTCGGGATGCGGCCACAGGATCGGCCCGGCCGTCGCGCCCCCGGGGAGGGTCCAGGCGATGCGTGTCGGCATCCCGGAATCGCCGGGGTACTTCCAGTAGGTGTGCCAGCCGGCCTCGTGCGCGAGCCGCAGGGCGACGGTCACGCGCGTGCCCGGGGCGATGACCGCATGCGAGGCCACCAGCTCGGCCTCGACATGGGGGGCCTGCACGGGGGCGGCGGAGAGCGGCGGGCTCGCGGTCGCGAGGGCGACGGCAAGGGCGAGGAACAGCAGGAGGAGGCGGATCATGGGCCGGATTCTATCGGAGGGCCCTGAGACGCTGCCGAGCGCGGCGAGTTCGGCGCCGCGCACGTCGGCACCGGAAAGGGCGGGACCCCGGGAGATACGTGGGCGGCAGCGCGACGGATGAGGCGATCCCCGCACGGGTGCGGAGATCGGGACCAGCCCGCTACTTCACGAAGCACCCGTAATCGTCCGGTTCGCCGTCCCTCGTGAACACGTCGCGGTCGAGGAAGACGGGTGTCACGCCGAGGCGGATGAACTTCTGACCCGACGGATCGACGTAGCCGGTCTCGCCCTTCGCGAGCGTGAAGAGTTCCGTCGACGCGCCCTTCAGCGTCACCGTGCCTTCGCGCACCTGCACGTAGGCGCCTGCCTCCGCGAAGGTCTCCTGCTGCAGCCCGAACAGATCATCCAGATCGACCTTCAGCTTGTCGGGCCGAGGCGCCGCATTGCGCTCGAAGTACGGCGGGACCTTGTCAAGCGGTTGGGGCGCCGCGCCGGCGGACGCGACGTTGAGCGCCTGACCCTCGCACGCCGTCGCCTCGCCCTTGTCGTTGGTCACCACGTTGCAACCCTGCCAGTTCGCCAGCGACAGGCCACCGGGGGCATCGGCTTCCTTCGGCGCGTCGATGTCGGAGCATGCGTCGGTGCAGAGCGCGTCGAAGCCGGTACCGCGCACGCCGATCGTGGCCACGGCGGTGTTCACCTGGAACTGCCGGTTGTTGCTCCGCGCGATGAAGCCCGTGACAGCGCGCAGGCCACCGGTCAGCAGGCGGAAGACGACATTCCCTTTCTCCGGCCGCGACGGCTCGTACTGATAGCGCTCAACGGCGAAGCGGGTGTTCTCCTGCAGGACGACGCGCGTGCCGTCCTGGAAGACGAGCACGCCGAAGCTGCCCTTGCCCGTCGCGAGGATGTCCTCCGCGTACACCGGGTCCCCCGCGGCGAGTCCCCTCCCGGCGCGTGGCCCCGTGGCCGTCGTCAGCGTGCCCTGTACGGTGAGCAGCCGCGCGACGTAGCCCGGCGTCCGCGCGATCCGGGTGGCGACGCTCTTCGATTCGGCCGCGCAGTCGGCTTCGCAGATGCGGGTCACGAAGTCCGTCCCGCGGATCCCGATGGTGGCCGTGCCGGTGTTGACCTGGAACGCCGACGGACGGCGCTGGCCCAGGAGGCCTGTGATCGTCCGGAAGCCGCCCTTCAGGAGGCGGAGGATCGTGCTGTCGTTCGCTCCGTTGCCGTCGGCGGCGTAGCGATATCCCTCGATCTTCAGCTCGGTGCCGGGCCGCACGGTGAGCTTCGCGCCGTCGCGCAGTTCGATGATCGCGCGGCTGTCGGGCTGGCTGTAGAGCGTGTCTCCGGGCTGCACCGCACTGCCGCGGGCGACGATCCCCATGGACCCGCTGGCCCGCTGCACCGACACGACGCCCGTGACACTGGTGGCGCGGCCGGCCTCCTGGGCGATGGCGGCGAGCGGCGCGGCGAGGGTGACGGCCAGGAGGAACGAGGACAGGGTTCGCATCAGCGGCACTCCAGCGGCCCGTTCGGCCGCAAGGTTCGGTTGGCAAGCGAGGGGTCGTCCTCCGGCTGGGGCTTCTCGCGGGCGGCGAGGACGGGCGTCGCCTCCGCGCGCAGCACGGCAACCAGGATGGGATCGGCCACGGGAGGCGGTGCTATCACCGCGGGCACCACGGCGACCACCGGTCGACCCACGATGGTGAGATTCTCGCCGAGAACGGCGGGTGCGCCTGCGACGAAGAAACCGGATACGCCGGCCGCCGCGTCCGGCGCGCCATCGACCGTGAAGCCGCCGGTCGCGGCGCCGGGCAGTGCCAGCACGATGTTGCCGCCGGACTCGACCACGCTGATCCGCGCGTAGGCATCCTCGCCGGTGCCGGTCATGAGGGCGACGGCGCGCCCGACCGACAGCGGATCGTCATCGCTGCCGATGGCGCGAGCCGCGAAGAGTTCGGCCGAGGCGCCGTCGCCTGCGCCGCCGGTGATCGTCAGGTTGCCGCCCACGTCCAGCTCGCAGGTGCCCACGCTGCTGCCTACCTGGGCCGTGGCGCTGTCCGTGCGGCCACCGCTGATCACGACGTCACCGGCGACGGTGCCCCTGACGGCCCCAGGCCGTGCGGGCAACGCACCGGCATCGCCGCCGATGATGCCGGCCGCCCGCTGATCGGCACGGACCTGCAGGGAACCGGCGTTCACCGTGATGTCGTCGCCACGCACGATGCTGTCGTCCACCGTGAGGCGCCCGGTCGTGTTCACCGTGATCGTGTTCCTCGCCGTCATGTCCGCGCCGACCAGCGCGTCGAGCGCGCCGGTCTGGATGTCGATGGTGTCGAACACGAACGATTCGCCCCCCACCGTACCGGAGATGTCTCCGGCGGTGGCCAGGAACGAGCGGCTGACGGCGAGCGATCCGCGGCCCGCGACCAGGCCGCCCGATTGCGCGTAGTCGGCCACCTGCAGGCCCGAGCGCGCCACCAGCGTCCCGCTGTTCATGGCGAGGCTCGAGATGTTCGCCGGCCCGAACAGGCCGACGGAGCTGTTGGTCACCGTGAACAAGCCACCGCCGCCGATGTTCGTGGTCCCGCCGACCAGGAGTCCACTGTTCTGCAGCGTGAGCGATCCGCCGTCGAAGGCGAGCGAGGCCAGTCGCAGGGACGTGCCGTCGACCACGCGGGCACCGCTGCCCGGCAGGTCGAAGGTCGTCCCCGCAGCGATGTCGTAGGCGCCCGGCCCGGCCAGCGTGCCGCTGCGCCAGTGGAATGCCCCGCGGTCCTTCAGCACGGTCATCCCAGCGGCGACGTCGATGCGGCCGCCGTTCATGTCCACCGTTCCGAGGCTGTGGGTGCTGTTGTGGCTCACCACGATGTTCCCGGTGTTCACGAGATCGTTCTCCAGGAAGCTGTTGCCGAGGCGCATCGTGCCGGCGTTCTCGATGCGCCCGGCGCCGCCGATGAACGCGTTCCTGAGATCGAAGGTCGCTCCGGTATCGACGATGACCGAGCGCTCCGCGTCGATCTGCGCTCCGTCGCCCGAGACGGTGAGCGTCGCGCCGTCTAGAAGTCTGGTGCTCCCGGTGCCGCCCTGGCTGCCGTTGTTCCACGCGAACGACTCGGCGATGCTCAGCTCGCCTGTCCCGCCGATGACGCCACCGCTCTGGGTGAGGGTCGACACCCGCACAGGTGCATTCGCGGCAAAGGTACCGTCGGTCACCGAGATCTCGTTCGCGTCGAACGCAGCGTTGGCGTTCAGTTGCCCGCCGGAGACGGTGATGCGGCCTGTTGATGTCGACGCCTGCGAGAACGAGAGGCTGCTGCCCGCGACGACGATGTTCTCGGTGGCGAAGAGGCGGCCTGCGAGCGCAGCATCGCTGCCGCCGCGCACCGTGACCGTGATGTCGCCCGGATTCTCGATGCGTACTTCGTCGTCGGCATCGGGGGTCACGCCGCCGCTCCAGTTCGAGGCGATGTCCCAGAATCCGCTGCCACCGATCCAGCGACGCAGCGATTCGGGATCGAGGGCGATGGCGAACGACGAGGCACCGAACGTCGGCGTGGCGCTCAGCGCGCCCGAGGTCTGGATCGTGCCGAAGCTGCCGGTGATGCAGTCCGCGAGGTCGCAGACGACGAGCACGAAGTTCTGGCCGGCGGCGGCCGTCGGGTCGGCGACCACGGCTTCCAGCGTGCCGGCCAGCGATACGCGACCGCCCACCGCCAGGACGTCGCGGGGCTCGGCGGCGTCGCCCTCGATGCGAGTGACGAGGCGGCCTTCCGGGGCCTGCGTGAAGTTCCCCAGGATCGCCAACGTGCCCGGCGAACCGGTCGTCCCAGGACGGACCTCACCGCGGTTCACGACGCCCCCGGGCGCGACGATCGTGCCTCTCCCGGTCAGCACGCCGGTCGCGGCGTTTTCGAGGGCACCCGCCGCGAGCGCGAATCTCGCCAGGGATGCCGTGTCGATCGTGCCGTTGTTGACGGCCAGATTGGCGATCTGCAGTGTGCCCTGGCGGACATCGATGCGGCTGCCGGCGACGTTCGTGAACGAGAGGGCACCGCCCGGAATGGTGCTCGTACCGGTGCCGCCGTCCTTCGTCACCGTCCCTGCATTGGCGAACGTGCTGGGCGTGCCCGTTGCGGTGAGGGTGCTGTCCGTTCGGAAAGCGAAGGTACCGGTGGCGAGGTTGTCGAAGCGCGCACCGTTGGCGAGCACGAGTTCCTGGTTGTTGCCCGGGGAGATGTCGTAGACGACGGTGCCGGCGCTGGTGAGCGTGGTGCCGTCGATCACGTGGAAGCCGGGGCCGGCGATCGTGGAGCTGGAGCCCGTCGCAAGGTTCACGGTGCCGGGGCCGGAGATCGTGGCCCCGCGGGTCCAGTCGAGCGCGTTGGCGATGTTGGCCGCAGTGCCGGCGCCGAGGTTCAGCGTGCCGCCGGTGAGATCGAGTTGCGTGAGATCGAGGCGGCTCGAACCAGCTGTGGTCACGCTGCCCGAGTCGAGGCTCGCGCTGCCGGTCACCACCGTGTCGGTCAACTGCACCGTGGCACCCGCCACGTTGATCCGGCCGTTCACCGCGCTGCCCGTGGTGAAGGTGTGCGTGCCGCCGGTCAGCGTGACGTTGTTGCCGACCAGAGTCGTGATGCCGGTGAAGGTGCCGTTCTGCTGGAGGCGGATCGTGCCGGTGCCGCTGTCGATCGTGCCGCCCTGGTTCTCGACGGCGACGTTGATGCTGGAGATGCCCGTGCCGCCGTCCTTGTTCACCGTGCCGACGTTGACGAAGGTCCCGGCAGGACCTGACCCCGGGCGCGCCACGGTGCTGTCGGTGCGGAAGGTGAAGGTGCCGGTGGCGAGGTTGTCGAAGCGGGCGCCGTTGGCGAGCATGAGATCGCGGCCGGCGTTCGGGGCGATGTCGTAGATGACGGTGCCGGCGTTGGTGAACGTGGCGCCGTCGATCAGGTGCAGGCCGGTGCCGGTGATGGTCGTCGTGGCGGCAGTGGGGAGGCTCACGGTGCCGGGGCCGGAGATCGTGGCACCGCCGGTCCAATTGAGCGCGTTGGCGATGTTGGCCGAGGTGCCGGCGCCGAGGCTCAACGCACCACCGCTGAGATCGAGTTGGGTGAGATCGAGGCGGCTCGTGCCGGCGGCGGTCACGCTGCCCGAAGAGAGGCTCGCGCTGCCGGTGAGCACCGTGTCGTCCAACTGCACCGTCGCACCCGCGACGTTCAACCGGCCGTTCACCGCGCTGCCCGTGGCGAAGGTGTGCGTGCCGCCGGTCAGCGTGACGTTGTTGCCGACCAGAGTCGTGATGCCGGTGAAGGTGCCGTTCTGCTGGAGGCGGATCGTGCCGGTGCCGCTGTCGATCGTGCCGCCCTGGTTCTCGACGGCGACGTTGATGCTGGAGATGCCCGTGCCGCCGTCCTTGTTCACCGTGCCGACGTTGACGAAGGTCCCGGCAGGACCTGACCCCGGGCGCGCCACGGTGCTGTCGGTGCGGAAGGTGAAGGTGCCGGTGGCGAGGTTGTCGAAGCGGGCGCCGTTGGCGAGCATGAGATCGCGGCCGGCGTTCGGGGCGATGTCGTAGATGACGGTGCCGGCGTTGGTGAACGTGGCGCCGTCGATCAGGTGCAGGCCGGTGCCGGTGATGGTCGTCGTGGCGGCAGTGGGGAGGCTCACGGTGCCGGGGCCGGAGATCGTGGCACCGCCGGTCCAATTGAGCGCG
>JALHMS010000002.1:354161-360902 GCA_022843925.1 Burkholderiales bacterium
TGAACGTGGCGCCGTCGATCAGGTGCAGGCCGGTGCCGGTGATGGTCGTCGTGGCGGCAGTGGGGAGGCTCACGGTGCCGGGGCCGGAGATCGTGGCACCGCCGGTCCAATTGAGCGCGCTGGCGATGGTGGCCGTGGCATTGGTGTCGATATTCAGTGCGCCGCCCGTCAGGTTCAACTGCGCGATCGACGTCGGGCCCGCGACGACGAGGGTTCCCCCGCTGAGGTTGACGGTGCTGTTGAACGACGACGGGCCACCGATCGTGAGCGCGCCGGCGCTGACGGTCAGGGTCTCATCCATCGTGATTGAGCCGACCGCCTGGGATCCCGACGACACGGTGATCACCTGATCGCCCGCCACGTTCACGCGCACGCGCTGACCGGCGGTGGGGGCGGCGCCGGTGCTCCAGTTGGCGCCGACGGCCCAGTCGCCGGTCGTGCCGATCCAGCAGACATCCACATCGCAGCCGATCGACGAGAGGATCGCCACGCTCATCGACGAGGTGCCGAAAGAGGTGGATGCGGTCGTGCCGGTCAGCAGTCGCGAACCCGTGACGGTGGTGAAGGACCCGGTGCGCGTGTTGTAGACGATCACGTCCGGCAGGTTGGTGCCGATCGGAGGTTCGAAGTCGTTGAGGGCCACGAAGTCCAGCGTGCCGGCGAGGGTGGCCGACCCGGACACCGCGAGGACGTCGTACAGACCGGCCGCCGAGTCGTTTGCTTCGATCCGGACCGTACCCGCCGCGGTCTGGACGAGATTGCCTTCGATGCTCAACTGCCCCGTCTGGGCGATGCCGCCCGGCGCGAGAAGACCGTCGTTCGTCAACGTGCCCGCGCCGGTACCCAAGCGAAGCGTGCCTTCGCCGCCGACGATGCCGATGTTCGTCGCCGTCTCCGGCAGTACGAGCGTGGCGCCCGAAAGAATCAGGACGTTGCCATCCAATGTGGTCGTGGTGGGGAGGTCCAGCGTCCCGAGACCCGCGGCCACGGTGCCCGTGTTGGTGACGCCACCCTCCACGTCGATCGTCGAGATACCGGCCGAGGCCTTCGTCAGCACACCCGCATTCTCGAACCGGCTGCCGGTGCCCGCCCCCTGCGCGATGGCGAGGGTCGTGGTGCCGCCCAACGTCCAGGCGCCCTGGTTCTCCACGACCGCGCCGTCGGTGAGCACGATCGCGCCGGCATCCAGATGCGTCACGCCGCCGGTGTTCACCCAGCGCCGGGTATGCAGCGTGGCGCGGTTGCCGGCGATCGTGGTGACATCGCCCGTCGTGAAGCTGCCGGTGCCGGTGATCGTGCCGGTGCCGAGATCGAGACCGCTGTCGAGCGCCAGGTTGGCGGTGCCGCCCAGCGTGCCCGACGACAAGTTGAAGCGGCGCGAGAAGCGGATCACCGTGGACCGGTTGAAGTCCGCCCGGCCGCCGACGATCGCCGTGGTGCCGGTGGCCGCGATGGCGTAGTTGCCGTCCAGGGTGACCGTGCCCAGCCCGAATTGGACGGTGCCGGTGCCGGTGATGTCGGACGTCGCCGAGAAGGTGCGCGCGCCGCCGTCGAAGCGCACGACGGCGCCGTCGGCCACGGTCCAAGTGCCGTCGTCGGTGCCGCCCGAGACCACGCGGAGCGTCCCGGCATCGATCCGCGTCGTGGACCCCGCCGTGCTGTCGAAGGTGCCGCCGATGTCGATGGTTGACGCGCCGCCCGACGTCTTCACGAACTGCCCTGCATTGAGGAAGCGGTTGCCGCTGCCGGCGAGCAGTGCGAGGGCGTCGGTGCTCGTGCCGGCGAGCGTCCACGTCCCGGTGTTCTCGATGATCGCGCCGTTGGCGAACGCGACCTGCGCGTCGCCCGTCTGCGTGACCGTGCCGGCGTTGATCCAGCGGCGCCCGTCGATCGTCACGCCGTTGTCGGTGAGCGTGGTGGCGCCCTCGGTGGTGAGCGTGCCACTGCCGGATAGGGTGCTCGACCCGAGATTGGCCGCGCCGAGAACCCGCACGGCGCCGGCACCGGTGAGGGTGGCGGCGGACATCGTCAGCGTCTGGATCCGTGCCGTGCCGTCGAGCTGGAGCCGGCTCGCCTCCGAGATCGTCAGTGAATTGAGGAAGTCCGCGGGACCGTCGACCACCAACGAGCCGCCGGAGATCTCGAACGGATCGGTCACGGTGATGCTGCCGACGGTGTGATCGCCCGAATTCAGCACGACCCTGTTGGCACCGCCCTGATTGATGACCACGATGTCGCCCGCATCGGGCAGGCGGTCGGACGTCCAGTTGGCGATGTCGGTCCAGAACGGCGTGCCGGCCCCGCCATCCCAGCAGATGGTGCCGCTGCAGACGATGCCGCCGGTCGCGCTGAACTCGAGGCCCGCCGACGCACCGGGGTACACCATCGCGAAGTTCGCCGGCAGGTCGGTTGTCGTGAACGTGCCGCTCACGCTCGTGCCGGTGACGAACGGGAATCGCGTGCCGCTGTCGGTCGGCGCGAAGCCGTTGGTGAGCGTGGCCCGGACGGTCCCGGCGACCGTCGCCGTGCCGGTGACGTCGATCCAGTCGAACTCGGTGCCGGCCGTGAGGCCTCCCACTTCGACCGCGACGACACTGGTTCCGGCCAGCAAAAGATTGCCCCCGATCCGCATGCGTTCGATGCGACCGTCGCCGAGCAGCGTGCCTTCGTTGGTCAGGACGTTGCCCGCACCGACGTCGAACGTACCGCTGCCGCTCAGCAGGCCGGTCGCGGCGTTCGTGAAGCCGCCGAGCTTGCGGAAGGTACCTGTCTCGGCGACATCGATGCGGCCGGCGTTGGCGGCGAGTGCGCCGCCGATGCGCAGCGTCGCACCGCCGCCCACGTGAATCTCGCCGGTGCTGCGGTTCTCGAAGGTCCCACCCTCCGCGCCACCGTTCAGGCCCACGTTCATCTGCAGAAGGCCGCTGCGGACATCGACCGTGCCGTCGTTCGTGAAGAGCACGTAGTTCTCGGTGCCGTTGGCGACGCCTTCCGAACCGATCGTGCTCGTCGTGCCGCCGCTCACGCGGAGTTCGCCCGTCGCGGCATTCACGAAGGTCAGCGTCCCCGAGCTCGTGCCCTGGTCGCCGAGGAACAGGTCCGACTGCACATCGAAGAGGCCGTTGTTGGCGACGGTCCCGTCGCCCACGATGTCGATGATCGCGAGCCCCGTGTGCGTCGAGACGATCGTGCCGCTGTTCGTGATCGTGCCGGCGCCGAACGATTTCCGGGCACCCGTGAGCGACAGCGTCTGGCCGGCGGCGACCCGTAGGTTGCCGGCGAAGGTTCCGCCGCTCCAGGTGCTCGCGCCGTTCAGCGTGAGGCCACCCCCACCCGTGCCGCCCAGCGTGCCGCCCGAAAGGGTCAGGGCGTTCGCGGACGAGGTGTTGTTGAACAGGATTGTGCCGGCCGTGATCGAGATCGTGTCGACGACGGCGCCCCCGGTGAAGTCCGCGGTGCCGCCCGAGGCCGTGATCGAACCGGTGGCGAAATGCCCATTGAATGTCGCCGTGCCCCCGGTGATGTTCAATGCGCCTGGCGTGGTCGAGCCCCTGAAGAGCGCCGTCCCTCCGGTCACGGCCAGCGTCGCGGGTGCCAGTGTCGAGTTGAACGTCGCCGTACCCGCCGCCACGGTCATCGTGCCGCCAAGGGACACGGTGCCGTCCGAGACGAGATTGGCACCGAGCGATGTCAGCAGCGACCCGGCGCCGGAAAGCGTGGCGCTCGACGCCAACGAGGCCTGCCCGCCGAACTGCACTGTCGCGCCCGACGCCACGTCGATGATGCCGGTGCTCGCGAACGTGCCGCCGCCGGTGGCGCCGCTGAAGCCGGTGTTGATCTGCAACGTGCCCGAGACCACGTCGATACGGCCTGCGTTGTTGAAGGTCAGATAGTTCGCCGTGCCACCGGGAATGCCCAGGCTGCCGAGGGTGATCGGGCCGGATGGGGCCGCAGCGCGAATGACGCCGCTGGCAGTGTTCGTGAAGGTGACCGTGCCGACGCCCACGCTGCGGTCACCGAGATTCAGGGCAGCCTGGATGTCGAAGAGCCCGTTGTTCACGACGGCGCCGTTGCCGACGATCTCCACGTGACCCTGCGTCCACGTGATCGTGCCGTCGTTGACCAGCGTTCCGTTGCCGAAATCCTTTGCGCCGTCGCCCGTGCCGGCCCAGACGAACGTCGCGCCGTTGGCGACGCGCAGGTTGCCGTCGAGCTGGCCCCCGGTCCAGGTGGCGGGGCCGAGAAGGCTGACCTGACCTGCACCGGCCAGCGTTCCGCCGGACCAGTTCAACGTGCCGGCGATCGTCGAGGGGTTCGCGACGGTCAGCGTACCGCCGGAGATCGACAGCGTTTCGAGGACGACCATGCGGCCTGCGGCGTGCGAGCCGCTCGTGATCGTCACCGTTGGATTGAGGGGGCCGCGATCGATGAGCGCGAGATCGGTGGCGATTGGAGCCCGGCCGAGACTCCAGTTGCTGGCGGTGCTCCAGTTGCCGTCGGTATCGATGTTCCAGACGTTGATGGTGCCGGGGTCGCCGCGCGTGAGGAAGACCTGGCTGCCCTGGGCCGTCAGCGCATAGCCGGCGTTGTCGCCCGACAGCCCGACCGACGCGGTGGTGCCGACGACCGACGAGGCCGACACCAGGTGGAAGAGTTCCGCCACGGTAGGCGCGAAGCCGTCCCGGTGCGTGATCCGGACCTGTCCACCGTTCAGCGTCAGCGGACCGCTCAGGTTGAGACTGTCGTGACCCACGCCGCGTCCCGAGCGGTTCTGGACGTCGATCTCCACGATGGCGCCGGTGTCGAGCGTGAGCCCGCCGCGGATCGACAGATAACCGGGCGCACCGCCGCCCATGCGCAGCGTGCCGCGATTGACGAGTGTCTCGACAGGACCACTCGTATCGAGGACGAGCGTGCCGCTTCCTTCGATGACGCCCGTGTTCGTGAGGTTCGTGTTGGGGGTGCTCAGCGTGGATCCGACGCCGATATCGATCAGGCCGGCATTCGTCGGAAACCCGCTGACCGTCATCGTCCCGCCGTTCTGCATGCGGAGGGTGGCGGGGTTCGTCCAGTTGGTTCCGGAGACGTTCATGGTCCGGCCCGCCACATCTGCGAGCAGGGTGGCGTTGTTGATGCCGCCGGTGCCGAAGTTGACGTTCCCGTTCTGCGTGGCGCGCACGACGATGCCGGGCCCCAGAGTCAGGGGTGCGCTGCCGTTGCCGAGGTTGCGCCCGGCGCTGACCGCCGTGCCGCCGAAGACGATGCTGCCGTCGCCCACGATGCTCCACGGCGCAGTGCTGCCCTCCCAGAGGTAACTCGTGCCGTTGGTGGGGCCGCCGATCTGCACGGTGGCGTCGTTCACGAGCGTGAGCGTGCCGAGCACGCGAAGCTGATCGCTGCCGTCGACGACGATGTCGCCATCGAGGGTCACGTTGCGCAGGAAGCCCTGATCGGACTGGAGCACGCCATCGGTGATGACGACGGTGCCGCCGTCGATCAGCCCTCGGCCGAGGCCGAGGCGGACCGTACCCTTGGCCTCGTCGAAGGTGAGCGTGCTGCCGGCGTTGTCGATGGCGCCGTTGAGGTTGAAGGTGCCCCGGTCGGCGTCGACGGGACGCTGGATGCGGTCGAACTGCGCGGTGGTGAGCCGTCCACCGAGGTTCAACGTGCCGCGGTCGAGGCGCAGCGTGCCCGGGGTGGTCCACACATAGGTGTTGCCGTTGTTGTTGAGGTTCAGCACCCCCCCGTCGACGATGGTCGAGCCGTCGTTGCGGAGCAAGCCGGTGATGGTGATGGTCCCGGCGGAGGCCAGGATGCGACCGTCGATGGCGTTGATCCAGTTCTCGCGCGAGACGGTCAACGTCCGACCGGCGACATCGGCGAGCAGGGTGCCCTGGTTGATGCTCCCGTTGCCGAAATCCACAGTGCCATTCTGTGTGGCGCGCACGACGATGCCGGGCCCCAGAGTCAGGGGTGCGCTGCCGTTGCCGAGGTTGCGCCCGGCGCTGACCGCCGTGCCGCCGAAGACGATGCTGCCGTCGCCCACGATGCTCCACGGCGCAGTGCTGCCCTCCCAGAGGTAACTCGTGCCGTTGGTGGGGCCGCCGATCTGCACGGTGGCGTCGTTCACGAGCGTGAGCGTGCCGAGCACGCGAAGCTGATCGCTGCCGTCGACGACGATGTCGCCATCGAGGGTCACGTTGCGCAGGAAGCCCTGATCGGACTGGAGCACGCCATCGGTGATGACGACGGTGCCGCCGTCGATCAGCCCTCGGCCGAGGCCGAGGCGGACCGTACCCTTGGCCTCGTCGAAGGTGAGCGTGCTGCCGGCGTTGTCGATGGCGCCGTTGAGGTTGAAGGTGCCCCGGTCGGCGTCGACGGGACGCTGGATGCGGTCGAACTGCGCGGTGGTGAGCCGTCCACCGAGGTTCAACGTGCCGCGGTCGAGGCGCAGCGTGCCCGGGGTGGTCCACACATAGGTGTTGCCGTTGTTGTTGAGGTTCAGCACCCCCCCGTCGACGATGGTCGAGCCGTCGTTGCGGAGCAAGCCGGTGATGGTGATGGTCCCGGCGGAGGCCAGGATGCGACCGTCGATGGCGTTGATCCAGTTCTCGCGCGAGACGGTCAACGTCCGACCGGCGACATCGGCGAGCAGGGTGCCCTGGTTGATGCTCCCGTTGCCGAAATCCACAGTGCCATTCTGTGTGGCGCGCACGACGATGCCGGGCCCCAGAGTCAGGG
>JALHMS010000002.1:360912-363434 GCA_022843925.1 Burkholderiales bacterium
GGTCAACGTCCGACCGGCGACATCGGCGAGCAGGGTGCCCTGGTTGATGCTCCCGTTGCCGAAATCCACAGTGCCATTCTGTGTGGCGCGCACGACGATGCCGGGCCCCAGAGTCAGGGCTGCACTGCCGTTGCCGAAGTTGCGGGAGGAACCGGTGGACGTACCGCCGAAGACGATGCTGCCGCTGCCCGCGACGCTCCAGGGAGCGCTGCTGCCCTCGTACAAGTACGTGAAGCCGTTGGTGGGCCCACCGATCTGCACGGTGGCATCGTTGGCGAGCGTGAGCGTGCCGAGGATGCGGAGCTGGTCGGACCCGTCGAGGACGATGTCGCCGTCGAGGGTCACGTTGCGGAAGAAGCCCTGGGTCGACCGGAGTTCGCCGTCGGTGATGACGACCGTGCCACCGTCGATCAGACCGTTGCCGGAGTCGAGGCGGACGGTGCCCTTGGACTCGTCGAAGGTGAGCGTCGTGCCGGCGTTGTCGATGGCGCCGTTGAGGTTGAAGGTGCCGCGGTCGGCGTCGACGGGACGCTGGATGCGGTCGAACTGCGCGGTGGTGAGTCGACCACCAAGGTTCAACGTGCCGCGGTCGAGGCGCAGCGTGCCCGGGGTGGTCCAGACGAAGGTGTTGCCGTTGTTGTTGAGGTTCAGCACCCCCCCGTCGACGATGGTCGAGCCGTCGTTGCGGAGCAAGCTGGTGCTGGTGATGGTCCCGGCGGAGGCCAGGATGCGACCCTCGGTGGCGTTGATCCAGCTGGTGCCGGAGACCGAGAGGGTTCGCCCGGCCACATCGGCGAGCAGGGTGCCCTGGTTCACGCCGCCGGTGCCGAAGTTCACGTTGCCGCTCTGCGACCCGCGCACCACGACGTCAGGCCCGAGCGTGAGCGCTGCACTGCCGTTGCCGAAGTTGCGGGAGGAACCGGTGGACGTACCGCCGAAGACGATGCTGCCGCTGCCCGCGACGCTCCAGGGAGCGCTGCTGCCCTCGTACAAGTACGTGAAGCCGTTGGTGGGCCCACCGATCTGCACGGTGGCATCGTTGGCGAGCGTGAGCGTGCCGAGGATGCGGAGCTGGTCGGACCCGTCGAGGACGATGTCGCCGTCGAGGGTGACGTCGCGGAAGAACGCATTGACGATGTCGATATCGCCGTCGGTCAGCGTGACGGCCCCGCCATGGATCGTTCCGTTACTGATGATGTTGATCGTGCCGACAGCCGCGTCCACGAGCAGCGTGTCGCCGGTGTTCAGCATCGTGCCGGTGAGATTGAGGCTGCCGGCGTTGGCGTTGCGGTTGAGGGTGCGGAAGCTCGCAGTCGAGAAGGTACCGCCGAGGTTCAGGTTGCCGGCGACGAGATCGAGCGTGCCCGCGGCGGAGGAACTCCAGGTGCCCGCGGTGACTAGCGTACCGCCGTTGGCGCGCAGTATCCCGTTGTTGACCCAGTCGGTGCCGGTGACGGTGAGGGTGCCGGCGGTGGCCTCGATCAAGGCGGCATTGGTGCCCGCGGCCCCGAGATCGATGTTGGCGCTGCCGCCCGCGATGCGCACGCCGCTGCCGAAGGTGAAGGCGGGGGTGCCGTTTTGGCTGCCGATATTGTTGTTGGGGCCGGTGACGGTGATGTTGCCGCCACCGGGGCCTGCGAGGATGCTCGCGGCAACCCCGAAGTCGGCGTTGCGCACGTAGGTGAAGAAGCCCGAGCCGCCCGCCACGTCGACGGTGCCGCCGTCGAGGGTGAGTGCGCCGCGGATGCGGATGTCGTCGCCGGGGCTCACCGAGAGCAGGCCGCGCAGGGTGGTGTTCTCGAGGAAGGCGGTGCCGGCGGTGGTCGGCGTACCCGCGTGCAGGCTGCCGCCGTCGGCGGTGTCGACCTCGATGAGGCCGCCGCGGATGAGGCCGTTGAAGATCTGGAGCGTGCCGACAGCCGCGTCCACGAGCAGCGTGTCGCCGGTGTTCAGCATCGTGCCGGTGAGATTGAGGCTGCCGGCGTTGGCGTTGCGGTTGAGGGTGCGGAAGCTCGCAGTCGAGAAGGTACCGCCGAGGTTCAGGTTGCCGGCGACGAGATCGAGCGTGCCCGCGGCGGAGGAACTCCAGGTGCCCGCGGTGACTAGCGTACCGCCGTTGGCGCGCAGTATCCCGTTGTTGACCCAGTCGGTGCCGGTGACGGTGAGGGTGCCGGCGGTGGCCTCGATCAAGGCGGCATTGGTGCCCGCGGCCCCGAGATCGATGTTGGCGCTGCCGCCCGCGATGCGCACGCCGCTGCCGAAGGTGAAGGCGGGGGTGCCGTTTTGGCTGCCGATATTGTTGTTGGGGCCGGTGACGGTGATGTTGCCGCCACCGGGGCCTGCGAGGATGCTCGCGGCAACCCCGAAGTCGGCGTTGCGCACGTAGGTGAAGAAGCCCGAGCCGCCCGCCACGTCGACGGTGCCGCCGTCGAGGGTGAGTGCGCCGCGGATGCGGATGTCGTCGCCGGGGCTCACCGAGAGCAGGCCGCGCAGGGTGGTGTTCTCGAGGAAGGCGGTGCCGG
>JALHMS010000002.1:363444-364568 GCA_022843925.1 Burkholderiales bacterium
GCCCGCCACGTCGACGGTGCCGCCGTCGAGGGTGAGTGCGCCGCGGATGCGGATGTCGTCGCCGGGGCTCACCGAGAGCAGGCCGCGCAGGGTGGTGTTCTCGAGGAAGGCGGTGCCGGTAGCAGCGATGCCGCGGCCGCTCACATCCCGAATCGTGCCGCCTCGGATCGTCACGTTGCTGGCGATCACGCCGCCGGCCGGCGCGTCGATCGCGAGGGTGCCCGTCGTCATCGTCACGTTCGCGTTCAGCAGGACCTGATTGCCCGCCTCCAGCCGGAGCGTCGTCGGCGCGGCCCACGACAGCGGGGCGCTCAGGGTGATGTTCTCGGTGCCGCCGTTGGTCGCGTCGGACGTCCGGATCGTGAAGTTGGCCTCCTGCAGCCGGTTTGCGACGAAGGTCGTGTCGAATGTGTTCGGACCGGACAAGGCTGTGGCCGAAGGCGCAACGATCGTCACGCTGCCCGGGTCCGCCAGGAGGGTGCCGAACTGGCCGTCGGTCGCGCGCAGGTCCGCGCGCCCCGTCAGGTAGAGATCCCGCTTCCCGGACACCTCGGCGAAGCCACCGTCGCCGCGCATCGCGCCGCCGCGCGCGGAGATTTCCCCGGCAAAGCGCATGGTGTCGTCGGCCCACGCGATCACTGTGCCGCCCGTACCCACATTACCGGCGTTTGCGCGAAGAACGGCGCCGGTGTCCACGGTGGTGAATGTGGCGTTGCGCACGTCGGGATCCGCGCCCATGTAGCCGCCGCCCACCAGCACTGTGCCCCCGTTGGTCGTGCCCGAGGCGTCGATGCTGCTGGTGGCCGTGAGGTGGATGGTCTCGCCGGTGATGCGGATGTCCCCGCCGGGCCCCTGCGTGCCGATGGCCTCGATACTCCCGCCGACCGTCACGGCATGGGCGGCATCCAGACGGACCTGCCCGCCCGTGCTTCCATTGGCGACGGTGCTGCTGCCCGCGCCGAGCTGGACACTGCTGGACGCACGGAAGACGACGGTGCCGTTGGTGTCGACCGACACGCCCGTGGCGCTGACGGTGCCCTCGTTGCGGATGGCACCGGCGTAGATGCCGACCTGCCCGCCGACGAGCTGGCCGACGTTGATGGCGGAATCCCCGGGGGCGGAGA
>JALHMS010000003.1:0-2450 GCA_022843925.1 Burkholderiales bacterium
CGAAGCCGAAGTCGACGCAAGCTTGCTCGAGGAGGACCCGGCAGCGGTGTTCTGCGCCTCCTGCAGCGCGGAACGCGACGCCCGCTGACCTTACGGCAGGGACCCGTCCGTTCCGGCCGAACCACGTCGCCGTGGCGCATCGGGCAGCCTGGGCACGATCGGCCAGCGGTAGAATCCGCCCGGGTCGGGCAGCGATCGGCGCCCGCGCAACACATCTCCTCGAGGCCCCCTTGCAGACCGATTTCGCCGCGTCGCCACCCGCGCCCCCTGGTGCCGGCGACAGCCTCGAATCCGTTCCTGTCGTTTCCGCCGGCGACGATCGGCAGTTCATGGCCGAGGCGCTGGCGCTGGCCGGCGTGGCCGCAGAGGCCGGGGAGGTGCCGGTCGGCGCGCTGGTCGTGCTCGATGGTCTCGTCGTCGGCCGCGGCCACAATGCGCCGATCGGGCTGCACGACCCGTCCGCGCACGCCGAGATCCGCGCACTCCGCGATGCCGCCGCGCGGATCGGCAACTACCGTCTCCCGGGTGCCACGCTGTACGCGACGCTCGAGCCTTGCGCCATGTGCGCCGGCGCCATCATGCATGCGCGGATCGCGCGGGTCGTGTACGGAGCACCGGATCCGAAGACCGGCGCCTGCGGCAGCGTGGTCGACCTCTTCGGGGAGCCGCGTCTCAACCACCACGCTGCGGTGCAGGGCGGTGTGATGCTCGACGAGTGCGCGGCAGTCCTCCGCGATTTCTTCCGCGCGCGCCGTGGTGGTGGTGCATGACGGCCATCACGATCTCGCTCGCGGATCAGACCCTTGATCTCGTCGAGGACGACGGCACGGTCCGCCGCTACCGGGTCTCGACCTCTCGCAACGGTGCCGGCGAACGCAACGGCAGCTTCTGCACGCCGCGGGGTCGACACGTGATCCGGGCCAGGATCGGGGCGGGACAGCCGTTGGGCACCGTGTTCGTCCGGCGCCGACCCACCGGGGAAGTGCACACCCCGGAGCTGGCCGCGCAGCACCCGGGGCGCGACTGGATCCTCACCCGCATTCTCTGGTTGTCGGGTTGCGAGCCCGGGTTCAACCGGCACGGCGATGTCGACACGATGCGCCGCTACGTCTACATCCACGGCACGCCCGACACGACGCCGCTCGGTATCCCCGGGTCCATCGGCTGCGTGCGCATGCGCAACAGCGATCTCGTCGACCTGTTCGACCGGGTCCCGGCGGGCACACCCGTCACGATCATCGAAGGGCCCGCGCCGGCAACGGGGGCGGACCCATCATCCACGAGGGAAGACGCATGCGATTGAAGGACAAGGTATCCATCATCACCGGCGCCGGCCGCGGCATCGGCCAGGCCACGGCCCTGAAGTTCGCACGGGAGGGTGCGATCGTGATCGTGTGCGACGTCGGGCAGGCGGCCGTCGACGAGACGGTCGCGGCGATCCGGGCCGAGGGCGGACGCGCCGACGGCCACGTGGTCGACGTGACGAAGCGCGCGGCCATCGACGCCATGGTCGAGGCCGTGATGGCGGCGCACGGCCGGATCGACACGCTCGTGAACAATGCCGGCATCGTCGCGGATGCCCAGCTGCGCAAGATGTCCGACGCGGCGTTCGATCGCGTCATCGACGTGAACCTCAAAGGGACCTACAACTGCGCGCGTGCGGTGGTCGACATCATGGTCGCGCAGGGCGGCGGCGTGATCCTCAACGCCAGCTCGATCGTCGGCATCTTCGGCAACTTCGGTCAATCGAACTACGCGGCGAGCAAGTTCGGCGTGATCGGGCTCGTGAAGACCTGGGCGCGCGAACTGGGGCCCAAGGGCATCCGCGCGAACGCGGTATGTCCGGGCTTCGTCGAGACGCCCATCCTGGACACGGTCCCGCAGAAGGTGCTCGACGGCATGCGCGCGCGGGTGCCCCTCGGTCGTCTGGGGCGCCCCGAGGACATCGCGAACACCTACGCCTTCCTGGCGTCCGACGAGGCCTCATACATCAATGGCGCGGTCATCGAAGTGAGCGGCGGCGCGACGATCTAGGGAGGTCGGAGTCCCTGGGGACTGGATTCCTCCGCGCTGGAGACAACCCCCGCGGGTCGGGCTATGCCCGACGCCCATGTTCCTGGACTCGTTGCTGTGCCCAAGCCGTCGCGGCGTCGAGCTGCAGCTCAACCCACGAGGAGCCTCGCAACGGGACTCTTCGACGCTGGAAACAACCCCCGTGGGTCGGGCTCCGCCCGACGCCCGTGTTCCTGGACTCGTTGCTGTGCCCAAGCCGACGCGGTGTCGAGCTGCAGCTCGACCCACGAGGAGCCTCGCAACGGGACTCTTCGACGCTGGAAACAACCCCCGTGGGTCGGGCTCCGCCCGACGCCCGTGTTCCTGGACTCGTTGCTGTGCCCAAGCCGACGCGGTGTCGAGCTGCAGCTCGACCCACGAGGAGCCTCGCAACGGGA
>JALHMS010000003.1:2460-299877 GCA_022843925.1 Burkholderiales bacterium
TGGAAACAACCCCCGTGGGTCGGGCTCCGCCCGACGCCCGTGTTCCTGGACTCGTTGCTGTGCCCAAGCCGACGCGGTGTCGAGCTGCAGCTCGACCCACGAGGAGCCTCGCAACGGGATTCGTCGGCGCTGGAAACAACCCCCCGTGGGTCGGGCTCCGCCCGACGCCCGTGTTCCTGGACTCGTTGCTGTGCCCAAGCCGACGCGGTGTCGAGCTGCAGCTCGACCCACGAGGAGCCTCGCAACGGGATTCGTCGGCGCTGGAAACAACCCCCCGTGGGTCGGGCTCCGCCCGACGCCCGTGTTCCTGGACTCGTTGCTGTGCCCAAGCCGTCGCGGTGTCGAGCTGCAGCTCGACCCACGAGGAGCCTCGCAACGGGACTCTTCGACGCTGGAAACAACCCCCGTGGGTCGGGCTCCGCCCGACGCCCGTGTTCCTGGACTCGTTGCGTGCCCAAGCCGTCGCGGTGTCGAGCTGTCGCCCGACCTACTCGCCCATGGCAAGCGTCGGATGGGACTGATCCGATCCACTAGGCCGGGCGGTTCAGCATGGCCAGGGAATCGGTCGATGGCGCATGAACGACGCCCCTTTCAGTCACGACGGCGGTGACCAATTCGGCGGGCGTGACGTCGAATGCCGGGTTGAACACGGGCACGTCCGGTGCCCAGACCTCCGTCCCGTAGCCCCGGACCTCTGCCGCGTCGCGTTCCTCGATCGGGATCGCCGCGCCCGTCGCCAGCGTGAAGTCGAAAGTGGCGAGCGGCGCCGCGACGAAGAACGGCACGCCGTGGCGGCGCGCCAGGACGGCCAGCGGGTAGGTTCCGATCTTGTTGGCGACGTCGCCGTTGGCGGCGATGCGGTCTGCGCCGACGATCACGATGTCGACCAGGCCACGGGCCAGAAGGCTCGCGGCGGCGACGTCCGGGAGCAGCGTGACCGGGATGCCGTCGCGATGCAGCTCCCAGGCGGTCAGGCGTGCGCCCTGCAGGACGGGGCGGGTCTCGTCGGCATAGACGTGCACGCGGCGACCCGCCGCCACGGCCGAACGAATCACGCCGAGCGCCGTACCGTGGCCTGCCGTCGCGAGGGCACCGGCGTTGCAGTGCGTGAGGATCCGGGCGCCATCCGGAACGAGAGCGGCGCCGTGGGCGCCCATGCGTCGATTCGCCTCGACGTCCTCCGCGAACACTGCCTGCGCC
Organism: Burkholderiales bacterium; assembly: GCA_022843925.1. GTDB lineage: Bacteria > Pseudomonadota > Gammaproteobacteria > Burkholderiales. Next base: position 3,661 of record JALHMS010000003.1, read on the forward strand.
TCACGAGCGAGCGCGGAAACGATCGCATCGATGTCCGCGTGCGCCACGTTCTCCCAGGCGGCCCGCATCCTGCCGAGCGCCCAGAAGAGGTTGACCGCGGTCGGGCGGCTCGCGCCGAGGACTTCGAATCCCGCCTCGAGCGCGGCGGCGAACGCGGTGTGCGCATGATCCCGGAGGCGGTACGCCTCGACCGCGATGCCGAACGCGGCGGCGCATCCGATGGCGGGTGCACCGCGGACGGCGAGGTCGCGGATGGCTTCCGCCGCCGCGGCGGCGGAGTGCAGGCGAAGGTAGGTCTCGCGCAGGGGCAGGGCGCGCTGGTCGAGGATTTCGAAGGACGCAGGCGGCTGCCAGCGGAGGGTGTCGAATTTCATGAAGTGGCGAGGCTCCGTTGCCAGTGATCGACGATGCGGTCGACGACGATGTCGTCCTGCCCCGGCGTGCACGCGAGGCCACCGGCAGGGGAATGGGCCAGCACGTGTTCGAGCAACCCGGCGCACTCCGCCTGCGCGGCGATCACGACATCGACGCCGCCGTGGTCGTACACGGCATCGACGAGCACGGCATCCGTGACGTCCGCGGCGATGATGACATCCGCCCCGAGGTCGGTCAGCCGCTGCAGTGCCACGGCATCCACGGTCCCCGCGGTGAGCACGATGCACCCCAGGAGCGGGAGGTCGGTTGCGCGACGCGCCAGCTTTCGACGCTCGTGACCGCCGTAGTGCACCTCGGCGGCGAGGATGTCGGCTGGCGGCAGCGCGCGATACCGATCGTGGCCGGCGGCCCGGGTTGCGATCGCGATGTCGTGCACGACGACCTCCGCGACGATGCGGGCCTGACGGGCGTCGGTGCTGGTGGAGATCACCCCGAACGCGGGATCGATCAGGACGCGTGGCGCGGGGTCCGGCAGGTCCGTCGCGGCGTATGGCGCACCGTGCGCGGCGAGATACGTTCGATACGCTGCCGCATAGCCCGCGACGTCGAATCCGAGGGCAGGGATGCGCTTCGTGAAAATGGCGTGCTGCGGCGTCGGCGGCCCCTGCAGGCCAACGGTTTCGATGTCCGCGCGCCGCGCGAAGGCAGACGCCTCCGGGTGGGCATCGACGATCATCGCGACGGGAAAACCCGCGACGCGGGAGAGCGTGAGACGCAACGCGGCCAGCCGTTTCGCGCCGTCCGGATTGCGTCGGGGCGCCGCCGCGCGGGGCAGCGTCCAGGCGCCGCGACCGGCGAGCCAGTCCTCGGCGCGCGTGACGAGTGCCCCCATGCGTTCGTAGGCGCTGCGGGCATCGTCTCCGAAGGCCACGACACCGTGGGACGCGAGGAGCAGGCCCGTGGTGTTGCCGGTGCCCTGCCGGGCGAAGGTGTCGCGACACGCGAGCGCCAGCTCGAACCCGGAGTGACGGAAGGGCACGAGCGGCGCCGTGTCGCCGAAGATCTGCGCCGCGATGGCCTCGGCGGACTCCGTGTCGAGGAGGGCGAGCACGCTGTCCGCGTGCGTGTGCTCGACGAAGCGGCCGGGGAGGAAGGCGTGCATCAACGTCTCGATGGACGGTCTGGGCGTCGACGGGTCCAGCGCGAGCGGCAGGAGGGCGGCCGCCAGTCCGGCGTTGTCGAGGAGAGGTCCGTCGAGCAGCTCGCAGGCGGCAGTCCGGTCGATCGGGGTGAAGTGCTCCGGGCCCACGAACGCGAGATCCGCACCGGTCCCCTTGACCCACACGCACGGTCGCCCGTCTGCCCATGCCCCCTTGATCGACGTGTTCCCGCCGCCCTGCATGACGAGCGATGCGTCGGCACCGAGCAGGCGCGAAGTCCAGGCGCGGAGGTCGAGTTCGCTGCGCGGCTTCGATGCTTCCACGTCGTCCCAGGCGGATCGGTAGCGTGTCCGCACCGCAGTCCAGCTAGACTCGAGCGCCATGCACCCTCCTGCTCCCGTCGACATCCGTCTGATGACCTGGGCGACCGGCGCCCAGCGACTGTCGGCCGTGCGCCGCGCCGTCTTCATCGTCGAGCAGCACGTCCCCGAAGCGCTCGAATGGGACGACGACGACGCCCGGAGCATCCATGCGCTTGCCGAATCGCGCACCGGGTTGCCGGTCGGCACGGCGCGACTCCTGCCGGACGGCCACATCGGTCGGATGGCCGTGCTGCGTGAATGGCGCCGGTCGGGCGTGGGGGCGGCACTGCTGCGCAGCCTCCTGGGCGAGGCCGCCTCGCGCGGGCACCGGATCGTCCGGTTGAACGCGCAGGTCCGGGCGATCGGGTTCTACGAACGCTTCGGGTTCGAGGCGCACGGTCCGCTCTTCGACGATGCGGGCATCCCGCATCGGGCAATGCGCCTCAACCCGGCTGCGCATCGATAGGGTGTGACAGCGACACTTCGATCACCACGCGTCCGGTTTCCGCGCCCCGCGCATCGAAGGTGCGCTCCTCGAACCTCAGCAGCCCGTCGCGGTCCGCCGTGACCACCGACGAACTGCGCGTCCCGTACTCCGGCGACACGATGAACGCCGTGGCGAGGCGTCGCTCCCAATCGACGGGCACACCGGTGCTGGGCAGATCGACGTCGGCCACGGGTGTCCGATCGGCGAGCGCGTCGAACAGTCTGTCGGCGAGAGCGCCTCCGGTTGCGTCGAGCGCGCGCGCCGCATCGCGCCGTAGCCGCTCCGCTTTCGGCCAGGGTGTGTCGACAAGGTGGTTGCTCAGGGTATGAAGCCCGTTCCGAAGACGGCGCACGCCGCCGCGATTGGAGCCATACCACACTCCGGAGGCATCGGCTGCGATGAGGTTGAATCCATCGTGACGATCCCCCTCCGCGACGCGGCGGGCCACGTAGTGGTCGGCGCCTGGAGGGTCGGCGTCGTCGAGAAAATCACTCACGAGCAGACCGCGGGATCGGGCGTCCGGCACGCGTCGGGCCGGATCGCGGTAGTTGGTCACGGTGGCCAACGCGCCGCGAGCCGAGACGCCCAGCCATGTTCCGCCCTTCTCGACATCCCGCCCGGCAATGATTCCGGGGCGATCGACCCAGCGATGGGCGGCGAGCGTCGGACGTGCATGGAACTCGTCGCGATTGCCGGCCAGTACGAATGGGAAGTCAGGATGCCGATCGAGGGCGACGACGATCAGGCACATGGTGCTGGCTCCACGAATCGCTCCACGTGGCGCACGCCATCCATGGCCAGGGTGCCGAGTCCTTCTGCGGCAGCGATCCCTGCCAGCTTTTCGCAGAACGCGGCGGTGTCGCCGACGGCCTCGTAGACCTCCATCCACGTTCCGGGATCGTCCTGACGACGCATGGCGCGACCCTTCACGCCGGTCGCCCTCGTGACGGCCTCCAGGAGGCGGCGGACGCCGTCTGTGGCTGCGTCCTCGTCGGCCGCCGCAACGCGGTAGTACACATACACGTGAACCCTCAAGCGACAGGATCCGGATGGACGCGTTGAAGGTCGGACGTTCTGCCGCCGGCGGTGTGGAGGTTGTCCGATCCTGCCGCCGTGCCGTCGATCACCGCCAGCGCCTCCACCGCCTGACCGGGAACGGCGACGGCGCGGAGCACTGTACCCACCTGCTGTTCGTCGGCGAGAACGGGGTCTCCAGGCGCCGCGGGGCCTGCAAGCACGAGGCGGTAGAGGTGCCGCTTCACCGTCCCGAGGTAGCGAGTTCTCGCGACGATCTCCTGTCCCGGATAGCAACCCTTCGTGAAGCTCACTCCGTCAATGCGATCCAGCCCGACCATCTGCGGCACGAAGGCATCTTCGAGGGCCGGCAGGATCCAGGGGAGACCCGCGCGGACATCGACAAGATCGGCGAGGCGCGGGTCGATGGGGGACATCGCCAGCGTTGTGGCCAGGGCGGAGCCGCCCTCGCCCGACAGGTGCGCGACCAAACCCTCCGTCGTCCCGAAGACCGCCGCGCTGGCGGTCCGCCGGAAATCGCCGGCACCGATCGCTCCGATCTGCAGCGCATCGTGCGCTGTCGCGGTTGGCTTCGTTCCCGTCACCGCAACTGCGACCGTCAGCGTGTCCAGAGGCGCCAGTGTCACCTTGGATCGCAGCACGAACTTGCGGAGCCGGTTCGCGAGGCCCGCGGCGCTTCCCGCCGGGAGCTGCAGCACGTAGCCGGTTTCCGATCGGCCGGCCCGGAACGTCGCGATGAGGCGACCCTTCGGGGTGCAATAGCCGGCCCACGTCCAGCGCCCGACGGGCAATCCTTCGACGTCGGCCGTGCACTGACCCTGCAGGAACTTCGGCGCGTCCGTGCCGGCGACCTCGAGCAGTTCGAGGTCGGTGCGCAGGGCGAGCGAATCCGGGGGGGGCGAGGGTGGAACGGTGGCGGAAGGCGGCATCTATGGGGTCTGGGACGAGAGGGTGACTGGCGGAAGATCGCGGTCGATTATAGTGGCCCACCTTCCCGTCCAGCAGAGCAGGTCCATGATCCGGACGATCATCGTCGATGCGGAACTCCGAGCCTCGCGTGAGCTTGCCGCGCTCATTGCGTCGACGCATGCCCTGGCGGCTGCGTGTCCGTGGCTCGCGGGTCTGCCCCTCTGGGCTTCCATTCCCATCGCGGCCTTGGTGCTGGGCTGGGGTGGGCGACAGGTCCGGTCGGTCGCGGGCCAGCGGCAGCCGGACGGGGTCACGCGGCTCCGGCTCCATGGCGACGGCCGGATCCTGCTCGTGGGGCGCTCCGCGGAGGCTGTCGATGGTCAGTGCGTCGGCATCGAGGTGCTCGGGCCCTGGGGTGCCGTCGTTTCGTGGCGTGGTGTCGATGGGCGGGTGTCCCGCCTGGTCGTCTGGCGGGACCAGTGCGATGCGCGAACGCTGCGCAGGCTGCGGATCGCTGCGCGATGGAGCACCGGTGTCTCCGCCGGCCAGGCCTCTCGCGGCGCATTCGGAGAATCCCGTGAACTCGCGTGAACCTTTCGGTGAAACCCACGGTCTGTGCGCGCTGGTAACAAGACGAAGCCGAAACGGCGCCGGGGCAGGCCGCTATACTCCAGGCGCTTTTTTTGGACAGGCGCACCGGGCGTCCCGGGAGACGAGGCGGTTCTGGAACATGGTTCATGAGTGATCGGGAAATCGACCAGCAGTTGGTCGAGCGGGCGCAGAAGGGCGACAAGCGCGCGTTCGACATGCTCGTGGTCAAGTATCAGCGCAAGCTGGGCAGGCTCCTGTCCCGATTCATCCGCGATGCGGCCGAGGTCGAAGACGTCGCCCAGGAAGCCTTCATCAAGGCCTATCGCGCGCTGCCCTCCTTCCGAGGGGACAGCGCCTTCTACACGTGGCTGTACCGGATCGGCATCAACACCGCGAAGAATTACCTTGTCGCGCGCGGTCGGCGGGCACCGACGAGCACGGGCTTCGACAGTGAAGAGGCCGAAGGCTTCGAGGACGCCGAGCTGCTCCGGGACGTGAACACGCCCGAAGCGGAACTGATGAGCAAGCAGATCGGCAACGTCGTGAACGAAACCATGGCGGAGTTGCCAGAGGAACTGCGCATGGCGATCACCCTGCGCGAGATCGAGGGGCTGTCCTACGAGGACATCTCCACGATCATGAACTGCCCCATCGGGACCGTACGGTCGAGGATCTTCCGGGCCCGCGAGACGATTGCCGAGCGGCTCAGGCCACTCCTCGGAACGAGCAAGGACAAGCGATGGTAGAACGCGAACGCATTTCCGCCCTCATGGACGGCGAACTGACCGACGACGAGTTCGCCGGCCGTATCCAACAACTCAGAACCGAGGAGGGCGCCGAGGACTGGCGTACATACCACCTCATCGGTGATGTTCTCCGGGGGGATTCGATGTTCTCCTCGGGCTTCGCGCAGAAGGTCCAGGCCGCACTCGCCTCGGAGCCGACGGTCCTCGCGCCCGCCCCCCTTCGGAAGCCGGGCCACGCTTTCCAGCGCTATGCGATGGCAGCCGCAGCGTCGGTGGCCGGAATCGCCGTGGTGGGTTGGTTTGCACTGGTGAATCACGAAGCGGGGAAGGTGGACGTTGCGGATGGCAATCCTCCTGCGACCGTCGCCCCCCCGGTGGCGTCCAGCCGGGCGGCGATTGCGCAAGGCGATGGTGCGGTTGGCGAATACCTCCGGGCGCATCAAGAGGTGTCCCCGACGGCGGAACTGCACGGCTTGGCGGCGTACATCCGGACGGTCTCCACTCAAGACGACGCCGACGGACAATGAGCATCGCTCGATCGTTCGGGTTGCCGAGGGTGGTGGCTGCGGTGGTGGGCGGTGTGATGTGCGGCGTGGGCTGCGTTGCTTCCGCGCAGTCGCTTTCTCCGCCCGAAGCCATGGCGTGGCTCCAGCGCATTGCAAGCGCGGCCCGGCAACTGAACTACGCCGGCACGTTCGTCTACCAGCACGGCGAGACGGTCGAGACCTCCAGGATCGTGCATCTGGTCGACGGCGCGGGAGAGATCGAAAAGCTGGAGACGCTCGACGGACCGCGGCGGGAGGTGGTCCGCACGCAGGACATCGTCTACACGTATCACCCCGACGACAAATCGCTGAGGGTCGAACGACGACGGGCCGGACGCAGCTTCCCGCAACTTCTGCCCGACCAGCTCACTTCCATCACCGAGCACTACGATGTCCGGAAGGCCGAGGTCGAGCGCGTCGGCGGGCTCGAAGCGCAGGCGCTGATCCTCGAACCGCGGGACGGTCTGCGGTACGGGCACAAGTTCTGGGCCGATACGAATACCGGGCTGCTTCTCAAGGCGAAGATGATCGGCGAGCGGAACCACACGATGGAGCTCTTCGCCTTCACCCAGCTGCAGATCGGCGGAAGCATTCCGAGGGATCTGTTGAAGCCGAGTTTCGCGATTCCGGCGACAGCGCCTGCGCAGGTCGCGGCGGCGGAGGTCGCCGACACGGCATGGCTCATCGGCAACCAACCTTCCGGTTTCCATCGCGTCCTCGAGGTCCGTCGGATGCGGGAGGGCTCGTCGAGCGGGCCTCTCACCCACATCGTGTTGTCGGATGGTCTTGCAGCGATATCGGTGTTCATCGAGCCAGTTTCCCGCACCAAGGGCATGCCTGACGGGCGGCTCATCCAGCAGGGCGCCATCCATATCTTCACGCGGGTGGTCGGGGATCAGCGCGTCACGGTTCTCGGCGAGACGCCAGCCCACACCGTCATGCAGATTGCGAATTCGCTCAGTCCCAAGTCCAAGTGACGCCGTTCGCCTGGCGTTCCACCCCCACCTGTCCACCTTTGGGATCCCCCACGTCATGACCCGAATTCTTCAAGCGTTTGCGCTGTTCTGCCTGCTCGCCACCAGTGCGATCGCCCGGGAACTGCCGGATTTCACGGATCTCGTCGACGAGCAGGGCCCCACCGTCGTCAACATCAGCACGACGTCCACGAAGAGCGGGCCTCCGAACGCGGAGGAGGATCCCTACGATCTGTTCCGGCGTCCGCCCGGTCAGACACCACGCGACAACGATGCGCGGTCCCTGGGCTCGGGTTTCGTCATCAGCCCCGATGGCTATATCCTGACCAATGCCCATGTGGTGGAGGCTGGCGACGACATCACTGTGAAGCTGAGCGACAAGCGCGAGTACACCGCCCGCGTGATCGGCAGCGATCGGCGGACCGACGTGGCGCTCATCAAGATCGACGCGACGGGCCTGCCGGTCGTGACGATCGGCGACACGAAGAAGCTTCGGGTGGGCGAATGGGTGCTGGCAATCGGGTCGCCCTTCGGGTTCGAGAGCACGGTCACCGCGGGCATCGTGAGCGCCAAGGGGCGTTCCCTGCCGCAGGAGAGTTTCGTCCCGTTCATCCAGACCGATGTCGCGATCAATCCGGGCAATTCCGGTGGTCCGCTGTTCAACCTGCGCGGCGAGGTGGTCGGCATCAACTCGCAGATCTACAGCCGCACGGGCGGTTTCATGGGGCTGTCCTTCGCCATCCCGATCGACGTCGCGATGGACATCGCGAACCAGCTTCGCACCACCGGTCGCATCAGCCGGGGGCGGATCGGCGTCAGCATCCAGGAAGTGACGAAGGAACTCGCCGAATCCTTCGGCCTCGCCAAGCCGAGAGGTGCACTCGTCAGCGCCGTCGAGAAGGGCGAGGCTGCGGACAAGGCCGGGGTCGAAGCGTCCGACGTGATCCTGGAGTTCGACGGCAAGCCCGTGGAAGCGTCGGCGGATCTGCCCCGGATCGTGGCAGGCACCCGTCCTGGTTCCGAGGTCACGATGCAGGTCTGGCGGAAGGGTGCATCACGGACCTTGAAGGTGGTGGTCGGAGAGATGCCTGACGACAAGAAGGTCGCCGCCGCCGAGAAGGGTCGCAAGACGCCCCCGAAAGCGTCCGAGGCGGCCACCAAGCTGGGGATGGTGCTCTCGGAACTGACGGCGGAACAGCGCAAGGAACTCGACGTCACGGGCGGTCTTCTCGTCGAGAACGCCACGGGTAACGCCGCCAAGGCCGGGATCCGCCGGGGCGATGTGCTGCTCGCCATCAACAACCAGGACGTCAAGTCGCTCGAACAACTCGGGCAGGTCCTCGGACAGTACGAGAAGTCCCGCAGCGTGGCCCTCCTGATCCGGCGCGGAGACTCGTCCATCTACATTCCGCTCCGTCTCGGCGCCCAGTAAGCGGGGCAACCGCGTCCGATTCCGATAGAATCGCGAGTTCCTGACGACCTCCTCCCAAAGGGGCACTGCGGTGCCCCTTTTCGTATTCATGCGTCACATCCGCAACTTCTCCATCATTGCCCACATCGACCATGGCAAATCGACCCTTGCGGATCGATTCATCCAGTTCTGCGGGGGCCTCAGCGATCGCGAGATGGAGGCGCAGGTCCTGGATTCGATGGACCTCGAACGGGAGCGCGGCATCACGATCAAGGCGCAGACCGCCGCCCTTCGATACACCGCTCTCGATGGCCAGAAGTACCAGCTGAATCTGATCGACACCCCGGGGCACGTCGACTTCTCGTACGAAGTCTCCCGGTCGCTCTCCGCCTGCGAAGGCGCGCTGCTCGTGGTGGATGCTTCCCAGGGCGTGGAGGCGCAGACGGTGGCCAACTGCTACACGGCGATCGAGCAGGGTGTGGAGGTCGTCCCCGTCCTCAACAAGATCGATCTCCCGTCCGCCGAGCCGGAGCGTGTGATCACCGAGATCGAGGACATCGTCGGCATTCCCGCGGACGATGCCATCCGTTGCAGTGCCAAGACCGGTGTGGGCATCCAAGACATCCTGGAAGCGGTCATCACCCGCATCCCGCCACCCAAGGGTGACCCGACCGGGCCGCTGAAGGCGCTCGTGATCGACTCGTGGTTCGACAACTACGTCGGCGTGGTGATGCTGGTCCGCGTGGTGGATGGGCGGCTCGCCCCGAAGGACCGCATCAAGTTCATGGCGAACGGCGTGGTCCACTTGTGCGAGCAGGTCGGCGTGTTCACGCCGAAGTCGGTGGGCCGCGACGCCCTCGAGGCCGGCGAGGTCGGGTTCGTCATCGCCGGCATCAAGGAACTGGGGAACGCCCGTGTCGGCGACACGATCACGACGGTCGATCGTCCGGCCACCGAGCCCCTTCCCGGCTTCAAGGAGATCAAGCCGCAGGTGTTCGCCGGGCTGTACCCGGTCGAGTCCAACGAATACGAAGCGCTGCGCGACGCGCTCGAGAAGCTGAAGCTGAACGATTCCTCCCTCCAGTACGAGCCCGAGACCTCCCAGGCGCTGGGATTCGGATTCCGCTGCGGGTTCCTGGGCCTCCTGCACATGGACATCGTGCAGGAGCGCCTCGAGCGGGAGTACGACATGAACCTCATCACCACGGCGCCCACGGTGGTGTACGAGGTGGTGATGCGGGATGGCACCGTGCTCAAGGTCGAGAATCCGTCGCGCCTGCCCGATGCCTCGAAGATCGAGGAGATCCGCGAGCCCATCATCAGCGCGACCATTCTCGTACCCCAGGACTACGTCGGGTCCGTCATCACGCTCTGCAACCAGAAGCGCGGTTCCCAGAAGAATCTGCAGTACCTCGGGCGCCAGGTCATGCTGACCTACGACATGCCGCTCAACGAAGTCGTGATGGATTTCTTCGACAAGCTGAAGTCCACGAGCCGGGGCTACGCCTCGCTCGACTACGAGTTCAAGGAGTTCCGTGCCGGCGACCTCGTGAAACTGGATGTGCTCATCAACACCGAGAAAGTGGATGCGCTGTCGCTCATCGTCCATCGCGCCACGGCCCAGTATCGCGGGCGCGAGCTTGCGGCGAAGATGCGCGAGTTGATCCCCCGTCAGATGTTCGACGTCGCCGTCCAGGCGGCGATCGGTGCCCACATCATCGCGCGCGAGAACGTCAAGGCCCTACGCAAGAACGTGCTGGCGAAGTGCTACGGGGGCGACATCTCGCGGAAGAAGAAGCTCCTCGAGAAACAGAAGGCCGGCAAACGCCGCATGAAGCAGGTGGGGAACGTCGAGATTCCCCAGGAAGCCTTTCTCGCCATCCTGCAGGTCGACAACAAGTAGTCACCGGAGAACCGGTTCCGATCATGAATTTCGCACTCATCATGTTGGTGCTGCTCGTCATCACGGGCAGTGTCTGGCTGCTGGATGTCCTGGTGTTCCGCAAGGGGCGATCCCCGGAGGCGAGGGTGCCGTGGTGGATCGAGTATCCGGTGAGCTTCTTCCCCGTGATCCTCGTCGTGTTCTTCCTGCGCTCCTTCCTGGTGGAGCCGTTCAAGATCCCATCCGGGTCGATGATCCCGACGCTGCTCGTGGGCGACTACATCCTGGTCAACAAGTACACCTACGGCGTGCGACTGCCCGTGGTGAACAAGAAGATCGTGTCGCTGAACGATCCGAAGCGCGGGGACGTCATGGTGTTCCGCTATCCGCAGAACCCGTCGCTCGACTACATCAAGCGCGTCGTGGGCACGCCGGGCGACACCGTCGAGTATCGCAACAAGCGGCTCACGGTGAACGGACAGCTCGTGGATGCCCAGAGCGAAGCCGACTACAGCTATCTCGAGGCGGGCGGCCTCAACTTCATCACCACGAAGCGCTTCCGCGAGAAGCTGTCCGAGACCGGGCACTCGACCATCGTCAACCTCGACGCCCCGCCCGTGCAGTTGGCGACGGTCCAGGCTTTTCCCTATCGCGAAAACTGCGAATACAATGAGGAAGGGTTCACGTGCAAGGTTCCGCCGGGGCACTACTTCATGATGGGCGACAACCGGGATTCCAGCAGCGACAGCCGCTACTGGGGCTTCGTTCCGGACGAGAACATCGTGGGCCGGGCCTTTCTGATCTGGTGGAACTTCGGTCAGTTCGGGCGGATAGGCACGCCCATCGAATAGGCGGGAATTGCATGAACTTGAAACGTCGGCAGCACGGCCTGAGCCTCGTCGGCCTCATATTCTGGGGTGGCATCCTCTTCTTCGTGGCGCTCGTGGGCATGAAGATGGTCCCCACCTATCTCGAGTACTTCACCATCAAGCGTCATCTGAACGAGATCGCCCACAACAGCTCCGGCAGTTCGCCCGCCGAGATGAAGGGCACGTTCGGCAAGCGCGCCACCATCGACGACATCACCTCGGTCGATGGCAGCGAGCTCGAGTTCTCGAAGAACGGCGATGGTTACGACATTGCCTTGAACTACACGAAGAAGGTGCCCCTGATGGGTCATGTCAGCCTGCTCTTCGACTTCGAGATCTCGGCGAGCCGGTAGCGATGATCGACGCGGGCTCCGCCCACGCGCTGGGCCACGGATTCCGCAACACGGCTCTGCTCCAGCAGGCGCTCACCCATCGCAGCTTCGGCCAGCCGCACAACGAACGGCTGGAGTTCGTGGGGGATGCCGTCCTCAACTGTGTCATCGCTGTCGAATTGTTCAGTCGCTTCGGGGGTGTGCCCGAAGGTGATCTTTCGCGGTTGCGGGCGGCGCTAGTGAACCAGGCGAGCCTTGCCGAGCGCGCGCAGTCCATCTCTCTCAGCACCCACATCCGGCTCGGGGCCGGCGAGATCAACAGCGGTGGCGCTCAACGCCCGTCCATGCTGGCCGATGCGCTGGAAGCATTGGTAGGCGCCGTCTTCCTCGACGGCGGGTATGGCGAGGCAAGGGCGGCGATCCTGAGACTCTTCGGGGAAGCCCTCGACACCATCGATCCGGTGACCTTCGGCAAGGATCCCAAGACGGCCCTGCAGGAATGGCTTCAGGGGCGTCGCCGACCGCTCCCGGAGTACCGTCTGCTGGGCACCAGCGGCGCGGCACACAGGCAGCAGTTTCTCGTGGAGTGCATCGTGGACGGACTCGACATCAACACCACCGGCACGGGCGGCAGCCGACGCATCGCGGAGCAGTCGGCCGCGCGGGCCGCGCTGGACATCCTCGAATCGCGAGGGGCATAGGCATGTCGCATCGCTGCGGATTCGTGGCCGTGGTCGGACGGCCCAACGTGGGCAAGTCGACGCTGCTCAATCGACTGGTCGGCCAGAAGGTCAGCATCACGTCGCGCAAGGCCCAGACCACGCGGCATGCCGTCCTCGGGATCATCTCGACCGAGGCGGCGCAGGTGGTGCTCGTCGACACGCCCGGCTTCCAGACGAAGCATGGCGGGCAGCTCAACAAGGCGCTCAACCGCGCCGTGACCGACAGCCTCGCGGACGTCGATGTGGTCCTCTTCGTGGTCGAGGCCACGCGACTCGGCGACCGCGATCGCCAGGTGCTCGATCTCATCCCCTTGGCGGTGCCGGTCATCGCGGTGGTCAACAAGGTGGATCTGTTGGCCAGGCGGGATCTCATCCTGCCGTTCATCGATGGTCTTCGTCAGTGGCGCGACTTCGCGGCGGTCGTGCCCGTGAGCGCGGAGAAGGGCGTCCAGGTCGACGATCTGCTCGCGGCCATCGTGCCGATGCTGCCCGAAGGCCCGGCGCTGTACGACGAGGAGCAGGTGACCGATCGCAGCGAGCGCTTCATCGCCTCCGAACTGGTGCGCGAGAAGCTCTTCCGTTTCACCGGCGACGAGCTCCCTTACGGCATCAACGTCGTGGTGGACCAGTTCGAGACCGAGGGCAACCTCCGCCGCATCCGCTGCAACGTGATCGTCTCGCGGGACAGTCACAAGGGCATGGTGATCGGCGCCGGCGGCGAGAACCTCAAGCGGGTGGCCACCGAGGCGCGACTCGACATGGAGCGGACCTTCGGCGGCACGGTGTTCCTCGAACTGCACGTCCGCGTGGACGCGAACTGGATCGAGGATCCGCGGCGGTTGCGCAAATACGGGTATGTCTGACGGCGGCAGCGCGCCCGGCACAGTCGGGGTCGGTGGCCGTCAGCGGGTCCAGAACGAAGCCTCGTTCGTGCTGCACACCCTCCCCTGGAAGGAGACCAGCCTGGTGCTGGATCTTTTCACACGGACCCACGGACGCATCTCCGCCGTGGCCAAGGGCGCCCGTCGCCCGCATTCGCAACTGCGGGCGCTTCTGCTGCCGTTCCAGCCTGTCCTCGCCACCTGGTCCGGACGCTCTGAGTTGCGGGTGATCCACTCGGTGGAGTGGCGCGGCGGCATCCCGCAGCTGAGCGGGGTCGCGCTCATGTGCGGCTTCTACCTGAACGAACTCCTGCGGGCCGCGCTCGCGCGGGAGGACCCCCACGAGAGGCTGTTCGATGCCTATGCCCGCGCGGTTGGCCAACTGGCTGGCGCGCAGTCCCACTCGACGGTGCTCAGGGTCTTCGAGCGCGCGCTTCTTTCCGAACTCGGCTACGCGCTGCAGTTCGAAACGGACGCCGACACGGGCGAAGCCTTGATGGCGGAGGCGCGATACCGCTATCTTCCCGATCGGGGGCCGCAACGGCTCGTCGACGACCAGGAGGCCGAGGCCTTCGCGGTGCGAGGCAAGACGCTGCTCGACATGGGTCGCGACGACTATGGCGATCCGGTCACCGCCGCGGAGAGCAAGCGTCTGATGCGCAGCCTGCTGGGGGCGTATCTGGGTCACGCCGAACTCCACACCCGCCAGCTTCTGAAGGATCTCCAGCAGCTCTGACGCCATGACACGACTCTCGGTGAACCTCAACAAGATTGCGCTGGTGCGCAACGCCCGGCCGCTCGACATTCCGAGCGTCACTCGCATGGCGACGATCGCGCTCGATTCAGGTGCCCACGGCATCACGGTGCATCCCCGACCGGACAGTCGACACATCCGCACGGACGATGTACTCGCCCTGTCGAAGCTGCTGGCGGCGCGACCGGACCGCGAGTTCAACATCGAGGGGAATCCGTTCCACAACATGATGGAACTCGTGCACACCGTCCGGCCCCATCAGTGCACGCTCGTGCCCGACGAACCCGGCGCATCGACGTCCGATCACGGCTGGAATCTCGAGCGCGACGCCGATCGCTTGCGGCCCGTGATCGCCGATCTGCATGCGTGGGGCGTGCGCGTCAGCCTCTTCATGGATCCTGATCCGGACGCCATGGCAACGGCGGCCGCAGTGGGCGCGGATCGCGTCGAGCTGTATACCGAACCCTATGCCAACGCCTGGCTAGCCGGGGCAGCGGAGACATCGCTCACGGCGTACACCGCGACTGCGCGTGCCGCCACGGCAGCCGGTCTGGGAATCAATGCGGGCCACGACCTCAGTCTCGACAACCTGCCGCCTTTCCTCGAAGCCGTTCCCGGGGTCCTGGAGGTGTCGATCGGTCACGCGCTCACGGCCGATGCCCTCGAACTCGGGATGGCCGGTTCGGTGCGCGCCTACCTGGATGCCATCGCGCGCGGCAACGGGGCGGTCGGGTGATCACAGGGATCGGGGTCGACATGGTCGAGATCGCTCGCGTCGAGCAGGGGCTGTCCGCCCACGGAGAGAAGTTCGCCCGACGCATCCTTGCGGACGGCGAATGGGACGGATTCCGCGCCGCGCCGCTTCCCGCCGCCTTCCTTGCGAAGCGGTTCGCGGCCAAGGAGGCGTTCGGGAAGGCGCTTGGCACCGGCGTCCGCGCCCCTGCAACGCTGCGGGCGATGTGGGTGGAGCACGACGCACTCGGTCGACCGGGTTTCGGCTTCGACACCGCCCTCGCACAGTGGCTCGACACGCGCGGCGTGGCCCGGCATCACCTCTCGCTTTCGGACGAACGCGACGCGGCCATCGCGTTCGTCGTGCTCGAGGGCAGGGCATGACCAACCCGCTCGCCCGACCGATACCGCTAGGCCCAGTGATGCTCGATGTCGCGGGGACGGCCCTCACCGACGAGGACCGTGACCTGCTGCTGCATCCAGCCGTCGGTGGCGTGATCCTGTTCGCGCGCAACTACGAGTCGCCGGCGCAGGTGTCGGCGCTCGTGTCGGACATCCACGCACTCCGGACGCCGCCCTTGCTGGTGGGGGTCGACCACGAAGGCGGACGCGTTCAACGTTTCCGAGACGGCTTCACGCGTATTCCGCCGATGGGGGCACTCGGGGCCCTCCACGACACCGATCCTGCAGCCGCGGTCCGCGCGGCGCGGGCGGTCGGGGAAGTGCTGGCCCTCGAACTTCGCGCCCACGGCATCGACTTCACGTTCGCACCGGTGCTCGATCTCGATCATGGGCGCAGCGGCGTGATCGGGGACCGCGCGTTCCATCGTGAGCCCGCCGTGGTCGCAGCCCTGGCGTCCGCTTTCGTGGAGGGCCTGGCGCAGGGCGGCATGGGTGCGGTGGGCAAGCATTTCCCGGGGCACGGGTTCGCGGAGGCGGACACCCACACGGCGATGGCCATCGACGATCGCAGCCTCGATGAGATCTCGGCCACCGATCTGGTTCCGTTCGCACGGCTGGTGTCGGAGGGTTTGACAGGCATCATGCCCGCGCACGTGATCTACCCGGCGGTCGATCCGAACCCTGCGGGTTTTTCGCGGCGGTGGCTGCGCCAGGAACTACGCGAACGTCTGGGCTTCCCGGGCGTGATCTTCAGCGACGATCTGTCGATGGCGGGGGCGCACGGTGTCGGCGGCATCCGCGAACGGGCCCGGGCCGCGCTGGACGCGGGCTGCGATATGGTTCTGGTTTGCAACGATTCTCGCGCCGCGCGAACCTTGGTGGACGGCCTCGATCGCCCGTGCTCCGCCGCGACGCTCGCCGCGCTGGCGCGCTTGCACGGGCATCCGCGGCCTGTCGGATTCACCGCGTTGCGCGAGGATCCGGCATACGCGGCGGCGCTGCATCGCGTGTCGCACCTCGCGACACCGTCTGCGGATCTTCCTTTGGCTTGATCCTCGCTAAGTATCCCGCGGGATGCCGAACGACCTCTGTCGCGGATGTCCCGGGACCTCTGGAGCGATCATGGAATTCGATTTTCAGGAATGGGCCGGCCTGGCCAAGGACGATCCCGATGCCTTCGAGCGCAAGCGGCGCGAGGCGATCGATGCCTACATCGCGCGGGCGCCCGAAGCCGAGCAGCAGCGGCTCCGCGGGCTGCAGTTCCGCATCGACATGGAACGCCAGCGCGCCTCCAATCCGCTGTCGGCCTGCATCCGCATCAACAAGATGATGATGGACCAGTTCACCACGCTCCGCGGTGCGCTCGATGACTTGAAGAGCGAGGTCGAAGGGCATCGGGCGGGCTATCCGCGACCGGCCCCGGTGTCTGCCGAGGTGCTGCCGTTCCGCTCGTCCCAGTGACGGGTGGCGTCCAGCCCGAGTTTCCTGCGCTCGCCTCGTGCGAGCAGTGCCCGCGGCTCGCTGCCGCTCTCGCGGATGTGCGTGCGACTCATCCCGGCTATCACGCCCGTGCAGTGCCTGCGTTCGGTGATGCCTCGCCCCGGCTCCTCATCGTCGGTCTGGCCCCCGGCATGCACGGGGCCAACCGCTCGGGGCGTCCGTTCACCGGGGACTACGCGGGCGAACTCCTTTACGCCACCCTGCACAAGTTCCGCTGGTCCACGGCGCCGGTGTCGATCTCGGTCGATGACGGGCTGCGGTTGACGGGTTGCCGCATCACCAACGCCGTGAAGTGCTGGCCACCCGCGAACAAGCCGGAACCCGCCGAGATCCGCACCTGCAACGACTACCTCCGGCGCGAGGTCGGTGCGATGCAGGCCGGCACGGCGATCCTCGCACTGGGCCTCGTCGCCCATGGTGCGGTGCTGCGCGCCCTCGGACTTCCCGCAGCGGATCACAAGTTCGAACACGCCGCGCAGCACGCATTGCCCGACGACCGCACGCTCTTCGATAGCTACCACTGCTCCCGATACAATACCCAGACGAGGCGTCTTACGCCCTCGATGTTCGAGGCGGTGTTCACCGCCATCGATTCCTGCCTCGCGCGACGCTGATCCGATCGCGCGGGGGGCCCAGCCTGGTGTTGCTGCCCACCCATGATCGAGGACGATCCCGGCGTCGCTGATCCGACGCGCGCCCGCATCGACGAGCTGCTCGCGAACCTCCCGCATCGACCGGGCGTGTACCGGATGCTGGGTGCACAGGGCGATGTCTTGTACGTCGGCAAGGCGCTCGATCTGCGCAAGCGCGTCTCGTCGTACTTCCAGAAGACCGCGGGACACTCGCCGCGCATCCGCCACATGGTCTCGCAGGTGGCGAACATCGAGACCACCGTCACCCGTTCCGAGAGCGAGGCGCTGCTGCTCGAGAACAATCTCATCAAGTCGCTCTCGCCGCGCTACAACATCCTCTTTCGCGACGACAAGTCGTATCCGTATCTCGTCGTCACGGGTCAGCGCTTTCCGCGGCTCGCGTTCCATCGCGGCAGCCTGGAACGTCAGCATCGCTACTTCGGGCCGTTTCCGAATGCCTCCGCGGTGCGTGACAGCATCCAGCAGCTTCAGAAGGTGTTCCGACTGCGCACCTGCCGGGACACCGTGTTCGCGAACCGTTCCCGCCCCTGCCTCCTGCACCAGATCCACCGCTGCACGGCACCGTGCGTCGGCCTGATCGACGAAGCAGCCTATGCGGCCGATGTGCGGGAGGCGTCCCTCTTTCTGGACGGTCGCGAGGACGAGGTGCTCGAGACGCTCGAGACGCGGATGGCCGAGGCGGCGGCGGCCACCGAGTACGAGCAGGCAGCGCAGTACCGTGACCGCATCCGCTCGCTCAAGGCGATCCGCAGCCAGCAATTCGTATCGAGTAACACGGCGCGCGATGCCGACGTGGTGGCCGTCGCGCGAGATGGCGGCCTGACCGCCGTGAACCTCGTGATGATCCGAGGCGGCATGCACCGCGGCGACCGCACGTTCTTCCCGCAGAACGCGCGCGAGGACGACGAAGGCGAGGCCGTGGAGGCGTTCCTCGTGCAGCACTATCTCGAGAACACGGCGCCTCCGCTGGTGATCGTCAACCGCGAGGCGGACTGGGAGACGCTCGGTGCGATGCTCTCGGAACAATCCGGCGGGCGTCGCTTCCAGATCCAGAGCCGAGCGAACACCGAGAAGCGTGCATGGCTGCAGATGGCGGAACAGAACGCGCGCCTCGCCATCACCCAGCGCCTCGCCACCCAGGCGGCGCAGGAGGCGCGGCTCACCGCGCTGCAGCAGGCCCTGGGTCTGCCGGAGAGCACGCAGCGCATCGAGTGCTTCGACATCAGTCACACGATGGGCGAGGCGACGGTGGCCTCGTGCGTGGTCTACGATCAGGGTCAGATGCGCAGTGGGGAGTATCGTCGGTTCAACATAGAGGGCATCACCCCCGGAGACGACTTCGCAGCGATGGCGCAGGTGCTCGAGCGTCGCTACCGACGCGTGGTGGAAGGGGAGGGGCGTCTGCCGGATCTCATCCTCATCGACGGCGGCAAGGGTCAGCTCTCGCGCGCGATGCCGGTCTTCGAGGCCCTCGGCATGGATGGGGTCGCCGTGATCGGTGTGGCCAAGGGCGAGGAGAGGAAGGCGGGCATGGAGCAGCTCATCGTGGCCGAGACCGGCGAGATCGTCCGCCTGGCTCCCGATTCGCCCGCATTGCATCTCATCCAGCAGGTCCGGGACGAGGCGCATCGCTTCGCCATCACCGGGCACCGTGCGCGACGCGCCAGGACGCGCAACACTTCGAGCCTCGAGACCATCGACGGCATCGGCGCGAAGCGGCGGCAGCGCCTTCTGGCCCGCTTCGGTGGGTTGAAGGGCGTCATTGCAGCGAGCGTCGACGAACTGCAGCAGGTGGATGGCATCAGCCGCCAGCTCGCCGAACGCATCTACCAGCAGCTTCACTGAGATCCACCGATGGCTATCCACTGGCCCAACCTGCTCACCTGGACACGGATCGTGCTGATACCCGTGTTCATCGCGATCTTCTATCTGCCGGATGCCTGGCTCTCCCCGGTGGCCAAGAATGGGTCGGCGGCGGCGTTGTTCCTGGTGGGCGCGATCACCGACTGGATGGACGGCTGGCTCGCCCGAAGCCTGAATCTGACGTCGGCGTTCGGCGCATTCCTCGACCCCGTGGCCGACAAGCTGATGGTGTCGGCGGCGCTGATCGTGCTGGTGTCGCTGAACCGGGTGGACGTGATAGTGGCGGTGGTCATCATCGGTCGGGAGATCACGATCTCGGCGCTTCGCGAGTGGATGGCGAAGATCGGGCAGAGTCGTTCGGTGGCCGTCTCGTTCGTCGGCAAGCTGAAGACCGGATTCCAGATGGCAGCGATCCTTCTTCTGCTGCTGTTCCACGATCCGCTGTTCGGGGTCGTCCCAGTGGCAGTGATCGGCACGTTGCTCATCTACGCGGCGGCGTTCCTGACACTCTGGTCGATGGTCTTCTACCTGCGCCGCGCGCTCCCGATTGCTGCAGCTGGCGATCCGTCAGATCGGTGAGCACCCTCCCGAACGTGCGTGAGCCTTGACATGGTTTTTCGGCTTCCTATAATGCCGGTCTTCCCAAGCGGGAGTAGCTCAGTTGGTAGAGCGCAACCTTGCCAAGGTTGAGGTCGCGAGTTCGAGACTCGTCTCCCGCTCCAAATTTTCGAGAAGGGAAAACGTCACCAGTGGTCGTTTTCCCTTTTTCGTTTCGTAGTGCGCAATTGGTACGCTATCGGTACGCAATGCGTCGCAGTGCCCCGGCGGGCGGGGTGGCAGAGTGGTCATGCAGCGGCCTGCAAAGCCGTGTACGCCGGTTCGATTCCGACCCCCGCCTCCAACAATCAACAGGGTGGCCTCCCGGCTGTTCCTGCGCACTGGCGCAAAAGCCGCAACCTCTAGAGCTCTGCCTCCCGGCAACTTGGCCTGACCACCCCGTCAACGACTAGATGGGCCGTCTGCGCAAGTTGCACGACTGGGCGTGGCCCCGAGAAATCGCGGTGCCAAGAACCACCCCCGGCGGGCGGGGTGGCGCGCGTAGTTTTGCTAAGTGAGACGTCACTGCACCCGGCCGAATACAAAATCCACGGGCCCGCGACCGGCTCCGTCCGTCGCACACGTGAGCCACTGATTCACGTCAGTCGCCCATGGGGGTTAGATCGCATTGGCGGGCTGCAACCGAGGCTGGCTTGTGCGCACTCCAAATCCAGGATGTGCGGTTCGACGCCTCCTGCGAAGAACGGTGCCGGCCACAAGCGCCCCCCCGACGCCGATCGTGCAGACCGTGGACGGCTCCGGAACGGCAACGACTTCGACAGTGACAGCACGCTCACCGTAACGCACATCGAACTTGACGCTCTGCCCGAAACCCTCGGTCAGCACATGCGCGAACTGGCCACGAATCCCAGCTTCCGGCGACGACAGGATGCTGAAGGATTGCCCGAGGATCGGTGCGTATCCAGCGCTTCTGATCAGCAAGGTTCCGCGAATCTCCGAGTCCGACACTGGCAAGGAATCGAAGCGGTCACTGCTTTCGATGTCAATCGCCAGCGTGCCGGCTGCACCAAGCACCAACTCGCCAAGCCAGTCCCCCAAGTAGACGACCTTCCCGACACTCAGCAGTCCTTCATTGGTGACAGAACCACGCAAAGTGCCGCTGATCGACAGTCGCCCGAGGTTCGTCATGGACCCGACATCGACGGTTGCTCCTTCGTCGACGACGATATCCCCGAAATTCTCCAAGGTACCCGCCTGGCTGGGCGAGCCCAGTACCAGCATGCCCCCCCTCGATACCCTGATCTGCCCCCGGTTCTCACGATAGTCGAGCGTGTAGGGAAGCCCTTCTATCTCGCGAGAACCATACAGGGACAGATCAACCTCTCCCGATAGGACTTCGATCCTTCCCGTAGTCCGATTCTCGATCTGCCGTCCCGCGATTCCGAAGGGGAAGACGCCGCTATTGGTGGACTCGAATCGCATGACACCAGCGTTGGAAATTCCACGCCCACCGAACGAGGAATCGACGATTTGCAGGGGGCCTTTCACATGAATGGTCCCGTAGTTTTCGAGAACGTCCGTGAGCCGTCTATTGCCTTGGCCCGAGATGGTCCAGGTGCTTCCCTCGGCGATCTTCCAGTGGTAGTACAACGTGCCGCCGGTCCAGTGAACGTCGCCCTGAACGAGAAACGGCGCCCTATCGGGAAGCCATGTACCTCCTCCGATTTCCAGTGTCCCCCCGGCAATGCTGAGGCCTTCGCGAACGAAAACCTCTCCGGTCGTGGCCATCCGAACCTGGCCCGGTCCGACCACGTGTAGGTTGTTGAGATTCAACCATCCGGAGCCTTCGATGTTGATGCGTCCGGAATCGACGCGAAGTGCTTGTTCTTGGATACCAGGCCGTGGAGAGACGCCGTAACTTGCGCCCCCGTCGACCAGTATCGTGGTGTCTCCGTCGCCGGAAGCTTTGTGAAGGCTACTGCCGGACACCCCGAATACCGCGCCGGGTTCCACCCGGATCGTGGTGTCGTCATGCACCATGACTTCGGGTGTCGAGATGCCGGCGAAGCTGGAGAAGAACGCAGCGCCGTTCTTGATCCGCAAAGTACCGCTCATCAGGTCGAATCGCGCCCCGTTCTCGAACGTCGCTCCTTTCATCAAGATCTTCTCGTTGGCGGAGTCGGCCTTGAATTCTCGGGTATTGATCCAATGGCCGGCGATCTGCCCTCCACTCCAAACAAACCTCTGCTCAGTCGTGAAGCCGGACGGGTGTGTGGAGACAAAGGTCCCGCCCGCCAGTTCGACAACACCTTCTCCCGGCCGTGTGTACGGGAGATCGAAGGTCACGATTCCGGGCTTGTTGATCTTGTGGATGCCTACTCTGTGTGGCCATGCGGAAGAGTCCGACTGGAACACGGTGTCCTCATTGAAGGTCAGTGTGCCGTCTCCGGTGTACTCAATGATTCCGCTGGTCGACAGTACTCCCGTATTGACAAGAGAGACGCCAGAGAGCTTCCAATAGGGAACATGGCTAGGCAGTGGGGGCCATGATTCCGGGAACGGGGAAGCCCAGACGAGTGCCCCGCTGTTGTTGATCGTTCCCGATGACGACGTTGCAATCCCTGCACCTTCACGGATGTGCACACTTGCCTTATTGGTCAGGACCTTTCCTTGCGGGATCTCGAGGGACCCTTCTTTCAGATGGATCCGTCCATAGTTCAAGATCGAGGTGTCGAGCCTCTTGATTCCAGGTCCGGTGATGTCGAGATCGATATCCGACCACGGAAACGTTCCGATGACTGTCGGCAAGCCTTTCGTCGTGTAGTCCCCCTCGGCCCAGATGAGGTCCATCCCTGAAGCGGGCTTGCCTGCTATTGCCAAAACGGTCGCGAGGACCAGGTGGTACCTGGCAGAACTGGCCATCGACAGCAGCCGTGCCCTCTGGTGCATCCGTGTACTCCTCGTCTTCTTCAAGGTGATGTCCTCCCATGCATGAGCTTTCTTCGGATGCGGATCGAATTGGCCGCAGGCTATCACCATCAATAAGGCCGTGTACTTGCCGACGGTCTGTACTACGCATCTGGCGTATCTCAGGCAGATGGTGTCAAGACCCAATGCATTGGGCGCCAGGTAGTCATGACGCGGGATTCCCTCACGTCGGTGGTTCCGGGATGCGTGAGCGGGTCCCTATGTCTTCGTGGAAGGTGTTCTTCCGGCGATGTCGAGCGGCAGCTGCCCCATGCGGCTCTGCACCCTCACGGATGGATCAGGCTGTTCATGCCGACCGAGATTTGACCCGCTGGAGTGGGCTTTGCCGATTCCATACTGACCCGGGTGTTCAACGCAGCCTGCAGCATTGCTGAGCAGTTGCCGCTGGGACAGACGCTGTGAACTGGCTTGGGTCAAGCTGCGGGCGGCGCAAGTGGGTCAATAATCTGTCGGCGCCAACAGAGTTCGCGAAGCTGGGCGTCGTGGTCCACGACGAGGGCACTCAGTGCTTCGGGTAGATGAGCGTCTTGGAGAGTCCCTTCGCTTTTGTACGGCGAGAACACAACCCGAACAATCCGCAGACCCGTCAGTGCCGCCAGTCGTCAGTACGGCGTATATACTACGTTCGTACATTCGATGCGGGAGGACGCCATGTCCAAAGAAGCCGTTTTCACGATGAAGCTTGAACCTGAACTTCGCGAGCAATTCATGGCCGAGGCCGAAGCCAGCCACCGTCCAGCCTCGCAGGTGATGCGCGAGCTGATGCGCGAGTTCATCGAACGGCAAAGGAAGGCGCGCGCTTACGACAGCTACTTGGCCGGCAAGGTCGAAGCCGGCAGGGTGTCCATGCACGCTGGCGTCGGTCGCTCCAACGATGATGTCGAAGCCGAGTTCGCGGCCCGTCGTGCCAGTGCTGACGGCACTCCGTGAAAGTTGTCTGGACGCCCGAAGCCGAACACGACCGCGACGACATTTGGTTCTACATCGCGGCAGAGAACCTGAGCGTGGCTGCGCGGATGGACGAACTGTTCAGCGCCGCAGCGGCACGGCTTGCGAGTCATCCCGATCTTGGTCACCCAGGCAAGATTGCCGGCACTCGTGAGCTGATCCCGCATGAAAGCTATCGCCTCGTCTACGAGGTCCATGACAACACCGTTTGGTTGCTGGCGCTCGTCCACACAGCACGGCAATGGCCGCCGCTGAGGAAAAGATAGACGGCGTCGTACGCTGCTGGTGTCGGGGAGGCGGGGTGATCGGGCGAATTCTGGCAGGCCGTTGACGTCGGGACGGGTGGCAAGCCGGTAGCACCCCCATTGGGTCAAGAATCTGTCGGCGCCAACACCGTGAGTCTCACGCTTCGATGCTCCCGCCTTCTCACACACCCGGTCAGTTGGCGGAGGTCCAGGGGTCAATCACGGTGAGGCCCGCGGCCGAAAGCGCACTCGAGTCACGGGTCGCCACAGCGAACCCATGCGAAGCGGCGATCGCGGCCATATAGCCGTCGGGCGTCGGAAATCCTCTTCCAGCCGCACGCGCGTTGACGGCCAAATGGGCATAGCGGCGCGCCGCATCGGTATCGAACGGCAGAATCCGATCGGCGAACATCTTCAGCACGCCGTTGAGCGCAGTCGTCAATCTGTCCTTGCGCTTGCCCCTGGGCAGCGCAGCGATGCCGAACATCAGTTCGGCGATCGTGACGGTGCAGAGGAAGAGCGTCTCCGCCGCTTGTTCGTCGAGCCAATCCCGGACCGCCGGATCCGGATCTGGCTTCATCGCCTCGGAGACGACGTTGGTGTCGAGCAGAATCATCAGAAGCTGACCGGCTCGGCGGGCGTCCTGTCGCGGGTTTGGCCAAGGGCTTCGACGTCGGCGTTCGTGAGCCCGATCTTCCGGCTCATGTCGGCGAGCATCGTGCCCATGCGCAGCCGCCCGGCCGGTCTAACGGCATCCTCCAGAATGGTGCGCATCTCCGCCTCGGTGCTTCGATTGTGCTGGGCAGCGCGGACCTTCAGGGCGCGGTGCGTTTCCTCCGGGAGGTTGCGAATGGTGACGGCGGCCATGATGGCGATCCTCCATGATTAGATGGCAATGATAGCGCGAGCGAGACAATGCCATCAATCGGCAACGACGCCTCGCAAGCAGCATTCCGCAGGCCCATCGACCGCTCCGACCGGCGCCTGTGGCTCTGCGTGGAGCTCGAGGCGATTCATTGCCACGGGGTGGCCAGCAGGCTGATCATCCTCCGTCAGCGCTCGGCATTGCATCGACCGAGCGCGGAGGTCGATTCATGAAGGCGTGCAGTGACAGCAAGAGCACCGAGGCGTCGAGGCTGTTCCACTCCGTGACATCAAAGTACATCTTGTCTTGTCGGCCATCGGGCAGGGCGAACTCCATGCAGTTCAGATGCCGATCCCCCGAGACCACCGAAATCGCCTTCACCAGATTCCAGCCGCTTTCGAAGGGGACGCCGGCAGCCTCGGCATGCTTCGTCCAGCGCGGGCCGAACTTCTCGTCGAGATACTGGTAGACGAAAGTGATCCCCCAGCCGACATCGGCTGCATGGACCACGATGGCATGCTCGGGCGAACTGCCGTCGCCGCCCGACGAGAGATTGAGGCCTGCTTCCCTCGCACGGCGGATCCGCTCGGGAGCCTTGGCGATGCTCTTCTCCAGGTAGGCCATCGATCGGTCCATGTCTTCGGCGGTGACTTTGTGTGGGACTGCGTTCCTGCTGAGCTCAGCGACGGCGGCGATGGTCTGCGGATGCCCCGAGGTCTCGGCAAACTTCACAAGCGTATTGCCGCTGACGTCCTCGGCGGAAACATCGGCCCCGTGTTCCACCAGCAGCTTCACGACTTCCGTCTGACCCTTGGCCGCGGCGCGATGCAGCGGCGTATAGCCACCTTCGCTGGACGCGTTCGGATTCGCGCCGGCCTCGAGCAGAAGGCGGGTCATTTCCGGTCCGTACGCCACCGCCTCATGCAGCGCGGTCCATCCGTCCTCGGTCGTCGCCTCCAGCGACACCTGGCCACGCACCAGCAAGCGCTGGACTGCACGCAGATCGCCATGGGCGGCGGCCAGGATCAAGGCATTGGGCGGGTCGAGGTCTGGTGGCGATTCCACCGAGGGATCGGTCTGGACGGATCCGGCCGATGGCATCTCGTTAGCGCCCGCGTCGCGCAGCGCCATCAGCAGGTCCTTGTCCTGAAGTGCGGTCGCGAGGGCGAGAGGCGTGTAGCCCTCGTTGTCCTTCGTGTCCGGGTCGGCATGGGCCGCAAGCAGTCGGCGAGCGATCGAGGCGGACGCCCTGGCGCATGCCCAGTGAAGCGGGGTCGAACCGCGTTTGTCTGCGCGGTTGGGGTCTGCGCCGAGTTCCAGCAAGGCGGCCACCGTGTCCTGAAGGCCGAGGGTGGTGGCCGTCATCAGAGGGGTGGAGCCCGTCGGTGTTGCGGCGTTCACGTCGGCGCCCCGCTGCAGCAACAGTCTCAGGTGTTCGACCTTGCCACCCACCGAGCATGCCCGTTGCAGCGGGGTCTGCCCCAGCCCGTCCGCCGCATTCGGATCGGCGCCGTGTTCCAGCAAGATGCGCGTCGTCTGGAGCGATGCCGCTTGGTCGTCACTGCCGATTTCGCCGATGAGTGGTTGCGGCATTTTGTTGGCAGCCGCTTCCTTGCACAGCACTTCGTGGTTGTTGAGCAACCTCGAATCCGGGTCGCCCAGAATTGCCCAGTGGAGGGGTGTTCGACCATACGCGCACCTGACGTCCAAGCGCGCGCCGTGCTTCACGAGCAAACGTGCTCGATCCGGCTTGTGCAGCATGGCCGCGAGAATCAGCGGGAACGTGCCGTGGTTGATCATCATCATGCCCTCGCCGACCAGCAGGATCGGAAACACGGTGTCTCCCTGGTGGGTGTTCAGATCGACTGGTTGCTTCAACAGCGGTTCGAGCACACCGGTCTGGTCTCCATCAGCGCTGATGGCTTCCCGGATGGCGTTCATGCGAAGCGCGGACGTCTCGGGCTTGGAAGCGCCGAAGAGGCGGCGGAACCAGGACATGGGCATTCTCCGTGATCGATTGTCCTCTGGATGAGAGGAGGTCAGGTGTACTTGGTCACGCCACGATTGCGTGTAGCTATTGCCTAGGGTCTTTTCACACTATGGACGCCCGCGGTTGTCCATATTGCGAAAAGGCCCTGGGTTGAAGATCGCAGTGTGCTTCAGCCGTGTAGACGATGGAACCGTGAAAGGTCAGTGTCTGGAACTCTTCCACCCATGCAATTCGAATTCAGAATAGGCGATCGCGGCCCGTTTCTCCGAATGAACGGCTAGGGCTGATGCGCCGACGGTTGCGGGACCCAGCCCTGCGAATGGTGTTGCCCAACCTTCGTGGACAGGCGTCATTCCGGTGCCCGGTTGGCGAGTATGTCGCTCACGATCATGGAGAACGCGATCATCGGGGACTAGAGCCCTGTCTCATCCGGAGTGCCGGGCGGGATTCTGAACGCGAAGGACGAGGAATGCAGTGCGTGCGACTGGGAGGAGTGTTGAAGCACTACTCGCGGACAACCGCACAGACGTTCGCTCGACTTTTGGCGTCTGGCGGGGACGCGTTCAACTTTCCGATCCCCGGTGCGGTGCGCAACGGATTCGCGCCCGGGCAGGCGCGCTCACTGTGTGCGCTTTCCCAGCCGGCTCGCAACAAGGTCCACGAATGGCATTGGTTGCCGGGGCGGTGGCGGGGCTTTGGCTCCACCCGCGCCGCGTTCACCGTTCGGGAAACAGGCGGGCGAGGCGCCCGAGCCGTTCCGACCACTCGCCCTGGAACTCGCGCTGCTGGTTCAGATTGAAGGTGTTGTTCGGGCCGAGTTCCTCGTTCGGCCGCGGCAGCGGCGCCTTGTCGAGCGGCAGGTGGCGTCGATCGTGGACGATCTTCATGGTGACGTGATCGGCGAGGGCGGCGGGAATCGACGGAAAGGCGCTGGCGATGTGCGCGGCGATCACGGTGTGGTCGCGCGTGATGAAGTCGACGCCTTCTGCGATGGTCTGCGGCACCTGCTCCTGCCGCGCCTCGACCGTGGCTCGGGAAGTGGTGAGCTGGTCGCTCAGCACCACGTTCTGCGGCAGCGAGAGCGGCGCGCCGCCCATGTGCGTCGAAGCGAGATTGCCGTAGCGGTCGTTCTCGACGGCGTGCCGGAACTCGTCCATCTGCTCGAAGAGCTGGTGCATCCAGTTGCGCAGGCCGGTCACGCCGCGGTCGAGTTCCGCCGCCTCGGCGGGGGCGTTGCGTTGCTGCGCCTGATGCGCGATGGCGAACTGCATCCGCCGGATCGCGCCCTCGATGTCCTCGCGCAGACCGAGGAGGTCGCGCAGCTTGTCGAGGACCTCCGCCGACTTCCCGCCTTCCAGCGACTCCGCCAGCGCCTTGCCCTCGACCGCGAGCTTGTACAAGCCGCTCCTCGCCGCCTCGGCATGCTCCACGGCCTCTTCGAAGTTCGCCTGCTTCGCGAGCGCCTCCGTCTTCCGGTCGAGGGATGCCAGGTCGGTGCCGACCACCGCGGCGAACTGTTTCGAGAGGTACTGGTAGCGGGGCTTCAGACTCGAATGCTGCGCGAGCCGGAATGCTGCGCCGCTGGTGAATTCCAGAGAGGTCGGATCCGCCTCGTCGGTCTTCGTGGCCTTGAGGCCGATCACGCCGGGCAGCGTGGACGGCATCGGCTCGTGCAGCACGCCTCGATCGATCGGCTCGAGATCGCCGAGGATCTGCACAACGGCCTGAAGGACGGTTTCGGCCTTGCTGCCGGTGGCCTTCCGGATCGCTTCCTCGATCGAGATCCGGTCATCCGTGTTGCGCGCCGTGAAGTGCAGGCCGGTGTCGTACACGGGCTCCACGTCGGCCTCCTTGCGGATGTCCTTGAACGTCTCGAGCAGCCCGCCCACGTCCGGACCGGTGCCGTAGACCAGGATGGAACCCGCCTGCTTGCCGTACTGCTCCTGCGGAACCTCCGGCTTGGCGCGCTTGTCCGCGCGCTTGCCGTACTCGACCTCCACGCCCTCCGCGTTCGCCTGCGCATTCAGCAGGTCGCCCTGGATGATGCTGAAGTCGCCGTCCCGGAAGCGCACATCCTTGCCGTTGTGCTGCCCTTCGGGACGATCCTTCGCGGCGCCGTAGGTCTTCTTCACGAACTCGTTGTCCGTGCCGTCGAGGAAGAACGGGTCCTTCTGCACGCCGGTGAGCCAGAAAAGCGGCTTGAACGACTTGCGCAGGCTGGTGGACATCACGTCGATGGCGGCATTCGGGCCGACCACGATCACGCCGTTGGGCGCATCGGCCGGTGTCAGCCGCCCCTCGGCCACGGCCACCTGGAACACGTCCATGTCCATGATGCGCGGCACCTCGCCCGTGGTCTTGTACTCGTCCAGTTGCTTGGGCAGTCCCTCGGGCTTGGCGTGCTTGCCGATACCCACTGCGGCGATCACGCGCTGGGCGACCACGAGGTGGTTTCCGGCGATGATGCGGTAACGCGCCGCGGCGCCGCTGCCTTCCTTCTTCACGGAGGTGACCTTCGCGTTCAGCGGTGGTTGCGCCAGTCGCTTGAAGATCGCATCCACCCGGTTGGAGAACTCCTGTCGGCTCGCGAGTCCGTCGTCGAGGATGTCGCCGTCGCCGTGTTCGGGATCGATCATGCCGTGCGGGTGGTTGATCACCCCGTCCTTGCCGCGTTCACCGCGCCAGGGCTGCTCCTCGCCGATGACGAGGGTGCTCTCGTCGAGCGGCACGCCGCCGTTCGCGACGACATAGGCGGCGCTGGCGCCGCGGCCGATCAACACGGTGCGGTACACGCGCTCCGGGTCCACCCCGGCCTCCGCCGCGACGGTCTTCCGATACAGCGTCCACGCATCCTGCGAGGCCCTGGTCTCCTTCTCGGCGGTCTCGTGCTCCTCGGTCACCTGATTGCCGCCGCCCAGTTCCAGTTTGAGGCGGTAGTAGAACTGCAGCAGCAGCATCTCGTTGTCGAGGTCGATGCGGCCGTGATCGGTGGCGGCGACGTACATCTTCGCGACAGTCAGGCCGAGTCGGTGGTCGGTCAGTACCGCGGCGGCGGCGGCGTCCTGCGCCACGAGCCATTCGCGGTGCAGCCGCAGCGCGGTCAGCACGGACCCGACCACCTGCTCCGCGGCCTCTTCCTCACCTGGCCGGGGCGGCGTGTCCTGTTCCCCCCCGGGCGTTTCCTTCTCGTGGCGGCGGGCGGGGGCCAGTTCGAATCGGCCCTGCAGCGGCGCCATGCGGCGATCGCTGGTGGCCTGGAAGGCGCGCGCCCGGCGCACGCGCGGGCTGCCGTCGGCCATCGCCTGGAGGGCCGCGAATCGGCCATCGCGAGGTGGTGAAGGGCGGGGCGGTGATCCCGTCATGATGCCGCCCGCGACCAATGGCGAGGGCTCCTGCGACGAAGGCTCCCGGATGCCCTCGTGCGTCCGGTCGATCCCGGAAGGACGCTCGGCCGCCGGGCCACGCTCCGATGTCGACTGCGCTCTGGTCTTCATCCTGGCTCGTCCTCTTCTCGCGCACGGTGCGTCGGCGCTCCCTTCGGCGTCACAACTTCATCGTGCCGCAGGTTGCCGGCCGTGGGCCCAAGGGTGGAGCAGCGATGGCTGATCATATCTCCGCTCTGCCGGCGGTTGACGCGTCACTTCATGCGGTCGCGGGCCACCTCCGGGGCATGGCGTGAATCCTGGACGGAAATCCTCTGCTTCCAAGAGAGCCTGCATTTGCCGATCCGCCGCGGAACACCGGTCGAAGGCGGCTTGCCGGTGCCCCGACTGGTCTGCACGGATGCGAGGCAGGTTCGCCCGAGGCGAACGTCGAAAGCCTACCGCCACAACTTCAAGGCACAGTGGGCCGCAGCGCGCGTGAAGTCCTGGTCGGTCGTGAGCAACAGCAGTAGTTCCTTCACCGCACGGCTGCACCAGTGGCGCCCAATCTTCCACCGAGCGCGCGATGATGCGCTGCAGAGATCGCCGCCACCCGCGTTTCCTGAAAAGGCATCCCCAGTACCGTGATTCCCTGCGGCAGTCCGTCGCCACGGAAGCCTGACGGCGTGGCGATGCCGCACATTCCCATCAGGTTGACGAAGTTGGTGTACGTGCCGAGACGCGCGTTCAGCAGGATCGGCTCGGCCTCGACCTCGGCGATCCGATAGATCGTCGGGGTCGAGGGGACGACGAATGCATCGACGTCCACGAGCAGGCGCCGCGCGTCCCGTGTGAGTTCGGCGAGACGGTGGATGGCGCGGTACGTCTCCACGGCCGTCCATTCACCGGCGCTTTCCAGGATGGTGCGGGTGGCCGGATGAAGCGCATGCTCGTGCCCCTGGATGATCGGTGCGACCGACGCGGAGCGTTCCGCGAGGAAGGGCGCTTCGTACAGCAGGCGCTGGGTCTCCATGAAGACACCGTAGTCCACCTCGACCGCGGTGCCGCCGATGCTCCCCAGACGGGCGATGGCGGCCTCGTACAGCCGGGCCGCGTCGTGGTCGCCGAAGAACAGGAGATCCCGGGGGCGCGGCACCGCGAAACGGAAACGTGCAGGCGCGGGGCGAGGTGCAAGGTCGCAGAAGCGCGCCTCGGACTTCGAGAAGAGATCGTCGGGGTCGTAGCCGGCAATCTGCCGAAGCACGTGCATGCCGTCATCGGTGGTGAGCGCGAAGACGGAGATCGTCTCCAGCGTCTTCGCCGTGCCCCCGCCCACCACGGCCGTGTTGCTGACGAGGCCCGGCGTGGGCTTGATCCCCACCACGTTGTTGAATGCCGCGGGGACCCGTCCCGAACCAGCGGCGTCGTTGCCGAGCGCGAACGACACGAGGCCCGCGCCGACGGCGACGCCGGACCCGGCGCTCGAGCCGCCCGGCACGAACGCCGCGTCGAAGGCATTGCGCGCGACGCCGTAGGGTGTCCGGACGCCCACGAGGCCGACGCCGAACTGGTCCATGTTGGTCTTGCCGATCACGATGGCGCCCGCGTCCAGAAGGCGCTGCACTGCCGGACCCGTCGACCCGGCGATGCGCCGCGAGGGCGGGAAGGCGTTGGTCGACGGCAGGCCGGGGACATCGATGTTGTCCTTGATCCCGCACGGCAGGCCGTACAGCGCAGCCGACCGATCCGACGTCGCTTCCACTGCGGCTGCGCGCGCCAGCGCTTCGTCCTCCGGGACGAGGTGGATCCAGACGTGGTCATCGCCCCGGGCAGCGATGCGGCGGTACACGGCGCGGATCACATCCGCCGGGCGCAGCGTTCCGTCGGCGTAGTGTGTGCGAAGCGTGGAGAAATCCAGGCTGCCGGTCAGTTCGTCCCAGGACATGCAGGTCTCGATGTCGGAAGTGAGAAGGCGGTGCAGGCCGTCAGCGGGCGGACTGCGCCGGTGAGGTGCCGCGAATGATGCCGGTGTCTTCCGCCCCCATCGGGACGAACGAGTCGTACATGTCGGCGCCGGCGATGGCCGCTGCTCCGGCGCGAGCGACGGCGAGATCCTGCGAACCGCTGCCCGAGCCGGCCGCCACCGCGCCGACCACGCATCCGTCGACCCGGATCGGCAGCCCGCCGATCAGATTCGTCCACCGGCACTCGTGGGCCAGCGCGATCTGCATCTCGACGTCCGCGTGGGCGCCGCCGGTCGGTTCGCCCGACAGCGCGGCGGTGCGGGCCTTGTTGGTGGACGACGTCACGCTCATGGCCTTGGAGCCGTCCATGCGCGCGAACGCGAGGAGGTTGCCACCGGCGTCGACGACGGCGATGCACATGGGCTGCCCGATGGTCCCGGCGTGATCGATGGCGGCATCCAGCACGCGGCGAGCGCCGGTCAAGGTGAGGATGCTGGTGGAGCGGACGTCCGCGCTCATCGTGCGCTTTCCATCGCTTTCGCGACGGCGAGCAGCGTGGTGTCGGCGCCACGCCATCCGATGAGCGACAGCCCGACCGGGATGC
Organism: Burkholderiales bacterium; assembly: GCA_022843925.1. GTDB lineage: Bacteria > Pseudomonadota > Gammaproteobacteria > Burkholderiales. The sequence continues at coordinate 36,370 of JALHMS010000003.1, forward strand.
CCTCGAAGTTGCCGAGCGGCAGGTTCACCTGGGGAAGCCCCGTGAGGCCGGCGATGCACGTGAGGTCGATGATCCGGGACACCGCCTCGCGCATTTCGGAGAGTCGCGCATCGCGGCGGATCGGCAGGATCGGTGACGTCGGCAGACAGAGCACCCGTCGCCCGTCGAGCAGCGCATCCACGCGGGATCGGACGTCGGTGCGGAAAGCGCGTGGGCCGGCGACATCCTCCTCGGTGATGCGCGCTGCGTTGGCGAGGGCGCCTGCGACTTCGAAGGAGAAGCACGGGTTCGTGGCGTCGATCCATTCCGCGAACGTGCGTCCGAACTCGTAACTCTGCAGCGTGCGCTGGTTCGCGGACCACACGGCGATGCCTTCCCTGGCCAGCACCATCTCGCTCGCACGAGGCATGACCGCGGTGATGCGCGCGAGGACCGACTGCAGCGCCTCACGGACCGGCGCATCGGCGATCGCGAAGGTGTCGGTGGCGATCAACACCTCGTCCGGGAGTGCATCGCCGACGGGCGCGCCAAGAAGCGCCTCGCCGACCTTGGCGAACGTTTCGGCATCGCGGGCGAAGAAGCCGGCGGTGTCGAACGACGGAGACTGGGTCGCCATGCCGTCGACGGGGATGCGGCCATGGGTGGGTCGCAGTCCGTGGATGCCGGTGAAGCTGGCGGGCGTGCGGACCGACCCGCCGGAGTCCGTCCCGAGGGCGAGGTCGACAAGGTTCCCGGCCACCGCCGAGGCGGATCCGCTCGACGATCCGCCAGGAACCCTGTCCGGAGCCGCAGGGTTCAGCGGCGTGCCGTGGAATCGGTTGATGCCGAGAAGCCCGAGCGAGATCTCGTCCGTGATCGTCTTGCCCACCAGTGACGCCCCAGCCGCCAGCAGGCGATCCACCACCCATGCCGACTGGGCCGCCGGCGCGTGCGTGCGCTCCCAGTCCGGATTGCCGGAACCGGTGATCGTTCCGCGCACGTCGAAGAGATCCTTGGCGGCGAACGTGAGTCCGGCGAGCGGACCGGACGTCGCGCCCGGCAGGACGATGTCGACGTTCGGTACGAATGCGCCCAGTCGATCATGCATGGAGCCTCCCGATGTGAGTCCGATGTGGCGGGGTGATCCGGCGGAGCGAAGTCCGCGGGATTGCAATGCACGCGAAGGTCCACGGATGCACCGCGCACGACGCATCCGTGGACCGAAGCCCCGATCCGCACGGGGCTTCGGCGCAGCGGTCAGTCCTTGTACATCTTGCGGAAGTCGGGATGCGTGTGGAACCAGTACTCGAAGCCCTTCACGTTGGGCTGTACCGCGTAGTCGGCGAACTTGCGATACAGCGGGATGCGCGGGACCTCGGTCATCACGATGTTGACCATGTTCTGCAGGCTGTCCTTGTAGACCTTGTCGTTCGTCGCGAAACGCGCCGAGTCGATCCATTTGTCCAGCGTCGGGTTCACGTAGTTGGCCGTGTTGAACACCGAGTTGTTGCCCCCGTGGAAGGTCCAGAAGAAGTGGTACTCGGGGTAGTCGAGCCAGCCGTAGAACTCGGCGATCACGAAGGGCATCGACTTGGACGCCATCTGCGCGAACCAGTTGGAACCCGGAACCTTCTCGATCGTGATCTCCACGCCGATCTTCTTCAGGGATTCTTGGATCAGCACCGCCGTGGGTTCACGGACGGTCGCTTCGCTCAGGTCGAAGGAGAGCGTCGTCTTGAAGCCATTCGGGAAACCCGCTTCGGCGAGTAGCGCCTTCGCCTTCGCGAGATCGGTGCCGTGCTTGATCGGGACGGGCCACGTCGGATCGTAGGGCTTGGAAGCATCGCCATCGAACATTGGGACGGCCCGACCGTACAGCGCCGTGGCGAGGATCTCCTTGTAGGGAATCGCGTACGAGATCGCTTCGCGCACCTTCGGATTGTCGAAGGGCGGCATCTTCACGTTCATGTCGAGGAACACGAGGTCGTTCTGCACCGGTACGCCGATGACCTTCACCTTCCCGGTCTTCGCCAGTTCCGCGTAGTCCTTCGGCGGCAGGCCGACCGACATGTCGACGTCGCCCTTCTCGATCAGTGCGCGGCGGGTGCCGGGCGAAGCGATCTGCTTGTAGACCACCTTCTTCAGCTTCGGCATCGCGCCCGACTTCCATGCGTCGAAGCGCGTGAAGACGAGCTGCTGACCGGGCGTCCAGGACTCCACCTTGTACGCACCGCCGCCGGCGTCGTTGCGCGAGACCCATTCCAGGGCCCACGGGTCGGCGGCCGTCGCGTGCTTCTTCGCCAGCTCGGAGTTCACGATCACGGGCACCGGCACGGCGAGGTCGGGCATCGTGAGCTTGTTGGGCTGATCGAAGGTCGCCTTGAACGTGTAAGCGTCGACGACCGTAAACTGCTCCGGCTTCACGAGCGAACCGGCAGCCATCTGCACGGCCGGGAAGCCGCCGGCGGCGATGGCGCGATCGAACGACCACTTCACGTCCTTCGCGGTGACGGGCGTGCCGTCGTGGAACGTGGCGTTCTTGCGGAGGTAGAAGGTGTAGGTCTTCTTGTCCGCGCTGATCTCCCAACGTTCCGCGAGTTCGGGGACGATGACCGAGGCGTCGTACGACATCGTGCCGTCGGCGAGCACCTTGCTGCCGTGGCTCACGAGTCGGTCGTACGTCTGCCACACCACCATCCGGCTGTGGTCGTTGGCGGTCGGCACCATCGTGTCGAGGCTGTTCGGCCCCATCTCGGACACGATGACGAGCGTGTCCTTCGGGACGCCCTGGGCGACGGCGGCGTTGCCGGCGACCATGGCGAAGGCGGCGAGCAGTGCTGCGGCCAGGCGGGTGTGTCTGTGGTTCATGTGGCGCTCCATGGGATCTGGGACGGTGGCTGCGGGAGGACGAACGGAAGGTGGATCGAGGACATCGTGTTCAGAGGCCGAGCTGGTCCAGCAGGGTCGGCCACTGGTGTGCCCACGGACGGGCACGTTCGAAGGCGCCGGAGGCCGCGAGGACCGTGCGATCGGCAAGATGGCGCCCGACGATCTGCATGCCCACGGGCAGACCGTCGCGGGTGAAGCCCGCGGGAACGCTGGCGGCCGGTTGGCCGGTCATGTTCATCGGATAGGTGAACGCGAGCCACGACGTGGAGCGCACCATGCGGCCTTCGATGCGTTCGGGGCCCTGGATGTCCACGGGGAACGGCGGAATGGCGAGCGTGGGCGTGATCAGCAGGTCGTACTTCGCCATGAAGCGCCACATGATGTTGCAGATCTTCTGGCGGCCGATGCGCGCATCGCTGATCTCCTCGGCAGTCCACGAGCGCTGCAGGAGGTCCACCAAGTGCGGCGACATCTCGTGCTCGTGACCCTTCATCATCCGTCGCATGCCCGTCAGGTCGGAGTCACCCACGACGAGGCCCCAGAAGATCCCCGAGGCGTCCTCCCATCCGGGGTTCGCGCGCTCGACGGTGCATCCGAGTTCCTTCTCGAAGACGCTCACCGCTTCCGACACCACGCGTCGTACTTCCGGATCGACGGCGGCGTAGCCCCAGTCCTCGCTGTAGGCGATCCGCAGGCCGCGGATGCTCTCCTTCGTCGCGGCCATGTAGTCGAAATCCGCGGCCGGGATGGAGTAGCGGTCCCGCGGATCGGGGCCGGTGATCACGCTGAGCATCAGCGCCGAATCGGCCACGGTTCGGCTCATCGGGCCGATGTGCTCCAGGGACTCCCAGCTCGACACGCCCGGATACCGCTCGTCGCGGCAGCCGGGATAGAGGGCGACGCGTCCCATCGAGGCTTTCATGCCGAAGAGGCCGCAGTGCGCGGCCGGGATGCGCACCGAGCCGCCGCCGTCGCTGCCGATCGCGAACGGCGCGACGCCTGCCGCCACCGACGCTCCCGATCCGGCGCTGGACCCGCCGGGCGTGAGTGCCGTGTTCCACGGATTGCGCGTGGTCTCGAAGACCGGGTTGTGCCCGACGCCGCTGTAGCCGAATTCAGGCACGTTGGTCTTGCCGATGATCACGGCGCCGGCGGCCTTCAGGCGCTCGACGCAGATGTCGTCCTCGTCGGGCACGAAGTCCTTGTAAAGAGGTGACCCCATCACCGTGAGGATGTCCTTCGTCGCGACGAGATCCTTGATGCCGATCGGGACGCCTGCCAGCGGGCCGGGGTCCTCGCCGGCGGCGATCTTCGCATCGACCGCCTTCGCGGCGGCTCGTGCCACCTCGGGCGTGGGCGTGCAGAAGGCGTGCAGGTGCGGCTCGAGGACATCCATGCGGCGCAGGACGGCCTCGGTGACCTCCTTCGCGGACAGCGCCTTGCTGCGCACCTTCGCGGCGAGGCTGACGGCGTCCATCCGGCAGATCTCGTTGTCTGTGCTCATCGTTTCCGGTCTCCTCGGTCAAGCGAAATGGCAGGCGGCGACGTGGTCGTCGCCCATGGTCCTCAGCACGGGGGCCTCCTGGGTGCAGCGCTCCGCGCCGATGGGGCACCGGCCGTGGAAGCGGCAGGTGTTCGGATCCGGATCGATGGGGCTGCGGGGACTTCCATCGAGGCGCGGGCGCTGCTCGTCGCGGCGCGCCGGGTCGGGTATCGCGGCCACGAGTGCCTGCGTGTACGGATGCCGAGGCGCCGTGAAGAGCTGCTCCGTCGGCGCGACCTCGACGACACGGCCGAGGTACATCACGACGATGCGCGTGCAGAGCAGCCGCACGACGTTCAGGTCGTGCGATACGAACAGGTAGCTCATGCCCAGGCGCTCGCGCAAATCGGCGAGCAGGCGGAGGATCACCGCCTGCACCGACACGTCGAGCGCCGACGTGGGCTCGTCGAGGATGAGCAGCGACGGCTCGACCGCGATCGCGCGCGCGATGCCCACGCGTGCACGCTGCCCGCCCGAGAGCTGATGCGGATACCGCTGGATCAGCTCCCGCGGCAGGCCCACGAGATCGGCCGCGCGGTGGACGCGGTCGAAGAGCTCACCGGTGTCTTCCACGCCGAGCAGCCTGGTGATCGGATCGGAAATCGAGCGGTACACGCGGAACGACGGGTTCAGGCTTTCCGTCGGATCCTGGAAGACGACCTGGATGCGGGCCCGGTCGGGGGACTTCACGAACGCCGCCTGCGACAGGGCGGTCGTGTCGTGTCCGTCGAGATGGATCGTGCCTTCGCTCGGATCGATGAGCCGCGCGAGAAGCCGGGCGAGCGTGGACTTGCCGCAGCCGGACTCACCCACGAGACCGACGCATTCGCCCGGCTGGATGACGAGATCGACGTCGTCGACGGCGTGCAGCAGTGAGCCCTTGCGGCCACCCACCGGGTAGCGTTTGGTGAGATGTCTCGCTTCGAGTCGGGGTGTGTTCATAGGGGTACCCTGCACCGCACCGCATGCCCGGGGGCAACCACGGTCCAGGGAAGCGGGCGCTCGTCGCACAGCGGAATGTGCCGCTCGCAGCGGGCACTGAAGCGGCAGGCCGGCAGCTCCTGGCGGAGATCGGGCAACTGGCCCGGGATGGAGACGAGATCCGCGATGGTCGTGCGCGGCGTCGGCGTCGATGCCAGCAGCTGCCGCGTGTAGGGGTGCGCCGGCCGGGCGAGGAGCTCGACCGTCGGGGCGATCTCGACGATGTGCCCCGCGTGCATCACCGCGATCCGATCGCAGTATTCGCCGGCGAGACCGAGATCGTGCGTGATGAGCAGCGTCGACATGCGGGAGGTGCGACTCATCTCGCGCACGAGGTCCATGATCACCGCCTGGGTGGTGACGTCGAGACCGGTGGTCGGCTCGTCGGCGATGAGCAGTGCGGGTGAGCAGGCCAGCGCCATGGCGATCATCACGCGCTGGCACATGCCGCCGGAGAGCTCGAACGGATAAGCCTCGGCGCGACGCTCGGGGTCGGGGATGCGGACCCGCGACAGCGCCTCGATCACCTGCGCGCGCAGCGCGGCACCCCGGAAGGTGGTGTGCTCCAGCAGCACATCGGCGATCTGCTGGCCCACCTTGCGGATGGGATTCAACGCGGTGCGCGGGCTCTGGAAGATCATGGCCACCTCGCGCCCTCGCGTCGCTGCCAGCACATCCGGGGCGGCGTTCAGCATGTCGAGACCACCGAAGAGAATGCGACCGCCCAGCACCTGCGCCGCGGCATCCTGGAGGCCAAGGGCTGCGTAGGCCATCACCGACTTTCCCGAACCGCTCTCGCCCACGACGCCGACGATCTCGCCGCGGTCGACCGTGAGCGAGACGTCCTCGAGTGCCCGGACCGTGCCGTGACGCGTACGGAACACGAGGGAGAGCTCCTCGATGGCGAGCAGCGCGCTCATGTGCGCCTCTTCGGGTCGAGCAGATCCCGCAGACCGTCCCCCAGCAGGTTGAAGCAGAAGACAGCGAGCACGAGCGCGGCACCCGGAAACACGAACGTCCACCACTCGCCCGAGATGATGAAGCTCGCGCCCTCGGAGACCATGATTCCCCACTCGGGGGTGGGCGGCCGCACGCCGAGACCGATGAAGGACAGGCCGGCTGCGTTGAGGATCGCCCAGCCCATGTTGAGGGAGACCTGCACCATCATCGGCGGCAGGATGTTCGGGACGATGTACGTGACCAGCACCGGCAGCGCCGTGTTGCCGCCCATGCGGGCCGCCTCGACGTAGCCCATCTCGCGGCGCACGTTCACCTCGGAGCGCGCGAACCGGCAGTAGAAGGGGAGGTTGATGATCACCGTGGCGACGATGACGTTCAGCACGCTGTTGCCGAGGGCCGCGACGATGCCCATCGCGAGCACGAAGAGCGGGAAGGCCATGATGGTGTCCATCACGCGGCTGATGATGCGGTCGGGCCAGCCGCCGAAATAGCCGGCGATCGCACCGAGCGCCAGGCCGCCGACGAACGAGAGCAGTGCGGCCGCGACTGCCATGCCCAGATCGAGGCGGGCGGCCACGATGACCCGACTCAGGATGTCGCGCCCCAGCGCATCGGTGCCGAACGGATGCGCCGCCGACGGGGGCACCAGACGCGCGGCACCGTCGGTCATCAGCGGGTCGTAAGGGGCGAGGCTGGGCCCGAAGATCGCGCACAGCACCAGCAACGCGAGGATGACCACCGCGACCAGCGTGAGCCGGTTCTCGCCGAAGGCGTGGGCCGCGTTTCTTGCGAGCGTGTTCATGACCGCACGTCAGGACTCGAACCGCACGCGGGGGTCGATCGCGGTGGCGAGCAGGTCGATCACGAGATTGAGCATCACGTAGAGGAACGCCATCGTGAGCACGAAGCCCTGGACCGCGGCGTAGTCGGACGAGATCACAGCGGTCACGGCGTAGGCACCGACACCCTGCCATCCGTACACCTGTTCGATGAGGACGCTGCCGCCGAGCAGGAACGAGAACACCATGCCGAGGACGTTCGTCACCGGCAGCAGCGCGTTGCGGAACGCGTAGTTGATGAGGATCTTCCGCGTCGGCAGTCCGCTCGCCCGCGCGGTTCGGATGAAGTCGCTGCCGAGCGCCTGGAGCATGGCGGCGCGCGTGATCCGCGCGATCGGTGCGAGGGCGAACATGCCGAGCGACACCGAGGGCAGGATCAGCTGCGCCAGGGACGCCCGCAACACGCCCCATTCACCGGCGAGAATGCTGTCGATCGTGTACGCGCCGGTGATGCGCGGCGGGGCGGTGTAGAGGATCTCGTTGAGGCGCCCGAGGGGCTGCGGAGCGATGTCGAACAGGAAGTAGAAGAGGTACACGAAGAGCAGCCCGATGAAGAACGTCGGGAAGGCGGCGCCGATGCTCACGAGTGCGCGGCAGGAATGGTCGACGATGGAGTCGGGCCGTGTGGCCGCCCAGACACCCAGCGGGAGCGCCGCGACGACGGCGAACGCCAGCGCGAAGAAGGTGAGTTCGATCGACGCGGGAAGACGCTCGATCAGATCGGAAAGAACGGGCTGGCCCGTCGTGAGGGAGTTGCCGAGGTTGCCCTGGCGGAGATCGTCCGCGTAGTGGAGAAACTGCACGGGGAGGCTCCGGTCGAGACCGAGCTTCGCGCGGACTTCCGCGATGGAGGTCGCGTTGGCCGCGGGGCCTGCGAAGTAGGCCGCCGGATCACCGGGCAGCGCGTGCGACAGGAGAAAGGTCACCAGCACCACGCCGATGAGGCTGGGGATGGTGCCGAGCAATCGCTTCCAGAAGAAGTGCATGCGAGGCGCTTCGAGTCCGTGGATGTTCGATGAACACGTCCGCATGGAGAGGGCCCCACGCCGAGCCGCCTGGTGATGTCATCCCACATGGAGGGCACTCTCCGCGGCATGGTCCGTTTCGCACACGGCATGCCATGCGGAGGATCTGCAGGCAGACGCACGCGGGACAGGAGTGTTTCCCGAGGGAAACGAGCGGTCGCCCGTGCGGTGCGCGCCATGCAGGGCGGCGTCCGTTTCCGTGCGCACCTTCGGGCGGATGCACCACCTTGGGCTGCCGTGCACCGAGCGATGCCCCGATTCGAATCGCCGCTGCAGTCGTCGGGCTGCAGGTCGGTGCGCTCGCGCATAATCGGCGTCTTTCCGATAGGAGCGCTGCGCATGCATTTCGAAACGCTCGATGTCCGCCTGGATGGCGCGGTCGCGACCATCGCCCTGAATCGACCCGACAAGGCGAACGCGATGAATCGCACCATGTGGGACGAACTGCGGACGGCAATGCAGTGGGCGGACGACACCCCCGCGATCCGCGTTGCCGTCCTCGCGGCGCACGGCAAGCTCTTCACGGCGGGGATCGACCTCGCGATGCTCGACGAATTGCGCCACGCGGTGGCGACGGGATGCGCGGGACGCGCCCGCGAGCAGCTCCGCCGCGACATCCTTCAGCTCCAAGCCACGATCACCGCGGTGGAGCGCTGCAGGAAACCGGTGCTCGCGGCGATCCACGGCGCATGCATCGGCGGCGGTGTCGATCTGGTGACCGCTTGCGACATGCGGTACTGCTGCGATGGTGCGTGGTTCGCGATCCGCGAGATCGACGTGGGTCTCACGGCCGATGTCGGCACGCTCCAGCGGCTTCCCGGTTTGATCGGTGAGGGCATGGCGCGGGAACTGGCCTACACGGGTCGCACGGTGCAAGGCAGGGAAGCGGCAGGGATCCGCCTCGTGAACCGGTGCTACGACGACGCGGATTCGCTTCGTGCAGGGGTGCAGGACTTCGCACGATCCATGGCGGCGAAGTCACCCCTCGCGCTGCGGGGGTGCAAGCAGATGATCACCTACGCGCGGGATCACACCGTGGCCGACGCGCTCGACTACGTGGCGACGTGGAACGCGTCGATGCTCGTATCGGACGATCTCGAGGAGGCCCTGCTCGCAGGCCGGGAGAAGCGGGCGCCGCGGTTCGCCGACTGACGTCGGCGTCCTGCCGCGACCAGGGGGACGAGGGGACCGGGAGATGGTGCGCCCAGCCGGGATCGAACCGGCACGACCGAAGTCGAGGGATTTTCCTGCCACTTCGGCTTTCGCCGCCATCGATCCGGGCGCCGATGGCGGGCTCCCGGGAGGATGTTCGTGGTCTGGACTTTGTCTTGACCATGGCCGCGAGGCGTTAGGCCGGCGCCGTCAAGTCTCTGCACGTTCCCCGTTGGACCGGGGCTTCGCTCAGCGTTGCCTCGCCCGAAGGCAGGGGGTTCGCTGAATTTGACGCCATTCACGCGGGCGCTTTCGCTGCCCGGTGCTCAGTTTTCTCAAGTCCCTTGCGTCTACCAGTTTCGCCATGGGCGCGCGGCCCGATTCTCTCACGCGGTGCCTGTGCCGTCTCCCCACGGGCGGGGACTGCTCCGACCATGCCGGGCGGATCGCCGGCGCCCGGTTCTCCTAGGGAATGCGTGGTCCCGCGGAGGGCGGCCCACCTAAAGTCAACCCACGCGGCATCCGATAAGTCTCGGAGCGGCGGCACGGAGAGCGGACGCGCTGGAGACCATCCGGCCGTCATCCGACCCTCGCGCCCCGACCCCTCTCCGGACTTGCATGACATGACCGTAATCGTCGGCTACATCCTCATCCTGGGCTCCGTGATCGGCGGCTTCGTCATGGCCGGAGGCCACGTGGGCTCCCTCGTGCAACCCCTCGAAGTGCTGATGATCGGCGGCGCCGCGCTGGGTGCCTTCGTCGTCGCCAACTCGGGCAAGGTGATCAAGGCCACGACCGGCGCCCTGCCGACGGTCTTCAAGGGATCCAAGTTCACCAAGGGCCTGTACATCGAACTGCTCTCGTTGCTCTACGACATCCTGGCGAAGGTGCGCAAGGAAGGCCTGATGTCCATCGAGTCGGACGTCGAGTCGCCCGAACAGAGCCCGATCTTCTCGAAGTACCCGATCATCCTGTCCGATCACCACGCCATGGAGTTCCTGACGGACTACCTGCGGATCATGGTGGGCGGCAACCTCAACGCCTTCGAGATCGAGAACCTCATGGACGTCGAGATCGAGACCCACCACCACGAGGGCGAGACGCCGGTGCAGGCGGTGAACCGCCTGGCCGACGGCCTCCCGGCCTTCGGGATCGTGGCGGCGGTGATGGGCGTGGTCCACACGATGGAGTCGGTGGGCCTGCCGCCCGCCGAATTGGGGAAACTGATCGCGGCGGCGCTGGTGGGTACGTTCCTGGGGATTCTGCTGGCGTACGGTTTCGTCGGCCCGCTCGCCACGCTGCTCGAACACAAGCTGACCGAGTCCACCAAGATGTTCCAGTGCATGAAGGTCACGCTGCTCGCGAGCCTCAACGGCTACGCGCCCCAGGTGGCGGTGGAGTTCGGTCGAAAGGTCCTCTACTCGACGGAAAGGCCGTCGTTCAAGGAATTGGAGGAGGAGGTGAAGAACCGCAAGGGCAAGTGACCCGGGCGGCCCCTCTTCCGGAGATTTCATGAGCGACGATTCCCAGCAGCCGATCATCGTCAAGCGCATCAAGAAGGGCGGCCACGGGCATCACGGTGGCGCCTGGAAGATCGCGTACGCCGACTTCGTGACTGCCATGATGGCGTTCTTCCTGTTGATGTGGCTGCTCGGGTCCACGACCAAGGGCGACCTGAGCGGCATCTCCGACTACTTCAAGACGCCTCTGAAGGTGGCGCTGATGGGCGGGTCGGGCGCCGGAGACGCGACCAGCCTGATCAAGGGCGGTGGCACCGACCTCACGCGCAAGACCGGGCAGGTGAACAAGCGCTTGGAGGGGCAGAAGAAGGCTGGTGTCGTCGTGAACGAGGAGGAGGTCGAGAAGATGCTCATGCTCCAGGAGGGCGAGCGTCTCAAGGTGCTGAAGCAGGAGATCGAGGAGGTCATCGACAAGAACCAGACCCTGGCGCAGTTCCGGAACCAGCTGCTGATCGACATCACCACCGAAGGCCTGCGCATCCAGATGGTGGACGAGAAGAATCGCCCGATGTTCGCCATCGGCAGCACCAATCTTCAACCGTACACGCGGGAGATCCTCCGGGAGATCGGCAAGGTGCTGAACGATGTCGAGAACCGGATCACGATCTCCGGCCATACCGACGCATCTCCGTACTCCGGGGGCGAGCGCGGCTACAGCAACTGGGAACTGGCCGCGGACCGCGCCAACACCGCACGCCGCGAACTTCTTTCGGGCGGCATGGAGGAGCACCGGATCGCACGCGTGATCGGACTGGGGTCCGCGGTACTGCTCGACCCGAGCGATCCGTTCAACCCGATCAATCGCCGCGTCAGCATCATCGTGATGAATCGTCGCGCCGAGAAAGCGGCCCTGAACGATGGCGGGACCATCGAAGTCGAGGATCTCGCCCCAGCGGCCAGGCCGGAGGAGGGCGCCTCGGCACCCACGGAAACGTCCCGATCCGCTTCGGAGAAGAAGGCTGGTGGCGCAGAGCGTCATTGATCTTCCGCGCGCCCGGCGCGCTGTGGTGCCACCCCTGGCGAAGGCAGCGGGTGCCCAGGCACTCGCGTGGACGGCTGTCCAGTTTCTCGTGGCGGTTCATCCCGTCGGGGGCTGGATCTCTCTGGCGCTGCAGTGTGCGATCGCGGCAGGCATCGGAAGGGTGCTCGGGCTCGCGCCGTGGTGGATGGTCCTCAATGGTGGCTTTCCGCTGCTGGTCGTGGGCGCGATCGCCGTCTCGCTGAACCCGCTCTGGTACCTCGCTGCGTTCCTGTTGATGGTGGCCTTCTACTGGAGCACGTTCCGCACGCAGATTCCGTTGTTCCTGTCGAACCGGTCGGCGATCGAGGCACTGGCTGGGATGCTCCCGGAAGGTCGCGGGGTCCGGCTCCTCGATGTGGGCTGCGGTACGGGAACAGTGCTCGCCGGTCTTGCCGCCATGCGCACGAAGGACCAGCTCGAAGGCGTCGAGATCGCGCCGTTGCCGTATGCGATTGCGCGTCTGCGCGCGCGAGTCGCGGACGGCAGGTTCCAGGTATCCCGACGCGATCTCTGGAGCGAGGACCTCGCGAACTACGACGTGGTGTACGCGTTTCTCTCTCCTGTACCGATGCCGGCGCTGTGGCAGAAGGTGAGGGCGGAGATGCGCCCCGGCACCCTGTTCGTCAGCAACACGTTCGACGTCCCCGGCGTACCGCCGGACCGTGTCATCACTCTGGGCGAAGGGCGCCGGGCCTTGCTCGTCTGGCGACTCTGACCGGGACGCGTCGCTCATGGACATGAACGCGGTCGTCCAGGCCCTGGGCGGACGAGACGTCCCGGTCCTCGGGAGCACCGTCGAGGCGCTGCGCAACATGCGGCGCGAGGAGGACCGCGTCACGGCACGCGAGATCTCCCGCGTGGTGCTGCGGGACCCACTGATGACCCTGAAGGCACTGCGCTTCGCGGAAGCGAATCGAGGCAATCGGCAGTCGGCGGACATCACGACCGTCGAGCACGTCGTGATGATGCATGGCATCCACAACTTCCTGCGTGCATTCATGAACGTGGTGCCGCTGGAGGACGTGCTCGCGCACGACCCCGTGGCTCTGGAAGGAGCGCGCGCCGTCGTGAGCCGTGCCCAGCACTCGGCTGCATTCGCCCGCAGCATCGCCTTCCAGCGGCACGACAGCGAATCGGACGAGGTCGTGATCGGAGCGCTCCTGCACGATCTGGCGGAACTGATGCTCTGGTTGCACGCACCGCGCGAGGAGTCCGAGATCCGGCACCTGCTGGAGCAGGCGCGCGGGCTTCGCAGCGCACCGACGCAGCAGCTTGTACTCGGATTCACCCACATGGAACTCCAGTTGGCGCTGGCAAAGGCGTGGCGCCTTCCGGATCTGCTGCAGCGCTTGATGGACGACGACCATGCGGACCATCCACGAGTGGTGAACGTGGCCCTGGCCAGTCGGCTTGCCCGACACCTCGCGCACGGCTGGTTCGATCCCGCGCTCCCGGACGACTACACGGACATCCAGAAACTGCTGAACAGCACAGTCGACTCGGTCAGGCGCCTGGTACGAAGCGCCAGTCTCAAGGCGGCGAAACTCTGGGAGGACACTGGCGTGCGGCCGGTGGCAGCCTGGATACCGATGCTGGAGGGCGAGATGCCGCGGGAGGCCGGTCGCTTGAAGCCTCCACCGAGCATCGATGTCCCGTTCTTCAAGGCCGCGATGATCAAGCTCTCCACGGCCCGGATGACGCCGGACACGGACCCGTCGATCGCGTGGGCCATGTACGCGCTGCAATTCGGGATGGGCATGCGCCGCGTCGCGTTCGCCAAACCGGTCGCAGGGGACCCGACCCGACTGCAGGTGCAATTCGCGATGGACCTCGATGCGACCCCTGCGGCGTGGCAGCATCTCGCCATTCCGCTCGGAGGTGACGACCTGTTCGCACGGCTCGCACAGCGGATGCAAGGTGTGTGGGCAGGGGGTGCCAACCGGGCCAAGCTGGCCGGTCACTTGTTGCCGGACCAAGCGGATAGAATCGGGGCCGGTGACTTTCTCGCCATGTCGATCTACGGCGGAGAGACGCTGCGTGGGCTGATGATCGCCGACCGTGGCGTGGGCGGTGACGCGGTTCCGGACAGCCTCTACGCACCGTTCAAGGCACTGTGTCTCGCGATCTCGAGGCGCTTCCCTCCGGACGCCTGAGCTGCGCCGGGCGCCCGCGCCACACCTCAACCTCCTGGCGAATCCGGTGGCTGCAAGCTATCTTCTGCGACGTGGTGGCGAGATCAGCGGTCCGTATCCCCGGGGGCTGCTGCATCGACATCGCGCGTTGGGTCGGGTGGCACCGACCGATGAGGTCAGTGTGGATGGGGTCGAATGGGCGACAGTGGCAGACACCCCGGATCTCGCGGACGAGCACTACATGCCCGACATGCCGGGTGCCGCCGACGACCCGCGGTGGATCGAGGAAAGAAGGCTTGCGCGCCTGCGATGGCTGGATGAACGCACACAGCCGGACCGGCGTGAGGGATCGAAGGCTCCGCCGAACGATTCCCGCCGCGGGACGGATCGACGGGCTGACCCGAAACCGCCGCGCAAGCTGTTCGGTCCGGGTGACGAAAGTGCCCGGTCAACCGGCACCAGCCTGCGGTTGGCGCTCGTGGTCGTGCTCGTGGTGGCAATCGCCGCCGCGCTTCTGCTCTGGTTCGTCCCCCAGTACGCGCCGACGGTCCGCCTGCTGAATCGCACCGCCAACGCTCAACTCGTTCCCACGTCTTTGGAGTCTGGTGCATGACCACGGTGATCCGATCCCGGGACAACGCGCTCGTGAAGCGCATCGTTCGCCTTTCGGAACATGGCCGGTTCCGGCGGGACGAGGGAACCGGAATCGCCGAAGGCTGGCATCTGATTCGCGCCCTCATCGATGCCCCCGGATTCGGTCGGGAGGCCCTTCAGGCGGTGGCCATCTCGGAAGCGGCAGTGGAGCATCGTGACGTCATCGGGATGTGGAGCCGTCTGGACGGCGTCCCGATCCACGTGATCGACGCCCGGGTTTTCGAGCGGTTCGGGGAGCGCGAGGGCCCCAACGCTGCTGTCGGGCTCTTCGCGCTCCCAGCCCATTCCGACGGCCCCGAACTGGTGTCGCGAGGCGGCCTGCAACTCTGGCTCGATGCGGTCCAGGACCCAGGCAATGTCGGTACGTTGATCAGGACAGCCGCAGCAGCGGGCGCCTCGGGGGTTGTCCTGGGCGCGGGGTGCGCGGACGCGTGGTCCCCTCGGGTCCTGCGGGCTGGCATGGGCGGGCATTTCGCGTTACGGGTCGTCGCAACAGATCTGGAGGCTGGGCTCTTCGAGCGTTTTCCCGGGCACGTGATGGCCATGGAGCGGGATGGCGGAGAGTCGCTCTTCGTCGTCCGGTTTCCCGAGAACGTCGCCTTCCTGCTAGGCAACGAGGGAGCCGGTCTGGCGCCGGCACTGGCGGCCCTTGCGCATTCGCGGGTCACGATTCCGATGGTGGGTCGGGTCGAGTCCTTGAATGTCGCCGCGGCTGGCGCAGTGATCTGTTTCGAGGTGCTGCGCCGGAAGCTCGGGTGAGAGGCTCAGCCAAGCTTACGATTCTTCCTGGTCCGGGAAGGAACGCCGCCAGCTCGCATCATTCGGGCGGTGGTCCGTCGGATCGTCACCGTTTCCAAGAATAGACATAATAGGCATTATGCCATCCGACAGTGCGCGGCCGGGAGGCTGAAGGGACGTCTCATCCTGGCGAAGCGGTCTTGAAAAGTTCGAAGAAATTGCGTGACGTCCGCTCTGCGAATGCGTCGTTCTCCTCGCCACGCAGGTCGGCCAGGAAGCTCGCGACGTGACGGACGAACGCCGGTTCGTTCGTCTTGCCTCGGTGCGGCACCGGCGCCAGGTATGGGGAGTCGGTCTCGACGAGAATTCGGTCGACTGGCACCCGCTTGGCCACCTGCCGAAGATCCTCGGCATTCTTGAACGTGACGATGCCCGAGAACGATATGAAGAAGCCCAGGTCGAGTGCCGCCCGCGCGACTTCCCAGGATTCCGTGAAACAGTGCATCACCCCGCCTACCGCGGCGGCCCCTTCATCCCGCAGGATGGCGATCGTGTCGGCCGAAGCGCTGCGCGTGTGCACGATGAGCGGCTTGCCGGTGGTGCGGGCTGCGGAGATATGGGCACGGAACCGGGCCTGCTGGATCGCGGCACGATCCGGACGCCGGTAGTAGTCGAGGCCGGTTTCTCCGATGGCGACCACTCGATGGCTTGCCGCTGCGAGGCGCACCAGCGTGTCAGCGTCCGGATCTGCACCGTGCTCCTCGTCCGGATGAACACCGACAGAGGCAAAAAGATGGTCGTGCGTGTCGGCGAGCGCAAGCACCCGATGCAGGTTCTCCAGATTCACGGCCACGCACAGGGCGTGGGATACACGTGCGTCCCGCATCGACGCGAGGATGTCAGGAAGGCGCGGTGCGAAATCGGGGAAATCGAGGTGGCAGTGGGAATCGACGACTGAGGCTGGCACGGCGCCTACATGGTGTGAGTGGGTGAGTTTGACTTGCTCAAACCGGCGAGGAGCGTCTCGATGCGATTCTTGGCCGCCTTTCCGGACTCGTCATCCTTGAACTGGACTCCGACCCCCTGCAGCTTGTTGCCCTGGGCACCGGCGGGTGTGATCCAGATGACCTTGCCGGCGACGGGCATCCGGTTGGTGTCGCCCGGAAGTACGATCAGCATGAAGAGTTCCTCTCCGAGCGCATACGACTTGCTCGTCGGGATGAACATCCCGCCACCCTTCACATAGGCCATATAGGCCGACTGCAGCACCGACACATCCTTGATGTTCAGGGAGAGCGCCGTGGCACGAGGGGCGGAAGGGTTCTTGTCGGTAGGTTCTGCCAAGTTCAGGACCCGTATTCGCACGCGGCGTAGGCGAGCAGAAGTTCGCCGACCACAAGTTTCGGATTCAACGGATGATCGACCAGGCGCCGGGCCGCGCGCAAGCGTTGCTCGAAGATCATCAAGGCATCCGGGTCCATT
Organism: Burkholderiales bacterium; assembly: GCA_022843925.1. GTDB lineage: Bacteria > Pseudomonadota > Gammaproteobacteria > Burkholderiales. The sequence continues at coordinate 53,285 of JALHMS010000003.1, forward strand.
CGCTTCGCGGCGCCCGCGACGCTGCCGACCTGGTCGGTGTGGTATCGGATGCGGCCCGTCGTCGCCACACCGAGACAGTCGACAACCCACGAATGAAGAATCGGCAGAAGCACCGGTAGCGGAAGCCCCTCCCCGGCGATCATCAGCGCGGCTCCGGAAGAGTCCTTACGGCCCAGCGCATTCACCAGGCGCTCGCGGGAGGACCAGAACTCCGCGTCGAACAGCGCGGCTGAAATGGGCGCCTGACCGGCGAGGTCAAGCGCCAGCGCCGCCTTTGGAATGCCCCGAGCGGTCAGCCATCGTAGGGCTTCGTCACGCCCCGGACGAGCCAACCGGATGAGCTGGCAGCGACTTCGCACGGTAGGGAGGAGTCGACTTTCGCGCGACGACACCAGGACCAGCGTCGTCCGCGGCGGCGGCTCCTCGAGGATCTTCAGCAGTGCGTTCGCGGCGGCCGTGTTCATGCCGTCGGCCGGACTGAGAATGACGAACCTTCCCACCTCTCCGTGGGATGGCACCTGGAGGAAGCTCGTGAGCCGTCGCACTTCGCCAACCGGGATGCTCCGCGACTTCGTCGCATCTTCCCGGGCCTCGGCAGCCTTCGATCGCCCTTCCCCTGCGTCGCCATCGGATTCCGTCCCCATGGCGACGTCCCCGCCGACTCTCAGCACATCGGGGTGATGCCCGGCGGCAAACCACTCGCATGAGCGACAGCGTCCGCAAGGCAGGCCGTTCGCCGGATCGTGACTCCCGCAGAGCCTTGCCTGGACGAGTGCCAACGCGAACAGCGGAAGCCCGCTTCCGTCGGGACCTGTGATCAGCAGGGCCTGGGGCAGTGTCGGCCATGTGCGCACTACGTCCCACATCGGGCCATGCCATGGGAGCACTTCCCCCTGGCCGGCGGCCGGTTCGCTGCCGGCCTCCTTCACGTGAGCCCCGCGATGGCGGAGGCGAGGGTTGATTCGACGCGGAGCCGGACCGCCTCGGGCGTTCCGGAGCCGTCGATACGATGGACGCGGTGCGGCTCGGTCGCGGCGATCCGGAGATAGGCGTCGGAGACGCGGCGATGGAAACTGTCGGCTTCCGCCTCGAACCGATCGCGTTCCCCTCGCCCACCGATCCGTGCAGCGGCGACGTCGAGGTTCACGTGCATCAGCAGCGTGATGTCGGGTTTCAGGGTCGGATGGACCCAACGCATCAACGACGCGATGCGTTCGGCGGAGACACCCCGGCCGGCGCCCTGATAGGCCAGGGTGGCGTCGATGAATCGATCGCAAAGCACCCAGGCGCCAGTGTTCAACGCCGGGAGGATGACCCGGTGAACGTGCTCATGGCGGGCCGCGAACATCAGCATCGTCTCGGTCTCGGGCAACATCGGATGGGGCGTGTTCAGAAGAATCGCGCGTATCGCCTCACCTACCGGGGTTCCGCCGGGTTCGCGCGTCAGCGTCACGCGGATCCCGCGCTGTTGAAGCCACCTTGCGGCGCTTTCCACACACGTCGTCTTCCCCGAGCCGTCGATGCCTTCGAACGAGATGAAGCGCCCTGGCTCGGTCATGGGGTCATCGCTTCTGGTATCGCGCGACAGCACGATTGTGGTCGTCGAGATTGCTCGAGAACTCGGACGTGCCGTCCCCTCGGGCAACGAAGTAGAGGGCCCTGTGTTCGATCGGCATCAGGACTGCGTCCAACGCGGCCGCCCCGGGCAGCGCTATGGGCGTCGGTGGCAGACCATTGCGCACATACGTGTTGTACGGGGAGTCCGACTCGAGATCCCGGCGCCTGAGGTTCCCGTCGAATCTCTCGCCGAGTCCGTAGATCACCGTCGGATCGCTTTGCAGGCGCATGCCGATGCGGAGTCGATTGAGAAAGACGGCCGCAATGGCAGGTCTGTCTTCCGCGCGTCCGGTCTCCTTCTCCACCATGGAAGCGAGCACCAGGGCGTCGTACGGGGACGTGAACGGCAATCCGGGCTTTCGCGCCGCCCACGCCCGCTCGAGGTGCGCGCGCATGCGTCCGTGGGCAATCCTCAAGATCTGAAGATCGCTGGTGCCCATCGTGAAGTGGTAGGTGTCCGGAAAGAAGAGCCCTTCCGCGTGCCTCTCGATAGCGCCGAGACGCTCGAGAATCTCTTGTTCCCGGAGACCGACGGTGTCGTGCCGCAACGATTCCGTCCGGTCCAGGATCGCTCGGACCTGCCGGAACGTCCATCCTTCGATGAACGTGATGCGGTCCCGCAGCGAGTCTCCACGGGCCATCCGTTCGAGCAATGCGACAGGTGTCGTACCCGGACGGATCTCGTAGACGCCCGCCTGCAGTTTCTCGCTCTGGCCCCGAAGGCGGGCAACCAGGCTGAACGTCCACGGGGACACGATGAGCCCCCGCGCGGCGAGGTCACGCGATATCGTCCTGAGGCCGGTGCCGGGGACGACAATGAAACGGGTCGCGGCCTGCCCCGTCAACAGGGGGGAAGTTGCAAACCGCCAGAGCCCGCCTCCGAATGCCAGTGCGGCCGCTCCGGCCACGAGGACGCATAGCAGCCAGATACGAATCTTCCCGGATGCGGATGGCGGGCAGCGTCCGCCTTTCGACGGAGCACCCCGACCCGGGTCGTACCTGGCGCTCCCGACCAGACGTCCGCGGAGAAAGGCCTCGACCTTCCGGGCCTCAGAGCGCCTGGAAGATGAGGGTCCCGTTCGTTCCGCCGAACCCAAATGAGTTGGAAAGCGCGACATCGATCTTCATCCGGCGCGCCTCGTTCGGCACATAGTCGAGATCACAGGCCGGATCCGGATCCACGAGATTGATCGTGGGCGGAGCGATCTGATCGCGAATCGCCAGCACGCTGAAAACCGCTTCCACACCTCCGGCGGCACCTAGCAGGTGCCCGGTCATGGACTTGGTGGAACTGACCGCCACTTTGCCCGCATGATCTCCGAAGCAGCGCTTCACGGCGACCGTCTCGGCAACATCCCCGAGGGGTGTCGACGTGCCATGCGCGTTGATGTAGTCGACCTGATCCGGATTCAATCCTGCGGACCGAAGCGCATTGCGCATGCAACGGTTCGCACCGGCACCGTCTTCGCTCGGCGCCGTCATGTGACTGGCATCCGCACTCATCCCGAAGCCCTTCAGCTCGCAATAGATCCGCGCGCCACGGGCTTTCGCATGCTCATAGGACTCGAGCACCAGGATGCCAGCCCCTTCCCCGAGCACGAAGCCGTCCCGTCCGGTATCCCAGGGGCGGCTGGCTGACTCCGGGGCATCGTTGCGCGTCGACAGCGCACGCATGGCGGCGAACCCCCCGACCCCCAGTGGGCTCACGGTCGCCTCCGCACCACCCGCCACCACAACGTCGGCGTCGCCGTACTCGATCAGCCGCCCGGCTTCTCCGATGCAGTGGGTGGAAGTGGTGCACGCAGTGACGATGGCGAGGTTCGGACCCTGGAAACCGTGCATGATCGAAAGCGTACCCGCGATCATGTTGATGATGCTGCCCGGGACGAAGAACGGTGAGATCTTGCGTGGTCCACCAGCGGTGAGGGCGGCGTGCGTGTCCTCGATGAGAGGCAATCCGCCGATGCCGGAACCGATCACGGTGGCGATGCGCTCGGCATTCTCGGGAGTGACCACGATTCCGGCATCACGAATGGCCTCGTTGGCCGCTGCAATGCCGAAATGGATGAACGCGTCGAGGCGACGGGCCTCCTTCGCCGGCATGTGCTGCGCGGCGTCGAAGTTCTTCACCTCCCCGGCGATCTGGGAGGCGAACTGCGAGGCGTCGAATCGAGTGATGCGCGCGATGCCTGAGCGGCCCGCAACAATGTTCTCCCACGCCTGCGCAACGCCGACCCCTGTCGGGGACACGATACCGAGTCCCGTGACCACCACCCTGCGTTTCGACACTTAAGCTCCGAAATTCTGCTGATGGGCCCGGACGGGCTCAGTTGACGTGCGTGTTGATGTAATCGATGGCTTGCTGCACCGAGGTGATCTTCTCGGCTTCCTCGTCGGGAATGTCACACTCGAACTCTTCCTCGAGCGCCATGACCAGTTCCACCGTGTCCAGCGAATCGGCACCGAGGTCGTCGACGAAGGTCGATTCGTTCTTGATGTCCGCCTCGTTCACGCCGAGTTGTTCTGCAACGATCCGCTTGACGCGCTGATCTACGCTTTCCATTCTGTGTCCCCTTCCCTGGTTGATCCGGTATCGCCGAGACCGCGCCCTTGCCACCATCGCCGACCCGCTTGGCGCAGGTTGCCGGGGCACGCTCGAACCGGGCGCGCATTCTACCAAAACATCCTAGGGACGATGTCCCCGGATGCATCCTTCCTCTTCAATCCATGAGCATCCCGCCGTTCACGTGAATCGTGGATCCGGTGACGTAGCTCGCATTGTCCGACGCAAGGAATGCCACTGCCGCCGCCACCTCGCGAACGCTGCCGAAGCGGGCCAGCGGCACCTGCGTGAGCAGGGCATCGCGTTGTGCATCAGGAAGAGACCGGGTCATGTCCGTGTCGATGAATCCAGGAGCGACGCAATTGACTGTGATGTTACGGCTGCCGACCTCCCGGGCGAGGGACTTCGTGAACCCTGTCACACCCGCCTTCGCTGCAGCGTAGTTGGCCTGACCGGCGTTCCCCAGGTGGCCCACGACCGATGTCACGTTGACGATGCGGCCCCAACGGGCCTTCATCATCGGGCGCAGCACCTCCTTCGAGAGTTGATACACCGACTTCAGGTTGGTGGCCATGATCTCGTCCCATTCCTCCTCGCGCATCCGGAGGAGCAGGTTGTCGCGTGTTATCCCGGCATTGTTCACCAGAATCGCGACATCGCCGTACTTCGCGCGTACAGCAGCGAGCGCTGCCTCGATGCCCGCCGAGCTCTCGACGTTCAGCCGCAAGGCCAGGCCGTCGATTCCAGCGGCGTCGAAAGCCTGCTGCAAAGCGGCAGCTCCGTCGTCCGATGTGGCCGTGCCGGCCACGCGGGCGCCCTGCGCCCCGAGTTCCAGTGCGATGGCGTGACCGATGCCTCTCGACGCGCCAGTGACGAGTGCGATCCTGTCTTTCATCATTCCCCCTCGGACTGCCGGACGGCATCGAGCGCTTCGATCAAGGCTGTTCCGGAAGACAGCGTAAGGCAGGTCGCGTCCGGTGCCATCCGTCGGACCATGCCGTGCAGCACTTTCCCAGGCCCGCATTCGACGATGTGTGTCACCGACGCGGCGCGCAGTGTCGCCACCGTCTCGATCCAGCGGACAGGCATGAAGAGCTGGCGGACCAGTGCGTCCGCGATCGCTGCACCGTCGACGGCGGATGCAACGTCCGCATTGTTGACGACGGGGAACATGGGCGGCGTCAGCGACAGGCTGGCCAGAGACGCCTCGAGGACGTCGGCCGCGGGCCGCATCAGGGCGCAATGGCTCGGAACGCTCATCGGAAGCAGGATCGCACGCTTGGCACCGCGCGCCTTGCAGGATTCGATGGCACGCTCGACCGCGGCACGGTGCCCGGCGATGACGATCTGGCCGGGGGCGTTCAAGTTCGCCGGGCTGACGACATCCCCCGCCGCCGCTTCCGCGCAGGCCTCGGCAACCTGATCCACCTCGAGGCCGAGAATCGCGGCGATACCGCCTTGTCCCTCCGGCACGGCCTCCTGCATGGCCTTGGCGCGAGTGCGCACGAGTGCGACCGCGTCGGGAAAGGCGATCGCGCCTGCGGCCACCAGTGCCGCGTACTCGCCGAGGCTGTGACCCGCGGCGATATCCGGAGTCGGTCCGTTTCGCACGACCCACGCCCGATACAAGGCGACATCCGCCGCCAGCATGACGGGCTGCGTGTTCACGGTCATGTGGAGCGCCGCCTCAGGACCTTGCCCGACCAGAGCAAAGAGATCTTCCCCAAGCACCGACGACGCCTCGTCGAACGTGGCGCGCACTTCGGGCAATTCCGCAAAGGCCTCGAGCATCCCGAGCGATTGCGAACCCTGTCCCGGGAAAACGAACGCTAGCTTCATCTGGCTATCTTCCAACGTGTCCGGTCGTTACCAGCGCAGCAGGACTGCGCCCCAAGTGAATCCCCCACCCACGCCCTCGAGGAGGACGTGCTGACCCGATCGGATCCTGCCGTCACGCACCGCTTCGTCCAGGGCCAACGGTATCGACGCAGCCGAGGTGTTGCCGTGCCTCGCCACGGTCGACACGACGCGGTCCATGCCCAATCCGAGTCGTTTCGCAGTGGCCTCGAGGATGCGGACGTTGGCCTGATGCGGGATCAGCCAGTTCACGTCCGAAGACCTGAGCTTTGCGGCCTCGAGAACCTCCTCGGCCACCTCGGCGAGCACCCGCACTGCCGCCTTGAACACGGCGCCTCCGTCCATCTTCACGAACGGGGAGCCCACGATGGCGCCACCACACACGCTCCCCGGAACGGAAAGAATGTCCACCAAGGAGCCGTCCGCATGCAGGCGGCTCGCGAGAATCCCCGGACGGTCTGCGGCCCGCACGACGACAGCACCGGCACCGTCCCCGAACAGCACGCAGGTGGACCGATCCGTCCAGTCGAGGAGCCGCGAGAAGACCTCGGTTCCGACCACCAGCACTGTTTTCACCTGTCCGGCGCGGATGAACATGTCGGCCGTCGTTAGCGCGTACACGAAACCACTGCATACGGCCTGAACATCGAACGCCGCGCAGCCATTCGCCCCGAGCTTCTCCTGGAGGATGCAGGCGGTGCCCGGAAAGGTCATGTCGGGCGTCGTCGTCGCAACGATGATCAGATCGAGTTCCGCAGGGGTGATGCCTGCAGCTTCCAGTGCCCGCCGGGACGCAGACAGGGCAAGGTCGCTGGCGTACTGCCCATCCGCTGCGATGTGTCGCTGGCGTATCCCGGTCCTGGCGACGATCCATTCGTCGGTCGTGTCGATCGTCGCCTGCAGGTCCTCATTGGTGACGACCCGCTCCGGCAGGCAGGCGCCCGTACCGACGATCCGCGCGTGCATCACTCCACCGTCTCGACGGGTTGTTGACTAGCAAGACGGGCGCGGATCAGATCGAGCAAGCCATAGCGGACCTCCTCACAGGCGCGCTGGATCGCGAAATCGAAGGCGAACGCGTCGGCCGAACCGTGGCTCTTGACGACAATACCCCGCAACCCCAGAAGACTCGCGCCGTTGTAGCGCCGGTGGTCCACCCGCCGCTTGAATCGGTTGATCACTGGCAGGGCGAACAAGGCTCCCAGTTTCGTGAAGATGCTGCGCTTGAACTCTTCCCGGAGATAGGCGGCCAGCATTTGTGCAAGGCCCTCGGAAGTCTTCAACGCGACATTGCCCACGAAGCCGTCGCACACCACGATATCGGTGGTGCCCTTGTAGATGTCGTCGCCCTCCACGTTGCCGTAGAAATTGAGTCCACTCGATCGAAGCAGATCGGCGGCCTCCTTCACGACATCGTTGCCCTTAATATCCTCTTCGCCGATGTTGAGCAAACCGACGCTCGGCCGTTCCCCATGGTCGATGGCGCCCGACAGCGCAGTACCCATGATCGCGAATTGCAGCAGGTGCGCCGGTGTGCAGTTCACATTGGCGCCGAGGTCAAGCATGACTGTGCGACCACGTAGGGTCGGCAGGAACGAGGCGATGGCCGGACGCTCTACACCCGGAAGCATCTTCAGCACGAACCGCGACATGGCCATGAGGGCGCCGGTGTTGCCGGCACTCACGGCGCAGTCCGCTTCGCCCGACTTCACGAGATCGATCGAGACCCGCATCGAGGAGTCCCGCTTCCCGCGCAGCGCGGCCGCTGGGGCTTCATCCATCGAGACGACTTCCGAAGCGGGTCTGATCACGATGCGGGAGTCCGCGGCGACTTCGAGTCGATCCAACTCCCGTTGGATGACATCCTCGAGGCCGACGAGAATCATCTGCACGTCAGTGTTCCGCTGTCCGAAGCCGACCGCAGCCGGAACGGTGACGCCGGGGCCATGGTCCCCGCCCATGCAGTCAATGGCGATCCGTATGGTCACGCCGCGTCTTGCTGCCTGGACATGGTCATCGCCTTCCCGGAGGGGACGAATCGTGGGTGGAAGTTTGATCGCCGAACGAGCGCCGAAATGCGCGAGGGACCTTCGGCGGCGTGGCGGGATGCCGAGGCATCCCGGCGGGGAATCACTCGCCCTTGGTCTTCACGACCTTCCGGCCGCGGTAGTAGCCGGTCGGGCTGATGTGATGGCGCAGATGCACTTCACCGGTGGTGGGCTCGACTGCAAGGGGCGGGTTGGTCAGGAAGTCATGCGCCCGATGCATGCCGCGCTTAGACGGGGACTTCTTGTTCTGTTGCACAGCCATGATTCACTCCTTTGGCGCCGCGCAGCGGCACGTCGATTCGAAAAAACTGCACTGCTTCAGTTGAGGGACTGCCTGTCCGGGGTTGCTCCAGCCTCGAATGGCAAGCTCACAGGGCATTCGTTCTCCGCGTGACGCGGTGAGAGAGGCATGGCAAGAAGGATCTCGTCCACCACCAGCTCCATCGGTGACACTCGGTCTTCCGCGGGCAGGTAGTCGGAATCCTCTTCTTCGTCCTCGAAATCACCAAGCGTCCCCGCCGGCACGAAAACCAGCTTTCGCGAGCCTTCCAAAACGATCTGCACGGGCTGAAGACAGCGCTGGCAGGCCACACGTACAGTGCCACTGACCGAGACGTCGATGCGGGGTTTGCCATCCCGCCCTACACTTCCCGCAAGGCAGAAGGCAACGGTGCCGTCGGTATCCGTGAGTACATCCTGGAGGCGCGACAACGCCTCGAGCGGCGCTGCCCCCTCCAAACATTCCCCACGCCGAGCGAACTCGGCACCGTCGATGGTCACCGGCGCAGACATAAGCGCGGCATAATACGAGTTTTTCCCTGCTCGGTCAAAAGGCTACGTCGCGATAATGCAGTCCTTTCAGCTTGTGCTCGCGTCCACTTCGCGCTACCGCCGGGAACTGCTGTCCCGACTCGCCCTGCCGTTCGTAACGATGTCGCCCGACGTCGACGAGACGCCGCTTCCCGGAGAATCGCCGGACGGCACCGCTGTGAGGCTTGCTCGGGCGAAGGCCTTGGTCGTGGCGCGCGCGCATCCGGCCGCCATCGTGATCGGCTCCGATCAGGTCGCAGAGTTCGAAGGGGTGCGCCTCGACAAGCCCGGGACCCGGACCCGCGCCATCGCCCAGCTGGAGGCGATCAGCGGACGGACCGTGGAGTTCAGGACAGCCGTCTGCGTGGCAGTCGATGGCGGAGTGCGGCTTTTCGAGGCCCTAGCACCCACGCGGGTGACTTTCAGGGTCTTCGATCGCGCCCGAGCCGAACGGTACGTCGACATCGAGAAGCCGCTCGACTGCGCCGGCAGCGCCAAGGCCGAGGGTCTCGGCATCGCCCTGATCGCCGCCATCGTCGGGGATGATCCCACGGCATTGATCGGTCTGCCTCTCATCGCGACGGTGGGCCTCCTGCAGCAGGCGGGGCTCGATCCTCTGGACGCAAGATGAGCCGGTCGCACGCGCCAGGGCGGCTCTATCTCGTGCCGATGCCCCTGGGCCCGGGCGACCCCTCCGCATGCCTGCCGGTCTCGACGCGGGATGTCATTGGTCGCCTGCACAGATTCATTGCGGAGGATGCCCGCACGGCTCGTCGCATCTTGGCCCGGATGACCCTGGCGGCGCCGATCCAGGCGCTCACGTTTTCGGAGCTCAACGAGCACACACCGACATCAGCGCTATCCGACCTGCTCGAACCGCTTCGCAACGGGGAGGACATCGGGCTCGTCTCGGAAGCCGGGTGTCCGGTCGTGGCGGATCCGGGCGCGGCGCTGGTGGCGATGGCGCATGCGCAGGGGATCGGAGTCGTCCCTCTCGTCGGCCCGAGTGCGCCACTGCTTGCCCTCATGGCGTCCGGACTGTCGGGGCAGTCGTTCCGCTTCCACGGCTATCTTCCGGTCGATCCCTCCGCCAGGAAGTCGGCCATACAGGCGATCGAACGCGATTCGATCAGCACAGGCTGCACGCACCTGTTCATCGAGACGCCCTATCGGAACCTGCAGATGCTCGCCGCGCTCCTTGCAGCCCTCGCGCCGGAAACGGCACTCGCGGTCTGCGCAGATCTGACGACCGAGACCGAGATCGTCATCTCGCGGCCGGTGTCGCAATGGAAATCCGCACCGACGCCCGAGATCGACCGGCGCCCTGCCGTGTTCGTGGTGTCCGCGACAAGATCCGCTAACGCACCCGCCCGCCGAGCCCGCCGGTCGCCCTGATCACGGCATCCCCGACGGCAGCCCCGAAGCGCTTGGCGAAGCGCTCCGCCAGGTTCTCCTTCGGCGTGAAGTCGACGATCGTTTCCGCCTTCACGATCTCGCGGGCGACGTAGGCGGAGTCACCGAGGGCGTCCGCCAGTCCGAGCTGGATGCTGCGATCTCCGGTCCAGATGAGTCCGCTGAACATCTCAGCGTCCTCCTTCAGCCTCTTGCCGCGGCCCTCGCGCACCACCTGGATGAACTGCTCGTGGATCTCGCCCAGCATCTTCTGCGCGTGCTCTTTCTGCTTAGCGTCGATCGGCGAGAAGGGATCGAGGAAACCCTTGTTCTCGCCCGCGGTGAGCAGACGCCGTTCGACGCCCAGCTTCTGCATGGTCTCCGTGAACCCGAAGCCATCCATGAGCACCCCGATCGATCCGACGAGGCTGCCCCGGCTCACGTAGATCTCGTCCGCCGCGGCCGCGACGTAGTAGCCGCCGGACGCGCAGATGTCGTCGATCACGACGTACAACGGAATGCCCGGATGCTTGCCGCGCAACCGGAGGATCTCGCGATTGATCTGGTGCGCCTGCACCGGGCTGCCCCCGGGGCTGTTGATCCGGAGAATTACCCCCTGGGTGTTCTTGTCTTCGAACGCGTCCGTCAGCCCGGCATTGACCACATCGGCTGCGGCCATGGAGTTGGCCTCGATCACACCGTTCAGATCGACGAGCGCCGTGTGCTTACCGCCCGGACTGGTGTCGCCGCGATGGATCCAGCCCATGGCGATGAACAGGATGCCGAAGAGATACAGAAACCCGAGGGCCTTGAAGAAGATGCCCCAACGCCGCGCCCTGCGCTGCTCTGTGAGGGCGCTGGTCGCGATCTGGCGCAGCACGTCGCGCTCCCAGGGGACGTCCGCCTTCACGGGGTTGTTGGACGAGGATTCTTCAGCCATGGGCAGTTCCGGGAAGCTGCAGGTAGACCGCGCCATCGCGCTCCACCACAGAAAGTTTCTGGAGGCGCCCCCCCTTGCACGGTCCCCCTAGGCAAGCCCCGCTCTCGGGGGCATACAAGGCACCGTGGGTGGCGCAGATCAAGTATAGACCGCTGTGATCGAAGAACTGACCTTCGCTCCAGTCCAGTTCGACAGGTACGTGCGCGCACCGATTCAGGTAGGCGTGGACCTGTCCGTCGTAGCGGATCACGAAGGCGGGCACCCTGCCGCCCGGTGCATCGACATCGAACTTCACGCCGCCCCCCCCTTCTTCCAGCGCGTCCGCGGGGCAGATCAGGCGTTCTGTCTCAACCAAACCCAAAGCTCCTCCGGAGAATCGACCGTCACGTGGGGACGTGCCGTGCCGAGCTTCTCGGGCTCGTGGGCACCATAGGTCACCGCAATGGACGACACCCCGGCGTTGTTCGCCATCTCGATGTCGTGGGTGGTGTCCCCCACCATCACCGCCCTATCCCTGGGAACATCGAGATGCCCCAGCAGATACTCGAGCATCCCGGGGTGTGGCTTCGTGAAACCTTCGTCGCCGCAACGGGTGGCCTCGAAAAGTGTGCGCAGGCCGGTGGTGTCCAGGGCTCGTTCGAGACCGACCCGGCTCTTGCCCGTCGCCACCGCGAGCGTATGGCCCTGGCGCTGCAGAGCCGCGAGGCCCTCGGCCACTCCGTCGAAGAGCACCACGACGGACTCGCCCTTGACGTAGTGGTACTTGTATCGCTCGGTGATGAGGCCGTAGCGCTCCCGCGGCAGCGACGGAAACAGGTAGGTCATGGCGTCCAGCAGGCCCAGACCGATGATGTGACGGGCGTCATGGTCCGATGGAGGAGGCAGTCCGGCGTCGATGCTCGCTGCCTGAATGCTCTGGACGATGTGGGCGGCCGAATCGACCAGGGTGCCGTCCCAGTCGAAGATCACCAGATCGAAGCGCTTCACGGGTGTTCCCCGACCGGAGCGGCGCGCTCGAGCGAACCCACGAAACGCTCGAGTTCGGAGGGCAGGGGCGACGCGATGTCCAGCGGCTCGCCGGTGATCGGGTGGACGCACCGGAATCGGGCGGCGTGCAGGAACATGCGTTTCAGGCCTTCTCGGGCCAGGCGTCGATTCAAATCGAAGTCTCCATACTTGTCGTCTCCGCAGATGGGTGATCCCGCGTGGGCGAGGTGCACGCGGATCTGGTGGGTGCGGCCTGTCAGCAGACGGGCCTCCAGCAGGGTGTAGCCGGGCAACGCGCGCTCGATCCGGACCCGGGTCGCCGCCTCCTGACCGTCCGGGGCAACCGTCACGCGGCGGTCGCCACCCTCCAGAAGATGCTTGGCCAGAGGGTAGTCCAACGTCACGGGACCCTTGCGCCAGCGCCCGGGGACCAGGGCCAGGTAACGCTTGTCCGTCTGCCCGGCGCGTATCTCTTCATGCAGCTGGGTCAGCGCCCTGCGCTTCTTGGCCAGCATCAGCACGCCGGAGGTTTCACGGTCGAGGCGGTGAACCAGTTCCAGGAATGGCGCGGCGGGACGCAGGCCGCGCAGCCGTTCGATCACGCCGTGAGAGATCCCGCTGCCGCCGTGGACGGCGACGCCGGCCGGCTTGTCGATGGCGATCAGGGCGTCGTCCTCATAGAGGATCGGGAGAGCCGCGCCTCCCGTGGGCGCCGGACCCGAGGCGGCTGGGGCGGCGGTCCGGATGGGAGGGACGCGAACCCGGTCGCCCGGCTGCAGGCGCAGGGTCGGATCGGCTCTGCGGCTATTCACCCGCACCTCGCCGCTGCGGAGGATGCGGTAGACGTGACTTTTCGGGACCCCCTTCAGGATCCGATGCAGGAAATTGTCGACCCGCTGCCCCTCGCCTTCCGGGCCCACGTCGACCCAGTTGACGGAATCTTTACTAAGACTGTTCACTATTCCTATACTCTCACACGGCGCAAGGCGTTCGCGGCGGGCCGAGAATCTCCGTCCCTTGCCTGCGCTCCCGACGCTCGCTGCCCACCTGGCAGCAGCAGACCCAGGGTTAAATTCGCTCACCCGACGAAGCAGCGATCCCAGCAACAACGCGCTCGGTTCCCGGATTCACGCTTCCCGCCGCGCCCCAGACACTCTGCGTCAAGGCTGGTCCTCATGAGTGTTCCGGAGGCAGCGACGGTGCGCACGCAAACCCGTTCACGCTTGGTAACTCAATTCGGCAACTCGATTCTAGGCAGGTCGATTCATACGATGATGACGAACCCGTCCGAATGATAAGCGCTCGCGGCCCGTTTCGGCCGCCCGAGGGTTTGTGGTTCCCGTGTCGCACGAGCGCGGGAGATCACGTTCATGAAACGCATGCTGTTCAATGCGACGCATCCGGAGGAAATCCGCGTCGCCATCGTCGATGGTCAGAAGCTCATCGACCTCGACATCGAAACGCTCGGTAAGGAGCAACGCAAGGGAAACATCTACAAGGGTGTCATCACCCGAGTCGAACCCAGCCTCGAAGCGGCGTTCGTCGACTACAGTGCCGATCGCCATGGCTTCCTGCCCTTCAAGGAAATCAGCCGCCAGTACTTCCCTGACGGTACCGACCCCGGCAAGGCCCGCATCCAGGATGTCCTGAAGGAAGGCCAGGAGCTCATCGTCCAGGTGGAAAAGGACGAGCGAGGCAACAAGGGCGCCGCCCTCACCACGTTCATCAGTCTCGCCGGACGCTATGTCGTCCTGATGCCCAACAACCCCCGCGGTGGTGGCGTCTCCCGCCGGGTCGAGGGCGAGGAACGCAACGAACTCCGCGACACCATCGCCCAGCTCGAAGTGCCCCAGGGCATGAGCATCATCGCCCGGACGGCTGGCATCGGCCGGTCGGTCGAGGAACTGCAGTGGGACATGGCGTACCTGCTTCAGCTCTGGAAGGCGATCGAGGAAGCCGGCCAGGCGATGTACGCCGACAAGGAAGGCAACGTCTACACCGAGCCCCGCAGCCCGGAGGGTGCCCATCTCAAGCGTTCGAACCCAGGCCCGTTCCTGATCTTCGAGGAATCCAGCCTCGTCATCCGCGCCATCCGCGACTACTTCCAGCCCGACATCGGCGAGATCCTGATCGACAGCGAAGCGATCCAGGAGCAGGTGAAGGTCTTCATGAGTCACGTGATGCCCACGAACGCCAGCCGCGTGAAGTTCTACGCCGATGACGTTCCGCTGTTCTCGCGGTTCCAGATCGAGCACCAGATCGAGACGGCCTACGCCCGCCAGGTGCCGCTGCCGTCGGGCGGCGCCATCGTGATCGATCACACCGAAGCCCTCGTATCGGTGGACGTGAACTCCGCCCGGGCCACCAAGGGCCAGGACATCGAGGCCACGGCCCTCAACACGAACCTCGAAGCCTCCGACGAGATCGCCCGCCAGTTGCGGCTGCGCGACCTCGGTGGCCTGGTCGTGATCGACTACATCGACATGGAGTCCGCCAAGAACCAGCGCGATGTCGAGAACCGCCTCCGCGATGCACTGCGCTACGACCGGGCGCGAGTCCAGATGGGCAAGATCTCGCGCTTCGGCTTGATGGAGCTCTCCCGCCAGCGCCTTCAGACATCCCTCGGGGAGACGAGCCACATCCCCTGCCCGCGCTGCCACGGCGTCGGCCACATCCGCGGCATCGAGTCCACGGCGCTCCACATCCTCCGCATCATCCAGGAGGAGGCCATGAAGGAGAACAGCGCCGCCGTCCACGCGCAGGTGCCCGTGGAAGTGGCAACGTACCTCCTGAACGAGAAGCGCAGCGAGTTCCAGTCGATGGAATCGCGCCTCAAGGTCAGCATCCTTCTCATCCCCAACATCCACATCGAGACGCCGAACTACACCGTCACGCGTCTCCGCCACGAAGACCTCAACCTGAACGGCCCGCTGCCCCCCAGCTACCAGATGATGGAAGCGGCCCCCGAGGGCGACGTCGCCCTTCCCGGCGCAGCGAACGATCGTCCGCCGCGTGCGGAAGCCATGGTCAAGGGCATCGCGTCCGGCGCACCGGCTCCGATGCCGGTCGAGCCGGCACCGGTGCCGGCACCGGTGGTCGCAGCAGTGCCCCAACCTCGCCCGCAGTCGATCCTCCAGAAGATCTTCGGATGGCTCGGTGGCGGCAAGGCGGAACCCGCACCGGCTCCGGCGCCGATCGTGCCCGTGGTCGAGAAGGCGACATCGTCACCCCAGCGGCGTCCCCAGCGGGATCGCCGTCCGGAACGCTCGGACGAGCCGCGCCGCCAGCGCGGTGATCGTCCTGCCGGTGAGCGGTCTGGTGCAGACCGGTCCGAGCGTCCGCAGGGCGAGCGCCAGGGCGGGGATCGCGATCGCGCCGAAGGCGGCAATCGTCGCCGTGGGGAAGGCCGCGGCGGCGAAGGTCGTGGCGAAGCGCGCGGGGGAGAAGGCCGCGCGCAGGAAGGACGTGGGCAGGAGAACCGTAGACCGCCCCGTGAGGCCGTGGCGGTTGAAGGGGCGCCCGCGGAGGAAGGCGATCGCAGCGCCGGCCAGGAGGGCCGGAATCGCCGGCCGCCGCGCCCCCCGCGTCAGCGGGAGGCCAATCGTGGCGGCGTCGACGGCGCCGAAACACGCCCCGCGGACGATCTGACTTCCGCTGCTCAGGACACCGAGCGCAGCGCAGAAGGTGGTTCCGAGGCTGGTGCGCCGCAGGGGGAGGAGCGCAGTGGTCGTCGCCGTCGTGGTCGTCGCGATCGCGGTGGTCGTGCCGCTGAAGGCGCGGTGGCCCAGGACATCGTCCAGGGTGAGGTCGTTGTTTCCGCCGATGAAGTGCCCGCGGCGGAAACGTTCCACGGAAGCGCCCAGGATGTCGTGGCCGCCGCGCCGGAAGTCGAAATGTCCGCGAGCCCCGAGATCGCACCGAGCACCGTGGTCGTATCGTCCGAGCAACCGGCGGCCCTCGAACCACCGGTTGCCGCCACGGACGCGACGCACTTCGCAGCGGATGTCGCAGAGGTCGTACCGGAGGCGGCGTCTGCTGTGCCCGTGGAAGCTGCACAGGCGGCCGCCGTCGATGTCGTCGTTTCCGCCCCTGTGGCGGAGGCGCCTGCACCGATGCCGCGGCGGGCTCCGACGATGGAGGACTTCGCCGCCGCCATGCGTCCCGTGGAAACAGCGCCGGTGACCAACGTCGCTCCCGAGGTTTCACCGCTGACGGAAACGCCCTTTCCCGCGCCGGAGCGGACTGTCGCCACGGCGTCCTCGCTGATCGAGAACGCTATGCGCCGTTCGGAACCCGTGACCCCGGCGCCTCTGGTGCTTCCGCCCGGGCTGGAGCAGGTGGAAACGCGCAGCGAGCGTGTTGCCGCTGCACAGGAGGAGGTCGAGCCGACACCGCAACTCGGGCGTCGTGGTCGCCCGCGCGCGCCGGTAAATCCGATTCCGGATGAACCGCTGGTGCAGATCGAGACGCGAAACTAGGCGTTCGCGGAAAGCAGTACCGCGCGCAGCGATCGAGGCGTGGTGAACGGAGGGCTGAGTGATCAGCCCTCCGCTTTTCCTTCCAGGATGTCTTTCTCGATGTGCGCGATGAGTCCGCGAGACGCTGCTTCGACGAGGTCGAGCACCTTCTCGAAGCCATCCGGACCACCGTAGTAGGGATCCGGGACATCGGTCTCGACGGCCTCCGGGGCGAAATCGAGGAACATGCCGAGATGGCCGTCGAAGCCTTCGGGCCGCAGGGCCTCGAGCGACTTGAGATTGCGGGCATCCATCGCGAGGATGTATCGGAACGACGCGAAATCCTGCGGCGTCACCTTCCTTGCGCGGATCTTCCGGAGGTCGTAATTGCGCCGCGCGGCCGTCTCGATCGAACGGAGATCCGGGGGCTCGCCTTCGTGATTCGCATGGGTTCCGGCGGAATCGATGGCAAGGCGCCGTTCGAGCTTCCGCTCCCGCGCCATCGTGCGGAACACGCCTTCCGCCGTGGGTGAGCGGCAGATGTTGCCCATGCAGACGAACAGCACGCCCAGTCTCGGCGGTCGCTTGCCGAACAGCCTCATGGGGCACCTCGCTTCGCCCGCGCAGCCCGTTCTTCCGGAGCGGCCTCGTCCACGCCGAACAGTTGCATCTTGAGGCGCTTCAACTCGTCGCGCAGACCCGCTGCCTTCTCGAACTCGAGGTTGCGGGCGTGCTCCAGCATCTCCTTCTCGACACGCTTGATCTCGCGCGCGATGTCCTTCTCGCCGACGGGCAGCGCCCGCGCCTCGCCGCGTGCCGCCTTCGCGTCGCGGCGTGCGGTATCTCCGTCGTAGACGCCGTCGATCAGTTCATTGATCTTCTTCGACACACCTCGCGGGACGATGCCCTGCGCCGTGTTGAAGAGCGTCTGCTTGTTGCGTCGTCGCTCCGTCTCCTGCATCGCGCGGCGCATCGATTCGGTCTCCCGATCCGCGTAGAGGATCGCCGTACCATTGATGTGACGCGCCGCGCGGCCGATCGTCTGGATCAGGGATCGCTCCGACCGAAGAAAGCCTTCCTTGTCCGCGTCGAGAATCGCCACCAGCGAGACCTCCGGCAGATCGAGACCTTCGCGCAGCAGGTTGATGCCCACCAGCACGTCGAACTCGCCGAGGCGCAGATCGCGGATGATCTCCACGCGCTCCACGGTCTCCACGTCGGAGTGGAGATAGCGCACCTTGACGCCGTGCTCCGACAGATACTCGGTGAGATCCTCCGCCATCCGCTTCGTGAGCGTCGTGACGAGCACCCGCTCCTGCTTCGCAACACGCAACGTGATCTCGGACATGAGGTCGTCCACCTGCGTCGACGCCGGCCGCACGTGGATCGTCGGGTCCACGAGACCGGTGGGGCGCACCACCTGCTCCACCACCTGCTGCTGATGATTCGCTTCGTACTCCGAGGGCGTGGCCGACACGAACACCGTCTGCGGCAGGAGCGCCTCGAACTCGTCGAAGCGCAGAGGGCGGTTATCCAGCGCGCTGGGCAGACGAAATCCGTAGTCGACGAGATTCTCCTTGCGGGCCCGGTCGCCGCGGTACATCCCACCGACCTGCGGCACCGTCACGTGGCTCTCGTCGATGATCATGAGCGAACCGGGCGGCAGGTAGTCGATGAGCGTGGGCGGCGGCTCCCCGGGTTGCCGCCCGGAAAGATGCCGCGAATAGTTCTCGATCCCCTTGCAGAAGCCCAGCTCGTTCAGCATCTCGAGGTCGAAGCGCGTGCGTTGTTCGATGCGCTGCGCCTCCACGAGCTTGCCGGTCCTCTGGAACGCATCGATGCGTTCCCGCAGCTCGATCTTGATGCCTTCGATCGCCTTCAACGTCGTGCTGCGCGGCGTCACGTAATGGCTGGACGGATAGACAGTGAAGCGCGAAACGCGGGAGAGGATGTGCCCGGTCAACGGGTCGAACAGTGCAAGTCCCTCGACCTCATCGTCGAACAGCGTGACCCGCAACGCGGTCTCGGAGTTCTCCGCGGGGAAGATGTCGAGAACGTCGCCGCGCACGCGGAACGTTCCGCGCTTGAAGTCGAACTCCGAGCGCTCGTACTGCATCTCCGTCAGCCGCTGGATCGCCTGCCGCTGCGGCAACGTCTCCTTCTCGCGCAGGTGCAGGATCATCGAGTGATAGTCGACCGGATCGCCGATGCCGTAGATCGCCGACACCGTCGCGACGATCACGACATCCGCCCGCTCGAGCAGGGACTTCGTCGCCGAGAGCCGCATCTGCTCGATGTGATCGTTGATGCTGGAGTCCTTCTCGATGTAGAGATCGCGGGAAGGAACGTAGGCCTCGGGCTGGTAGTAGTCGTAGTACGAGACGAAATACTCGATCGCGTTCTCGGGAAAGAACTCGCGCATCTCCGAGTACAGCTGGGCCGCGAGTGTCTTGTTGGGTGCCATCACGATGGCCGGCCGCCCGATCCTGGCGATCACGTTCGCCATCGTGTAGGTCTTGCCCGATCCGGTCACCCCGAGCAGCGTCTGGAAGTCGAGGCCGCGTTCGATACCGGCCGTGAGCCGTTCGATCGCCTCGGGCTGGTCCCCCGCAGGCGCAAACGGTTGATGCAGGCGGAACGGACTGTTGGGAAACGTGACGATCACGGGTAAAATCAGGGGCTTGCCGACGGCGGATCTGTGAGTCTAGCACCGCCCCCGAGTTTCCCGATACCCGCCTGTTGCAGTGTTTCTCCACCTCGTCACGGACACCACTCCCACATGACTTCCGAACTCTTCGCCCGCATCGAGATGGCGCCCCGGGACCCGATCCTCGGTGTCACCGAGGCCTTCGTCGCCGACACCAACCCGCGCAAGGTGAACCTCGGGGTCGGGGTCTATTACGACGACAACGGCAAGGTGCCGTTGCTCGAATGCGTGAAGCGCGCCGAAGCGCAGCTCGTGGCGGCCACCCTGCCCCGTGCCTATCTCCCGATCGACGGCCTCGCCTCCTACGACAAGGCGGTCCAGGCACTCGTGTTCGGTGCCGGCTCCGATGTGATCGCGGCGAAGCGTGCAGTGACGGTGCAGGCGCTTGGTGGCACGGGTGCACTGAAGCTCGGGGCCGACTTCATCCGCCGCCTTGCGCCGGACGCCGAGGTCTGGATATCCGATCCCAGCTGGGAGAACCACCGCGCGCTCTTCGAGTTCGCCGGCTTCAAGGTCAACAGCTACCGCTACTACGACCCCGCCATCCGCGGGCTCGACTTTGCCGCGATGCGCGCAGCCCTCGAAACCATCCCCTCAGGGCACGTCGTCGTGCTTCATGCCTGCTGTCACAACCCCACCGGCGCGGACCTCACGAACGACCAGTGGGACGAGGTCATCGCCATCGTGCGCGCACGCGGGCACATCCCGTTCCTCGACATGGCCTACCAGGGCTTCGGTGACGGCATCGAGGCCGACGCCCACGCCGTGCGCGCCTTCACGGCAGCAGGCATGCCCCTCTTCGTGTCGAACTCCTTCTCCAAGTCGTTCTCGCTTTACGGTGAGCGCGTGGGTGCGCTCAGTGTCGTCGCGTCCACCGGCGAGGAGGCTGCCAGGCTGCTGAGCCAGCTGAAGCGCGTCGTCCGTACCAACTATTCCAATCCGCCCTCGCACGGCGGCAAGGTGGTGGCGTCGGTGCTGGAGTCGGCGGAGCTGCGAGGCATCTGGGAAGCCGAACTCGCCGGGATGCGCGACCGGATCCGCACCATGCGCTCCCGCCTGACCGATGGCCTGCGCAACTCCGCGCCCACATCGGACTTCAGCTTCGTGCTTCGTCAGCGCGGCATGTTCTCCTACTCGGGACTCACCAAGGCCCAGGTGGACCGCCTTCGCACGGAGTTCTCCGTCTACGCGATCGACACCGGCCGCGTCTGTGTGGCCGCCCTCAATTCGAAGAACATCGACTACGTGGTCGAGTCGATCGGCAAGGTCATCGCCTGACCATCTGACCGCGCAGGCGCCGTGAGCGTTGACCCGACCCGGCGCCATCGCTAGAATTCGCCGCCTTCAGTTCCCCGATAGCTCAGTCGGTAGAGCGACGGACTGTTAATCCGCAGGTCCCTGGTTCGAGCCCAGGTCGGGGAGCCAACGTATTCGACGCCCGCAGAAATGCGGGCGTTTCTGTTTCCGGCGCCTTTCCGGCGTCGCGAAGTTCGGCGCCGATGCCGTGCGAAACGAGGCCCGTCGGCGAACCGGCGATGGGGTAGGGTGTCTTCGACGGGCCCTTCCCGACAGTGCCGAGCACAGAACTCTGGAGCCTCCAATGCACGCCTATCTCATTGATCCCAACAACCGCCAGATCATCGCCGTCGACATCGATGGCGGACTCGAGGGCATCCGTAAACTCATCGGTTTCGATTCCGTCGATTCCGACGAGATCGATGTCGCGGGCAATCGACTGTTCTTCGACGAGTCGTGCTTCATCCGCGATCAGCCGGGCGCGGGACGCTTCAAGCTCGACAATCTCCCGCCTGTGGCAGGACGCGGCGTGGTGGCCGCCGCGGATGACGCCGTGACTACCCCGCGCACGCCCACTCTGACGCTGGAAGACCTGAAGGCCCGGGTGCAGTTTCTGGTTGCAGGGGCGGTCTGAACAAGGCGATCAGGCGACACGTCGGATCGGATCCCGGGCACCATCGGCGATGCGCTGACTGACAGCGACGCCCACCGGTCCCACCTCGCGACATCCTCCACTCACTCCATCAGGATCCCCGATGAACATCTCCATGTATCAGGCGAGCGTTCCGCGCTTCGTCGCCGTCCTCGGCAATCTCGCGAACATCCTCGACAAGGCCCAGGCCCACGTCGAAGCGAAGAAGATCGATCCCGCGGTGTTGCCGTCGTTCCGTCTCTTTCCCGACATGCTCCCGTTGAAGTCACAGGTGCAGATCGCCTGCGACACGGCGAAGGGTCTCGTTGCCCGTCTGGCCGGTATCGAGATCCCCGTGTTCGAAGACACCGAGACGACCCTGCCCGAACTGAAGGCGCGGGTGCTGCGCACCATAGAGTTCATAGCATCCGTGACGCCTGCGCAGATCGACGGGACGGAAGAAAAGGAGATCATCACCCGCCGTGGCGAGAAGGAGACGCGCTACACCGGCATCCGGTTTCTGCTCGGCCACGCGATCCCGAACGTCTACTTCCACGTGACCACCGCCTACAACATTCTTCGCCACAACGGCGTCGAGATCGGCAAGCGCGACTATCTCGGCAACCCGTGATGCGATCCCCTCGGTGGACTGGATGACCGCCGAGGGGGCTCCGTGCCCCTGCCCGGCGCAAGCCGAGAAAGGTCTCCGCCTGCTCGATGCAGGCAGCAGGGTCGACGCAGAGCATGGCGAAGACGGCTCGGCACGGGTGCGCTTCCGTCAGTCGCCCGCCCGTCAGAGCTTTTCGAACGTGTGGAGCTGGTCCTTCCGGATGTGGTGGACTCCGAAGAAGAGCCCACCCGTGGCGACAGCCTGCTTCATGTCGCCGTCCATACGGACGACGACGATCTGTCCGTCGTCCTCCAGAAGGTCCGCTCCCTTGACTCTGATGAGCGTGGGAGACATCAACCCGCCCACCCGGCCCCCTGCGAAATGCAGGCTTCCGATATCCACCTTGGTACCCGTGGACGGCAGCTCTCGCCTTGCGTCTCGCTCCATCAGCACTCTGAGGGTCCCGGCGGCGCCCCGCAGCTCCGAACTCATCGCTTCCAGCATCGCGGGCGTAGGTGCCGAGAATCCATCGATCGGGTATGCCGTCGGCAGATGGTAGAGGTACCGCCCGACCCAGCCCCTTCCCTCCACGTGGTACACCAGTGCGAGACGGAACTTGTCATCCGTGCATTCCTGGATGACGACGAACGGATTGAGCTTGAACCCCGCGTTGCCCGCCCCGAAAAGCGGGCTGGTCTGGAACGTCGAGAGGGTGAGCCGGTAAGGGTCGACACTCACCAACTTCGTTTCGATGGCTTCCGCGGTGTTGTGATTTATCGCTGACTCGATGGCATCGCCGACAAATGGTACCGGCAGCGGGTTCAGCAACTTCAGGGCGCTCTCGGAAGAGATGAGAACGAACTGTGAATTGGGAAAGGCCGACGCCTTGTCCGGCAACGGTTTCGGTAGCGCGCGCACGACGGTGATGCCGCCTTGCAGCGCCTCGGGTCGCATGGGGGCGCTCTTGCGGGGCGCCGCGCATGCACTCATCAGAAGGGCCAGGGCCACGCAGGCCGTCGCGATCAGTCTGCTCATGGGATTCACCTGTCAGTGACGGTCGGGATTCGAACAGAGTGGCGGGGATCGCGGGCACCCTTACCGAGGCCGTGGCTCGAATATGCCATCGGTTCTCAGACCAGACAACGGGCCAGACGATGGCTGCCCACTGGCAGCGGTCCGCGGGTCAGTCGTACGGCGAACCACCCTGCAGCCGCGCGACGCGGACGAGGCTTATCAGGCCGAGCACGCCGCCGACGCTCACCGCGACCAGCATCGGCACGGGGCTCGCTCCCGCTGCACCCAGGGAACCCATGTCGATCACGGCGAAGTCGTAGAGCGCATGCACCACCATCGGCCAAAGGAGTGAACGGGTGTCGATGGCGGCCATCAGGAACACCGACCCCAACAGTATCGTCGACACCATCTGGACGGCACCGAGCTGGAGTGGCACGCCCGCAGCGAGGTTGAGAAGGTGGAACGCGCCGAAGCAAAGCAACGCGGCGATGGCGCCCCGCCGGAGTCCCCACCAACGGTGGAACGCTGCCAGCAGAAGTCCTCGGAAGATCCACTCCTCGTTGATGCCCACCAGCACGGTCGAACGCAGGACCATCCAGGAGAACGTCGAATCGGGTGCGACACCCGCTGGCACGCTCGTCCGCGTCGCCCACCATGCGCCCGCGATGGCGACCGCGAGCGTTGCCAGCGGGGCGATACGCCCGAAGCCTGGCCATCGGGGAAGTCGAAGACCGAGGCGGTCGATCGGCAGCAGCCAAGCCGTCGCGAACGCGAGAAACACCGTCAGCTGCAACTCCGTGCCGAAGAAGCCGACGACGAAGCGCGGATCCCGGTAGTCGTAGCTCGATCGCAGTATCCCGGCGAGCACGAGCAGCAACGCGACGATGACGAGGGCCGCCACGAGGGGGCGGCTGTCGAGATTCCGGAGACGCATGTGGGAGGTGGAGGGACGCCAGAGGTTCATGACGATCGTCGAAAGAAGGCAGTGGTCGGAACAAAGGCCGTCGTCGGCATGGGGTACCGCCATTCGGTGCACGATCGCGGCGGATGGGTCTCGCGCGGCACACGCCGGCCTCCATGAGCGAGAGGCCTGCAGACGCTCGCGCGTCCCCTGCGCCCGCAACTTAACAATCACCCGCCCTGGCTGGACCAAGCCCCGGGCGGAAGCACGGCCTCCGCCCGGACAGCCCGGTCGAACCGGTCAGGTCGACGATGCCACCGCAGCCTCTGCCGGCATCGACACCACCTCCATGCGATCGAGCAGGGTCCCGAAGTTGCGCATCGAATGCAGGTGCAGATAGATCAACTCCAACTCGTCCGTCTTCGCCAATTCCGCTAGAACGGTATCGGGAAGAGCCTTCAGGCGATCCCGATTGACGGTCAGAAAGCCGCTCAACGAAAGCTTTTCGCCGGACTTCGTGGTGATCTGCGCCTGCATGGGATCGAGCAGATTGTGCTCCTTCAGCTTCTGGCAGAACTGGCGTGTGCGCTGGAACTGGGCCTGATACTCCTGCAGGAACTTGAGCACGTTCTGCACGTACTCGGTGGGCTTGCCTTCGGCGTCGAACAGCGCGGCGCCACGGCCGTCCCGGTTGAAACCCTGGAAGGCCTCGTCGATGCATAGCGTGAAGGTGTCGCTGTCTTCGCTGCCGGAGAACACGAACGGATACCGACGGGCGAAGGCCGGCACATACTTGGCCGACCAGGAATGGCCGTCGGCGACAAACAGGTTCTCCTTCGCGCGAAGACCGAGGATCACTGCCGGCATGACGGCCTCGTCGCTGCCCGCGAAGATGATGCTGTAGTCGGTGGACGCCGGCGGGAACTCGACGGCCATGAGCGGCAGGGAATTCACGTGGCGCGCGAAGGCGTAGTCGTTGCCGACCTCGACGAAACATCCCGCGTGGCGTCCCGAGGACACCGGAACCGCGCTCTCGTAGATCAACTGCTGTGTGCTCATCTCGACCCCTTTGTTGGATGGTTCCCACCCGGTCCGTCGGGCGGCTCCCGCGAGAATAGCGCAAGCCCGTGACGGGATGATCGGCCGCAGCCGGGTTTCGAACTGCAGTGGCAGCCGCTATTCTCCTCCCCGCCCCTCCACCGTCCCGAGACCGATGAAACTCCAGCTGCTGTCGGATCTGCACCTCGAGCAATCGCCCGATTTCGTCCCCGAGGCAGCACCCGGTGCCGATGTGCTCGTGCTGGCCGGCGACATCGGGTCCTATCAGCGCGACTCCCGGCTGCAGGACTCCGACTTCGGTCTCGCGCGCTTCTCGCCCCGCCCATCCGGTGCCCCTTGGAAGACCGTTCTCTACGTTCCGGGCAATCACGAGTACGACGATCTGGACTTCGACGAGACCCACGCCCGTCTTCGCACCACCTGCGAGCGCCTCGGCATCACGTGGCTCGAACAGCAGGTCGTCGTCCTCGAAGGCGTGCGTTTCGTCGGCGCGACGCTCTGGGCCGACTTCGACGCCATCGCCCGCCATCCCCCGTCGCCCACCGTGCTCGCCCGGCATGGCACCGGAGAGACGCAGCTCACATGGCAGATGCGGCAGCGCGAGAAAGCCTTCCGGGCGGCGAATTTCTACCTGGCGACGAACACCACCCATCGCGCCGGTCGCCCCTTGCTCGCAGAGGACATGCGTGAGCTTTCCCTCGCCAGCCAGGGGTGGTTGCGCGAGGCGCTGGCGACCCCCTTCGACGGCATCACCGTGGCCGTCACGCATTTCGCGCCGACGCTGCGCAGCCACGACCCGCGCTACGGCGTCACGCCGGGCACGGCGGGGTTCTGCAATGCACTGGACGAGTTGATGCCCTACGCCGATCTCTGGTTGCATGGCCATCTCCATTGCGCCCACGACTACATCGTCGAAGGGGTCCATGAAGGCGCCCCCTTCCGTTGTCGCGTCGTCGCGAACCCGCTCGGCTACGGAGACAAGGGCGAGCAGGTCGCGTTCGATGCTCGCAAGGTGATCACCCTGACGTGCTCCGGAGCCGTGCCGGGCTGATCCTCACCGGGTCGGCGCGACCACCTGTGAGTTCCGCCCACCCGACAGCCGTGGCCCGGATGGAGACGCATCAAGCCCCGGCGCCGCCCGCAGCAACGAACGCTTCCGAGTAGACGCGTTCAGGGCGAAGACCGCTCGTTGCCGCGATCGTCCGCACAGCGTGGATCATCCCCGGCGGTCCGCACACGTAGACGTCGGTGGCGTCGGGCAGCGCGTTTTGCAACGCCCGCGCCAGCGGGAGATCGGTGACGAGGCCCTGCGTCCCGATCCATGCGGCATCGGCCTCCTGCATCGCCAGGTGCAGCGCGTGATCCGGAAAACGTGACAGCAACGTCCGGAGTTCGTCGAGCCCGTAGAGATCCTCGCGCGTCGTCACGCCATGGAAGAGCGTCACCGGATCTGCCGTGTCGCCCTGCGCCACGAGCTCCCGCAGCATCGACATGATCGGGGCGAGGCCCGTACCGCCGGTCACGAAGATCCGGTGCGCAGGTCGCCGTCGGAGATGGAAGGCACCGAGCGGTCCGCGCACGTCGACGAGATCACCGGCCTTCGCGCGATGCGCCACGTAGTCGCTCATCACGCCGCCGGGCACGAGCCGGATGTGCAGTTCCACCTCGCCCGGCGTGGATGCGGCGTTGGCGAGCGAATAGCTCCGGCGGCTGTCGGTCCCCGGTATCACGACCTCGAGGTACTGGCCCGCCGTGAAGGCGAGCTTGAAACGTCCGCGGATCGCGCCACGCAGCACGACGACGCGGCCGGCGACGGGAACGATCTCCAGGACCTCGAGCACCATCTTGCGCACCGGGCGCACCGCCGCCCTCGGGTAGTCGAAGGTGATCTCGACCCCGTCCGCCCCCGGCTCGGCGATGCAGCAGAGCACCTCGTCCGGGGCGAGCGGGGCGAGACTCAGAAGGCGGTCGTGGCGGGCAGCGTAGACGACAGCGCCACGGTTCACGCGGCCTCGGCACGATTGGCACGTGCCCTCGCGACAGTCCGCCAGCGGTGCGCCGCCGGCGCGCTCCGCAGCCCCGAGCAGCGTCTCGCCCGGCATGGCAGGGACCTCGAACGCTTCGCCGTCACCGAACACGAAGCGACAGTTCACGCGGCCGCCCCCGCCCACCTAAAGCGCACTCGTGTAACCGCCGTCCACGTACAGGATCTGCCCGGTCACGTAGGCGGCGGCGTCGCTCGACAGGAAGGCCACCGCGCCGAGCAGATCGTCCAGTTCGCCGAAGCGGCCGGCCGGGATGCGCGGCAGCATCGCGCGCTGCCAGTCCGGATTCTCGTAGAAGACCTCGGTCATGGCCGTGCGGAAGTACCCCGGACCGATGGCGTTCACGCGGATGCCGAGCGCTGCCCATTCGGTGGCGAGCCCGCGCGTGAGTCCGAGGAGACCGTGCTTGCTCGACGTGTACGGCACGGCGGTGGCGATGCCCACGGTCGATGCGAGGGAGCAGTTGTTGACGATCGCGCCGCCCTGCCCCGCCATGACGCGGGCCGCGGCCTGCGCCGCGAAGAACGGACCCTTCAGGTTCGTGTCGACGATGCGATCCCAGAGGGCCTCGGTCACGTCGGCCGACGGGCAGACCTGCTCCACGCCGGCGTTGTTGACGAGGACATCGAGACCGCCGAGCTGTTCGGCTGCGCGCTCGACGGCGCGCTGCACGGAGGCCACGTCGAGCATGTCCATCGGGACCATCGGCATATGGGCGTCGGCCGCGGAGGCCGTCTCCGCGAGTGCGGCCATGTCGCGCGCAGCGATGGCAACGCGGGCACCCGAGGCGGCGAGTCCGATGGCGAGCGCGCGTCCGATGCCACGGCTCGCGCCGGTGACGAGAATGCGTCGCCCGTCCAGCGGGATCCGCGTCCCCGGGCCGGTCTTCAACGGGCGGCCACCGCGCGTGCGACGAACTGGTTGAGCTGCCAGATCGCCTTCTCGAGATGGCTCAACCGGCCCGACTTCACCATCCCGGACTTCGCGCCGATCTGCTGCATCACATTGACGTCGATATCCTCGAGGTTGATCACGTCGAACGTCTTGTCCTGGATCGCCATGATCTTCGCGAAGTCGGGCAGCTGCTTCGTCTCGGGCTGGAGCATCTGGTACGAGCGCAGGCGTGTGCGGTCCGGTGCGATCGGCTCCACATGGAACCAGACCACGCGATCGGGGAACGTCGCGAGCAGGTGGCACGGGTAGACCAGATACAGTCCGAAGGCTTCGCACTCCTGCTGGTTCACGAGCGGGAATCGCGGCAGTCCCACGTCGAAGGCCTCGGGCACGGATTCCGGACGCCCCACGCCGAACCCGCAGGTCCAGGCCTCACGGGAGTCCTCCACGTAGCTCAGCTTGGCGGGGAAATCGGGTTCGAACGTGTCGGCGTGCGGACCGATGTGGTGGTAGCACTCCATGAACGTCTCCACCATGATCTTCCAGTTGAACCGGCAGTCGTACTCGAGCACCGACCCCACGACCAGGCGATCGAGCTGATAGTTGGCGAGCGCGGCCGACATCTCGGCGATGGCCGGTGCGAGCGGCGGCGCGTTGCCGTCGAGGTTCACGAACACGAAGCCGTCGACCACCTCGGCGCGGTACTCCGGCAGCGCGCAGGTGTCGCGATCGAAGTCGAGGGCCTCCTCCATCAGCGGCGCGCCGATCAGCCGCCCGTCCAGCGCGTACGACCACTTGTGGAACGGGCACACGAACGCGGCCGCATTGCCGTGGCCCGTGCACACCGGCGCCCATCGATGCCGACAGACGCGCGAGAGCGCACGGATGCGCTGGCCGTCGTTGACGATCACCATCAGCTCACCCAGCCAGTCGACCGACCGGAAGTCGCCGCGCGATGGAAGCTGGGAGACGTGCGCGACGCACATCCAGCCCGGCCGGAATGCCCCCGCCACCTCGCGCTGGAAGAACGCCGCGCTCGTGTACGCACCGGGCGGCAGTGTCTCCGCGCGGTTGAGGGGAAGGGCCCCGATACGGGCCACTTCGCGCAACAGCGCATCGATGCCGACGAGGGTCTCGGGATCTGTGACTACGGTGTCCATGAATGCCTCCTGCCCGGGTGTTGCCATGCGGGTATGTCGTCGCGCGTCAGAAGTGAGTGAGATAGCGATCGATTTCCCAGTCCGTCACGTGGCTCTGGTAGGAATCCCACTCGTTGCGCTTGAAGTCGCGATAGGCCGCGAACATGCGCGAGCCGAATACGGCCTTCGACAGCGGGTCGGCCTCGAACGCGTCGATGGCGTCGCCGAGCGTGCGCGGCAGGTACCGGATGCCCTTCTCCGCCAGCTCGGCATCGCTGTAGAGATACATGTTCTCGGCGTGCGGCTCGCCGGGGTCGAGCCCCTCGCGGATGCCTTCGAGCCCTGCCGCCAGCATGAGCGCCGCGCCGAGATAGACGTTGCACGAGATGTCGGCGGCGCGGCATTCCACGCGTCCACCCGCCAGCGGGATCCGCAGCATGTTCGTGCGGTTGTTGTTGCCGTAGCAGACGAACACCGGCGCCCACGTGAAGCCCGACATCGACCCGCGCCGGACGAGTCGCTTGTAGCTGTTGACCGTCGGTGCGATCACCGAACAGATGGCCGGCGCATGGCGCAGGATGCCCGCGACGAACTGGTAACCCAGCTTCGAGATGCCGCAGCCCCGCGGGTCGGTCTCCGTCTCGAAGAGGTTGGCGCCGGTCTTCGCGTCGGCGAGCGACATGTTGAAGTGGGCTCCGCTGCCGGTCCGGTTGCGGAACGGCTTCGGCATGAAGCTCGCCATCCAGCCGCGCTTCCGGGCGAGCTCACCGATCATCAATCGCAGGAAGGTGATGCGGTCCGCCATGGTGACGGCGTCGGCGTACATGAAGTCGATCTCGAACTGCCCGTTGGCGTCCTCGTGGTCGAACGAATAGACGTCCCAGCCGAGCGTGTTCATCGCCGTCACGACCTCGTCGACGAACGAGTAGCTGTCGAGCAGGCCCTTCACGTCGTAGCAGGGCTTCTCGAGGATGTCGCGCTCGCTCACCGGAACGATCTTCCCGCCCTCGTCCTTCTTCAGGATGAAGAACTCCGGCTCGATACCCAGCATCATCCGGAGGCCCATGGCCTCCGCCTCGGCCTGCACCTTCTTGAGGATCCCGCGTGCGCAGGCGTCGAACGGCTTCCCGCCGAGGTACAGATCGCTCGGCGCCCAGGCCAGCTCGGGATTCCAGGGGCAGATCGCCAGCGCGTCGATGTCGGGGTGCGCCGAGACCTCCTCGTCGTTGACCTCCTGGGGCACGCCCTCCAGCGCGGCGCCGGTGAAGAGTTCGGACCCCTTCAGCATCTGGTCGAAGTGCGTGAGCGGCACCGCCTTCGCCTTGCTGTTCCCGTGGAGGTCGACGAAGCTCGCGAGGACGTACTTCACGCCCGCCGCCGCCAGTTCCTTCACCTTGGGGTTCGTGCTGTCTTCGATGCGCGCGGTCATGGGGTGGGTCCTGTCGGGTCCTGGAGGGTGGAGCGGATCGGGCAAGGTCGATGGGATGTCACGCGTGCGGCCGGTCAGGCATTCCGAAGGTCTTGCATGTCCGTGGTACCGGACGGCGCGGACGGCTCCGCCGCACGCGGTCACAAGCGCAAGCGCGGTGCCACGGGGCGGATTCGCCAACCGGCTGAATTCATGGGACGTTGCGGCAGGCCGTCGCCCGCATCTCGCACTTCGCATGGGCGAGCGTCCCGCGCACGCACAACGGAAGTGCACCTGCTGCGCCTGCCTGCGACCCTCGCACGGTCATCAGATGGACAGCAGCGACTCGACGTAGAAGTAGATGAAGTTCGAGCCGCCGTTCACGTTCCCCGGCGCCCGTGACTGCCCGAAGATCCCGGAGCGGTGCGATACACCGAAGCCGGCGTACGTGTCGGTCAGCGCCTTCACGCGCACGATGTCGCCGAGATTGCCGTCGACCGTGGGTTCGAGATGGTTGAGGAGCCGCGACGTGCCGCGATCGCGGCGCGCCTGATCGCGGACCTCCACGTAGGGGACCTGGATCGCCAGGGAAAGCCCGGCGCCGAAGCCGACGCGGGTGCGGACGCGGTCGCCCCAGGGGAAACCGTGGTATTGCGCCTTCATATAGCCCTGCACGCTCCAACCGTCGCTCTGCAGGCCGTTCTCCTGGTGTCGCAGCGCGCCCACGAAGCCGACGAAGTCCAGCGGCCACCCGTTCACGTTCTCGAGGAACGGTCGTCCGATCTGGACGCCCGCGATGCTCGTGCCGTCCTCCGTGGCGGTCGAGGCGCAGCGCAGCGACATCGTGGTGATGAGATTGCAATCGGTGGAGCGACCGTAGAGCAGTCGCACGATCACCGCTTCGCGGGCCGGCCAGCGCGGAACCGTGGTGCCGAAATCGTAGGCGGCGCCGAGATGGCCGGACAGCAGCAGCCGTTGGCTCACGACCGGGCTCTCGCGAATCTCGCTGGAGAGATGCGTGAGACCCAGCCCCCCCAGAAGCTGCCATCCAGGGCTCAGGCGATAGCGCAGGTCGAGGCCGACCATCACGTCCAGCCCGCCGCCGGCCTGGTACTCCGGGCGGCCTGGGCGGACCTCGGTGGGGCGCACCCCGAAGTAGTAGTTGTTGAGGGCCGCGTTGCGGAAGGACAGCACCGCGTAGGGCAGCAACGAAAGGCGCTCGCCGTCGGCGTGCTGACGCAGACCCATCCGCAGTTCGGTGCCGTCGGACAACCCGGAGACGTCGACCCGGATCTCGCCGAAGGCCTCGACGGTGCCGCGGCGTTGTCGCAACGCCATTCCGGCATCGACGCCCTGCTCGCGGATCGCCATGCCGGCCAGGGACGTCGGGACGGATTGCGCGGGCGTGCCCTCGAAGCGCTGCGAGAGGAAGAGGTCCACGTAGCAGTCGTCCAACACCGCGAACTTCAGACCCGCCCGGTACGAGTAGATGTACGCGTGGTCACTCTCGAACAGATAGAGCGGCATCAGATCGACGCGCGCATCGGCCCCCCGATACGGCGATTGCTCCGAGCGGACCAGGAGGCCCACGATGGCGCGCCCTTCCGAGGCGACGAGTCCGATGAGGGGATCGGGCGGCGCCGCGGCCGCGGTACCGGGAAAGAGCGCCCAAAGGCAGGTTAAACCCAACGAGACGAGGCTCCGCACCCGGGCCCTCCGTGACGACATGCAACGAAGGCAGCCTGTGCCGGGCGGGGCTCGCGGTCTGTGCGGTCCCGCTCCGAAAGACCTCCGGGTCAGTCGTGCGCGGCGGGCGGCAGCGCTTCGGCAGCGTCGTCGATCAGCCGTCTCGCCGCCTGGCTGTCGTCGATGTGCGCGATCGCGAGAAGCGCGAAGCGCGCGAGGAAGAGCGTCGCCGCCGGTTCGCCAAGCGTGGTCATCACCTGGCAGAGACGCGTGTAGATCGCGTCGAGCTCGCCATCGGTCACGAAAGCGCTCCCTGGATGCTTCCGTGGACGAGGGCGCGATCCAGCGCGGCCTGGATCGATCCGACGTCGGGATGCTGCCATCGTCCAAGCACGTGGCCATCGGGTCTCACGACGTAGACTGCGCCAGGGCGCGCACCGAACATCGGGAAGAGATGACCGGTGTGATCGACGGCGCCGGAACATCGCCCGGAAGACGACATGCGACGGCGGACGGGCACCACGGTGAACGGGATCCCGCGCTCGCGCATCGTCGCCTGGACCATGTCGAGAACGGGGGAAGTCGCCTCGTCGCCGCAGAACCAGAGGGCGGTGAACCCGCTGCCGAGGAGGTCCGTCACGTGACCTATCCGGGGTGCGCCCGCATCGCCCGGGGTCGCGGGCAGCGTCAGCGGACATGCCGGCAACACCGCACCGGGCTTGGGGCCCGCATCGAACGCATCGACACCATCGGGGGCGTTGAGCGGCGACCGCGTGTAGGTGATGGCCGAGGTCTGCCGCGGATTGATGAGCGCCCGCACCGCCGGATGCCGCGCGGCGAGCCCGAGCACTGCGGTGCGCATCAGGTCGAATGCGAAGGATGGCGGGGCCATGAACTCGGTGCTCTTCGCCCCGTGTTCCAGATTCTCGCGGGCCGCTGCGACCCGCTCGTCGGAATAGGTATCGAGCAGTGGCTCCCCGGCGAGTCCGCGGACGACGTACGCCAGCTTCCAGGCGAGGTTGTCGGCATCGTCGATGCCGGAGTTGGCGCCACGTACACCGAAGATCGGCATCAGGTGGGCGGCATCCCCGGCGAACAGCACGCGCCCGTGGCGATAGCGATCGAGCGTGAGCGCGTTCGCACGATAGAGGGAGATCCACACCGGCGACCAGTCCGACCGCTCGCCCATCATCTCGAGCAGGCTCTCGACGCGCGGATTGACGTTCCCGGGGAGCACCGCCGCGTCGGAGTCCTCGTCCTCGCGCAGCTGGTAGTCGATGCGCCAGACGCCGTGGGGCTGCTTGTGCACGAGCACGGTGGAGCCGGGATTGCACGGCGGGTCGAAGTAGGCGAGGCGCTCGGTCGGGCGGTCGCTGTCGAGCAGTATGTCGACGATCACGTAACGGCCCTGGTAGGAAGTCCCGCGCAGCGCAAGCCCGAGGGACTCCCGTACGAAGCTGCGCCCTCCGTCCGCAGCGACGACCCAGTCCGCGTGCATGCGGTACGCGCCGTCCGGTGTCGAGAGCGTCAGCATCACGCCGTCGGCACGCGCCTCGATCGACGTGACTCGCGTCTGCCAGCGGATGTCGATGTGCGAGGTGTCCCGTTCAGCAGTCTCCAGGAGGATCTGCTCGATGTGGTACTGGGCGAGATTCACCATCGGCGGGTGCTTCTGCAGTTCGTCGTGGGGCATCCGGAAATGCAGTACCTCGGTGTCGCGGTAGAAGCTGCGCCCGCCCGTCCAGGGGAGCCCGATGTCCAGAAACCCTGCGGCGGCGCCGAGGCGGTCGAAGATCTCGAGACTGCGGCGTGAAATGCAGATCGCGCGGCTGCCCGCGCAGACGCCATCGTCCGCCTCGATGAGCACCACCGGCACATCGTGACGCGCGAGCCCGAGGGCAGTCGTCAGCCCCACGGGCCCGCCCCCGACGACGACGACCGGATGACCGGATATCTCCACGCCGTCGCGCAGCGTCGGAATCGGCGCCGCATGCACCGCCGCACGAAACGGGTAGGGCCGGAACTCGCGGGTGCGCGACGCGCGGATCGGGATGTCGGGCGATGGGCTGCCGGATGCGGGTCCCGCGTCGGTGGGAATCGGGCTGGGGCTCACGCTGTGCGGCATGGAAGGCTCTTGCGGACGCGACTGGTCCGACATTGTGGCTGATGGTGGGAACCGATGGCGAAGTCGGTGCAGGGCCACGGGTCGATCCACCCCGCCCCGCGCGCGGTCAGCCCCGCATCCGCGTCCGTTCCTCCTCGCGGGTGGGCTCCCGCTCGAACGCAGGACAGGCGTCTCGGGCGGGCGGCGAGCCGATGTCGCGCCGACACCAGAAGACCGCCTGGCGGGATTCCGCGATGAGTGCGGGGATCACGAGGCCGTGGCGGCACGAGCAGCAGATCGGGGGCAGGAGGTCCATGGGCGCAGATTGCACCCGCCGATGGCTCATGGGGTGAGCCACCCGCGCCGACCCCGTCTCGACGCTACTTCGGGCGCGCGAGGGCGGCGCCGGGCCAGCTGCCAGGCCGGATCCGGTCGTACGGGGGCGGATAGCTGATCGGAGCGTCGAGTTTCTGTGCCGCGTGCCAGACCCAGCGGGGGTTGTCGATGAAGGCCCGGGCGAGCGCCACCTGATCGGCGCGTCCGCTGGAGATCACGAGATCGGCGTGGACGGGGTCCACGATCAGGCCCACGGCCCGTGTCGTGATCCCCGTCTCGCGCCTTATCCGTTCGGCCAGAGGTACCTGATAGCCCTCCGCCACCGGGATCGAGATGCCGGGGACGATACCGCCGCTGGTGACGCAGACGTAGTCGGCACCCAGCGCCTTCAGTTCGCGGGCGAACACCACCGCCTCCTCGATCGTGATGCCATCCGGATGCCAGTCGGTGCCGGTGATGCGCGCGCCGACCGCCACGTGCGCCGGCACGGCCGCTCGGACCGCCTGCATGATCTCGAGCGGAAGCCGGAGGCGGTTGTCCAGGCTGCCTCCGTACCGGTCGGTGCGGCGATTAGAAAGGGGCGATGTGAACTGGTGCAGCAGATAGCCATGCGCTGCATGCAGTTCGATGACGTCGAGACCCAGTCTCACCGCTCTGCGGGACGCATCCACGAACGCTGACTTGACCCGCGCGATGCCGGTGTCGTCGAGCGCGATGGGCGTGTGCCAATGGGCGTCGAATGGCACCGCTGACGCCGAGACCGTCGTCCAGGGATCGGCATCGGCCGAAAGCGCCCGCCCGCCTTCCCATGTCCGCTGTGCCGACGCCTTCCGCCCGGCGTGCCCGAGCTGGATGCCGAACCGGGTGCCCGGATGCGCGAACCGTCGTCCCGCCGCGAGCATCCGGGCCACGGAGGCTTCGGTGGCGTCGTCCCACAGCCCCAGACAGCCATGGGTGATGCGGCCGAGCCGCTCCACCGCGGTGGCTTCGATCACCACGAGCCCGGCACCGGTCATCGCCAGGTTCATCAGATGCTGTCCGTGCCAGTCGGGGTCGGCGCAGCCGTCGTGAGCGCTGTACTGGCACATGGGGGCAACGGCAATGCGGTTCGGGACCGTCACGGGGCCGATCGCGAGGGACTCGAAGAGCTTGCTTGTCATGGGTGTCTCGATTCCGGACGCCCGCCCGGGCGGTGCACTAGCGGCGCTGCGGACGGGGGTCGAAGTCCGCCCGGGCGGGCTGATCGGGGTCGTAGAAGAAGTACGTGAAGATCTCGTCGGGCTTCACGACGCCGGGCTTCGGGCGATAGCGCGGCGTGGCGAGGAGTTTCCGGACCGACTCGACGAACGTCTCGGGAATCGTGACGCCCTCCGCGTCCGCGTTGCCCTTGCGCGGCTCGACAACCTTGATGAGGCGAAGCTGGCGCACGTCGCCGGCCTCGTCGAACAGAACGCCGAAGACGACGGCGTAGATCACGCGCGGTGCGGTGGGTGCGTTCTGCGCCATGGCGACGCTCGACAGAGCGAACATCGCGAAGAGAGCGCACAGGATGGATCGGATGAAGCGCATGCGAAGAGGTCTCCCGGATCGCCCCACCCGGAAAGATTCCCGGCAGGCGCGAGGCCGGAGCATGCCAGATCGCCGTGACGTTCTCACGCACGCGGACGCCTTCCCTCGGACGTGCCCGGCGCGTGGCGAACGCCTCCGGATGCCCCCGGTGACGAGAGCCGCCTTCAGAAGCCCGCCATCGGACCGAAATGGGGAGGTCCCCCATGAGGCGTGTCGATGACCCCAGAACCGGAAGAATGGCTGATTCTCGGTGTGACCGCGGACGGGCGGCCATTCCGTCCGAGCGACTGGCCCGAGCGTCTCTGCGGCGCCCTCGCCCGGTACGAGGACGGCCGGCTCAGCTACTCGCAGCACGCGCGTCCCGTGAGTCGTCAGGGCAGGAGCGGCGTGGTGGTCGAGGCAGTGTTGAAGGAGATCGATCCGGAAGGCTTCGATTTCGTGATGGGCTTCGCCCGGGACAACAGTCTGGAGGTCATTCCTGGCCGGGAGCGGATCCGGGTGATCGTCGACGTGGCCGGCGCCGCGTAACGGAGCGCCGTCCAGCACTTCTTCCGATCGCAGCGCGATAGGCTGCCCGGGCCCGGGTACCGGGGCGATGGCCCGACGGTCTTCAGCCCGTCCCCCGCATCCTCGGCGAGCAATCCGGAAACAGCGTGGAGAGCGCGACGCTCTCGTAGGCGCCGCGCACGATCCTCACGTGTTCACGACGGAACTCCCGGGCATGCCGCAGACCGCACGCGTGCGCGATCATGTCGATCTCGCGGTTCATGTTCCGTGTGAAGTTGGCCACGCGAAGGTATTTCTCCTCGACGACGAGGCCGCGCTGGAGCCGGCGGTTGTGCGTGGTGATCCCTGTCGGGCATGTGTTCGCATGGCACCGCAGCGCCTGGATGCACCCGAGCGCGAACATGTAGCCCCGGGCGGTGTTCACGAAGTCCGCACCGGCGCACAGCGCCCAGGTGGCCTTGGCCGAGGTCACGAGCTTGCCGCTCGCCACCACCCGCACGCGCTCCCGCAGTCCGGCCTCCACCAGGGCGTCGACCACCCGCGGGAGCGCCTCGGTGATCGGCAGCGCCATGTGATCCATCAATGCCTGCGGCGCCGCGCCGGTTCCCCCCTCGCCGCCGTCGATCACGAGGAAATCCGGCGCCCATTCGGGGCCCCGTCTCAGGATGGCCTCGCAGAGCTGGTGCATGAAGTCCCAACCGCCGATGGCCGTCTTCACTCCGACGGGCCGCCCGGTGATGTCGCGGACGCGGCCGATCATGTCGAGGAGTTGATCGGCGTTGGCGATGTCGTGATGGCGGTTGGGGCTGATGGAATCCACGTGCGGCGCGATGCCGCGGATGGCTGCGATCTCCTCGCTCACCTTCGCCGCCGGCAGCACGCCGCCCTTGCCGGGCTTGGCCCCCTGCGAGAGCTTGATCTCGAAGGCCCGCACGCGCGGGGCCAGTTCCCGCAGTCGCTCGTTGCTGAGCGCCCCTGACCGATCGCGTACGCCGTACTTCGCCGTGCCGATCTGCATGACGAGGTCGCATCCCGCCTCCTCGTGATAGGGGGAGAGACCGCCCTCCCCCGTGCCCATCCAGCACCCGGACTCCCGGGCGCCGCGGGCCAGGGCGCGCACCGCGGGGGCCGAGATCGCGCCGAAGCTCATGCCGCTGATGTTCACGATGGACTTCGCTTCGAAGGGCTCGCGACAGTAGTCCGCCCCGATGATGCAGGCGGGCGTCGGCGTCTGCTCGACCTCGAGCGTCGGAAACGGGGCGTTCACGAACAGGATGTTGCCGGGTTCGCTCAGATTGTTCGTGGACCCGAATCCGATCGTGCCGCCTTCATCCTTCGCCAGCCGGTAGATCCAGCCCCGCACGCTGCGGTTGAAGGGCATCTCCTCGCGATCGTTCGCGAAGAAATACTGTCGGAAGTACTCGCCCTGCCGCTCGAACAGATAGCGCAACCGCCCGACCACCGGAAAGTTGCGGAGGATGGTGTGCTTCTTCTGCGTGACGTCCTGGACGAACCAGACGATCACCAGCGCGAGCAGTGCGAACCCTATGAAGGTTCCGATTCCCTGCAGCAGCAGACTGCCGATGTTGCTCATCCGGTGGACTCCTCCGTTCCCGCGGACTGCCCGTCCGCCCAGGTATGGGGCCGGAGGAGCGCCCCGCCGGCGACCTTCAGACGGGTCGCCGCGCCACCAGTTCGATCAGCGCGGATCGGCCCACGTGCTTCGTGCCCTCCGCCAGGTCGGCTTCGTACTCGCGGAGCAGCAGGATGTCCCAGCCGTCGAAGGCTTCCCGCAGCATGGCCTCGGTGTAGAGGTGGGAGAGTTCACCCGGACCACCGGTGCGGTACTCGAGCTGCTTCGGCGTGTATCCCTGCAGGAGCACCAACCCGCCCGGCCGGAGCGCCTCCCGGAAACCTTCGAAGAGGCGCGTCCGCTCGGCCGGTGATGCGAATTGGATGAAGATGCACGCGATGGCGTCGAATGCCGCCGGTGCCCAGTCCCAGCTTCGTACATCGGCCTGATGCCATCGGACCTGCACCTGTTTCTCGTCGGCGAGGCGTCGGGCCTTCTCCAGCGCGAGCGGCGAGACGTCGAATCCGGTGACCTCGTGCCCCTGCCCGGCCAGCCAGATGGCATTGCGACCCTCGCCGCAGGCGATGTCGAGCACGCGGGCGCCGGTTGCCAGGCGGGCGGCCTCACGGGCGAGAAAGTGATTGGGTTCGGTACCGAAGATGTATTCAGGTGCCGCGAAGCGGGCGTCCCAGAAGGTGCGGGCGTCGTCGAAGTCGGCCATGGCGAAGGCGGTTGGCGATAGGACCCCGATTATCGCCCGCATCGCCCGCAGCACGGCGGAAACCGCACGCGGATGCCGGTGATTTCCTACGGCCGCTGGTCTGTCGGAGTCTCGGCAAGGAGCGACCGGGCACGGTCGAGGTTCGCGCCACTCGTCTCGATCTGCGCTTCCGCCACCACCAGCGATGCCTGCCGCCGGCGCAGCACACGCACCAGAACGACGCCACCGCCGGCGAGCAACACGAACGGCCCTGCCCAGAGCAGCCACGTGGTCGTGCGCACGGGTGGCCGGTAGAGCACGAAATCGCCGTAGCGATCGGTCAGGTAGGTCTTGATCTCGTCGTCCGACTTTCCCGCACGCATCATCTCCCGGACCTGATTCTTCAGGTCGACGGCGAGTTCGGCGTTGGAGTCGGCCAGCGACTGGTTCTGGCAGACGAGGCACCGCAACTCGGCCGCGAGGCGATTCATTCGGGGCTCCAGTTGGGCGTCGGTGTCCGCCCCGGACGCAGCGCTGGCGATCAGCCAGAGGCAGCTCAGTAGACCGCGCCTCATCCCTGGAGCTTCCTCACCAGCGGCAGGATCTTCTCCTTCAACGCCTGCGGGGTCACCGGACCGATCTGCTTGTACCGGACGATGCCCTCGCGATCGATCACGAAGGTCTCCGGCACGCCGTACACCCCGTAGTCGATGCCGACGCGGCCGTCGGCGTCGACGATCGAGGCCTTGTAGGGGTTGCCCATCTCGCCAAGCCACGCCATGGCTGCTTCGGGCTTGTCCTTGTAGTTGAGGCCGTAGATCGGCACCACGTTCGCCCGGCCGAGTTCCACGAGCAGCGGATGCTCTTCGCGGCACGAGACGCACCACGAGGCCCACACGTTCAGCAGCCAGACCTGACCCTTGAGGTCCACCGCGGAGAGCGACTTGCCGGGCGCATGCAGCTGCTGAAGGGTGAACGCGGGCGCGGGCTTGTCGATGAGCGGCGACGGCACCTCTCGCGGATTCAGCGTGAGCCCGATGCCGAGAAACACGGCAAGCAGCACGAAGACGCCGAGTGGCAGCAGAAAGCGATTCATGATCGTGGTCTCAGGCAGCAGCCGTCTGGTTCGCCGTCGTGGCGCGCGTGGCCTCGCGACGCGCAAGGCGGTATCGGCGATCGGTCATCGCGAACAACCCGCCGAGCGCCATGAGCGCGCAACCGCCCCAGATCCAGTCGATGAAGGGCTTCACGTAGACGCGCACGATCCAGGCGTCGTCACCGACGGCCTCGCCGAGGGACACGTACAGATCGCGCGTGAAGCCCGAGTGCATGTCGGCCTCAGTCATGGGCATCGATTGCGAACCGTAGATGCGCTTCTCGGGATACAACTTCAGGCGCTCCTTGCCGTCCTCGAGGACCGTGACCACGCCGCGGGTCGCGTCGTAGTTCGGGCCTTCCACCGGCTGGAACCCTTCGAGGCGGAACCCGTAGCCGCCCACTTCTGCAACGTCGCCCGCGCGCATCTTCAGGTCCTTCTCGATCTCGAAGCCCTTCACGAGTCCGACACCCACCACGAACACGGCCACGCCGAGGTGTGCCAGCTGCATGCCCCAGTAGCCGCGGGGCTGCGCGCGGATCGCACGGCCGATCCCGACGCCGTGCACGGCGGCAAGCTGTCCGACGCGGTCGACGACATCGGTGATCATCGACGCCGCGATCCAGCCGGCGAGCAGCATGCCGAGGCCGAGCATCGGAGACCAGCGCCCCATGGCGAGCGGCACGGCGAAGGCCGTGATGCCCGCGACGATCGCGGCCCAACGCAGGCGACGGGCGAGATCGGGCAGCTCCGCCTTCTTCCACTTGGCGATCGTGCCCACACCCATCAGGAACAGTGCGGGCGTCATGAGTGGCACGAAGACGGATTCGAAGTACGGAGGGCCGACGGAAATCTTGCCGAGGTCGAGCGCATCGAGAAACAGCGGGTACAGGGTACCCAGCAGGACGGATGCCGCCGCCACCAACAGCAGGACGTTGTTGGCGAGCAGCGCCGATTCGCGCGACACCAGTGCGAACTTCCCGCCCAGTCCGACGCGCGGCGCCCGCCAGGCGAAGAGTGCGAGGGAACTGCCGATGACGACGACGAGATACGCGAGGATGAAGATGCCGCGCTTCGGATCGGTGGCGAAGGCGTGCACGGAGGTCAGCACCCCCGAGCGCACGAGGAACGTCCCGAGCAGACTCATGCTGAACGCGATGATCGCGAGCAGCACGGTCCAGATCTTGAACCCGCCGCGCTTCTCGGTCACGGCGAGCGAATGCATCAGGGCGGTGCCCACCAGCCAGGGCATGAACGATGCGTTCTCGACCGGATCCCAGAACCACCATCCACCCCAGCCGAGTTCGTAATACGCCCAGGCGCTGCCGAGGCAGATGCCGATGGTGAGGAACATCCACGCCGCGGTCGTCCACGGCCGCGACCAGCGGGCCCAGGCGGCATCCAGTTGCCCCCCCAGAAGCGCCGCGATGGCGAAGGCGAAGGCGACCGAGAATCCGACGTAGCCCATGTAGAGCATCGGCGGATGGATGACCATCCCGGGGTCCTGCAGGAGCGGGTTGAGATCGCGCCCCTCGGCGGCGGCCGGGATGAGCCGCTCGAACGGGTTAGACGTGAAGAGCATGAAGAGCAGAAAGCCGACGCTCACCAGCCCCATCACCGCGAGGATGCGGGCGATCATGGGCTGTGGGAGGTGCCGGCTGAAGAGCGACACCGCGGTCATCCACCCGGTCAGCATGAACACCCAGAGCAGCAGCGAGCCCTCGTGGCTGCCCCACGT
Source organism: Burkholderiales bacterium (assembly GCA_022843925.1). Classification (GTDB taxonomy): domain Bacteria; phylum Pseudomonadota; class Gammaproteobacteria; order Burkholderiales. The sequence continues at coordinate 94,969 of JALHMS010000003.1, forward strand.
CGCTGCGAAGCGGTACTCCACCGGCAGACTCGTGTTCGAGTTCGTCGCCACGTTGAGGACCGAGAAATCGCTGTGCACGAACGACCACGCGAGACAGCCGAACGCGAGGGCCACGAACACGAACTGCCCCTGCGCGGCGGGCCGGGCCACCGCCATCCAGCGCGCATCGCCGCGGGCCGCACCGATCAGCGGCAGCACACCCTGGGCGATCGCGAGGCATAGCGCAAGCACCAGGGAAAAATGACCGAGTTCCGGAATCATGGTTTGTTCTCCGCGCCGCGGGCGGCGCTCTTGTCGAGGACCAGCGTGCGCTGGGATTCCTGCTCCGCCTTCTGCGCCTTCTCGACCGCACTGGCGGCCTCGGGGGGCATGTAGTTCTCGTCGTGCTTGGCGAGCACCTGGGAAGCGCGGAACACGCCGTCGCCCTCCAGCTTGCCTTCGGCGACGACGCCTTTTCCCTCCTTGAAGAGATCCGGAAGGATGCCCTCGTACAGGACCGGGATGGACTTCGCGGTGTCGGTCACGACGAACCTGACCGTCACGCCGTCGGGCTGCCGCTGCAGGCTCCCCGATTCGACCATGCCGCCGATCCGGAAGCTGCGTCCGGCCGGTGCTTCGTGGGCCGCCACCTGGGTCGGGCTGTAGAAGAACACGAGGTTGCTGTTGAAGGCATTCAGGATCAGCGCCGCCGCGATGCAAAGTGCAGCGACGCCGCCCGCGACGAGCGCGAACCGCTTGTGACGGGGCTTCATCGGTCGTCCCCGCGCTTGGTGAAGAGTCGTGCCCGTCGCAGGGATGCCCGATGCGCCTTCACGACCGTGACCACCTCACCGGCCATCAGGGCGAACGTGACGCCGAAAGCGCCCCACACGTATCTGCCGTAGCCACCCATGGCGATGAACTCGCCGACGCTGCCCCACTGCATGGTCTGCTTACTCCGTGCCGAGTTGCGCGACCCACGCCGCGTGGCGTTCGCGCTCGAGAATGATGCCGCGGACGCGCGTGAGCGCGGTCGCGATGCTGTAGGCCCAGAACGCGAACACCATCACAAGCATGCCCAGCAGCATGGTGGAAGCCATGCTGGGCGCCCGGGTGATGCTGACGGAGGAACCCTGGTGAAGGGTGTTCCACCACTTCACCGAGAAATAGATGATCGGGACGTTCACGACACCGACGATCGCGAGGATGGCGGCCGCCTTGTCGGCGCGGCGGGGGTCGTCGATCGAGGCGTGCAGCGCCATGAAGCCGACGTAGAGGAAAAGCAGGATGAGTTCGGACGTGAGCCGCGCATCCCACACCCACCACGTGCCCCAGGTCGGCCGCCCCCAGAGTGCGCCGGTCCAGAGCGCGATGGCTGTCATCAGGGCGCCGGTGGGCGCCAGGGCGTTCGCCATCATCGAGGAGAGACGCGTGTTGAAGATGAGTCCCGCGGCAGCCCACCCCGCCATGACGACGTAGATGAACATGGACATCCACGCCGCCGGCACATGAATGAAGATGATCCGATACGAGTCGCCTTGCTGGAAGTCGGTGGGGGCGACGAAGAACCCGATGTAGAGGCCGGCGATGGTCAGCGCGACCGCTGCGATCCAGAAGAACGGAGCGAGGCGCCCGGCAAGCGGATAGAAGGTCTGTGGAGACGAATAGCGGAACCAGTTGAAGGACACGAGCACTCCGGACACGCTTGTTATTCGAGGGCCACCCGCACCGCCGCAGCGGATGCGAGGGGTGAAACGACCAGCGAGATCATCAGGACGGCCCCGAGCAGTGACAGGTGCCCGCCCGGTGCGGTTCCCACCCCGACCGCCTCGACGGCCCCGGAACCGAAGATCAATACGGGGATATACAGCGGCAGGACGAGGAGCGCCACCACCCCGCTACCGCGCACGCCGAGCGTGAGTCCCGCCCCGATTGCCCCGATGAGCGAAAGGCAGGGTGTTCCGAGGAGCAACGAGTAGAAGAGGACAGGCAGCATGTCGGGCGCCATGCCGAACTGCAGACCGAGCAGCGGCCCCATCAGCACGAGGGGCAGGCCCGTGAGCAGCCAGTGGGCGACGATCTTCGAGAGGACGAGGAGCGACAGCGGCTGGGGTGCAAGGGTGAGCTGTTCGAGCGTGCCGTCGGTGTAGTCGGACGCGAACATCCGGGGCAGCGCGAGCATCGACGCGAGCAGCGCGGCCACCCACAGGATGCCGGGTGCGATGACGCGAAGAATCGCAGGTTCGGGCCCCACGCCGAGCGGGAACAGGCTCACGACGATGATGAAGAAGAAGAATGTCGTCAGCCAGTCGGCGCGTCGGCGCCATGCCTGGAGGATGTCCCGCAGAAAGACCGCCCGCAGCGCGTCACGCATCGTCAGGCGTCGAGTCGCAGGCGTTGCGTGCGGCCTGCAGGCAGCGCCACTTCCTGATGCGTGGTGAGCACGGCCATTCCGCCCCCGTCGAGATGTCTGCCCAGCCGGTCCGACAGACGCTGGACCGACTCGACATCGAGTGCGGCGAACGGCTCGTCGAGGATCCATAGCTTCGGCGCATCCGGGAACCAGAGCCGCGAGAGCGCCACCCGCCGGCGCTGACCCTGCGAGAGGACACGTACCGGCAACTCGCGGCGGTCGATGAGGCCGCACTGTGCGAGCACTTCATCGAACTCGTCCGACCGCGCCGTGCGGCCTGCGATCTGCATCGCGGAGCGCAGGTTCTCCTCGAGGGTGAGATCGTCCTTGAGCGCGTTGGCGTGGCCCAGGTAGAGAAGTTCGCGCCGGTAGGCTTCCCCTGCATCCACGATGGGCTGTCCGACCCATTGGATCACGCCCTCGTCGGGCGGCGTCAGGCCGCAGAGCATGCGCAGGAGCGTGGTCTTGCCGCTGCCGTTGCGGCCTTCGATCCAGAGGACTTCACCGGGCTCGACGCGCAGCGCGACGCCGCGCAGCAGCCAGCGGGAGCCCTTGAGGCAGGCGATGTCACGCGCTTCTAGCATGGGTCGGCATGAGGAATGGCGGCAGCTTAATCGGCGGATTATATCGGAGGGGCTCGCCAGCGCCCCGGTTCCGATGGCACCGGCTCATGGTCTGAGATCACGCGAAGTCACGCCCGCAGCCCATTGATGCGCTTGAAATACGAAGTCGAATCCCGTGCCGGTCCAGGCGCCTTGGGCGGTCGCCAGGGTTGACGGTGTTGCGCGACCCGGTCAATCCTTCCGGTCCGAAAGAATTTTGCCGAGGGCGCCTCTTGTTCCCGACAGGCGTCCGACGCGGAGACGCATGCGATCACGGAAATACCGCCGTTCCCCGAATCCTCGACGTTCGAATCCCGGCCGGCCGTCCCCCCGGGGCACGACCGACGCAGGCGTCGCGCCACGGCACCTGGACGTCGTCGATGAGGGTGGCCTGATCCCGGCAGCTTCGTCTGGCGGAGAGGGTGGGATTGCGTCGGCATCACCTCACGGCGATCCCGACGTCCCTCGCGTGGCGCTCGGGACCGCCGCTCCCGGCGTCCCGGAACGCATGCGTTCCGGTCGAACCGGTGGGTCCGTCCACACACCCGCTTCGCCAAACGAAAACGGCCCGCAGGGGGCCGTTTCATTTGGCGGAGAGGGTGGGATTCGAACCCACGTGCCGGGTTTCCCCGACCATCTGATTTCGAGTCAGCGCCGTTATGGCCACTTCGGTACCTCTCCGGAGGGGGCGGATTCTAGCACTGGGGAAGGCGCTGGGAAGCGTTTTCTGCGTTCGTTGATGACGCACTGCACGGCCTCGGCATTCCTGCTCGCGCTGGCTGCGTCTGGGCCCTTGTCCGCGCCGGCCTCCTTCGAACTCGGTCCCCCCGTCATGCCGGTGTCGCTGCCGGATCCGATGGAAGAACTGGTCGTCGTGACGCGGCCGACGCCGACGACTTACTTTCAGACTCCTGATGGCAGGATGGGCGGTCTCGAGTACGACCTCGTGGCCCGATTCGCGGCTGTTCTGGGTACCCGCCTCCGCTTCATCGAGGCCGGCAGCTATGCCGATGCGCTCGCCCGGCTTCGCCGCGGTGAGGCGCATATGGCGGCAGCAGACATCGTGGCCACGGAGGCGCTTCGCGAGGAGTTCCGGTTCGGCCCACCGTATCGCCGCGCGCGCCAGGTGCTGGTCAGGAGTGGTCCGGCGCCCAAGGTCGCCAATGTCGCGGCGCTCGAATCCCGTCGAGTCGCCTTCGCCCCCGAATCGAGTGCGGATCACCATCTGCGAACGGCTCGCCCGGATCTCCAGTTGGAAGCCGTCGCCGCGGATCACCCCGAGGACGCTCTGCGGGCTCTCTGGGAGGGGCGCGCCGACTACGCGATCACGGGTGCGCATCTGCTCGATCTCGCGCGCGGCGCCTATCCAGACCTCGCACAGACGCTTTCGGTGGGGCCTGCAGAGCCCGTGGCGTGGGCATTTCAGAGGCACGGCGATCCTCGCCTGCTCAAGCAGGCCCGCCGGTTCTTCAACCGGATCGCCGAGGACGGGACCCTGCTGCAGTTGATGGACCGCTACTACGGACACGCGAAACGGCTGGACACGGCTTCGGCCGTCGAGTTTCGCGATGCGGTATCTCGCCGCCTGCCGGCCCTGCGGTCCGCCTTCGAACAGGCCGGCCGCGAAACCGGCATCGATTGGCGTTTCCTCGCCGCGCTCGCGTTCCAGGAGTCCAAATGGGATCCCGCCGCGACCTCACCCACCGGAGTGCGCGGACTGATGATGCTGACCGAAGACACCGCCGCCCGGATGGGGGTGAAGGACAGAACCGATCCGTGGCAGAGCCTCCTTGCCGGCGCGCGATACTTCCGGAAGCTGAGGGACGCGCTGCCGGAGCGCATCCGCGAGCCGGACCGGTCGTGGCTGGCCCTCGCCGCCTACAACCAGGGGCTGGGCCATCTCGAGGACGCGCGCGTTCTCGCGCAGCGCCTCGGCCTCGACGCCGATACCTGGATCCACGTACGTCAGGCGCTGCCGTTGCTCGCCGTCGAGATGCACTACACGACGCTGAAGCACGGTTACGCTCGCGGCGGCGAGGCGATGGCCCTCACCGAGAACGTGCGAGCCTACTATCAGGCGCTGGTGGCGCTCGAACCGGAAGTGGCGAAACAGGACCTCCAAGCAACGCGCGAAAGCGAGCCTGAATCCGCCACCACCATGCACGAAGAGACCGAACCGTTCATCCTCTGAGCGGCTGCGCGCTGCCACCTCACCCGGTGGCGGATACCTTCTCGAGCTGTGCCAGGGTCGAGTAGAAGACGGGCCCCCGACCCATGTCGGCCTCGTCCTGACGCACCAGCGCATTGATGTTCACACCGTTGCGCTGCTTGGACCCCTGCAACTGCTTGGGCGCCCCCAGCACGCCGGACAGCATCCCGGGCACCACCAACGCGTGGCCGAACACTTCGCCGCGGTCGTTCCACAACCGGCAGAGGTCGCCCGTCTCGATGCCGCGCGATTCCGCGTCGGGCTCGCTCACCTCGAACGTCTGACGCGACATCATCGCCTGGAGCCGCGGGACGTGCTGGAAACTCGCTCCGATGAAATGATGGGTCGCCGCGCTGATCACCTGCAGCGGAAACCGGACGCGCTGATCGGTGCTCTCCTGCCCTTCCCGCTCGGGGTGGTGGGCCGGCAACGGATCGATGCCGGCGCTCGCCAGCGCCTCACTGTAGATCTCGATCTTTCCGGAGGGCGTCGGCCACCGCCCGCTGTTCAGACCCGGCCGTCGCGGCGACTCCAGATTCGCCCGCGCCCATCCATTCGATTCGAGCTGCTCGTAAGTGACGCCCTCGAACAGCGGATTGAAGGCTGGATCGATCAAGTCCCGGATGATCGATTCGTTGCTCTGCGAGAAGCACGGATCCTCGTAGCCCATGCGCTTCGCGAGCCGCCGGAACAGTTCGCTGTTGTCGACGCTCTCGCCGAGCGGCTCGATGGCCTGCTGGCTGAGCCCCCAGTAGAAATTGCCGTACGCGCCCACGATATCGGTGCGCTCGAGCGCAGTGTCGGCGGGCAGCACGATGTCGGCGTAGTCACAGGTGTCGGTGAAGAATGTGTCGTGGACCACGGTGAAGAGGTCCGCGCGCGACATCCCGCGACGCGCCGACCTGGTGTCCGGGACGCAATTGGCGGGGTCGGAGTTCCAGACGAACAGGGCCTTGATCGGCGGGTCCAGCGTCTCGTCCTCGAGCGCCCGGCCGATCTGGATCATGTTGACGGTGCGCGGCGTGCGCCCCGCGAGCAGATCCGTGCGTTGAAGCTTCAGCGGGTCCACGCCTCGCATCTCGTTCCCCGTCCCGACGCACAGGCCGCCACCGGTGGTCATCGAACCGGTGAAGAGCGGCAGACAGCGGATCGCGCGCGTCATCGCGCCGCCGTTGTCGTGCCGCTGGATGCCCCAGTTCAAGCGGATGAACGATTTCTTCGTGGAGGCGTACAGCATCGCCAGCTTCTCGATGTCGGCCGCGGCGATACCTGTGATGGCGGCGACGCGCTCCAGTGGATAGTCGGGCAGCCGCTCGGCCACCAGGCGCTCCCACCCGAGGGTCTGGGTGCGTAGGAAGGCTTCGTCGTGCAGTCCACGGTCGACGATGATCTTCAGCATCCCCAGCGCGAGCGCCGCATCGGTGCCCGGTCGCGGCTGCACGTGCCAGTCGGCGTACGCCGTGGTCCGCGTCGGTCGCGGATCGATGGCGATGATCTTCGCGCCGTTCGCCCGCGCTTCGTCGAGGAACGGCATCGCGTGGATGCCGGTCGTGACGAGGTTGGTGGCCCAGAGGATCACGACATCCATCCTCGGGATGTCCTCGATGTTGGCTTCGTGCGCGAGGCCCGTCATCGAGAGGCTGGCCGCGCGGCCGGCCGCCGTGCAGATGGTCGCGGCGAGGCGCGCGGCGCCCATCTTGTTGAAGAAGCGCTCGCCCATCCCGGAGAAACCGACCATTCCCAACGTGCCGGAGTAGTTGTAGGGCTGGACGGCCTCGGGTCCGTACTCGGCGACAACCCCCTTCAGGCGCCCTGTGATCTCGGTCAGGGCCTCATCCCAGGTGATGCGTTCGAGCTTGCCACCGGGCCCCTTCGGTCCGACACGCCGATGCGGGTACAGCACGCGGTTGGCGTTGTACACGAGGTCGAGGTAGTTGTTGACCTTGTTGCAGAGATAGCCGCGGGTCACGGGGTGCGAAGGATCTCCCTCCACCTTCACGGCACGGCCCGACTGGACGTCGACCGTGACGCGCATCCCGCAGGCGTCGGGGCAATCGTGCGGACAGGTGGCCTTGACCACCTTCGTGCCGAGTTCATGGGCAATGCGGCCGGCGGATTCCATGGACGATCCCAGTGCAGAGCGAGGCTGGATTCTAAGCCCGGGCCGCACCGGTCGAGTACGCGTTCGATCGGCGGATCCGTGGAGCCTCGATGCCGCCGCAGGAGGCCGCTGCCGACAGGCCTCCCCGCCAGGAGGAACGGGAATATCTCCCGGTGATCGCAATGAAGTGCGCCCTGTCGATGGACCGCACATGCCTATATTTTGACCGTGGGGAGAGAACCCCGTGCCAAACCCAGAAAAGAGAGACCTTCGAGATGAGACTGCGTACGACGATCATTGCGGCGGCACTGGCCGCCATCAGCGCCCCGGCACTCGCCGGCGGCTTCGTGAGCCTGCCCGACAGCGCGCCGCTGCGCGTCGTGGGAGTCAACAACAGCGCTGCGGATCCGCTGTTCCTCGGTGACGGCTGGACGCCCCAGGCCAACGGGTACACCCGCGTCGCCCGCCGCATCAGTTCCGTTCTGTACGACGGCAACGACATCGGTCTCTTCCAGGACTATGTCTACCGCAGCGATATGGACGGCACGCTGCTCTTCGCATCGCAGTTCACGCTCGAGGTCGAAGAGCAGAACGGCTACACGCTCGAGATCAACGACATCTTCCGCCGTGGCTTTGCCGGCTACGATGTCGCCGTCGCCTGGTACGACCCCGACCTCGGTTCCCGCCTGGTCAGCGCCGCCCACTCCACGGTCGGCCGTACCCGCCCGCAGCAGGCGGACATCTACTCCGACGACATCGTCAACCTGCGCACGGACATCTCCATCGAGGAGGAGAACCCGAGCACGGCGTGGTATGTCATCAAGACCAATGCGACCGAATTCGACTACCTGGTGAACGGCGTCAGCATCACGCAGGCAGCTTCGGTCTCCGGCGACGATCCGCCCTTCCGTGCCGCCACCTTCGAGGCCTTCGCCCCGGTGCCCGTGCCCGAACCGTCCGAGTACATGATGCTGCTGGGTGGCCTGGGTCTCGTGGGTCTGGTGGCATCCCGCCGCAAGACCAGGTAATCCAAGCAATCCCTCGACGGGTTCTTCACCGTCGTGCAGAGGCCGCGCCATGGGCGCGGCCTCTGTCGTTTCACCTCCCGCCGATGGCGCGCATCACAACGGCTGCCTGCCGACGCCGAGGCCATCCATCCCTCGTTTACAGCCCGCGCCCGGGCGGTCAAACTGACCGGACGACAAGCTCCGGAGACCTCGTTCATGCCGTTCCACCGACGTATCGCCAGCCTGGCTGTCGGCGCCCTGCTCGTCTGCCTGGCTGCCGTCGCGGACGCCCGTCTCGTACGCTTCGAAGTCGAGCAGCGCGAGGTTGTGGCCCACGGGCGTTCGTTCGGCGCCGTCGGTCCGTACGAGAAGCTGACCGGTCGGGCATGGTTCGAGGCCGATCCGGCGGACCCGCGCAATGCCCGGGTCACCGACCTCGGGAACGCGGTGCTGAACGACGCGGGACGGGTCGGTTTCTCGGCAGACTTGGTGATCCTCAAGCCGGTCGACATGGCAAAGGCGGCGGGCACGCTGTTCTTGGAGGTGAACAACCGCGGTCGCAAAATCGCCTTCGGCCGATTGCACGATACCTCGTCGGTCGCGAACATGAACGATCCGATGTCGCCGGACGACTTCGGAAACGGGTTCCTGATGGTGAGGGGCTACGTCATCGCCTGGGTCGGCTGGGGCGCCGACATCGCGCCGGGGGATCACCGCCTGACGGTCGACTTCCCGATTGCGCAGGACGAGCGCGGGCAGCCGCTCACCGAACGTATCCTGGTGGAGTTCGGGGATCGCCACTTCCAAGGTGAGGCGCCGACCACCCTGCCGCTGTCCGGCAGCCCGACCTTCCGCAGTTTTCCGGTCGTGACGACGCGGAAGGACGCCGCGGAGGCGGAGCTCTGGATCGCGGAATCCGATTCGCCCCGACCCGAAGGGTCGGAGATCCCACCGGGCCAGCGGGTGCCCGACGACCGCTGGGCCTTCGCGCACTGTCCGGACGGCTGGCCCGGCACGCCGAGCGACACCGATATCTGCCTGCGCGACGGATTCCGGAACGACCGCAACTACCGGCTGTTCTACCGGGCCAGCCACTCGCCGGTGATGGGCCTGGGTTACCTGACGACCCGGGACTTCATCGCGTGGCTGCGGCACGGCATCAGCGACGACGCGGGGCATCGGAATCCGGTGCCGGGCCTCAAGAACGTGCTGTGCCTGGGGATCTCCTCGAGCGGCATGTACCTGCGGGACTTCCTGTATCAAGGCTTCAACGAGGACGAACAGGGCCGGCGAGTGTGCGACGGGATGCACGTGCACGGGGCCGGGGTGCAGAAGCTCTTTCTCAACTACCGATTCGCCCAGCCGAACCCGTTCTCGCAACAGCACCGCGAGCGCCATGTGCCGGACACCAACTTCCCGCATCAGTACGGCGTGCGAGGCGATCCTCGAACGCGGGTGCCCGACGGCATCATGAAGCGGCCGTCCTCCGATCCGAAGCTGATCCACTCCGACTCATCCAACGAGTACTGGCAGTTCCGCGCATCACTCACCGGAACGACCGAAGGCGGCCGCATGGATCTCGGCGAGAGTCCACGGGTGCGCCGCTATCTGCTCTCGAGCCTCCAGCACGGCAGTTTTCGTGGCGACGCCCCGCACCACGGGATCGGTGACCGCCAGTGCGAGCAGCCCTCCAATCCCGTGCATCCCGGACCCCTGTTGCGCGCACTCACGGTGGCATTGGACGAGTGGGTGACGGCCGGTACGCCGCCGCCCGACACGCGCGTGCCGAGGGTGGCGGACGACACACTCGTGCCTCCGGATGCCCTCGATCTCCCGGCCATTCCGGGGCTCACCTTTCGCGCGCGCTTCAACGGGTCGGGCGAACGCGACTTCGGCCCGCGCGTCCGCGGGAACGCGGGTGTGATCGACCACCTGCTGCCGTTCACGATCTATCCGCACCGCGTGCTCGTGCCGCAGGTCGATGCGATCATCGGGCACGAGATCGCCGGCATCCGCCATCCTTCGGTGGATGTCCCCATCGCCACGTACCTCGGATGGAACACGCGCACGCCCGAGTTCGGTGGCGACGATCTCTGCGATCTCCTGGGGGCGATGATCCCGCTGCCCCGTTCGGTGGAAGAGGCTGCCGAACGCAATGATCCGAGGCAGTCCCTGAAATCGCTGTACGGCGACCACGACGGCTACGTCCGGCGGTTCACGGCATCCGTGCGCACGCTCGAATCCGACCGCCTGCTGCTTCCGGAAGATGCCTCGGCGCTCATCCGGGAGGCGCAGGAATCGAACGTGCTCCGGTGACGATCCATGCTCCTGCGCATCCTGCTCATCCTGATCGCCGTCTTCGGCGTGATCTCGCTGTTCCACAAGCTTTCGCCGGACGCCGCGCTGCAGGCTTCGCGCCGCAAGGCTGCGTGGAGTGCCGCCGTCCGGAAGACGGCCTACAGCCTCGCGGCAGCAGTCTTTCTCGGCGTGGGGGCCTTCACGGGCTGGCACGCGCTCCGCTTCGAGGACGCCACGGCGGGCATCGTGGCGGTCGGGGTCCTGCCGCTGGCCCTCTGGCTGGCCTATCGCTCTTATCGGGTGGACCGTCCGTGAACGCGTTCCCCTCGCATCCTCTCCAGGAGCATCTCTGATGCAGCACCAGATGTCGGCGCTGGCGCCGCTGGCCGCTTGTCCTGCGCTCCCGGTCGTGCTGGATGTCGAGGCGTCCGGCTTCGGTGCGGGCAGCTATCCGATCGAGGTCGGGATCGCACTGCCTGACGGCACCACGCGGTGCTATCTGATCCGACCGGCCCCCGAGTGGACGCACTGGGATGCAGCGGCGGAGTCCGTGCATCGCATCACCCGCACCATCCTGGACTCCCACGGCAGGCCGCTGCGCGAGGTGGCTGAACGCCTCAACGGCGATCTGCGCGGCCTCACGGTCTACAGCGATGCCTGGGGCTACGACCGGTCCTGGATCGCGCGGCTCTTCGACGCTGCAGAGATCCCCCAGCATTTCCGGTTGGAGTCGCTGCGCAGTCTCATGACGGACGCACAACTCGGCTGCTGGGACAGCGCCCGTCGCGCCGTGCAGGAAAGCCTGGGCGTCGTCCGACATCGGGCCAGCGCCGATGCGCTGGTCATCCAGAAGACCTTCCAGGTTTCGGCGGAAGTGGCGCATACGCACGGCATGACGGCCCGCTAATCCAGCATTGGCGCGGGGTATTGACGCCGTGCCCTGCAGACACAAAGATTGCGGCCGAATGACGGTACCGACCGGTGACCGTCGACCATACATACAAGAGAGACCGCGCCCCACCAGGGCCACCCCGGACATGAGACGTGCTGCCTGCGTGGGATGTATGCGCGCTGCGCCAGGGACTCCCGCCTCCTCGGGTCCGGCTGCGGCTTTCCGGCTCGAGCGGGCCGAACCGGTTCCGGAGGCGGCGACGCCCGACGCCGTCCCGTCCAGCGGCATGGCATGAACGGGCCCATGTCCCCGCTGGAATCGGCGGAGCCGCAGGTCGTGCCCGCAGTGGCCGACGCGAAAGAGGATGAGAGGGTCTCCGCGCCCGTCCCGGACCCGTCGGCGCGTCAATGGATCGCACGCCTGCTGGCGGTCCGCGGGAGCACCGAAGCCCTGATCGCCGGCCTGGGTGCCGAGGATTGCGCGCTCCAGTCCATGCCGAAGGCTAGTCCTGTGAAGTGGCACCTCGGGCACACCACCTGGTTCCTGGAACACTTCGTACTCGGTGCTTTCGCGAAGCGCTACAAGCCTTGGCACGAGGCCTGTGCATTCCTCTTCAATTCCCACTACGAAGCCGCCGGGCCCGCGATCGCACGGGATCAGCGCGGGCTGGTCGCCAGGCCCACGCTGGAGGAAGTGCTGCAGTGGCGGCGCCACGTCAACGAAGCGATCGCTGACCTGCTCGCCACCCGCTGGCCGCAGCCTGCCCCCCTGCTGGAGGCGCTCGAACTCGGGCTGCAGCATGAGCAGCAGCATCAGGAAAGGATGCTGGCCGATCTGAAACACCTGTGGTCGGGCAGCCCGTTCAAGCCGGCCTACCGACCCTGGTCCATGCAGGCCGTCACGGGGCCGAGGCCGCTCCAATGGTTTCCGTGCGCCGAAGGCCTGCGGACCATCGGCCACGGGGCCGAAGGCTTCGCGTTCGACAACGAGCGCCCGGCCCACCGCCAGTTCGTGCCGGCCTTTGAACTGGGCTCCCGGCTCATCACGTGCGGGGAGTTTCTCGACTTCATCGAAGACGGCGGCTATCAGCGCCCCGAGTTCTGGATGGCCGATGGCATCCACCATGTCCGCCGGCTGCACTGGACCGCCCCCCTCTACTGGGAGCGGCAGGGTCGCCAATGGGTGCACTACACGCTGTCCGGCGTGCGCGTCGTGGATCCCGACGAACCCGTCTGCCACGTGAGCTGGTACGAGGCCGATGCCTATGCGCGTTGGGCGGGGGCGCGACTGCCGACGGAGGCGGAATGGGAGGTGGCTGCGGCCGACGCCGGCCAGGGCGGGAATCTCGCAGAGTCGGGGCGCTTCCATCCGGCAGCACTGCAGGCGCTGCGTGCGGACTGGGGCCCGGCCCAGCTCTTCGGCGATGTCTGGGAGTGGACCTCGAGCCCGCACGGCCCCTATCCGGGCTTCCGCCCGGCGGCGGGACCGCAGGGCGAGTTCAGCGGGAAGTTCATGGTCAACCAGTACACGCTGCGCGGTGGCTCCTGCCTCACGCCGCAGTCGCACATCCGCGCGACCTATCGGCGCCACCTGTCACCGGCGACGCGCTGGCAGTTCACCGGCGTCCGCCTGGCCCGGGATCCCGGCTGACCGCATCATCCGAGACGCTGCAGTGAGGGCTGGTCGTCGACCGCAAGTCGTGGCAGCTTCCGGTTTTTACACCAACACCGGAGTCGACCGTGCTGACCATCGACCGCATCGACCACGTGGTGCTGACGGCCCGTGATGTCGACACCACCGCCGCCTTCTACGTGCGCGTGCTTGGCATGACACACGTGACGTTCGAGGGCGGTCGCCAGGCCCTGCAGTTCGGACGTCAGAAGATCAATCTCCATCAGGCCGGTCGCGAGTTCGAACCCAAGGCCGAGCGTCCGGGCCCCGGCGCCCTCGACCTCTGCTTCATCACCGCAACGCCCATCGATGCCGTGGTCGCGCATCTCAACGCGACCGGCGTGCCGATCCTGGACGGGCCGGTGGTCCGCACCGGCGCCGAAGGACCGATCCTTTCTGTCTACTTCCGGGATCCCGACGGCAATCTGCTGGAGGTTTCGAACCGGATCACCGGAAGCGCATCGTGACGGCCATCGTCCGCTGCGAATGGGCTGCTGCGAGCAGTCCGCTCGACATCGCGTACCACGACACGGAGTGGGGTGTCCCGGTCCACGACGACCGGCGGCTGTTCGAGTTCCTGATCCTCGAAGGGGCCCAGGCAGGCCTGTCGTGGAGCACCATCCTGAAGAAGCGCGAAGGGTATCGCCTGGCCTTCCGGGACTTCGATCCGGATGCAGTGGCCGGCTTCGGTGACGCGGAACAGCAGGCGCTCCTCGCCAACACCGGCATCGTGCGTAACCGCCTCAAGATCGCGTCGGCAACCACCAATGCCCGCGCCTTCCTCGACGTGCAATCGGCCTTCGGCACGTTCGACGCGTATCTCTGGCGATTCGTCGACGGCAGCCCGGTGCGCAATGCCTGGCGCACCAAGGGTGAGGTCCCGGCGAGCACGTCCGTCTCCGACGCGCTCTCGAAGGACCTCGCCAAACGCGGCTTCCGCTTCGTGGGCACGACGATCATGTACGCCTTCATGCAGGCGACGGGCATGGTCAACGACCACACGGTCGACTGCTTCCGCTGGCAGGCCGTGCAGGACGCTGCTTGAAGTTCGAGGTCTGGCTTGCGTACGTGACCACGCTTGCGGTGGTCAGCGTGTCACCCGGGACCGGTGCCGCCGCTGTGATGGCCAACGCGCTCTCGCATGGGACGCGGGCGGCATTCCCCGTAGTGCTCGGGCTGCAGGTCGGACTGGTCGTCTACGCACTCGTGGTGGCCTTCGGACTCGCCGCCGTGGCCCAGCAGCGGATCCTGTTCCAGAGCCTCGAGATCGCCGGGGTGGCCTATCTGGGCTGGCTGGGCTCGAGAGCGCTGCTGTCGAAGCCCGCAGCCCTGATCGTCGCGCGCGGTGCGAGCGCACCGTCGTGGGGGAGTCGGATCGCGGAGGGCAGCCTCGTGAACCTCACCAACCCGAAGACGATCGTTTTCATGGCCGCGCTCTTTCCCCAGTTCCTCGACCCGCGCGCTGCGCTCGGCACGCAACTCACCGTCCTGCTTCTCACCCTGCTCGCGGTCGACATCACCGTGATGATGGGCTACGCTCGTCTCGCCTCCACCGTCGGGGCCTGGATGCGCGATCCGCACCGGCTCGCCTGGTTGAACCGCGGCTTCGGTGCCTGGTTCCTGGTGCTCGCCGTACTCCTCGCCCTGCAGATTCGACATGCTCCCTGAGAAGAACTTCACCGCCTCGCCGGTTCCGCGACACGCCACGCTCGCCGCCGCCCGGGCTCTCCTCCCGGCGCCGGGTCCGGACGTGCTGCGTTCCGTCGCGGTGTTCCAGCACGGCACGCTCCTGCTGAAACTCTATGCACCCACCGGGGACGACCTGCAGAAGCCGCACGGGCGCGACGAGCTTTACTTCGTCGCCTCGGGAAGCGGCATCTTCCTGAACGGTGACACGCGCCACGCGTTCGGTCCGGGCGATGCACTCTTCGTCCCTGCCGGCGTGGTCCATCGCTTCGAGTCGTTCACCCCCGACTTCCAGGTCTGGGTGGTGTTCTACGGGCCCGACGGTGGCGAAGTGCATGGTGGATCGGATGACGGAACGGGGGTCACGTCGTGATGGAGGGCGCCACGCATGGTTCCGTCCTGCATGGTTCCGTCCTGCATGGTTCCACCCCGCAAGTCTCCATCGTCATCCCCATCTACAACGAGGCGGCAAACCTTCCCGACCTGGTGACCCGCGTCCACGACGCGCTCGCGCCGTCGGGTCGCCACTTCGAGTTGATCTGCATCGACGACGGCTCGCGCGACGGCTCGGCGCGCATCCTCGAGGGCCTGGCAGCCACGCGGCCCTGGCTGACCCCGGTCTATCTGATCCGCAACTACGGGCAGTCTACGGCCATGCAGGCCGGCTTCGACATCGCCCGCGGCGAGTTCGTCGTCACGCTCGACGGCGACCTGCAGAACGACCCCGACGACATCCCGCGCCTGCTCGATCAGCTCGAAGCCACGCCCGATATCGATGTCATCTCGGGCTGGCGCAAGGCCCGGCAGGATGCCGCGCTCTCGCGCAAGCTTCCGTCGATGATCGCGAACGGCCTCATCTCGCGCGTCACCGGCGTGCGACTGCACGACTACGGGTGTGCGCTCAAGCTGTACCGCGCCCAGATCATCCGGGACCTTCGCCTCTACGGTGAACAGCACCGCTTCATCCCCGCGCTCGCGGCGGAGGTGGGCGCGAAGATCATCGAGGTGCCCGTCCAGCATCACGCGCGTACTCGGGGGGCAAGCAAGTACGGCATCGACCGGACGTTCCGCGTGATCCTCGATCTCCTCTGGATCAAGTTCGTGCTGCGCTTTCTGCACCGGCCCATCCACGCGTTCGGTGGTCTGGGCCTGGGGCTGGGGTCCACGGGGTTCCTGATCCTCGCGTGGCTCGCGTTCGAGAAGCTCGTTCTCGGACATTCCATCGGCGGCCGACCGTTGCTCATGCTCGGCGTGCTGCTCGTGCTGATTGCCGTCCAGATGATCGCGACCGGGGTGCTCGGTGAGATCCTCACGCGCATCTATCACGAGCCCGAGGGCCGTCGCCAGTACCAGACCCGGGCGGCGCCGCGGCCGCTGCCGGCAGCGCGGGAGTCCCGCACTGGCTGACGCCGACCCGGCCGTCGTCCGGCCGCACCGATGGCTCCGCCTGCTGCTCCGGGCGGTGGCGGGACTCGCCCTGGTCGGCGCGATCCTCTGGTATCTGGGGCCCGCAAGTCTCGTCGGAGTCCTGCGCGAGGCGGACCCGTTGACCATGGTCGGGGCACTCGCGCTCGCCATCGTCTCGAACATCCTGTCCGCCGCGCGCTGGGCTGCGATCGCCCGGGCCTTCCATCTCGTGGCGCCGTTCGCTCCGCTCGTCGCGATGTACGCACGCGGCATCACGAGCAACACGCTGCTCCCCGGTGCCACGCTGTCCGGCGACGCCTTGCGCAGCTACGAGCTCTCGCGGCTCGGCAACCCGCTCATGGAGTCGGCGGTCTCGGTGGCCTTCTGCCGGTTGAGCGGTCTCTGGACCCTGTGCGCGCTGAGCCTGCTGGCCGCAGGCATCGCGCTCGTGGCCGGCCTCTCGCTCGACGCCGGTGGCCACGGCGGAAACGTCCTCGCGGCCTACGGATCGCTGCTGGCGCTGATCGTCGTCGGCCCTTTCCTTCCGTGGCCCCTGGACAGGCTTCGGGCACTCCCCTTGCGCGCGGCCGGCCGCCTGGCTGATCTCTGGTCGCGACTGCGCAATCCCGATGCCGGCCTGCGCCGCAGCCTGTGGAATTCCCTCTGGCTGTCGATCCTCGTGCAGGTGTTCTCGTCGCTCGCGCTCGCGATCTGCGGGATCGCTGTCGGCGTCGACGTGCCACTGGTGCTCATGCTCGCCTGCGCAGCCCCCATCTTCGTGATGGCTGCGGTGCCACTCGGCATCGCAGGCTTCGGCACGCGCGAGCTGGCCGCCGTTGCCGTGCTCGGCCTGGCCGGCGTGCCTCCCGCCACCGCCGCCGCCACGGGGCTCCTGTACGGCGTGCTCGGGGTCGCGCAGGGCGTGCTGTCCGCACCGCTCTTCCTGCGGACCCGGTGATAGCATCGCTTCCCCATGACCGCACCTGACCGAAGCGTGGCCGACGATCTGCGCACGCAGCCGCTGCTGACGGCGCTCCTCGTCGTTGCCGTGGCGTTCGCGTTCTTCGTGGGGCTCGGCGCGGTGCCGCTCTTCGATCTCGACGAAGGGGCCTTCACCGAAGCCACGCGCGAGATGCTGCTCCGGGGCGACTACATCTCGACGTTCCTGAACGGTCAGCCGCGCTACGACAAGCCGGTGCTCATCTACTGGCTCCAGGCCGTGTCGGTGCTGGCCATCGGCGAAAACGAGTTCGCGTTCCGACTGCCTTCCGCGATCTGCGCGACCGTCTGGGTCACGATCATCTTCCTGTTCGTGCGTCGCCTGCGAGGCGTCGAGGCGGGTCTGTTGGCCGCGGGATTCACGGCGACGGCTGCAGGCGTCATGGTGATCGGCCGTGCCGCGATCGCCGACGCGCTGCTCAACATGCTGATCGCCGCCGCGGCCACGTCGGCATTCCTCTACCTGAAGGAGCGGGATCGCCGCTGGCTCGATGCCGCCTTCGTCTCGATCGGCTTCGGGTTGCTCGCGAAGGGTCCGGTCGCGGTGCTGGTCCCGCTCGCGGCCACCTTCCTGTACAGCGTGTCGAAGCGGGATGTGCGCACCTGGTTGGGCGCCGTGTTCGACGTGCGCGGCATCGCGCTCATGCTCGCGATCGCGGCACCGTGGTACGTGGCGCAGTATCTGAAGGAGGGCGACGCCTTCGTGCAGGGCTTCCTCATGAAGCACAACGTCGAGCGCTTCAGCGCCCCGATGCACGGATTCGACGGCAGCTTTCTCTTCTACGTGCCGTGGCTCTTCGCTGCGACGCTCCCGCACCTCGCGCCGCTCGTGAACGCACTGCGCAGCGTGCGGCTGATCTGGGCGGACGACGTGCAGCGCTTCTGCCTGCTCTGGTTCGGATTCGTGTTCGTGTTCTTCTCGCTGTCGGGCACCAAGCTGCCCCACTACGTGTTCTACGGTTACAGCGGTCTCTTCGTGATCATGGCACTGCAGGTCGGACGTCTGCACCGCCACGCTATAGCGCTCGCGCCGGCGGCGGTCATCTTCGCGGCGATGGCGGCCCTGCCGTTCGCGCTGGAGCAGGCACTACCCGGCATCCGCGATCCCTACTATCGCGAAGCGTTGCTCGACGTGCGGGCGCAGTTCGGCCCCGCGTACTACGCAGTCACCGCCCTGCTCGTCGCGGGCACCATCGGCCTCATGGCGTGGCGACGGGCGACGCTCCCGGTGAAACTGCTTGCGACCGGGATCGGGATGGCGACGATGCTCGGAGTGTTCATCCTGCCCATTGCCGGCGACGTGCAGCAGCGGCCGATCAAGGAGGCAGCGCTCCTCGCGAAGGCCCGCGGTTACGATGTGGTGATGTGGGGCCTCAACACGCCGAGCTTCATCGTCTACTCGGGCCGCCTCGCGCCGCGGCGTGATCCGCTGCCGGGCGAGATCGCGCTCACGAAGACGAAACGGCTCGCGGACCTGCCGGATCACGAGGTGCTCTACCGCAAGCGCGGCATCGCCCTGATCCGCCTCGGCGGCGGCAGCCGGCCCTGATGCCAGCGCCCACCGGCATCGAACGCTCGGCCTGGTGGGTCCCGCTGGCGGGGACCCTCGCGCTGCTGGTCGTGGCGGCGACCGATGGCAACCTCGCGGTGTTCCAGTTCCTCAACCGGGTGAGCCAGCTCACCGGCCCCATGCCATGGCCGTACATCACGATCCTGGGTGACACGGCCGTCGCCATCGCGCTCTTTCTGCCCCTCGCGACACGTCGGTCCGAGGTGCTCTGGGCGCTGGCGATCGCAGCCGTGCTCGGTACGCTGTTCGTGCACGGACTCAAGCCCGTATTGAGCTTTCCTCGCCCGCCCGCGGTGCTGGCCGCGGACACGATCACGGTGATCGGACCGGCGTACCGTGGGAACTCGTTTCCTTCCGGGCACACGACCACGATCTTCCTCGCCGCGGGCCTCGTGTGGCTGCACTTCCGCTCGATGCCCCTGCGGACCGTCGCCGTCGGCCTTGCCGTGGTCGTCGGACTTTCGCGGGCCGTGGTCGGCGTGCACTGGCCCATGGACATCGCGGCAGGTGCTGCAGGCGGCTGGACCTGTGCGATTCTCGGCACCGCGCTCGCCCGCCGCTGGGCCGCGACCGGTCGCAGGCGGTCCACGCAGGCACTGCTGCAGGTGCTAGGCGCCACGTGCGGTCTGATCCTCCTCATCGGATCGGGAACCGGCTATCCGCAGGCGGTTGCGCTGCAGTACGCAGCGGGCATCATCGGCATGGCGGTTCCCGCCTGGATGGCGCTCGGCGACATTCACAAGCGTCGAAGAAAGGACGAATGACCATGGCACAGGACAGCTCCCTTCCCGATTTCTGGGACACGCGCTACGACAGCCACGTGATGCCCTGGGACGCAGGCGGTGTCCCGGCGCGGTTGGCCGCGCATGCGGACGCGCTGCGGCCCGGCAGCCGGATCCTCGTGCCGGGTTGCGGCACGGGCTACGAGGCCTGCTTCCTCGCATCGCGGGGATTCGACGTGCTGGCGATCGATTTCAGCGCACCGGCGGTGGCGCTGGCGAAGTCGCGAGCGGGACCGTTCGCACACTGTTTCGTCGAAGCCGACTTCTTCGCGTTCGACGCGGGCGCGGGATTCGACGTGGTCTACGAGCGCGCGTTCCTGTGCGCGCTGCCTCGCCGGATGGAGGACGACTACGCGGTGCGGATGTCGCGGTTGATCGTTCCAGGCGGGACGCTCGTAGGCTACTGGTTCTTCGACGACAACCTGCGCGGACCGCCCTTCGGCATGACCGGCGAACGCCTCGAGGCGCTGCTGTCACCGGCGTTCCAGCGGGAATCGGACGAACCCGTGGAGGACTCCCTGCCCGTCTTCGCCGGCAAGGAACGCTGGCAACTCTGGCGTCGACGCTGAGCGCCCGCGGGGACGAGGCGGGCTGCATCCACCCGCGCGCCCCGTCGATGGCGGGTCAGTGGAAGAGCACCCACGCCTTCTGCAGCGTGTTCCATACGCCCCATGCGAGCGGCACGGCCACCAGCACCCAGAACCCACCCACCACCACCGGATTGCTTCGCGTCCCCGCCGCGCTCATGCCACCGTTCGCCGAGACCGCGTCCGCCTGCGCCTTGTCGTGCGCCAGCTTGCGTTCGGCAGCCAGTTCCTCGTCGGTCATGAACCACTTCGCTGCGACCGGCCGCACCAGCAGGTTGCAGACGAAACCGCCGATCAGCAGCGCCGCCAGGATGTACATCGTGGTGTCGTAGGCCTCGCTCTTCGGCACGCCGGACTTGATCTGGGCATCGTTGATGTAGTTCACGAGCAGCGGTCCGACGATGCCGGCCACCGACCAGGCCGTGAGCAGCCGGCCGTGGATGGCACCTACCATCTGCGTACCGAACATGTCGGCGAGATACGCGGGAATGGTGGCGAATCCGCCGCCGTACATCGTGAGGATGATGCAGAAGATCCCCACGAAGAGCGCGACGCTGCCGGTGTGGCCGGCCGACGGTGCGTACGCGTACAGCACGAATCCCAGAACGAAGAACACGAAGTAGGTGATCTTCCGGCCGATGAAGTCGGACAGCGAGGCCCACAGGAAACGACCACCGATGTTGAAGAGCGACAGCAGCCCCGTGAACCCTGCGGCGATCGCGGCGACCTGACCCAGCTGGTCCTTGTCGAGCTGGTCGAATTTCACATCCAGGCCCACGAGCCGGCCACCGAAGATCTCCTGCAGCATCGGCGACGCCATGCCGATCACGCCGATGCCCGCAGAGACGTTGAGGCACAGGATCCCCCAGAGCAGCCAGAACTGCGGCGTGCGCGAAGCCTTCGAGAGATGCACGTGCTTCGTGGTGATCATCGTGTTCGCACCCTGCGTGGTGGGCGGGATCCAACCCTCGGGCTTCCAGCCCGTGGGCGGCACGCGATACGTGAGCGCGCCGATCATCATGAACACGAAGTAGATCGCCGCCATCGCGAGGAACGTCTCCCACACGCCGACCGAAGTCGGCGTCGCGAAGGTCTTCATCAACCGGTCCGCCAGCGGCGATCCGATCATGGCGCCGCCGCCGAAACCCATGATCGCCATGCCGGTCGCCATGCCGCGTCGATCGGGGAACCACTTGATGAGCGTAGACACCGGTGAGATGTAGCCGAGCCCGAGCCCGACACCTCCGATGACACCGGACCCGAGCCACATCATCCAGAGCTGGTGTGTGTAGACACCGACGGCGGACATCACGAGACCACCACACCAGCAAAGCGCGGAAACGACACCAGCCTTGCGCGGACCGGCGTGCTCCAGCCATCCGCCGAACAGGGCGGCACTGGAACCCAGAAAGACGAAGAAGAGCGTGTACATCCAGCCGAGCATCGGCTTGTCCCAATCGCACACGGTGGTGAAGAGCTTGTCGATCCACGACATGTCGGACGGGCACGCGACGGGCGCCGAGATCCCGATGGCCTTCGTCAGCGGCAGCCAGAACACCGAGAAGCCGTAGGCCATGCCAATGCACAGGTGGATGCATAGCGCGGCCGGCGGCACCAGCCAGCGGCTGAAGCCCGGCCGGGCAATGATCCTTTCCTTGTCGAGAAAACCGCTCATGTCCCGCCCCCTCAGGCTATGTCTTGTTGGATGTCCCGCTGGCTGTCCGCAGGCGGGACACCGGTGATTTTCTTCATATGCCACCGTTGGTTAGCCGCGCCCGGGGCGGGGGGATGATACCGGGGAACGCGGGGAGGCAACAGGCGCCGCCGCGCGCTTCCGGAGGGATCGTCGGCCGACCTCGCGAAGCGTCGTGGACCATCGAGGCATCGACGGATCAGCGCACCGGATGCACCATCCGCCGCATGCCAAACCACCCTCTTTCGAACGCCGTCCGCCGGGAGGCGCCGTGATGCCGACCGCTTCCCGGGATCCGGTCTCCGGTGTCGTGCTTGCCGGCGGGCTGGGAAGCAGGATGGGAGGCGTTGCGAAGGCGTTGCTGCCGTTGCATGGGCGACCGATGATCGCCCACGTGGTCGATCGACTCCGCCCCCAGGTGCAGGAGCTGTTCGTCAATGCCAACGCCGACGAGGCGCCGTACGCAGCGTTCGGTGATCGTGTCGTTCCCGACGAGATCCCTGGTCGTCCGGGACCGCTCGCAGGGCTGCACGCGGGGCTGGTCAACGCCCGGCATCCGTGGCTGCTCGCGGTGCCATGCGACTCGCCGAACCTGCCGTCGGACCTCGGTGCGCGCCTGATGGAGGCCGCCGGGCGCGCCGGCGCCGAGATCGCCGTCGCGAGCGCGGGAGGACGAATCCACCCGGTGTTCTGTCTGCTTTCGTCGGCGCTCGCCCAACCCCTGGGGGATCACCTCCTGGGCGGTGGTCGGGCGGTGATGCGATGGTTCGAAACGCGTCGCTTCGTCGTGGTCGACTTCGAGGACGCGGAGGGATTCGCAAACGTGAACACGCCGACGGATCTTGCGAATCTCGAGGCGGCTTCGCCTGCCGGCACGCGCGACGCCGGCTGATCTGGCCAGGGGGGCGGCGGATGACCTCGCGCGGAGGCAAGGCATGACCACGCGATTCAGCGTTGGGGGCGTTCCGGCACGGCAGCAAGCCGAGGTCCGGACTCCAGTACCTGGAAGAAGACCTCGTCCTGCCGGATCATCCCCAACTCGGCCCGGGCTCTTTCCTCGATGGCGCCGTAGCCCTGCTTGAGATCGCGCACCTCGGCATCGAGCGCTGCGTTGCGCCGACGCAGACCGTCGTTCACCTCCTGCTGCTCTGCCACATGGCGTTCCAGTTCGTGCACGCGCAACCACCCACCCTTGCCGAACCACAGCGGACCCTGCAGGAGCAGGACGACCGCCAGGAGTGCGAGAGTGAGCAGGCGCATGGAAGCTGGCTATCCGAGCTGGTACAGGGCCTCGCGACCTGCGTACGACGCCGAGTCGCCGAGGTCCTCCTCGATGCGAAGCAGCTGGTTGTACTTCGCGATGCGATCGGAACGCGAGAGCGAACCGGTCTTGATCTGCAAGGCGTTCGTGGCCACTGCGATGTCCGCGATGATCGTGTCTTCCGTCTCGCCGGAACGGTGGGAGATCACGCTGGTGTAGCCCGCGCGTTTCGCCATCTCGATGGCTGCAAACGTTTCCGTCAGCGTGCCGATCTGGTTGATCTTGATGAGGATGGAATTCGCGATGCCGCGGCGGATGCCTTCGCGGAGGATGCGCGTGTTCGTCACGAAGACGTCGTCCCCCACCAGCTGGATCGACTTGCCGAGGCGGTCGGTGAGGATCTTCCAGCCGTCCCAGTCATCCTCTGCCATGGCGTCCTCGATCGATACGATCGGATACTTGTCGCACCACTTCGCGAGGTAGTCGGTGAACTCCGCGGAGGTGAGTTGCAAGCCTTCGGACTCGATGTGGTAGCGGCCGTCGCGATGGAACTCCGACGCGGCGCAGTCGAGTCCGATCGCGACCTGCTCGCCCGGCGTGTAGCCGGCGGCGTCGATCGCCTCGATGATCAGCTCCAGCGCGGCTTCGTTGGACGGGAGGTTCGGCGCGAAGCCCCCTTCGTCGCCCACGGTGGTCGGCATGCCTTTGCTGTCGATCAGCTTCTTGAGCGTCTGGAAGATCTCGGCGCCGCAGCGCATCGCCTCGCTAAAGGTGGGCAGCCCCAGCGGGATGATCATGAACTCCTGCAGATCGAGGCTGTTGTTCGCGTGCGCGCCCCCGTTGATGACGTTCATCATCGGGACGGGCAATTGCATGCGGGAGGCACCGCCGAGGTAACGATAGAGCGGAAGACCGGATTCCTCTGCCGCCGCCTTCGCCACCGCCAGCGACACGGCGAGCATGGCGTTCGCCCCGAGGCGCGACTTGTTGTCGGTGCCGTCGAGGTCGATGAGCGCCCGATCGATGAACGACTGTTCGGTGGCGTCCAGCCCGATGATCGCTTCGCAGATCTCGGTGTTGACGTTCTCGACCGCCTTCAGCACCCCCTTCCCACCGAAGCGGTTCCTGTCGCCGTCACGCAACTCGATCGCCTCGCGGGTTCCGGTGGATGCACCCGACGGCACTGCGGCCCGCCCGCTCACGCCGGACTCGAGGAGCACATCGGCCTCGACTGTGGGATTGCCGCGGGAATCGAGAATCTCCCGGGCGACGACATCGACTATGGAGCTCATCCGTTTCTTCCGTGGTTAGTCGGCTGCGATCAGGGGGCAGCCGCGGCGTTGCTGGTGACCAGATCCTCGGCGAAGCCTGCGCGCTTCACGAGGGCATCGAGCGACTTCAGCGTCTCTAGCAGGACGCGCATGTGATCGAGCGGCCATGCGTTGGGGCCGTCGGACAACGCGCGCGACGGATCGGGGTGGGTTTCCATGAACACGCCGGCGATGCCCGACGCGACGGCGGCGCGGGCGAGGACCGGAACGAATTCGCGCTGGCCGCCACTGGCGGTGCCCTGCCCGCCGGGCAACTGGACCGAATGCGTCGCGTCGAAGACCACCGGGCAGCCGGTCTCGCGCATCACCATCAGACTGCGCATGTCCGACACGAGGTTGTTGTAGCCGAACGAGAAGCCGCGCTCACACACCATGATGTTGTCGACGCCGCTCGCTTCGCGGGCCTTCGCGACGACGTTCTTCATCTCCCAGGGAGAGAGGAACTGGCCCTTCTTGATGTTCACCGGCCGCCCGGACGCGGCCACGGCCTGGATGAAATCGGTCTGACGGCAGAGGAATGCGGGCGTCTGGAGGATATCGACCGCCGCGGCGACCTCGGCGATCTCGTCGATGCCGTGGATGTCCGTGAGGACGGGCACCCCGAGGGTGCTGCGCACATCGGAAAGGATCTGCAGTCCCTTCTGCATGCCCAGCCCGCGGAACGACTTCGACGAACTGCGATTCGCCTTGTCGTACGACGCCTTGAACACGAACGGGATGCCGATCTGCCGCGTCATCTCCGCGAGGCGCCCCGCCGTCTCCATCACGAGTTCGCGAGACTCGATGACGCACGGCCCCGCGATGAGGAAGAACTGGCGGTCGATGCCCGCTTCGAAACCGCACAGGTTCATCGCCATGGCTCAGACGGCTCCCGCGGTCGCCGGGACATCGGGCGCCGCCTGCGCCTTCTGCGCACGGTGGTGGATGGCGGCTTCTATGTAGGCCTTGAAGAGCGGATGTCCGGACCGTGGCGTCGAGGTGAACTCCGGATGGAACTGACACGCGACGAACCACGGATGCCCCGGGAGTTCGATCATCTCGGTCAGGCGCTCAGCACCCACCGACAATCCGCTGACGAGCATGCCGGCCGCCTGGAGCTTCGGCAGATAGGTGTTGTTCACCTCGTATCGATGGCGATGGCGCTCGGCGATGCGATCGGCACCGTAGACCTGACGGGCGAGCGTGCCGGGAAGCAGGTCGGCGTCCTGGCCGCCGAGGCGCATCGTGCCGCCGAGATCGGAGGTTTCGGTGCGCGTCTCGACCTTGCCGTCGCGGGTGGCCCACTCGTCGATCAACCCGACCACCGGGAACTGCGTCAGCGGATCGAATTCGGTGCTGTGCGCGCCCGGCATTCCGGCGACGTCCCGGGCGAACTCGATCACGGCGAGCTGCATCCCGAGGCAGATCCCAAGATACGGCACACGGCGCTCCCGCGCGAAAGCGATGGCTTGGATCTTCCCCTCCACCCCGCGCTTGCCGAAGCCGCCCGGCACGAGGATGGCGTCCATGCCCTCCAGGACTGCGGTGCCTTCGGTCTCGATCTTCTCGGAGTCGATGTAATGGATGCGGATGCGCGCACCGGTATGGATGCCCGCATGGGTGAGCGCCTCGGACAGGGACTTGTACGACTCCGTGAGATCGACGTACTTGCCGACCAGTGCGACATCCACTTCGGACGTCGGATGTTCGAGCGCGTGGACGAGGCGGTCCCATTCATGGAGATCCGCGGGCGGCGCCTGGATCTCGAGCTTGCGGCAGACGATGTCGTCCAAGCCCTGGGCGTGGAGTATCCCCGGGATCTTGTAGATCCGATCGACGTCGACCGCGGTGATGACCGACCGCTCGTCGAGGTTCGTGAAGAGTGCGATCTTGCGACGTTCGTCGGCTGGCAGCTGGCGATCGGCACGGCACAGGACGATGTCCGGTTGGATCCCGATCTCGCGGAGCTCCTTGACGGAATGCTGCGTGGGCTTCGTCTTGATCTCGCCGGCCGACGCGATGTACGGCACGAGCGTGAGGTGGATGAAACAGGTGTTGTTCCGGCCGAGTTCCAGGCTCATCTGCCGGATGGCTTCCAGGAAGGGCAACGATTCGATGTCGCCCACCGTGCCACCGACTTCGACGATCGCGACGTCCGCATCGCCTGCACCGACCCCGATGAAGTGCTTGATCTCGTCGGTGATGTGGGGGATCACCTGAACCGTTCCGCCAAGGTAATCGCCGCGCCGCTCCTTCTTGATGACGCTCTCGTAGATCTGACCCGTGGTGAAGTTGTTGCGCTTCAGCATGCGAGTGCGAACGAAGCGCTCGTAGTGGCCGAGGTCGAGGTCCGTCTCGGCGCCGTCATCGGTCACGAACACCTCCCCGTGCTGGAACGGGCTCATGGTGCCGGGATCGACGTTGATGTACGGGTCGAGCTTGAGAAGGGTCAGCTTGATGCCGCGCGTTTCGAGAATGGCGGCGAGCGAAGCGGCGGCGATACCTTTGCCCAGGGACGAGACGACACCGCCTGTGACAAAGATGTATTTGGTCATGCGCCGCTCATCGAAAAAACAGCCCGGATGATAATCCAAAAGGTGCCCCCGGTCGAAGCCGGGGGCCTGTCGATCAGGCCCGACCCGTCGCCTTGGAATGCGTCCCGCCGGTGAGATACAGCCACGTGTCGACCACCGTGTCGGGGTTGAGCGAGATCGTGTCGATCCCCTGCTCCACCAGCCAGAGCGCCAGATCCGGATGGTCCGAAGGACCCTGCCCGCAGATGCCCACGTACTTGCCGTGCTTGCGGCACGCCTGGATCGCCATGCCGAGCAGCATCTTCACTGCCGGGTCGCGTTCGTCGAAGGCGTCGGCGACGATCCCGGAATCGCGATCGAGGCCGAGGGTCAGCTGGGTCAGGTCGTTCGACCCGATCGAGAAACCGTCGAAGTACTGCAGGAACTGCTCGGCCAGCAGGGCGTTCGACGGGATCTCGCACATCATCACGATCTTCAGGCCGTTCTTGCCGCGTTCGAGTCCGTTCTCTGCGAGGAGCGCGATCACCCGGCGGGCCTCCTCGACCGTGCGGACGAACGGCACCATCAGTTCGACGTTCGTGAGCCCCATCTCGTCGCGCACACGCTTCATCGCCCGACATTCGAGCTCGAAGCAATCGCGGAAGCTGGACGCGATGTAGCGGGAGGCGCCGCGGAAACCGAGCATCGGATTCTCCTCGACGGGCTCGTAGCGCTTGCCACCGACGAGGCTGGAGTACTCGTTCGACTTGAAGTCCGACATCCGCACGATCACGGGCTTCGGGTAGAAGGCTGCGGCCAGGGTCGAGATGCCCTCGGTGAGCTTGTCCACGTAGAACGACACCGGGTCTCCGTAGGCGGCAGCGTGCGATTCGATCACGTGCTTCACGTCGACGGGCACATCCGGATACGCGAGCACGGCCTTGGGGTGGACGCCGATCATGCGGGCGATGATGAACTCGAGTCGGGCCAGTCCGACGCCGGCATTCGGCAGTCGTGAGAACTCGAAGGCGAGCTCCGGATTGCCGACGTTCATGTAGAGCTTCACGGGCGGATCCGGCAGCGCCTGCACGGAGAGGTCCGTGACCTCCACCTCGAGGCGACCCCGGTACACGAAGCCCGTGTCGCCTTCCGTGCACGAAACCGTGACCTCCATGCCGTCCTTCAACACCTGGGTCGCGTCACCGCAGCCGACGACGGCAGGAATTCCCAGCTCGCGCGCGATGATCGCGGCGTGGCAGGTGCGCCCCCCCCGGTTGGTCACGATGGCTGCTGCCCGTTTCATGACCGGCTCCCAGTCGGGGTCCGTCATGTCGGTCACCAGGACGTCGCCCGGCAGGACGCGATGCATCTCCTCGGTGTCGCGGATCAGCCGGACGACACCGATGCCCGCGCGGTTGCCGATGGCGCGACCGGACACGAGGATTTCGGAGCGACTCTTGAGGCGGAACGACTGCTGGGAATCGTGACCGGCATTGGACTTCACGGTCTCGGGACGGGCCTGCAGGATGTAGATCTTGCCGTCGTTGCCGTCGCGCCCCCACTCGATGTCCATCGCGCGGCCGTAGTGCTTCTCGATGATCACCGCGTAGCGCGCCAGCTCCTCGGCCTCGGCATCGGTGATCGAGAAGCGCCGGCGATCGGCTTCGGGCACGTCCACCGTCAGGACGGATTTGCCGGCGCGGGCGTGCTCGGAGAACACCATCTTGATGGCCTTCGCACCGAGACCGCGGCGCAGCACCGCGGGCCGACCGTCGGCCAGACCCGGCTTCCAGACGTAGAACTCGTCGGGATTCACCGCGCCCTGCACGACGGTTTCCCCGAGACCGTACGACGCGGTGATGAAGACGACCTGATCGAACCCGGATTCGGTGTCGATCGTGAACATCACGCCGCTTGCGCCGAGGTCGCTGCGCACCATCCGCTGGATGCCGCACGAGAGCGCGACCGAGGCGTGATCGAACCCCTTGTGGACGCGATAGGCGATGGCGCGGTCGTTGTAGAGCGATGCGAAGGTGTGGCGGACGGCATCGATGACGTGGTCGATGCCGGAGATGTTCAGGAAGGTTTCCTGCTGACCGGCGAACGACGCGTCGGGGAGATCCTCTGCCGTCGCGGAGGAACGCACGGCAACGTTGGCGTCACCCGCGTCGGAAAGTGCCCGGTAGTGACTGCTGATGTCCTGCAGGAGCCGCGCAGGCAGTTCGGCTTCGGCGATCCATCCGCGGATCTTGCGGCCAGTCGCTGCCAGGGTCGTGGTGTCCTCGATGTCCAGCCCGGCCATCGCGTCGTCGATGCGCTTCGCAAGGCCCGTATCTTCGAGGAAATCACGGAAGGCGTCCGCTGTGGTGGCGAAGCCGCCGGGGACCCGAACCCCTGCCTTGGAAAGTTGGCTGATCATCTCGCCCAGGGAGGCATTCTTGCCACCCACGCGCTCCACATCGGTCATGCGAAGCTCTTCGAACCCAAGGACGTATGGGGCGGCGCTGCTCATCGATTGTTCTCCCGTGACGACGAATCGTGGTGCCGAATGCAAGAAAAATGCTATGTTACCGGAACAGTTATTGCGCCGCAGCAACAGAACCGGACCCGAGAATGCCCAACACCATCGGCCGACGCGCCTTCTTCGTCTCGGACCGCACCGGGATCACCGCCGAGATGCTCGGTCATTCCCTCCTCAGTCAGTTCGAAGGCATCCCGTTCCGGGAAGTGACGCTCCCCTTCGTCGATTCGGTCGAGCGTGCCCAGGAGGCCGTGCGCCAGATCGAGCGTGCCGGTGACGAGGACGGCATCCGACCCCTCGTGTTCAGCACCCTCGTCGCACCCGACGTACGGCAGGTCATCTCGCAGGTCAACGCCCTCTTCCTCGATTGCTTCCAGGTGTTCATCTCACCGATGGAAAAGGAGCTGGGGGTTTCGCACACGCTCGAGATCGGCCGATCGCACCGGGTGCGCGACACCAACGAATACCATGCGCGCATCGAAGCGGTGAACTTCGTGCTGTCTCACGACGACGGCGTGTCGACGAAGGAACTCGTGAGTGCCGATCTCGTGCTGGTCGGCGTGTCGCGTTGTGGCAAGACCCCGACGTGCCTGTATCTCGGGCTGCAGTACGGCATTCGGGCAGCCAACTATCCGCTGATCCCCGAGGACTTCCGCGACATGAAGCTGCCTCCGCGGCTCGACAAGTTCCGGAAGAAACTCTTCGGCCTGACCATCCAGCCGGAGCGTCTCGCGCAGATCCGCCACGAGCGCCGCCCGAACAGCAACTACGCGCAACTCGACAACTGCCGCTACGAGATCGATCGCGCCGAGATGCTCATGCGGCAGGAAGGCATCCCCTTTCTCGACACCACGCACAGTTCCATCGAGGAACTGGCCGCGACGATCCTGCATCGTTCGGGCATCCAGCGGCGGGTGTACTAGGGCCGCCACGCGGCGGCGTCAGCGGAAGATCAGACGACCTGCCGTGGCGATCGTCACGGTCACGATCCCCAGAACCAGATTGATACCCACGAGGCGTCGGATCTGCCCGAGCGCCACGCCACCTGCCGGCCAGTCCTCTGCCGCCACTGCGCGACCGAGCCGCCCGAACGGTGCGAAGGACACGTGCGCGAACACGATCATCATGATCACGCCCAGGATCAGCATCAGCTTCACGTGGAGAGGCGCTGCATGCCCGCCCATGCCGATCGTCATCTGCAGGCCCGATGCGAGCAGCAACCCGACGGACAACCACACCCATTGGAAGAATCGAGCGAGGGTCCGATGCCACAGCGGGAGCCGCTGGGGCGGGGCCAGCACCTGGGCGGCGGCAGGCCGAAGCGCCATGTACGCGAAGAACATTCCGCCCACCCAGACAATGACGCCCATCACGTGCAGCCAACGGGAAAGCTCGGTCACCATGCGTGCATGTCTCCATCGGGAGGTGCCGACGCCCAGGCTGCGGCATCGGAGGCGGATCGTACAGGGGCGAAGCCCAGGCGATGGTGGCGCGTCACGCCGTGGCGTCGCAAGGCGGCAATGTGATCCGCCGTGGGGTATCCCTTGTGGCGATCGAAGCCGTACTGGGGAAACTCGCGATGGATCGCCCTCATCACGGCATCGCGCGCGGTCTTGGCGAGAATAGAGGCCGCGCTGATCGCCGGCACCAGGGCGTCCCCTCGGACGATCGCGCGGGCCGGCTGCGCGACGACCGGGCAACGGTTGCCGTCGACCAGGACTTCGGTCGGCACGACGGACAAGCCCTCGACGGCACGCTGCATGGCGAGCATCGTGGCGTGCAGGATGTTCAGCTGTCCGATCTCTTCGACCGACGCCTCGGCCACGAACCACGCGAGGGCCTGCCGGCGGATGGTTTCGGCGAGGCGCTCACGGCGCGCCGGCGAGAGCGCCTTCGAATCGGCGAGGCCTGCAATGGGACGATCGGGATCGAGAACGACGCAGGCGGCCGTGACCGGCCCCGCCAGCGGTCCCCTGCCCGCCTCGTCGACACCCGCCAAACGCACCACGGTTCGTTCGTGGTTCACGGCGCGACGCGGTCGCGGGCAAGCGCCATGGGCGGCTTGCGACCCGCGGGCGCCCGCAGGATCGGCAGGACGGCCTCGGCCGCCCGACCTGCCGCGCCCTGACGCAGGCTCGCGTACATCTCTTCGAAGCGCTCGGCCTGACGTTCGCGCACGACGCGATCGCGATACTGGTTGACGAGCGCCTGTGTCAGATTCTCCGGCGTGGCGTCGTCCTGGAGGATCTCGGGAACGACGTACTCGCCGGCAAGCACGTTGGGAAGCCCGATCCAGGGCAGATAGCGGCGCGGCCACATGATGCGGTACGTCAGCTTCGGTACGCGGTAGGTGACGACCATCGAACGGCGCAGCAATGCTGCCTCCAGACTCGCCGTCCCGGAGGCCACCAGGACGACGTCGGCCGCGGTCATCGCGATCTGCGAATGCCCGAACAACACCGTGATGGGAAGCTCCAGCCCGTCGTGGTCGTAGAGCGCCTGCTCGAACTGGGAACGGGTCGGACGTGTGGCCAGCGGGACGAGAAACCGCGCGTCCGGAAGCTGCGCGAGGATCTGGCGCGCCGTCCGCACGAACAGACCCGCGTGCTGTTCCAGTTCCCCGCGCCGACTCCCGGGCAGAAGGGCGAAGACCGGTGCTGCCAGCGGCACCTTCAGTTGCTCCCGCGCCGCTGCGCGATCGGGTGTGGACGGGACTTCATCCGCCATCGGATGCCCGACGAACGTGACCGGAACGCCCGCCCGCTCGTACAGCGGGGGTTCGAACGGAAACAGCACCAGCATGTGGTCGACCGACTTCGCGATGCGTTCGATGCGCTTGCCGCGCCACGCCCAGATCGAGGGGCCCACGTACTGCACGGTCGGGATCCCCGCGGCGCGAAGCCGTGCCTCGGCGCCCAGGTTGAAATCGGGCGCGTCGACGCCGATGTAGACGTCGGGCGGATCGTCGAGCAGGCGACCAATGAGTTCGCGGCGGATCGCCAGGATCTTCGGCACGCTCCGCGCCGCTTCGGCATAACCGCGCACCGACAGGGTCTCCATCGGGAACCAGGATTCGAGACCGGCCGCCTGCATCCGCGGACCGCCGATCCCGACGAACGAAGCGTCGGGCAGGCGCTCCGACAGGGCTGCGATCAGCGGCCCTGCCAGTTGATCTCCGGAGGCCTCGCCAGCCACCACCGCGATGCGAATCTGTCGAGACATTCGAGAGTGGTCGAGAGTTGTCCTGGGAGCACTGCGCTCAGCGCACGATGCCCCGCGACGCGAGTCCGAGGAACTCCGCGAGCGGTGCGACCTCGGCGCATTCGGCGACCTGCATCGTCAGCGCCTGCCGGGCCTCGTCGAGAGTCAGTCCGCTGCGATAGAGCGTCTTGTAGGCCTTCCGGATGCCTGCGATGGCTTCGGCACTGAAGCCGCGTCGCTTCAGGCCCTCGGTGTTGAGTCCGTGGGCCTTCGCGGTATCGCCCTGAGCCATCACGTACGGAGGCAGGTCGTGGACCACCACGCTGCCGATCGCCGTCATGCTGTGCGCCCCCAGTCGGCAGAACTGATGGACGCCCGTGAACCCGCCGAGGATCACCCAGTCTCCCACGTGCACGTGACCGGCCAGTTGCGTGCAATTCGCGAAGATGACGCGATCACCGACCACGCAATCGTGGGCGATGTGCACGTAGGCCATGATCCAGTTGTCGCTGCCGACGCGCGTCACGCCTGCATCCTGGACTGTGCCGGCGTTGAGGGTGCAGAACTCGCGGATGGTGTTCCGATCCCCGATCTCGAGCCGCGTGGGTTCGCCCGCGTATTTCTTGTCCTGCGGCGCTTCCCCGATCGACGTGAACTGGAAGATGCGATTGTCGCGACCGATCGACGTGTGACCCGTCACGACTGCGTGGGCACCGATGGTCGTCCCGTGACCCACGACCACATGCTCCCCGATGACGGCGTACGGTCCGATCTCGACGCTGGCGTCGAGCCGTGCTCCGGGGTGGACGATCGCGGTCGGATGGATCATGGGCCGACGATCGACGAAACGTCCCGCAGCGTGCACATGAGCTCCGCTTCCGCGACGACGGCACCATCCACCTCGGCCTGCGCCGCGAACTTCCAGATGCCACGCAGCTGGCGACCCAGCTTGACCTTGAGAATGAGCTGGTCACCCGCCGTGACCGGCTTCTTGAATCGCGCCCCGTCGATGCCGACGAAGTAGTAGACGGAGTTGCCGTCGGCCTTGGTGCCCAGGGTCTTGAAGGACAGCACCGCAGCGGCCTGCGCCAGCGCCTCGACGATCAGCACGCCCGGCATCACCTTGTAGTGCGGGAAATGGCCGACGAAGAACGGTTCGTTGATCGACACATTCTTCAGCGCCCGGATGGAAACGCCGGGCTCGCACTCGAGCACACGGTCCACCAGCAACATCGGGTACCGGTGCGGCAGGCATTGCAGGATCTCGTGGATCTCCATCGCGTTCAATGCTTTCCCCTTTCGAGCGCGTCGATGCGCGCTTCCAGCTTTCTTATGGTGTCTGCGTGTTCGTGCAGCCGATTGAAATGCGCCAGATTCTTCATCCAGTCGCGATGGGGCAATGCGGGGAAGAAGCCGTCGTAGATGCCGGGTGTCGTGATGCTCTTGCGCACCATGGTGCCGGCGGCAACGATGGTGCGGTCGCAGATCTCGATGTGCCCGTGGATCATCGCCGCGCCGCCGATGCGGCAATACTTACCGATCCGGCAGCTGCCCGCGAAACCCGCGCAGGCCGCGACGGCGGTATGGGCACCGATCACGACGTTGTGAGCGATCTGGATCAGGTTGTCGAGCTTCACGCCCTCCTCGATGACGGTGTCGCCGAGAGCGCCGCGATCGATCGTGGTGTTGGCTCCCACCTCCACATCGTCGCCGAGGATCGCCCTGCCGATCTGCGGCACCTTCTCCCATCGGCCTTCGGATTCGGCCATCCCGAACCCGTCCCCGCCGATCACGACGCCGGGATGCAGAATACAGCGCGCTCCGATCGCGCAATCGGTCCGCACGACCACGTTCGGACCCAGGCGGGCGCGTGCGCCGACCGAGGCGCCCGCTTCGACCACGCATCCGGGCCCGATGACCGCCGCGGCGCCTATGACGGCGCCCGCCCCCACGACGGCACACGCATCGATCTGCGCGTCGGGGGCCACCTGCGCTTGCGGATGCACCACGGCAGACGGATGAATGCCCGGCATCACCGCGGCGGGAGGATTCAGGAGTGTGGAAAGCCGCGCGAAGTACAGGTAGGGCGCGTCCGCCACGATGCGCGGCCGCTGCGTCGCGTCGCGATCGCCCTCGCCGAGAACCACGGCGCCGGCATTGGTACGGTCCAACTGCGGGCGGTAGTGATGGCTGGCAAAGAAGGAGACTTCGTCAGCGGCCGCCGCGTCGAGTGTCGCCACCTGCCGTATGCGCAGGTCGCGCGGGCCGACCAGTTCGCCCCCCAGGGCGTCGACGATCTCGCCAAGCGTGCGTGACCGGGCTTCCGTGGGGATCATGGGCGCAACCCATCCATGCTGGTCGAGCGACACGCGCCCCGGGGCGCCCTATTTGTCCCCGAGCGCCTTGAGCACCTTGTCGGTGATGTCGATGCGCGGACTGCGGTACACCGCTTCCTGGAGGATGAGATCGTACTTTTCTGCCTCGGCAATCTGCTGGACGACCTTGTTCGCGCGCTCGATCACCTGCGACAGTTCCTCGTTCTTGCGCGTATTGAGGTCCTCACGGAACTCCCGCTGCATGCGCTGCAGATCACGATTCAGCCGACCCAGCTCCGCCTCCTTGTTGCGGCGGTCCGACTCGCTCATCGTGACGGCTTCCTTCTCGAGGATCGACTGGAGATCCTTCGCCTGCTTGCCGAGTTTCTGCACTTCGGCGTCCCTCGCCTGGAACTCCTTCTCGAGTTTCTGCAGGGCCTTCTTGGCAGGCCCGGCCTCGCGCAGGATACGTTCGATGCTGACGAATCCGACCTTGAGGGGATCGTTCGCAAGTGCCGTTGAAGGAGCCATGCATGCCAGGAGGAGCGCGCCCAGACCCAGCGTGATGTTCGAAGCCAGTCGTGCAAGTGGGAGGTTCATGTGAGGTGTCCGTCAGTCTCGTCGGCCCGGATCTAGAACAGCGTGCCGAGCGTGAATTGAATGCGTTGCAGTCGGTCCGTCGGTTCCTTCTTGATGGGGACACCGAAGCTCAGCTTGAGCGGCCCCACCGGAGAGAACCAGTTGAGTGCCAGTCCGCCAGAGTACCGAAGCGCCGCCACATCGAAGCTATTATCCACCATACCGGTGTCGATGAAAGTCGACAACCGGAGGCTGCGGTCCTTCCCGGCGCCCGGGAACGGGAAGTAGTACTCCAGGGTTCCCAGGATCTGCCGGGATCCACCCACCGGAAATCCGAACTCATCCCGGGGGCCGAGGGCGAGCTGGGCGAATCCTCGTACGCTGTTCACGCCACCCGCGAAGAAGTTCTTGTAGAACGGCAGGGGATTGCCGCCGTAGCCATCGGCCAGACCGAGCGTCAGACCCGCCTGCAGCGTGGTGCTGGGCGTCAGCGAGAAGAAGCGCTGGGCGAGATAGGTCACGCGGTAGTACTCGATGTCGACACCGGGCAGCGCAACCTCGCCCAGGATGCGCTGGAACACCCCGGTCGTCGGCGTCATCACGTTGTCACGCCCGTCCCGCGAGAAACCGATGTTGGCGATGACGCCGATGTTCGTCGCGCCGAACTGGTTGACGAAGTCCTTGAAGCGCTGCGGCGACTGGTCGAAGATCTGGATCTCGTTGCTCTCGACAGCGAGGCCGAAATTGATGGTGTCCAGCTCGGAGATCGGCACGCCGAACCGGATACCGGCCCCGTCCGTGTTCGTCGCGAAGGTCGCCGCTCTCAGGACGGTCGGATTGAACCGGCGAGAGTAGATATCGAAGCCCCGGCTCACGCCGTCGTCCGTCCAATAGGGATTCGTGTACGAAAGCGAGACGACACGGTTGATGCGCCCGCTCTGCACGTTGAGTGACAGTGCGTTGCCGGTCCCGAAGGCGTTCTGCTGCGCTATCGACGCCGAGAGAATCACTCTTTCCGCGCTCGAGAGGCCGGCGCCCAGCGTGATGCTGCCGGTGGGTCGTTCCTTGACGGTCATGTTGACGTCGACCTGGTCCGGAGTCCCCGGCACCGGAGGCGTCTCGATGTTCACCTCCGAAAAGAATGCGAGGCGATCGACCCGCACCTTCGAGCGGTTGATCTTCTCCTGCGAATACCACCCGCCTTCCATCTGACGGAACTCGCGGCGCACCACTTCGTCTCGTGTCGTCGTGTTTCCCGCGATGTTGATCCGACGAACGTAGACACGTCGCCCCGGATCGACGTAGAGGGTGAAGGCCACCTCGCGTTTCTGGCGATCGATCTCCGGGACGGCGTTCACCTGGGCAAACGCATAGCCGTCGTCCCCAAGCCGCTCGTTCATGAGCTTCGTCGATTCGGTCAGCCGTTCGCGGTTGAACAACTCCCCCGTCCTCAGCTTCACGAACTTGCGCAGTTCCTCCTCCGGCACCAGCAGGTCACCCGCCAGCTTCACGCCGGTCACGGTGTAGCGCTCGCCTTCCGTGACGTTGACGGTGATGAAGACTTCGCGCTTGTCCGGACTCAATGCGACCTGGGTCGAATCGATCGTGAACTCGAGGAAACCCTGGTTGAGGTAGAACGACCGCAACGTCTCCAGATCGGCCGAGAGCTTCTGCTTGGAATACTGGTCGTTCCGGGTGTACCAGCTCATCAATCCCGGCGTACCTATTGCGAACAGTTCGAGGAGATCCTTGTCGCGGAACGCCTTGTTGCCCACGATGTTGATCGATCGGATCTTGGCTACCTGGCCCTCACGGATGGTGAAGCTGACGGAGACCCGGTTGCGCTCGAGCGGACTCACCGACGCCTGGACGTCTACCGCGTACTTGCCCCGCGCGATGTACTGGTTCTTGAGATCCTGCTTCGCGCGCTCCAGCATCGACTGGTCGAAGATCCGTCCTTCCGTGAGCCCCCCTGCTCGAAAGATCTCGAGCAGCTTCTTCTTCTCGAATTCCTTCGAGCCGGAGACGTCGATCCCGGCGATCGCCGGACGCTCCAGCAGGGAGATCACCAGCACATTGCCGTCGGCGTCGAGCTGGACGTCCTTGAAGAATCCGGTGGCATAGAGCGTCTTCACCGCCACGGTCGCCTTTTCGGGCGTCAGGGTCTCGCCTACGCGGATCGGGAGATAGCTGAACACGGTGCCGGCATCCGTCCGCTGGATGCCTTCGACGCGGATATCCTTGACTTGGAAGGGCTCGAAACTCTGGGCGGAAGGGGCGTACGCGAGTGCGACGAGTATCGCGAGAAGGGAACGCTTCATCCGCTAGGAACCGCCTACGAGGCGCTGAATATCGTTATAGACGGCGAAAGCCATGAGCGACATCAGGAGCAACATCCCGACGCGCTGACCGAGTTCGAGCGTCCGCTCGGACACTGGGCTGCCCTTGATGATTTCGAACGCATAGTACATCAGGTGCCCCCCATCCAGTAGGGGTACGGGCAGCAGGTTCAGCACGCCGAGACTGATCGAGACGACCGCCACGAAACTCACGAACGCGAGCCAGCCCAGCTGCGCGGATTGACCCGCATAGTCGGCGATGGTGATGGGGCCGCTGAGGTTCTTCAGGGATACCTTCCCCTGGACCATCTTCCACATCATCTCGACGCTGAACGATGTCATCGCCCAGGTCTTCCCGGCCGCAGCGGCGATCGCTTCGAGAGGTCCGTAGCGGACCTCGGTGGCGAGGCGCTTCAGCACTTCGGGATCCTGGCGTGGCATCACGCCGATGCGACCGATGTGAACGCCCTGCTCGACTGCATCCGACGCGGTGATGGTGACCACGGCGGCCGTGCCGTCGCGGACGAACTCCAACTCCATCGTCGCCCCGGGTCGGGCGCGCACAGCCTTGATGAGATCCTCCCAGAGAGGCACGGGCGCGCCGTCGACGGCCACGATCTCGTCGCCGCGACGCAACCCGGCAACGGCTGCCGGGCTCCCACCGACCACTTCCTCGATGACGGCGGGAATGGGCGGACGGTACGCGACAAGTCCGAGCGTCCCGAGGAAATCCGCATCCAGGGCGTCGCTCTCGAGTCCGGACAGATCGAGACGCCGGGTGTACAGATTGCCGTTGAGGCCGACCGTCTCGAGCGTGACCGCGCGC
Source organism: Burkholderiales bacterium (assembly GCA_022843925.1). Lineage (GTDB taxonomy): Bacteria > Pseudomonadota > Gammaproteobacteria > Burkholderiales. Next base: position 133,730 of record JALHMS010000003.1, read on the forward strand.
TTCTCGACCGCATGCTCGAGCAATGCGAGCCTGAACTCCTGCCAGGTGCGCACCGCCACCCCGGCCACGTGGGTGACGATCTCTCCCCGCTCGATCTGCGCTGCGGCGGCCGCCGTCGCAGGGGGGGCGTCACCGATGGCCGGCCTGAGACCGGGAATGCCATGCACGAACATCACCCAGTAGAGGACGATCGCAAGGATGAAATTGGCGACCGGTCCGGCTACCACGATCGCCGAGCGCTTCCAGACGTTCTGCCGGTCGAATGCGCGATGCGCCTCACCGGCCGGGACCGCTCCCTCACGACCATCCAGCATCTTCACGTAGCCACCCAGCGGCAGCGCGGAGATCGACCATTCCGTGCCGTCCCGCCCCAGACGCTTCGACCAGATCGGCTTGCCGAAACCCAGGGAGAAGCGCAGGACCTTCACCCCGCATAGCCGCGCGACGAGATAGTGGCCGAACTCGTGGAACACGATGAGCGGGCCCAGCGCGGCGACGGCGGACAACAATGTGATCAGCAAGCTCATCCCGGTTCCCCCAATGCTTGATCGGCCATGGTGCCGACATGCTCCCGGAGCACTTCCTGCGCGAGACGCCGCGCGCGCGCGTCCGCATCGAGGACCGCGTCCAGGGATTCGACCCTGTCGGACGGCATGCGGTCGAGAACGTTCTCGATGATCGTGGCGATCCGGTCGAACGCAAGCCGACCCTCGAGGAACGCCTCGACCGCACACTCGTTCGCAGCGTTCAGCGCGATCGACGCGCACCCCCCGGTCTCCAGGGCCCGATACGCCAGGCGCAGGCAGGGGAAGCGGTCGAGGTCGGGCGCCTCGAACGTGAGACTCGTACCCCGGGCCAGGTCGAGGAAGCTCACCCCCGAGGCGATACGCTCCGGATACGCGAGCGCATGCGCGATCGGCGTGCGCATGTCCGGGTTGCCGAGTTGTGCGAGCACGGAGCCATCCACGTACTCGACCATCGAGTGGATCACGCTCTGCGGATGGATGACGACCTCGATCTGCGCGGCCGGAGCGCCGAACAACCAGTGGGCCTCGATGACCTCGAGTCCCTTGTTCATCATCGTCGCCGAATCGACGGAGATCTTGCGACCCATCACCCAGTTCGGGTGGGCGCACGCCTCGTCGGGCGTGACGCCGGCGAGGCGCTCGACCGCCCAGGTGCGAAACGGCCCGCCCGAGGCCGTCAGCAGGATCCGGCGCACACCGCGCTGTTCGAGATCACGATCGAACCCGGCAGGCAGCGACTGGAAGACGGCGTTGTGCTCGCTGTCGATCGGGAGCAGCGTCGCGCCGTGTTCCCGCACGGCATCGAGGAAGAGGCTGCCGGCCATAACCAGCGCTTCCTTGTTCGCGAGCAGGACGGTCTTTCCGGCGCGCACGGCGGCGAGCGTAGGCGCCAGCCCGGCGCCTCCGACGATCGCTGCCATCACGCTGGAAGCCTCCTCGATGCGAGCAACCGCCTCGAGTCCGGCCACACCGTGGACCACCTCACACCCGACCCCGGCTGCGGCGAGGCGCTCCCTCAGGACGCCGGATGCCCCCTCATCGACCACGGCCACCAACTTCGGTCGATGTGCCAAGCACTGTTCGAAGAGCACGTCGATCTGACGACGGGCGGCCAGGGCGACCACGCGATAGCGATCGGGGTGGCGTGCGACCACGTCGAGCGTCGAACGACCGATGCTGCCCGTGGATCCGAGAATGGCAATGCCGCGCATGAACTAACCCGTCATCCAGATCGCCAGCGCTGCCAGAGGCAGGCTCGCGGTGAGTGCATCGATGCGGTCCAGGACGCCGCCATGACCGGGGAGCAGCTTGCCGCTGTCCTTCACGCCGGCCACGCGCTTCATCCACGACTCGAAGAGATCCCCGACGATGCCGAGTGTGGCGAGGGCGCCGACGAGAATCAATCCGGAAAGGAATCCGAATCCCGCCAGCAGGGTCGGAGCGAACTGCACCAGCAACACATAGTAGACCGCCACCCCGGCGAGCGCGCCGAACACGCCTTCCCATGTCTTGCCGGGGCTGATGCCGGGCGCGAGCTTGCGGCGTCCGAAACGGCGCCCCGCGAAGTAGGCGGCGGTGTCGGCGATCCAGACCACGGCCATCAACGCCAGCAACTGGCCGGGGCGCGCCTGCAGCATGACGGTCGCCAGCCACGCCGGCACAAGCACCCACCATCCCGTCAACGCCATCGCCCACCAGGACCGCACGTGCCACCCTCCCCGCAACCATGCAAGCACCACCGAGGACCAGAGCAGTGTCGTCAGCGCAAGGATCCAAGGAAAGCCGATCCACGCGACCGGCATGGCGCCCGCGATCAGCAGGGAGATCGCAATCGCCAGGATGAACGTCGTGCGCCCCCTCGCCTGCCAACCCGCAAGTCGTGCCCATTCGTCGGCACCGATCAGGATCACGATCCCGGACGCGATGCGCCAACCGACCGCGGGCAGCAGAAACAACGCTGCCAGTGCCGCCGGCAACAGCACGATCGCCGTGAGGATGCGCCGTCCGAGCATGGCGCCCGCCGCGTCAGCCGCGACCGACAGGTACCGCGGCGACGTCGTCCGCGACGAGCTGTTCGCTCGTGCGCCCGTACCGGCGTTCACGCTGGCGGAAAGACTGGATGGCGGCGAGATAGGCCTTCGTGTCGAAGTCGGGCCACAGGGTGTCGGTGAAGTACAGCTCGGTGTACGCAAGCTGCCAGAGCAGAAAGTTGCTGATGCGTTGTTCCCCGCCGGTGCGCACGAAGAGATCGGGTTCCGGCGCATAGCTCATGGCGAGCAACGGTGCGAGGTCCTCTTCGCTGAAACGCCCGGCGCGTTCCGGGTGCGCCTGCGAAAGGCGATTCATCGCCTGGAGGATATCCCAGCGGCCACCATAGTTCGCTGCCACCGTCAGCGTGAGCCGGGTGTTCGCCTGCGTGAGCCGCTCGCCCTCTTCGATGAGGCGGACGAGACCCGCGTCGAGGGGGCTGAGATCGCCGATGACCCGGAGCCTGATCTCGTTGTCGTGCAGCTTCGTGACCTCCTGCTCGAGCGCCCGGACGAACAGCTGCATCAGGAACGAGACTTCATCCGGTGGACGGCGCCAGTTCTCGCTCGAGAAGGCGAACAAGGTGAGGTATTCGACGCCGAAGTCGACCGATGCCCGGACGACGTCGCGTACCGCGTCGACGCCACGCTTGTGGCCGGCGACCCGGGGAAGGAAGCGGCGCTTGGCCCAGCGGCCGTTTCCGTCCATGATCATCGCCACGTGTCTTGGCATAGGGCCGCCTTCGGGGATGCCCTGCGTGGCACTGAGAAAGCGCGCCAACTCAGACTGCCAGGAGTTCCGCTTCCTTCGCCGCGAGTGTCTTGTCGACGTCGGCGATGTAGCGGTCCGTCAGCTTCTGAACGTCTTCCTGACCGCGCCTTTCATCGTCCTCGGCAACCTTCTTTTCCTTGAGCAGGTCCTTCAGCTGCGTGTTGGCGTCGCGCCGCACATTGCGGATCGCGATGCGAGCAGCCTCCGCCTCTCCGCGCACCACCTTGATGAGATCCTTTCGGCGCTCCTCGGTGAGCGGGGGCATCGGCACGCGGACGATGTCGCCCATGGACACGGGGTTCAATCCGAGATCGGAGTCGCGGATGGCCTTCTCGATCGCACCACCCAGCTTCTTCTCCCAGGGCGTCACCCCGATCGTGCGGGCGTCGATGAGGGATACGTTCGCAATCTGGTTGATGGGCGTCGGGGTGCCGTAGTAGTCGATCTTGATGTGATCGAGCAGACCGGTATGGGCCCGCCCTGTCCGCACCTTGCCGAGATCGGACTTCAGCGTCTCGATCGACTTCTGCATCTTCTGCTCGGCGTTCTTCTTCACATCCGCGATCATCTGCCTGCCCCCTGTCTGGTCAATGCGCGTCGTCTTCCCATGGCCGCTGTGGTGTGACCGGCGGACATCCGACCGCCGTCAGCAAGCTCACGCGTAGACGCGCGTTCCTTCGTCCTCGCCCATGACCACCCGGCGCAGAGCACCGGTCTTGAAGATGCTGAAGACGCAGATGGGCAGCTTCTGGTCACGACAGAGCGTGAACGCCGTGGCGTCCATCACCTTGAGGTTCTGCGAAATCGCCTCGTCGAAGCTGATCTTCTGGTACCGGGTCGCACCCGGATGCGTCTTCGGATCATCGGTATAGACGCCGTCCACCTTCGTTGCCTTGAGGACGATGTCTACGTTCATCTCCATTCCGCGCAGCGCCGCGGCCGTGTCGGTGGTGAAGAACGGGTTGCCCGTGCCGGCCCCGAAAATGACCACCTTGCCTTCTTCCAGATAGCGGATCGCCTTGCCGCGGATGTAGGGCTCTGCCACCTGCTCGATGTTCAGCGCCGACTGCACCCGTGCCGATATCCCGATGCGGCGGAGCGCATCCTGCAACGCCAGCGCATTCATCACGGTGGCGAGCATGCCCATGTAGTCGGCCGTGGCGCGGTCCATGCCGGCCGCGCCACCGGCCACACCCCGGAAGATGTTCCCGCCGCCGATGACGACGGCGAGTTCCACCCCGAGGTTCACGACTTCCGCGATCTCGGAGACCATGCGCTCGATGGTTTCGCGGTTGATGCCGTAGCTGTCCTCGCCCATCAGGGCTTCGCCTGACAGCTTGAGCAGGATGCGCTTGAAGACGGGCTTCGCCATGGTTCCGGGGCTCGTGTTCCGTCAGCGCTGCATCGCGGCCTGCGCCTGCGCTGCCACCTCGGCAGCGAAGTCGGTCGTCTTCTTCTCGATGCCCTCGCCCACCACGTACAGCACGAAGCTGGACACCGATGCGCCACGGGCCTTGAGCAGTTGCTCCACCGTCTGCTTGTCGTCCTTCACGAACGGTTGGCCCAGGAGCGTGACCTCCTTCAGGAATTTCTGCACCGAACCCTCGACCATCTTCTGGGCGATATCGGCCGCCTTGCCCTGCTCTGCGGCCTTCGCCGCGGCGACGTCGCGTTCCTTCTGGATCAGGGTCTCGGGGACCTGGTCCTTGGAGAGCGCCACAGGCTTCGCCGCCGCCACGTGCATGGCGAGATCCTTGGCGAGATTCTCGTCACCGCCCACCAGATCGACCAGAACGCCGATCTTCGAGCCGCCGTGGATGTACTGTGCGACGCGACCTGCCGAGGCGATGCGCGTGAAACGGCGGATGCTGAGGTTCTCGCCGATCCGGCCGACAAGTTCGGTACGCACCTGGTCGACAGTCTTGCCGGAAAGCGGCATCGCCGAGAGCGCGGTCACATCGGCGGGATTGCCGCTCGCGACCAGCGATGCCAACTCCCGGGTGAACGCGAGGAAATCCTCGTTCTTGGCCACGAAGTCCGTTTCGCAGTTGACCTCGATGATCGCGGCCAGCTTGCCGTCGGGCGACAGGAACGTGCCCACGATTCCCTCCGCGGCCACCCTGGCGGACGCCTTCGCCGCCTTGTTGCCGAGCTTGACGCGGAGAATCTCCTCCGCCTTCTCCATGTCACCGGCCGCCTCGGTCAGTGCCTTCTTGCATTCCATCATCGGCGCGTCGGTCTTCTCGCGCAGTTCCTTCACCATGGACGCGGTGATTTCCGCCATGTTCGCTCCTCGATGCTGTGCTTTGGTATCGGGTGCAGGCGTCGCGCTGCCCCGGAATTCGGGCGCCGACCGGTTCAGGGCCGGCGCATGCCGGCGCTACTGTCCGGACTGGTCTTCGGTCGTCTCGACTTCCACGAACTCATCGCCGGCCGCTTCACGGACGATCTGGCTGCGACCCTCGAGCACCGCGTCGGCAGCACCCCGTGCATACAGACGGATGGCGCGGCTCGAATCATCGTTGCCGGGGATCACGTAGGCGATGCCGTCAGGCGTGTGATTCGTGTCGACCACCGCCACGACGGGGATGCCGAGCTTCGTGGCTTCGGTCACGGCGATCTTGTGGTAACCCACGTCGATCACGAAGAGGGCGTCGGGCAGGCCGTTCATCTCCTTGATGCCGCCCAGGCTGCGATCGAGCTTGGCCAGTTCGCGCTGGAACATGAGCCCTTCCTTCTTCGAGAGCTTCTCCATGGAGCCGTCCTGCACCATGGCTTCCATGTCGCGGAGACGCTTGATGGAAAGCTTCACCGTCTTGAAGTTGCTGAGCATGCCGCCGAGCCACCGATGGTCGACGTACGGGCAACCGGCACGGACGGCTTCCTCGCGGACGATGTCGCGAGCCTGACGCTTGGTGCCGACGAAAAGGATGTTGCCCTTGTTGGCCGAGAGCTGGCGGACGTACTTCATCGCCTCCTGGTACATGACCAGGGTCTTCTCGAGATTGACGATGTGGATCTTGTTGCGGTGACCGAAGATGAACGGCGCCATCTTGGGATTCCAGTACCGCGTCTGGTGGCCGAAGTGAACGCCGGCCTCGAGCATCTGCCGCATGGTGACGGACATGGGAAACTCCTGAAGTGTGGTTGAGCCTCCACCCGCTGATGGCCCGTGACATTCCTGCCGGACGGGCACCGCACCTTGAACTGCTCGCGGGTGTGTGAATTTCCTGCTGCACGCACGCTCACCGAATGCGACCGCCCGAGGAGTGCTGCACCTGACCAGGCGCGCATCACCTTGTGTGCCTCACTCCAGGTGCCTCACTCCAGGTGCCTCACTCCAGGTGCCTCACCCAGGTGCCTCACCCCAGGTGCTCTCGCCGGAGCGACCAGCCACGATGATGAAACAGGCCGGTCAACCGGGGATGGCACTCGGAAACTGCACGCCCGGGACGCACGTGAACAGGATAGCTTTGAATTTTAATACGTTTGCACCACCCACCTCAAGCGGCGCGTGTGGTTTCTACCGGCATCCGTGAGGGCGGAAGCCGTCCGAGGCCGGTCGGCCCCGTCCTCCGCGCGACGGACATGGCCCCGGCTCACACCAGGCAGAGCACGCCTCGACGGATGGCATCCGGAAGAGCGGTCGCGCGAAGCAGACCCAGCAGTCCGAAACCGGCGACGAGTCCACCGGCCAACACGCGGATGCCGACCCTGCGCCGCAGACGGTCGAAGGCGGCGCCGGCCAGGAGGAGATTCGGCAGGGTACCGAGTCCGAACGCGAGCATCACCGCAGCGCCGCCGGGGGCCGAACCGGCCAGCAGCGCGGTCGCGAGGATGGAGTACACCAGCCCGCAGGGCAACCATCCCCAGAGGGCGCCCAGGGTCAGGGCCCGCCACCAGGTGTCCGCAGGCAGGAGGCGGCGGGTGACCGGTTGGACATGCCGCCAGATCCGCCGGCCAGGACCCTCGAGTCGCGCCACCAGGGTCGAGAACCCTGCGAGGTACAGCCCCAGTCCGACCAGCAGCAGGTTCGCCAAAACCAGCGCCACCATCTGCACGGGCAGAGCCCGTGCGAGCAGCAGGCTCGCGCCGCCGACAGTGCCGGCCACGGCCCCGGCCATCGCGTACGACGTGATCCGGCCCATGTTGTAGCCGAGACGCAGCTTCCACCGCGGAAACCCGTCGCCGCCGGCCCCGACGAGGGCCGAGACGATCCCGCCGCACATCCCGACACAGTGGACACCGCCCAGAAGGCCCACGAGAAACGCCGCGCCGGCCAGTTCGACGGGCACCGTCAGATCACCTTCGAGTAGCTCGCCGTGCGCTGCTGGTTGCGGAGATAGCGGTCGAAGACCATGCAGACCGCCCGCACGAGCAGGCGACCGCGGGGCGTCACCGCGAGCCACTCGTCGTCGATCGTGACGAGCCCCTGCTCCACGAACGGCACCAACTCCTGCAACTCCGCCCGGAAGTACCTGCGGAAATCGATCATGTGGCCCAGTTCCACCCCTTCAAGGGAGACCGCGCCATGGCACATCAGGGACTGGATCACCGTCCGGCGCAGGATGTCGTCGGATGTCAGCTCGATGCCGCGCATGACCGGCAGCACACCGCGATCGAGCCGGTCGTAGTAGTCGTCGAGCGTCCGGACGTTCTGGACATACGTCGGCCCCACGCTGCCGATCGCGGTCACACCCAGGGCGACCAGATCGCATTCCGCGTGCGTGGAGTAGCCCTGGAAGTTGCGATGCAGGCGCCCCTGGCGCTGGGCGACCGCCAACTCGTCGTCCGGCTTCGCGAAGTGGTCCATGCCGATGTAGACGAATCCGGCCTCCCCCAGGCGGCGGATGGCGAGCGAGAGCATCTGAAGCTTGGTCTCCGGTGCCGGCAGATCGGCGTCGAGGATCCGCCGCTGCGGCTTGAACATGTGCGGCAGATGCGCGTAGCTGTACAGGGCGATCCGGTCCGGCCCGATGTCGAGCACGCGGTCGATGGTCTGGTTGAACCCGACGACGTTCTGCTTGGGAAGCCCGTAGATGAGGTCCATGTTCACCGAACGGATCCCGCTCGCCCTGGCCTCCTCGACCACCGCACGGGTCGAGGCCTCGCTCTGGATACGGTTCACCGCCCGCTGCACCACGGGGTCGAAGTCCTGGACACCGACACTGATCCGGTTCATGCCCAGTTCGGCCAGCAGGGCGATCGTCCCCGGTTCGACGCTGCGCGGGTCGATCTCGATGGAGTACTCGCCGTCCGGCACCAGCCTGAAACGGCGCGCGATGATGGCCATCAACTCCCGCAGCTGATCGGGCGGCAGGAAGGTCGGCGTGCCGCCGCCCCAGTGAAGCTGGCACAGGCGCCGGTCGCCGTCGAGCGACGCCGACACCAGCTCCGCCTCGCGTTCGAGGTACTTCAGATACTTGGCGGCACGCCCGCGATCACGGGTCACGATCTTGTTGCACGCACAGTAGAAACAGATCGTGTCGCAGAACGGCAGGTGGACGTACAGCGAGAGAGGTCGTCCGATCCCGCCGATCCCGCGCTTCGAGAGCCAGTTGCGGTACGCGCTCTCGTCGAACGCTTCCACGAACCGATCCGCGGTCGGGTAGGAGGTGTAACGGGGACCGTTGTGCCCGAAGTTCCGCAACACGTCCGGGTCGATCACCAGGGAGGCCTGCGCTATCATGGTTTGGCTTCGTGTCGAAGGAGTCGGTCCTCGTGGGCACGATGCGGCCTTCGGAGGTCTCGCACCGTGGACGTCGACCTGCCGTTCCGCCCCGCGTGTAGGGCCAATCCGGCGCGGTATCGACGAACGGGTCGACTGTCGGAACGCTGGCGGAGCGCTGCAAGCGGTCGCGGCGACCTTGGGCACGCGAGGCCGAGATTACGCGGCATGTCGTCTCGCCGCTTGATGTGGATCAAACTGTGGAACACGCACCCGCGAGGGCCACGCGAATACTGGAGACCGGGACATGTTGAGCACTTCCTCGGTACAGCCCCTCAGCCTCGAGCGGCTCAGAACCGCCTGCTCCACCTGCGGCCTCAGGGAACTGTGCCTGCCGGTGGGGCTTTCCCAACCCGAGATGGATCGCCTGGACGATCTCATCAGCCTCCGCCGCACCACCAAGAAGGGTCAAAGCATCTACCGCGCGGGCGATCGCTTCGACGCGATCTACGCGGTGCGATCCGGGTTCTTCAAGACCAACGTGCTGCTGGAGGACGGCCGCGATCAGGTGACGGGCTTCTACATGGGGGGCGAGCTGATCGGCATGGACGGGATCGGCACCGAGTTGCACACCTGCGATGCCATCGCGCTGGAAGACAGCGAAGTCTGCGTGATCCCGTTCAGCCGCCTCGAGGACCTCTCCCGCGAGGTGCAGGCGCTCCAGCACCATTTCCACAAGGTGATGAGCCGCGAGATCGTCCGCGATCACGGCGTGATGATGCTCCTCGGGAGCATGCGGGCCGAGGAACGCCTCGCCGCGTTCCTGGTGAACCTGTCGCAACGCTTCACGGCCCGGGGCTACTCGCCCTCGGAGTTCTACCTCCGCATGACCCGCGAGGAGATCGGCAGCTACCTCGGCCTGAAGCTCGAGACGGTGAGCCGTGTCTTCTCACGGTTCCAGGATGAAGGTCTGGTGAGCGTCCAGCAGAAGCACATCCGCATCATCGACATCCCGCGCCTGAAGCAGGTGATGAGCCACCAGCAGCCCTGCTGAGGTGACGCACGAACGAGAAAGCCGCCCGGAGGCGGCTTTTTTCATCCCGAAGCGGTCGTACGAAGACTCACTGGCACGCAGCCCCTTCCCGGACGCCGAACCGCTTCAGGATCATGTCGAGCGGGCAGAACGTCGTGAAGCCGCTCTGGAACAGATTTGCGCCCACGAAGGCGGTGAACCAGAGCCAGTTCGCGCTCACGAATAGGGGGCTGCCCTGGACGCCCAGCGCGAGCGAGAGCAGGACGAAGAAGCCGGCGACGATGCGGACGATGCGATTGACGGTCATGGATGTCTCCTCGAAGGACCTCGCGGCCGGTGAGGCCGCCACGAAGTCAGGTTAGCGGACGCCCGCCCGAACCTATGTGACCCCGGTCACGGAACCCGGCGATACAACGTCGAGTAGTACAGGATCGGGATCACCACGAGCGTCAGAAGCGTGGACACCGCGATACCGAACAGCAGCGACACGGCGAGCCCGCTGAAGATCGGATCGTCGAGGATGAAGAGCGCACCCAGCATCGCCGCGAGTCCGGTCAGCACGATCGGCTTCGCCCGTGCGGCGGCCGCGTGGATCACCGCCTGCTGGAGGGCGGTTCCCTCCGACACCTGCAGGTTGACGAAGTCGACCAGCAGGATCGAATTGCGGACGATGATGCCCGCCAGCGCGATCATCCCGATCATCGACGTCGCGGTGAACTGCGTGCCCAGGAGCGCGTGTCCGGGCATCACGCCGATCAGCGTCAGCGGGATGGGTGCCATGATGACCAGCGGCACCACGTACGAGCCGAACTGCGCGACCACGAGCAGGTAGATGAGCACCAGCCCCACGGCGTACGCGATCCCCATGTCGCGGAACGTCTCGTACGTGACGGTCCATTCGCCGTCCCAGCGCAACGTGTAGCCGCCGTAGCGCTCCTCGGGCGCACCCAGAAACTCTTCGCCGAGGCGACCGCCCTCGGACAACGCCATGCCGGCCGTCCGTGCACGGATGTCGAACATGCCGTAGAGCGGACTGTCGAGATCGCCGGCCATGTCGCCGAACACGTAAGCCACCGGCTGGAGATCCTTGTGATGGATCGTGCGTTCGCGCTGGACCGGGACCGCTTCCGTGACTTCCGACAACGGGACGAGCGCGCCCGAACGGGATCGCACCGACAAGGCCAGCAGCGATTCCACCGAATCGAGCCGCTCCGGCGCCAGGCCGATCCGCACCGGCACCTCGTATTTCGCGTCCCCGTCGTGGATCGGCGTGGCGTACTCCCCGGCGAGGCCCATGCGCATGGTCCCGACGATGTCCATCGGCGCCACCCCCGCGATCGCCGCCTTGTTCTGCAGCACGCGCACGAGCAGCTTCGGCGCATCCTCGTCGACGCTGTCGTCCACGCCGATGATGTCCGGGGTCGTGCGGAAGATCTCCCGCACCTGCTTCGCCACCGCCATCTGGCCGGCGTAGTCGGGGCCGTAGATCTCCGCGACGATCGGCGACATCACCGGCGGCCCCGGCGGAACCTCCACCACCTTCACCTCGGCGCCGTGCGCCGCTGCGATCTTCTCGAGCGCCGGGCGCACGCCCTGGGCGATCTCGTGGGACTTCCGATCCCGCAGGTGCTTGTCCTGCAGGTTGACCTGCATGTCGCCGGATTCCGGCGCGGCCCGCAGGTAGTACTGCCGCACGAGTCCGTTGAAGTCGATCGGCCCCGCTGTGCCCACGTACGCCTGGTAGTCCACCACCTCGGGCACCTTCGCCAGTTCGGACCCGATATCCCGCATCACGGCGGAGGTGCGTTCCAGAGGCGTGCCCACCGGCATGTCGACGACGATGCGGAACTCGGACTTGTTGTCGAACGGCAGCATCTTCAGCACCACCAGCTTGAACACCGCGAGCGACGCCGCCGCGACGATGGCCAGCGCGATCGCACCGAACAGCGCCATCCGTCGCGGACGTCCCCTCGCCCCGTCGAGCAGCGGTGCCATCCGACCGAAGAGCCGATCGAGGCGCCCTTCCCCGGCGGGCGCCGTGCCGTGATGACCCGACTTCAGCCACTTCGAGGCGAGCCACGGCGTCACCACGAACGCCACCGCGAGCGAGATGGCCATGCCCATCGACGCGTTGATCGGGATCGGGCTCATGTACGGCCCCATCAGGCCCGACACGAACGCCATGGGCAGCAGCGCCGCGATCACCGTGAGGGTCGCGAGGATGGTCGGTCCGCCCACCTCGTCGACGGCACCGGGGATCAGCGTGACGAGCGGCGCGTCGTGGAGCTGCGAATGGCGGTGGATGTTCTCCACCACCACGATGGCGTCGTCCACCAGGATGCCGATCGAGAACACGAGGGCGAAGAGCGACACCCGGTTCAGGGTGAACCCCCACGCCCAAGAGGCGAACAGCGTGGCGGCGAGTGTCAGCACGACGGCGACGCCCACGATCGCGGCCTCCCGGCGGCCGAGCGTCAACCACACCAGCACGACCACCGAAAGGGTCGCGAAGCCGAGCTTCTGGATCAGCTTCATCGCCTTGTCGTTGGCCGTCACCCCGTAGTTGCGGGTCGCCGTGACGTGCACGCCTTCCGGAATGATCTGGCCCTCGAGCGCCTTGACCCGTTCCAGCACCGCCGTCGCGACCGTGACCGCGTTCTCCCCCGCCTTCTTCGACACGGCGAGCGTGACAGCCGGGTGTTCGCCCCGCGCCCCGCCCTCCGCCGCCGGGCCCGTTCCGTACCAGGCATATCGCGCGGGCAGATCCGGCCCCTCCGCGACTCTCGCCACGTCGGTGACGAACACCGGCTGCCGTTCGAACACGCCCACCACGAGCTGCCTCACCTCGGCGGCGCTCGCGAGCCACGTGCCGGTCTGAACCAGCACCTCGCGGTTGTCCCGCACGAGGGAGCCCGACGGCTGCGATGCGTTCGCGAGCTGCAACGCATTGCGCAGATCCTGGGCGGTGATGCCGAAGGCGTTCAGTCGCTCGGCGTCGATCAGCACGCGCACGACCTGCCCCGGGCCCCCGATCGTCGAGACATCACGGGTACCGGGAACGCGCTTCAGCTCGACCTCCATCGCGTGGGCGACCCGCTCCAGCTCGAACGCGCCGCGGGCGGCATCGTCGGTCCAGAGCGTGAGCGCGACGATCGGGACATCGTCGATCCCCTTCGCCTTCACGACGGGTTCACCCACGCCCAGCCCCCTCGACAGCCAGTCGCGATGCGCAGCCAGCGTGTCGTGCAGCCGTACCAGCGCCCGGGTCTGGTCCTCGCCCACCTTGAACTGCACCGTGAGGACGGCCATGCCCGGCCGCGAGACGGAGTAGACGTGGTCGACACCCGCGATGCGCGAGAGCACCTGCTCCGCAGGGGTCGCGACGAGACTCTCGACATCCTTCGCCGACGCGCCGGGGAACGGCACGAAGACGTTGGCCATCGTGACGTCGATCTGGGGCTCCTCCTCGCGCGGCGTGACCACCACCGCGAAGAGACCGGCCAGCATCGCGACGAGCGCGATGAGCGGGGTCAGTTGTGAACGAAGGAAGAAGGCGGCGATGCGGCCGGAGATGCCCATGGGGTCCTGGAGTCGTCGATTTGGAGGATCAGGTCTTCAGCTTGCGGATGCCGAGGCTGTGGAGCACCAGTTTCTCGTAGAGGGGTTCGGAGGTGCCCTTCTTCATCTTCCGGATGAAGTACTTCTCGAAGGCCACCTTCGCCAGATGCACCCAGCGGCCCTCCGAGAACCAGTTCACGTTCCGCGGCGGGATCTGCGGGAGCGCGACGAACGCCACGCCCGTGTCGCCGAAGTCCGCGAGACACAGCGCGTTCCAGGTGGCGGTCTCCTCGGGTTCCCGGCCGTCCAGCTCCGCGCGGATGTTGTGCGCCGTGGCGGTCACCATCGACTCGATCATGTAGCCGGTCTTGGGCGCACCGGTCGGGACCGGCGTCTGCTCGACCGGCGGGATCGCGACGCACACACCGACCGAGTAGATGTTCTTGTACGTCGGATTGCGCTGATGTTCGTCGATGAGGACGAAGCCGCGCGGATTCACCAGGCCCTCGATCCCGGCCACGGCATCGACGCCCTTGAACGCGGGCAGCATCATCGAGTAGCCGAAGGGCAGTTCATGGAGGCGCTTCTCCTTGCCCATCTCGTCGTACTCGGTGACGTGCATCTTTCCGGCTTCGACCCGCGTCGTCTTCGCGTTGCAGATCCACTTGATGTTCCGCTCCCGCATGGCCGACTCGAGCAGCGTCTTCGAGTCACCCACGCCGCCCAGACCCAGGTGCCCGATGTAGGGCTCGGCGGTGACGAAAGTCATCGGGACGCGATCGCGGATCTTCCGTCTGCGCAGGTCCGTCTCCATGATGAAGGCGAACTCGTACGCGGGGCCGTAGCACGAGGCGCCCTGCACCGCGCCCACGACGATCGGTCCGGGCTTCGCGACGAACGCCTCCCACGCGCGACCGGCGGCGACCGCGTGATCCACGTGGCAGACCGACTGCGTATGGCCGTCCGGACCGAGGCCCTCCACTTCCTCGAACGCGAGCCGCGGACCGGTCGCGATGACCAGGAAGTCGTAGTCGAGGGAGCTGCCGTCACCGAGCTCGAGCCGGCTTTCCTCGGGGCGCACGCGCTTCACGCCCGCTGCGTTGAAGTGGATGCCCTTCTTCTGGAGATACTCCGCGACGGGGAACTCGATGTCGTCGCGCACGCGCCAGTTCACGGCAACCCAGGGGTTCGACGGCACGAAATGGAACGTGGGCGAGTTCGAGACGACGGTCACCCGGTCGCCAGGCCGCGCGAGATGCTGCATCTCGTACGCCATGGGCATCCCGCCGAGTCCTGCGCCGATGATCACGATATGGGCCATTTCACTTCCTCCCCTGTTGGGCAGCACCGGCCGCCACGGCCATGCCTGCCTTGACCGGATCCAGGGCGACCTTCTCCCCTGGCTGAATGCCTGCGAGCACCTCGATCAACTCCGGGCCGGCCGATTCCCCTGCCCGGATCTGCCGGAGCCGCGGAAGCCCCTCGGCACCGACCACGTACACCGCGGTCACCTCGCTGCGCCGCAGGACCGCGCGCGACGGAATCACGAGCCGGCGTTCCCGGCCGATCGCGAAGTGCGCCCGCGCGAACACGCCGGGGTAGATGTCGCGTACATCGCGCGGCAGGTCGATCCGCACCCGGGTGACGTGCGTTTGCGAATCGGCCGACGGGAGCACGGTGACGGCCCTGCCCTCGACCCATCGCCCGATCGAGGGAATCTCCACCGAGGCCTTCGCGCCGGCACGCACCGCTGCGACGCGGTACTGCGGCACCACTGCCACGACCCGGAGATCCGCCGGATCGAAGCCCGTCAGCAGCGCCTTGCCCGGCGCGGCCATCTCGCCCAACTCGACGTGCCGCGCGGATACGACGCCGCTATAGGGTGCGACCACCGTCGTGTAGCTGCGCGAAGTGGAAGCCTGACCGGCGGAGGCTTGCGCCGCCTTCCAACCCGCCTCGGCGACCCGGAAGGCCGCCTCCGAGCGATCGAGCGCGGCCTGGCTCACGAACTTCTGTCTCGCCAGTTCGCGGGTGCGCTCGAGCTCGACCCGCGCGTTCTCGTAGGCGGCCCGCGCCTGGGCGACCTGGGCGACGGAGCCGGCCAGCGCCTGTTCGAGCTGTTCGGGATCGATGCGCGCAATGACCTCGCCCTGGCGCACGGCATCGCCGACGTCGAACCGCAGTTCGACGATGCGACCCGTCGTCTGGGCCGAGATGGTGGACTGGCGAGTGGCCTCGACCACCGCCTCGGTCGCGTACGTCACGTCGACCTCGCGGTAGCTGGCCTCCGTGGTCTCGAGAGCCTCGGCGCGTGCGACCCCGGATGGGAGGATCCCGGCGAGTGCCAGCATGGCGAGCAGTTGGAGCGTGCGCATGGTCATGAACCTGGATGGGGGGGAAGGCGGTGGACACGCAGATCGTGCGCGCCCGGGGCGACAGCCTCGGTGACCTGGATCACAGAGCGCGCGAACAGCGGGGCTGGCGAAAACGAGAACGGACGGGATTGACCGTCCGTTCCGCACTGCCGGTCACCCGCTTCGCGTCAACCGCAGCAGGCGTTGGGATCCTCGCGCTTCGGGCACCCGGGCGGGCGCTGCGTCGGGTCAGGGATGGGACACCGGTTGATCTCTGCCGAGGTGCGCTGGAAGAACAGCGTGAGTGCACTGGAGCACGCCGCGAACGCCCAGAAGCAGAAGAAGCCGGCGGAGTAGATCGCGACGCGGCTCGCCACGAGAGGCTCCCCGAAGAGGGTCAGATCGGCCGGATCGAACACCGTGAAGAAGATGCCCTCGCCGATGCCGCCCACGATGAAGGCAGGCCAGAGAATGTGGATCCATCGTTGCGCGGTCATCGTCGCCTCCCAGTATGTCGACCCTAGCGAACCTGGGGCCGCAGATCGAGCGCGTCGTCCGCGTCCGCGACCCACATGCCCGTGACCCGCCACGAGGCCGTCGGGTCCTCGAGCATGACCTTCCACTTGCCGTCGTGCATCGGCACGAGCCTGCCTTCGTACCAGCCACCGGCCACCCGCACGACGTCGATGCGCTGATCGAGACCGGCGCGCGTGGCGTGGGCGAACCGGAGGACCAGTTGGTCCGGCGCATTCTCGCGGCCCCCCAGCGACACCCGCACGCTGGCGCCATCGCCGGAGAACATCAGCTTCGCCTCGACGCCGAGGGCCACCGCCGCCTCCTCACGCGCCAGGGTGCGGTTGATGGCGAGGCCCTGCTTGTAGTAATCGTCCGTGACGAGGGCGTCCTCGTACGTGACGGCGTACCAGAGCGTCACGAATCCCGCGACGATCACGATGGCGGGGCCCGACATGAGGATCCATGGCCAGGGTTCCCGGTACCAGGGCTTGATGCTTCCCGCCGCGAGCGTGTTCATGTCGTTCTCCTTTCTCGGCTTCATCGCGTCAGGGCACGATGAAGCGCGCAGTCTCGTTGATCGTGACGGGGGCCTGCGACGGATCGTCGATCGCCGTCGCCGTCACGCGGAACTCGATGGTCTGCGAACCATGGTCGCCCGCCTGGGGCAGCGCCCGGATCCGGATGGGCAGCGTGCGCTGGCTCGCGCCTTTCAGCTCCAGAGGCAGTTCGCGGCTCGAGACTTCGATGCCTTGCATGCCGCTGACGCTCACCTCGAACCGCCGCGGCGTCTCGTCCGTGTTCATGATCTGCAGCCGATAGACGTTCTCGACCTTGCCGTCCCCGTTGTCGACGGACATCGGCACACGGTCACGGATGACATCCACCTTCACCGGCTGGCGGTTCGCGAGCGTCGTCACCGCCGCCACGAGCACCACGAGCAGGATCCCCGTATAGAGCAGCACGCGGGGACGGAACACCCGGCGGATCAACCCCTGCCGGTCGAGCTTGTCGCGGACGGCGTTCTCGGTCGAGTAGCGGATGAGTCCCCTCGGGTAACCCATCTTGTCCATGACCTGATCGCAGCCGTCGATGCACGCGGCACAGCCGATGCACTCGTACTGCAGACCATTCCGGATGTCGATCCCGGTCGGGCACACCTGCACGCAGATCCCGCAGTCGACGCAGGAACCGAGGCCCTGCTTCGCGGGGTCGGCACTCTTCGAACGGGAGCCACGCGGTTCGCCCCGTTCCCGGTCGTACGTGATCACCAGTGTGTCCGGATCGAACATCACCCCCTGGAACCGGGCGTAGGGACACATGTACTTGCACACCTGCTCGCGCATCCAGCCGGCGTTGCCGTACGTGGCGAAGCCGTAGAAGAGCATCCAGAAGGTCTCCCACGGACCCGTCGAGAACGCGAGGACGTCCTGCGAAAGCGTGCGTATCGGCGTGAAGTAGCCGACGAACGTGAAGCCCGTCCAGAGCGCGAGCGCGATCCAGAGCCCGTGCTTCGTCAGCTTCAACCCCACCTTGCGCGCCGTCGCGGGCGACTTGTCGAGCTTCATGCGGGCGAGCCGGTCACCTTCCACCTTGCGCTCGATCCACATGAAGATCTCGGTGTAGACCGTCTGCGGGCACGCATAGCCGCACCACAGGCGCCCCGCGACCGCCGTGAAGAGAAACAGCGAGTAGGCCGCGAGGATCAGGATCACCGTGAGGTACACGATGTCCTGCGGCCAGAACACCAGACCGAAGATGTAGAACTTGCGGGAGGCGAGATCGAACAGCACGGCCTGACGTCCGTTCCACGGCAACCACGCCAGCCCGTAGAACAGCACCTGCGTGAAGATCACGAGGCTCCAGCGCGCCGACGCGAACAGGCCCGTCACGGCACGCGGGTAGATCTTCTTCCGGATCTCGTAGAGCCCCTGCTCCACCACATCGAGGGGCTTGCCCGCATCCACCTTGTCCACCCGCGTATCCATGACCTGGCTCGACCTCGTCAATGCGCCTACTTGCCGGCGCCTCCGCTGTTCGACATGCCCCACACGTACGCGGCCAGGACGTGCACCTTCGCTTCGCCGAGGAACTCGCCGTGGGCCGGCATCACGCCGTTGCGGCCTTTCGTGAGCGTTTCGGTGATCGCGCTCTGACCACCCCCGTACAACCACGTGCCGTCCGTCAGGTTCGGCGCGCCCAACGCCGGATTGCCCTTGCCCTCGGCACCGTGACAGGCCGCGCACACCGTCGCGAACTTCTCGGCGCCCCGGCCCGAGCGCACGGAGTCGTGGGTCTGATTCGAGAGCGAGAGGACATGGTGGACCACGTCCCGGATGCCCTCCTCACCACCCAGGGCCGGTGCGAGCGCAGGCATCACGCCGGCGCGGCCGGCCACGATCGACGTCTTCACGGCCTCGGGATCCCCACCGTACAGCCAGTCGCCATCGGTCAGGTTGGGGAAGCCCTTGCTGCCGCGACCGTCGGACGCGTGGCACTGCGCGCAGTAGTTCAGGAAGAGCCGCTGCCCGATCTCGCGGGCCTCCGGATCCGCGGCCACCTGCTTCAGATCCATCTTCAGGTACTTGTCGAACACGGGGCCGAAGCGTGCCGCCGCCTTCTCCTGCTCGCCGTCGTACTGACCGTGCGAGGACCACTTGTAGATGCCGGCGTAGCTGCCCAACCCCGGATACAGCGCCAGATAGATCAGCGCGAACACCAGCGTCAGGTAGAACAGCCACATCCACCATTTGGGCAGCGGGTTGTTGAACTCTTCCAGGTCGCCGTCCCACACGTGACCCATGGTCTCGACCGTCGACCCGGCGACCTTCTTGCTGGACAGCATCTTCAGGAAGACGCCGCAGGCCAGGATCGACACCAACGTGATGACCGCGACGTACAGCCCCCAGAAATCGCTCGTGAAATCGCTCATGGTTCCCCCTAGCGCCCGCCGGCACGGGGTCTGCGACCCGGTGCGGGGACGAGATCTTCGTCATCGAGGACGAGCCGCGCGGCTTCGTCGAAGTCGGTCTTCCGGCGCCGACCGTAGGCCCACCAGACGATGCCGATGAACAGCGCCATCTCGAGCACCGTCATCCAGGACCGGATATCTGCCATCGTGATGTCCATCGCGCTCACCTCACGTTCTTGAGGGCCAGGCCGAGACCCTGCAGGTACGCGACCATGGCGTCCTGCTCGGTCTTGCCGGCGAGTTGTTCCTTGGCGCTGCCGATCTGCTCGTCGGTGTAAGGGACACCGACCATCCGCAGGGCCCGCATCTTCGCCTCGATGTCCGATGCGTCGGCCGCGTTCGTGGCGAGCCACGGGTAGGCCGGCATGTTCGACTCGGGCACGACATCGCGCGGATTGTTGAGGTGCAGGCGATGCCAGTCGTCGCTGTAGCGACCGCCGACCCGGTGCAGGTCCGGCCCGGTGCGCTTGCTGCCCCACTGGAACGGATGGTCGTAGACGTACTCGCCCGCCACCGAGTAGTGACCGTATCGCTCGGTCTCCGCGCGGAACGGACGCACCATCTGGGAATGGCAGTTGTAGCAACCCTCGCGCAGGTAGATGTCGCGCCCCGCCAGCTGCAGCGGCGTGTAGGGCTCGACGCCCTTCACCGCCTCGGTGGTGCTCTTCTGGAAGAAGAGCGGCACGATCTCCACCAGGCCGCCGACGCTCACGGCCAGCACCGTGAGCACGATCATCCAGGTGATGTTCTTCTCGATGGTTTCGTGGCTGAAACTCATGTCTGTGTTCTCCTGGTTGGCCCGGTCAGTGCGCGGCCGCGGGGCGCATGATCGGCGCGTCCACCGCCTTGGCACCGACGACCGTCCGCCACACGTTGTAGGCCATGATGAACATGCCGCCGAGGAACATCGTCCCGCCGAGCAGCCGGATCGCGTAGAAGGGATAGGTGGCTTTCACGCTCTCGACGAACGAGTAGGTGAGCGTGCCGTCCGGGTTCACCGCACGCCACATCAGGCCCTGCATCACACCGGCGATCCACATGGCCGCGATGTAGAGCACCACGCCGATCGTCGCCACCCAGAAGTGGAGCGTGATGAGTCGGATGCTGTGCATCTCGGACTTCCCGAAGAGCCGCGGGATCATGTAGTAGAGGCTGCCGATCGAGATCATCGCCACCCAGCCGAGGGCACCGGAGTGCACGTGGCCGATCGTCCAGTCGGTGTAGTGCGACAGCGAGTTCACCGTCTTGATGGACATCATCGGGCCTTCGAACGTGGACATCCCGTAGAAGGAGAGCGACGTGATCAGGAACTTCAGGATCGGGTCGGTGCGCAGTTTGTGCCAGGCACCCGACAGGGTCATGATCCCGTTGATCATCCCGCCCCACGACGGCGCGAGCAGGATCAGCGAGAACACCATCCCCACCGACTGCGCCCAGTCGGGCAGTGCCGTGTAGTGGAGGTGGTGCGGACCCGCCCACATGTACGTGAAGATGAGCGCCCAGAAGTGCACCACCGACAAGCGGTAGGAGTACACCGGGCGCCCGGCCTGCTTCGGCACGAAGTAGTACATCATCCCGAGGAAGCCGGCGGTCAGGAAGAAGCCCACCGCGTTGTGCCCGTACCACCACTGCACCATGGCGTCCTGCACGCCCGCGTAGGCCGAGTACGACTTCCACATGCTCACGGGGATCTCGGCGCTGTTCACGAGGTGCAGAAGCGCCACCGTCAGGATGAACCCGCCGAAGAACCAGTTCGCCACGTAGATGTGCTTCACCTTCCGCGTGGCCACCGTCCCGAAGAAGACGATCGCGTACGACACCCACACCAGCGTGATCAGGATGTCGATCGGCCACTCGAGTTCGGCGTACTCCTTGCCGGAGGTGTAACCGAGCGGAAGGGTCACCGCGGCGAGCAGGATCACCAGTTGCCAGCCCCAGAAGGTGAACGCCGCGAGCGGACCTGCGAAGAGGCGCACGTGACAGGTGCGCTGTACCGCGTAGTAGGACGTCGCGAAGAGCGCCGACCCGCCGAACGCGAAGATCACCGCATTCGTGTGCAACGGACGCAGTCGCCCGTACGACAGCCAGGGTACTCCGTAGGTCAGGTCTGGCCACAACAGTTGGGCGGCGATGATCACGCCGACCAGCATCCCCACGATCCCCCATACGAGGGTCATGATGGCGAACTGTCGGACCACCTTGTAGTTGTAGGTCGTCTGCTCTTGCATGTCCGCTCCCTTTCTCCGGTAAGGCGCTTGATGGTGCTCGGTGGAGGACTTCCACGATCACGGGCCGATTATTGCGATGCAGCGACCGGGAGCGCTTGACCTGGATCAACCACGTGAACTCCGACGCGCGCGGGCGATTGATTCAGATCAATGCGGGCGCGAACCGCTTGGATGGAGGGGACCGACGAGGACCACGCCGCGTCACTTCTTCGCGGGCGTGTCGTCGTCCTGCAGGAGGCGGTGCGCCGGCCCTTCGAGGTCGTCGAACTGGCCGTTCCGCACGGACCACCAGAACACGGCGCCGACCAGCACCACGAGCACGAGAGAGAGCGGGATGAGGAGATACAGGATGTCCATCGTCAGCCCGCAGGATTCACCGCGGTGCGCACCATCGCCGGCGGATCGGCGCGCCGACGCGATCGCCCGATCCTCAGCGCATTCACGACGACGAACAGCGAACTCGCGGACATCCCCAGACCCGCGGCCCAGGGCGTGATCCATCCGAAGGCCGCCAGCGGAATCGCGATCACGTTGTAGGCGAACGCCCAGGCGAGGTTCTGGCGCACGAGCCGCATGGTGCGGGCCGCGATGTCGAACGCCGGCACCAGCGCATCGAACCGCCCGCTCACCATCACGATGTCGGAGGCCCGCTGCGCCAGCACGGCACCCGTGCCCATCGCGATCGAGACATCGGCCCGCGCCAGCACCGGCGCATCGTTCACCCCGTCGCCGACCATGCACACCACGGCACCGCCCGCCTGCAGATCGGTGACGAGGCGATGCTTGTCCTCGGGGGAAAGACCCGCGCGCCAGTCATCGATGCCGCACACGGATGCCGCGTGGCGGACGGCGTGCGCGCCGTCTCCGCTCGCAAGAATGACGGCGAGGTTCGCGGCGCGGAGTTGGCGCACGACGTTCGCAGCCTCCGGCCGCAGACGATCCCCCAGCGCGAATCGCATCAGCGGCCCGCCGTCGTCGCCGAGCCAGACTTCGGTGGTTCCGCTCGTCGCTGCGGTCTCATCGGCCGGAAGCGGACCCGCCAGCGCTTCCACGTGGCGGCGCGAACCGAGTCTGATGGGTCGGCCTTCCCAGTACGCCTCGACACCTTCGCCCGCGATGTGGCGGACGTCCGTGACAGCCAGTCCCTCTGCGGAGCCGTCGCGCAGTGCACGGGCGACCGGGTGATCCGATCCGGCCTCCATGGCCGCGGCCAGGGCGCGGCATCGCTTCTCGTCGAGATGGCCGAGCGCGTCGGCGGAAACGATCGAGAACACGCCTTCGCTCAGCGTGCCCGTCTTGTCGAGCACGACGTGGGTCACTCGGGTCAGCGTCTCGATCGCTCGCTCCCGCGTGACGATCAATCCGGCCTTTGCCAACGCGCCCGTACCGACGGTCAGCGCCGTAGGCGTCGCGAGGGACAGCGCGCACGGGCATGTCACCACGAGCACGGCCACGGCCACGGCGAGCGCCCGGGAAGGGTCGTGCCACCACCACGCCGTCGCGGCGAGCCCTGCGAGGACGAGCACCACGATCACGAAGGCCGACGCATACCGGTCGGCCAGCGCCACGAGCGCCGGTCGTTCGGCGTGGGATCGCTCCGCGAGACGCACGATGGCACCGAGGCGCGTGGCGTTGCCGGCGCGCTCGACGCGGACGACGACCGGCTGCGACGCATTGACGGCCCCGCCGACGACGGGATGCCCGACGCGCTTGGCCACCGGCAGCGCTTCACCGGTGAGCAGCGATTCGTCCGCACGGGTCTCCCCGTGCACCAGGACGCCGTCGGCCGGGAACGCCGCACCGGGGCGCACGAGCACGTGATCGCCCACCGCGAGCGCGATGGCCGGGACGGTCTCGGTCGTATCGATCGCCGGCCAGTCGTCGAGGCGCTCCGCGGTGGCGGGAAGCGCCCGCGAAAGATGCCTCAGCACCTCGACCGCCTTGCGGCGCGCGCCGGCTTCGAGCCAGCGACCGCCCAGCAGGAAGAAGACGAACATCGACACCGAATCGAAATAGACCTCGCCCTCCCCGCTCACCGTGGCCCACACGCTGCCGAGAAAGGCGGACCCGATGCCGAGCGCCACGGGCACGTCCATGCCGGCACGGCCGGCTCGCAGATCGCGCCAGGCGCCGCGGAAGAACGGGGCAGCCGCGTACGACACCACGGGAACCGTCAGCAGCAGGCTGGCCCACCGCAGCAGGTCGGCGATGTCCGGCGTCAGGTCGCCATCCATCGCGATGTAAGCCGGGAAGGCATACATCATGACCTGCATCATCCCGAAGGCCGCCACGAAGAGCCGCCACAGCGCATCGCGGCCTTCGCGCCGCTCGAGGGCCTCGGCGGCCGCGTTGTCGTTGGGCCAGGCCCGGTAGCCGATGGCCTGGACCGCGCCGAGGATCTCGGACAGCCGGATCTTCGCGGGGTCCCAGCGGAGATGGGCGCGCCGGGTCGCGTAGTTGATGTCCGCGCGCAGCACGCCAGGCTGGCTGGCGAGGTGCTGTTCGTTCAACCAGACGCAGGCCGCGCAGCGGATCCCCTCCAGCAGGAGCGTCGCCTCGCAGATGCCGTCGGCACCGCGCTCCACGAAGCCGGTTTGAACCTCCGGGCGGTCGTACACGGCCAGTTCCGGGAGCGACACGGTGTCGCCGGCAGCGGCGGGAACCGCCGTCGCCGTGCGCGAGGCGTAGAAAGCGGCGAGGCCGCTTCCGAGGATCGTCTCGGTGACCGCCTGACAACCCGTGCAGCAGAGGTCCCGCGGTGCGCCTTCGACCAGTGCGACATACCGCCCCGGTTCCGTGACCGGCAATCCGCAATGAAAGCAGGGCTGCGCGGTCGATGACGCCCCGTCGAGCGGAGGACGGCCGATCGGCGTGACAGCGGAGGAAGTGGACGCGCGGAGCACCGGTCTGTGGATCCTTCGTACCGGGGAGCGCCCGGTGCGTGCTGGTACGAGGAAGAACGGTACGTCAGGGCGGACGGACTGCGATTGACCTGGATCAACCGGGGCGGACCACCCCGGTTCAGTTCGAGAACGGCAGGCGGCCGCGCAGATCGCGGAGCCGTTGGAAGAGGCTGCGCGAGACGGGGGAGTTCGTCACCTTCTCGGGCTCGACGCGCTGCGCCTTCAGGAGGCCCGGGCTCGTCTTGTAGGTGTGGTACCGGTTGAGGGCCGCAGCCACGTGCTCCTGCAGCTGCCCCGGTGCGAGCGGTCGGTTGATGAACCGGTAGACCTGCACCTCGTTGATGAGATCGATCAGCATCACGGCGTCCGGTGCGCCGGTCACCGCGATCGTGAGGATCTGCGGATACGCCACCTTGAGGGCGTGCAGCAGGGCCTTCACCGCCGCGGGGTCCGCATCGAGGTCTGCCACGAGCACCGCCACCTCGCGCTCCTGCAGGAGCCGCAGCGCTTCGTCGAGATTGCGCGCCTGACCCACCCAGTGCCGTTCGCCGAAGTCGTGCACGGCGTGCGGCATGATCTCGTCACGGGGGTCGAGGCAGAGGATCGACTCGTCGAAGCGCGATTCCGACGGCAGCCGCCACGCGGGCACATCCGGCAGGGAGGCTGCGATGTCGACGGCCTCGGCCACGACCCGCTGCAGTTCCTGCGCGTTCCACGGCTTGTTGATGAACCGCCATACCTCGCCGTCGTTGATCGAGCCCACGATGGACGCGAGATCGGAGTATCCGGTCAGGAGGATGCGCACACTGCGCGGCGACACCTCGCGGATCTGCCGCAGCAGTTCCACCCCCGGCATGCCGGGCATCCGCTGGTCGGAGATCACCACCTGCACGGGGATGCGCTTGACCATCTCGAGCGCCTGGACGGGATCGTCCGCGGTGTAGACGCGATACTGCTGGCGGAAGAGCGCGTGCAGGGCCGTGAGGATCCGCATCTCGTCGTCGACGAACAGGACGTTGGCGCGATCGCCCGCCAAGGCCGGCGCCGGCACCACGTTCACCGGTGCGAGGGGCGCGAGCACATTGGGGGCCGGCACCCCGGGCAGCGTGCCGCCTTCCTTGCCGAGATTCGTCCGCAGCGACTTCAGCATGTGCGGCGCCACCCGCGGCATCGAGGACTCGATCGGCGGCGGCGCCCCCTTCAGCAGCGGATAGTGCATCGCCTCGCGGATCGCCGACTCGAACTCGCGCGCACTCTGGTAGCGATCGGCGGGCTCCTTGGAGAGGCCGCGCAGCACGAGCGGGTCCAGCACCGTGGTCAGCAGTTCGTTCTTCACCGAAGGCGGCACGGGCGTCTCGGTGAACACCCGATGCATGATGACCGCGCTGTTCGGCCCGTCGAAGGGACGTTTGCGCGTCAGCAGTTCGTAGAAGATCACCGCGACGGCGTAGAGATCGGTGCGCGGGTCCGCGATCTCTCCCGCGAACTGTTCGGGCGCCATGTACGAGGGCGTCCCGATGAGGTCGCCGGTCTGGGTGAGATTCGACGACTCCAGCCGCGCGACCCCGAAGTCCGCGATCTTGATGACCCCGTCGCGGCTCACCATTATGTTCGATGGCTTGATGTCGCGGTGGATCACGCCCTGGGAGTGCGAGTACGCGAGGGCCGACAGCACCTGCAGGAGGATGTCGCAGACCTTCTCGGGCTCGCCGCTGAAATCCTCGCCGTGGAGATACGCCGTCAGCGGGCGCCCGAAGACGCACTCCATCACGAGGTAGACGATCTCGTCCTCCTCGCCGGAGTCGTAGACCGCGACGATGTTCGGGTGCTGCAGGCGACCCGCCGCCCGCGCCTCCACCCGGAAGCGCGCGAGGATGGCCTTGGATTCCTGCGGGTCGAGCCGCGCCTTGTCGACCACCTTCACGGCAAGCGTGCGCTCGATGACCGGATCGTAGGCCTGATACACCGTGGCGGTCGCGCCGACCCCCAGGTGCCCGCGCACTTCGTACTTGCCGATCCGCTCAGGAAGCTTGCGCATGTTCCCCGGCCCTGCCTCAGGCCGCTGCAGCAGCGGAGTTTTCGAGCGGCAGGATCACGCTGAAGCGCGTCCCCTGCCCCGTCTTCGAGTCCACCACGATGCGCCCGCCGTGCTGCTGGACGATCTTGAAGGCGATCGACAGACCGAGCCCGGTCCCCTTCCCGACATCCTTGGTCGTGAAGAACGGATCGAAGATGCGCGGCAGGACGTCCGCCGGAATCCCATGGCCGTTGTCGTCGACATCCACCGCGACCTCGCGCTCACCGACCATCCGCGTCGTGATGATGATCGTGCCGCCGGCCTCGGGGGTGGCCTGGGCCGCATTCGTGATGAGATTCAGGAACACCTGATTCAATTGCGACGGCGAACAGCTGACCAGCGGGATCGTGCCGAAGCGCTTCACCACCGACTTCGTCTTGACCACGTTGCGGGCGATCTTCAGCGTGCTCTCAAGACACTCGTGGAGATCGACCCGCGAGACCTTGTTGCGGTCGAGTCGCGAGAAGTCCTTCAGGTTGACGACGATGTCGGAGATCTGCCCGATCCCGTACAGACCGTCGTCCACGAGACGTCCCAGGGTCGGGATCGCGTCGGCTTCGTGCAGATCGGCCGCCACGGCGCTGACGCGCGTGAACTGGGCATTCACGGCGTTCTCGTCCGCATCGCCCGACTGCAGCAGCGTCAGGAGCTGCGACGTGTCGCTGGAGAGCGCCCCGATCGTCGGCAGCTGCGCCTGCACCGCCTCGAGGCTCGCCTTCACGTACGCGAGCGGGGTGTTGATCTCGTGGGCCACGCCCGCGACCATCTGC
The DNA here is from genome assembly GCA_022843925.1 of Burkholderiales bacterium. Taxonomy (GTDB): domain Bacteria; phylum Pseudomonadota; class Gammaproteobacteria; order Burkholderiales. Next base: position 161,131 of record JALHMS010000003.1, read on the forward strand.
CCCAGGGACGACATCTTCTCGGACTGCACCAGCATCGCTTCCGATTCCTTCAGATGCGCCATGGCCTCGGAAAGCTCGCGCGTGCGCACCTCCACCTTGTGTTCCAGGGTGTCGTTCGCCCGCTTCAGCTGCAGGTTGATGCCGTTGATGATCCGGTAGCTGCGCATGAGCTGGGCACCGATGTACGCGAGAACCACGAGGAGCGCCGCCGAGTAGAACACGAGGTACACACGGTACAGCTCTCGCTGCTCGATCGCAGCCTGGAATCCCTGTTCGAACAACTGGCCGAGCGCGTCGGTGCGCGGCCCGGTGGGGTGATAGTAGACCTTGCCGAAGAACTGCTCCCGCGCCGGCTGCACCGACCGCAGGGCGCGCAGATGCTCGACGGTCTGCTGGAGCGGCTCCCGATACCCCGCCGGCAGGACTTCCATGGCCGCCAGCAATTTGAACTCGGCCTCCTCGATCTCCTGGGTCAGGCGGCCGGCGGAGACCACGCTGAACTCCATCGACTTGGTGGCAAGGCGGTCGAGCAGCCGCCGCACCTCGTCGATCCGCTGGCCGGCGAGGGTCGCTGCACCCACCTCGAAATCCCGCAGCCTCGCCTGGGAGGCGGAGACGGACTGCAGCACGTCGCGCAGCGCGGTGTTGGAGATCCCGGCGACCTCGCGATACTGGGCAATGAGTTCGAGCTTCTGGTCGTACAGGGTGCTCAGCTGGGCCACGTTGGCCACGAGCACCTGGTCGCCGAGGGCGCGGGCCTGTTCCCCCAGCTCGTTGATCGCGCGTCCGAGCCGGTCCCGGGAGACCCGGAGCATCTCGGGATCGGCGAGGAACTCCGTGCGGGACCGCAGGACGGACTCGTTCCAGCTGGCGTCGAGCTCGCGCAGGTCTCCCAGCAGGGCGTTCACGCGCACCTGCCTCCCGAAGTCCACGGACTGCGTCATGTAGACCAGGAATGCGAACACTGCCGTCAGGAGGACGGCAAGGATGAGCAGCAGGAAACGGCGCAAGGTCGTCCTCTGGGGGCAGACGCGAAGTCTTGTTGTCGTGCGAATGCGGCACCGAATTCTACCGGGTCGAGAGAATCTCCATGCCATCGGTGTCGAAAAAAATTACGCCGCCGGTCGACCTCCCCGGCGGCGTCTCGGTGCATGCCTGCCGGGCCGTCAGCGTTTCTCGGCCTTGGGCATCATGATCGTGATGAGCGCACCCAGAACTGCCAGTGCAGCCAGGGCGTAGAACGCCGCCTCGGTCGAGTTGGTCGCCTGCCGGATGCGCCCGATCATGTCGGGGCCGAAATGGCCGCCGAGGTTGCCGACGGAGTTGATCCACGCGATACCCGCCGCGGCGGCCGTGCCGGAAAGGAACGCGGTGGGAAGCGACCAGAATGTGGCGACATAGGAGAGGATGCCGCTGGTGATCAGCGTGAGCCCGAGCATGCCGAGGATCGGGTCCTTGCCCACCAGTGCCAGCATCAGCATGCCGACCGCCGCCACCAGCATGCTGCCCGCCACATGCCAACGGCGCTCGCCGGTGCGGTCCGAATGGCTGCCGACCACGACCATCGCCACCGCGGCCACGCCCCACGGAATCATGCTGAGCAGACCGACCTTCAGGAAATCCTTCTTGTCGACGCCCAGCTCCTGGATGAGTGTCGGCATCCAGAAGTTGACCGCATAGAAGCCGACGACGCCGCAGAAGTACACCACGGCCAGGGCCCAGACCCGCAAGTCCTTGAAGGCACCCAGGAAGTTGTGGCTGCCGCCGAGATCCTTCTTGGAGGCGTTGTCCTCCTCGATCCGGAGCGCGACGAGATCGCGTTCCTCCTGCGTGAGCCACTTGGCGTTCTTCGGTCCGTTGTCGAGCAGCACGAGCACCAGCACCCCGATGATGACCGACGGGATGCCCTCCAGCAGAAAGAGCCATTGCCACCCGCGCCAGCCGTTGAAGCCATCCATGTACTGCATGATCGCGCCCGATACCGGCGAACCGATCACGTTGGCGATCGCGATGGCCGTCATGAACAGCGCGGTCATGCGCGCCCGCCGCGACGACGGGAACCAGTAGGTCATGTACAGGATGATGCCGGGGAAGAAGCCGGCCTCTGCCACACCGAGGATGAAGCGCAGCGTGTAGAACCAGAACTCCGTCTTCACGAACATGAAGCCGCAGGAGATGATCCCCCAGAAGATCATGATCCGGGCGATCCAGAGCTTGGCCCCCACCTTCTCGAGGATGACGTTGCTGGGCACCTCGAAGATGAAGTAGCCGATGAAGAAGATGCCGGCACCGAAGCCGTACACCGTGTCGGAGAACCCGAGGTCCGGCGCCATCTGCAGCTTGGCGAAGCCGACGTTGACCCGGTCGAGGAAGGCGACGATGTAGCAGAGGAAGAGGAAGGGGATCAGCCGACCCGCCACCTTCTTGAAGGTGGCTTCTTCGAATTCCGGGGACACGCTCTGGATGGCCAAGTCGACTCCTCCCTTTGTTTTCATTCGATGGACCAGACGGCGACCCGGGTCCTGCAGACCTCATCGGGCCTGTCTGTCGGGAAGCGGCGCGTATTGTAGGAACGGGGGCGATCGTTGGCTACGGCCGCATGGGTATGAAAAGAGTTGACCCGCATGGGACGTTTCGGATAGCCGAGCGCGAAAACGAAACGGCCCGGGAGAAACCTCCCGGGCCGTCGCACTGCACCGACCGACTGCGGTCAGACGAAAAACATCAGCCCCGCGCCGCCTGACGGCGCACCGCGAACCCCACCCCAAGCAGGCCCAGCGCCATCAGCGCGTAGGTCTCGGGTTCCGGCACTTCCGGCACGGAGGTCAGCGCGGCTTCGGTGCCCCCGATGAAGCCCACCACACCGGGCGTGCCCCAGACCTGGGCGGCCGCGAGGTAGGGCATCGCACCCCCCGAGGACGCAGCCTCGAAGAGATTGATGTCGATGTTGGTGTTGCCGTCGTTGTAGGTGAAAGCGAGCTTGCTGGAGATCGCGCCATCCGGTCCGAGAGCGCCGGCACCGAAGGTGATCATCACGTCGAACGCACCGCCGGGGGCGCCGAGCGAGAAGCCGTTCGGCGAAACGACCATGCTGGTCGGGTTGGCGCCGGGATACGGAAAGCCGGCGTTGCCCGTCCACAGGATGTCGAGCAGGCTGTAGTCGAAGTTGGGAACCGCGTCTTCGTTGATGTTGAGGTAGATCGCCGTGGTGTACTCGCCGGCGCCCAGGCTGCCGAGACCGACGACCTGACCCACCTGCGGATAACCCGAGAGTCCGAAACCCGCCAGCTGGGCCGCGCTGAAGGGCGGCGGTTCCAGCGTGCCGGTCGTCGTGACCTGAAGTTCGACCCAGTTCTTGACGCCGTCGAAACCGGAACCGGCGGTGAATCCCAGGTCCAGCAGGCGGATGTTGACCCCGGGGGATCCGACGGCCGGGCCGGAACCGGCGATGGTCGTATCGAGAGCAATGTCGGCGATTTCGACGGGGCCGGCGGCGAACGCCGGCGCGGTGAGACCGACGGTAGCGGCGAGAAGCGCCGCCAGACGAGTCATCTTGTGCATTCAAAGTCTCCAAGGTTGAATTCTCGGGGGGGCGATTCGACGAACCACCCTGTGCCCATCCAACAAGAGGGTCGAAACGGGCAATGTCCCGTCGAGACACCCACCCTCAGTGTGGGCCGGCACCTTTACAGCCGGATGTCGACCCATTTACACCGATGGCCTATGGAGGTTAGTCGGAGGGACCTTACGAATGGGTTACGGATATGGGTGCCCGCGTACCACGCGCCCCCGGAATCCTCCCGAAGCCTTGCCTGGATACCCGGGACGGGCGCCCCGGTTCATTCACTGGGCGATCGCGTCGCGGGCGACCCCGCGCACCTCGAAGCGCACGCGGTCGAGGACGGTCCCGACGGCGTCCGACAGCACCAGTTCGAAGCGCCCCGGCACGGGCTTCCAGAACACCGCACCGACTGCATCCGCGACCAGCGGCTCGTCGTTCAGGCGCCAACGCAGACCTTCGCCGGGCTGCGACGCCTTGAAGCGGACGCGTTGGGCAGCCTCGGGAATGTCGGGGTCCACGGCCAGGATCGCGCCGTTGCCCGGGTAGGAGATCCGCACCCCGGCCCCGACCATGGGCGCGAGCGCGACCTCCGCCACTTCCGTCCCGCGCAGGAAGACCTCGTCACGGTCCGGCTCGATGGACGGCACGAAACGCACGCGCTGGATCACGACGCCCGACGGCTTGGGAGGGGCCGCCGACGCCTCGTTGCGGTGCAGCCGTTGCATGATCGCGAGCCACGCGGGTGCGGCACCGCTCACGCCCGACACGTCGCGCATGGGGGCGCCATCGAAGTTGCCGACCCAGACGCCCACCGTGTACCTCCGCGACACGCCGATGCACCAGTTGTCCCGCATGTCCTTGCTCGTCCCGGTCTTCACCGCCGTCCAGAAGGGGGTGGCCAGCGGATTCTCGAGTCCGAAGCTGGCGCTGCGCGCGCCGCGATCCGAGAGGATGTCGGCCACGATCCACGCGGCGCCCGGCTCCGTCACCGCGCGCGGCTTCCCCGGTGGCGCCGGCAGCACGCGCAGCGGTGACCAGGCCCCGCCGTTGGCGAACGTCCGATAGGCGTTGACCAGCTCCTTCAGCGTCACATCGGCCGAGCCCAACGCGAGCGAGTAGCCGTAGAAGTCCCCCGACGGCACGACGTGCTCGAAGCCCAGATCGCGCAGGCGGTCGGTGAACCGCTCCGGCCCCAGCAGCATCAGGGTGCGCACCGCCGGTACGTTGAGCGACCCCGACAGCGCGGCGCGTACGCTCACCGGCCCGCGGAAATCGCGGTCGTAGTTCTGCGGCACGTAGAGCCCCGACGGCGTGACGAGGTCCGCGGGGCTGTCGTCGAGCAGCGAGGCGGCCGTCAGCAGCCGTTCCTCCAACACCTGCGCATACAGGAAAGGCTTCAGCGTCGAGCCCGCCTGCCGCGGCGCCTTCACGCCGTCCACGAACGGGGCCGAGGCACCGCTTCCCTGGTTGCCCGCATACGCCAGGACATCGCCGGTGGCGTTGTCGACCACGAGCGCCGCGGCGTCCTGGACACCCCTTCTCGCCAGTTCGCCGATCTGGCGGGAAAGCACTTCCAGGACGGCGGTCTGGGTCCGGAGATCGAGCGTCGTCACGACCCTGGGTGCATCGCGCGAAAGGAGTTCACGCGCGAGGTGCGGCGCCAGCGCGACGCTGGCCTCCAGCCGGGGCGGCCGGCCGAGCGCCGACTTCGCGATCGCCTCGAACGGCTTGCAGTCGACCAGCTTCTTCCCCGTCGCCGCCACGCCGCACGCGCGTCGGGCCACCACGTCGGGCGGCGCGTTCGGCCCCCGCAGCAGGGCTGCGAGGATGGCGGCTTCGCGGGCATCGAGACCAGAGGGCGCCTTGTCGAAGAGTCCGCGCGTCGCGGCGCCGATGCCCGTCAGCTCGCCCCGGAACGGCGACAGGTTGAGGTACGCCTCGAGGATCTCGCGCTTGGCCCAACGCGCCTCGAGGGCACGTGCGGCACGGATCTGGTCCCACTTCTGGGTCACGGTCCGGTGGCTGCCGGCCGCGCGCAGGGCCGGCTCCAGCATCGCCGCCACCTGCATCGAGAGCGTGCTCGCGCCCCGCGGCGCGCCCTTCAGGAACGTGTCGATGGCCGCGTCGCCCAGCGCACGCCAGTCGACGCCGCCGTGCTCGAAGAAACGTCGGTCCTCCGCGCGTACCACGGCGTCCACCAGCGCCGGCGAGATCTCCTGGAGCGGTACCCACTGCAGACGCCGCACGGAGTTGTCGACGCGCAGTTCGTGGAGCAACGCGCCATGGCGGTCGAGCAGCTGGGCCTCGCTGGGGCGATGCGCCCGCCGCACCTCGTCGAACCCGGGCAGGAGGGCCGCGATCGCCGGCGCCGCGACGCCGGACAGCAGCACCGCGAACACCATGCACCGTCGGATCGTGGACATCGCGATGCGCGGGCCGCTATTCGTCGCCGACGACCAGCTTCGGATTCGGCACCTCACCGAACATCTCCGGTGCGTACATGGCTTCCACCCGGGTCGAGGGCAGCGTGAACGTCCCGACGCTGTTGAGCCGCACGTCGTAGGCGAGCGTCACGCGTCCCTTCGGCACGAAGCGGTAGTAGGCGCGGAAGCCCTCGAAAGCGCGTTCCTCGTAGACGGGTCGGACCCACGCATCGCGGTCGCTGCCGACCACCGGTGCCGGGCCGGTGTCGCCGCCGAGCCCGCTGCCGAGGATGGACGCACCCGCCGGCACCGGATCGCTGACGACGACCCACGTCATGTCGGCATCCGCATCGATCTCGAGCGTGACCCGCTGCACGTCGCCGCGCCTGGGATGCTTCGGATCGCCGGACACCGCCGTCACGGTGCGCTGGATGCGATACCCGCTCGCCAGCGGCGCCGTCAGCGGAACGGCGGCGCGGCTCTGCACCGTGATCCACGGCCGGCCGGTGCCGTCGTGCGACACCGCGAGCGACGCGGGCGCCGCCGGCCATGGCACATCGAGAACGCTGCCGGCCGGCGCCTTCGCCCAGTCGGCCGACCGCTTCTGCGTCACCATGCTGGCGGTCGTCTCGCCGGTCACGGCCTCGGCCTCGAAGCGATTCCCGAAGCGCTCCATCGCCATCACGCCCCACGCATTCGCCACGGTCGTGTTCCAGTGGCCGGCCTGCTGCCTCCCGAGACTGCCGCGGGCCATGCGCGGGAGTTCCTTCTCCCAGGCGGGATCGTTCATGAGCGCGAGCAGCGCCCGGTTCGCGTTCACGTCCGGCGACACCATGAGCCACCAGAGGCGATCGGACGCCTCGGTGGAGAAGTTCATCGTCGTGCCCTGGACGTTGATCCGAGCGCGCAGCACCTGCGCCGCCTTCGCACGCTGGGCCTCGCGGTCGGGCATGGCGGTCCACCGGTCCGCCAGCGCCAGCCAGTCGATCACCGCCGAGGTCGGCCAGCGGTCCGGGTCCACCGCGAACGACCCGACGAGCGCGGGATCCATCTCCGGTCGATGCCGGGAAAGCGCCTCCAGCGCCGCCACCTTCCGGATCGCGAGGTCGGCCGTCGGCAGGCCGCCGTGGCGGATCACCCGACCCGCGACGAAGCCCTCCAGGCCGTCGAGCATCCGCGCCTTCGCGGCCTCGGGGAGTGCCCATCCGGCCTCGTGCGCCACCGCGACCAGATAGGCCGTGAGCGAATCGCTGCCCTCCGAAGGCCCGGGGAAATACTTCGCGAGCCCGTCGCGATCGAGGTGCGCGGGCAGCGACGCCATCACGGCCTTCCACGCCGCTTCGTCGCGCAGCGCGACGGCCTTCGACGACCGCTGCTCCAGGCACGTGTACGGATACCGGCCCATGTACTCCTGGACCCCGGAGAGATCGTCCGCCAATCGGGCCCGCAGGCTCACGCGCAACTCCCCGCGCCCGGGGATCGCATCGGCCGGCAGCGCCACGGGAAGTGCGAAGTCACCGCCGGCGCGTGCGAGCGTCGCCTGCAGCGTGCGCACCGGCACCGAGGCGATCACGCGTTGCGGGATGCGGATGCGATCCCCTGCAGCGTCGCCCTCGCCGCCCGCCGCCTTCGCCGCGACGGTCCATTGCAGCGAACTCACGTCGACCGGAACGGTGACCTCCCAGCTCACGTTGCGCGCCTCGCCGGGCTGCAGCGAGACGGACTTCGGCGCCGTCGCGCCGAGATCCTTGCGGGCGGGCGTCGATGCCACGGACGCCTCCACCGTGATGTCCAGCGGCTGTGCTGAGGCATTGCGCACCGTGAAGACCGCCGAATAGCGATCCTGCTCGCGGACCAGCGGAGGCAGCCCCGAGGTGAGCTGGACGTCCTGCGTGGTGCGCACCGTGCCGTGACCGGTGCCGAACATCCCCGTGCCGCCGCTCGCGATCGCGACGATGCGGAATGCGCTCAGCGAATCGCCGAGGGGCACATCGACCGTGGCCCGACCGGCATCGTCGAGCTTCACCCGCGGCTTCCACAGCAGCAGCGTGTCGAAGAGTTCGCGAGTCGACTGCCGACCGCCGCCACCGCCCGGCGCCACCGCCTTCTTCCCGAAGTGCCGCTTTCCCACGACCTGCATCGCTGCGGTGGAGGTCTCCACCTCGATCGGGCGCGGATCCATCATCGTGTCGAGCAGCTTCCAGCTCTCGTTCGGCTTCAGGTCGAGCAGCGCTTCGTCCACTGCGGCCACGGCGATCTCGGTGCCCTTCGGCGGCTTCGTGCCATCGGCACGGACGACCTCGATCGCCACGCGCACCTTGTCCCGCACGCGATACACGTGTTGCGCAGGCTTCACCGACACCTTCAGCTCGTGCGCCTTCCAGCCCACCTGGATGCCCGCGATGCCCAGCCGGAACGCCGGCTTGCCGAGGTCCACGAGCGCGGTGGGCTGCACGCCCGCGACGCGCCCGCGCACCGCGAGCACCGATACGAACGTGTTCGGTGCGTAGTGCCCGAGCACCGGCACCTTCACCACCGGCGACTTGCCCAAGAGCCGCGTGACGAACCCGTCGAGCACGCCCTCGCGCTCCACCGTGACCAGTGCCGTCGAGTCGCGGAACGGCGAGCGGACCTGGAACACCGCCGTCTCACCGGGCTCGTAGCGGCGCCGCTCGGGGATCACGTCCATGCGGTCGTCGTCGGCCTGCGAGAACCACCAGTCGTCCGACCCGGCGATCCACGCCTCGGCCCGCGCCACGGCGGCGTTCCCCTGCGCGTCCGCCGAGCGCGCCCGCAGGATCACGTTGCCCGACTTCGCGACCGGGGCCTCGCACACCAGCAGGCCCTGCGCGTTGGTCCGCCCCTCGCAGAAGTCGCCGAGCCGGCGGACCTCCTCGCCGTACTCGTAGGCGTAGAAGCCGCCGATCAGCCGTTTGCGATGCGAGAACGACTGCCGCTCGAACGCATCGACCTTCACCGCGACATCCGCGAGCGCCCTGCCCGCCGGGTCGACCGCCGTCACGCGCAGCTTCACGCGGTCGGTCGAGTGGGCCCAGCCGTCGGGCTGCACCGCGAGCAGGACACCCGACGGCCACAGCGTCGTGCGCGCGGCGCGGGTCAGGACCTGCCCGTTGGGATCGGCGTACTCCATCTCGACGATCAACTCGCGCGGCGCGTCGAACGTCGGCAATGCGTCGATCGACGTGCGCGCGGCCCCGCCGGCGTCGAGCACCAGCGGCCGCGTCGACAACACCTGCGTGCGGCCTTCGGCGTCGGTCGACGCCCCGCTCTCCGAGGTCGCTTCGTCGGCACCCGATTCGTCGCCGGACTTCCTCCCCTCCGCGACGTCCCCGTTCGCGAAGACGGCGCCGTCGAACGCGGGGAACGTCACCGTCTTCGGCTGCGTCAGCGCGCGCACCTTCACCCGCTGACCGCCCGCGCCGCCGCCCGAGAGGTGAGTGAGCTGCACCGACGCCTCCATCGCCGCGGGGCGCACCTGCGCCGCCGCCGGCAACTGCAGCGTGGCGCGCAGCGTCGGCACGCGGAATTCCTCGACGCGGAAGTCCCCCGACCGCTCTCCCTGCACCCAGCCCGCCTCGTCGCCCTGCTTCGGCCCGGCCAGCGTCACCGAGTACTCGCCCAGCTTGGCGTCCTTCGGCACGGGCCAGGACGATTCCGCGCTGCCGTCCGCGTTCCAGGCGAGGGGCAGTTCCCAGCGCTGGTCCGACCCCGAGTGCTGGATCACCGCGCGCACCGGCAACTGCGCGGGCTTGCCGAGCGCGAAGCCGGTACCCGTGCGCCGCCGCCAGAAATGCTTCATGCCCACGGTGTCGCCGGCGCGAAGCAGCGTCCGGTCGAAGACCGTTGCGACAGCCTGTTCTCCGAAACGCCCCTCGTTGCGGAGATTGAAGCGCCACGTGCTGATGCCGTCGTCCCAACCGGACAGAAGGAAAGAGGCGTCCGCCCCGCGCCGGGCCGTCACGAAGAACTGGCGATCCCACTGGTCGCGGCAACCGGGCAGCGCGTCCGTCTTCGGGAGCGCGCGCTTCACGCGGGCGATGCCCGAGGCGTCGGTCTTCCCGTCGAAGTACGACTTGCCGCTGCAATCGAGCACGGCCACGTCGGCGCCGGCCACGGGGACACCGCTGTCGAGCGTCGTGACCCAGACGAGCGAGCTTTCGCGGCCGCGCTTGAAGTGCACCGCGAGGTTCGTGACGAGCGCCCCGGCCGACACGTAATAGGGCTTGCCGTCCTTCAGCAGCTTCTGCCCGAGGCGCGGGCTGACCAGCTCGACCACGTGGAAGCCCGGCTCGGGCAGCGGGATGCCCACGACCTCGAAGGTCTTGTCGTCGGGCGAGCGTGGGAGCGAGAGCGCCTTCGTGGTGTCGGTCGGCCGGAAGATGCTGCTCGACTCGTAGCCGCCTTCGGTCCACTTCGCCTCGCCCGCGTCGAGCCGCTTCAGCCAGAAGAGGATGTCGCGGGGCGACTGCACGCGCAGGCGGCGGGCCGCCACGCCCGTCGTGCCGGCAGCCCCCGTCACCGCGGCCTGCTTGCCGGTGAGCGTCTTCTCGACATTGCGCACGGTGACCGCGAGCGCCGGATCGGCATTCAGTTCGAGCAGCCCGAAACGCGCCGCGAACTTGGCGAGCGGCGGCGCGGCGTCGGTCTTCACCGTGATGGGGAACCGTTTCGCGTTGGTCAGGGGCCGGCCGGCGTCGTCCACGAGATCGGCGGGCAGCGCCAGACGGAAGTTGGACGACTCCAGGTACGTCGCCGGAAAGGTCAGGTAGCTGACGAATCCCGAGCGTCGGTCCTCGTCCGAAAGCTTCGGCGAGAACACCTTGCCCGACGCCGCCGTCAGCGTGATCTTCTCTGCTGCAGCCACCGCCACCGGCGCCGTGAACTCCAGCGACATCGGCAGGACCGGAATGCAGTCGGCGTTCGGGTTCACGCGATCGCAGCGGAACTTCGCCGTGAAAGCCCGGCGGACCCGGTAGGCGAATGTCTGCACGACCGTCGTCTCGATCCCGTCGGCGGAGGCGATGCCCTTCCCCCAGACGAGCTGCACCTCGGCCTCGTTGGGCAGGCGCGCGCGGCAGGCCACGAGCGTCACGGGCAGGCGATCCCAAGCCCGCTCGCGAACCAGACGGTCGAAGCCGTCCGGGTCCCCCGCGCCATCCCGCAGCCGGTCGAAGAAATCGGCCTGGCGATCGAGGACCGCCTTGCGCTCCTTGCCGGTGACGACCCGCACACCCACGCGATCCGCCCGCCCGGCAATCGAGCACCACGCGTGCTTCGCGACGGACGCCTCGGTCGCCTGGGTGTCGAGGCCGAGGACGAAGACCTGCTGCTCGTCGATGCTCTCCTCACCCTCCCACGGCCGCGTCTCGCGCACCCCCGGGCCACCCGTCGTGAACTCGCGCGCGCCGACGGCCACGGCCTCGCCGGCGAGATCGACGAGACCCGGCTTCACGCGGAAGCTGCAGCGGATGCCGCCCGGGACGTCGCGCTCGAAGTCGTACACCCACTCCCGCGCGTCGACCCAGCGACCGGATCCCTTGGCCTTGCAATCGATGTCGAAGGGCTCCGGCCCGCGCGGATCGCCGAAATTCACCATCGGTGTCGTGAAACGAACCACGACCTGCCGCGGCAGCTTCACCTCCCCGGTGGGCGAGAACTGCTCGATGTCGCCGGCCATCGCCGGGGCGACGACCATCGCGAACGTCGCGGCGATCCTGCCCGCCACGGAAAGGAGCCTGCTGAGCGCTTGGTGCATGGGTCGCGGGTTCGCCGGGTGGGAGACGTCGGCCTGGTCAGGCCGGTGCGGGAGGAAAGGAGGGCACGGCATCGAGGCTGCCGAAGCCAGCCCCGCGCCGTGCCGACGCCATCTCACGAGCCCCGCGCCGCAACGCGCGACTCGATGCGCTCATGGGCTGGTCCGCGAACACGCGAAATCGAGCGCGGCCCGCCCGGGGCTGCCGGGTTCGATGGCCTCCCAGACGCGCTTCATCTCACCGGACGACCAGAGCACCTCCCCCTGGACGCCGATGAGTTGGAACGACACCGCCCGGTGCTGGATCCGCTGACAGTCGTCCTCGATCACGCCCACAGCCTCGCTGACCAGCGGCAGGCCCGGTGTCTCGCCCATCGGAACAGGCTCCAGATACACCGACCGCTTGGAAACGCGCACCACCTCGCCCGACCGCTCCAGGGACGCGGCGTCCACGAAATGCTCGAGGCCACCCTCGATGCCGACACTGACCCACTCGGGCGCTGCCGCCCCGGCCGCCGACCCCAGCGTCATCGCGACCAGCCCCGCCATCCATGTCCTGCGCTTCATACTGCCTCTCCCATCGGTTTGCGTACCCCCTGCGCGCTGTGCCACGATCGAACGCCCTCGGCCCCGAGGATACATCGACCACCCCGCCTCCACGATGCCGTCCGAAGCCCCGCCCGATTTGCCGATCGAACCCGCCAGCGCATCTTCCGACAGCGGCGTCCGCAGCACCGCGCGGCGCGTCGGTCGCCTCGCCAGATGGGTGGTCTTCACGCTCGGCGGGCTCGTCGTGCTGCTCATCGCCATCGCGGCCTGGATCGCCTTCATCGGCATCACGATCGACGCCGCCGGCCTCCGCCCGCGCATCGCTGCGGCTTTCTCCGACGCACTGAAGCGCGAGGTTCGCTTCGACGGGCCGGCGCAACTCGAGATCTCGGCCCGGCCGAAGCTGAAAGTCGGCGGCCTCTCCATCGCCGACCCCGGTGGTTTCGCGGTAGGCACGCTCGTCGCGGTGGGCGAGGTGCGCCTCGCGCTCGACCTCTGGAAGTTGCTCGCCCACCGCCTGCACATCCAGGACCTCGCGGGCAGCGACGTCGTGCTGAAGCTCCACACCAACGCCGACGGCACCAACAACTGGACGTTCGCGATTCCGCCGTCCGACGCCGCACCGAAGCCTGCGTCCGACTCGCCGCCCGACACCAAGGCCGCCATGGATGCCGCGGCCATGCTCGATGTCGGCCGCTTCGCGCTCGAACGGATCTCGGTGGAATACACGCCGGACGGCGGCAGGCGCCATTCCTTTTCTCTCGACAGCCTGAACGGCGAGTCGCCCAGCGGCCAGCCCATGAAGGTCGCCATGCACGGCACCGTCGAGAAGACGTTTCCCTACAAGGTGACCTTCACCGGTGGATCGCTCCAGGAACTCCTCGCGGCGACGAAACCCTGGCCCTTCGACTTCCGCGTCGACTTCCTCAGCTCGATGCTGTCGCTGAAGGGCGCGGTGGCGGGCACCTCGGGCGAGGTCGACTTCTCGGTGGGCACGGCGGATCTCGCGGAGGTCGAACGCCTGCTCCAGGAGACCTACCCGAAGGTCGGCGCAACGGAGTTGAGCGGCCATGTGCGCTTCACGCCGAAGACGGTCGACATCACAGGCCTCGCCGGCAGGATGGGCAAGACCGTGCTCTCGGGGAACCTCTCGTTCGACCAGCGAGGTACGCGCCCGTCGATCACCGGCAAGCTCGCCCTGCCGTCGCTGGATCTCCGCCCCTTCCTCACCGACACCCCCGACGAGGTTGAGGAACCCCCGCAGAGCTTCCGCGACACCTACAAGGAACTCGCGAAGGCGACGTTCTCGCTGTCCGCCCTGAAGACCGCCGACGTCGACCTCGAACTACAGGTGGACCGCTGGCTGAGCCTACCCGGCGACGCCCGCGACGCGAACGTGCACCTCATCGTGAAGGACGGCCGGCTCGACGCACCGCTCAAGGCGACGATCACCGACGTGGCGCTCGAAGGCCGCATCACGGCCGACGGGACGATGGATCCGCCCCGCTTCGCGCTCGCCCTCGGGACGAAGGATTCCGATCTCGGCGGCCTGGCTGAACTCTTCGCCGGCGCCAAGGGCATGAAGGGGCACGTCGGCCGGTTCGCGGTGGCGGTCACGGCCGAGGGGGACCAGGGCGCCGAACTGGTGAAGTCGCTCGACATCCAGATCGACCTCGACAAGAGCCGCCTGTCGTACGGCAACCTCGACGGCGGCCGCCCGGTGGAGTTCACCGTCGAGAAGTTCACGGTGGACCTGCCGGCGGGCAAGCCGCTGATGGGCTCGCTCGTCGGATCCCTGCTCGGCCAGCCGCTGAAGGCGGCGCTCACCGGCGGCTCCCTCGAGAAGGTGATGCTGGAGGAAGGCTCACCGCTCGACTTCTCGATCCAGTCGGGCAGCGTGCGCGCGCACCTGCTGGGCGTGCTCGTCGCACCGACGCCTGTCAGCGGCCCCACCGTCGCCTTCGAACTCACGGCCAAGAAAACCAGCGAGGTCGCGAAGTGGCTGGGGCTCGAAGCCAAGGCCAGCGCGCCGGTCGCGCTGAAGGGCAAGGCGTCGATGACCGAGGGGGCGTGGAAGGTCGACGACGTGGTCTTCCGCCTCGGCCGCACGAACCTGATCGGTACGGCCGGCCTGGTCCGCGAAGGCAGCCGCGAGATCGTGCGCGTTCACCTCGACGTCGGCGACATCGACGTGGCGGAGTTGCAATCGCTCCTCCCGCCATCGAAGCCGAAGCCCGCGCAGGCAACACCCGGCCGCCCCGTGCTCGAACTGCCGATCCTGCCGAAGGGCATCGACCTGGGCGACGCCGACCTCACGGTGCGCGTGAAGCGCATCACGGGGACGACGCTCAACCCGCGCGACATCTCGTTCGACGGCCACATCCGCGACGGTGCGATGCAGCCCTCCCCGTTCGCCGCCACCGTCGCCGACATTCCGTTCAGCGGCGCGGTGGCGCTCGACCTTCGCAACGACCCCGTCAGCAGCCTGTGGCTCGCAGCCGGCCCCGTCGACATCGGCAAGCTGCTGCGCACGCTGGGCCTCGCGCAGAACATCGACGCCACGGTGGGCGCCGTGCAGATCGCGCTCATCGCGCGCTCCACGCTGCTCGGCGACATGCTCGCGAAGTCCGAACTCATCGGGAACATCGACAAGGGCCGGCTCGTCATCCGCGACGCCAACACCAAGGCCGAAGCGCGCATCCAGCTCGACGCCGGCGAGATCACCGCGAAACCCGGCCAGCCGGTGCGGATCGCGCTGAAGGGCTCGCTCGACGACGTGCCCATCAGCATGGGCCTCGAAACCGCCAAGGCCGCCGACCTCGTCCGCCCCGACGGCCGCATCCCCTTCACCTTCACCGCCGAAGCCGCCGACACGCACGTCAAGCTGACCGGTGCCATCTCGAAGCCGGTGGGCGAAGGCGACATCGAACTGGCCCTCGCCCTCGACGGCAAGCGTTTCGACAGCCTGAACCGCCTCGCGCGGACATCGCTCCCGCCGTGGGGCCCCTACTCCCTCGGCGGCAAGTTCCGCATGTCGAAGCAGGGCTATGAAGTGGCGGACCTCGCAGTGCGGGTGGGCGCGAGCCGGCTGCAGGGCCGCGGCGCCCTCGTCACCGCCCGCGCGAAACCCAAGCTCACCATCGACCTGGCGTCTCCCAGCATCCAGCTCGACGATTTCAAGTTGGACGGCTGGTCCGCCACCGAGAAGAAGCCGGAGAAGAAAGTCGAGCCGGAGAAGTCCGCCGAGGAAGTGAAGGCCGAAGCGGAGAAGGCGACGAACGAAGCCCAGAAGATGCTGAGCCCCGAGGTGATGCGCCGGCAGGACGCGTACCTCACGGTGCGCGTGGACGAAGTGCTCTCGGGCAAGGACAAGATGGGCAGCGGCCGCCTCGACGCGAAACTGGAGAACGGCCGCGCCGACATCGGCCCGATGGAAGTGAACGTTCCCGGCGGCAGCGCGAAGCTATGGCTGGGCTACGAACCCACCGACACCGAAGTGAAGGTCGACACGAAGGTCCGCATCGAACGCTTCGACTACGGCATCCTCGCCCGCCGCTTCCAGCCCGACGCCGACTACAAGGGCCTGCTCACCCTGCGCATGGACGTGAACTCTCGCGCCAAGTACCTCTCGGACATCCTCGAGAAAGGCAACGGCAGCCTCGAATTCGCCGTCTGGCCGGAGAACATGCCCTCGGGCCTCGCGGACCTGTGGGCGGTGAACGTGCTCTCCGCCCTCCTCCCCGCCGTCGACCCCGACAGGGCCTCGAAGATCAACTGCGCCGTCGCCCAGTTCGACCTGAAGGACGGCCTGCTGACGCACAAGACCATCGTGATGGACACGAGCCGGATGCGCGTCACGGGCTCGGGCGGCGTCGACTTCCGCAACGAGACCCTGCAGTTCCGGATGGCACCGCAAGGAAAGAAGCCGGAGTTCCTGAGCGTGGCGATTCCGGTGGAGGTGAAGGGAAGCTTCAAGGGCTTCGATGTGGGCGTGTCGGCGGGGGATGTGATCGGGACGGTGGGGCGGTTTGCGACGTCGATTTTCTGGGTGCCGATACAGAGGTTGATTGAGAAGCCGTTGCCGAAGGATGGGGGGGATGTTTGTGGGGGGGCGTTGGGGGCGGCGAAAGGATGAGCGGGCCTCATGAAGCGCGCCACAGACGCGCCCCGGGATACTACGTGCGGCACGAACCGCGGCAGAATGCCAACTTCGCGATCACTGACCGTTGACGTCCGGGAGAAGACCATGGCATCGACACTGGAAGCGGTACAGGCGGAAGCCCTTCAACTCTCCACCGCAGACCGCACGCTTCTCATCGATCGCCTGATTGCAAGCCTCGGCACGCCCCCAGCGGTCGAGGAAGCTTGGGCAATCGAGGTGGCACAGCGTCTGGCCGATGCTGCGGATGATCCGACATCGTGGTTGCCAGGGCCGGAGACGCTCGAGAAGATCAAGAACGACTACCGGTGAGGTACGTCCTCCACGCAGGCGCAGCGTACGACCTCCGCGAGGCTGCGGCTTTCTATCGAGACAGGGCAGGAAGTGCACTGGCGCAGGCACTCCTGTCGGAAGTCGGTGAGGCAATCGACAGACTGTTGCAACACCCCATGCTTGGGTCGCCTTGGCAGCACGGAAGTCGTCGACTGGGTCTGGATCAGTTTCCGTACTCGGTGATCTACCTGATTGCCGACAACGAGATCCGCGTTGTGGCGGTCGCGCATCAAAGCCGACGTCCTGGGTACTGGCGCAGACGAAAGTGGGACGGTTGAGGAAGCGAAAGTGGTGCTGGAATAAGTTGCAGTGACCCGCTTCCGTCTCGGCCGCTTCGGGGTCGGACCCACACAATCCTCTGATCTCCCTCGCCGAACGTTCAGAAATGGGCTGCTTTCGGCGTATAGCGCGCGATGTCCGTCTGCGTCATCGAGCTTGTGAAGCGCAACCAGTCACCCTGTGATCGGGCTGCCTCCTTCGGGTCAGATCCGCACAACTCTCCGACACTAACCTCTCCGTCGACCATCTCCACTGATCCAACACGATCCATAGGAACGGGCCACGCCCGCGAGAGCCATCGCTTCAGTCGAGACGTCTCCGTTCATCAACCGCTTTCGGGGCCATGGCCCCCCCTACAAAGGCGCTGGATACGCGGCTGACCGTGGGAGTGGATCGGGCTGTTGTAGGAGCGGGCCATGCCCGCGAGAGCGATCATTCCGGTCGAGACGTCTCCGTTCATCCACCGCTTTCGGGGCCATGGGCCCCTCCTACAGAGGCGGTGGATACGCGGCCGACCGTGGGAATGGGTCGGGTTGTTGTAGGAGGCGCGGATTGAGCGGTTCAGCGACGAGGATGCCGATCTGTGGAAGACGGGGCTTCGACAGCAGATCTTCCTGGGCAACGAGCATTTCGTGGACGACATGCTCGCCGAGGCGGCCCCGCCGACTGGCCGTGTGCGGGACATCACCAAGGCGCAACGGGTACGGCCACGTGACCTGGCGGATTGGATCGAGGAGACCGGCAGCCGGGAAGAGGGCTTGCGCCGGGCCTATCGGGATGGCGGGATGACCATGACTGCGATGGCCTCCACCCTGGGACTTTCAGTATCCACGGTGAGCCGGTTGATCGCGGCGGCGGAATGCGAGGATGCAAGAGGGGAGAACTGACCCTGGCAGTGCTTTGGCGGCACGTCAAGCGCGAAGGACCGCCTGGGCGCAGCGGCCGTACGCGGGGATGCAAGAATCGAGACCTGACCCTGGCAGTGGACCCTGGCAGTGCGCGATGGCGGAACGTGAGGATGCAAGAAGGGAGAACTGACCCCAACGTCCCGAGGTAGCTACTACCCATCTTTGGGAAAGAACACCACATCGGGCAGCGCTTGGAAGTGGGCGTCGCATGTCAGGAGATCGGCTTGACGATGCCTGGCAGTCGCATAAACGATGGCATCGGCGGTGGCGAGCTTGTGTTCCCGGTGCAGATCCGCGGCGAGCAGCGCAATGGTGGTATCGAGCGGCACGATGGTGCACTTCTGCGTGTAGGCGATCACCTGGTCGGCACGCTCTTCACCGACTTCGCGCACCAGCCACTTCGACAGTTCGAGTTGCACGATCGTCGGCACGATGAAGTCCCGCTTGTCGGGGAACTGCTTGCCCAGTTTCCGGCCGAGAGCGCTGCCCGTGAGCCATTCGATCCACGCCGAGGTGTCGACCACCCGCGCGGGGGTGGCCATCAGTAGCGGTCCTTCCGATCGCGATAGCCTTCCTTCCGGGCGCCCTTCGCGATCCCAGCGAGTTGATCCAGCTCCGGGACGGGCATCACGAGGACGCCCTTGCCCCGGGGAATGAACACGAACTCCTGCCCTGCTTCCCACTGCTGCTCGTCGCGCACGGACTTCGGGATGGAAATCTGGAACTTGCTCGAAAGCGTAGCGGTCGCGGTCATGTTCGTACTTGTTCCATATCGATAGCGATATGGTAAGAGTATCGAAATGCGTGCATATCGACCAGACTCCGGTCGAGACGTTTCCGTGCATCGACCGCTTTCGGGGCCATGGGCCCCTCCTACAAGGGCGGTGGATACGCCACCGGCCGTTGGAGTGGTCCAGCTGTTGTAGGAGCGGGCCATGCCCGCGAGAGCCATCGTTCCGGTCGAGACGTTTCCGTGCACCCACCGCTTTCGGGGCCATGGGCCCCTCCTACAAAGGCGGTGGATACGCCACCGGCCGTTGGATTGTTGTAGGAGCGGGCCCTGCCCGCGAGAGCCATCGTTCCGGTCGACACGTTTCCGTGCACCCACCGCTTTCGGGGCCATGGGCCCCTCCTACAAGGGCGCTGGATACGCCACCGGCCGTTGGAGTGGGACCGGCTGTTGTAGGAGCGGGCCATGCCCGCGATAGCCATCGTTCCGGTCGACACGTTTCCGTGCACCCACCGCTTTCGGGGCCATGGGCCCCTCCTACAAGGGCGCTGGATACGCCACCGGCCGTTGGAGTGGTCCAGCTGTTGTAGGAGCGGGCCATGCCCGCGAGAGCCATCGTTCCGGACGAGACGTTACCGTGCATCCACCGCTTTCGGGGCCATGGGCTCCTCCTACAAGGGCGGTGGATACGCCACCGGCCGTTGGAGTGGTCCAGCTGTTGTAGGAGCGGGCCATGCCCGCGAGAGCCATCGTTCCGGTCGAGACGTTTCCGTGCATCCACCGCTTTCGGGGCCATGGGCCCCTCCTACAAGGGCGGTGGATACGCGGCACGGAACCGGGTCGGATGCCGTTGCCTCGTTTTCCCGCCCGCCCCCCTCCCGCGTGTCCCGCCACTTCCACAGCGAGTTCCCCTGCAAGCCCGCCCCCATGACTTCCCTTGGCGACCAGCGGGAGGACGTCTTCGTCGACAATCGCGACCGGAACACCTTCCATGGGATTCCAGGGCGACGCCGACATCGTCGCGCGGATGGCGTTGCTGGCGGATCAACGCGGCGCACGCACCGGCACCACATCGACCTCGAACGCCAGCCCGTCGAGTGCCTTCCCACGGCCGAGGACGCCGTAGACGGGGAACCGGCCAGCCCCCCTCGGCCGTGGACGTTGATGGCACCCGCGGTGCCGGCGGTCCGGCTCAGGAAGAACGCTTGATCACCGGCTGCAACAGGGCCTTGGGTCGCCGGTCGGCGCTGCACATGTCGTTGTCGCGCGGACGCACGCCGAAATGCAGCTGGCCGCCTTGTCCGAGCGCCAGCAGATCGTGATCCTCGCGGCACTGCGCGACAGGTTTCCATGCTGCGCAGCCCTGGATCGAGATGTCCTTCTCGACATCGGGTTCGAGGCCGCAGGCCGCAAGGCCGAAGGCCTGCAACAGCTTGGTGTCGCGCGTCCTGAGCGTCAGGTGTTTCGTGTCTTCCATGAACACCGCGTCGAAGGCGCCGGGCACTGTCTTCGAAGACTGCGCGATGTAGTAAGGCCCGCCGGTTCGGAACTCGAAGACCCTGGCCTGCATGGCCGGGTCCAGCGCCAGCGTGAACCGCAGGCTCCAGCGGCCGTCCTCGAAGCGGAACTCGCGCGTTCCGTAAGCGCCGTACCAGCTCTCGCTCTGCGATGAGGCCCAGGTGCCCGACAGTGTGGCAAGCGTCGCCCGTTCGAGTACTTCGCGAGGGACTGTCGGAGTCTGCGCGTGGGCGTGGGAGATGGCGGCGGCGAGGATCGCGAAGGATGCCGCCAGGCGGCGCGTGCGGGCAGTGGTGGTGAGGTGCATGGTGTGTGGCTCCTGGTGGGTTGACGACGAGGGCCTTGGAGCCCTCATGCCAAGGAGCCGCGACAACGGGGAATCCGGACAACGTCGGTCCGTCGGCGGCGGTACCGCGTCGGCATTTCAAGGCGACGACGAGACCAACGCCTGCCGGCGCGCGATCAGCGTTTTCTGCAGCGCTGGCGAACGGCTGAGCGCGAGTGCGCGTTCGTAGGCCGACAACGCCCCGGCGCGCGCCCCTGCACGTTCGAGCAGATGGGCCTGTGCCGCCCACCACGCCTGGTGCGTCTCCCGTCGCTTCGGGTCGATGTCCCGAAGCAATGCCAGACCCGCAGACACGTCATCGGCGGCATAGGCAGAGGCCAGCGCGTGGCCGATGCGTGCACCGATGGTCGGGTGCAGCGCGACCAGCCCTTCGTAGAGCAGCCGGATGTCCGCCCACGGGGTGGCGCCGGTGCGACGGCGCGATGCGTGCGCGAGCTGGATCGCCGCTTCGTACTGGAACGGCCCCGGACGTCGCCGCCTGGCTGCCTCTGCGAGGTGTGCTGTTGCCGATGCGATCAGTTCCACATCCCAGAGCGCCGTGTCCTGTTCCTGCAACGGCACCAGGCACCCCTCGGCGTCCAGTCGGGCGGCTGCACGGGATGCATTCAGCTCGAGCAGCGCAATCAGGCCCAGCGCCTCGGGTTCGTGAGGCAGGAGCGATGCCGCCACGCGCGCGAGGTACAGCGCCTCGTCCGCCAGCGATGCGGCCGGCTCCGGCGACGAATCCTCGTTCCAGTCGAGCGTGCAGGCACCGTAGATCGCCTCCAGCACCGCCATGAGACGCTGCGGCAGCTCCCGCGCCTCGGGCTCCTCGAAGCGCAGACCCGTGGCCTTGATCTTGGCCTTCGTGCGCACGAGCCTCTTGGTCATCGCCTCGGGGGCGACCAGGCAGGCGCGGGCGATGCGGGCGGCGTCGATGCCCAACACGGTCTGCAGCATCAGCAGGCTGCGCATGGGGGCGTCGATGGCCGGATGCGCACAGACGAACATCAGGCGCAGCCGTGCGTCGGGTACCGTGGCCGGCTCGGTGACCGCCGTGGTTTCGTCGGGCAGCAGCACCGTCACGGCGGGGTCCGCCGTCAGGCGTCGATGGCGCGCGGCCTTCAGCAGGTTCCGCCGCGCCGCCGTGAGCAGCCAGGCCTCGGGGCGGTCGGGCACACCGTCGCGCGGCCAGGTGAGCAACGCAGCCATCAACGCGTCGGCCAGGGCATCCTCTGCCGCCGCAATGTCGCGCCATTGCCAGGCCAGCCACGAGAGCAGGCGCCCATAGGCCTGTCGCGCAGCCGCCTCGGCAGCCTGGGCGGCAAGCGGCGCAGCGTCGGTCGTCGCTGCGCCGCCCGGTGTCGTGCGGACGGTCATGCCGGGGGGGCAGCCACCGGCCGGACTTCGGTGCAGCCGGTGCTGCTGCTCGGGCTGCGCGCGGCCCACTGCAGGGCCTCATCGAGAGACGGCACCTCGATGACCACATAGCCGGCGGCGATCTCTCTCGTTTCGGCGAACGGGCCGTCCTGGATCTGGCGCTCGCCACCGCGGATGCGCACGGTGGTCGCGGTCCACGGCGGGGCCAGGCGGTTGCCGCCCCGCATGACGCCGGCAGCGACCAGATCGGCCATATAGGCCTTCCACGGTTCGAGGGCAGGCGGGCCGTCGGCGGGGTGCTCGTGGCGCTCGATTTCGGCCAGCGGTTGGTGGAAGGTGAGGACGAATTGCATGATGGCTCTCCTATGCGAGGGAAGTTAGTGCATCCGGGGCGGGAACACGAGCTTGGCAAGACTCGCAGGCCGTCGATGGAGATCGGCGGTCTGCGTCTCCGGCGGCGCCCCTGCGGCAATCGTCGTGATTCGAATGGACATGGGTGACTCCGGGCAGGGTGACGAGACGGTTCGTCATCCCGTCGAGCCGCGAACCGGACCTGAACGGACATTCCGTGCTCTGCTCGCGCCGGCACCCGCCCGCTGTTCGCCTCGTCTTGTGAGCAAGCTCATACGACCTGGGTCGGCACCCCGACAATCGTCGACGAGGTCCCCCAGACTTCTGTTCGATTTCTCCGGGCGGCATCGATTTCTAGACTTCGAGTCGACGCCGGCGAAACCCCAGACCGGCCGAACAACCAGACCCGGAGACCCTGATGACTCAGCCTGCACCCTCCTCCCATCCGCACACCGCGATCCGTCTGGCCGCCGCGATACTGCTCAGCGCCGCCACCGTGCCCGGCGCCGTCTCTGCCGTCTCGCAAGGTACCGACCTGGCGACCAGCGCCTCGCTCAGCCAGACGGGCTGGATCCACCCCGACGAACGGCGCCACACATCGACGAACAACTCGTTCCCGGGCTGGGACGGGGCGATCCGTTCCGAGTGGCGCTACAAGCCGGGCACCTTCGAGGAAATCACCTTCGGCGGGGGCTATGCCCGGGCCCTCCGGTCCGGCGTCGGCACGATCGACGCGTCGGTCGCCATCGGCGTCAGCGCACAGGCCCGGGCCGTCCACACGGCAGCAGGTCAGGCCAGCGCATCCGCCATGGGCGAGTGGTGGATCGAAGTCGTCATCAATCCCTTCGCCAACGTGGCGCACTTCGGCATGCCCATGTACCTGCGGCTGCTGGACCGGTTCGGGTGTGTCGATCTGGGTACCCCTCCGGTTGTCGTCTGCCAGCCGGTGGACCTCACGACGAAGATCCAGCACGTGTCGACCGGGCGATTCGCGCACTCGGTGCAGTCGTTCCACGAGGGTGAGGCCACGTTCCGGGAAACGGTCACGGTCGCCGACGGAACGAACCCCAACGCGACCGGCGCCTCGGCCACGTTCGCGGGAAGCGCCAGCTACGATGTCCGCATCGTGCCGGGCGGCGACCTCGGCGGAATGGTCTCCCCGTCCGGCGGCTGGACGGCCGATGACTTCGTCGCCTTTCCCGAAATGTCTTCGCGCTTCCTGTCGCTCTATCCGACAGGCGATCCGCGGAACAACCAGGACGACCGCCACGGCCCCATGGCGGGCGAGGCGCTCTTCGCGGTCCGCGAGGCCGACGTACTCGGCCGGTTCGAGTTCGGCGTGCCCTTTCCCGAGTTGAACCTGCCCTACGCCCTCCCCTCGGCGGCGTACCGGGTCACGTTCGACCAGCTGGCCACGGCCGGATTCGGAACCTCCGGCTACGGTTCGGGCACCGTCGCCGCGGATTTCGATAACACCGCGCGCACGTCGATCCTCGCCGTTCTGGACCCGACCGGCGAACTGGAACTCGACCCGTCCATCATCCAGGTCTTCATCACGCCCGTCCCCGAACCCTCCGAGTTCGCGCTGCTGGCCGCCGGACTCGGGGTCCTGGGTGTGGCGCATCGGCGGCGCCGCGTGCGATCAGACACATAGGCGACAGCGGCGGCTGCCATCACCAGGGGCACGTGCCGGGCTGGCTGGGTTGGCAGCGATCCGGGTTCGCGCACAACGCCGCGGCGCGAACCGGAGCAGGTCTTGCGCGCCACGCTTCCGCGTCGGACCCGCACAACCCCTGTGTGACGGAAGAGACATCTCCGCGCATCGACCGCTTTCGGGGCCATGGGCCCCTCCTACAAGGGCGGTGGATCCGCCACCGAACGCGGCAATGGGTCGCGCTGCTGTAGGAGCGGGCCACGCCCTCGAAAGCGATCGTTCCGGTCGAGACGTTTCCGTGCATCGATCGCTTTCGGGGCCATGGGCCCCTCCTACAAGGGTGGTGGATCCGGCGCCGACCGCGGCAATGGGTCGCGCTGTTGTAGGAGCGGGCCACGCCCGCGAAAGCGACTGTTCCGGTCGAGACGTTTCCACGCATCGACCGCTCTCAGGGCTATGGGCCCCTCCTACAGGGGCTGTGTATATGCCGGCAACGCAGGAATGGGTCGCGCTGCTGTAGGAGCGGGCCATGCCCGCGAAAGCGATCGTTCCGGTCGCGACGTTTCCGTGCATCGATCGCTTTCGGGGCCATGGGCCCCTCCTACAAGGGTGGTGGATCCGGCGCCGAACGTCGGGATGGGTCGCGCTGTTGTAGGAGCGGGCCACGCCCGCGAAAGCCATCGTTCCCGTCGAAACGTATCCGTGCATCGACCACCTTCGGAACCATCGGTCGGTACCGCACCAGCTGCCGCTTCGCTCACGGCCCGGCACCGATCTCCGCGGGACGCACCGAAACCGAACGCCGACCCGCTGTTGGAGACACCCAACGCGACGTTGGACGCGTACCACAGGTCTATCGATTGCCGAAGAACCCGCGCGCGCCGTCGGGATCGCCGTGGCGGTCGCCGCGCGTGAAGACATCGAAAAGCACGCGCACCCCGAGCTGCACCGACGGTTCGAGGCTGCTGCGGCGGCGAAGCTGATCGTCCAATGCAGGCTCGAGTCCGAGCACAAGGTCGAACTGCAGGTAGTCGCTCTGGACACGTCGCACACCGGCCTGGATGGCGTATGACGGCGCGTGCAGCACCAGCGGGTCACCGCTGAACACCTCCCCCACGAAGCGCGTCTTCTCGAAGGGCGTGTGCGCTTCGATGCCGACGCCCCACTGCGCACGCCTTCGCGCGTCGAAGCCGAGACCGCGGTCGTTGCGCAGGCCCAGGTTGACGTGCACGTGGAGGTGATCGTCGAGCAGGCGCCAGGTACTCATGCCCAGAAGGACGGAGACGCGCCCAGGCAGGTACATCGAACCGTGGCCATGGTCGAGCACCGTGCTGGCGCTGAACGCCACCCCGGGTCTGCCGTTCACTTGCGACGGAAGCAACAGGATCTTGCCCATGACCATCGGGTTCCCCAGCGTGCTGCCGCCCGCGCGGTCGGCGCCCACGCCCCCTCCGGCGAGGATCTCGAACCAGTCGCTGACGCTGCTGCCGACGATCGCATTGAAGCCCGGCACCGGGTCCCACTGGCCGTCTCCTCGTGTGCTTTCCAGCCAGTTCTCGATCTCGACCTGGCCGCGATCGATGATCCGCGCATCATCGGTGACGAAGGGCCGCACGGCCCCGGCGGAACCTGCCAGGGCAAAGAGCAGCAAGGACGAAAGCGCGCGCACGCACAGGCGTAGAGCGATGCGCGGGATGCGATGAAGGACGACCATGGAGAAATCGGGGCTTGCTGCTACGCGCGCGACACGCCCCTGCAATGTCGGGCGGTAGCACATCGATGCGTGGGTTCGACGGATTGGCGGACTGCAATGCGGTTGCGCGCTGGCTGCCGGCCCAGCCGGCAGCCAGGCGCAGACGTGGGATTGCATCAGAACGATTTTCAGCCTTCAAGGCTGCAGCACCTGAGGAGCGACTTCGGCCGCACCTGATGGCAGGCTCTCGCGGATGCGAGCGTCAGTGCTTCTGGCATCGTGACAGGAAGCGACCACCCCGCCAACTACGACCACCATCACTCCGATCACCGCCGGGGGAGGCACCACGTCCTGTAGGAGCGGCCCGCGCCCGCGAAAGCGATGGTTCAGGGTGAAGCATTTCCAGGGCATCAACCGCTTTCGGGGCCATGGGCCCCTCCTACAGGATCGATGGATGCGTCACCTGCCGCGGGATTGGGCGACGCCTTCTGTAGGAGCGGCCCATGGCCGCGAAAGCGTTGGTACCGGCCGAAACGTATCCGCTGCATCGACCGCACTCGGGGGCGTGGTCCCCTCCGACACAGGCCGTCTTTCCAGTGGCGGCAGGTGGATGCGGCACGATCCACGGTTGCCTTCCTCGCCGCGATCCGGCGTCGACTGCGCGTGTGGTCGGCGCCCGTCAACGTCGCAACTTCCATCGACGTGCGCCATGCGCTTCGCGTCCTGGCTCACGAGTCCACGTGGGTTCCGCGCATGAACCTGACCCGGATGTTCGCGACCAAATGACCTGACACCCACTCGCCTTGCGGGGTGCAAGGTCTCCTCAACAACACCGGCATGGCACCGATAGAGACGGTGTCGAAGCCGTCGGCGCATGGCCGACTGTCCGTCCATCGAGGCCGGTCAGGTGGCTGGCCGAGGCGGGGCGTCAGGATTCACAGGGCGCGTCAAAGTCGTCGTCCGACGGGCCGCCGGGCAAGACCCAACGCGGACCATCGGCATCACGGCGTCGCTCCGGGCAGGCTCGGCGTCCGACTCGTTTCCCACTGCCCTTACGCCCTCAGGTTTTTCCTTTCGTATCGGGAGACTCGAATTGCGCACCACATCGTCGATGCCACGCGGACTCCTGCTGGCCGTGCTGGGGCTTGCTGCGCCCCCCGCCCTTTCCGATTCATTGCAGCGAACCGCGTCATGGAGCGGGCCGTACCTGAGCGTCCACGGTGTCGGCATCGCGAGCGATGTGCGTGGCGTGTCCACACGCGGGGACGGCACTTTCGGCGCGAATGCGAACGTCGAATCGGCGGACGATGCCTTTCGCGGCGCCGGCGCGGGGTTGTTGCTCGGGTATCAGCACCAGTTCGGAGGTGGCATCCTGCTGGGACTGGAGACCGACTGGACCGGGCTTCGCCATGAGGGTCGCCAGGACACCCTGGTGAACGCCGCCAATGCCTGGAACGGCATGACACAGGCGTCGATCGTTCGTGAGAACCAGTGGCTCTACACCGCGCGACTCCGCCTCGGTTATGCAGCGGGACCATTCATGTTGAACATCACCGGAGGCCTGGCCATGGCCTCCCTCGTGGAGACTCGCAGCCAGTACGAGGGACTCACCGGACCGGCACAGACCGTCGCCCGCTTCAGCGAGGTGGATCGCGCGCATCCGATCGGCTGGACCTGGGGTGTGGGCGGCGCCTGGCGGATGAGCGACGCCTGGTCCTTGCGGCTGGACTATCTGCGCGCCCAGTTCGATGACGTGGCTTTCACCTTTCCCAATGCGCGTGGCGGCGTGGTGTCCGGTTCCGGTTTCGCCTCCGTGCAGGGGCGCAGCGTTACGAACGATGTACATATGGAGATGGTGCGCATCGGGCTGACCTACTTCTTCGGGGCCGCTCAATGAACCGAGTCGCGAATCCGGCCTAACGACAGGCCAGCTAGGGAGCCGCTGCAAAGCGAACGGCCCCATGGTTGGCGCGGTCCGGCGCCCAGACCGCGCGCCGCTCCACCGTTCACGGGTTGAGCTTCAGCCCCGCCTCGCGGATGAGGGTCGCCCAGCGTTCCTGGTCAGAGCGAACGAATGCGGCAAACGCGTCGGACGGGCCGGCGAGCGAGATGGACTCCGCGAAGATCGGATGTGCCATCGTTTCCGGCGCACTGCGCGCCGCGGCGAACTCCGCGTTGAGCTTCGCGATGCGGTCCGGCGGGGTGCCGGCCGGGGCGAAGATGCCGCCCCAGGGCGCGCGGATGTCCAGTGCAGCAAGACCCTCCTCCTTCGCCGTGGGAACGGCCGGCAGCGGCGGAAGACGTTCATCCGCGGTCGTGAGCAACGCGACAAGCTTTCCGGCCTTCACGTGATCGAGCACGCCGAGCGGCACCTCGAACCCCATCTGGACCTGCCGACCGATCAAGGCAAGGATTCCCGGCGCGCTGCCCTTGTAGGGCACGTGCACCAGCTCGGTCTGGGTGAGCTTCTGGAACAGGTGACCCGCGAGGTGCTCCACGCTGCCCACGCCTGAAGACTCGAAGGTGATGGTGCCGGGCTTCGCCTTCGCGGTTGCGATGAGATCGCGCACGGACTTGAATCCCAGCGCCGGATGCGTCACCAGCAGCAGGGGCCGGCGACTCACGCCGACCACCGGGACGAAGTCGCGCAGCGGCACGTAGGCAGTGTTTCCGGTCAGCAGCGGATACAGCACGAAATCGCTCGTCGCGTACAACAGCGTGTAGCCGTCGGCAGCACCGCTGGCCACGGTGGCCGCAGCGATCGACCCGGAGGCACCCGGGCGGTTCTCGACCACGATGTTCTGTCCGAGGCGCTTCGACACCAGCGTTGCGAGATGCCGTGCCGCAGCGTCGGCCGCACCACCGGCGGCGTAGCCCACGATCAGGCGGATCGGTTTCGCCGGGTACGGATCGGCGGCGTGGACCGCGTGTGCGACCAGCACCAGAAGGACAAGGAACGCGATGTGAATGATCCGGATCATGGTGTAGCTTTCGGCAGGAAGAGTACGGAGGGTATCCGGATTCGCGAGCGAAACGGGTTCCGTCGAAAGCGGAGACGATAGCCCGCCAACCGGCCACGCCCGAGCTGGTGAATGGTCCCCGTGTATTCGCCGAAGGGCGAGTCCGGCGCTCCGAAGCCCGATTCGAGAATGGTCCGAAACGAAATACGATTGCCTCATCGCCCACCACCAAGAGGAGAACACATGAAGAAGGCCCTGCTGCTGGTAGCTGTTCTAGGAAGCCTGGCCAGCGCGGGTCAGACGTGCGCCGCCGGTCAGGACGGCATCGAGTACCTCAACTCGGGCAAGGTGCTTCCGACGAACCTTCCGTTCTCGGAGGCCGTGCGCGTCGGAAACACCGTCTATCTTTCGGGCCAGCTCGGCATTGTTCCCGGCACCAGGAACATCGTCGAGGGTGGCATCCGAGCGGAAGCCCGCCAGACGATGGAGAACATCAAGACGTCGCTCGAGGCGCACGGTTACGCCATGACCGACCTGGTGAAATGCACCGCGATGCTGTTGGACATGTCGGAGTGGGGTGTCTTCAACGAGGTGTATGCGTCGTTCTTCTCAGGCCGGTATCCGGCGCGCAGTGCGCTCGGAGCGAATGGTCTGGCCCTGGGCGCGCGGGTCGAGGTGGAATGCATCGCGGCTGTGAGCCAGTGACGCCAGCGGTGTGGTTTCGCCTGTCCGGCCGAAACGCTTCTTTGCGCCCACCGCTTTCGGGGCCATGGGCCCCTCCTACAGGGCTGGGGGATGCACCACCAATTGTCGAAGCGGGCGTGCTGTTGTAGGAGCGGGCCATGCCCGCGAAAGCGCCGGATCCGGTTCGGTTGAGACGTTTCCTTGCGCCCACCGCTTTCGGGGCCATGGGCCCCTCCTACAAGGGCGCTGGATTCACCACCTGACGCGGGAGTGGGTCGCGCTGTCGTAGGAGCGGGCCGTGCCCGCGAAAGCGCCGGATCCGGTTGATGCGCTTCCATCGCATCCACCGCTTTCGGGGCCATGGGCCCCTCCTACAGGGCTGGTGGATGCGCCACCAATTGTCGAAGCGGGCGTGCTGTTGTAGGAGCGGGCCATGCCCGCGAAAGCGTCGGATCCGGTTGATGCGCTTCCATCGCATCCACCGCCTTCGGGGCCATGGGCCCCTCCTACAAGCACCCTCGCCACGGTCACGGTCGCTACGTGAGCCGCCTTTGGCGTCGGCCCCCCCACCGTGCTCGCCGCCAGCACCATCGTGTCGCCAGGCATGCGCCCGAAGCCCCGAACCTGTGCGCAGCCCAGACAGCCGCACGCAACCTCGTGGAGCCGACTCCTCGAGAAATCAAACGCCCATGCCCTGACGCGCCCGGTGGCGTGCATGTTGCGAAACGCTCGCCCGCGATCGGCGCACCCGACTGCCGATCGGTTCTCGCCTCGACGCGCGGCAATCGCCGACATTGCGCGAGATCATGACCCACCCAGGAGACCCGCAATGACGATTCGCGCACCTTCCGCCGCACAGCTGATCAAGGCCGGCGCCGACCTCGGACTGGATCTCACCGAACAGGACGTCGCCGAGTATCTCGAATGCATGGCGCCGCTGCTCGATGGCTACCGGGTCGTCGATTCGCTGCCCGACAACCTGCCGCCGGTGACCTATCCGCGCGGGCCGGGCTACTTCCCGGAAGGCGACGAGAACAAGTACAACGCCTGGTACTACAAGGCGCAGATCAAGGGCGCATCGAGCGGCAAGCTCGCGGGCAAGAGGATCGCCATCAAGGACAACATCTGCGTCGCCGGCATCCCGATGATGAACGGGTCGTCGATCCTCGAAGGCTACGTGCCCGATGTGGACGCGACGATCGTCTCCC
Source organism: Burkholderiales bacterium (assembly GCA_022843925.1). Classification (GTDB taxonomy): domain Bacteria; phylum Pseudomonadota; class Gammaproteobacteria; order Burkholderiales. The sequence goes on from JALHMS010000003.1 coordinate 191,620, forward strand.
GCATTCTCGACGCCGGTGGCGAGATCGCCGGCAAGGTGCACTGCGAGTACTACTGCTTCTCAGGCGGCAGCCATACGGTGGCGACCGGGCGGCCGGTGCAGAACCCTTGGAAGGCCGGCTACAGCACCGGCGGGTCGTCGTCCGGTTCGGCGGCGGTCGTGGCGGCCGGCGAGGTGCCGATGGCGATCGGTTGCGATCAGGCCGGCTCGATCCGCATACCGGCCTCCTACTCCGGCATCTGCGGCATGAAGCCGAGCTACGGCCTCGTGCCCTACAGCGGCATCATGGCGATCGAGGCCGCCATCGACCACGCGGGGCCGATGACCCGGACGGTAGCCGACAACGCCTTGCTGCTCGAAGTGATCGCCGGCGCCGACGGGCTGGATCCGCGTCAGAACTCGCCGCGGGTTGCCGCCTACACCGAAGCCTTGACCGGTGAGGTGAAGGGCATGCGCATCGGGGTGCTGAAGGAAGGCTTCGGTCACGCCAACTCCGAGCCCGACGTGGACGCGAAGGTGCGCAAGGCCGCGGAACTGCTGCGCAAGCTCGGCGCCGAGGTCGTGGAGGTCTCCATCCCGATGCACAAGCTGAGCGTGCAGATCTGGACGCCGATCGGCGTGGAAGGCACCTCGCAGTACATGATGCACGGCAACGGCTTCGGAACCGGCTGGCGCGGCCTCTACGTCAACAGCCTCGCGAGCGCGCATTCGCAGTGGCGGCACCGCGCGCACGAGATGTCGGAGTCCCTCAAGTACGTGATCCTCCTCGGGCAGCACATGATCAATTCGTACCAGGGCCGGATGTACGGCAAGGCGATGAACCTGTCGCGCAAGCTCGCCTCGGCCTACGACGCCTCGCTCGAATCCGTGGATCTGCTGCTCATGCCCACCCTGCCGCTCAAGGCCACGCCGATCCCGCCACCCGATGCGCCACGCAAGCTGGTGGTGCAACGCGCCCACGAGATGTTCCCCAACACCGCGGCGTTCGACATCACGCCGCATCCGGCGATGTCCATCCCATGCGGACTGAGCGAAGGCCTGCCGATCGGGATGATGCTGGTGGGCAGGCAATACGACGAGTCCGCCATCTATCGCGCGGCGTATGCGTTCGAGCAGGCGGAGGACTGGACGACGAAGTGAGGATGCTCAGGCGCCTCCGGGTTTAGGGCTCCTCACGAAGCAGGGTGAGACACCCGAAGGCCGGTTCATGCCGAGCGTGGGCCCGTCGCAGCAGGGGCGTGCCCGGGCCCCCAAGCCTGTGAACATGTCGGCAGCACTATCGGGAGACTACGCATAGGGCAGTCTAGAAATATGTTCAGTACCACTGAAAGCAGGTGACCAATGCGGAAGTACATGCGGAATCGCAAGCAATGTGGGTTCGACGAATGAGCGGTGGCACCCGACCTCGCAGGCGAAGCCTTGCTCGTGCCTTCCGTCGATCCGTGGCCTTGCCCTTCCGATGACATACTCTGACGTTCTGGCACCATAGCCGAGGTCCGGGACACCTGTGGGGCGTTCGAACGACGGGATCGAATCGGGGCACGGCCTGATCGGCTTGTGTTGATGTCAAGAGCCCGCCACGCGTGCGGAGCGCTCGTGGTGCCGGCAGTCGTTCCCGGCGTGACGTCCGCACGGCGCCCGCCGTCGGGACGCGAGCACAGCAGGTATGCGTAACCATCGTATGGGAGGAACGAATGATCACTGCAGACGACTATCGCATCAAGACGGTACGAAGCCTCCTGCGCATCGCTGGCCCCTGGGGACTCCTTCGCTATCTTCTGTCGAAGGTGACAGGACGGGCGGTCGATGCCAGGGTCTACATGGCGGCTGCGCCCGGGGTGCCCGCCCCCGTGAGCATCAGGCTGCCGAGCTCCGACGTCCTGACGTTCTGGCAGGTGTTCGTCGACCAGGAGTACGCCATCTCGGTGCGCCGGCCGCCCAGGACCATCATTGATGCGGGCGCGAACATCGGACTTGCCTCCATCTACTTCGCGACCCGGTTTCCGGAGGCGCGGATCGTGGCGATCGAGCCTGAAAAGAGCAACTTCGAGATGCTTTGCAGGAACGTGAAGCCATACCGGAACATCGTGCCCGTCTGCGCGGCCATCTGGAACGAGAACAAGAGGATCAGCCTGGTCGATCCCGGGTTGGGCCACTCCGGATTCATGACGTTCGACCGCGCCGACGAAGGTGCGGGACAACCTCTGGAGCTGATCGACGCCGTCACCATTGCCCGGATCATGGACGACCACGGACTCGAGCACGTCGACATCCTGAAGATGGACGTCGAGGGCGCGGAGTCCGAGGTCTTCGAGGATCCGTTCTGGATCGGTCGCGTGGATTCGCTGATCGTGGAGCTTCATGAACGCATGAAGCCTGGCTCGAGCAGCAGCTTCAACCGGGCCGTGTCCGGATTCGCAAAGCGGTGGACGATCGGTGAGAACGTCTGTGTCACCCGGCTCGACGGTTGCCTTCTGGGCGCCTAGACACCTGGGGCAGGATCCCCTGTCAGGACCCGGGCAGGAATGACGCGGACTCGTTTCACCACTTCTGTCGTCTGGGGTCAGGTCTCGTTTCTCGCCTCCGCGTCGTGACCGACTTCGATCGTAGGGCCGTGACGGGAACGACGCGGGACGGTTTCGCTCCGTGGCCGTGCAGATCGCCATCGGACGTGACACGGGTCGAGGGTGGCCCCGAGCGAGGACGTGCCGGAATCCTGCCCGCCATCACTGATATCCGAAAGTTCCGGCCGCTATCGGGAGTTGCTCCCGAATGGCCGGACTTACGTGTCCTTTGTCGCACGTGTCCGGTATGGTGCCAAGCGTTCCTAAAGGAACCGACACCATCGAAAACGAGGAGACTGTGAAATGACCAAGGACACATGGAGCACGCGCGCCCGTACTGCCGCATTGGCCATCGTCATGGCGGCGAGCGTATATCCGGGCGGAGATGTCCGCGCAGGTATCACGTACGACGAAGCGACCAGTGGCGACCTTTCCGGGGACAAGGCGACACCCACCCCGCTGACATTCGCGGATGGCAGCAACGTGATCAAAGGCACGACGACGCGGAACGAGTTCGATCTGATCGCGGTGACGATCCCCTCGGCACTCCGTCTGAACGCCGTCTTCCTCGATGCGATGGTCGGAAATCTGGCATTCATTGCAGTGCAGTCGGGCACGGTATGGACAGAGAACCTCGGTGCTGACATCACCACCGCGGAGAATCTCCTGGGATGGGCACACTTCGGGCCGCGCAACAACACGCTCGGCACCGACGTCCTGGACGACATGGGGGCTGGTGCGGGTGCAATCGGTTTCGCCGTGCCACTCGCGGCGGGCGACTACACCTTCCTCATTCAACAGACCGGTGGCTCGCTCGTCACGTACGAGTTCCGGTTCGAAGTCTCGCCCGTTCCGGAGCCGGCGACCTTCGGGACCCTGGCGGCGGGCCTCCTCGTAATCGGAACCGCGCTGCGTCGTCGAACGACCCGACGTCGCTGAAACCGCGACTCGATCACCCAGACCGTTGGATACGCCTCCGCCGTCCTCCCTGAATGACGGTGGAGGCGGCTCGATGGGCAGACAGGGATCGCGAGGCACGACCCCGTGCGCCGCGTGACCGAGCCCGACGGCATCGCGCGGTGGACCCGCATCCTGCCAGTCAACCCGACACGCGAACACCGGCGGCGATAAGCCGGCCGGGCACTGCCCTGGTTCGCGCAGCAGGGAAACGCCGACACGCGGATCATCCGGGCTCGCCGGCATCGCCCCGATGCCGCCCTTGAGCGCGCCCGCAACGTTACCCTGCGCGCCGAACGATCGAACGCGGTCTTGCGACGCTCTGAGGCCTTTCGGACGACGCATGCGCCAGCGGTCGTGGGGGCGGCCGGTCCTTCCTGATGGCGTGGGACGCTGTTCGAGGCGCTTCCTCTCCTGGGGGTCCAGCAGGTTGACCATCGGACGTGCGCCATCGACCATTGCGACCAAAGCCCGTACCCGCCCCATCCCCCAACCCCAACGTCGCAAGCCCGCCGGAAGGCGGAACTCGACGCACACCACAGGAGTGTGCCGTTCATGGTTCACCACCGATTTCCCGCCCGCATCGCCGAAACGCTGCATGCGTTCGCATCCCTCGCGCTGATCACGGGTCTCGCAGGCTGCGTCACGCCCCCACGAACCGGCTCGAATCCGGTGCCGCCTGAGACGATCAATCTGCCGCTGATCCAAGGCTGGTTCGAAGGACGCCGCGCCTACTACGTCACCACCGACACATCCGATGCCGCGACGTCGGGCATGATGGGTGCGAACTACGTACCGCGACTCGCCAACACCTTGCCGCCCGAACCCAAGGTCCCGGGCACGCCTTCCAGCACGGATCGCATCTACAAGTTCCCCAACGGCGAGCAGGCGAGTGTCCTTCCGTCGGCGCCCGAGCCCCTCGGCGCCGGCAACACGAGCAATGCGTACAGCCCGCTCTGGCAGGTCGTCAACGTGACGTGGAATCCAGGGGTCGCGCCGGTCCTGTTGCGGTCCGAGCAGGACGTCCTCGAGGCCGAAGATGCAGGCCGCGTGACCGTCGAACCCACGCGCCTCGTGGTCAACTGCCCGGTGGTGCGGATCGAGGGGGAACTGCTTCCCGGTGCCTCGCTCCCGAAGGGGCGCTGAGGGTGGCCGAACCGCCTCGCGGTCATCTGCGGTGACCGCGACGGACGGGCGAGTGCATTCCCCGAGGGCGTCTTGGCGGCCAGCACCGCAGCGGCGACGCGGATCGAACCACCGAGTCTCCCTAGATCCCCCTGACCCGGCCGCCGCCACTGAATGAGGGCTCGAGAAAAATCTGGCGGAAGTAGTCCCGGAATGCGGACATCGTGGGCGCCAGCTCGGCGCCCTTCCTCCAGGCGAGGCCGACCGTCATCGCCGGTATCGCATCCTTCAGGTTCACCGTCTCGATGCGTTTCCCCTCCAGCGACCACGGGCGGTAGACCATGTCGGAGAGGATGGAGACGCCCCATCCGTTCGCCACCATGCTGCGCACAGCCTCGACGGACGAGGTGCGCAGCCGGATGTTCGGTTGGAACGGGGTGCGACCCCAATAGCGCAGCGCGGTCTGCGCCGCCTCGTCCACCGTGAGCATGATGTAGGGCTCGCGCGCGACCTCGGAGAGCGTGATTTCCGGTAGTTCGAGCAACGGATGTCTGGCCGACACCCAAAGCCTTCGTTGGGACCCGAAGAACGTCTCGCTCGCCAGCTCCGGACTGACCAGATTCGAGGTGAGCAGCACTGCCATGTCGAACCGGTTGCCCAGGAGACCTTCTTCGATCGCGTCGCGGCTCAATTCATAGGCATTGACCGTGATGCGGGGGTAGAGCTGGGAGAACCGCTGGAGGTGATAAGGAAGAAAGTACCCCAGCACCGTATAGGTGGTGGCCACGCTCAGAGTGCCGTCCAGCCGGCTGTCTGCCGTGGGGACCCGCAGAGCCTCGTCCACGGCCGAGAGGATGGTGTACGCATGCCCCAGGAACTTGCGCCCCGCCTCCGTGAGCTCCATGCCTGAATTGGTTCTCACGAACAACGCACCGCCGACCTCGGTCTCCAGTTCCTTGATGGCTGTCGTGACCGCCGACTGGGAAATGCTCAGTTGGATCGCGGCCTGCGACACCTGCCCGAGTTCGGCAGTGGCCACGAAGTACTTCAGCTGCCTGATCGATAGAGACATCACATATTCCAGATTCGCAGCCACCGTTCATCGGGAATCCAGATCGCTGCCGCGCACCACTTTGGCCGGAATCGGGCAACAAACTGACCTTTCGGCACTATTTTCATGCGGGCGGCGTGCAACCCTTCTGAATTTCAGATACCTGTGCATCGAATAATATTTCTTTTTGGTTTGGTGCCACAGGTTTCTAATAGGGCGCACGCGGCTCGCCAATGCAGTCCACGCGCCCTGCGGGATTCCCTGCCGTCATCCGAGGAAGAAGACCATGACACTGGCTATCAATTGCGACATGGGCGAGGCCTACGGCCTCTACAGGTGCGGGGACGACGAAGGGATCATGCCGTTCATCACGCTCGCGAACGTGGCGTGCGGCTTCCACGCCTCCGACCCCGTGGTGATGCGGAAGACCGTCCGCCTCGCAAAGCACCACGGCGTGGGTGTCGGCGCCCATCCGTCGTACCCCGACCTCCAGGGCTTCGGCCGGCGCGAGATGAAGATGACGCGCGACGAGCTCTCCGCGTGCCTCATCTACCAGGTGGGCGCGCTCAAAGCCTTCCTCGACGCCGAGGGCATGCCGCTCAATCACATCAAGCCGCACGGTGCCCTCTACGGTGTGGCCGCCCGTGACGAGAGCGTGGCCAATGCGATGGCGGACGCGGCTGAAGTCTTCGGCGTTCCGCTGCTGGGCATGGCGGGTACGAAGCACGAAGAGGTCTACACGAAGCGCGGCATCCCTTTCCTCGCCGAGTACTTCACCGACCTCGACTACAACGACGACGGTTCTCTGATCATCACCCGGGAGCACGTGGGCAAGGACCCCGCGGATGCCGCCAAGCGATCGTTACGTGCCGTACAGCACGGCACGGCAGTCTCGGTGAATGGCAACGAGATCCCGATGCGCGCCGATTGCGTATGCGTGCATTCGGACACCCCCGGTGCGGTCGACCTTGCCCGAGCCGTGCGGGACGCATTGCGACCCTGGCTCGGCAAGGAAACTGCCGCCAGCACCTCCGCCGCGCACTGACGCACCTGCCCGCCGTGCCGCACGTTCTCTACAACGGCCCCACCAGCCCCTTCGGTCGCATGACCCGTGTCGTCGGTCTAGAACTGGGCATTGCGGTGGAGGAACGTGCGATCGACGTCTACACCGCGGAGTTCCTCGACAAGTTCAATCCCCTCCGCCAGATCCCGACGCTCCAGACCGCGAGCGGCGACGTCCTGTACGACAGCCGCGTGATCTGCCGCTGGTTCGACAGCGTCTCGGATCGCGCGAAGCTCATCCCGGTCGACCACCAATGGGAGGTGGAACGGCGCTGGGCGCTCGCCATCGGCCTGATGGAGGCGGGGCTTGGCCGGCGCATGGAGATCCTGCGACCCGAAGGCGAAAAGAGCCCGGGCCACATCGCCAAGCTGGAAGCGCGGATCGATCGCGCGATCGATCAGCTCGAATTGGAAGCGGCTGCGTTGCGTGACGCCGGCATGCGCATGGATGCCATCGCCGCCGCCGTCGCGCTGGAGTACACCGATTTCCGGTACACGCGCGACTGGCGTGCACGCTGTCCGTCGCTCGAAACGTGGCTCGCGGCTTTCGGCACCCGCCCGAGCCTCCAGACAACCCGCCCCCACTAGCCCCCCGCATCAGGAGCAGGCCATGGCCCACCACGAGGTTCTCTCTCCGCTTCCGGGCACGTTCTACCGCAAGCCCGCGCCCGACGCAGAAGTCTTCGTGCAGGAAGGCGCCAGCGTGAAGGTAGGCGATGTCATCGGCCTGGTGGAGGTGATGAAGCAGTTCAGCGAGGTTCACGCCGACGCCGCCGGCCGGCTCGTCCGGTTCATGGTAGAGAACGAGGATGCCGTCGAGCCCGGCCAGCCGATCGCGATGATCGAGATCGGCTGACGTCGAGCGAGCGCATCGTGCCGATCCGCAGACTGCTGGTGGCCAATCGCGGCGAGATCGCCGTCCGCGTCATTCGAGCCGCCCGTGAACTCGGCATCCAGGCCGTCGCGGTCCACAGCGACGCCGATCGCGAGAGCCTCGCCGTGCGCATGGCCGACGTCGTGGTGCCGATCGGCCCGCCCCAGGCCGCGAAGAGCTATCTCAACGTCGACGCGCTCATGAAGGCCGCGGTCGATTCCGGGGCCGATGCCGTGCATCCCGGCTACGGATTCCTTTCCGAGAATGCCGCCTTTGCCGAGCGCGTGGAGGCGGCCGGCCTCGTGTTCGTCGGTCCGACGCCGGAGGCGATCCGCACCATGGGCAACAAGTCCCTCGCGCGCGAGACCGCGGCGAAGGCGGGCGTGCCCTGCGTACCCGGCAGCGATGGCGTCGTCGAGTCGGTCGAAGAAGCCGTGTCGGTCGCCGGCACGATCGGCTGGCCGATCATGATCAAGGCATCGGCCGGCGGTGGCGGGCGAGGTATCCGGGTCGCGAACGACGCGGACGAACTGCGCAGCCAGATGGTCACAGCGCAGGCCGAGGCCCAGGCGGCCTTCGGTGACAGGAGCGTGTACCTCGAACGCTTCATCCGCCGTGCGCGGCACGTCGAGGTCCAGGTGCTCGGGGATGGCAGGGATGCGATCCATTGCTTCGAGCGCGAATGCTCGCTGCAACGCCGCCGCCAGAAGATCCTCGAAGAGGCGCCGTCACCCGCACTCTCGCCCGAGACACGCGCGCGGCTTTGCGAATCGGCGGTGCAACTGGCCCGATCGGTGGGCTACCGCGGTGCCGGCACCCTCGAGTATCTCTACGACGACGAATCGCGCGAGTTCTTCTTCATCGAGATGAACACGCGCATCCAGGTGGAACACCCGATCACCGAAATGATCACCGGCATCGACCTGGTGCGCGAGATGATCCGTATCGCCGGCGGCGAACCGCTCCGGTTCCGGCAGAGCGACATCGTCATGCGTGGCGTGGCGATCGAGTGCCGCATCAACGCCGAGGATCCCGACCGGAACTTCATGCCGAGCCCGGGGAAGGTGCACGAGGTCATCCTGCCCGGCGGCCCCGGCGTGCGGATCGACTCGATGCTGTATCCCGGCTACACGGTGCCGCCCTGGTACGACTCGCTGCTCGCGAAGCTCGTGGTGCACGCCGAAGACCGCCCCGCGGCGATCGCGCGCATGCGGCGAGCGCTCGGCGAACTCCGCATCGAGGGCATCAAGACGACGCGCGGCCTGCATCTCGCACTGATGGACGAAGCGCGTTTCCAGGCCGCCGATTTCCACACCAATGCCCTCGAGGCCTGGCTCGCGGCTCGCCCGGCCGAGCCGCCCGCCACCACACCCGCCCCCGTTTCGCCCACTTCCTCCTGAGGACCGTCCATGGCAGCCGCAACCGCCCGCTACAGCTTCGGTGCCGACGAGCACGTGTTCGTCGAGCTGTCCGAGGACATGTCGCTCGAGTCGTTCTTCAAGGGCATGGCGATCACCGACGCGCTGGCGAAGCGCAAGGTGCCCGGCGTGACCGAGATCTGCCCCGCGAACGCGTCGTACCTGGTGCGCTTCGATCCGGACGTGATCCATCCGGACGAGATGCTCGGGATTCTCCAGCAGCTGGAGCGCGAGCTTGGGGACGCCGAGCTCGAGGTTCCCACCCGGATCATCGAAGTACCGGTGTACTACAACGATCCATGGACGCGCGAGACCCTCATGCGCTTCCGCGAGCGGCACCAGGATCCAACTGCCACCGACCTCGAGTACTCCGCGCGTGTGAATCACCACGCATCGGTGGAATCGTTCATCGACGCCCACGCGGGCAGCCCGTGGTTCGTGTCGATGGTCGGCTTCGTGGCAGGCCTGCCGTTCCTGTTCCAGATGGTCGAGCGCGCCAGGCAGATCGAGACGCCCAAGTACCTGCGGCCGCGCACCGACACGCCGAAGCTCACCATCGGTCACGGCGGCTGCTTCGGCGCCATCTACTCCGTGCGCGGCGCGGGCGGCTATCAGATGTACGGCATCACGCCGGCGCCCATCTTCGACCCGGCGCAGAAGCTGCCGTACTTCCGCGACTTCATGTGCTTCTTCAAGCCGGGCGACATCGTGAAGTACCGGAAGATCGATCGGGACGAATACGACCGCATGAATGCGCAGGTCGAGGCCGGCACCTTCGATCTGCGGATCCGCCCGGTGTCGTTCTCGCTCACGAAATTCCTGGCCGATCCGACCGGCTACAACAAGCATCTGGAGGGCATCCTCTATGGCCATTGAGATCGTCAAGCCGGGACTGGCGACCACGGTCCAGGACGCCGGACGGCCCGGCTACTACAACGTCGGCATTCCGTTGTCGGGTGCCCTCGACCAGTACTCCTTCCGCTGCGCGAACCTGCTCGTCGGCAACGACGAGAACGCTGCAGTGCTCGAGTGCACGTTGCTGGCGCCGGAGCTTGCCTTCCATGCACCCGCCCTCGTGGCGATCACCGGTGCGGAGGCCAATCCGAAGGTCAACGGCGTCGCCATGCCCCGGAACGAGGCCTTTGCCGTGAAGGCGGGCGACACGCTCGGCTTCGACTTCATGCGGATCGGAGCGCGGGCTTACATCGCGGTGGCCGGCGGAATCGACGTGCCGATGATCCTCGGCAGCCGGTCGACCTACGGACTCGGCGCCTTTGGCGGCTACCAGGGGCGCAAGCTCGCGACGGGCGACAGGCTGCCGATCGGTGTGCCGACGGCAAAGGCCCGGGCCGGACGGGTGCTGCCCGCGGATCTCACGATGCCGCTGCCGAAGGAAACCGAACTGCGCGTCCTGCCCGGCCTCTACTTCCATCGCATCACCGATGCCTCGGCGGATACGTTCTTCGCCGACACGTGGGCCGTGGCGCCGGAAGCGGATCGGATCGGCTATCGCTACAAGCAAGGGCGGCCGCTCCAGTGGCGCGAGCGGGCCCAGCCGTTCGGTGCGGGCTCGGACCCGTCGAACATCGTCGACGCGGGCTATCCATACGGCTCGATCCAGGTGCCCGGCGGGGTCGAGCCGATCATCCTGCATCGCGATGCGGTCTCGGGAGGCGGCTACGCCATGATCGGAACGATCATCAGCGCCGACATGGACAAGATCGCCCAGATGCAACCCAACTACAAGGCCAGGTTCGTGCGCGTGGACATGCATGCCGCGCTCGCCGCCCGTGCCGAGTACAAGGCGCAACTCGCCCGCGTCCGGACCGCGCTCGGCTGATCTGCGCGCCGCCGGCATCACGTGTCGTTCACCCCCGTCCGCCACACCAGGAGACTCAAATGCAGAAAACCTTCACCAAGTCCGCGCTCGCGCTGTGCGCCTCGGCCCTGCTCAGCGGTGCTGCCTCCGCTGCCGACTGGTTCCCCTTCAAGGTCGAGGAGATGAAACCCGCGTTCTCCCCTGACGCCACGCCGACGCTGGTCGATTACGTCCCCCTCGCGAAAGCTTCGAAGAAGTGGGACATCTGCGTGTCCTTCCCCCACATGAAGGACGCCTACTGGCTCGGCGTCGACTACGGCGTGGCGGAGGAAGCCAAGCGCCTCGGCGTGAAGATGCAACTGGTGGAAGCCGGCGGTTACACCAATCTCGCGAAGCAGATCTCGCAGATCGAGGACTGCGTCTCCCGCGGCGCGCAGGCGGTCATCATCGGTGCCATCTCGGCCGACGGCCTCAACGGCCTCATCAAGACCATCACCGCCAAGAAGATCCCTGTGATCGACGTGATCAACGGCATCAACTCGCCGGACATCTCGGCGAAGTCGCTGGTGAGTTTCCAGACCATGGGCGCGCAGGCAGGCGAGTTCATCGCCAAGATGCACCCGAAGGGCGGCGCCGCGGTCAAGGTGGGTTGGTTCCCCGGCCCGGCCGGCGCCGGTTGGGTGGAAGCCGCGCACAAGGGGTTCATGGATGCGACCAAGGATTCCGCCCTGGTCATCCTCGAACCCAAGTACGGTGATACCGGCAAGGAAGCGCAGACGAAGCTGATCGAGGACGTTCTTCAGGCGCACCCGGACGTGGCCTACCTCGTGGGTCCGGCGGTCAACTCCGAAGCGGCCGTGGCGGTCCTGCGGGAGCGCAATCTCGACAAGAAGGTGAAGGTCGTCGCGTTCCATACCAACCCCGGCGCCGTGGACGGCATCATGAAGGGTCGTATCCTCGGTGCACCGTCCGACTCGATGGTGATCCAGGGCCGCATCGCGATCGACCAGGCCGTGCGCATTCTCGAGGGCAAGGAGTACATGAAGCACGTCGGCCCGAAGATCTTCATGGTGGATCAGGACAACATCAAGAAGCTGCCCCGCGAGATCCTGCTGGCCCCGGCGGACTACAAGCCGGTGTTCAAGGTCAACTGATCGTCTGACGTCGCTCTTGGTCGCAAGCCCCCTGACCGACCCTGCCCCGATGTTCTCCGAGGATGGTGCGGCGATGTCCGCTCCCAGCCTTGGTACGGTGTGGCGACGGGCGGTTGGGGGCCCCCAGAAATGCAGTGCCTAGAGAAACCAGTTGCCCGTGTCCGCATCCGACCTCATCGAGACCGTCGCACTCACCAAGCACTATCCGGGGGTGAAGGCTCTCGATGGCGTCGACTTCTCGCTCGCCCCCGGCGAAGTGCATGTGCTCTTCGGTGAGAACGGCGCCGGCAAGTCCACGCTGATCAACCTGCTGGCGGGCGTGAACCAACCGACCTCCGGGCAGATCCTGATGGAAGGTCGCGAGGTCCGTCTCCATTCGGTGCTCGATGCCCGGAAGCACGGGGTGAGCGCAGTCTTCCAGGAGTTCTCGCTCGTGCCCACGCTCACGGTGGCCGAGAACCTGTTCCTCGGGGACGAGTCCCCACGCCACGGTTTCATCGATCGCCGGGCCTTGGCGGCCCGGGCACGCGAGCTTCTCGCCGATCTCCAGTTCGATCTCGACCCCGCGCGACGCGTATCGACGCTGAGCCGCGCGGAACAGCAGATGGTCGAGATCGCGAAGGGTTTCCGCAGCCGGCTGCGCGTGTTGATCCTCGACGAGCCCACGGCTTCCCTCACCGACCGCGAGACGGAGCGCCTCTTCACGCTCATCGCACGCATCCAGGCCGAGGGCGCGGGCGTCATCTACATCACCCACCGCATGCAGGAGATCGCGCGCGTCGGCGACCGCGTCACCGTCCTGCGCGACGGCCGGAAGATCGGCACCGTCGACGCGAAGGCGACGTCGGAGGATCGCCTCATCGAGATGATGACCGGGCGGACCATCTCGGAGATCTATCCGACCATTGCCGCGAATCCCGGCGAGATACTCCTCGAAGTTGAAGGTCTCGCGTCAGGGGCCGGCGTGCGCGATGCGAGCATCACGGTGCGCCGTGGCGAAGTGGTCGGTCTGGCCGGACTCGTGGGCTCGGGCAAGTCGGAACTGATGCGCGCCGTGTTCGGCGTCGACCGGGTCACGGCCGGTAGTGTTCGCTTCAAGGGCGTGGACGTCACGCACGCACGGCCGGGCGAGATGCTCCGGCGCGGATTGTTCTACCTGCCGCCCGACCGGAAGGCCGAAGGTCTCGTCCTCGCGTTCACGGCGCGAGCCAACATCGCCCTGCCGGCGTTGCGTTCGAAGCTGAAGGGTCGCTTCGGATTGCTCTCGGGCAAGAGGCGCGAGGCGCTGACACGCACCGCCGGGCAGCAGGTGGAACTGGCGGAGCGCAACGCCGGGCGCGCCGTCGCAGTACTGTCCGGCGGCAACCAACAGAAAGTGCTGTTCGCGAAGGGTCTCGGCATCAATGCCGATCTGTACGTGCTCGACGAACCGACCGTCGGCGTGGACGTCGGCACGCGAAGTGCGCTCTACACGCTCATCAAGCGCCTCTGCGAAGGCGGCGCCGGCGTGGTCCTGGTGTCATCGGACCTGCCTGAAGTGCTTCACCTGTCGCATCGCGTCTACGTGACGCGTCTCGGTACCATCGCGGGCGAACGGCACGGTGCGGACATCAACGAGGCATCGCTGCTGGGACTCTTCTTCGAGCGCGAGCGTACGGCGGCCTGACACCTCAACCGCGAACCGGAGTCCCCATGGCGGAAGCATCCCCCGGCACCCCCGGAAACGTCCTCGAGAAACTGTTCATCCGCATGGGCGTGCTGCCCGTGCTGATGGTGCTGGCGCTGATCGTGTTCTCCCTGATGTCGGAGCAGTTCCTGCGCATCGACAACCTCGTGAACCTCGTGCGTCAGTCGGTCTACCTGATCCTGGTCTCCCTGGGGCAGATGCTGGCGCTCGTCACCGGCGGGTTCGACCTTTCCGTGGGAACCATCCTCGCGGTGACATCCGTCGTATCGGCGATCGTCATGGCGCATTTCTTCGGCGCCGACCCCAACGCCGTGTGGTTCGCCATCAGCATCGGCTGCTTCGCCGGCCTGCTCGCCGGCGCGGCGGTCGGGGTGGTCAACGGCCTCGGCGTCGCCTACCTCGGCGTCTCGCCCTTCATCATGACGCTGGGGACGCAGTCCGTCGGCTTCGGGATCGCGCTGCTGATCACCGGCGGCGTGCCGGTGTCCGGGCTCCCGGGGGAACTGAGCGAGACGCTCGGCTTCGGGCGGATCCTCGGTGTACCGATTCCGATCCTCGTGACGGCGGCGGTGGCGGTCATGTTCTACATCCTCATGACCCGCACGGCGCGCGGCAGCTATCTCCTCGCGGTCGGGGGCAATCCCAAGGCGGCTGCCCTGTCGGGCGTGAACGTGCGCACGACCCTCCTCGTCGCGTACGTGCTCTGCGCGTTGGTCACCGCCGTCAGCGGTCTGCTGCTCACCGCACGGGTCGAGAGCGGCGAGGCCAACATCGGCGGCACCATGGCCCTGGAATCGATCGCCGCGTGCGTGATCGGCGGTGTCAGCCTGCGGGGCGGCATCGGCCGCGTGGAGAACGTCGTCCTGGGCGCAATCTTCATCGTGCTCGTGCAGAACGGCATGAACCTCTCCGAAGTGGGTTCCTACCTGCAGATGATCGTGCTGGGCACGCTGCTGATCATCGCCGTGATCGCCGATCAGATACGGCACCGGATGATCGCGGGCGGCGTGGGGCTCTGACAGGCCGGATTGCCGGGGCACCCGTCCCAAACCGACCCACCTTCGCGCCGGCGCCATTTTCCGCTGACAGCCTGCCCTCGGCGGCTCGAGGCGTCGCATCGCGATGCCGATCCTGCAGGCGCCCCGGGGTCATTAGGCCTATCTTTCCGGCCGATCGCGTCATCGGGTCGTCACGCGCCTGGGCCAACCTGCAGTTCCGTGTCGTCGCAGCCCGACGTGACACTCGACCCGTCCTTGCAGCGGTCCAAGAACCGCCGGAGATCCTTCATGACCCACATGCAAATCAAGCTGTCGGGCATCGCGCTCGGCACCATGCTCGCCATCGGCAGCGTATCGCTGTCCCAGGCGCAGACCATCGTCAACGGCACCGTCTTCACCGTCCAGGAACTCGTGGGGGTCGGGCGCATCGCCGCCAACCTTCGCGACGAGCACGGCGAGACCTTCGGCTCCATCTCCGGGCTGGTCGCCGACCCGTCGTCCTGGGCTCGCAATGGCGACAGCTACAGCGGCATCTTCTACGCTGCACCGGATCGCGGCTACAACATCGCCGGGACCATCGACTACTCCGCGCGCCTCAACCGCCTCGCGGTGAACTTCACGCCGGCGGCGACCGGCGCCACGGGGCTCGCCCAGAACCAGATCGGTCTCACGCTCACGCAGTCGACCATCCTCTACGAGACGCTGGCCGGCGGTGGCCAGAGCCCGTTCAGCGGCATCGATCCCAAGCCCGGTGGCGTGGCCACCGGAGGCGCGCGTGCGGCCACCGGCCTGCTGCCAGAACTCCCCCAGGGCCACAACGGCAAGCTGTCCCTCGACGCCGAGGGCATCGTGCTGCTCGCCGACGGCTCCAGGCTCGTGAGCGACGAGTACGGGCCGTCGATCTACCGCTTCTCGGCAGGCGGCGAGTTCCTCGGCGCATTGCCCGTGGCAGCGTCAGTGCGTCCGATCCGCAACGGCGTCACGGACTACAGCTCGAACAACGCCACGGTCGGCCAGCCCGCGCCGACCCCGGGGAATCCGACGTTCGGTCGCCAGAACAACCAGGGATTCGAGGGGTTGTCGATCTCGCCCGACGGCGACACGCTGTTCGTCGCGCTGCAGAGCGCGGCACGCCAGGACGGCGGTACCGGCGGTGGCAGCTCGACCCGCAACAACACGCGACTCTTCACCTACGACATCCGCGATCTCGACGCCATCGCGCTCACCGGCGAGTACGTGGTGCAGCTGCCCAAGTTCCAGCAGGGTGCATCGACCCTGGTGGCCGCGCAGAGCGAGGTGCTGGCACTCTCCGACACCCAGTTGCTCATCCTGCCTCGCGACAGCAACGGATTTGCGGTGGGCACGGAGGAATCGAAGCTGCGTCGGGTCGACGTCATCGACATCAGCACGGCGACCAACATACTCGGCGAGAGCTACGAGGGCACCATCGCGCCGGGCGGCGTGCTGAATCCGGCGATCACGCCGGCGCTGTACACACCGTTCCTCGACATCAACGACAACGCGCAGCTGGCGCGCTTCGGCCTCGTCAACGGCGTCGTGCCCGGACTGGACAACCTGTCCGAGAAGTGGGAAGGCCTCGTCCTGCTGCCCACACTGGAGGCAGATCGCCCGAACGACTACTTCCTCTTCGTGGCCAACGACAACGATTTCGCCACGACGGATGGCTTCCATGCGGGCGCCGCGTACAACGACGGCAAGGACATCGACACGATGTTCCTGGCCTACCGCGTGACGATCGGCCCGGTCCCGGAGCCGGAAACGTACGCGCTGATGCTCGTCGGGTTGATCGGAGTGGCAGGTATCGCGCGGAAGCGCAGGCAGTGCGTCGCCATCGGATAGACCCGGGCGATCGTCGGTTCGTCGTCTCGTCCCAGACGGAGTGCCGCCGCCGCGTGTGAAGCGCCGCGGCGGCTCTCCTGCGTCCGCGTTCCGGAAATCCCCTTCGAGTTGTTCCGATGCCGTCATGGTTCGATACACCGCCATGACCATGTCTGATCTGATCGGCGCATCCCGCGCACCCGCTGCAGTAACTCTCCGCTGGCAGATTCGGGCCTAGAGGGTCCGTCCCGGACCCCGACCAGACTTCGTCGGAGACCTCGCATGCTGCATCTTCAAACCGCATTCCGGCGCCGCGCCCTCGGCGCCGCCATCACCGCCCTCCTCGCCTCCGCCGGTGCCGCTCAGGCGGCCGGCATCACACTCCTTCACGTGGGCGACCAGGAGTCCTGGCTCATCAGCGCCGCAGGCAACACGCGTGACGTGGGCGGAGCGACGGATCTGTCCCGCTACGGCGGCGTCGACCGCCTTGCCGCGGTGATCGAGCGCGAGCGCGCTGCCGCCACGGGCCGCTCGGTGCTCACGCTCAACGCCGGCGATGCCTTCCTGCCCGGCGCCCGCCTCGGCGCGAGCTTCGCAGCCTTCGGTGGCAGCGCCATCACCGGCACGCCACCCAGCGACTTCTACGACACGATCGCGATGCGTCAGATCGGGTTCACTGCAGCGGTCGTCGGCAACCACGAGTTCGATCTCGGGCCCGACGTCGCGGCCCGGTTCGCCGAGAAGTCCGGCACGACCTATCTTTCGGCCAACCTGGATTTCTCCGGGACGAGCGCGTTCGCGTCTCTGGCCACGGCCGGTGTCGTCGCACCGACGAAGCTGGTCACCGTTGACGGCGGTCTGAAGGTCGGTCTGGTGGGTGCCACGACTCCTCTGCTTCCCGGCATCTCGTCGCCGGGCGCCATCTCGCTCATCGGATTCGACCCGGGCGCGAGCGAAGCTGCCAATCTCCAGGCGCTGGTCCCGATCATCCAGTTCCAGATCGATGCGCTGCGCGCCCAGGGCGCCGAAGCCATCGTGCTCATGAGCCATCTGCAGAACGCCAACAACGAGATCAACACCGTCGTCCCCCAGTTGACGGGCATCGACATCGTGCTCTCGGGCGGTGGACACGAACTGATGGCGGGCGGCACGACGATTCCCGGCAACATTCCGTCCGCACTTGCCTACCCCACGGCGGTCGCGACGGCCGAGGCCGGCAAGCAGGCGCTGGTGGTCACGTCCAACTTCGGCAACCGGTACGTGGGTGAGCTGAACTTCAGCCTCGATCCGACGAGTGGCGAGGTGGTCCGGGACGCTGCCGGCATCCCCGTGATCGATGCGGGCTCGACGCTGCACCGCGTTTCGGGATCCGCCGCAGATGCGGACCGCGTGACGCCGGTGGCCTCGATCACGAACGAGGTGGTCACGCCGGTCCAGAACTACGTCAACACGCTGAACGCCACCGTGATCGGCACCTCCGAAGTCCAGCTCGGACCGGCGTCGGGCAGCGTCAACGGCTCGGCCGGCGCGCCCGGTTCCTTTGTGGCAGGCGTTCGCAACAGCGAGTCGAATCTCGGCAATCTGGTGGCCGATTCGGTCCGCTGGGCCACCGGGACCACCGTCGCATTCCAGAACGGCGGCGGCATCCGTGCCTCGATCAACGAAGGCGACCTGACCCTCGGCGAGGTCAACACCACGCTGAGCTTCGCCAACCTGGTCGTGTCGGTGCCGAACGTGAATGCGGCCCAGCTCAAGCAGCTCCTGGAATGGGGCGTCGGCGCGGCGTCACCCTCCGGTGCAGCCAACGGGCGCTATCCGCAGATCTCGGGCATGACCGTCGTCTACGACACCGAACGCACGGCAGCGAACCTCTTCTACAACGCCGACGGTTCGTTCAACACCGGCGCGGCGGGCTTCGCCTTCGGAGATCGCATCCGGGAGATCGTCCTCGACGACGGCACTGTCCTGGTCTCCGGCGGCGCGGTGGTCGACATGACCACGCTGTTCTCGCTCGGCACGATCGACTTCACGGCCCGCGAGAACCCGGCCACGCCGGGCCGCGGGGGGGACCTCTACCCCTTCGCGGCGATCGGTCTCGACACCTTCGACAACCCGGTGAAGGCCCGCCTCTACGCCGAGGCGCTCGCCGACTTCGTGCAGGCACCGGTGAGCGAAGGCGGTCTCGGCGGCGTCATCTCCGCCCAGCGCTACGGCATCGACGACTACACGCAGTTCCAGGGCCGGTCGTACGACCTCGCCGTCGCGGTTCCGGAACCCACCACCTGGGCGCTGATGTTCGGCGGCCTGGCGTTCGTGGGTCTGCAGGCCCGGCGTCGCACCCGGCAGTTGTCGGCTCGCTGACCTGTCAGTGAGCGGTGGATCCGCAGGCGCGGGTCCACCGCGATCCCCGCCGGCCCGGTGAATGCGCAGGGCGCTCTTTCCGTCCTTTGGTCGGGTGCCCGCCTTCCTTCCGTTGCAAGGGGATTCTTTCCTCAATACCTGACCCCGCTTTTCCTTCCCGGTACGGCGCCCGCCGTCCCGAACCCTGGACAAACCTCGGTGTCCAGCCCCATGCATTCGCTCCGGAACCATTCCGCAACGACTCAACTCGGAGTCGCCGGCACGGGGCGGGCCTCGCTTTCAGGATCTCCGCCCCGGCCGTCATCCCGGAAACGATCCCATTGGAGAAATGACATGCCGTCGAAATCGTTCGTGATGCGAGGCGCCGTGGCGCTTGCGCTCGCCGCGCTCGCCGCGACCAGCCAGGCGCAGGAAGCCAACCTCGAAAAGCTGTCCGCCTTCAAGACCACGGGCACCCCGCTCGACATCCCGACCATTCCGCAGACGGGCGCCCAGGCCGACGCGATCCGCGAGTCCCTCAAGAAGATCCGCCTGCCCGAGGGCTTCAAGATCGACCTGTACGCCATCGTTCCCGACGCGCGCAACATGGCCGTCGGCCCCACGACCGGCGTCGTGTTCGTCGGCACCCGCAAGACCAAGGTCTATGCAGTCACCGACCGCGACAAGGACCGCGTGGCGGACGAGGTGAAGGAGTTCTCGCCCTCCCTCAAGTTCAACGTGCCGAACGGCGTGTGCTTCTCCAAGGACGGCTTCCTGTACGTGGCCGAGCACAACCGTGTGCTCGTCTTCCCGGCCGCCGAGTACTTCTACGAAGGTCCGGACGTCGCTGCCTTCGTGGTCGTTCCCCAGGGCAAGCTCATCCCCACCAGCGAGGAGAGCTACAACCACGGCGCCCGCGTCTGCAAGATCGGCCCGGACAAGAAGATGTACGTCACGCTCGGCCAGCCGTACAACGTCTCGCCCACCGACAAGCTCAAGCTGTACGACGAAGTCGGCATCGGCGGCATCATCCGCATGGACACCGACGGCAAGAACCGGGAAGTCGTGGCGCGCGGCGTGCGCAACTCCGGCGGCATCGCGTTCAACCCGAAGGATGGCGTACTCTGGTTCAACGACAACCAGGTCGACGGCATGGGCGACACCATCCCGCCCGGCGAAACGAACCGTCTGACCAAGGTCGGCGCCAACTTCGGCTTCCCGTGGTACGGCGGCGGCAAGGTGCGGACAGCCGAGTACAAGGACACGACGCCGCCCGCCGATGCGGTGTTCCCGGTCATCGAACACGACGCGCACGCGGCCGACATGGGCGCCACGTTCTACACCGGCAAGATGTTCCCCGAGAAGTACCGCGGTGGTTACTTCTGGGCGCAGCACGGTTCGTGGAACCGCAATGACGCGGTGGGCGCGCGCGTGATGTGGGCGCCGGTCAAGGCGGACGGCACGGCGGGCAAGCCGGAGCCCTTCGCGGAAGGCTGGCTCACGTCCGACGGCGAGTATCTCGGACGTCCGCTCGACGTGGCGCTGCTGCCCGACGGATCGATGCTGGTGTCCGACGACTACGTCGGCGCCATCTATCGCATTTCGCACGGCAAGTGACGTGAGTGCCGCGGTGTGGATGGTTCGCGCCGCGGCATCCCTGTTCGCGACGCTGGCCCTGGTGACAGGGCCGGCGCTCGCCGGGGATGCCGTCCAGGGCAAGCGGAAGGCTATGTCCTGTCAGGCGTGTCACGGTGCGCAGGGCCTGTCGATGCGCGACGACGCGCCGAGCATCGCCGGCCAGAGCGAGTTCTATCTTTCGAAGGCGCTCCGCGAATTCCGGGAAGGCAAGCGCGAGAACGAGATGATGTCCGTGGTGGCCCGGACGCTGAGCGATGACGAGATCAATGATCTCGCAGCGTATTTTTCGTCGTTCAGGATCGAGGTGGTGAAGCCCAGGCCGTGACGCGGTCAGGCATCCGGGACATAGACGCATCACGGTACTGCGGCAAGCGGATCGCGTCGGGCAGGCAGGGCACCTACCCGCTTGCACTATCGGCGAGTCGATGGGCCGCCCTCCGAGGCCTTGTTGATCACCGCACCAGCTGGTAGCGGTGGTCGAACGGCGGCCGACACCGGGCGGAACGCGGCCACCACGGGTGACGTTCCGCCAGCGGCCGCGGGCCCTCAGGGCTGACCCGGACAGGGCGCCGTCGCACCACCGTCCCCTGCAACCCGGTTGCGCGCCTCGCAGACGGCGCCAGCGCGCCCGATCGGCCCACGCACCTGCCGCCGTTTCGTCACCCGAATGACATGCCGATGTCGTTCCATGGAGTCTGCGCCTTCCGCCTGAACGTCCGCGGATCCTGCGCGCATCCACCGCATGCACCGGATCTGCATCGCGTTTCCGCGCGCGTCAGGCCGCGGCATCTTCCATCGCAACCCCAAGGAGACTCCATGAACCGCCCCATCCGTTTCGTATCGCTGGCCCGCGCCGTGGCGACCCGCCGTCACCCCTGGTCGGCCAGGCGCGCCGCCATCTCCAGCGCTTTGCTCCTCACCGCCGGCCTCGCCACTTCGGCGACGGCCGCCACGCAGTTCTCGGCATTCATCGAACCGGAGCAGATCGTCGGCACGACGCCGACGGCGTCCGGGTACGGCACCGCCACCGCCACCCTGACCGGTGGCCCCGGCACGTGGGTCTTCTCGTACGTCGCCGACTTCTTCGGCTACGACTTCGGCGCCTACATGGTGCCGTTCGTCACCACCGGCACCAGCCCCGCCGACGGACAGCCATCGGACAGCGCGACCACGGCCAGCCTGCTCGATGACGTGCGCAACTTCCACATCCACACCGGCGCCCGCGGTGCCACCGGACCGGTTGCCTACTCCGTCCGAGCCCCCGACCGCGAGAACGGCGTCGAGCCGAACGTGGAGATCCAACTGCTGGGTCCGACGCACGCCCGCATCACCGGCACCTGGGACATCGCCGACGGGCAGGTGGGCGGCACGAACGAGCAGACGCGGGCCGGCAATCTCGACTTCTGGGCACCGATCATGATGGCGGCACAGCCCGGCACGGAGATCGGTCTCTACTTCGACATCCACACCAACGCCTTCCCCGGCAGCGAGATCCGCGGTCAGATCGTCGCAGTGCCGGAACCCGGGACCTGGGCGTTGATGCTCGGCGGACTGGGGCTCGTGGCCTGCACGACGCGCCGTCTTCGCACGGCCTGATCCGATCGGAGGCGTCCCCCCGGGCGCGCCGTCATTCGACAGCCCCGGGGGATCTTCGCGCGATGCGATTGCCTTCCGCATAGACTTGCGACTCGCGGTCGGGCGGGGGCGCTTCGAGACCGCCGGGCAAGGCCTGCGGCCCCTGCGACCCGCACCATCCGACGCCAGGAGGCCCATCGTGTCCGCAGTTCCACAGCTGTCGTTCTTCGCCCTCGTGTCCGTTCTGTCGTCGCCGGCCGCTGCCGGATGCTCTCCCGACGACTTCCCCGTCACGCTGACCCGGTTCGAATGGGTCAACGCGTGCACCGATAGACCCTGCCCCGTCCTGAAGGCCGAAGGCGAGATCGAGAACCGGTGCGACCTCGCCCTCGGCGCACGCGTGAAGCTGAAGGCGCTGGATGCCGCCGGCGAGACGGTGGTGGTGTCGCAGCTCTGGCCGTTCGGCTCGCGGAACATCCCGCCCGGCCGGCACGTGATCTCCTTCGACCAATGGATCGGTCACGACCCTGCGATCGCGTCGTTCGCGGTCGAGATCACCGAACTGAGGTTCTGGCGTTGAGGTGATGCTGTTGCCGCGGACAGCCCGTCCGCGCTTGCCTCCTTCCAGGGCGCAATCCGTAATCGATCGGTGTACGGTCCGTAGCCATCCTGACGGAGCAAATCCGGTAGTTGCTTCCAAAGGGTACGGTCGCCGACGGGGAGCCTCGGTACGGCCTCGACCATCGAACGACAAGACCATCGCTCCGGGGAGGAGCCCATGCCGCCACCTGCCGCGCCACTGCTCGCAAAGCTGACCCGCCCCCGGCTTCACGACGTGCTTCCGCGGGAACGTCTGTTCGACCTGCTCGACGATGCCCGCGAACGCCGACACGCCATCTGCGTGATCGGCCCGCCGGGCGCGGGAAAGACGACGCTCGTGGCCACGTGGCTCGAAGAACGAGGCCTCGTCGGCCCGTGGTTCCAGGTGGACCCCGGCGACGCGGACCTTGCCACGTTCTTCTACTACCTCGGGCTCTCGGTCGCGCCGTTCGATGGCCCGGACCGCCGGCCCCTGCCGCTGCTCACGCCGGAGTACCTCGGCGATGTCGCCGGCTTCAGTCGGCGCTATTTCCGCGAACTCTTCGCGCGCCTGCCCGCTGGCGCCACGCTGGTGCTCGACAACTACCAGGAGGTCCCTGCCGAGCACGCATTTCACGGCTTGATCGCGCAGGCGGTCGAGGAAGTGCCGCCAGGTGCCACACTGATCGCGATCAGCCGCCGCGATCCGCCGGATGCCTATGCCCGCATGATCGCTAACGAGCACGTGGCCCTGGTGGAATGGGACGACCTGAAGGTCACCGCCGACGAGGCGCGCAGCATCGGCGCCCGGAGGGCATCGCTCACCACCGCCGACCTCGACCGCATCCACCGGGAGAGTGGCGGTTGGATGGCCGGGCTCACGCTCCTTCTCGAACGCGCGGTCCGTACCGCCTCGTCGGTACCGCTCGATGCCAACGAGCCGCCGCAGCGCATCTTCGATTACTTTGCCACCCAGATCCTTGCCGAGGCCACGGAGATCCAGCGCCAGATCCTGCGAAAGCTGGCACTCGTCCCGCGCACCACCGCACGCATGGCCCAGGCGCTTACGGGGGAGCCCGAGGCCGGTCCGCTGCTCGACCTGCTCTACCGACGCCGCCTTTTCACCGACCGCCGGGGTGGCGAAGCCGGCAGCTACACGTTCCACGCACTCTTCCGTGCCTTTCTTCGCCACCGCGCGGAAGCCGCGCTGGGTCCTGCCGGCGTCGCGCAGATCCAGCGCCAGGGCGCGCACCTGCTCGAAGCGGAAGGCCTGGCCGAAGACGCCATGGAGTTGTATCTCGCCTCACCCGACTGGCACGCCGCGGCACGGCTGGTCGTGGCGCAGGCCGGCGCACTGCTGGCGGCCGGGCGCTGGCAGACGGTGGCGGACTGGGTCCGGGCGCTCCCGGGTGACGTGATGGAGAACGACCCGTGGCTGCACTATTGGGCGGGCGCCGCGCAGGTGGCCATCGCACCGCCCGCCGCGCGCGAAACACTGGCAGCGGCGCATCGGACCGCCGTGGTCCACAGCGACGCCATGTGCCAGATCCAGTGCGCCGCCGCGATCATCGAATCGTGCTGCATCGAGTGGTCGCGCTTCAGCCTGATGGACCCGTGGATCCCCGTGCTCGAACGCGCGTTCGACGACACGCTTCCGTGGCCCTCGTCGGATGCGCGATTGCGGGCGATGAACGCGCTGCTGAGCGCGCTCGCGTACCGTGCGCCGGAGCATCCGCTCCGACCGCTGTGCGTCGAGCGGACGCTGGCCTTCATCCCCGCGGCCACAGACGCCAACATCAAGGTCGTCGCGGCCTCGACGCTCGTCAACCACGGCGGACATTCCGCGCAGCCGCGGATCACGCGTGACGGGATGGCGGTGCTGGAGAAATGGATCGACGACCCGGCGGTGACCATGCCCAATCGCGCTGCGGGATTGTTCTCTCTGCTCTGGGGGCGCTACAGCACGCGGGACTTCCGGGGTGCGAACGCCGCTGTGACCGCCCTGGAGCGACTGACGGAAGACACCGGGCTCGCCTACGCCGGCACGTTCTCGGCCTTCCTCGCCACGTTCGTGGAGGGCGCCCGGGGCCACGGGATAGCGGCGCGCCAGTGGTTCGAGAAGCTGGTGCAGCGGGCCGGACCGGGTCGCTGGTACGACCGATCCATCGTCTGCTGCGCCGCCAGCGGGGTCGGCATCCATGACCGCAACCCCGACCTCACGCTGGAGTACGGGGACGAAGGCATCGCGCTCATTGCCGACGGCGTGGTCAACAGCGCGATCCAGTGGCGGTGGCCGGTGGCTGCGGCCTACGCGCATCGCGGCGACGCCGCGCAGGTGCATCAGCGACTCGCGGAAATCCGCGTTTTCATCGACAAGCACCAGATGCACCACTGGGAGCCCATGTGCCGAGCCATCGAGGCACTCCTGGCCTTCTCCACGGGCGATCGAATCGCCGTGTCGCAAGCCCTGGCCGACATGCTCCGACTACACCGCGGCGTCGAGGAGTCGAACCTCTGGTATCTGAGCGCCTACCTGTCGGATCTCTTCGCGGTCGCTCTGGACGAATCGATCGACCCGGACGAAGTCCGCCGCCTGATCCAGCTCTACCGTTTGCCGGCGCCGTCACCGCTGGCAGAGTCGTGGCCGTGGCCGGTCCGCGTCCGGCTCTTCGGACGCTTCGCTCTCGAGATCGACGGCGCGCCGGCACCGTTCCCGCGGAAGGTGCCCCGCCGCCCGCTGATGCTGCTGAGAGCGCTCGCGTGCTTCGGCGGGCAGGACGTTCCGATTGCGAAGCTCGCCGACGCGCTGTGGCCGGACCTGGACGGCGACGACGCGATCCGCTCGTTCCAGACCACGCTCTTCCGGCTGCGCCACCTCCTCCAGGTCGAGGATGCCGTGGTGCTCGCGGATGGACGCCTGAGCCTCGATCGGCACCGGGTCTGGGTCGACACCCTCGTCTTCGAAGACCTGTGTGCGGCAGCAGAGACCGGGGACGTGCACGCGACCGCACGGGCCAGGCATCTGTACGGCGGTCCACTGCTCGACGGCGAGGACGACGAACCGTGGGTCATGGCGGCACGAGAACGTTGCGCGCGTGCGCATTCGAAACTCGGCGCAGCCGGCCGGGCGCATCCGTAAACGATCGGTGCACGGCGGGTCCCTATCTTGTCAGCGCGGGCGGATCGGCCGCTCGTCAACTCAAGAGGAAGACCGTCATGCACCAGCTGCTGCGTCATCTCGGACAAGTGCTCGCCCTGTTGTGCCTCGTCGTCACCACGAAGGCAGATGCGGCCACGGCCGTCATCGAATCGAAGTTCGCCGACGTGAACGGCGTCCGGCTCCACTACGCAACGGCGGGGTCGGGGAAGCTCGTACTGTTTCTCCACGGATTTCCGGAGTTCTGGTACCAGTGGAAGGCCCAACTGGAGGATCTCGGCCAGGACCATCTCGCCGTCGCACCCGACATGCGGGGTTACCACCTTTCATCCATCCCGACCGACGTGAATGCCTACCGCATCCGCACGCTGGTGGAAGATGTGCGCGCGCTGGCGGACCATCTCGGACAGAAGAAGATCGTGCTCGTCGGACAGGACTGGGGCGGCATCGTGGCGTGGGCCTTCGCGCTCTACCACCCCGACCGGCTGGAGAAGCTGGTGATCATGAACGCGCCGCACCCGGCCGTGTTCGAGCGTGAACTGCGCGACAACCCGGCGCAGCAGCACGCGAGCCAGTACATGCTGCTCTTCAACACGCCCGATGCCGAGAAGGTGCTCGCCGATCAGGACTACGCCGGCCTTGCGTGGCACGTGCTGAGCGACGGCCTGGCGAAGGGCTACGTGTCGGAGGAAGAGAAGGCGAAGTACCTGGCCGTCTGGAACGACGGCCGGACCATCACCGGCGGTCTCGCTTACTACCGCGCCGCCCGCATCGGCCCGCCGCCGACACCCGGCGACGCGTGGGTCGCGCGCAAGCACTTCGCCAGCGACTTCCCCACGATGACGGTGAAGGTCCCGACGATGCTGATCTGGGGCATGCAGGACATGTATCTGCTCGCCGGCAACCTGAGCGGCCTCGCCCGATACGTGCCGGACATGCAGGTGAAGCTCTTCCCGGACGCGCCGCACTGGATCAATCGCGCGAAGGCCACGGAAGTGAACACCGCCATCCGGGAGTTCATCGCAGCGCCTGCGAAGCGCTGATCCCTCCGACCGGGGGCGGGTGGAACGCCGGCGCCGCCCGCCCCCGGCCCGACGGAAACGTGGCGACGCCGCAAGGCGTCGTGCGTGTCCAGCGCGCCCCGTGCAGTAACATTCCGCCCTTCGCGAAGCAGCCCAGCGAGGCAGCGCCCGGGGTTCTCCCGGCGTGCGCCCGAGGTCGCGAACTCACGGGAGGGGAACGGATTGCAGATCGATCTCGGCGGCAAGCGGGTGGTCGTGTGCGGTGGAAGTCGCGGCATCGGACGCTCGATCGCGCTGGCGTTCGCGGCGTGCGGAGCGTCGGTCTCGACCTGCGCGCGCGGGGGCGATGCGCTGGACGCCGTCCGCGCCGAGCTCTCGCAGCACGGCACGACGATCCACGCGGCGGTGTGCGATCTGGCAAACGCGGCCGACATCGAGCGCTACATCGCGGCGGCCGAAACAGCCCTCGGCGGGATCGACATCCTCGTCAACAACGCCTCCGGTTTCGGCCTCGGTAACGACGAGACCGCGTGGGCGGCGAGCATCGACGTGGACCTGATGGCCACCGTGCGCGCATCTTCGGCTGCAGAAGCATCGTTGATCGCCTCGGGGACCGGGGCCATCGTCAACGTGTCGTCCATCTCCGGCTACCGTCCGTCGGCCCGGACGCCCGCCTACGCGGCAGTGAAGGCGGCGGTCATCCAGTACACCACGTCGCAGGCTGCGCTCCTCGCTCGGAAGGGCGTCCGCGTGAACTGCGTGGCACCCGGCTCCATCGAGTTCCCCGGCGGGCTTTGGGAACAGCGCAAGACCTCCGCGCCGCCGCTCTACGATGCAGTGCTGAAGAGCCTGCCTTTCGGGCGCATGGGCACACCGGAGGAAGTCGCGAGTGCGGTGGTTTTCCTCGCCTCGCCGCTCGCGCGGTGGATCACCGGACAGACGATCTGCGTCGACGGCGGGCAACTGCTCGGTGCGTGAGCCGCCCCACTCCCGCGAACATCAGACCGGCGCGGCCACGAGCTGCGTCCGCTTTCCGCAGACATCCCTCAACCCCGACGACACGGAAGACCCGATGAGCTTCGATCCCAGACACAAGAGCCGCACGATGTTCGAAGGCCCCGACCGCGCTGTGGCACGCGCGATGATGAAGGCCGCGGGTTTCACGGACGACGACATCGTGAAGCCGCAGATCGGCGTGGCCCATTGCTGGATCGGCACCATGCCCTGCAACCTCAATCATCGTGAACTCGCGCAGCGCGTGATGGACGGCATCCGTGCAGCCGGCGGAAACCCGGTCGAGATCAACACCATCGCGATCAACGACGGGATGACGACCGGCCTGGAAGGCATGAAGACGTCCCTGGTGAGTCGCGAGGTGATCGTCGACTCCGTGGAGCTGGTGGCGCGCGGCCACGTGCTCGACGCCATCGTGACCATCTCGGGCTGCGACAAGACGATCCCCGCGATGGCCATGGTGCTGGGGCGCCTCGACATCCCCGGCCTCACGCTCTACAGCGGTTCGATCGCCAGCGGTCGTTGTCACAAGCCCAACCGCGTCTTCGCCGACCGCAAGCTCACCATCCAGGATGCCTACGAGTCCATCGGCGCGTTCAACGCGGGCCGCATCGATGCCGAGGAGTTCAAGGACGTCGAGGATCACGCCTGCCCGGCGGCCGGCGCCTGCGGCGGACAGTTCACGGCCAACACGATGGCCACGGCCTACGAGATGCTGGGCATCTCGATGCGCGGCACCAACGACGTTCCGGCGCTGCATCCGTCCAAGGGGGACGTGGCGTACGCCTGCGGCACCCGGGTGATGGAACTCCTGAAGGCCGGCATCACCCCGCGGTCGCTCGTGACCCGGCGCAGCTTCGAGAACGCGATCACCGGCGTGATGGCGACCGGCGGTTCCACCAACGCCGTGCTGCATCTGCTGGCCACGGCGCACGATTTCGGTGTCGAACTCGCGCTCGACGACTTCGACCGCATCTCGCGCAAGACCCCCGTGGTCGCGGACATGCGCCCCTGGGGAACGTACACCGCCCCCGAGATGTTCGAAGCGGGCGGCATGGCGGTCGTCGGCAAGCGGCTGCTCGCGGCGGGCCTGCTGAGCCCCGACGAAAAGACGGTGAGCGGCCGCACGATCGGCGAGGAGATCACCGCCGCCGCCGAGCCCGCCGGACAGGACGTCATCAAGCCGCTCGCGCAGGCACTCAAGCCAGAGGGCGGTCTCGCGATCCTGCGCGGCAACCTCGCTCCGGGTGGCTGCGTCATCAAGGTGTCCGGGCAGAAGAAGGACGTGCATCGCGGTCCGGCGCGCGTGTTCGAGAACGAGGAAGAGGCATTCCACGCGATCAAGGCCGGGCGCATCCGACCGAACGATGTCGTTGTGATCCGCTACGAGGGCCCGATCGGCGGCCCCGGCATGCGGGAGATGCAGCTCGTGACGGGCGCCATCCAGGGTGCAGGCCTCGGCGAGACCGTGGCCCTCATCACCGACGGTCGCTTCTCCGGCGCGACACGCGGCTTCGTGATCGGCCACATCGTGCCCGAGGCCGCGAAGCGGGGTCCCATCGCGGCACTGCGCGACGGCGACACCGTCGTGATCGACGTCGAGAACCGCCGCCTGGACGTGGACCTCACGGACGCGCAGCTCGCGGAGCGCCTCGCCGCGTGGAAAGCCCCCGCGCCTCGCTACACGACGGGCGTGCTGGCGAAATACACCCGGCTGGTGTCCGATGCGTCGGTCGGCGCGGTGACGGATCTGCCGGCGGGTTGAAGCGGTAACAGGTGGGCGCCCGGACGCGATGACCGGCCCCGCCGCGGAGTGCGCGCCCGCCGTTGACCGGATAGCCGCGGACCCCGTCGACCGCCGCCTCCTCGCGAACCTGGACGCGATGGTGGTCCCGGGTCAGGCAACGGGAAAAGTGTCAGGGCGCTTTACG
The DNA here is from genome assembly GCA_022843925.1 of Burkholderiales bacterium. GTDB lineage: Bacteria > Pseudomonadota > Gammaproteobacteria > Burkholderiales. Next base: position 221,423 of record JALHMS010000003.1, read on the forward strand.
GATGCACGGCCTGTCGCCGGACGCGTCCATTGAAATCATTCTCTTACCGTCGTGGAATCCGCATTGCTTTCGCGTGCTGAAACCCAACCCCAGCGATGATGGTGGCCACGATGAAACTGTCTCCCCTCCTCCTGTGTGCGACGCTTCTCGGTGCTCTCTTCCCGGGGGCGGCCTCCGCTGCGCCCCCCGTTCCGGTGGCGACCTGGCAGTTCAACAACACACTTGCGGCAGACGAATCCGGTGTTCCTGCCCTGACGGCCATCGATCCCCTCGGCGCAAGCGGATTCGTACTCGACGACGTCTTCGGGGAAACGCGCGCCGTCTATCGCTTCGATGGCAACGCCAACCCGACGAGCGCCCAGGCGGGCCTGGTGGTGTCGACGTTGGGTCTGCTCGACGATGACGACGCCTACTCCATCGACATCGTCTTCCAGTTCGAGGCCAATGACGCCTCCTGGGAGAACATCTTCGGAGTCTCCAACCGCCAGAGCGACAACGCGTTCTACGTGTCGCCCGGCGATCAGCTCCAGGTCTGGCCGACCTCCACAGGTCCGACACTGTTCACTTTCGGCGAGTACCACCGCGTCACGCTCACCAACCGCGGCGACGGCACCGTCACGGCCTACATGGACGGCATCCTCCAGTTCGACCTCACGACGAACTCCATGGATTTCAGCGCGTACTCCCTGGCGAACCCCGAGCGATTCATACACTTCTTCGCCGACAACGTCGTCGGAGGCGGTCAGTTCGAGTATGCCGACGGACGCGTGGCGCTCATCCGCCTGTACGACGTCGAACTGACCGGGGACGACGTCGGCGGACTCGTCGTCCCGCCGCCGCCCGTACCGGAACCGGGCTCCGTCGTGCTGATGGCGCTCGGCTTTGCCGCCCTCGCCTTGATGGTGCGCCGTAGCGCGGCGCGCGCCCAACCGGCCTGACGACCGTCAATTCGGACGCCGCCGACCGCCGGGATGTGATCGACTTCGGTGAAGGGCGGCACGGCGGGCAACGGTTTGCCAGTTCGATGCCACGTCTGACCCGGGCAGGGCTCATGGCGATCTGCGTGGATTTGCGGGTGCTTCGCGGGCATGGCCCGCTCCTACAGGTTGTGCAACTGTCGGCGGTTCCATGACCGTCCGCGGTCGGTGCCATTGTAGGAGGGGGCCACGCCCCCGACCGGCGGCGGTTCCGGGCGATGTGCTTGCCTTCGTTCGTCGGTGCTTCGCGGGCATGGCCCGCTCCTGCAGGTTGTGCAACTGTCGGCGGTCCCATGACCGTCCGCGGTCGGTGCCCTTGTAGGAGGGGGCCATGCCCCCGAACGGCGGCGGTTCCGGGCGATGTGTGTACGTTCATCCGCCGCGGGGGGGCGGGTCGGATCCGCTACGGCACCTCGTCCTCGCCGACGGGTTCCTTTCCGGTGGACAGCATTGCGCCCTTCGACGATTCGTTCCACTGGAAGAACACCGGCTTCTCGTGTCTCAGCAGGTCCACGATGTCGCGAAGCTCCGCCTGCCCGTAGCGAGCATAGTAGTTCGTCTGCCCGCCGAAACCGACCGATCCGTTCGCCGGGATTGTGGTCACGCTGAGGCGATGGAACCAGAGCGTTCCGCGTTGCCTGCCTTGCCAGTGGAGACGGATGAACGCATGGACGCCAGGGTAGCCGGCGGTATTCTGCGCGACCATGCAGACCTCGTACTGCTCGATGCCGAACGATTCCCAGGCCATGGGCTGTCCTCCTGTGATTCGATGCGCTTCAGCTGCGCGAAGTGACCCATCGAACTGAATCGAGCCAACCTGCTGCGGGGCAAGTCAGCCCTCCCGCACGGGAGCAAGCGAGTGCGCCCATGCAATGCGTTCTTCAGCGCACCCGAGCGGACCGTACAGCAAATCCAGAGTACGCGTGTGGACCCTCCACATGTCCGGAGAACCCGCTGGGGACAGGTCTTGATTTCCTGCATCCATAGAGCGCACAGTATCGCCATCATGGCCCGCCCTCTCCGCATCGAGTTTCCAGGCGCCGTCTACCACGTGACTTCCCGTGGCGACGGAGGTGAGACCGTCTTCAGGGGCGACGCCGACCGGCGGTTGTTCCTCGAAGTGCTCGGCGAGGCGATGGATCGCTTCGACGCCGAGGTGCTGGCCTACTGCCTGATGGACGACCACTACCACCTGGTGCTGCACACGCGCCGCGCCAACCTCTCGCGCCTCATGCGCCATGTCAACGGGGTGTACACGCAGAGCTTCAACCGGCGCCACGACACCGGGGGGCATCTCTTCCAGGGGCGCTTCAAGGCCATTCTGGTCGATCGAGACGCCTACCTCCTCAAACTGTGCCGCTACGTGGAACGCAATCCGGTGGCCGCGAAGATGGTGAAGTCGCCGGGCCAATGGGTCTGGTCCAGCTACCTGGCGCACGCCGGTGAGGCGCAGGCGCCCGTGTGGCTGGACACGCAGGGGCTCCACGGTTACCTGCTCGGCCGCGCTCCCGCGACTGCCCGTGATCGCGCGACGGCCGCGCGCCGATACGTTGCGCTGGTGGCGCAGCGGGCGGCGGAAGACGCCACGCTTTGGAAGGATGGGTTACGCCGACAGATCTTCCTCGGGGACGACGCCTTCGCCGATCGGATGCTCGCACAGGCAACTTCGCATGGTCCGCGGCTGCGCGGTATTCCCAGGGCTCAGCGCGCCCGCATCCGCACCCTGCAGCAGTGGATAGCCGAAGCCGGCAATCGTGAGGAAGGGCTGTGGCGCGCTTATCGGGATGGCGGGATGACGATGACGGCCATGGCAGACGAAATGGGGCTCTCGGTATCGCGCATCAGTCGGTTGATCGCAGCGGCCGACCGCACGGACACCACCGGCGAGACCTGACGGGCACCACGCCCGGTCGCGCCGTCTCGCAACCTGGCGAGAGCCCCGAGGCAACGCCACCTCGAGCGGCCATTCGGTTCCGTGGGCGTTTCCCTAGATCCGATGCGCCCCGCGGATCAGATCCGCCGCCTTCTCGCCGATCAGCACGCAGGGCGCCATCGTGTTGCCGGTCGTGATCGTCGGCATGATCGAGCCGTCGGCGATCCGCAGTCCTTCGATGCCGTAGACCCGGAGCGTGCCGTCGACGACCGACATCGCGTCACGCCCCATCTTCGCGGTGCACGTCTGGTGGAAGTACGTGCCGGCGGCGTCGCGCAGGAAGGTCTCCAGTTCGGCCCCGCGCAGCGGCCCCGGCATCAGTTCGCGCTTCACGAACGGACGTAGCGCCGGCGCATTGCCGATCTCGCGGCACAGCTCGATGCAGCGGACCAGCGCCTGCACATCCTGCGCCGTGCCGAGGAAGTTCGCGTGGATCGCGACGGGGTCCGAGGCCCGATTGCCGGTGAGCGCGACATGGCCTCGACTCGTCGGCTGGACGAGTCCCGGAGCGAGCGTCCATGCGCTGGCGCGATCCGCAGGCAGCCCGAAGCGAGGCCCCGTGATCTCGCTGCCGAAGGCGCACTCCTCGAGCACCGGCTGCAGGTCCGGCGTCGGCAACGACGGATCGCTCTTCGCAAAGAACGTGAACTCCGCCGAGTTGTTCCGCGGCGGCTCGGGCGACCGGTACTCCCACACGCAGCCCGCGACGAGGATGTGATCCTGGAAGTTCTGACCGACGCCAGGCAGGTGATGCGCGACGGGGATGCCGAACGCCTTCAACTGCCGCTCGTCGCCAATGCCCGAGAACATCAGGATCTTCGGCGTGTGGATGGCGCCGGCCGACAACACGATCTCCGCGGATGCGAACGCACATCGCTGCCCGCCGTCGTGCACGTAGTCGACGCCGACGGCCCGCCGCCCGTCGAGCCGCACGCGCTCCACGCGCGCGCCGAGGAGCACCGTGAGATTGGATTGCGCCATCACCGGCCTGAGGTACGCGTTCGCCATCGACACCCGGACATTGCCGTCACGCACCGTGACATTGGGGATGCCGCAACCGCTCTCGGACTCCATGGTCTCCGCGTTGAGGTCATCCACCGCGGGGATGCCCACGGCCGCCGCAGCCTCCATCAACGCGTGTGCCACCGGGACGGGATCCTTCGGGAGTGTGACGTAGACCGGACCGCCGACACCGCGCAGCCGCGCGTTCGCCGGGCCATCCCAGTCCTCGGCGCGCTTGTACAGATCGAGAACGGCTTCGTAGCGCCATCCTGGATCCCCCGCCGCCTCCGCCCACGAATCGAAATCGTTCTTGTGCCCCCGCGCCCAGATGAGCCCGTTCACGCTGGAGCCGCCGCCCAGGACCTTGCCCATGGGCAGTGGCGGCGTCCGGCCGTTGAGGGTTGCAGACGGCTCCGCACGGAACTGCCAGTCCCGCTCGCTCCCGATGTTGGACATCCAGACACGCGAATCGCCGACGGCCGGCACGCGTTCGTCGCCGCCGGCTTCGAGCAGGAGAACACGCACGGATGGGTCCTCGGCCAGACGGCGGGCGACGACGCATCCGGCCGTGCCGCCCCCGCAGACGATGAAGTCGTAGGTGGCGCGGTCGACGTCGGATGGCATCGGTGTCGCGTTCGTGTCAGTGGACATGCGCAAGGCTCCTGTGGATCGGTACGGGCGCGCAGCCGGTCCTTCGCAGCGCCAGTATCGGGAAGATAGCGACGCGGCGCGACCGTTCCCAGCGATGCCTGGCTTTGGCGCGCGGCTTGCGGAGTTGCATCGAAATGGGGCGGAGATGGCGATCGCTGCGTCGCCACGCCGCGATGGGCGTCGGGCGAAGCCCGACCCACGCGGTTGCGCTGCACGCCTCGCCATCGCCACGTCCGCAGGTCTTCGTGGGTCGGGCTTCGCCCGACACGGCGCCTCCACATCCGACCCGGCGACCACGCCACGACGGGCGACGGGCGAAGCCCGACCCACGGGGTTCTAATGCGCACCTCGCCATCGCCACGTCCGCAGGTCTTCGTGGGTCGGGCTTTGCCCGACGCGACGCGTCCACATCCAACCCCGCGACCACACCACGGCTGTGTACGACCGCGATGACGACCTACGCGACTGCGGGCGTCACCCGGCCGCCGCAGGGAGCGGAAAGCGCGTCGCCTGCAGTGACGTGAGCCCGAAGGTCTCCAGCAGCGCCGTGAGCCGTCGCGCGGACGCCGGGTTCGTTTGCCCCGTGTGCCGCGCGATGATGAGTTCGTTCTTCATGCTGTGCTCCCAGCCCACCAGCTCGGTCACGGTGACCTGGTAGCCCCACGCTTCCAGCAACAGGCAGCGGAGCACGTTCGTGATCTGGCTGCCCAGTTCCCGCGTGTGCAGGGGGCGCCGCCACAGCTCGGCGAGCGGCGTACGTGCGAGGGCGTGGGCCTTGTCCGCATTGAGAGCCCGCGAGATCTCGGCCTGACAGCACGGCACGAGCACCATCGCCTTCGCGTGCTTCTTCAGGCCGAAAGCGATGGCATCGTCGGTGGCGGTGTCGCACGCATGCAGCGCCGTGACGATGTCGATCTCGTCGGGGATGGCATCCGCGTGCGCCGACTCGGCCACGCTGGTGGCGAGGAACGACATCCCGTCGAAGCCGAGACGCGCTGCGAGTTCGCGGGACGCCTGGGCCAGCGCCGCGCGGGATTCGATGCCGTAGATGTGACCCTTCCGACCGGAGTCGCTGCCGCGGAAGAAGAGGTCGTGAATGATGAATCCGAGGTACGACTTGCCGGCGCCGTGGTCTGCGAGCGTGATGCCGCGCCCGGCGGTCGGCAGTTCCAACAGCAGCTTTTCGATGAACTGGTAGAGGTGGTAGACCTGCTTCAGCTTGCGACGGGAGTCCTGATTCAGCTTGCCGTCGCGCGTGAGGATGTGGAGTTCCTTCAGCAGCTCGATGGACTGGCCGGGACGGATCTCCGATGCCAGCGCATCCGATGCCGCGGCCCTGCCCCTTGCCTTAGCGCCCATCGATCACCTTGCTGATCACCGGATGGTACTGGTCGCCCATGCCCTCCTCGATCGCGCGATCGAAGAGGCGGTCGACGCGTCTCGCACCGTCGACGTCCACACCGAAGTCCGCGGCCAGTTCGAGCGCATACGCGAGATCCTTCTTCGCGTACTCGACGGAGAAGCTCCGCTCCGGGAACCGCTGGGGGATGATCGCCTTCAGCCCGTGGTTGCGGAGGGCGAAGCTGTCGGCAGAGCCCTTCGTGAGCGTGTCGAACAGCAGTGCCGGATCGAGCCCCGCGCGCCGCGCGATCGCCGCAGCCTCGGACAGGGCCGCCACGGTCTCGAAGAGGACCATGTTGTTGAGGATCTTCGTCACCTGCCCATTGCCGACGCCGCCGCAGTGGGTGATATCGGATGCGAAGCACGCGATGACCGGCTCGACCTCGCGGAAGGTGTCAACATCGCCGCCCACCATCACCGAGAGCGTGCCGTCTTCCGCCGCCTGCCGGGTCCGGGCAACCGGGGCATCGAGGTACCGCGCGCCACGCGCCGCCACCGCATCGGCGAGCTGCCGCGTGAGGGCGACCGGCGACGTCCCGAGATCGACGAACATCTGCCCCTCGCGGAGATTGTCGAGCACACCGTCGCGGCCGTGCAGGAGTGCCTCGAGCACGCGACCGGACGGCAGCGATGCGAACACGATGTCGCTGCCGCGCACGACGGCGCCGACATCCGACCCCGCCTCGACCCCGTGCACGCCGAGGCGCGCGATCGGTGCCGCGTCAAGGTCGGTCGCGATCACGCGATAGCCGCCGCGCACCCGGACGTTCCTGCACATGGGCTCGCCCATCACGCCGAGGCCGACGAAACCGATCACAGGCTTGTTCATGCGATGTCTCCCTGCGGGATGAAGCTCACCCGCCCAGCCCGAGATAGAGGCTCTTCGCCTGCTGGTACAGCCGCAGACCGCCGATGCCCTTCTCGCGCCCGAGCCCGCTGTCCTTGTAGCCGCCGAAGGGCGCCGCGATCGAGAGCTGCTTGTACGTGTTGATCCACACCGTGCCGGCTTCCAGCCGTCGCGCCACGCGCCACGCCCGCCGGAAGTCCGCAGTCCACAGACCCGCGGCCAGGCCATAGACGGAATCGTTCGACTGCCGCACGAGATCGTCCTCGTCGTCGAACGGGAGGACGCACAGCACCGGCCCGAAGATCTCCTGCCGGCAGACCGTGGCGTCGTTCGTCAGGCCCGCAACGACCGTGGGCAGGCAGAAGGCCCCGGCGGCGAGATGCGCGTCGCCGGGCCGACCGCCGCCCGCGACGATCCGTCCTCCCTCGGCCCGCGCCGTCTCGATGCACTGCTCGACACGCACGCGATGGGCGAACGTGGCAAGCGGTCCCACCTGCGCGCCGGGCGCATCGGGCAGATCGAGTCTAAGGCGACGCGCGCGCTCCGCCACCAAGGCCAGCACACGGTCGTGAATGCGTCGTTCGACGAACAGGCGCGAGCCTGCGACGCACGATTGCCCGGTGCCCTCGAAGATGCCATCTGCCACCGACGCGACGGCCGCGTCGATGTCCGCGTCGGCGAACACGATGTGCGGCGACTTGCCGCCGAGTTCGAGCGCGACCGGCATCAGCTTCTCCGCCGCGATGGCGGCGATGCGCCGACCACTGCCGGTGCCGCCCGTGAACGACACGCACTTCACGCCGGGATGTCGCACCAGCGCATCGCCCGCCACGGCGCCGGTCCCGGGCAGGATGCTGAGCAGGCCCGGCGGAAGTCCCGCTTCGAGCGCCACCTCGCCGAGGGCGATCGCGCCCGACGGGGTGACCTCCGAGGGCTTCAGGATCACCGCATTGCCGGCGGCGAGCGCGGGCGCGACCTTCTGCGCCTCCATCGTGAGTGGCGAGTTCCACGGCGTGATCGCGGCGACGACCCCGTAGGGCTCGTGGAGCGTCATCGAAAGGTATGGCCCTCGCGCGGGGTTCACGTCGTCACCGAGGGTCTCGCACACCGCCGCGTAATAGCGGAACGTCGCTGCCGCAGACGCCGCCTGGGTGCGGCACTCGGCGAGCACCTTGCCGTTCTCGATCATCTGCAGGCGTGCGAACTGTTCGCTGCGCGCCTCGATGCCGTCCGCGATCTTCGCGAGCACTCGCGCCCGCTTGTGCGGCAGCATGTCGCGCCACGCGCCGGCTGCCGCCGCGGCTGCCTCCACCGCGGCGCCGACATGGCGCACACCCGCGGCGGCCACCTCGTGATTCGTCCGTCCGTCGGCGGGGTTGACGGAGACGATCACGTCATCGGCGTCTGTGCGCCACTCGCCGCCGATCAGCATCGGCTTCATGCCGCGGCCCGACCCGCCGCCGCGCCGGCAATGCGTCCGAAGACGGCGCCATTCGTGAGTCCGCTGCCGCCGGGATAGTTGAAGTAGAAAATGCCGCCGACGAGTTCCCCCGCCGCGTACAGCCCAGGAATCGGTGGCCCGTCGGTCGACAGGACGCGCGCGCCGGTATCGATGCGCAGGCCGCCGAACGTGAACGTGATGCCGCAGGTGACGGCGTAGGCCTCGAACGGCGGCTCGTCGATGGTGTTGGCCCAGTTCGACTTGTTCACGGCGAGACCGGTGGTGCCGCGGCCGTCCTTCACGTTCGGGTCGAACGGCACGTCGCGCTTCACCGCTCCGTTGTAGCGCCGGATCTCGTCGAGCGCTGCCGCACCGTTCACGTCGTCGAGCTTCGCGACCAAGGCCTCGAGCGAATCGGCGGTGACCTTCGTCACCTGCCGGATGCGGTACTCGTCGCGCAGCAGATGCACCACCTTGCGATCGAAGACCTGCCACGCGAACTGACCCGGCTGCGCGAGGATCACGCGGCCGTACTTCGCGTACGTGTAGTTGCGGAAGTCGGCGCCTTCGTCGACGAAGCGGCGGCCGTCGGCATTCAACATGATCCCGAACGGATACGAGTGCTTCTGGAAGGCATCGCCCACGGCGAGATCCCCGAACTCGGGCGCGTTGCGTTCCCAGCCGACGGCGTGACAGCCGGACCAGTTGCCGGCAGGCGAGGCACCGATATCGAGCGCCATGCGAATGACGTCGCCGGTGTTGAACCGCGTGCCGCGCACCTTCGCCAGTTCCCAACCGGGGCCGAGGTAACGCGCACGCCATTCCGGGTTCGCCTGGAAGCCACCGCCAGCGAGGACGACGCTCCGGGCGCGCACTTCGGTCGTCCGCCCTTCACGCTTCACCCGCACGCCCCGCACACCATCGTCGCCGTGCAGCAGCGCGAGCGCGGGCGTCGAATACCAGATGTCGATGCCTGCCTGGCGGGCCGCCTGCGTGAGCGCGTCAACGAGACCGGGCCCGCCGCCCCACGCCTCGACCGTGAGTCCCCCCCAGAACTTGAACTTCCCGTCGACCTTGAAGGCCTGGCGACCGTAGATCGGCACGAAGCGGACACCCTTCGAGCGCATCCACTGAAGCGTGTCGAGGCTGCGCTTGACCAGGACCTCGGTGAGATCCGGATCGCAGCGGTACTGCGTGACGCGCGCGATATCGTCGAGGAACTGGTCCTCGGGGTACGTTCCGAAATCCGTCCGCGCGATCTCGTCGTCGGTCAGATCGGGCATCAACTGGCGGAGATCGTCGACGCCGCGGTAGGCCACGCGCATGGCGCCGGCGGTGAATCTCGAGTTGCCTCCGGACTCGTCCTCCGGGGCGCGCTCCAGCACGAGCACGCGCTCGCAGTGCTCCCTCGCGGACAGCGCCGCGCAGAGCGCCGCGTTGCCTCCCCCCACCACGATCACGTCGTAGTCGTGCACTGGCTCTCTCCGGGCACGCACTAGATGCGGAACTCGATCAGGAAGGGACCGCGCCTGGCGGCAGCCGCCTTGAAGACGTCGGCGAACCCTTCCAGATCCTCGACGCGACGCGCCTCGACACCGAGGCTCCCGGCCAGCGCGACCCAGTCGATCTCGGGCCGCGCGAGGTCGAAGAGTTCGTTCGACGCCGGGCCGGGCTGCGCGCCCACGTTGAGGAGTTCGCCGTGGAGGATCTTGTAGACGCGGTTCGCAAAGACGACATTGATCACGTCGAGCTTCTCGCGCGCCTGCGTCCACAACGATTGCACGGTGTACATGCCGGCACCATCGGCCTGGAGACAAACGACCTTGCGATCCGGGCAGGCGATCGCCGCACCCGTCGCGCACGGGAAGCCGTGTCCGATGGCGCCGCCCGTGATCTGCAGCCAGTCGTGCGGTGCCGCGCCGAAGGTCGGGGACAGCAACTCGCGGCCGGAGGTGACGGCGTCCTCGGCGACGATACAGTTCTCCGGAAGCAGCGCGCCCAGCGTGCTGGCGAAGGCCACGGGATCGAAGGCCCCGCGCACGAGCTGTGGCGCCTGCTGGATCGGGATCCGCGTGTCGCGGGGCGCGCCGAGTTCGTCGGCCAGCCATTCGAGCGCACCGACGACGTCCTGCTCCGGGCGGGCCAGGACGTGCGTGATCGCGTCGGGCGCAGCGAGCAGACTCGGCTTGCCCGGATACGCGAAGAACGAGGCCGGCGTCTTCGCGCCCACGAGGATCACGTGCCGGAAATCGGAGAACAGCTTCAACGCGCGATCGACGGCGTACGGAATGCGATCGACCGCCGGGCGACCACGGCCGCGGACGATGCGCGGGAGCTGCGTAGGTGCCCGCAGGTGCGTCCCCGTGAGCTGAGCGATGCGATGGGCCGCGGTGATCCCCGCTTCGAGCAACGCCGGGCCCGACAGCACCATCAACGCACGCTCGCCGCTTCGAAGCACCTGCGCGATCGACCGCAACGTGTCGGGCGCGACCGCGGTACGCGCGGGCACCGACAGTCGTTCGCCGACCACACCGCCGTCGCTCCAGGCCGTATCGGCAGGGAGGATCAGCGTGGCGATCTGACCCGGCGGGGACAGCGCCGCCTGCGCAGCCGCCGCGCCGTCGGCGCCGACCCGCGCCGAGGACTCGGTGGTGTGCACCCAGTGCGACACCGCCCGCGCGAGTCCCTCGACATCGGACGTGAGCGGCGTGTCGTACTGGCGGTGGTGGGTCGCGTGATCGCCCACGATGTTGAGCATCGGAACGTTGGCCCGGCGGGCGTTGTGCACGTTGGCGATGCCGTTGGCGAGGCCGGGGCCGCAGTGCAGCAGCGTCGCGGCGGGCCTGCCGGTCATGCGCGCGTAGCCGTCCGCACAACCGGTGACCACCGTCTCCGCGAGCCCGAGCACGCAGCGCATGCCGGCAACCTTGTCGAGCGCGGCCACGAAGTGCATCTCGGAGGTGCCGGGGTTGGCGAAGCAGGTGTCGATGCCGCTCGCGAGCAGCGTACGGACGAGGCTTTCGGCGCCATTCATGGGAGATCCTCTGCCGCGGTGTCGGTCGGGGCCCGAAAATAGCACAGGGCACCGTGGGACTGCGCCCTGAACAGGTGGTCCCGCGCCGCGCGCGACCGCATCAGGGCGATGGCGGCGCGTGCGGTTCCTGGGCCTTCGCCATCGCCTCCGTCAGCAGCACGCGCCACTCCGCCGAGCTGTCGGCGCCGTCGGCGGAATCGAGCCGGCGACTGTGCACCGCCTGCGCCGAGATCGTCTCCCCGGAGATGGTGTGCTGGTTCACCAGGTCGGGAATGGCGGCGAGCAGGGCCTTCACGTCGCCCTCGACCTGCGCCGTCTCGTCGGCGTCGTCGTGGCGATACAGCCACGTCACCACGAGCGTCGATTCGAGAAGGCGCCAGATGCCTCGCTGTCGGCCCTTGATCAACTCCACTTCGCGCTCACGCTGGCTGATGCGGGCGATGTCCTTCGCCATGCGACGCAGGAAGATCGCGAGGGAGGTCTCGTCGGGCCCGGTCGCGTGGAACACGGCGACCACGCCGACGTGGCCGCCCTGCCCGCGGAGGCTCTCGGCGACGAGGTTGCGCTCGAGCGCCGTCGCGGTGGCCATGGCGTAGACCTTCGCGACCGAGAAGTACACGAAACCGACGAACACCGGCCCGGCCAGGTTGAAGTAGAAGTTCGTGAGGTTGATGGTGAGGTATGAGATCACGAGCAGCGCGACCTGCGACACACCGTAGATGCGCGCGAAACGGTCGGCCTCGACATCGCGATAGAAGCCGAGTGCCGTGGCCCACAGGATCGCGAACGTCGCGAGGAGCGCAGGCAGATGACTCTCCGGAATGCGGATGAAGTCGTTGTGCTTCACGTTGTCGATGGCGGTCGCGAGGATCTCGACCCCGGGAAAGTGCCTGTCCATCGGCGTGGGCTTGATGTCGAAGAGCCCCGCCGCCGACGAGCCCACCACCACGATCTTCCCGGTGAACTCGTCCTGCGGCCGCTTCTTCTCGGATGACAGCAGATCGAAGTAGACGTCGCTGAAATCGACGTAGTGATAGCTGAAGGGCTTGCCGCGCCAGTTGATGAGTTGATCCTGTGCGACGGGGGGCTTCCAGCCGAGCACCTCGCCGATGCGCGTGGGCAGTGACGGCAGGCGCCAGCCGCCGATGTCCATGTAGAGCAGGTACGCGCGCGCCGTGCCGTCGGCGTCGAGTTCGATGTTGAACGTGCCGAGCCGTCCGCTCTTCAGCGCGGAAGCGAAATGGGGCACGACCAGCGCGGCCGTCCGCGCGGGATCGGGGCTCGCGTCGGGCATGGGAGTGACCCCGGGGAGCAGGCCCACGCGCACGCTGCTTGTCGCATCCCCGGACTCGTGGAGGCGGAGGATGGGGAAGAACGTGTTGTTCGAAGCGGCGATCGCGGCGTCGAAGTACTCGTCGCTCCCGGGGTTGAAGACATCGGGATCGCTGAAGAGGATGTCGAAGACGATCGCGGCGGGCTTCTGCGCGTTGATCTGCTCGACGAACTCGCCCAGCACCTGGCGGGGCCAGGGCCAGCGTCCGTAGTCCTTCGCCATCGTCGAGAGGCTGGCCTCGTTGATGTCGACGATCACGATCTGCGGATCGGGCGCCGGCTCGATGAAGCGGCTGCGGATCACGAGGTCGTAGGCGCGCTCGCGCATGTCGACGATCTTCTCGAACACGAAGGCATCGAGAGTGGCGAGACCCGAGAAGATCAGCGCCAGGTAGACGTAGAAATTGCGGCGCAGCCGGCGTGCCAGGAACCCGGTGAGGCCGCGATAGAGCCGCAGGAAGTAACGCAGCAACGTGACTCCGGCCTTCATCGGGTCGCCTCCGGGATCGGAAGTGGTGGGCGGTGCGATCGCACGGGGCGACCGTCCGGAAGCTTCACGCAGTGCTCCGGCGCCGGCGTCCGGCGGGGGGCCGGGTGCCTGTCGGCGGGGCAGCGACATCGTCCGTCGCGGCGCGACCGGCTTCCAGCGACGTGATCCGGTCGAGCATCGCGTGGAGCGCCTCGACGGTGTCGGCACCCCAGTCGGCGTCGAGCCGGCGGTACTCGGCCTCGATGCGTGGAATCAACCGTTCGATGATCCCGCGGCTACGCGCCGTGAGGTCGACCGACTGCCGGCGCTGGTCGGACGAAGACTGGGTGCGCGTGACGAGATCCACGGACGCCATCCGCGCGAGGATGCCGGTGAGGCTGGGCGGGAGAATGCTGCAGGCGTCCGCGATCTGCCCGGGTTCCTGGGGACTGCGCTCGGCCAGCACGCGCAGGATGCGCCACTGCTGTTCGGTGAGACCCTCCTCGGCGATGAGTGGCCGGAACCGGCGCATCACCGTCTCGCGGGCTTCGAGCAGCCGCAAGGCGAGATTGCGGCGCGGCATCTTCACGGCGTGCCCCGCGGGTCCGCATCGGCATGCACGGCGGAGGGGCGGATGGGGTTCCTGCTGGCGTGCATCATCGTTCGAGCGTGACTCCGGCCTTGTCGGTCGAGTGTCGCACGATCGCCGCGCCGACGAAATCCTCCGCCTGCCGTCAGTGCCGGGAGACCACGCCTCGCGTTTCGAGGTCGTCGATGCGAGCGCAGTCGTAGCCGGCCACCTCGGCGAGGATCTCGCGCGTGTGCTCGCCGACCTCGCGCGGCGCGGCCCCGGCGGGATGCACGGGCTGGCCGTCGACGTGGAACGGCGAGGCCGTCACGCGCACGCTGCCGCGCGCCGCGTGGGGCACCTCGGGGAAGGCCTGCCGTGCGGCCATCTGCGGGTGGATCACGACCTCCTCGGGGGACAGCATGGGCACCGTCGGGATCCGCGCACCCGACAGTGCGCGCACGGCGTCATCGACACTGGCGTAGCCGTCGAGCCATTCGCGCAGCACCGGGAGCAACTCGTTCCAGTGGTCGCGCCGCGCGGGGGCTGTGGCGAATCGCGGATCGGTGGCGAGTTCGGGGCGACCGGCGAGCGCGACGATCCGACCCCAGAGGTGCGCCGCGCCCGCCGTCTGCAGCGCGATATGCCGGCCGGCGATCTCGTGCACCACCATGCCGACGCGTGCGCGCCGCTCGACGACGCCACCGTTCAGCAGCGCCGCGTAGTTGATGTCGTCGGCGCCGACCAGGCACTCCAGCATCGATACATCGAGCCACGCGCCCTCCCCGGTCCGCCCGTGCCGGACGAGCGCCGCGCAGATCGCACCGAAGGCATGGGTGCCGGCAAGCACGTCGGCCGCCTGCAGATACGCGGCCCGGGGTTCGGGACCGCCTGCGCGTTCGAGGTCCATCATCCCCGAGATCGCATTGATGAGATGGGCGTACGCCTGCATGCCGGCGAGCGGACCCGTCTGACCGAAACCCGAGATGGAGCAGTAAACGAGGTCGGGGCGCAACGGTGCGAGGGTGGCGTGATCGAGCCCGTACTTCGCCATGACGCCCGGCGAGAAGTTCTCGACGAGGACATCCGCGCGACGCACCAGATCGAGGATCACGGCGCGCGCGTCGGGATGCGCGAGGTCGACGGCGATGCTGCGCTTGCCGGCGTTCAGCCGGATGAAGTAGCTGCTCTGGTCCGTGCGTCCGGGATCGAGCTGCAGCACGATGTGGCGCACCTCATCGCCCTCGATCGGGCGTTCGACCTTGATGACATCCGCGCCCTGGTCGGCCAGGAGGCGCGTGCAGTACGGGCCCGCCAGCACGCGGGTGAAGTCGAGGACGGTGATGCCGGACAGCAGCTTTTCTCTGGATGGGGGCATGGCGCGGGCCGGTGCGTTTCAAGGGAGCTGAGGGTAACGCACCCGCGCCTGCGGCGACCCTGCCGTTCAGAACTTCGAGAAATCGGCCGGTCGCTTCTCGAAGAACGCGGCCACCGCCTCCTTCACTTCGCCGGAGGCAAGCTGGGCGCGGAAGTGACGACTCTCCTCGGCCATCTGCTCGGCCACGGGCCCCGCCATCGCGCGCTTCATGAGCGCCTTCGAGAGCTGCACCGACTTCGGCGGGAGAGCGGCGATGGCCAACGCGACATCGTTGGCATGCGCGAGGAGTTGGTCGGCGGGCACGATCGCCGTCACGATGCCGGCGGCCAGGGCCTGCTCCGCGGAGAACGGACGCCCGAGGAGCAGCAACTCGGCCGCGCGCTGATAGCCCGCGATCATCGGCAGCAGCAGGCCGGAGGCAGCCTCGGGGACGAGCCCCAGACGCACGAACGGCAGCTGGAAGCGTGTCCCGGGCGCTGCGTAGACGAAGTCGCAATGGAGCAACATCGTGGTGCCGATACCCACGGCCGGCCCCCCGACGGCAGCGACGAGTGGCTTGGCCGCTGTCGAGACCGCGCGCAGAAATTGTGCGACGGGCGCATCGTCCCCCTGGTCGGGCCGTGCCGCGAAGTCGGCGAGATCGTTGCCGGCACTGAAGCAGTCGGGCTCACCGTGGATGAGCACCGCACGGACTGCAGGATCCGCATCGGCACCGCGGAGTGCGTCGGCGAGCGCCTGGTACATGGCGACCGTGAGCGCGTTCTTCTTGTCCGGCCGGTCGAGGCGGATCCGGGTGATGCGGTCTCGCGTTTCGACGAAGACGGGGACGGTCATGGAGAACTCCGAAAGAAAGGGGCGCGGGGCCTGGCCAGCCCGCCCCGCGCGACGGACGGTTACTTCAGATCAGCCGCGGCCGCATCGAGCCCCGCCTGTGCACACATGCCGTCCTGCTCGGCCGTCACGCCGCTCACGCCGATGGCACCGATGGCCTCGCCGGCGGCGGTCTTGATCGGCAGCCCGCCTTCGAACGTGGCGACACCGGGCACGTGGGCGATACCGGGCACGCTCTTGGCGATCTCGCCGACGGCCTTCGTCGGGAACGGGAACATGGTCGAGGTGTTGGCCTTCAACTGGGCGATCTGGATGCTGCCGCGGAAGGCGCCATCCATGCGCTCGAAGTACTTCAGGTTGCCGCCGTCGTCGAGGATGGCGATGTTCACGCGCCAGCCCTCGGCCTTCGCCTTCGCGACGCAGCCGGCGGCGATCTTCTTCGCGGTGTCGAGGTTGAGGGTGGTCTTCTTGTCCTGGGCGGAAGCCGGGGCGGCCAATGCGAGGGCGACCGTGGTGGCCGCGGCGAGAATGAAGGTCTTCATGGGGGTTCTCCTGGGTCGGATCGGGGCGCGCTCCTGCCTGCGAGACGCCTCATGACGATAGCAAAGTTCCTGAACGATGTTCATTTCAAACATCGACCGCATCGTCCGGACCGATCGATTCCCCGCATTGATGGCAGAACCTTGCGCCCACCGGATGCTCGGGATGTCCGCAGGAGGCGCAGCGCGCCGCCTCGTCCGAGGCGAATCGCATGCTGGTCATCTCGGCTGTGACGATGCCGGTCGGCACGGCGAGCACGCCCCAGCCCATGAGCATCATGGCGGAGGCGATGAGGCGTCCGAGATCGGTGTGGGGCGTGATGTCGCCGAAGCCGACGGTGGTCATCGTCGTCACGGCCCAGTAGACGGAGATGGGGATGCTCGAGAAGCCGTTCGTCTCGCCTTCCACCACGTACATCACGGTGCCCATGATCACGACGATCATGCCGACGGCCGAGAGGAACACGAGGATCTTCCGGCGGCTCGCCCGGAGCGCGCTGCCGAGAAAGCGGAACTCCGCGAGGTACGCCGCGAGCTTGAGGATCCGGAACACGCGCAGCAGGCGCAGTACGCGCACGTCGATGAGCGCGTGGAGTTCCGGCACGAAGATCGCGAGATACGTGGGCAGCACCGACAGCAGATCGACCACACCGTAGAAACTGCGGGCGTAGCGTAGCGGTCGGTCGACGCAGGCGAGCCGGGCCACGTACTCGAGCGTGAAGAACAGTGTGATGGCCCATTCCATCACGTCGAAGAGGTCCCGGTGCTTCCCACCGATCTCGCGGACGCTGTCGAGCATCACGACCGCGACGCTCCCCGCGATGACTGCCAGCAGCGCGAGATCGAAGGCACGGCCGGAGGGCGTGTCCGCCTCGAAGATCACTTCATACCATCGCCGCCGCCAGCCACCGGCCGGACGACCGAACATCTCGGCATCGCGCTCGGTGGCGCGGTGCATGGCGGGGTGGAGCGCGGTGGCCGTTCGATGCCCGGACCGGGGCGGTGGCGCTGCGCCCTGCGCCCGATTGCGTCGTCGCGTCATCGTCGGTAGTCGATGCCCTTGCGGTCGAGCATCCGGGTGAGGGCCGCCCACGCCTTGATGTTCTCGGCGCCGCCGTCGCCCAGGAACTGCTCGTAACCTTTCCGCGCGACGTCCTCGGGAATCAACGTCAGATCGACCCGCCCGGACGCCATGGCATCGATCTGGATCTGGCAGGAGGTGTCGAGGTAGTACATCGTCTCGAAGGCGTCGCCCACGGAACTCCCCAGGGCCAGCAGGCCGTGGTTGCGGAGGATCATCGCGTTCGACGTGGGGCCGAGATCGCGGGCGAGGCGCTCGCGTTCGTCGAGTTCGAGGGCGATGCCTTCGTAGTCGTGGTACGTGAGGATCCCGTAGTGGCGGAGCGAATGCTGGCTGATCGGCAGCAGACCGCAGGCCTGCGCCGACACCGCCACGCCCGCACGCGTATGCGTGTGGATCACGCAGTTCACCTCGGGGCGCGCCTGGTGGACGCAACCGTGGATGACGAATCCGGCGTAGTTGATGCCGAGCCCGGTCTCGTCCTCGATGACGTTGCCGGCGTGGTCGATCTTCACGAGCGAGGATGCCGTGATCTCGTCGAACATGAGACCGTACGGGTTGATCAGCATGTACTCGCTACCGGGCACGCGCGCGGTGAAGTGCGTGTAGATGAGATCGGTCCACCGGAAGTGCGCCGCGAGCTGATAGGCCGCCGCGAGATCGCAGCGCACCTGCCATTCCTCCTCGCTCACGCGCTCGCGCAGGCTGCCCTGCGCCACTGCGCGAAGTCGTGGTGTCTGGTCTGCCATGGTCCTGCCTCCTGTGGGGCCTGTTCCGGGGTTCAACCGACGCTGCCGGACGCGACCGCGAGGCCGCGCGCGTAGCGTTGCCACCAGAGCTGGTGGCCGTGGACGAAATCGTTGCGACCGTCCGTGCGATCGGCGCCGCGCACCAGCAGCAGGGGCTGGTCGGCGATGTCGAACGCACTGCCGCTGCTCCGCTTCACGAGCGATCGATCGTAGTGGGCGGAGGCCGGCATGTATCGCAGGATGAGCGCCGCACGGCGCTGGCCCGAGCGGTTCGCGAGCGAACCGTGGATGAGGCGCACATCGTGCAGCGACACCTGTCCGGGATCGAGTTCGACGTTCACCGCGTCGGCCTCGTCGAACTGGTCGCGATCGAGCTCCAGCTTCAGCACGACGTCGTCGCGGTCGGTCACGTGGTGCCGGTACAGCGTGTCACGGCGGTGCGAGCCGGGGATGAATCGCATGCAGCCGTTGCCGGTGGAGACCGGGTCGATGGCGATCCATACCGAGCACGTCGAGAGCGGACGCATGGGCCAGTACTCGCCGTCCTGGTGCCACGGGACTTCGCGGCCGATGGTGGCCGGCTTGCACAGCACGCGCGTGATCCAGAGCACGAGGTCCGGACCGAGCACGCTTTCCACGCAATCGAGCACGCCAGGATGGGTGGCGGCCTCGAGGAACGGGTTCGGGCGACCATCGGGGGACGGTGGGAGCATGTGCGGATTCGCGAGGTCCTCCTGCGGGACGTCGGTGTAGCCGGCCAGCAGGCCGTCGACGCCCAGCCGCAGACGTGCAAGCAGATCGTCCGGCAGCCGGAACGACGGGATCACGTAGCCTCGCTCGCCGTAGTGCGCCAATTCGTGGGTGTCCAGACCCTTCGTCATGCTCCCCTCCCCGGTCGATACCGTTCGGAAGTCCGATGGTACGGCAGCCCGCGCGACGTCGACACCCTCTGCGCTCACACCCAGCCGAGCGCGCCGAGCGCGGCACCCGCTGCGATCATCGCGAGCAGATGCACGCGCGTGCGCCACGCGAGAAGCGCGGCGACAAGCGTCAGCACGACGTGCGACCAGCCCGGTGCCTGCACAGTGAGGATCCATCCCGTCGCCACCAGCAGTCCGATCACGAGGGGCGCCATCCCGGCCTTGAACGCCCGGACGGCACGCCAGTCCTGCCGCGCATGGCCCCAGCGCGAGACGACGAGCGCGAGCGTTGTCGCAGGCAGCATGATCCCGCAGAGCGTTGCCGCGACGCCGGCGAGGCCCGCCGCCTGGTACCCCATCACCGCGACGAACAGGATGTTGGGTCCGGGCGCGGCCTGCGCGATCGCGATCGATGCCGTGAACTGCGCATCGGTGAGCGCGCCCATGTCGGACACGAGCACCCGGTGCATCTCCGGCGCGACGGTGATGGCCCCGCCGATCGAGAGCAGCGAGAACACGAGGAAGTGGCCGAACAGCGCGAGGAGATCCGGACCGGCGTTCATGCACGCGCCTCGCCATCGAGGCGCCGCCAGGCGAATGCGCAGGCAAGCACCCCGAAGCCCGGCAGCACCACGAGCAGCGGCCATCGCATGACCGCGACCGCGGCGAACGTCGCCACCAGGAGCCCGACGGACACCGGGACGCCCATCGGATTGCGGCGCAGCGCGTCGGCGAGCTTGAGCCCCGTGCCGACGATCAGCCCCGCCGATACCGCTCCCATGCCGCGCAGCGCGCCTGAGACTGCCGGATGCACTGAGAACTGCGCATAGAGCGCGGTGAGCGCGAGAACGAGCACGAGCGGCACGACCAGCATCCCGGCCATGGCGGCGAACGCACCGCGCCATCCGAAGAACCGGTCACCCACCATCAACGCGACGTTGACCACATTGGGGCCGGGCAGCACCTGGGCGACGGCCATCGATTCCACGAACTGATCGACCGTGAGCCAGCGCTTCTCGTCGCACAGGACGCGCTGCGTGATGGCGAGCACGCCGCCGAAACCCTGGAGCGCGAGCCAGTTGAAGGTGAGGAAGAGATCGCGCGGCGACGCCGGCCGCGCGAGTTCGTCGACCTCAGCCATGGATGTCCCGACGCTTGCCGGCGAAGACCGAAACCACCGGTCGAACGGGTGACACGGAGTGCGCGGGTTCAGCTCTGCGCGGGGAGGCGCGTCGCCTGCCACGAGACGAACCGGAGACCGGATGCCCGCTTCACCCAGAGCGCGTGGAACAGGAGGTCCATCGACATGGCCTGTCCGCGCGCCGTCACCTCGAACGCAGTGCGTCCGCTGATGACGGCAAGCCCGCCGTAGCAGCGCACGGTCACGTCGCCCAGCGTCATCCGGTGATAGCGGACGGCGCCGGAGCGCATCGATTCGATGAAGCTCGCCTTGGTATCGACGGCCGTGCTCGAGTGGATGTACACGAGGTCGTCGGCGAAAAGCTGCGCCATCGCGGCGAAGTCGTTGGACGTCTGCGCCGCGTACCGGGCAGCTTCGGCAGCCAGCGCCTCCTCGACGGTGACCTCGGCATCGCAAGGCACCGGTCCGCTACCCGGCTGCAGCACGTGCAGGCGGAGCATCGACCAGACCGACTGCATGAGGCGCGTCCACATCATTCTCGTCTCCCCGTTCGCCGCGGCATCGTGCCTTTCCGAATATGCCGGAGGGCCCGTCGAAGCGTCAATGCGATCAGCCGAACGGACTCACCCCGATGAGGCGGAGGTGCAGCACGGCCGCGAAGACACCGTACGCGACGAGCCCCACCGCAATGGTGATGATGCTGCGACTCGCCCCCGCCACCGCGTAGCGACGGCCGTCGGCGCGATCGCGACGACGCGACGCGCTGAAGTCCAGCACCGCCCAGACGAGGAAGGCGCCGAAGAGGACGATGTCACCCAGGCGACCATTGGAGAGCAGGTGCGCGATCGCCCAGACCTTCGCGCCGAGCACCATGGGATGCCCGACCGCCGCCTTGATGCGGTTCCCCGGCACATAGGCGGCCACGACCAGGACGAACGAAGGGATCATGAGGAGCGCGGCCAGATGCCGCGTCCAGATGGGCGGATTCCAGACAACGACGGGATCGATGCGCGTCTGCCCGTAGCCCCACACGAGGAGGACGAATCCGGCGACCGAAGCCACCGAGTACAACCCCTTCCAGGCGCCCTCCCCGATCCGCGCGATCTGTCGGTTGCGCCAGTTCTCCGCGAAGATCCGGGTCGAGTGGACACCCAGGAAGAGGACAAGTCCGAGGACGAGGAAGATCATGATCGGCGCATCCGCAATGAGGTTCGTGGAGGAAAGCCTGGATCGGCACGCGGCGGGAAACGAGGCGCCCGACGTTGCACCGACCGCTCAATACTTGTTCGGGTTCGCGTAGTTCTCGAAGCGCGTGTTCTCGCCGCGGAACGTGAGCCGCACCGTCCCGATGGGACCATTCCGCTGCTTGCCGATGATGATCTCCGCGACGCCCTTGTCCGGGCTGTCCGGGTTGTACACCTCGTCGCGGTAGATGAAGAGGATCACGTCGGCATCCTGCTCGATGGCACCGGACTCGCGAAGGTCCGACATCACCGGTCGCTTGTTCGGGCGCTGTTCCAGGCTGCGGTTCAACTGCGAGAGCGCCACGACCGGCACGTTGAGTTCCTTCGCCAGCGCCTTCAGTCCGCGGGATATCTCGGAGATCTCGGTCGCGCGGTTCTCGCCCTGCGAACTGGAGGACATCAGTTGCAGGTAGTCGAGCACGATGAGACCGAGCTTGCCGTACTGCCGGTGCAGGCGACGGGCACGGGCCCGCACTTCCAGCGCGTTCAGCGCGGGGGTCTCGTCGATGTGCATGGGGCAGTCGTTCAGACGCCCGACAGCCTGCGTGAGGCGCTGCCAGTCGTCGTCCTGCAGGCGGCCGGTACGCAGGCGGTGCTGATCGAGCCGACCGATGGAGCCGATGAGACGCATCACCAGCTGCGTCGCCGCCATTTCCATGCTGAACACGGCAACCGGCAGGCCCGCCTCGAGCGCGACGTTCTCGGCGATGTTGAGCGAAAGCGCCGTCTTGCCCATCGACGGGCGGCCCGCGACGATGACGAGGTCGCCGGGCTGCAGACCGGAGGTCATCTCATCGAGATCGGTGTAACCCGTCGGCACGCCGGTGACATCGCTTGCGTTGTCTCGGTTGTAGAGCATGTCGATGCGCTCCACCACCTGCGTGAGGAGCTGCGGCATCGCCAGGAACCCCTGCTTGCCGCGCGATCCCGCCTCGGCGATCTCGAAGACGCGCGACTCGGCCTCGTCGAGCAACTGCCCCGGTTCACGACCGCCGGGGTTGTAAGCGGAGTCGGCGATGGCCGTCCCCACCGCGGCCAACTGGCGCATCACGGCGCGCTCTCGCACGATCTCGGCATACCGCCGGATGTTGGCTGCAGACGGTGTGTTCTGCGCGAGCGCTGCGATGTACGCGAGGCCGCCGACCTCTTCGAGCTCGTTGCTGCGTTCGAGGCTCTCGGCGACGGTGAGCGCATCGGCCGGACGCGACAGCTCGATCATCTTCGAGATGTGGTGCCAGATCAGCCGATGGTCCGCGCGATAGAAATCGGACTCGCCCAGGAAGTCGCCGATGCGGTCCCAGGCACCGTTGTCCAGCAGCAGACCGCCGAGCACCGACTGCTCC
Organism: Burkholderiales bacterium; assembly: GCA_022843925.1. Classification (GTDB taxonomy): domain Bacteria; phylum Pseudomonadota; class Gammaproteobacteria; order Burkholderiales. The sequence goes on from JALHMS010000003.1 coordinate 244,304, forward strand.
GCCTCCACGGAATTCGGAGGGACGCGGATGCTGTCGATGGCAGGGTCGGAATGCAGATGACTGACGGCTTGCGCCATGGGATGTGGTCTCGGAGTGCCGACGCTTTGCGCGTCTGGGCATGGATTCTACGGCGCGGCCGAGGCGCGCGGGAACACGATTCGACGCCCCCGCCTGCCCGTGGGGAAGAGGAACGGAGACGAAAAAAAAGCCACGCTTTCGCGTGGCTTTCTCCGGGCCTCCGAACCGCGGGAGGCTGCGCGATATCAGTGCTCTCCGAGCACCGACACCGTGATCGTTGCGGTCACATCGGTGTGCAACACCACCGTGAGGCTGTGATCGCCGACCATCTTGAGCGGACCGTCGGGCATGCGCACCGCGCCTTTCTCCAGTGCGAAACCCTGGGCCTGCAGCGCTTCGGCGATGTCGTGGTTCGTGACCGAGCCGAACAGACGCCCGTCGACACCGGCCTTCTGCGCGATCTGGATCGTGAGACCTTCGATGCGCGTGGCGGTGTCGGTGGCCGCGGAAAGCGCTGCAGCCTGCGCCTTCTCCAGCTCCGCGCGCTTCGCCTGGAACTCGGCCAGATTGGCTTCGTTCGCGCGCTTCGCCTTGCCCTGCGGGATGAGGTAGTTGCGAGCGTAGCCGTCCTTCACCTTCACGACATCGCCCAGCTGCCCCAGATTGACGACCTTCTCGAGGAGGATGATCTGCATGTCGAATTACCTCCCGGAATGCAGGTCGGTGTACGGAAGAAGCGCAAGGAAGCGCGCGCGCTTCACGGCCGCCGACAGCTGGCGCTGGTAGTGCGCCTTCGTGCCGGTGATGCGGGCCGGGATGATCTTTCCGTTCTCGTTGATGAAGTCCTTCAGGATCTCGACGTCCTTGTAGTCGACTTCCGCGATCTTCTCCGCCGTGAACCGGCAGAACTTGCGACGCTTGAACAGCGGACGCGAGGCCTTGTCGTCCTTCTTGCGATCCTTGCCATTCTTGCCACGATTTCCGAATGCCATGTCGGTATTCCTTCTTTCCTGGGTTCTCTAGATCCGTCTGAGATCCGTTGCGTGCAATGCGGGCCAGCTGCTCCGGCTGCTCGACTGTGCGAGGAAACCTTCCACGCTGACATCGGCGCCGGCCTCCATGCTGGCCGCCACCTCGGCGAGCTCACCTATCACCGCCACCCGGAACACGAAGTCCACCTGCCTGGGGTGCCCAGCCTCGGTCTGCGTGGACCGATGCCGGAGGGTGAAACGCACCGAGGGAACGCCCGCGGGGGAGACCCGCCGCGCGTCGATCGTCTCGATGTGACCGGTGAGCCTGACCCGGTTGTCCGCCAACGGGTCCGTCAGGCCGCCGCTGCCGGAGCGGCCGGCTTGGCCTCGCCTTCGCCCTCGGACTGCGGCGTGAGCGACTTGGACTTCTCTTCCTTCATCATCGGCGACGGCGCGGTGTCGGGACCGGGACGGCTGATGGTGAGGTGGCGGAGGACGGCGTCGTTGAAGCGGAAGGCGTGCTCGAGCTCGTCGAGGACTTCCTGATCGCACTCGATGTTCATGAGAACGTAGTGCGCCTTGTGGATCTTCTGGATCGGGTACGCCAACTGCCGGCGGCCCCAGTCTTCCAGACGGTGGATCGCGCCGTTCTTGGCGGTCACCATGGTGCGGTACCGCTCGATCATCGCGGGCACTTGCTCGCTCTGATCGGGGTGCACGATGAAAACAATCTCGTAGTGCCTCATGAACTCTCCTTGTGGATGAAGCCCTCCGGCATGGGCGTACCGGTAGAGCAAGGAAACCAACCGCGCATTATAGAAGTAACGCGTTGTCGATCAAGTCTTTTTCGGACTTTTCGCGCTTGCAGCCCGCCGCTGCCGTGCCGCCTCGTACAGGCAGATGCCCGCCGTGACCGACACGTTGAGGCTTTCGACGGAGCCGGACATCGGGACGCGGACCAGCGCATCGCACCGCTCCCGCGTGAGTCGTCGAAGGCCATCGCCCTCCGCGCCGAGCACGAGTGCGAGGGGCCCGCTCAACGGTGCCGCATGCAGATCGGTGTCGGCCTCACCGGCCAGGCCCACCACATAGAGACCACGCTCCTGCAGTTCGACGAGCGTGCGCGCGAGATTCGTGACCATCACATAGGGTGTCGTTTCCGCGGCACCGCTCGCAACCTTCTCGACGACCGGCGTCATGCCCACGGCGCGGTCCTTCGGGGCCACGACTGCATGCGCGCCCATGGCGTCCGCAGAACGCAGGCAGGCGCCGAGGTTGTGGGGGTCCTGGACGCCGTCCAGCACGAGCAGCAGCGGGTCACCCTCCACGCTGTCGAGCACGTCGTCGAGGTCGAGGGGCCGCTCGCTGGCGTCGACCGAGCAGGCGACGCCCTGATGGCGGATGCCGGGGAGCATGCCGTCGAGCCGCTCGGGGGAGACATCGGAGACACGCACCCCCTGACGGGCCGCGACATCGAGGAGAGACTGCATCCGCGGATCGCGCCGCGCCGAGGCGGCGAACAGCTCGAGGATGGACTCCGGCCGCTGGCGCAGTCGGGCGCTCACGGCGTGAAAGCCGTAGACGAGCCTCGGCGCGCCGGACGACACGGGGATCGATTGTCCGGATGATCTCGGTCCGCCGCGGGCGTCGCGCCGGCCACCATCGCGTCGACTCATCGGTCGCGGCCGTCCACCGGGACGAAGTCGAGGCGCGAGCGTTCGAGATCGACACGCACCAGCTTCACGCGGAGACGATCGCCCAGCCGGTACCGCTTGGCCGTGCGCTCGCCGAGCATCTGGTGACGGGCCGCATCGAACTTGAAGTAGTCCTCGCCGAGCTCGGACACGTGCACCATCCCTTCGACGTAGACGGCGTCGAGCGCGACGAAGATGCCGAAGGACGCCACACCGCTCACGGTCCCGTCGAACACCTCGTTCACGCGGTCGCGCATGTAGTAGCACTTCAGCCACGACTCGACGTCGCGCGAAGCCTCGTCGGCGCGGCGCTCGGTCTGCGAGCAGTGGCGGCCGAGCTCGACGAGATCCCGGGAGCGGAGTCGATCGCCCGCGAGCACGGCGCGGATGGCACGATGCACGACGAGGTCCGGATAGCGACGGATCGGCGACGTGAAGTGCGTATACGACTCGTACGCCAGTCCGAAGTGGCCCTTGGGCTCGGGGCTGTACTGCGCCTGCTGCAGGGATCGCAGCATCACGGTCTGCAGCAGTTCGCGATCGGGCCGCCCCGCGAGGGACGCGAGGAGCTTCGCGTAGTCCTTCGCGTGCGGCTCGTCGCCACCGCCGAGTTGCAGACCGAACTCCGCCAGGAACTCGCGCAGCCGGGTCAGCTTCTCCTCGGTCGGACCTTCATGCACCCGGTACAGCGCCGGGTGTTCGTGACCCTGCAGGAAGTCCGAGGCGCACACGTTCGCAGCGAGCATGCACTCCTCGATGATCCGGTGCGCGTTGTTGCGCTCGACGCGGAGGATGTCCTTGATCTTGCCGTCGTCGCCGAACTCCATGCGCGTTTCGATCGTCTCGAAGTCGATCGCTCCGCGCCGCTCACGCGCCTTCAGCAGCACATGGAAGAGCCGCTCGAGCGCCTGCAGATGCGGCAGCAGCGGCGCCAGTTGCTTCGCCGCGTCGGAGGCCGGATCGCTCAACGCGGCCCACACCTGGTTGTACGTGAGGCGCGCCTTCGAATGCATCACCGCGGGATGGAAGGCGTACTTGACGATGTCGCCCTTCGGACCGATGTCCATCTCACAGACCATGCACAGCCGGTCCACGGACGGGTTGAGAGAGCAGATCCCGTTCGACAAGGCCTCGGGGAGCATCGGAATCACGCGGCGCGGGAAATAGACCGAGTTGCCACGCTCCTCGGCCTCGACATCGAGGGCGTCGCCGGGACGGACGTAGTGGCTGACGTCCGCGATCGCGACGTAAAGCTTGAATCCCTTCCCCTGGACCTCGCAGTACACCGCATCGTCGAAGTCCCGCGCGGTCTCGCCGTCGATGGTGACGAGCGGCAGATCGCGCAGGTTCACGCGGCCGCGGATGTCGCGCTTGCCGACGACGTCACCGACGCCCTCGGCCTGTGCCAGCGCCGCGGCGGAGAACACGTGGGGCATCTGGTGCTTGCGCACCGCGATCTCGATCTCCATCCCGGGGTCGGTCGAGTCTCCGAGGACTTCGATGACATGTCCGATGGGTGCCACGTTCCGGGACGGTTGCTGCACCAGGCGCACGACGACGATCTGGCCGGGCCTCGCGTCGCCGCGGCCCTCGGCGGGGATCAGGATGTCGTGGGAGACGCGCCGATCGGATGCCGAGACGAGCGCGATACCGTGCTCGAGGACGAAGCGCCCGACGAGTTCCTGGGTGCGTCGCTCGAGGATCTCCACCACCGCACCTTCCGCGCGTCCACGACGATCGATGCCCACCTGGCGCGCCATGACGCGGTCGCCGTGCATGACCTTCGACATCTCACCGGGCGAGAGGAACATGTCCTCACCTTCACCGTCGGGGACGAAGAACCCGTAGCCCTCCGGATGCCCCTGCACGACGCCCGCGACCAGTTCAAGCTTCTCCGCGACGCACAGGGCGCCCTTGCGGTTGATCATCACCTGGCCTTCGCGGCCCATCGCCTGGAGTCGCCGCGAGAACGCATCGCCCTCCTCGTCGAAGATGCCAAGCATGTCGCCGAGCGCCGCGGGCGACAACGGTTGACCGGCATCTGCCAACACCTGGAGGATGAACTCGCGCGACGGCAAAGGGTTCTCGTACTTCTCGCGCTCGCGCTCGAGATGCGGATCGGAATACCGCAGCGCCTTGGTGCGCTTGGCTGGCTTGCTGCCGGCCGGTTTCACTGACTTGTCTGTGGCTCGCGCCATTGTTCGTTTTCCTGCAGTTTTGGTTTGACAGTAGCGCGGCTTTGCAGATAAATTCTGCCCCCGCTGGCCGAGATGGCGGAATTGGTAGACGCACCAGGTTCAGGTCCTGGCGGGGGCAACCCTGTGGAGGTTCGAGTCCTCTTCTCGGCACCAGCAACGGAATGATGCATCGAAAACAGGCATCGAAATCAAGCAGCGCATCCAAGGACTTTCATTCGAAAGTCCTTTCTTGTTTGTACTTCCGGATTGGTTGTACGGCCCTTTGGTTGTACATCCCGTCGGTTGTACGTCCCGGATGAAAGATCCTGAATGGCACAACCGCTTCCGAGCGACCGGAGGTGTGACATCGGGTGCGACAACGACCGGCCCGAACATCGGCAACTGCGCATCCGGCACGCCGCATGCAACAACGCCCCGCTTCGCTTCTTCGCGTCGACGTCACCCATGAATCTTCGCCGACGCAATCTGCCCTTGGAGACCTTGCGTCGACGATGGTGTCACGTTCAGGCGGCAGCCGATTCGAACGGATGCCGCAGCACGATGGTTTCCTCGCGATCGGGTCCGGTCGAGATCATGTCGACCGGAACGCCACAGACCGATGCGATCACGTCGAGATAGCTGCGTGCTGAGGCCGGAAGATGGCCGTGATCCTTCACGCCGACGGTGCTCTCGCTCCACCCGGGCACTTCCTCGTAGATCGGCTCGCACTGCGCGAGCGACTCCGCGCCCACCGGCAGGATGTCGAAGCGCTCGCCGTCGACGCGATAACCCACCCCGACCTGCAGGCTCTCCATGCCGTCGAGCACGTCGAGCTTCGTGACACAGAGCCCCGAGACACCGTTGATCTGGACGGAACGACGCAACGCCGCTGCATCGAACCAGCCACAGCGGCGCGGACGCCCCGTGGTGGCGCCGAACTCGTTGCCCCGGCTCGCGATGCGCTTGCCGAGATCGTCGTACAACTCGGTCGGGAAGGGACCGGAGCCGACGCGTGTGGTGTAGGCCTTCGTGATGCCGAGCACGTAGTCGAGCAATTGCGGACCGACACCTGCGCCGGCCGCAGCCGCCCCCGCCACGCAGTTGCTGGACGTGACGAACGGATAGGTGCCGTGATCGACGTCGAGCAGCGTGCCTTGGGCACCTTCGAAGAGCAGGCGGTCACCCCGCTTGTTGGCCTCGTAGAGCAGGCGGGGAACATCACCCACCATCGGCTGCAGGCGCCCCGCCAGGGCAAGCGTCTCGTCGAGCGTGCGCTGGAAGTCGACGGTCTCCGCGTTGAAGTAGTTCTTCAGCACGAAGTTGTGGAAGTCGAGCACCTCGCCCAGCTTCGCGGCGAACCGCTCGCGATGGAAGAGGTCCTGGAGACGGATCGCGCGGCGGGCGACCTTGTCCTCGTACGCCGGCCCGATGCCGCGTCCGGTTGTCCCGATCTTGGCCTCGCCCTTGGCGCGCTCTCTCGCCTGATCGATGGCGGTGTGATGCGGGAGGATGAGCGGGCAGGCCTCGCTGATCGTAAGACGCCCCGTCATGTCGACACCGGCAGTCTCCAGCGTGCCGATCTCCTCGAGCAGGGCCTGGGGCGAAACCACCACACCGTTGCCGATGTAGCAGTTCACGCCCGAACGCAGGATCCCCGACGGGATGAGGTGCAGCACCGTCTTCCTGCCCCCGATCACCAGCGTGTGACCGGCATTGTGGCCGCCCTGGAAGCGCACCACTCCCTGGGCGAGATCCGTCAGGAGGTCGACGACCTTGCCCTTCCCTTCGTCACCCCACTGGGTGCCGATCACCACCACATTGCGCGCCATTACCGATGTTCCGTGTCGAGTGAAGTTGCGGCTTCGTCACCCGCCGCGTGGATGATCTGCCAGCGACCATCGACACGCTGAAGGGTGCGAATGCCGTCGATCGTTCCGCCTGTCGGAGCAGCAGCCGCGCCCGGCAGGCTGTCGATGACGATCTCGCCGCGCGCACGCAGACGCGCGATTTCCGAGGCAAGCCCGGCGTCGTCCGGCGCGTAGGGCGCGTGCACCGGCATTGCCGGGGAATCGGGGGGCGCCAGCGCCGCCAGTTCCCGGAGGTCGAGGCTGAAACCCGTGGCCGGCCGCGCCCGACCGAAGGCCTGTCCGACCTCGTCGTAGCGCCCGCCCTGCACGACTGCATTGGCGCTGCCGGATGCGTAAGCCGCGAACACGATGCCGCTGTGGTAGTGATAGCCGCGAAGTTCCGCGAGATCCACGAGCAACGCCCCCACCCTGGATGAGAGCGCAGTGGCAATGGAATCGAGCTGGGCGAGACAGGGCGTGACTTCGGGCCAGCCCGCGAAGCGTCGCCTCGCCTCGGCGATCACTTCGACACCACCGAAGAGTTCCGTGAGCGACAGGAGCGCACCGCGGGTATCCCCCGACAATCCCCGGGTCAGTTCCCGCAGCGACGGTACGTCCTTGCCCTGAAGCGCCTGAAACAGCTCCGCCTCGAGCTCGCGACGGAATTCCGCACGCCGGCAGATCGCTCGAAAGAGCCCCACATGGCCGAGATCGAGATGCACACCCTGGACACCTGCCGCCGCCAGCGCGTCGAGCATCAGCCCCTGGATCTCGATGTCGCTCTCGACGCCCGCGTGGCCGTAGATCTCGGCGCCGAGTTGCAGGACCTCGCGTGTCCGCGACATCCCGTTCGGTTGGGCATGCAACACCGTGCCGCAATACGTGAGCCGCGTGACACCGGGCCGGTTCAGGAGATGGGCGTCGATCCGGGCCACCTGCGGCGTGATGTCCGCTCGAAGGCCGATCATCCGACCGGACAGTTGGTCGACGAGCTTGAAGGTCTTGAGATCGAGGTCGCGCCCGGTGCCGGTGAGCAGGGATTCGAGATACTCGAACATGGGGGGCATGACGAGCTCGTAGCCATGCGCCACGAAGAGATCGAGCAGTCGGCGTCGCAGCGCCTCGACCCGCCTCGCCTCTCCGGGAAGGACGTCCTCGACGTACTCCGGCAGTATCCAGTTGGTCATCATTCTGTGGTCGGGGTCGGGAGGCGTCAGCCGCGCATCAGCGCGAGGAGCAGCAATCCGATCAGCATGGAGGACAGCCCGATGAACCGGAGCTGACCGTCGGAGAACTCGATCAGTCGGCGGAAGGTGTTGCGCCAGGCCTGCGGTCCGAGGAAGGGCATCAGCCCCTCCAGGATCAGCATCAGTGCGAAGGCAGTCATGAGCGTATCGGACACGCACCTCCTCCTGACAGGCCTGGACCCAACATGCTCAGCGGCGACCGCCGCCACCGGCACCCTTCATGTACTTGAAGAAATCGCTGCTCGGATCGAGGATGAGCACGTCGCCCTTGTTCTTGAAACTCTGGCGATACGCTTCGAGGCTGCGATAGAAGGCGAAGAACTCGGGATCGGACTGGAAGGCGCTCGCGTAGATCGACGACGCCTTGGCATCGCCCTCACCCTTGATCTTCTGGGCATCGCGATAGGCCTCCGCAATGAGCACCTCCCGCTGACGGTCGGCGTCGGCGCGGATCTTCTCGGACTCCTCGGTGCCGAGAGATCGCAGCTGCTTCGCCACCCGCGTCCGCTCGGCTTGCATGCGGCCGTACACGGAATCGCTCACCTCCTGCGGCAGGTCGACGCGCTTCAACCGCACGTCGATCACCTGGACGCCGATCTTTCGCGCATCGCCGTCGGCCTTCTCGCGCATCACGTTCATGATGTCGTCGCGTTCCCCGGAGACCACATCATGGATGGTGCGCTTGCCGAACTCCGCGCGCAGCGTGTCGTTCACGGTCTGCGTGAGGCGGATCGCAGCGCGGGTCTCGTCCCCCTGCACACTGACGTAGTACTGCCTCACGTCGATGATCCGCCACTTCACGAAGGAGTCGACCAGGACGTTCTTCTTCTCGGAAGTCAGGAAGAGATCGGGATCGTCGGTGTCGATCGTCAGGATCCGCGAATCGAAATGGCGGACGCGATCGATGATCGGGAGCTTGAAATACAAGCCTGGCTTGTCGTGGCTGGCCACGATCTCGCCGAGGCGGAACACGATGGCGCTCTGGCGCTCGTCGACGGTGAAGACCGAGACGCTGATCAGGATCAGCCCGGCGATCGCAACGAGCAATGCAGTTCCGAGATGCTTGTTCATATTCAGCGGGCCTCCCGTTCCCGACCGCGGAACGACTCGCGCGATCTCACGCCGGCTGCTTCCGGTTGTGTCGGCGGCGCGACCGGAACGGACTCGGCTGCCTGGGGTGTCTTGGCTGCCGCGGCGTCGGCACCGCTCATCTGCATGATCTTGTCCAGAGGCAGGTAGAGCAGATTGCTTCCCGACTTCTGGTCGACCAGGACCTTGCTGGATGACGAAAGCACCTGCTGCATCGCGTCGAGATACAAGCGTTCACGGGTCACGCCGGGCGCCTTGCGGTACTCGGCGAGCACCTCGGTGAACCGCGCGGCCTCGCCCCGGGCATTCTCGATCACCCGTTGCTTGTAGGCCTCCGATTCCTGCATGAGCCGCGCCGCGGTGCCGCGTGCCTTCGGCACGATGTCGTTCGCGTAGCCCTCGCCTTCGTTCTTCTGGCGCTCGCGATCCTGGTTCGCCTTGACGGCGTCGGCGAACGCCGCCTGGACCTGCTCGGGCGGCTGCGCGTTCTGCATCGTTACCTGACTGATGCTCACCCCCGTCTTGTACCGATCGAGGATGGACTGCATCAGCTTGCGGGCGTCGATGGCGATCTGCTCACGCCCTTCGTAGAGTACGAAGTCCATCTTGGACTTGCCCACGATCTCCCGGATGGCGGCCTCGGCTGACTGCTTGACCGCTTCGTTCGGATTGCGGTTGTTGAAGAGGTACTCCGTCGGGTCCTTGAGGACGTACTGCACGGCGAACTGCAGGTCGACGATGTTCTCGTCGTCAGTGAGCATCAGCGATTCCTTTGGAACCTTGCTCCGGACGTCGTTGCGGTAACCGACCTCGACGGTCTGGACGCCCGAGACGTTCACGACCTCGGCGGCCTCGATGGGGTATGGAAGATGCCAACGCGGCCCGGGATCCGTTGTCTCGACGAACTTTCCGAAGCGGGTGACGACGCCCTTCTGCCCCGCATCGACGATGTAGAAGCCGCTCGCCAGCCAGACCAGCACCACGAGGGCTGCGAGGATTCCGGCACCGCCACCGAACTGCCGGCCACCGTCCTGCGGGCCACCGCCCCCTGGCCGCTTGCCTCCGAAGAGTGCGGCAAGCTTCTGGTTGAACCGGTTCCAGATCTCGTCGAGATCGGGCGGTCCTTCCCCACGGCGCCTGCCCCATTGGGGATCATTCAGTGCCATTCGCTACCTTTCCTGTGGTTTGCTGCCATTCCGGTCGCCCGGCGTCGCGGCTGATGCTCGGAAGAATCGAAAAAGCGTCGAAGTATCCGGTCATGCCGCTTCCAGACGACCATCGGGGGGTGTCGCACCCGACGGTGCGGCGAGCTGGTCGAGAACAGCCCTGAGATGCTCCAGTCCCGCGCCTGTCACAGCGCTCAGACGGACGGCCGCGATGGTATCACAGTCACCCATCTCGACCCCTGGAGCGAGCCCGGTCAGATCCAGCTTGTTGAAGACCTTGAGCTGCGGCACTTCGTTCGCGCCGATCTCGGCAAGAACGCTGTCGACTTCGCGAATCTGCGCGTCGCGGTCGGGACTCGAGGCATCGACGACGTGCAGCAGAAGATCGGCCCGTGCGGTCTCGTCGAGCGTGGCGCGGAAGGCCTCTACGAGCGTGTGCGGCAGCTGCCGGATGAACCCCACGGTGTCCGAGAGCACGATCATCCCGCGGCCCGTGTGCACCCGACGCGAGGTGGTGTCGAGGGTCGCGAAGAGCTGGTCGGCCGCGTACGTCCCGGTGTGGGTCAGCGCATTGAAGAGCGTCGACTTTCCCGCATTGGTGTAACCCACCAGGGAGACGGACGGAATCTCGTTGCGGTCGCGCTGACGGCGCTGGACATCGCGCTGCTTGCGGAGCTTCGCCAGGCGATCCTGCAGATACTTCACCCGCTTCGCGAGAAGCCGCCGGTCGGTCTCGAGCTGCGTCTCTCCGGGCCCGCGCAATCCGATGCCGCCTTTCTGCCTTTCCAGATGCGTCCAGCCGCGGACAAGACGCGTCGCGAGGTGCTGAAGCTGTGCGAGTTCCACCTGCAGCTTGCCCTCGTGGCTCTGGGCACGCTGGGCGAAGATGTCGAGGATCAGCGTCGTCCGGTCGAGCACCCGGCAGCCCAGCGCCTTCTCGAGATTGCGTTGCTGCCCCGGCGACAACTCGTGATTGAAGATGACCAGTCCGGCGCCCGTCGCCTGGAGCGCATCGGCGATCTCGGTGACCTTGCCGCTGCCGGCGAAGGTCGCGGGATTGGGCTGCGTGGACCGGCCGGATATCTCGGCGACGGAGCGGACACCCGCGCTGCGCGCGAGTTCGCGCAATTCCGCCACAGCCGCATCCGCCTCGGGCTTTCCGTTCATGAGACTCACGACGACGGCGTCGTCGCCACCGCTCGGGCGCTCGAACATCGGTCAGCTCACCCCGATGCCCGGATCCGGTCGAGGGCCGCTCGCAACGACCGGGAGGTGGGTGGACCCGGATACCACGCGCTGCCGGAGCCTCGCCCGATGCCGCTGGAGCTTCACTGGCGCCCGGATCTCAGCTCTCCGCTGGCGGATCGGTGGAAAAATTCACCGGCCGTGCCGGCACCACTGTCGAGATCGCGTGCTTGTAGACCATCTGCGTGACCGTGTTCTTGAGCAGCACCACATACTGGTCGAACGACTCGATCTGGCCTTGCAGCTTGATCCCGTTCACGAGATAGATGGAGACCGGAACGTGCTCCTTGCGAAGCGTGTTCAGGAACGGGTCTTGTAGCAACTGCCCTTTACCACTCATGGTCGGATCTCCTGGGGAGAAAGTGTGGTGAACGAACTTCGAAACGACTCTACTTCAATTCTGGCGGCAAGTTAAGGCGCGCTTTCCCTAAGCCCATGCCGTTCGCACCCTGATCCGCGGGGGGCCGGGCGCCCTGGAGCCTCCCTCCCGACCATGGACGCGGCTATCAGTCCCGACGATCGAACGGATTGTTGCCCTGGCGGAACACCACGCGAAGCGGTGTGCCCTGGAGTTCCAGGGCCTCCATGAACCGACGCTCGAGGTAGCGCTTGTAACTGGCGGGCATGTCGTCCAGGGCCGTTCCGTGGACCACGATGAGCGGAGGATTCGAGCCGCCCTGGTGCGCATAGCGCAACTTGGGGCGGGTGAGGCCGTGCCTGGGCGGTTGCTGACGGGCCACAGCCTCCATGAGCACCCGCGTCAGCTTGGGCGTCGGCAGCTTGGCCATCGCTGCGGCGTACGCGCCGTTGACCGATCCCAGCACGGCGCCGATGCCAGCCCCCTGTAACGCGGACACGTGGTGCACCCGGGCGAAGTCGAGGAAAGCGAGCTTGCGGGCGTAGTCCCGCTTGACCCGCTCGCGGTTCTCTTCAGGCAGACCGTCCCACTTGTTGATGGCGACGACGAGAGCACGTCCGGCCTCGAGCACGAAACCGGCGATGTGCGCGTCCTGGTCGGCGATCTCGGCGCGCGCATCGAGGACGAGGACGACCACATTGGCATCCTCCACGGCCTGAAGCGTCTTCACCACCGAGAATTTTTCGACCACTTCATCCACCCGCCCGCGCCGCCTGAGGCCGGCGGTGTCGATGATGGTGTAAGGCTTTCCGTGGCGCTCGAAATCGACGTAGATGCTGTCGCGGGTCGTTCCAGGCTGGTCGAACGCGATCATGCGCTCCTCGCCCAGGATGGCGTTCACCAGCGTCGACTTGCCGACGTTCGGGCGCCCCACGACTGCGATGCGCGGATGCCGTGACAACGGCTCCTCGGGCACGGATGGCAGTTCGCCCAGCACGAGTTCCATCAGTTCGCGAACCCCGTCGCCGTGGGCGGCGGAGATCGCGAGCGGCGTTCCCAGTCCGAGTTCGTGGAACTCGGCGCCCGCGTTCTCGGAACGCATCCCCTCCGCCTTGTTGACAGCGAGCCACAGCCTGCGACCGGTCCGGCGGAGCTGTTCAGCCACCGTCCGATCGTGGGGCGAGAGTCCGAGGCGGGCATCGACCAGCATGATGATCGCGTCGGCCTCGTCGACCGCCTGCCGGGTCTGGCGAGCCATCTCGTGAAGAATGCCCTCCTTCACGACCGGTTCGAGTCCGCCGGTGTCGACGATGATGTACGGTTTGCCGCCCACCCGCCCCTGCCCGTAGTGTCGATCGCGGGTCAGCCCGGGCTGGTCGTGCACCAGGGCATCGCGGCTTCGGGTGAGGCGGTTGAAGAGCGTGGACTTCCCGACGTTCGGACGGCCGACGATCACGACGGTCGGCTTCATGGTTGCGGTACCTGCAAGAAGAGGGTCACCCGGTTCAGCGCAGCGTCATCGCGTACAGATTGCCTTCGCGCGTCTGCAGGACGAAATTGCCTTCTCCGATGGGAATGGGGGCTGCGGTGATCGGGCCTCCGTCCGTGCTGGAGCGCCCGACGAGACGGCCATCGTCCCGGTCGAACACGTGGACATAGCCTTCCAGGTCACCGACCACCAGATGACGCCCGAGCCGCGCGGGCGCACCAAGCTTGCGGCGGGCAAGCACATCCTGCTTCCAGAGACTCGCCCCGCTGGTCCGGTCGACCGCGAAGACCGTCGCTGCTTCGTCGACGTAGTAGAAGGCGGCGTCGTCGCCCGCCAGACCCGACACGCTCGACGCATTGCGGGCCCAGGTTAGCGAGCCGCGCGCGGCATCGAAGCAACCGATCCGCCCCTGGTACGCGATGGCGCAGGCCTGCCCTGCCTCCACGACCGGCGCACCGACGACGTCGGTCACACGCTCCAGTTCGGTTTCGCCACGCGGTTGCGCCACCGCGGCCTCCCACAGCAGCGTGCCGTTCGCGATCCGCAAGGCCACCATGCGCCCCACCGGGAAACCTGCATAGACGACGCCGTCGTGGAGGGTCACACCGGTCGCCACCCGCAGAATCAGAGGCGGCATCGATGGCAGGTACTCCCAGGAGGTCGCGCCCGTGGCGGCGTCCAGGCCGACGATCCGCCCGTCACCGGAGCGGACGACCACGATGCCGTCGGCGAGCTTCGGGGGGCTGAGCACTTCGCTCGACACGCGGGTACGCCAGCGCGACTTGCCGTCCGTGCCGTAGGCGAGCACCTCGCCCTGCGTCGTGCCGACCAGGACCAGACCGTCACGGGCACCCACGCCGCCGGAAAGGGCGACCTTCGTGTCGATCCGCCACTTGATCCGGCCGTTCGCGCCGTCGATCCGGACGAGCTCGCCGTCGGCGTCGGCGGCGAAGAAATCGCCCTCCCAGACGGCGGGCGAGAACTCGTAGGGGCCGGAATCGCCGATGCGGGTCTTCCAGGCAACGCTCAGCTTCACCGCCGGCTTGAACGTCGTCAATTCGGCCGGAGGCATCGTGTTTTCCGCGCAGGCGCCGACCAGGATCGCGAAAGACAGGACGAGCCCGCGCGCGCGATGCATGGTCACTGACCTCCGAGCGCGTCGCGCTTGATCTCGACGACGTTGCGCCAGCCGTTGGTCTTGGGAAGCTTGTCGAGCGCCGCCTGGTATGCGCTCTTCGCCTCGACGATCTTGCCCTGAGCCACGTAGATGTCCCCACGGGCGTCCGCGAACAACGCCGCAAACGCCTCGGAAGGCGGGGAGCCCACCGCCGCGAGTGCCTCGTCGTACTTGCCGAGATCGAGCAACACGGCCGACAACCTGAGGTTCGCGAGTGCCTTGACGGGCTCTTCCTTCGCCGAGGCCGCCGCGGAGCGCAGCAGTTCGGCAGCAGTGGCTGCGTCACCGGCGTCGAAACTCGCCCGGGCGGCGAGAACAGCGCCGCGGGCGCTGTAGGTCGTGCCATCGAAATCGACCGAGATCTTGCGCGCGAGCTCCACGGACTTCTTGGCGTCCCCCGCCCTGGCGGCCTCCTCGAGCGCGATGAACGCCGTGGCGGCCTCGATCGCCTTCTGTTCCTTGTGGTGGCGCCAGAACTGCACGCCCGCCACACCGACGACGAAGGCGAGCACGGCAGCGATCAGCAGGCGGCCGTACTGCCCCCACCACGCCTTCAGGTTGTCGATGCTTTCCTGTTCTTCCAGATCGTAGACCGCCATGTCTCCCCTACCCCTTGATGAGCGCCATCAGGTCGGTGACCCGCACCCGCGCCTGTTCCCGCTGTTCGCGCAGCGGCTTGAGAGTCGCCTCCTCCGCCTGCGCCTCGTCGTCTCCCACGATCACCGCGAAGCGGGCACCACTGCCGTCCGCGCGCTTCATCTGGGACTTGAAACTGCCACCACCGTGATGCATCGACACGTTGAGCCCGCCGTCGCGCAGTCGCTCCGCCACCCGCCATGCGTGCGCCTCGGCCTGCGAACCGCTCCAGACCACATAGACGTCGAGCCATGGCTGCGGCATGGCGCCACCGGCCATCAGGGCGATGAGCCGCTCCACCCCCATCGCGAATCCTGCGGCCGGCGCAGGCTTTCCGCCGATCTGTTCGATCAACCCGTCGTAGCGGCCGCCAGCGCATACCGTTCCCTGGGCGCCGAGCGCATCGGTGACCCACTCGAACACCGTCCGATTGTAGTAGTCGAGGCCACGCACGAGCCTGGGATTGATCGTGAAATTCACACCGGAGAGCCGCACGAGCCGCTGCACGTTCTCGAAGTGCTGGAGGGATTCCTCGTCCAGATCGTCCAGCAGGCGCGGCGCCGCCCCGATCAGCGCCTGCATCTGCGGGTTCTTGCTGTCGAGGACCCGCAGCGGGTTGGTGTGCATGCGGCGGCGTGCATCCTCGTCGAGAGCATCGATGTGCCGTTCGAGATACTGCACGAGCCGCGCACGGTACCGCAGCCGTGCCTCGGAGGAGCCGAGCGTGTTGATCTCGAGAGAGATGCGGTCGAGCCCGAGATCGCGCCAGAGTCGGGCGCCCATCACGATCAACTCCGCATCGGCATCGGCCCCGCCGAGACCGAGCGCCTCGACACCCACCTGATGGAACTGGCGGTACCGTCCCTTCTGCGGCCGCTCGTGGCGGAACATCGGGCCCGCGTACCAGAGTCGCTGCGGACCGTTGTACAGCAGGTTGTGCTGGAGTGCCGCCCGCACGCACGATGCCGTGCCTTCCGGACGCAACGTGAGACTGTCGCCGTTCAGCCGGTCGGTGAAGGTGTACATCTCCTTCTCGACGATGTCGGTGACCTCGCCGATCGACCGCACGAACAGTTCCGTGCGTTCGAGAATCGGCATGCGGATCTGGCGGTAACCATAGCGACGAAGCCAATCCTGGACGATGGCCTCGAAGCGTTCCCAGACGGGGGACTCGTCCGGCAGCATGTCGTTCATGCCCCGGATGGCTTGGATGGAATCGCTCATCGCGCTCCGAGCCTTCGGGGCCGCGCGGTGCCGATCATGCGCCGGCCCTGTGGGTTGCGCTCGCCGCCTCGGACCGGTCCGGAACGCTGCCACCGAAGCGCCGCTGCACGTAGTCCTCGACGATCGCCTGGAACTCCTCCGCGATCGCGGCGCCCTTCAAAGTCACGGTCTTGCGCCCGTCCACATAGACCGGTGCAACCGGCGATTCACCCGAACCCGGCAGGCTGATCCCGATGTCCGCGTGCTTGCTCTCGCCGGGGCCGTTCACCACGCAGCCCATCACGGCGACGTGCATGGTTTCGACCCCTGGATAGCGGGTCTTCCAGACCGTCATCTGGCTGCGGAGATAGCTCTGGATGCGCGCCGCGAGTTCCTGGAAGACCGTGCTGGTGGTGCGACCGCAGCCGGGGCACGCAATCACCATGGGCGCAAAGCTTCGCAGGCCCATCGTCTGCAGGATCTCCTGGGCGACGATGACCTCGCGAGTCCGGTCGCCGCCCGGTTCGGGCGTCAGCGACACACGGATCGTGTCGCCGATGCCTTCCTGCAGCAGCACGGCCATCGCGGCGGTCGACGCCACGATCCCCTTGGAGCCCATGCCCGCCTCGGTGAGCCCGAGATGCAAGGGGTAGTCGCAGCGCGCGGCGAGATCGCGATACACGCGGATGAGATCCTGCACCCCGCTGACCTTCGCGGAGAGAAGGATCCTGTCGCGGGGCAGGCCGAGCTGCTCCGCACGCGCCGCGCTCTCGAGCGCCGACACCACGAGCGCGTCGCGCGTGACCTCGGCGGCCTCCTTGGGCTTCGGCAGACGGGCATTCTCGTCCATGATCCGTGCGAGCAGTTCCGGATCGAGGCTTCCCCAGTTCACGCCGATGCGTACCGGGCGATCATGACGGCATGCCATCTCGATCATGGTCGCGAACTGCTCGTCCCGCTTCGAACCCTTGCCGACGTTGCCCGGATTGATCCGGTACTTCGCGAGGGCCACGGCGCAATCGGGCACCTCCGTGAGGAGGCGATGCCCGTTGAAATGGAAATCCCCCACCAGCGGCACGCCACATCCGGCGGCGTCAAGGCGTTCGCGGATGGCGGGAACCGCACGCGCCGCCTCGACGGTGTTCACCGTGATGCGCACGACCTCGGAGCCGGCGAGCGCCAGATCCATGACCTGCTGGTACGTGCCCTGGATGTCCGCGGTATCGGTGTTCGTCATCGACTGCACGACGATGGGCGCACCGCCACCGACGGCCACCGGACCGACGCGGACCTGACGGGAGGGACGACGGATGGGACCGGAGGACACGGGCTACTCCAGCGTGATGCGCGCCACGTCCGTGCGCGTGTGCGGTGCGAGATCCACCTCGCGTGCGTTGTAGGTCACCGTGACACCCGAGGCGTTGCCCACCACCAGTTGGAACGGCGGCTGCCCCCGCACGATGCGCTCGCTGCCGGCCGTGTTGAGCTGTGAGAACACGATGCTGCCCGTCGCGTCCTTCACCTCCACCCACGCGTCCCGGGCGAAATTGAGCCGGACCTCGCCACTGCCGGAGCCTCCGCCCACGGAAGCCGAGGCGAAACTCTCGCCGACGGCCGTGGGATCTCCACGGGTGCCGGAGGCGGCGGTCTGCGGGCCACCGGTGGTCGTCGCCGGAATCGTAGCCGGGGAAACGGGCAGGCTCGTGGTCCCGGTCACCGTCGAAGCAGATGCAGGTGGCGCGGGCTGGGCGGTGCCAGGCGTCGTCGCAGGTGCCTCCGACGGGGTGGCCGGCGAGGCCCCGTTGGAATCGGGACTGCCGCTGGCCCACTCGGGTCGGGTCGGATCGGCGTCGGGGGACTCGATTCCCAGAGAAACCTCGGTGGGTGCCGGTTCGACGGCCGTTTCGTGCCCGCGGAAATACATCAACGCAATCGCCGCGACGATCAGCACGGCCGTGACCGGCCACCATGCCCGCTTGCCACGGGGGCCGTCCCGACGGGCCTTTGCGGCACTCGTTACGACAGGCTGCGACACCGTCTGACTCGTGGCCGAGGCAGGCGGCAGCGGGAACCCCGGCGTCGCCTCGGCAGCGGCCACCAGTACTGCCGCGTCGAGTGCCACGAGGCGCGCGTAGTTGCGCATGAACCCGCGTACGAAGACCGGTCCGGGCAACGCGGCGAAGTTGTCTTTTTCGATCGCATCCACCTGTCGCTGGGAAAGCTTCAGGTGCCGCGCAACATCCGCAAGACTCAGCCCCTGCCGCTCCCGCGCCTCACGAAGCAGCGCGCCCGGCGCGACCGGCCGGCCGGGTTCCACGGGCTCGGTCGAACCGCCCTCGAGCACCACATCGTTCATTCGTACTTTTCCTCGTTGAACTGCCGCAGCTCCGGTGAATCCGGAAACCGCTCGCGCAACTGTGCGCCGTAGGACATCACCGCAGCCCGATCGCCGAGCGCCTGTTCGATGCGCACACCGAGCAACAGGGTGCCTGCATCGGGTGCCTTGATGCTTTGCATGTAGCGGTTCAGATAGGAGCGCGCGAGATTGAACTGCTTGTGCTCCTGGTGGATCTGGGCCAGGTTCACGAGCGCCCGCCCGTCATTGGGCTGGCTGGCGAGCGCCCGTTCGAAATAGAGCTGTGCCGTGGCGACATCCCCTGCACGTCGCGAGCAGATGCCCGCATTCACGAAGGAATCCTCCGGCGTCGCGTACAGCGGATTCTTGAGCGCCGCGAGGAAGTACTTGATGGACTCCTTCGGTTTGCCTCGCGTGCAGATGAACAGCCCGTAGTTGTTGTTCGTCTCCGAGTCATTCGGATCGATCCGCAGCGCCTTCTCGAAACTCGCCTTGGCCTTGACGTCCTCGCGCAGTTCCATGTGAAGGAGTCCCAGACCGTTGTGGGCCGGCACGAAGTTCGGATCGGCGGCCAGCGCCTCGTTCAACTCCTGCAGCGCCACGGCGAAGCGCCCGACCTGGAGATAACCGACCCCAAGATCGGTGTGGGCGCGTGCCCGTTCGGCCGGACTGGCCGGTGACTGCTGGGGCGCCGACCTCGGCGGGCTGCCCGCCTGGTCGCCGTCACTGCCGCTTCGCTGGCTGGAGGTGCCGCAGGCACCGAGTACCAACAGCACAAGAGGAATCCACGCGACTCGGGAGAAGACTTTCATGCGCTGGTCGTCGCTCCATCTCTGCGGCTGGCGCGCTGGGTCCGATCGCGCACCTGCCCCGCCAGCTGGCCGCACGCACCATCGATCTCCTGTCCGCGGGTCTTGCGTACCGTCGCGACGAAGCCGGCCTCCAGCAGGATGGCCTGGAAGGCCCGCACGGTGTCGGCACCCGACCGCTCGAACCCACCGTCGGGAAAAGGATTGAAGGGAATCAGATTGAACTTGCAGGGCAGATCATCGACCAGGGCAACCAGCTTCCGCGCGTGGGCCGCCGAATCGTTCACGCCCTTCAGCATCACGTACTCGAACGTCACGAAGTCGCGGGGGGACGCCGCGCGCTGCCATTTCACTCCGGGCGCGGGGGTGCCGGCTGAAATCGCCGACGTCGGGCCATCGGGATCGTCGTCATCCTCCGCCGCATCGCCCGGCAGGACTGCGACGCCGTCCACGTATCGACGACAGGCAGCAAGAAGCTCGGCGAGGGGCCACTTGCGGTTGATCGGCACGAGGCGGTCCCTGAGTGCATCGTCAGGCGCATGCAGCGAGACCGCAAGAGACACCGGCAGGGTCTCCCGCAAACGGTCGATCCAGGGGACCATCCCCGAAGTGGAGAGCGTGACGCGCCGCCGCGACATGCCATAGGCGTGATCGTCGAGCATCACGCGCATCGCCGTGACGACAGCGTCGAAATTCGCCAGCGGCTCGCCCATGCCCATCATCACGACATTCGTGATGGGGCGGTGGCCGGCGGCGGGATCGGCCCCGAGGGAGCGGTTCGCGAACCACAACTGACCGATGATCTCGGCCGCGGTCAGGTTGCGATTGAACCCCTGTCGGCCCGTCGAGCAGAACGCGCACTCGAGCGCGCAGCCCACCTGGCTCGAGATGCACAGAGTGCCGCGGTGCGTCTCGGGAATGAAGACTGTCTCGATGCCATTGCCGATCCCGACGTCAAGCAGCCACTTCCGAGTGCCGTCGGGGGCGGTGGAATCCTTGAGAACAGGGGGAGAGGCGATCACTGCTTCGGACGCGAGTCGCGCCCGAAGTGCTTTCGAGAGATCGGTCATCTGCCCGACTTCAGTGACGCCGGTACGGTGCACCCAGCGCATCACCTGGCGGGCGCGGAAGGGCTTCTCGCCCAGAGTCGCGAGCCAGTCGCCCAGAGAGGCGAGATCGAATTCGAGCAGATTGACGGGCATCACCGGGAGAGTACGTCGAGCGCCGGGAAGAAGTAAGCGATTTCCTCGCGGGCAGTCTCGGCGGCATCGGAGCCGTGCACGGCGTTGGCGTCGATGGAGTCCGCGAAGTCCGCGCGGATGGTGCCCTTGTCGGCCTTCCTGGGGTCGGTCGCGCCCATGAGTTCACGGTTCTTGGCGATGGCACCTTCGCCCTCGAGCACCTGAACCATCACCGGCCCCGAAATCATGAAGGTGACAAGATCGTTGAAAAACGGCCGGGCACGATGCACGGCGTAGAAGCCTTCGGCCTGCGCCCGGGACAATTGGGTCATGCGTGCGGCAATCACCTTGAGCCCCGCGTTCTCGAAGCGGCTGTAGATCTGGCCGATCACATTCTTGGCGACGGCGTCGGGTTTGATGATCGAAAGGGTACGTTCCAAGGCCATTGATTTCTCCGGAAGTAGATTATTTCGCAAGGAATTCATAAGGATAGCATGCCACTTCCGGGCGGGCAAAGATTTCCGAACGTCATGCCGGGATCCCCCGCGGCGCGCACGCGGGTGATAGCATCGTTGCCATTCCCCACCCTTGCTTTCGTCCATGGCCCAAGCGAAGCCGCAGCCTCAGCCCCCGACGCAGGATCCGGTCAAGCGTCGGGCCATCCGCCGATTGATTGCTGCACTTGCGCTCATCGCCATCGCCGTGGCCGGCCTTGCACTCGTGGATCGCATGGCGCGAAAGAAGGTCAAGACTCCGCCGCCGCCCGTCGCCCAGACGGCACCGGCACCCGAAACGCCTGCGGTGCCCGAACCGCCCTCGACCACGCCGTCTGCCGAGGCCTCGCCAGACGAAACACCGGCAACCGACGCTCCGACCGAACCGCCACCACCTCCGAAGGTGGGGGAGCCCGAAGCGGCGCCCCCGCCGCCACCGCCCGTCAAGGCGCCGCCGGAATCCAGCGAGGGCCCGTCCCCCGCCATTCCTCAACGGCCGCGGGATCGGCAGGCGGTGCGCGATGGCGCAGTCAGGCAGGTGCCGGCGAAGGATCTCCTGCCGAAACCGTCAGTGGAGACGCCTTCTGCCGCAGGCTCCACAGTCCGATCCGAAGCCGCACCCGCAGCGGCGCTCAAGCCCGTGCCGCCGGTTGCAACGGTGCCTCCCGCCCCGCCCGCCACCGCATCGGTGCAGGCTGCCGATGCGGTTCCCTCCGCCGCCCCCTCCGCCTTCGTGGTGCAACTCGGCGTGTTCGCGAGTCCCGCCAACGCCGAAGCCCTGCGAGACCGCCTCAAGGCGGCGGGCATCGCCGCTCATACGGAGACGCGCCTGCAGGTCGGGCCGTTCACCGACCGCATGGAGGCGGAACGGATGCTGAATCGCCTGCGTCGACTCGGCGTCCAGGCAGTCCTGGTGCCGCAGATCAAGGAACCTGTCACCGGACGCCCAGGACCCGCGGAAGCCATAGCGAAACCTCCGGCAGGTAAGTGATGATCGCGAGGTAGACGAGCAGCACGCCGACCCACGGCAGACAGGCGATCGAGACCTCGGTCATCCCCATCCTTGCGAGGTGGCTCGCCACGAAGAGGTTGAGCCCGACGGGTGGGTGGATCATTCCGATCTCCATGTTCACCGTCATGATCACGCCGAGATGGATCGGATCGATCCCCAGGCTCTGCGCGATGGGCAGGAACAAGGGCGCCAGGATCAGCACGATGGAACTGGGCTCCATGAACTGCCCTGCAGCCAGCAGAGCGATGTTCACGGCCACCAGGAACATCCACGGCGAGAACTCCTTTTCCGTCACCCAGGCCGAGACGGCCTGCGGAATCTGCTCCGACGTCAGGAGGTACGAGAACAGCATCGCGTTCGTGACGATGTAGAGCAGCATCGCGCTGGTGTTCGCGGCGGACAGCACGACGCGGAACGTGTCGCGCATGCGCAGATCGCGGTACACGAACACCGAGATCACGAACGCGTACACGGCGCTGACCGCGGCCGCCTCCGTCGGCGTGAAGATGCCGCCGTAGATGCCGCCCATCACGATCACGACCAGCAGCAGGCCCCAGAACGCCTCGCGGAAGCTCGTCCAGATCTCAACGAGGTTCGCGCGGGGCATCGTCGGGAATGCCCGCTTCTTCGCCGTGAAGAACGTCACGGCCATCAACAGGCCGGCCAGCAGGATGCCAGGGACCACGCCCGCGACGAACAGCTTGCCCGCGCTCGTGCTGGTGCTCACAGCGTAGATGATCATCACGATCGAGGGCGGGATCAGGATCCCGAGCGAACCCGACGTCGTGATCACACCGACCGCAAAGCGCTTCGGGTAGCCCTGCTTCAGCATCGCCGGCAGCATGATCGAGCCGATGGCGGCAACGGTCGCCGGGCTCGACCCCGAGATCGTCGCGAAGAAGGCGCACGCCAGGATCGCGGCCATCGCGAGTCCGCCGGGCAGCGAACCCACGAGGGCCGTGGCGAACCGGATGATGCGTGCCGCGACGCCCCCTTCGGTCAGGAATGCGCCGGCAAGCACGAAGAACGGGATCGCCATGATGGCGAAGCTCTCCAGCCCGGTGAACAGGCGCTGCGAGAGGATGTCGACCGTCTCCATCGAGAACGACGAGAAGCCCGCCACGAACGCGAGGACCGTGAGGCCCAGCGCGATCGAGATCGGGGTGCCGGTGGCGAGCAGCACCAGCAGGATCCCGACGATGATGAGCGCGGTCACGCGTGCTCCCCGATCGCATCCACCGCGGCCGGACCACCATGCGACGGCAGATCCCCCGTGCGGAGAAACCGCGTCAGGACCTGCAGGAACCGGAAGCACATGAGCCCGGAGCCGAGCGGGATGCAGAGGTAGATGATCCACCTCGGCCACTCGAGATCGGCCGACACCTGCCCCGTTTCGTGCATGAAGATGACCCAGCGCGCGCCCAGGACGGCGATGATCGATGTGAACAGCGCACCGAGCACGAGACCGAGCGCCACCAGGCGCCGGCGCCAGGGCGGCGAGGCGTGGTTGACGAGGAGGTCCACGCCGATGTGAATGCCGGTGCGCACGCCGTACGCCGCACCGAACTTCGCCATCCAGATGAACTGGACGATGCAGAACTCCTGCGCCCACGTGAGATCGAGCGCACCGGTGTAGTCCCATATCCAGTCGATCTTCGCGCTGAAGCGATGCGCGACAGCGAGGAACACCACCAGGGTCGCCGACGTCATCAGCGTGACGACGAGGATCTCCTCGAGCCGGTCGAGGATGCGCAGGAGGAACTTCATGGATGGCCGCGCGGCTACTTCTTCGCGCGCCCCTGCTCCGCCGCGGCCGTCACGGCGCCGATCGCCTGGATGAGATCACGGCCGATGGTCGATTCGAACTCCGCGTACACCGGCAGCAGCGCAGCCCGCCACTCGGCACGCTCCGCCGGCGTGAGCTGGTGGACCTGCGTCGTGCCCGCCGCCCGGACGAGTGCGAGGGCGTCGGTGTTCTCCTTGGCTGCGATGGCGCGCTCGTATCGCGTGGCCTCCTGCATCGCGCCTTCGAGCGCCTTCCGGAGATCGGCCGGCAGCCCCTCCCAGAACTTGCGGTTCACGATGACCGCATAGACGAGAAAGCCGTGGTCCGACAGCGTCAGATGCTTCTGCACCTCGTGCATCTTCTGGGTGTAGAAGTTCGAGGTCGAGTTCTCCTGCCCGTCCACCACGCCCTGCTGCAGCGCCGTGTAGACCTCGCTGAACGCCATCACCTGGGGAATCGCCCCGAGCTTCCGGAAGGTCGCCGAGAGGACCTTCGACGACTGCACGCGCACCTTCGCCGCCCGGAAATCCGCCACCTTGCGCAGCGGCCGGTTCGCGGAGATCTGCTTGAACCCGTTGTCCCAGTACGCGAGCCCCTTGATCCCCCTCGGTTCCAGCTTCGCGAAGAGGCGCTGACCGATCTCGCCGTCGATCACGCGATACACGGCTTCAGCACTCGGGAAGAGATACGGCAGATCGAAGACCTCGAAATCGCGCACGCCCAGCGGCCCGAACTTCGAGACCGACGGCGCGAGCATGTGCACTGCACCGCGCTGCAGCGCCTCGAGTTCGTCCCCGTCGCGATAGAGCTGGCTGTTCGGGTAGATCTCGACCTTGACGCGCCCCTTCGTCGCGACCTCCGCGAGCTGCCGGAACTTCTCCGCCGCCTTGCCCTTCGGCGTGTCGGGCGCGACGACATGGCTGAACTTGATCGTGATGGTCTGGGCCGCTGCACCTGGGGCCACAGCCGCACCCCACATCAGCACGAGGACGACAGCGAGACGGCGGATCGTGAACATGGTCACCTCGAACTTGGAGGGGCAGATTGTAGGCGGCGGCCCGCGTCGCGTCAGGTCTCGCCATCCACCGGAGCGACGATCGGCACGACACCCGGTTCGCCATGGTTGGCGGCGAACGCCGCATCCGGGCCCAGCCCGCTCACCCACGCGAGGCGACCGTCGACGACGAGCAGCGGCACCGCATCGCGCGCCCAGGGCGGCAATCCGGCTTCGCGCAGGAGATCCTTCAGCGGTCGATGGGGACGATTCGCGGCGAGTTGCAGGCGCTGACCGCTGCGACGGGTCGACACCTCGACGCGCCGTCCTGCGAGCTGGGCCGCGCGGACGCCCGCACCCGAATGCATCTCGAAGCGCAGGGAGCGACCGTCGGGCAGCGGAAGCACCGACGCGCCGTCCCAGGGGACCACCCATCCGGGGGGTACCCGCGGTGTCGGCTCGAGGCGGAGCCGCCGTCGGTGGACCACGAGCGCAAACGCCGCATCCGGCACGACCACGCGGCGATGCCGACCCGCGGTCGCGAACTGGCGCAGCCAGTCGAAGAGCCGGTCCCTGGGAGGCGCCGCGACGCCGGCTCGATGCAACCAGACCCGCAGGACGTTGGCGGCGCGCACCGGATCCAGGCGGGCGAGACCATCGAGATCGATGCCCTCGGATCCGTGCACCTTCGCGAGATCGTCGGCACCGAGCGCGTCGGCCAGCGACATCGCATCGGCAGCGTTCGCGGCGACGCGGGCGAGCGTGCCGCGCCAGCCCGGAAAGCGCGCCTCGATGCGCGGCAGGATCTCGTGGCGGAGATAGTTCCGGGCATGGCCGGTGTCGGCATTGGATTCGTCGTCGACCCACGCGAGGCAGGCCGCGTGCGCGTACACCTGCAAGGCCGCGCGCGAGACGCCGAGCAGGGGCCGGAAGATGCGGGGCCAGCCCTTCACCGCGCGCATCTCCGGCATCGCGGAGAGCCCGGCGGGGCCCGCACCCCGCAGCATCTGGAGCAGCACCGTCTCGCCCTGGTCGTCGGCATGATGGGCAAGCGCGACGACGTCGGCGCCGGATTCGCGATAGCAACGGTAGCGGGCGCGCCGAGCCGCTGCCTCGACCCCGAGTGCAGCGCGATCGGAGACATCGACCCGTTCCACCACGATGGGCACCGACAGCGTCTTGCAGAGCGCCACGCAGAACGCCGCCCAGTCATCGGCCCGTGGGTTGAGTCCGTGGTGGATGTGCAGCGCGCGGACTCGCAGATCGAGCGAGGGAGCCAGCGCGTGCAGGAGATGCAGGAGGACGACGGAATCAAGCCCCCCGGAAAGTCCGACGGCGACTTCCGTGCCGGCCGTCAGGTGGGCCGCGCAACGGCCGCGGATGCGTTCGGACAGGCGATCGGCAACAGGTGCCAAGGGGTCGCCGCCCGGCTCAGCGCGGAGCGACTTCCTTGTACTTGCCGTAGCCGAGCAACCGCTCGAACCGGGTTTCGAGCAGTTCGTCGACCGGCTTGGCGCGAAGATCGCGCAGGGCTTCGGACAGCGCCTTGCGCACCGACTGCATCGTGGCGCCATAGTCGCGATGGGCACCGCCCAGGGGCTCGGGGATCACCTTGTCGATGAGGCCCAGCGTCTTGAGGCGGCTCGCGGTGATCCCGAGCGTCTCGGCCGCCTCGGGGGCCTTGTCCGCGCTCTTCCACAGGATGGAGGCACACCCCTCCGGGGAGATCACGGAGTAGATCGAATACTGGAGCATCATCACGATATCGCCGACGGCGACGGCCAGCGCGCCGCCGGAGCCGCCCTCGCCGATCACCGTCGTGATGATGGGCACCCGGAGTTCCGCCATGACGTAAAGGTTGCGACCGATCGCCTCGGACTGGCCGCGCTCCTCGGCGCCCACGCCCGGGTAGGCGCCCGGGGTGTCGACGAAGGTGAACACCGGCAGATCGAACTTCTCCGCGAGCTTCATCAGGCGCAGGGCCTTGCGGTAGCCCTCCGGCTTGGGCATCCCGAAATTACGGAGGATCTTCTCCTTCGTGTCCCGGCCCTTCTGGTGCCCGATGAGCATGCAGGGCTCGCCACCGAAACGGGCGAGGCCACCCACGATCGAGGCGTCCTCGGCGAAGGCACGGTCACCGTGCAATTCCTCGAAATCGGTGAAAAGGTTCTGCGCGTAGTCGAGCGTGTACGGGCGCTGCGGATGCCGTGCCACCTGGGAGATCTGCCAGGAGCTGAGCTTCCCGTAGATGTCCTTCGTGAGCGTGTTGCTCTTCTTCTGCAGGCGGGAGATCTCCTCGGAGATGTCGACGGCCGAGTCGTCCTGCACGTAGCGCAGTTCTTCGATCTTCTGTTCGAGCTCGGCGATGGGCTGCTCGAAATCCAGGAAGGTGGTCTTCATGGCGGCGGATTATACGGACGGTCGGGCGCCCGTCACTTCCCGTATTGGGTGGTCAGATAGTCGACGATGGCCTGCACTTCGGCCTCATCGATCCGTGCACCCATGATCCTGACCATCTTGCCGACCGACGCCTCCCAGCCCTTCCGATCGAGGATCGGCGAATTCATCTCGATGTAGTCGAGGCTGTGGCACGAGACGCATCGGGTCTCGACGATCTCTCGTCCCGGGCCTTCCTTCAGCCGGATGTTGTCCTCCCCCGCCCAGGCCAGCGAAGCGCACGTGCCGGCGGCGACAATCAGGGATCGCAGAAACGTGCATGGCATGACAGGGCTCCCTAGCAGCGGATGCGAACACGCTGGACCACGTTGTTGTGGTATCCGGCGGGATTGAAGACGAGATCGAACGTCTGCGTGACGCCGATGCGGTTGGTCGCCCGCGCCATCAGGACGTGCTCTCCGGGTTCCGGGTTGAAGGCGAAGCTCCACTGGCGCCAGGAGAATCGGCCGAGGTCCTCGCCCAGCGCGCCTGCCTGCCAGAGGCGCCCGCCGTCGATCGAGACTTCCACCCGGTCGACGCCGTAGCCGCCATCCCACGCCACGCCCCGCACGAAGAGCGGCGTCTTCGCCCTGTAGATGCCCTGGTCGCGGATGTTCGTGATGAGCGAGTTCGTGACCATCTCTGTGATGGGTGTGGTGGTCTCGGACTCCTGGGACACGAAGCGGTCCACGACGGGAAAGCGCCCCTTCGGAATGCGATAGGCCTGCGCCGTCCAGAACCCCGTCGATGGCGTGCTCCGCACGTCGATGCCGGTGAGATGCTTCATCCAGTAGGTGGCTGTCCACCCCGGAACCACCAGACGCACCGGATACCCGTTCCAGTGGGGCAGCGGCTCTCCGTTCATCTCCCAGGCGATCAACGTGTTCTCGTCCATCGCCTTCCACGCCGGCAGGCTCTTGACGAAATCGGGCGTCGCGTCGATCGGCGCCGTGTCCGCACCGTCGAAGGCCACCTCGACCGCGCGGCCCGTGATGCCGGCCCTCGCGAGCACATCCTTCAGGCGTACCCCCTTCCAGAGCGCATTGCCCATCGCACCGTGACCCCATTGGATCCCCGGCACGTGCGGTTTCGAGAGTCCGCGACGATTGCCGGAGCAGAGGCACAGCGCAGCGAACTCCACCTGGGGATAGCCGGACTGCAGTTCCGCGAGCGACAGTTCCAACGGGGTCCCGGCAGCGTCTCCGCCGATGCGCAAACGCCATGTCGAGGCGTCGATCTCCGGAACGCCTGCCAGGTGATAACGCACGAAGAACGCGTCGTTCGGCGTATAGGGATCGTTGAAGTTGCGGACCGGGGTCTCGAAGTTCGGCGGACGCCAGGAGCGCTTGATGAGCGGCTGCTTGCCGGGGAGGGTGTCGTACTCCGACGAATCGAGTGCGCCATCGGGCAGGCCCGCAGGCCCGATGCCGCGATCCGCCAGCGCACCCGGGGCCTGCGACAGACCCGCGCTTCCGGCCATCGCGAGGATCAGTCTTCTTCGAGTTTCGTTCACTTCCGGCCCCTCCGATGCACTGCACGTGGCTTGGAAGGCGATTCTGTCACGATCCCGCAGCCGGCGCGGCTTCAGAAGAGCACGCCGGCGCGTCCGCGCGGATCGCTGGCCGGCGTGGCCTCGCCGGTGGCGGCGTCGACGAAGACCGCCTGCATGTTGCCCCACCGCCTACGCCCTTCGACCACGACGTGTCCCTTGCCCTCTAGGGCCCTCACCCAGTCGGGGCCGAACTGCCCGGGCTCGAACTCGATCCGGTCGGGAAGGTATTGATGGTGGTAGCGCGGCACGGCGACCACACGCTCCGGATCGACCGTCGACGACCCGAGGTGCTCGAGAATGCCGAGGATCACCATGCTGATGATCCGCGAACCACCCGGCGTCCCGAGGACGAGAACGCCGCGGGCGTCCTCGACGAAGGTGGGCGACATGCTCGACAGCGGCCGCTTGCCCGGCTCGATGATGTTGCCGGAGAACCCGGTGAGGCCGTAGAGGTTGCCCCCGGTCGCGGCCACCGAGAAATCGTTCATCTCGTTGTTCAGCAGCACGCCGCTCGTACCCGCCACGAAGGCGGATCCGAAGGGGCCGTTCACGCTGAGTGTCGCCGCAACGCGGTTCCCCTGGGCATCGACCACCGAGAAGTGCGTGGTGTTGTCGCCCTGCCTCACCGGTTCGGCCGCGTCGAGGGCAGCACTGGGCGTGGCCCGCGCGACATCGATGGACGCCGCGCGCGCCACGCCGTACTCGCGGCGCGCGAGCGTTGCGGGGATCGTCACGAAATCGGCATCGCCCATGTAGCGGGACCGATCGTGATAGCCGCGACGCATCGCCTCGACGACGAGATGCACCCGGTCGG
Organism: Burkholderiales bacterium; assembly: GCA_022843925.1. Classification (GTDB taxonomy): domain Bacteria; phylum Pseudomonadota; class Gammaproteobacteria; order Burkholderiales. The sequence goes on from JALHMS010000003.1 coordinate 274,055, forward strand.
TCGGCGACAGGCCGCGGAGGTCGAAGCACGCGAGGATGTGGAAGACCTGGGTCATCACCAGCCCGCCGCTCGACGGCAGCGGCGCGGTGACGATGCGCGCCGTTCCGTACTCGATGCGCTGCGGTTCCCGTTCGACGACGTCGTAGTTCGCAAGGTCATCGAGCGTCCAGATGCCACCTGCCGCCGCCACCCCCGCCACCATCGCCTCGGCCACGGGCCCACGATAGAAGCCGTCGCGGCCCGATGCGGCGATCGCACGGATCGTCGATCCGAGCGCCGGCTGCCTGATCATGAACCCGACGGCCGGCACCTTCCCGCCATCGAGGAAAGCCCCCCCTGCCAGGGCGTCAGCCTCGAGCGCAGACGCGCGCCAGCCGGCTGCCGCCACGAACCGCGCATCGGCCGCATAGCCTTCCTCCGCGTGCCGTTGCGCCGACAGCAGGAGTTCAGCGAGGGGTCTGGATCCGTAACGACTCTGGAGATGGACCAGACCGGCGGCAAGCCCGGGAATCGCCGCGGCGCGGGCACCATCGAGCGATGCGCGGGTATCCACCTTCCCCTGCGCATCGAGATACATGTCCCTGGTCGCGGCCAGGGGCGCCTTCTCGCGGGCATCGACGACGATGTCGCGGCCGTCCGACGCGCGATGCAGCAGGAAGAACCCGCCGCCACCGAACCCCGAGGCGAACGGCTCGACCACCGCAAGCGTGGCGGCGACCGCCACCGCAGCATCGAAAGCATTGCCGCCGGCGGCCAGAACGTCTTCACCGGCGCGCGTCGCGAGCGGGTGCGCGGACGCGACCGCATGGCGCTGACCGGCCTCTGCCGCCTGGCCGGAGAAGGAAATCGCCAGCACCAGGAGAGCAACGCCTGCACGCCGCCAGGGGGACTCCACCGTGGATCTGCGCGAGGTGAACATCAACGCATCGCCGCTCATGCCGCCGCCGGACGGCGCACGCGGAAGACCGCCGCGTAGAGGGCCGGCAGGAAGAGCAGCGTCAGGATGGTCGCCACCAGCAGCCCGCCCATGATCGCCACGGCCATGGGCCCCCAGAAGTTGGACCTCGACAGGGGAATCATCGCCAGGATCGCTGCGGCCGCCGTGAGGATGATCGGGCGGAAGCGGCGCACGGTCGCCTCGATCACCGCATGCCATGGCTCGTGCCCCTCGGTGATGTCCTGGTCGATCTGGTCCACGAGGATGATCGAGTTGCGCATGATCATCCCCGAGAGCGCAATGAAACCGAGCATCGCCACGAACCCGAACGGCACGCGCCCGACGAGCAGGAAGAGACACACGCCGATGATGCCGAGCGGTGCGGTCACGAGCACGAGCAGGGTCTTGCGGATGTTCTGCAGATGCACCATCAGCAGGGTGACGACCGTGATCAGCATGAGCGGCAGCACCGCATTCACCGACCCCTGTCCCCGAGCGCTCTCCTCGATCGCCCCGCCCATCGAGATCTTGTACCCGGGTGGCAGCTTCGCTGCGATCGCCAGCATCGCGGGCTCCAGCTTCTTGGAGACATCCGGCGGCTGCACGGCACCGATCACATCGCCCTGGACCGTGATCGTGGGTACGCGCGACCGACGCCAGATGAGGCCATCCTCGAACTCGTACGTGATCTTCGCCACGTGCGACAGCGGCACCCAGCGGCCGCTCTGGGTGGGTACGTTGATGTCACCGATCTCGGCGAGGCTGCGACGCTCCCCGCCCTCGGCGCGCGCCATGACCTCGATCAGCTTGTCGCGCTCGCGGAAGTCGGTGATCCGGAACCCGGTCAGCACGGAACTCAGCAGATTCGAAAGACCGGCGGATGTCACGCCGACCATGCGGGCCTTGTTCTGGTCGATCTCGAGTTTGACCACCTTGCTCTTCTCGTTCCAGTCGAGGTGGACGAGCCGCATGTTGGGATGCGCGCGCAGCACCGCCGCCATCTCGCCTCCGATCCGGCGCAGTTCATCGAAGTCGTCACCGCTCACCCGGAACGCCACCGGATACGGGACGGGCGGCCCGTTCTGCAGCGGCTGCACGCGCGCACGCACGCGGGAGAACTGCGTCTCGAGAATCTCCTCGAGGCGGGTCTGCAGACGGTTGCGCGCCTCGACCGACTTCGCCGTCACCACGAACTCCACGAGATTCGCGTTGTTGAGCTGCTGATCGAGCGGCAGATAGAAGCGCGGGCTCCCGCCGCCCACGTAGGCGACGAACTTCTCGACGTCGTCGTCCTTGGCGAGAATGGCCTCGAGGCGCCTGGCCTCGGCGTCCGTGGCGCCCATGGCTGAACCGCTCTGCAGCCACAGGTCGACCACCAGTTCGGGCCGGTCCGCGGAGGGGAAGAACTGTTGCTGGACGAAACCGAATCCGACGATCGAGAGCGCGAAGAGGCCGATGGTCCCGGCGATCACCGTCTTCCGGAACGTCACGCACCATGTCACGACGGAACGGAACCAGCGGTAGAAGGGCCTGGCGTAGACGTCCTCGGGCGCATGGCCACCACCGTGCGAGGCCGCGGCAAGGCGGGGGAACAAACGCCCCGCGATGCGCGAGAGCAGGCCGGGGCCGTGGCCGAGTTTCGCGTAGTCGGGCAGGAGGTGATAGCCCATGTAGGGGATGAACAGCACCGCGACGACCCACGACACGATGAGCGAGATGAACACCACGGCGAAGATCGAGAAGGTGTATTCCCCGGCCGCCGACTTGGCGAGTCCGACCGGCAGGAAGCCCGCAGCCGTCACCAGGGTCCCCGTGAGCATCGACGGCGCGGTGGACGTATAGGCGAACACGCCGGCACGGAATCGATCCCAGCCCTGCTCCATCTTGATGGCCATCATCTCGACCGCGATGATCGCGTCGTCGACGAGCAGACCCAGGGCGATGATGAGGGCGCCCAGAGAGATCCGCTGGAGGTCGATCTTGAAGAGGTACATCAGCAGGAACGTGACCGCGAGCACCAGCGGTATCGACAGGGCAACCACGATGCCGGTGCGCATCCCCAGCGAAAGGAAACTCACGGCAAGCACGATGATCACGGCTTCGGCGAGCGTCATCATGAACTCGCTCACCGACCGCCCCACGACCGTGGGCTGGTCGGCCACCTTGTGCACGTCGATGCCCACCGGCAGGTTCTGCCCGAGGCGCGCCATGCTGCCCTCGAGATCCCGGCCCAGGGAGATGATGTCCCCACCTTTCCGCATGGAGACCGCAAGGCCCATCGCCGGTTGCCCGTTGAACCGCATGAGCAGGGACGGGGGATCCGCGTAACCGCGATACACCTTCGCGATGTCGCCCAGGCGGAACAGTCGCCCGTTCGCCAGGATGCCGATCTCGCGGATGCTTTCGACCGACTTGAAGTCGCCGGACACCCGCACCTGCACCTGGTCGTCCCGCGTCTCGAACGTACCGGCCGGTGCCATCACGTTCTGCTGGCGAAGCACCTCGAAGATGGCGAGCGGATCCACGCCCAGCGTGGCGAGCTTGCGATGCGACATCTCGATCCAGACCTTCTCGGACTGCTCGCCGAGCACCGCGACCTTGCCCACGTCCGGTAGACGCACCAGTTCGCGCCGGAAGGTCTCCACGTGGTCGCGCAGCTCGGCGAACGAATAGCCGTCGGTAGTGAAGGCGTAGATGTTGCCGAACGTGTCGCCGAACTCGTCGTTGAAGAACGGCCCTTGCACGCCGCTCGGCAACGTGTACTGGATGTCCTGCACCTTCTTGCGGACCTGGTACCACGAATTCGGGACGTCCTTGGGCGGCGTGTAGTCCTTCAGGGTGATGAAGATCATCGACTCGCCGGGCTTCGAGTAGCTGCGGGTGAAGTCGATCCAGGGCGTCTCCTGGAGCTTCTTCTCCAGGCGCTCGGTCACCTCGAGTTCCACCTCCCGGGCCGTGGCCCCCGGCCACAGCGTGCGCACGACCATGACCTTGAAGGTGAACTCGGGGTCCTCGTTCTGACCCAGCCGGAGATACGCATACACACCCGCCACGCTGAGCGCGAGCATGAAGTACAGCACGAGGGCCTGATGTTTGAGGGCCCACTCCGAGATGTTGAGACGTGTCGAGATCATCGAGCGGCCTCGGCGAGCACCCGGACCTTCTCGCCTTCGAACAGTCGGTGCACCCCGGCACGAACGACGGCATCGCCGGGCTTCACGCCATCCAGCACGGCCACGTACTCATCCGCGAAACGGCCCACCCGTACGGGGTGGAGCTTCACATCGCCCGTCGAGGGATTGACGATCCACACGGCCGCCTGATCCCCCTTCTGGTGGATGGCCGACGACGGCAGACGAACGGCCCGGGCGGCATCGGCATCCCCGGCGATGGCGACGTTCGCGGTCATGCCCCACTGGACACCATCGTCGGCGTCCACGATCGTCACCTTGGCCGTGTACGTGCGCGTGATCGGATCCGCGCCCGGCGCGATCTCGCGTACTCGCCCCTTGTAGACCCGGGAAGGGTCGGTCCAGAGCGCGACGGTCGCCTCGCGTCCGCGGGTCACCTCCTTCAGGCGGTTCTCGGGGATGCTGATCGCGACCTCCTTCTCGCCGGGGCGCACCAGCCGGACGACGATGCTGCCCCTGTCCACCACCTGTCCGACCTCGGCCTGCAGTGCCGTCACGACGCCATCATGATCGGCGCGCAGGGTCGTGTAGTCGGACTGGTTGCGCTGGAGAGAAAGCTGCGCGCGGGCCTGGGCGAACTGCGCGTCGGCCACATCGAAGGCCGCCTTCCGGCGGTCGAGTTCGGCGGCGCTGATGAAGCCCTGCCGGGCGAGTTCCCGAAAACGCGAGAGGTCTGCACGGGTCTGCTCGTAGTTGGCGCGCGCGGCGGCCAGCTGATCGGTGGCGGCGTCAGCCCCGAGCCGCTGATCGGCAGGGTCGAGGCGCATCAGCACCTGCCCCTTCTTCACGGCGTCCCCGACCTCCACAAGCCGTTCCGTGACCTTTCCACCCACCCTGAATCCGAGCGCCGCTTCGTAGCGGGCCCGCACATCTCCCGAATAGCTGTTGCCGAAGACGGTATCCGGGGCCCCGACGCGGACCACGTTCACAGCCCGCGGGAGCTTTTCCGGCACCGGCTCCGGCTTGCAGCCGGTCAGGAGGGAACCGAGCACGAGCGCGCCGATGACGCGGACCGCTGTCGCGCCGACGAAGGTCGAAACGGGCATTTGCAACTCCATGAAAACCGATGTTGGAAAACCCGTGTGCCGGGTTTCCGGTGCGTGGCCACCATCCGTGGCGTCGGATCGAAGATCGATGCGGGCCCCCGGCGCACCGGACGTCCCGATCCCGCATGCGCGCCGCATGTCGCGCTTCGTGCCGTCCACCGCGCGGTGAAGCTCTTCTGGATGGCGTGCAAGGATACCCAAGAAGTGCAGCGCAGAAGGAGCCCTGGCGCCGAATCGGTGCAGATCCGAACCGTCGCGGGTGCGACCGGTGCGCGCGTGCGCCGATGACAGCCGCTTCATCCGGCGTGGGGACCATGCGGTACCACCGTGTGCACGCGCAGGCCGTCGAGGATGAGGCTCATGTGCAATCGGAGATAGGTTTCGGGATCGATGCGCCGGCTGTCGCACACGTCGAACGAGTGGCGCCAGAGCAGAAGAAAGACCAGGGGCGCCAGGACGATCCGGGTCGCGTGGTCGGTCTCGACCACGGTGAACTCGCCGCGGCGCTGCCCTTCGTCCAGGACCCTACCGAGCAGGCGATAGCCCCGGCTGATGACCTCCTGGTAGTAGAAGCGGGCCAGTTCGGGGAAATTCTTCGCCTCGGCGAACATCAGTTTCGGGATGCCGCCGAGCTGCGAGTTCCCCACCTCCTGCCACCAGCCGAGGATGATCTTCTCGAGCAACTCCGCGAGCGAGCCCGTATGGCCGTCCACCATGCGCTCACCGCGCTCGATCGCCGGGACGAGCCCGCCCCGGATCACGGCCTTGAACAGCTCTTCCTTGCTCTCGAAATACAGGTACAGAGTCCCCTTGCTGACGCCGGCGCGGCGGGCGACGTCGTCGAGTCTCGTGGCCGCGAAGCCCCGCTCGACGAAGAGGTCCAGCGCGGCTGCGAGCAGTTCGGCTGGACGCGCATTCTTCCGGCGGGTCCAGCGACCTTCCTGACGGGGTTGCGGCGTGGTCATGAAGACAGAAGGGAGGAAAATTAATGACTTGCGAGTCAGGAATCTATCCATCCCCCTTCCGGCCGTCAACCTGCGAATACCGACGCCGCGCGCGGCCAGCCCGACCGCCGGGGGTCGACTGTCCGGAAAGCCCGTCGCCCCGGCCAGCGTGACGATGTCGCCCGATGTTCCTCGACGACCCGTGGCGCACCCTGTCGGGACGAGCCGATGCAGCCCACCTTGCGCCCCGCGCATCTTTCCCCTGCCCCGCCTTGTCATGCGGTCGCGACGCCCCTATGGTTCGCGGACCGCCCCCTCGGAGCGATGCCGTGCCGTCCGTCCGCCCACCCGCCGTCGCAGGCACGTTCTACCCCGCGCACCCCCCGGAACTCCGGACCACGATCGCCGGTTTGTGCGGGCTTGCGCCGGCCGACCCCGACGGGTCATCTGTTCTGAAGGCGCTCATCGTGCCCCACGCTGGATACCCCTACTCGGGTGCCGTGGCCGGGACGGCTTATGCGCGCCTCGCCCCGTTGCGCGACCGGATCCGGCGCGTGGTGCTCCTGGGGCCGGTCCATCGGGTGGCCGTGCGCGGGCTTGCGCTGCCGGGTGTCGAAGCCATGGCGACACCGTTGGGGGTGATCCCGCTGGACGGCGAGGCCATCGCGACGCTGAGGAATCTTCCTCAGGTGGTGACAAGCCCGGCGGCCCACGCCCAGGAGCACTCGCTGGAAGTGCATCTGCCGTTTCTCCAGGAGACCCTTGCCGACGGCTTCCGGATCGTCCCTCTGGCGGTCGGAGACGCGAGCGTCGCCGAGGTGGCCGAAGTCCTCGACCACCTCTGGGGCGGCCCGGAGACGCTCATCGTCGTCAGCTCCGATCTTTCCCACTATCTCCCGTATCCCGTCGCCGTCCGGGAGGACCGCGCCACGGCCGACGACATCCTCGCGCTCGACCCGGGCATCGATCACGCCCACGCCTGCGGAGCGACGCCGGTCAACGGTCTTCTCGCGGCCGCGCGGACCCACGGGCTCCGGGCCGAACTGCTGGACCTTCGGAACTCCGGAGATACCGCCGGGGACAAGTCCCGCGTCGTGGGCTATGCCTCCTTCGCATTCCGCGAGGGTGCCCCTGCCGCGCCACCCGCCCCACGGTCGTCGCGGGGGCGCACGTTGGTGGCGATCGCGCGCGCGACCATCGGCCGTCAGCTCGGGCTCGCACTCACCGCTCGCGAGGACGCCGATTTCCTGACCGCACCTGGCGCGACGTTCGTCACCCTCCACCTGGACGGGAAACTCCGGGGCTGCATCGGCAGCCTCGAACCGCATCGCAGCCTGCTCGACGACGTCCGCAAGAACGCCCGCTCGGCCGCATTCCTCGACTCGCGCTTCGCGCCCTTGTCGCTGCGCGAGTTCGAACGAGTCACGGTCGAAGTGTCGGAGCTGAGCCCGCAATCCCCAGTGGACTTCCGCGACGAAGCCGACCTCCTGGCGCAGTTGCGTCCGGGCATCGACGGCCTGGTGCTGGCGGTCGACGGACACCGCGGAACGTTCCTGCCCCAGGTCTGGGAAAGCCTGCCCGCGCCGGCCGACTTTCTCGCGCAGTTGAAGCGCAAGGCCGGACTCGCGCCGGATCATCCCCTGACCCACGCCCGAGTCGCGCGCTACACGGTCGACCACTGGAAGGAAGACGGTGAAGTCCCGCGCTGACGATGCCGAGGCACCGCCGGTAGCGGACGCCTGGCCGGCGCAGTGGTGGCATGCGCTGGACGACGGGCGCATCCAGTGCGACCTGTGCCCGCGGGATTGCCGCCTGCACGCAGGGCAGCGCGGCGCGTGCTTCGTCCGGATGCGCGACGGTGACCGGATGGTGCTAACCACCTACGGTCGGTCATCCGGGTTCTGCATCGATCCCATCGAGAAGAAGCCGCTGAACCACTTTCTTCCCGGTTCGGCGGTGTTCTCGTTCGGCACCGCCGGCTGCAATCTCGCCTGCAAGTTCTGCCAGAACTGGGACATCTCGAAGTCGCGGGACATGGACCGCCTGCAGGACGAGGCCTCCCCCGAGCGCATTGCGTACGCGGCGTGGCAGTCGGGATGTCGCAGCGTGGCATTCACCTACAACGACCCGGTGATCTTCGCCGAGTATGCGATGGACACCGCAGATGCCTGCCGCAGCCGCGGGCTGAAGACGGTGGCGGTGACCGCGGGCTACATCCACGAGGCGCCGCGCCGCGCCCTCTTCGCCAAGATGGACGCCGCGAACGTGGATCTGAAGGCATTCACCGATGACTTCTACGTGCGGCTCACCGGCTCGCGCCTCGCACCGGTCCTCGACACCCTGAAGTACCTGGTCCACGAGACCGACGTCTGGGTCGAGATCACGACGCTGCTGATTCCGACGAGGAACGATTCCGACGACGAGTTGAAACGCCTGTGCGGCTGGGTCGCCGAGGCTCTCGGTCCCGACGTGCCGCTCCACTTCACGGCCTTCCATCCCGACCACAAGTTGACGTCGGTCCCGCGGACGCCGGCCGCCACGCTCACGCGGGCCCGCGCCATCGCCCGCAGCGAGGGCCTCCGGCATGTCTACACGGGAAACGTGCACGACACCGCGGGCGGCACCACGCTCTGCCCCGGCTGTGGCACCGCCGTGATCGTCCGCGACTGGCATCGGATCGTGGCCTACGACCTGGGCTGGGACGGCCGGTGTCTGGCGTGCCGGACGCCCGTCCCCGGGCGCTTCGAGGTCTTCACCCGGCAATGGGGTCCGAGGCGCGTGCCGGTCACGCTGAACCGTTGAGGGCCTGCACCGCGATACGGACCGTTCCGCCGATGAAAAACGGCCACCGTGGAGGTGGCCGTCGGCGCCGTCCCTCACGCGACTTCAGCCGGCCGCGGCGGCACGCTCCGCGGAGGTCACGGCGTTGGCCAGCAGCATAGTGATCGTCATCGGACCCACGCCGCCCGGTACCGGCGTGACGAAGCCGGAAACCTCCTTGACGCTGTCGAAATCGACATCACCCACGAGCTTGCCGTCGGCGTCGCGATTGATGCCGACGTCCACGACCACCGCGCCGGGCTTGACCATGTCGCCGGTCAGCAGTCGCGGGCGCCCCACGGCGACGACGACGATGTCGGCGGCGCGCGTGTGGGCTGCGAGGTCCCGTGTCTTCGAGGTGCAGATGGTCACCGTGGCATCCCGCCCGAGGAGCATCAGCGCCATCGGCTTGCCGACGATGTTGCTGCGTCCCACGACCACCGCGTTGCGCCCGGCGAGCGGCACCTGGTAGTGATCGAGGATCTCCATCACGCCGTGCGGCGTGCACGGCTGGAAACCGGGCTTGCCCGCCATCAGGGCACCTAGACTCTCCACATGGAAGCCGTCGACGTCCTTCTCCGGGGCGATGGCCGCGAGGACGTCATCGACGTCGATGTGCGGCGGCAACGGCAGCTGGACGAGGATCCCGTGGATCGACGGATCGGCATTGAGCGCCCGGATGCGCGCAAGGACGTCGGCGGCCGACGTGTCTGCGGGGTACTCGTCCATGACCGAATGGATCCCCGCCTCCGCGCACGCCTTCACCTTGTTGCGCACGTAAACGCGGGAGGCCGGGTTGTCCCCGACGAGCATGACGGCGAGCCCCGGCCGCACGCCCTTCGCGACCAGTGCCGCCACGCGAGCCGCCAGCCGTCCACGTACTTCCTTCGAGACGGCCACGCCGTCCATGATCACTGCAGTCATCGAAGTCTCCGGGTTGCCGCCAGGTTCACGACGCCGACGGGATTAGGGTGAGGCCGCCCATGTAGGGCTGCAAGGCGTTCGGCACGACGATGCTGCCGTCGGCCTGCTGGTAGTTCTCCAGGATCGCCACGAGGGTGCGCCCCACGGCGAGACCGGACCCGTTCAGGGTATGGACGAGTTCGGGCTTGCCCTTGGCGCCGCGGTAGCGCGCCTGCAGGCGACGGGCCTGGAAGGATTCGAAGTTGGAGCACGACGAGATCTCGCGGTAGGCCGACTGGCCGGGCAGCCAGACCTCGAGGTCGTAGGTGCGGGCCGAGGAGAACCCCATGTCCCCCGTGCAGAGCGCCATCGTGCGGAACGGCAGTTCGAGCCGGCGGAGGATCGTCTCGGCATGGGCCGTCAGCTCCTCGAGCCGCTGGTAGCTTTCCTCGGGCGTGACGATCTGCACGAGCTCCACCTTGTCGAACTGGTGCTGCCGGATCATGCCGCGCGTGTCCTTGCCGTACGAGCCGGCCTCGCTGCGAAAACAGGGCGAATGACACACGAATTTGAGCGGCAGCGATTCCGCCGCCAGGATCTCGTCGCGGACCAGATTGGTGACGGGCACCTCGGCCGTGGGAATCAGGTAGAGCTTGTTGTCGTCGCCGTGCGGCACACCGAAGAGATCCTCCTCGAACTTGGGCAGCTGACCGGTGCCGCGCATGCTCTCCGCGTTCACCAGGTACGGCACGTACACCTCGGTGTAGCCGTGCTCCTGGGTGTGCACGTCCAGCATGAACTGGGCGATGGCGCGGTGCAGCCTGGCCATCGCACCCTTCATCACGGTGAATCGCGCGCCGGAGATCTTCGCGCCCGCCGCGAAGTCGATGAGGCCGAGGGCCTCGCCGAGGTCCACGTGATCCTTCGGTGCGAACGCGAACTCGCGCGGTGCACCGATCCGGCGGACCTCGACGTTCTGGTCTGCCGAACGTCCGGCCGGGACGCTTTCGTGCGGCACGTTGGGCACCCCGAGCAGCCACGATTCCAGACGCGTCTGCACGTCGCCCAAGGCATCCTCGTCGCGCTTCAGGGCATCACCGAGGCCGGCCACCTCGGCCATGACTGCCGTGGTGTCCTCGCCCTTCCCCTTCAGCACGCCGATCTGCTTGGACAGGCTGTTGCGCTTCGCCTGGGCCTCCTGGGTGCGGACCTGGATCTCCTTCCGCTCGGCTTCGAGGGCGTTGAAGGCGCCGGTGTCCAACGGGAAGCCGCGATCGGCGAGTCGGGCAGCGACGGCGTCGATGTCCTTGCGCAGCAGGTTGATGTCGAGCATCGGTGAATCCTCGTGAATCCTGTTGAGTCCCGCAGCACGCAGCGTCCCGGGAGCAAGGCATGAACTGACCTTACTTCTCTTTCGGGCGTCGATCGTCCTGCGGGGTGACCTTTTCCGTTTTCCGGTGCGCGGCGTCGAGATCGCGCAGATGCGCGAGCTTCTCGGCGATGCGTCCCTCGAGCCCCCGGGGCGTCGGCCGGTAGAACGTCGGCACGCGCGTATCCTCGGGGAAGTAGTTCTCGCCGGCGGCGTAGGCTTCCGGCTCGTCGTGCGCGTAGCGATACGCGTGTCCGTAGCCCAGCGTCTTCATCAGTTTCGTCGGCGCATTGCGCAGGTGCAGCGGCACCGGCCGCGAGCCGTCCTTCCTGACAAAATCGCGGGCCGAATTATAGGCGACGTAGGCGGCATTGCTCTTCGGTGCGCAGGCGAGATAGAGCACGGCCTGCGCGATCGCGAGTTCTCCTTCCGGACTGCCGAGCCGCTCGAAGGTCTCGCACGCATCGAGCGTGAGCCTGAGGGCGCGCGGGTCCGCGATCCCGATGTCCTCGACGGCCATGCGCACGATGCGCCGCCCGAGATACAGCGGATCGGCTCCACCGTCCAGCATGCGGCACAGCCAGTAGAGCGCGGCATCCGGCGACGACCCGCGCACCGACTTGTGAAGCGCGGAGATCTGGTCGTAGAAGGCCTCGCCGCCCTTGTCGAAACGGCGGAGGTTCTGCGCGAGGGTCGATTCCAGGAACTCGCCGTCGATGGCATCGCGCTGCGACGCCGCGGCGGCTGCGCGGATGGTCTCGAGCATGTTGAGCATGCGACGCGCGTCGCCGTCCGCGTAGCCCACGACCATGTCGCGGGCGGTCTCGTCGAACGTCAGGCCCTCGAGCGCACTCGCGCGGGCGCGCTCGAACAGCACCCCGAGTTCCTCGGCCGACAGCGGATTCAGAACGTACACCGCGGCCCGCGACAACAGCGCGCCGTTCACCTCGAACGACGGGTTCTCGGTGGTGGCGCCGATGAAGGTGACCGTCCCTTGCTCCACGTACGGCAGGAAGGCGTCCTGCTGCCCCTTGTTGAAGCGATGCACCTCGTCCACGAAGAGGATCGTGCGGCGCCCGGTCCGATCGAGCGTCTCCTGCGCACGTCCGACCGCCTCCCGGATCTCCTTCACGCCCGCGAACACGGCCGACAGCGACAGGAACTCCGCGTCGAACGCCCGGGCGAGGAGGCGGGCGAGCGTGGTCTTGCCGACCCCCGGCGGGCCCCAGAGGATCATCGAATGCGGCTGCCCGGACTCCACGGCGAGCCGCAGCGGCCGGCCGGCTCCGAGGAGATGGGTCTGCCCCACGACATCGTCGATGCGCTGTGGCCGCAGGGCTTCGGCGAGCGGCGCGACCCCTTCCCGGCGCTCAGCCTCCGCCGACGCGAAGAGATCGCTCACCGTGGCAGTGACCTACTTGTCGCCGACGACGTCGGCGCCCGGCGGCGGCGTGAACCGGAACACGTCGGCACCGAGCTTCGGATTGCGATCGAGCTTCGTGAACCGGATCGTCGTCACCTGGCCGAGCCGGTCGACCAGTTCGATGCGCTCCGGGTTGTTTTTCCGGAAGCCCAGACGCATCCGCTCGAACGTGCTGTCCTCGTCCTTCGGCACGGCGTCCATCCATTCGAGGCCATCCTTCTTCGGGAGCGGCGAGAAGGTGTAGGCCCGCTCGACATCGTTGTTGCCCGCGAGCAGCGCGGCGGGGCTGGAACCCAGGGCGTCGCCGAGCGCCTTCACCGTGACCTGTTCGAGGTCCTTGTCGTAGACCCACACCTTCACGCCGTCGCCGACGATCAACTGTTCGAACGGCTTCACGTACGTCCAGCGGAAGCGCCCCGGACGCGAGAACACGAAGCTGCCCGAGGACTCCTGCACCTTGCGGCCGGTGTTGTCGGTCACGGTCTGCACGAATTCGGTCCGGGCACCCCGCACCTCGGACACGAACGCCTTCAGGGACTCGATGCCGCCCGCCATCGACGGGCCGGCCCAGCACGCCGCCATCAGCGCGGCGGCCTTCAGTGCGTTCTTCATTCGCTCCTCGCGGGCACCAGGATCTCCCGGTTGCCATTGGTGGCCATGCTCGACACGAGCCCGGCCTTTTCCATCTGTTCGATGAGCCGCGCCGCCCGGTTGTAACCGATGCGCAGATGCCGCTGCACGAGCGAGATCGACGCGCGGCGGGTCTTCAGGACCACGCCAACGGCCTCGTCGTAGAGGGGATCGGCCTCGGTGCCCTCGCCGCCGCCCTCGCCGGCCTCGGTGCTGTCGGCGTCCTCCGGGGAATCGAGGATGCCATCGATGTACTGCGGCTCGCCGCGCGATTTCAAGTACTCGACGACCTTGTGGACCTCCTCGTCCGCCACGAACGCGCCGTGCACGCGCTGCGGCAGCCCCGTGCCCGGCGGCAGGTACAGCATGTCGCCCTGGCCGAGCAGGGCCTCGGCGCCCTGCTGGTCGAGGATGGTCCGGGAATCGATCTTGGACGACACCTGGAAGGCGATCCGCGTCGGGATGTTCGCCTTGATGAGGCCGGTGATGACGTCCACCGACGGTCGCTGGGTCGCGAGGATGAGATGGATGCCCGCGGCACGCGCCTTCTGGGCGAGACGCGCGATGAGTTCCTCGACCTTCTTGCCGACCACCATCATGAGGTCGGCCAGTTCGTCGATGACGACGACCACGAGCGGCATCGGCTCCAGCGGCTCCGGGCTCTCGGGCATCAGCGAGAACGGATTGCCGATCGGTTTGCCCGCCTTCGCGGCGTCGCGCACCTTCTGGTTGTAGCCCGAGAGGTTGCGGACCCCGAGATTGGACATCAGCTTGTAGCGCCGCTCCATCTCGGCCACGCACCAGTTGAGCGCGTAGGCGGCCTGCTTCATGTCGGTGACGACCGGCGCCAGCAGATGCGGGATGCCCTCGTAGACCGACAGCTCCAGCATCTTCGGATCGATGAAGATCATCCGCGTCTCGGCGGGCGTCGCCTTGTAGAGCAGCGACAGGATCATCGCGTTGATCGCCACCGACTTGCCCGAGCCCGTCGTGCCCGCCACGAGCAGATGCGGCATCCGGGCAAGATCCGCGACGACCGGCTTGCCGGCGATATCCTTCCCGAGCACGAGCGTGATGGGCGAGGCCATGTTGCCGTAGACCTCGGACCCCAGGATCTCCGAGAGACGCACCACCTGCCGCTTGGGGTTCGGGATCTCGAGGCCCATGCATGACTTGCCGGGGATCGTCTCGACGACACGGATGCTCATCACCGAAAGCGCGCGGGCGAGATCCTTCACCAGGTTCACGATCTGGCTGCCCTTCACGCCCGTCGCAGGGTCGATCTCGTAGCGAGTGATCACGGGGCCGGGGTAGGCCGCGAGGACCTTCACCTCGATCCCGAAATCGAGGAGCTTCTTCTCGATGAGCCGGGACGTGTACTCCAGGGTCTCGGCGGACATCACCTCGATGGCGGGGCCGGCCTCGTCGAGCAACTGGACAGGGGGCAGCGGGGAGTCGGGGAGGTCTTCGAAGAGCGGCTTCTGCTTCTCCTTCTCGACGCGCTTCGACTTCGGGATCTCGGTGACCGGCGGCTCGATATGGATCGGCGTCCGGACATCGAGCTTCTCCCGAGTCACTTCGACCACCTCCTCGCGCTTCACGACGGCCACTTCGCCGACCTTGCGGTCGCGCTTCTCCTGCGCACGCCGGGCAGCGGTCTCCCAGAGCCATTCGATCCCGTGACCGAAGCGCTCCGCCGCCCAGACCCAGGACAGGCCACTTGCCACCGAGAAGGTCGCTGCCATCACCACGAGAAGGAACAACGTGCCCCCGGTGAATCCCAGACTGGCGAGCAGGGTCCGGCTCGCGACCTCCCCGAGGAGGCCTCCTGGACGGTACGGCAACGCCACCGAAACGCTGTGGAGCCGCATCGCCTCGAATCCGCAACTGGCGACGAGGAAGATGCCGAACCCGGCGAGGGCATAGAACCACGGCCGCCGGTCGGTCACGGCCTCCTTGGCGTCGAGCCGGAGGTAGGACTGCCACACGGTGACCGCGAGAAGCACCACGATCCACCAGGCGGACATGCCGAAGAGATACAACAGGACATCCGCCAGCCACGCCCCGAAGGCGCCTCCGGAGTTGGCGATCTGCGATACGGCAGGCGCATGCGACCACCCCGGATCACCCCGGTGGTAGGTGGAGAGGATCAGGGCGAGATAGGCGGCGAGACCGACGAACAGCAGCCACCAGGCTTCGCGGACGAGTTTCGCGAGGCGCGGCGGAAGGGGTTCGGGGTCGGGGCGCTCAGCGTTGCGCCGGCGAAACAGCATCCCGTTGATTCGGCGTGTGAAGCATCGGCCGATTCTACCTCGCAAGCCCCTGCGGATCGACACACCCGCACGGCCCCTGAGACAATCGGCGCTTCGATCGCCCCGCAGAAGCCAACAACACACCATGCCAGACGCACGCCACATCCGCCTTCTCATCCTCGGGTCCGGCCCGGCCGGCTACACCGCCGCCATCTACGCCGCCCGGGCGAACCTCGAGCCCGTCCTCATCACCGGCATGGCCCAGGGTGGCCAGCTCATGACCACCACCGATGTCGACAACTGGCCCGCCGATGCCATGGGCGTTCAGGGTCCGGAACTCATGGAGCGCTTCCAGAAGCACGCCGAGCGCTTCGAGACCGAACTGGTGTACGACCACATCCACACCGCCGACCTGTCGGTGCGGCCGTTCCGCCTCGAGGGCGACGCCGGCGTCTACACCTGCGACGCCCTCATCATCGCCACCGGGGCTTCGGCCAAGTATCTCGGGCTTCCCTCCGAGCAGGCCTTCATGGGCAAGGGCGTCTCCGCCTGCGCGACGTGCGACGGCTTCTTCTTCAAGGGTCAGGACGTCGCGGTGATCGGCGGCGGCAACACGGCGGTCGAGGAGGCGCTGTACCTTTCGAACATCGCGAAGTCCGTGACGGTCGTGCACCGCCGGGACCGCTTCCGCGCCGAGGCCATCATGATCGACAAGATCATGAGCAAGGCCGCCAACGGCAACGTGCGCATCGAGTGGAACCATACGCTCGACGAAGTGCTCGGAGACAAGACGGGTGTCACCGGTGCCCGCCTGCGCAGTGCTCGAGACGAAGCCACGAAGGACATCTCCGTGACGGGGGTCTTCGTAGCGATCGGCCACACGCCCAACACCCAGCTCTTCGCAGGCCAGCTCGACATGCGCAACGGGTACATCGTCACCCGCAGCGGCCTCGACGGTAATGCGACCGCCACCAGCATTCCCGGTGTCTTCGCAGCGGGGGATGTCCAGGATCACGTGTATCGTCAGGCGATCACCAGCGCCGGGACCGGTTGCATGGCGGCCCTGGATGCCGAGCGGTACCTCGAACATCACCGTTGACATCCGCGTCGGACGGCCGCAAGCCGCGGCTGCTCCGCCCCCACCGATACACAGGCACGACACCATGGCCGAGCCGGACGAAGATGATCTGGACGCCTTCCGGGAAGTGCTGCGCGACGTCGCGCCGCTGAAGGTGCCCCCGCGGGTGGTGGCGGAGACACCGCGACCTGCCCCGATCCCGACGATGAGCCGGCGCGACGAGGAAGCCGTGCTGGCCGACAGCCTCAGCGATCCCCTCGACGGCGAGACTCTGCTCGAGATCGGTGAGGAACTCACCTACCGGCGCGACGGCATCCCGCCGATGGTCCTGCGGCGGCTCCGCCGCGGCGAGTGGGTGATCCAGGACAACCTCGACCTGCACGGTCTCACGGTGGATGCCGCCCGCCCACTCCTCGCGAACTTCCTCCATGTCAGCGTCCGGCGCGGCGTGCGCTGCGTGCGCATCGTGCATGGCAAGGGCTACCGCTCCCTCGGCGGCACGCCGGTTCTGAAGGGCAAGGTCGCCCATTGGCTGCGCCAGCGCGACGAGGTGCTGGCGTACATCCAGGCGCGCCCCGAGGACGGCGGCGGCGGCGCGCTGCTGGTGTTGCTGAAGGGCGGGACCGGCACCGGCGCTTGACGATGGTCGAGGCAGCCGATACGGTCCGCCCGGCCTTCACACGATTTCGATTCGCCTTCATAACTCCAGCTGCACAGCCTGAGTGCCCACCCTCCTCTCCGCCATCCTGCTCGGATTCTTCCTGGGCATGCGTCACGCCACGGATGCCGATCACGTGATCGCGGTATCCACCATCGTCGGCCGCGAGCGGCGGATCGGCGCGGCGGCGATGATCGGTGCGCTGTGGGGTCTGGGACACACCGCGACGGTCGGTGTCGTGGGCGCCCTCGTGATCCTCTTCGGCGTGACGATTCCGGCCGCCCTGGCCCAGGCGCTGGAGTTCTGTGTCGGCCTCATGCTGATCGGGCTCGGCATCGCGACCCTCGTCCGGTGGCTGCGCGCCGAGCGAAACGTCTACACGGCCATCACACCGACTCCGTCCATGACGCCCCATCCGCACGCACCCCGCGATTCGCTGGTGCTTGCCCGCCACGCCCACACCCATGGTCACGGCGACTTCGTGCATACCCACCGACATGGGCACGGCCCTGGAGATCACGGGCACCCGGAGGATGCGACACCGGCGTCCTGGCTCGACCGACACTTCGGGAGGCTCGGGGTGTTCCAGATCGCGCGCCCGGTATTGATCGGCGTCGTGCACGGTCTCGCAGGCTCGGCGGCGGTCGCCTTGCTCGCACTTGGCGCCATCCGGGATCCCTGGTGGGGGATGGCCTACCTCATCGTGTTCGGTCTCGGCACGATGTCGGGGATGGTTCTGATCACGATGCTGATCGCCGCGCCGTTCGCCTGGTCGTCCGGCCGACTGCCGCGCGTCAACGCGGGCCTGCAGCTCGCGTCCGGGCTGCTCAGCCTGTTGTTCGGATTGGCGCTCGTGTACGGGATCGCGTCGACCGAAGCGGTATCCGGCATCGCGAGGCTGCGTCAGTGAACCTCCGGTCGACGTCGACAGGACCGTGCGGGGCCTGCGCGCACTCGCCGCTTCGCAGCCTGCTCTTCGGAACCAAGGCCTCGGACCGCCCGCGGTCATTCACGATGCCTACGCTCCTGCTGCCGGCACGAGATGCATTGCCGAAACTCAGGCCGGAAAATGCAACAGGGGCCGCTCGAACGAGCGACCCCTGTGGTCTCCTGCCGGGGCGGTCCTGGTGGCCGCCCTCTACGGTCTCCTGACGGGGCAGGACTGAGTGCCGCCCTCGCGGATCTGTATCGACCCGCCTGCCTACTTGCTCCGTTGGCCGACCTTGCGCAGACGCAGCCCGATTCCCAGGAGGCCCAGCCCCATCAGGGCGTACTCGCTCGGTTCCGGCACGGCGGGGATCCCGTTGAATTGCATCTCACCCACGCTGTAGGCACTGTCGCCGGCAATGGCGTAGATGCGTGCGTAACGTGCAGACACGGTCGGGAAGTCGATGCTCTCGATGTACTCGGGATCGCCGAGAACGCTGCTCATCGTGTCCATGCCGGAGCCGATTTCGCCATCGAACGAGAGGACGGTGAACAACGTGTTCCAGTTCGTGCCGTCCTCGGATATCTGCACGCGGTAGAAGTCGTTGTTGTCCACGCTGAGCGTGACATCGGAGAGGGTGTAGAGCTGGCCGAAATCGACGGTCAGGATGACGGAGGTACCGAACCAGCTCACCGTGTTCGCGCCGTTGTAGACCGAGCTCTCCGCGGGGATGACTCCATCGTGGATGATGCCGGTGGCGCCCATGAACGTGCCGGTGCCGGACGAACTCGCGACCGGAACAAGCGAGACGGCGGAAGCGGAACCAGCGGTGGCGATGAGTAGGGCTGCGGCGAATGCGGTGGTGGTGAGCTTCAAGTGATGACTCCTTGTGGTTGCAGCGCCGGGGTTGGAACACTGCCCGCCCCCGGCGCGTCGATCTGGCTTCTGACCGACATTCAGCAATTGCTGATCCAGAACACCAACCCATTGAAATCATGAAGAGTTTCCACCCGAAAACCTCACGCCCGTCAAGATTTTCGACGTCCAGGCGGGTACCGCCCCCGGCCGCTACTCGTGATCGACCTGGAGCGCCTCCAGAAATCTGGATACTAGGTTGTAGCCACCGATGGTGGCGGTCAGCTCCACGACCTGCGCAGGCGGAAAGTGCGCCCGGACCGCGGCGAACACGTCGTCCGGCACGCGGATGTGTCGGGTCATCGCCGTGGAGTAGGCCAGCACGGCGCGATCCTCCGGCGGAAACTCCGTCGAGGCCTGCCAATCCCCCAGCGCCTCGAACTGCGCATCGGTGACACCCGCCGCCCGCGCGAACGGCACGTGCTGCTCGAACTCGTACTGCGCGTCGTTCAGCAGCGCCACCTGCAGGATCGCCAGTTCCCGCGCCCGCGCCGACAGCTCGCATCTCTGACGGATGGCGGTGAAGAACGTCAGCCAGGCCTCGGCGACGGTCGGGCTGTGCATCAGCACGCGGTAGAGATTGAGCAGACGACCGCCGCGCTGTTCACGAATGCGCGTGGCGAGCGGGACGAGATCCGGACGATCGGAGTCATCGAGCAGAGGAAGACGAGCCATGGAAGACGACGCTCCTTGAGTGGAGCGCGAAGTGTAGTGCGATGCACATGCGCACCGTCCACGTCGCCCGGCTTTGCGATAATCACCGCGCTCGGGATTTTCCGAACTTCACTGGAAGCGCACACATGGCAGACGTCATCGACTACGAGATCTTCGGCAGCGAGATGCAGTACGTGGAGGTGGAACTCGATCCGGGCGAGGCCGCCATCGGCGAGGCCGGCAGCATGATGTACATGCAGGACAACATCACCCTCGAGACGATTTTCGGCGACGGCACCCAGCAGGGTGGCATCTTCGGCAAGCTGCTCGGTGCGGGCAAACGGCTTCTCACGGGCGAGTCGCTCTTCATGACGATCTACTCGAACCAGGGCACCGCCAAGCGCCGCGTGGCCTTCGCCGCCCCGTACCCCGGCAAGATCATCCCCATCGACCTGTCCAAGATCGGCGGGACGTTCATCTGCCAGAAGGATGCGTTCCTCTGCGCCGCGCGCGGGGTGTCGGTGGGTATCGCCTTCCAGCGCAAGCTCGGTGCGGGTTTCTTCGGCGGGGAGGGTTTCATCATGCAGAAGCTCGAGGGCGACGGCCTTGCCTTCGTCCATGCAGGCGGCACGCTGATGAAGCGCGATCTGGCCCCAGGCGAGCGGCTCCGCGTCGACACCGGCTGCCTCGTGGGCATGCAGCCCAGCGTGAACTACGACATCGAGTTCGTGGGCAAGATCAAGACCGCGCTGTTCGGGGGCGAGGGGCTCTTCTTCGCGACGCTGCAGGGGCCGGGCACGATCTACCTGCAGTCCCTCCCCCTGTCACGCATGGCGAGCCGGATCTTCGCCGCCGCGCCGCAGACCGGCGGCGGCAACCGCGAACAGGGTTCCATCCTGGGCGGCATGCTGGGCGGTGCCGCGCTCGGCGGCCTGCTGGGCGGCGACGACGAGTGACCAACGTACCCAATGCGGGGTCAGGTCTCGTCTTCGGGCCGCAGATCGACACTGCGGGGAGCGCTGCACGTTTTTCGGTGAGCGCGCTCGGCCTGCAGTTCCAGGGTGAGCAAGCGGACATCGTCGTACCGGGCTGGTCCGCCCTCCGATGGCGGAAAGGCGGGTTCAACGACGCGCAGTTGCTCGTCGAATGGACCACCCCCGAGGGGGCGTTCTCGCTTTCCGTCGGGGACCCCGCCTCGCAGTCCGCGCTGCTCGCCCATCTCCCGGGGGCGATGCAGGAAACAACCCGCCCCTCGCGCGCGACGCGCACGGCCAGCAATTCGATGATCTTCCTGCTCGTGCTGCTGCCGATCGTCGTGATCGGCCTGATCGTCTGGCAGGCCGACCGCCTCATCGACTGGGCCGTCTCGAACATCCCCGTCGAGACGGAGATCCGCCTCGGCCGGGAAGCGTTCGCCCAGCAGCGCCAGGGCCTGGCGATCCTCGAGAACCACCCCGGGCTCCCCATGCTGCGGCAGATCGGCGCGCGACTGACCGGAGGCTCCCCCTATCCGTACGAGTTCCACATCGCCCGCGACGAAGCGATCAACGCGTTCGCCATGCCCGGGGGCTTCGTCGTCGTGCATACCGGTCTCCTCGCGAGCGCGGACAGCGCCGAGGAGCTGGCGGCCGTCGTCGCGCACGAGGTGCAACACGTGGAACGGCGCCACGGGCTCCGCGGGCTGGTGCACGCCGCGGGTTGGCGCGCCGTGTTGTCGCTCGTCCTCGGCAACACGGGCGGATCCATCGCCGGATCGTGGGTGGAGAACCTGGGCGACCTCCGCTTTTCCAGAAGCCAGGAGACCGACGCCGATCTGGAGGGCGTCAAGGCCCTGGTCCGCGCGGACATCGATCCGCGGGGCATGGTCGCGTTCTTCGCGCGGCTCGCGAAGGATCCGAGCCATCTGCCTGCTTTGCTGTCCTCTCATCCGGCGAGCACGGAGCGGATGACCGCCGTACGGGCTGCCCTGCCGAAGGATCGGGCATACCCACCGCTCCCCTACGACTACCACCGTCTCCGCGGCGCGGCAAAGTGAGCCCGACACCATGGACCTCCGACGCCTCGTCCGCACCATCCCCAACCATCCGAAGCCAGGCATCCTCTTTCGCGACATCACGACACTGCTCGCCGACGCCGCCGGGCTGCGTGAGGCCGTGACGCGGCTTGCCGCCCCGTTCGCGCAGCAGGGCATCGTCCAGGTAGCAGGCATCGAGTCCCGCGGCTTCATTCTCGGCGCGCCGGTGGCCGTCACGCTTGGTTCCGGCTTCGTGCCCCTGCGCAAGGCGGGCCGCCTCCCGGCCGACACGCTCGGCACCGACTACACGCTCGAGTACGGCACCGACCGCCTCGAGATCCACCAGGACGCCCTGCGCCCCGGCGACCGCGTGCTGATCGTGGACGACCTTCTCGCGACCGGAGGCACGGCCGCTGCCGCAGTGCGCCTCGTGCGCATGGCGGGCGCCACCGTCGCGGCATGTGCGTTCGTGATCGAACTGCCCGACCTCGGCGGGCGCGCTGTCCTCACCGACGCCGGGATCGACGTGCACGCCCTCGTGTCCTTCGAAGGTCACTGACGACGGTGGCGTCCTGAGGGGACGTGCGCAAATCGCGGATCCCGACATCGACGCCTTGACTTCCCACCTACGGCCCCCTACCGTCGCTGTTAATATCTTAACGACGCCGCAGTTGCTGCGGCTCACGGGGAGGTAGGCAGGGATGACGCTGCCCCCACGCGGCGCAACCGCGCTCGCCATGCCCGCGGATGCCCTCGTCTACGGTGTCCTGTTGAACGTCCAGGCGGACATCGCCCGGATGGGCCAGCAACTCAGCGCGCCGCCCTACAAGGCACCGCCCCGTGCCCCCATCCTATACGTCAAGCCGGCCAACACGCACGCGGCGCACGGCGCCATCGTGACGCTCCCGGCAGGCGCATCGACCCTCGCCGTCGGTGCCACGCTCGGCCTCGTGGTGGGGCGCACGGCCTGTCGTCGCACACCTGAGGACGCCTGTGAGGTGCTGGCCGGCGTGACCCTCGTCCTCGACCTCTCCCTCCCGCATGCCAGCGTCTATCGACCGCCGATCGTGGAGAAGTGCTTCGACGGCGCGTGCCCGATCGGCCCGTGGCTCGCACCGGTGTCGATGCTCGGCGATCTCGCGAGCGCGGTCGCCCACACGAGCATCGACGGCGTGGCCGCCGCGGAGACGCGATTCGATGCGCTCGTCAGGCCGATACCGCAACTCCTCGCGGACGTCACGGCCTTCATGACGCTCCATCCAGGCGACGTCCTCCTCGCCGGCCTGCCCCTCACGCTCCCCGCGGCCCGCGCCGGACAGCGGATCGCCGCGAGCGCCGACGGCCTTGGCACCCTCGAGGTTCTGCTTGCGGATGGAGCTGCTCGATGAGGCGCGCACGCGTCGCCTTCGACGGGGCGATCCACGACGCGGTGGATGATCACGACGACCTTCTGCTCGACGACGGTAGGCGGGTCGGTGCACACGAGGTCGTATGGCTGCCACCGATCGTGCCGCGCACCGTGTTCGCTCTCGGGCTCAACTACGCCGACCACGCCAAGGAACTGGCCTTCGCGCCACCGACGACACCGCTCGTCTTCCTGAAAGGCCGCAACACCTTCGTCGGACACCGGGCCACCACGCCGAGACCCGCGGAGGCCACGTTCATGCACTACGAGTGCGAGCTGGCCGTGGTCATCGGCGCGACGGCGCGCAACGTCTCGCGGGAGACCGCCTACGGGCACGTCGCGGGCTACATGGTCGCGAACGACTACGCGGTGCGCGACTACCTCGAGAACTACTACCGCCCGAACCTGCGCGTGAAGAGCCGCGACCGGTGCACGCCGCTCGGCCCTTGGCTCGTGGACGCCGCAGACATCCCCGACCCCATGGCGCTCGAGCTTTCCACCACGGTGAACGGCACCACGGTGCAGCGGGGCAACACGCGGGACATGGTGTTCGACATCCCCGCCCTCATCGCCCATCTCAGCAGCTTCATGACGCTGTCGGCGGGCGACGTGATCCTCACCGGCACGCCCGAGGGCTCCGTGGACGTCCGCCCCGGCGACGAGGTGGTCTGCGAGATCGCGGGGGTTGGCCGGCTCGTCAACACGATCATCGCCGAGTCGTAGGGGGCACGCCGCCATGGGTCGACTCGCACTCGCCGCCAAGATCACGCACGTGCCTTCGATGTATCTGTCCGAACTCCCCGGCAAGCATCACGGATGTCGCGAAGGCGCGATCCGCGGCCATCGCGAGATCGGTGCCCGGTGCCGGGTGCTGGGCGTGGACACCATCGTCGTGTTCGACGTGCACTGGCTCGTCAACGCCGGCTACCACGTGAACTGCGCGCCCTCGTTCAAGGGCGTCTACACGAGCAACGAGCTGCCCCACTTCATCCGGAACATGCCCTACGCGTACGCGGGCGATCCGAAGCTCGGGCACCTGATCGCGGACATTGCCACGGCGCACGGCGTACCCACCCGGGCCCACGATGAGACCACGCTCGAACTCGAGTACGGCACGCTCGTCCCGATGCGCTACATGAACGAGGACGGGCGCTTCCGCGTGGTATCCGTGGCGGCGTGGTGCGCGTGGCACGACCTGCAGGACAGCCGGCGCCTGGGCGCGGCCGTGCTGGAGGCCATCGACAAGAGCGACAGCACCGTCGCCGTGCTCGCGAGCGGCTCCCTCTCGCACCGCTTCAACGACAATGGGAGTCCCGAAGAATCGATCCACGAGATCAGCCGCGAGTTCCACCGGCAGGTGGATCTCCGCGTGGTCGACCTCTGGCGTGCCGGCGACTTCCGTACCTTCTGTGCAATGCTTCCGGAGTACGCGAAGCTCTGCGACGGCGAAGGCGGTATGCACGACACGGCGATGCTGCTGGGCCTCCTCGGATGGGACGCCTACGACCGCCCGGTGGAGATCGTCACCGACTATTTCGCCAGCTCGGGCACGGGCCAGATCAACGCCGTGTTCCCGCTGCCCTGAGGACGAGAACGCCATGCCTCATCTCACCATCGAATACACCGCCAACCTGAAGGACGAGGGCGAGATCCCGGCGCTGCTGAAGAAGGCGAATCGCGTGCTGATCGACCAGGGCAGCGTCTTCCCCATCGGCGGAATCCGGTCGCGCGCGATCGCGATCACCGACTGGTGCATCGCGGACGGCGAGGACGACTATGCGTTCGTGCACGTCACGCTGAAGATCGGCGCGGGCCGCGAGGATGCCGTGAAGCGCCGTGCCACCGATGCGCTCTTCGAAATGATCAAGACGCACTTCGCCGACCTCTACGCCAGACGCTATCTGGCGCTCTCGATGGAACTCGTGGAGTTCTCCGAAGGCGGCACCTACAAGCACAACAACCTCCACGCGAAGTTCCGCAAGTCCTGACACCGCATCACGTCTGGATACGTATCCACCACCACGTAGGAGCGGCCCATGGCCGCGAAAGCCGTGAACGCCGTGGAAGCGCATCAACCGGAACGATCGCTCTCGCGGGCATGGCCCGCTCCTACAGAGAGCGTAGCCATCTCCGCGGCCGGTGGTGCACCACCACCCTCGTAGGAGCGGACGATGGCCGCGAAAGCGGTGAACGCCGTGTAAGCGCATCAACCGGAACGATCGCTCTCGCGGGCATGGCCCGCTCCTACAGAAAGCGTAGCCATCTCCGCGGCCGGTGGTGCACCACCGCCCTCGTAGGAGCGGCCCATGGCCGCGAAAGCGGTGAACGCCGTGGAAGCGCATCAACCGGAACGATCGCTCTCGCGGGCATGGCCCGCTCCTACAGAGAGCGTAGCCATCTCCGCGGCCGGTGGTGCACCACCGCCCTCGTAGGAGCGGCCCATGGCCGCGAAAGCGGTGAACGCCGTGGAAGCGCATCAACCGGAACGATCGCTCTCGCGGGCATGGCCCGCTCCTACAGAGAGCGTAGCCATCTCCGCGGCCGGTGGTGCACCACCGCCCTCGTAGGAGCGGCCCATGGCCGCGAAAGCGGTGAACGCCGTGGAAGCGCATCAACCGGAACGATCGCTCTCGCGGGCATGGCCCGCTCCTACAGA
>JALHMS010000003.1:299887-336509 GCA_022843925.1 Burkholderiales bacterium
GCGGCCGGTGGTGCACCACCGCCCTCGTAGGAGCGGCCCATGGCCGCGAAAGCGGTGAACGCCGTGGAAGCGCATCAACCGGAACGATCGCTCTCGCGGGCATGGCCCGCTCCTACAGAAAGCGTAGCCATCTCCACGGCCGGTGGTGCACCACCGCCCTCGTAGGAGCGGCCCATGGCCGCGAAAGCGGTGAACGCCGTGGAAGCGCATCAACCGGAACGATCGCTCTCGCGGGCATGGCCCGCTCCTACAGAGAGCGTAGCCATCTCCGCGGCTGATGGTGCACCACCGCCCTCGTAGGAGCGGCCCATGGCCGCGAAAGCGGTGAACGCCGTGGAAGCGCATCGACCGGAACGATCGCTCTCGCGGGCATGGCCCGCTCCTACAGAGAGCGTAGCCATCTCCGCGGCTGGTGGTGCACCACCGCCCTCGTAGGAGCGGCCCATGGCCGCGAAAGCGGTGAACGCCGTGGAAGCGCATCGACCGGAACGATCGCTCTCGCGGGCGCGGCCCGCTCGTACAAAAGCATGGCGGATTCCGACAGCAGGACCCCTACGCTCCGATCCGCGGAATACGGTGCGTGCCCAATGCCATGCACACGTTCTTCGTCTCCATGTAGAAGTCGAAACTCCAGTCGCCGCCGTCGCGCCCGATGCCGCTCGCCTTCATGCCGCCGAAGGGTGCCGGCAGATGGCGCACGTTCTCGGAGTTGATCCACAGCATCCCGGCCTCGAGCGTTCGCGCCATCCGCATCGCCCGGCCGACGTCGCTGGTCCACACATATCCGGTCAGTCCGTACTGGACGTCGTTGGCGATAGCCACCGCGTCGACCTCGTCGTCGAAGGGCAGCACGGTGAGCACCGGGCCGAAGATCTCCTCCTTCGCGATGCGCATGTCCGGGTTCGCGTGCGTGAACAGGGTCGCGTTCACGTAGTTGCCCGCGGCCAAGGCGGCGGGGACGTCACCGCCGGCCCGCACGGTGGCGCCCTCCGCCCGCGCGATGCGGAAGTACTCCGTGACCTTCTCGAAGTGACGCGGATGGATGAGCGGCCCCAGTTCGGTCGCGGGGTCGAGCGGGTGCCCCACGCGGATCCGGGCGATGCGCGCGGCGAGCTTCTCGACGAACGCGTCGTGGATGGAACTCTGCACCAGCAGGCGTGAAGACGACGTGCAGCGTTCGCCGTTCAGGCTGTAGATCATGAAGAGCACCGCATCGACGGCGCGGTCGAGATCGGCGTCCGCGAAGACGATCACGGGGTTCTTGCCCCCCAGCTCGAAGTGCACTCGCTTCAGCGTCGGGGCGCCCTGCGCCATGATCGCGGAGCCGGTCTTCGACTCCCCGACGAACGAGATCGCCTTCACGTCGGGATGCTCGGTCAGGGCCTTGCCGGCCTCCTCCCCGAAGCCGTGGACGAGATTCGCGACACCTGCGGGCACGCCGGCCTCGAACAGGATCTCGGCGAGCAGCAGGGCCGACAGCGGACTCCACTCGGCCGGTTTGTGCACCACCGTGCAGCCGGCCGCCAGCGCCGGTGCGATCTTCCACGTGGAGAGCATGAACGGCGTGTTCCACGGCGTGATCACACCCACCGGACCGATGGGTTGCCTGAGCGTGTAGTTGAGGTGCTCGGACGTGGGCAGCGCCTGGCCGTCACAGGCGTCCGGCGCGCGATCTGCAAAGAAGCGGAAGTTCTCCGCCCCACGCACGGTGGCCTTCGCCATGTAGCGGATCGGCTGTCCGGTATCCATGCTCTCGACGAGTGCGATCTCGTCGCCGCGAGCTTCTATCAGGTCCGCGACGCGGTGGAGGATCCGCTTGCGCGATTCGCCGGGCAGGTCGCGCCACGCCGGGAATGCCGACTTCGCGGCCGCGACGGCGGTATCGATGTCGGAGGCCGATCCGCGCGCGACCTCGCAGAGCACCGAGTTGTCGACGGGCGTTTCGTTCAGGAATCGGCGGGCGTCGCCGGACTCCACGGCGCGGCCGTCGATGAAGTGTGGAACGATCGCGCTTCGAAAGCGTTCGAGATGGCGGGAAGCCTGCTCGACATTCGTGGCTAGTCCGGGGCTCGCAGGTCGATCGGTCATCAGGCGCTCCGGGGTGGGTGAACCCGCTCCCGAGGGCACGGGTGACGCAGGCGGGAAGCTCGTCGGTCTCCTCTGCACTGCTTAACATCGCAAATGGTTTCACCCGCACCCGGGCACGTCAAGCCATCGAAGACCTCACGCCACGGCGAGTCGGAACCTGGCGCCGACCGCCGCCAGTTCCCGCGCCTGCCCTTCGATCCGGCTCACTTCCGCGTCGACGCTGTCGGCCATCTCGACGCCGGCGGCCGCCACGGCGGCCGAGGCCTCCGCGTGACGCTGGGCCAGTTCGACGGCACCGGCATGTTCCGCCAGCGTCGCTTCAATGGCCTGCGCCAGACCCTGGGAGCGATTCGCGCCTTCCGCCACGCGGGCGACCAGCGCGGCTGTCCGATCGGTCTCCTCGCGTGCATGGGTGACCCGCTGGGCCGCACTGCCCACCGTCGAACGCACGCCATCGGCGCGCGTGTTGAGATCGGCCAGTGTGCCGCTGATGCCCTCGCTCGCCCGGGACGCGCGGAGCGCGAGCTTGCGCACCTCGTCCGCGACGATCGCGAAGCCGCGACCGCTCTCCCCCGCGCGCGCCGCCTCGATCGCGGCATTCAGCGCGAGCAGGTTGGTCTGCTCCGCCACCTTGCGGACATCCGACGCGAGCGCCTCGGCCCGGCCGATCTCCCGGTGCAGGACCTCCATGTCGCTCACCACGGCGTCCGACGCCTGGACGGACGCCTGCAGCGATGTCTCGAGGCGGTCCAGGGCCAGATCCGCCTCGGTGGCGAGCCCCGCGGCATCCCGCGCCACCGTGCCCGCTTCGCTCGCAGATTCTCCGATGGCCAGGGCCGAGCGCCCCATGCCGCTCAGGAGCGCGGTGGTCTCCGCGGCCTGATCGGCCAATGTCCGATGGCGCTCGCGCGCTTCCGCCGCTTGCCGCGACAGGACCCGCGTGGCGGACGACAACGGTTCGATGGAATCGAGTGCGGAATGGAGGAGTGCCGCGAGTCGGGTGTGCATCCTGCCGAAGGCCTCGGTCAGACTGCCTGCCGGGGCAGCGCCGATCGGACGGGTGAAATCGCCCTGCGCCAGCCGCTCGGCAGCCGCCACCACGACATCCGGTTCCGCACCGAGTCGGCGAAGAACCACCCGGGTGCCGTGCAGTCCGACCGCCACTGCCGTCGCGACACCCACCATCAGGAACACGAGAAAGGTCCAGCGGACGCCTGTGGCGGCACCGGCGAGGGCTGACTCGTTGGCGGCCGCGAAGCGGTTGCCGAGGACGACGGTCTGATCGACGCCCTGACGATGCGCGAGGTAGAGACCGTGCAGCCGATCACGGACCGCCTCCATGGCGACCTGGTCACCGCGTTTCGCTGCCGGGAGAAACGCCTCGTGCAGGAGATCGAAGAACCGGGCCGCCTCGATGGTCTGCTTGCCCAGGAGGGAGGCCTTCAGTGCAGGTTCGAACACCACACCCTCCCAGTAGCGCCGCCGGGCGGCGAACTCCGACTCGAGGCGCTCGAGCGTCACGACGGCCGCGTCCCGATCCGCCGCGGAGCGGGCTTCCACCGCCAGCGACACCTGGAGGCGCGCTTCGATCACGTATAGCGGTGGTGGCAGGATGTCGGCCACGACATCCTTGCCGAGTCCGACACCCGCCGCAGATCGCTCGATCGTTGACAACCCGATCAGACCCGCACCGCCCATCGCGAGGCTGCCGACCACCGGCAGCAGTGCCATGGTGAGCAGCAACGAGCGGATACCCATTCGACGACCCATATGCCGATCTCCCGTGCTCCGCAGCGCCGGAGCTTGCCGGCGGGCTCCCACCGGGGCCGCCATTCTTCGAAGCGCAGTCGACGCGGAAACCGGCGCGGCTGCGGATGACCGAAGCATTTACGGCAGACGTCATCCCGAATGGAGGGCAACCGTGCGGCGCAAGAAGGATCGTCGGTACGACGCTTCTACTGCTGTTGCTGCGACTGGATCGCCTGCGTCGCCGTTGCGGGAATGCCGACGCCGTAATCCGGGCGACGCCGCAGATCGAGCGTGAGGGGGAACTGCGGACTGGACTGCTCGGGCCGGTAAGGCATGGGACCGGGCGTGTGTCCCATCGCCTGGAAGCGGGCCACCCGCCGGGCCTCGGCCTCGTTGGCGTTCACGGGGAAGCGCTGATAGTTGCGGCCACCGGGATGCATCACGTGATAACTGCAACCGCCCACGGCCCGGCCGGCGAACGTGTCGTAGAGGTCGAAGACGAGCGGCGTGTGGACGCCGATGGTCGGGTGCAGTGCAGCGGGCGGAGACCATGCCTTGTAGCGCACACCGCCGACGTACTCGCCGCGCGTGCCGGTCGGCGCCAGCGGCACCGTCCGGCCGTTGCACAACAGCGCGAAACGATGGCCGTGCATGTGGCGCACCTTGACCTGCACGCGCTCGACCGAGGAGTCGACGTAGCGCGTCGTGGCGCCCGCCTGCGTCTCCTCACCCATGACGTGCCAAGGTTCGAGCGCCTGCCGCACCTCCAGCTCGATGCCCTGGTAGACGACGGTCCCGAACCGCGGGAACCGGAACTCGAAGAAGGGCGCGAACCACTCCACCTCGAACGCATAGCCCGCGGCGTTGAGGTCCGCCACCACGTCCTCCATGTCCTGCGCGACGAAGTGCGGCAGCATGAAGCGGTCGTGGAGGCTGGTGCCCCAATCCACGAGATCGCCCTCGTAAGGCGTGCGCCAGAAGCGCGCGACCAGCGTGCGCAGGAGCAGCAACTGCACGGCGCTCATCTGCCAGTGCGGCGGCATCTCGAACGCGCGGAACTCCAGCAGGCCGAGGCGCCCGGTGGCGCCGTCGGGCGAATAGAGCTTGTCGATGGAGAATTCGGCGCGGTGCGTGTTCCCGGTGACGTCCACCAGCAGGTTGCGCAGCAGGCGATCGACCAGCCAGGGAGCGACGGTCTCCTCACCGGCCCTGGTCTGGCGGGCCATCTCGTCGAAGGCGATCGATAGCTCGTAAAGACTGTCGTCGCGCGCCTCGTCAACGCGCGGTGCCTGGCTCGTCGGGCCGATGAACATGCCGGAGAACAGGTACGAGAGCGCGGGGTGGTTCTGCCAGTAGGCGATGAGGCTGCGCAGGAGATCCGGACGCCGCAGCAGCGGGCTGTCGACGGGGGTCGCGCCGCCTATCGTCACGTGATTGCCGCCGCCGGTGCCCGTGTGCTTCCCGTCGAGCATGAACTTCTCGGTGGAGAGGCGCGTGAGGCGTGCCTCCTCGTAGAGTGTCCGGGTGTTGTCGACGAGCTGGCGCCAGTTCGGCGCGGGATGGACATTAACCTCGATCACGCCCGGGTCCGGCGTGACGAAGAGTCTTGTCAGCCGCGGATCGGACGGGGGCAGATAGCCTTCGATCCGCACCGGCAGCCGGGTGCGCGCGGCCGCCTCCTCGATGCGGGCCACGAGCATCACGTACTGTTCGAGTGTCGAGAGCGGGGGGAGGAACACGTGGACGATCCCGTCGCGCACCTCCACGCAGAGCGCCGTCTTGATCACCGGGCGCACGACGGGCGATGCGGGTTCGACGTCCTGGACCTCCACGGGATGCAGCAGACCCGTCGGCAACGGCTTGCGTTCGTCGAACGGGTCGGGGTGGACGATGGGCTCCTCGTCCTCCGGCGCCTGCCAGGGCAGCGAGCCGAGCGGCAGCCGATAGCCGATGGGCGAGTCGCCGCCGACGAGATACAGGTGCTCGCGACGCAGGGGCCAGGCGCAACTCTGCCACCCAGGACCTGTCGCCGCCGGCGCCAGCGGCAGCACCCACCCCTTCACGTGGCCAAGCGCGTTGTCGAGGAGCTTCGCGAGACTGGAACGGCCCGCCGCGGTGGCGAGATCGCGCTCCAGCGGATCGACGTTGGCAGGCAGGCGAGCCTCGTCGGTGACGGCCGCCCAGATGTCTTCGTAGGCCGGCACCAGCCGCCGGGTCGGGAGCCCGAGCAGGCCACACAGCGTCTGGCTGAACCGCTCGGCGTCGGATGCGCCGGCGGCACCCTTGCGATCGCCGGCGAGCAGTGACGGATCGTTCCAGAGCGGCACGCCGTCTGCCCGCCAGAGCACGCCGAGCGCCCAGCGCGGCAGCGGCTCGCCCGGGTACCACTTGCCCTGACCGTGATAGAGCATCGCGCCGCTCGAGAAGCGATCGCGCAGACGCAGCAGAAGCTCGCCCGCCAGTTCACGCTTGCGGTCGCCGAGCGCGGTGAAGTTCCACTCGACGCCGTCCATGTCGTCTGCCGAGACGAACGTCGGCTCGCCACCCATCGTGAGACGGACGTCGTGGGCAGCCAGCTGCGTCTCGACGGACTCCCCGAGGGCGTCGATGCGTTCCCACTGCGCCTCGGTGTACGGCCGGGTCACGCGCGGATCCTCGTGGACCCGCGTGACCTCCATGCGGAAACCGAAGGTCACTTCGCAGACATCGGTGAACCCGGTGACCGGGGCGGCGCTCGACGGTTGCGCGGTGGCCGCGAGCGGGATGTGCCCCTCGCCGGCCATGAGACCCGACGTCGCATCGAGACCGACCCAACCGGCGCCGGGCAGGAACACTTCGGCCCAGGCGTGAAGATCCGTGAAATCGGCCGCGGGGCCCGCAGGCCCGTCGATCGCCTTGATGTCCGCAGTGAGCTGCACGAGA
Organism: Burkholderiales bacterium; assembly: GCA_022843925.1. Lineage (GTDB taxonomy): Bacteria > Pseudomonadota > Gammaproteobacteria > Burkholderiales. The sequence goes on from JALHMS010000003.1 coordinate 306,647, forward strand.
TAGCCGGAGACGAACCGGGCCGCTAGCCCGAGGTGCCGCAGGATCTGCACGAGCAACCAGCCGGAATCGCGGCACGACCCGCTGCCCTTGGCCAGCGTCTCCTCCGGCGTCTGCACACCCGGCTCGAGCCGGACGATGTAGCTCACCGCCTGCTGCACGCGCTGGTTAAGATCGACGAGCATGTCGACGGTGGCCACCGGCGACGACAGCCTTTCTCGCCGGTACTTCTCCACCCAGGCAGCGAGCTGCGGCGTGAGCGGATCGGTCTCGAGGAAGGGCGCCAGCTCGCGCCGTGTGGCATCGGTGTACTCGAAGGGCACGTGCTCCGCGCTCTTCTCGAGGAAGAAGTCGAACGGATTGATGACCGTCATGTCGGCGACGAGATCCACCACGATCTTCAGCTCGCGGGTCTTCTCGGGGAAGACGAGCCGCGCCACGAAGTTGCCGTAGGGATCCTGCTGCCAGTTGAGGAAGTGCTTTGCCGGGGTGACCCGCAGCGAGTAGCTCTCGATGGGCGTCCGGCAGTGGGCGGCCGGCCGCAGTCGCACCTCGTGCGGCGTGAGGTTCACGGGCCGATCGAACCGGTAGTGGGTCTCGTGGTAGAGGGCGACGCGGATGGTCATGGTGGACTTCTGAGTCTGGACGTTCGACGTGGGGCGTTCGGCGCTAGGCTTCGGGAACGCAGAGGATGACTGCGCTGGGCATCGGGAGTCCGTGCGCAACCGAACGGCAGGTTCCCGGGCTCCGGAGCCTGGCACCCGGCCGGATCGGGAAGCTCTGGCAACCGAACGTTCCCGGCCCGACGGATCCGACGCGCGAAAACTCTTCGGATGCCGGGACTGCGAACTCGACCGGGCTCAGGACACCCAGTCGGGATTCGGCAGTTCGCCGAACACGCGGCGCAGACCGCCGCCCCAGCCCTGCCGCAGCATCGTGAAGTACGGATCGCCCTCGCCGATGCGACGATGGATGCCCACGCGCAGGGAGTCCCGCGGGTACCACAGGACATCGATCGGCAGACCGACGGAGATGTTCGAGCGGATCGTCGAATCGAAGGAGATCAGCACGCATTTCGCCGCTTCCGCCATCGGCGTGGCACTGGTGACCACGCGATCGATCACGGGCTTGCCGTACTTGCTCTCGCCCACCTGGAAGTAGAGGTTCTCCGGCGTCGCCTCGATGAAGTTGCCCTGCGAGTAGATGTTGAAGAGCCTGGGTTCCTCGCCCTTGATCTGCCCGCCGAGCACCAGCGTCGCGCTGTAGTCGACGTTGCTCTGCATCAGGTACGGACCGTCGCGCCGCTGCATCTCGCGCAACGCGTCGCCCACGATGTTGGCGACGTCGTACATGCTGGAGGCCGTCCAGATGGTCTCGCGGCCGGGTTCCGCCTTCGCATGCCGGTCGAGGATGTTGGTCACGCCCTGCGTCATCGCAAGGTTGCCGGACGAAAGCAGCACCATCACGCGGTCGTCCTTCTTCTCGTAGACCTTCATCTTGCAGAACGTGGCGATGTGGTCCACGCCCGCGTTGGTCCGCGAGTCGGAGGCGAAGAGCATGCCCGAGTCGAGCAGCAAGGCTACGCAGTACGTCACGATCCGTCCCTGACTGTTGGTCTTGTTCGAAGGCCACGACTGTAGCCAGTTCGGCGTCCGCCGTCACGCGGCCAACCAGCGCGCGTCCACGGCAAAGAAGGCGCGATTGATCTCGCCTCCCAGTTCGTGCACGCGCTGCAGGAACTCGGTGAGGTACTCGTGCAGACCATAGGCGAAGAGGATGTCCATCCGGCCGAAGTGCAACGCCGCGTGCATCTCGCCCGCCAGCCGCAGGGCCTCCTGTTCGCCGGGCCCGCAGATCTGCTGCAGGATCTCGTACACCTCGTTCATGCACGCATGGAGGCTTCGCGGCATGTCGGCGCGGAGAATCAGCAGTTCCGCAACCTTGAGCGGTGCGATGACGTCCCGGTACACCTTCCGGTACGACTCGAAGGACGACACCGACCGCAGCACCGCGGCCCACTGGTAGTAGTCGACGGCACCGCCGACGTCGTCCACCGACGGCAGCAGCACGTGGTACTTCACGTCGAGGATGCGCGCCGTGTTGTCGGAGCGCTCCATGAAGGTGCCGAGTCGGTTGAAGTGGAACGCCTCGTCGCGCAGCATCGTCCCCACCGTCACGCCGCGAAAGAGGTGCGACCGTTCCTTCACCCACTCGAAGAAGTCGACCACGCGGTCGGAAGCCATGCGCTCCTCGGACAGGCGCTGCACCTCCAGCCAGGTGCCGTTGATGACCTCCCACATCTCGGAGGTGATGCTGCCTCGCACAGCCCGCGCGTTCTCGCGTGCCGCACGGGCGCACGAGTAGATGCTGGAAGGGTTGTCGGGGTCGAGCACCATGTAGCGCATGACGCCGGTGGCGTTGACCTGACTGTATCGGCCGCCGAACGGATAGAGCGTCCCGGTGATGTTGAGCGGCGCGAACCATTCCTGGTCCGCGAGCCGCGCATCCTTCGGCACGAGCGACATGCGATACGTGACGTCGAGCATGCGCGCGGTGTTCTCCGCGCGCTCGACATAGCGGGCCATCCAGTAGAGGTTGCTTGCGGTTCGGCTCAGCATCGGATTCGGGCTTCGGACGTTCGACGGGAGTGGGGACGGGCGGAAGCCCGGGGTCCCGCGGCAGGCACCTCCGCTGCCGTGCGCGGTGTACGGATCATTCGAGGACCCATGTGTCTTTCGTGCCGCCCCCCTGGGAGGAGTTCACGACCAGCGACCCTTCGCGGAGGGCCACGCGTGTGAGGCCGCCCGGACACATCACGATCTCCTTCCCCGAGAGCACGAACGGCCGGAGATCGATATGCCGTGGCGCGACGCCCTGCTCCACGAAGATCGGGCAGGTGGAAAGCGAAAGGGTGGGCTGGGCGATGAAGTTCTCGGGGGAATCGAGAACGCGGAGGCGGTAGGCCTCGCGCTCGCGCTCCGTGCTGGTGGGCCCGATCAGCATCCCGTAGCCACCGGACCCGTGGACCTCCTTCACCACCAGCTCCGGCAGGTGGGCGAGCGTGTATTCGAGATCCTCGCGATTCCGCAACTGGTACGTCGGCACGTTGTTCAGCAGCGGTTCCTCGCCGAGATAGAAGCGGATCATCTCGGGCACGAACGGATAGATCGACTTGTCGTCCGCGATCCCGGTGCCCACGGCATTGCAGAGGGTGACGCGGCCGGCGCGGAACGCCCGCACGAGACCCTTCACGCCCAGCACGGAGTCCGACCGGAACACCTCGGGATCCAGGAAGTCGTCGTCGATGCGACGGTAGACGACGTCCACCCGCTGGGGACCGTGTGTCGTCCGCATGTAGACCGTGTCGTCGTCGTCGACGAACAGATCGGCCCCCTCGACGAGCTCGATGCCCATCTGCTGGGCGAGGAACGCGTGCTCGAAGTAGGCGCTGTTGAACTGCCCTGGCGTGAGCAGCACGACCGTCGGGTTCTCGACCTGCGGTTGTGCGACGGACCGCAGCGTGTCGAGCAGGAGGTCGGGATAGTGTTCGACCGGCGCCACCGACTGCTGCGAGAAGAGTTCGGGCACCAGCCGCATCATCATCTTGCGGTTCTCGAGCATGTACGAGACGCCCGACGGCGTGCGGAGATTGTCCTCGAGGACGTAGTACTCGCCCGCCCCGGCCCGGACGAGGTCGATGCCGGCGATGTGCGCATACACGCCTCCGGGCACCTCGACATCCACCATCTCGGGGCGATACAGCTTGTTCTTCAGGACGCGGTCGGTCGGGATGCGGCCGGACCGCAGGATCTCCTGGCCGTGGTAGACATCCTTCAGGAAGGCATTGAGTGCCTGCACCCGCTGGCGCAGCCCCCGTTCGAGCTTCCGCCATTCCTCCACGGGGATGATGTGCGGAAGCATGTCGAAGGGGATGAGGCGCTCGGCGCCGGCCTCCTCCCCATACACCGCAAAGGTGATTCCCACGCGGTGGAACAGCATGTTGGCGGCTTCGCGCATCTGGCGGATGCGGTCCGGGGAGGTGGCAGCGATCCACTCCGCGACGCCGGCGTAGTGCTCTCGGACGGTGCCGTCGGGGGTGTACATCTCGTTGAAATTGGCGGCGTACGTCATGGCGTTAGGCACACGGATCTCCCTCTCTGCACACCTGTGGTGCAACCCATGTGCCACCCATGGAATCTCTTGTTTTATCGTTCAATTTCAGAACCTCGCAAGAGATTATTAATGTTGAATCTAAGGTCTTGGCCGGCACCACCTGCGTGCCCGCCTCGCCCCTCCGCACAGTTTCAGGGCTGCCCGCACACCGTGCCTCTCAGGGGCTTGCACGCAGAGCCGCGGCCACCCGGACCACCTGCTGCACGGTGGCCTCGAGCGCTGCGATCTGCCCGGGATCCGTGAGCCGATCGGCCGCGTCGAAGGCCTGACTCGCGCGCGGCACTCCCAGCCGCTTCGGCACCACGAGGCAGCCGAGATTCATCAGGATGCCTCTCAGCATCTCCATCGCACGGATGCCGAACATCACGCCACCGGCAGCCGAACACAATCCCACCACTTTTCCGTCGTAAGGCACCGTGCCGGCCTCGTCGCCATCCTGTCGGGAGACCCAGTCGATCGCGTTCTTGAGCGCCCCGGTGATCCCCGCGTTGTATTCCGGGCAGGCGATGAAGAACGCGTCGTGGGCGATGAAGAGATCCTTCAGCTTCCGCGCGTTCGGTGGCAGGCCCGACGCCGACTCGAGATCGCCGTCGTACACCGGCAGCGGGTAGTCCTTCAGATCGATGAACGTGGCTTCTGCGCCGGCCCCACGCACCACTTCGACCGCGAGGCGCGCGAGCTTCTTGTTCAGGGATGCCGTCCGCAGGCTGCCGGCGAACACGAGCACTCGCACGGGCATGCGGACAGGCTCGGCGACGGTCGCGGAACCGGGGTCGGACACTACGGGGTCAGCCATGAACGGCTCCTCTGGAAGGTGTACCCCAGTCTACGCTCGACCGGCACATCACCCACCGGTCAGGTCGTCGGCATGTCCATGTAGCTCACGTGCGCCGACACCACCCGCCAGCCCTCGGGCATCCGCACCCAGGTCTGGCTCTGTCGTCCGATGCGCGGGCCTGGCGGTCGGAGGAACTCGGTATTGGCCGTCGCGAAGTCCTCGCCGTAGGTGGTGATCACCGTGTTGCGGATGGTGCGGGCGAGTCCGAGGGACGATCGGCCGGAACGGAACGCGGCGATCGCGTCGTAGCCGTAGAGGTTCTCGGTGATGCCGTAGCGCAGCGTCAGCGGGCTGTTCCAGAACAGTTCGTCGAGAACGGCAACATCGTTGCCGGTCAGCGCCGCCTCGTAGCGGGCGAAGGCCTCGGTCACTTCCGCGACGACGTGGGGCAGGTTCAATTCCAAGCGCTCATCCTCCGGCAATGTCGCAGCGGGCGACGCCCGCGCGTTCGAGTTGCAGTGCGGCTCTCAGGCAGAGATCTTCCCGCCACGGCGCCCCGATCAGTTGCACCCCCAGCGGCAGGCCAGCGCCGACGATCGGTACCGCCGCCACCGGGAGGCCGATGCACGAGATCGGCTGGGTGAAGAGACCGAGGCTGGGCCGCAGCGGCAGTCGCTCGCCGCCCAGCTCGATCCACTCCTCCCCGAGGAGCGTCGCCGCGACCGGGGTGGCAGGCGCGACCAGGACATCGACGTCCGCGAAGATCGCGCGGACCTGGCCGGCGAACCACGCCCGGGTCTTCTGCGCCTGGACGTACCAACTCGCCGGTGTCAACGCCCCCGCGAGGAAGCGATCCCGGTTGTGCGGCTCGAACCCGTCGTAGTCGCGCTGCAGCGTCTCGCGATGCAGCGCGCCGCCTTCGGCCGCCGAGATCACGAACGCGGCCGCTCGGGCGCGATCCACTTCGGGGAGTTCGATGGTGCGATGCGCCCCGAGCGCCTCGGCCGCCCGCATCGATGCCGCCCTCGCCTCGGCCGAAGCCCACCGATCGAAGTAGCCGCCCAGCCGGGCCACGCGCAAAGGCACGTCGCCATCACGGCAGAGCCCTGGGAAGGCAAGCTCGACGGGGCTTTGCGCACACGCCGGATCCGCGGCATCCGGCCCCTGCATGGCGTCGTAGCTGGCGGCGAGATCCGCGACATCGGTGGCGAAGGGGCCGAGATGGTCGAGACTGGCGACGAACGGAAAGCTGCCCGTGCGCGACAACCGGCCGTACGTCGGCTTCAACCCGAACACGCCGCACAGGGACGACGGCACGCGGATCGATCCGTTGGTGTCGGAGCCGAGCGTGATGGGGACCATGCCCGCCGCGACGGCTGCGGCCGACCCGCCCGACGAACCACCGGCGGTCCGCGACGTGTCGTGCGGATTGCGCGCGGGCCCGTAACCGGTGTTCTCGGTCGTGAACCCGTACGCGTACGCGTCCATGTTGAGGGCTCCGACCAGCACGGCGCCCGCCGCCTGCATGCGTGCGACCAGCACCGCATCGCAATCGGCGGCGGGTCGCCGTTCGTGCAATCGCGAGCCCGCCAGCGTCGGCAAGCCGGCCACGTCGAAGAGGTTCTTCACGGCGAACGGGACGCCCGCGAGCGGCGGCAGCTTCTCGCCGCGCGCGCGCCGCTGATCGACGAGCGACGCCTCGTGGCGGGCGCGATCGGCGGTGACCGCGGTGAAGGCGTTGATGACGCCATCGCCGGCAGCGATCCGTGCAAGTGCGGCCTCGACCTCGGCCATCGCCGTGGTCTCACCGCGTGCGACGGCCGCCGCGATGGCGAGTGCAGAGCGTGGCGACGTGGCGCTCATGGCCGGAACTGCGGTGCTGGCTCGGCCGTCTCGCCGGGATCGAAGCCCATCACGAGTTCCGCGATGGCGGCGTTCCGGCGGAACACGACCTGAACGCGGGCAAGCTGGTCAGCGTCGAGCGCAAAGCCCTGCAGAAGGGCGGCTGCGGCGACGTATTCGTCCAGCGAGGTGTCGGAGATCATCGGGAGGGAAGTCCTGTCGCTGAACGGTTCGCGGAGAGCGCAGGACGGATCGTACCGGGGACACCGGCGTCCCACATCATCCGATCGCCTCGATCACTGCATCGGAAGTCGACACGGCGCCGAAGACGCCACCCTGCATCGTGACCATCTTCAGTGCGGCGAGATGGTTGCCGTGGTCGGTGGCGCCGGTGCAGTCGGCAAGGATCAGGCACTCGAAGCCCCGGTCGTTCGCCTCGCGCATGGTCGTGTGCACGCAGACGTCGGTGGTGATGCCGGTCAGGACGAGATTCGTGATGCCGCGCGTGCGCAGGACCAGTTCGAGGTCGGTCGCACAGAACGAGCCCTTGCCCGGCTTGTCGATGACGACCTCGCCGGGGAGGGGCGTGAGTTCCGGGATGATCTCCCACCCGGGTTCGCCGCGGACGAGGATGCGACCGCAGGGCCCCGGATCGCCGATGCCGGCCCCGATCCGCTGCGACCGCCAGCGCTTGTTGGCGGGGAGATCCGAGAGGTCCGGTCGGTGGCCTTCGCGGGTGTGGATGATCGTGTGTCCCCCGGCCCGCATCGCCGCCAGCAGTGCCCGGATCGGTTCGATCGGCGCCCGGGTGAGCGAGAGGTCGTAGCCCATCGTGTCGACGTAGCCACCGATGCCGCAGAAGTCCGTCTGCATGTCGATGACGACGAGCGCGGTGTTGTCGGCACGCAGCCCGCCATCGAACGGCCACGGGTACGGGTCGGCGGCAACGAAGCGCCCGGCGTCAGCCATGGGATCCCGCTCCAAGCCGTGGGCACCTGACTCCCAGTGCTGCATTTCGGCGATACATGTGAGCTTCCTTGGTGCGCGACAGGCACGGCGTTTCGCAATGCACATGCCATCGCACCGGGAGCGCGATCCCACGGTGTCTGCCCCGGAACCATCACCGACGACTGGCATCTCCATGACGCTTGTGGTGCAATCGGTGGGCGCTAGCACCAATCCGGTGCGATCCGCGCGACGGTCGACCGATGCTCCGGTCCCCCTGCCGGTGCGTGCGCCACCCTCATCACCCGCCGTCGAACGACCATGCCCGTCACGATCGCCCGAGCGCTCTGCGTTGCCTCGATGCTGGCGTCGGCGCCGGCCGTGGCCAACGCAGGCGCGTGTCCCGGACGTCCTGCATTCCCCAACATGCGCTACGAGGAGGATTGGCGTTTCCTCGCGGATCCCGCCTGCCGGACCGATCCGTGGGATGGCGCGAAGTACGTCGATCTGGGGCACGGTCGCACCCTCTCGTTCGGTGGCGACCTTCGGCTGCGCTACGAGCGCTTCTCGGATCCCGGATTCGGTCGTGACCCGGTGGACCGCAGCGGCTATCTCCTCAACCGCGGGCTGCTCCACGGGCACCTCCGCTGGAATCCGCGGGTCGAGGCGTTCGCGCAGCTGGAGAGTTCCGACGTCAACGGCCGGCGTGCCGGCCCCCGCGCGAACGACCGCGATCCGATCGACCTCAACCAGTTCTTCGTCCAGTGGACGCCCCACGAGCATGGCGCTGATCACCTCACGGTCCGCGCCGGCCGCCAGGAGGTCGAGCTGGGCTCGGCGCAGTTCACCTCGGCCCGAGACGGATTGAACGACCGCCTGTCGTTCGATGGCGTACGCGTGATCGGCGAAATCTCGGGCTGGCGGCTCCACGGGATGCACACCCGGGTGATTCCCACGCGGCGGGGCGCGTTCGACGACGGTTCGAACCGGAGCGACACGCTGTCCGGCATCTTCGTCGCGCGCGCACACACGCTGCTGCCCGACGGGAATGCCGTCGTCTACGTGAACCATCGCCGCCGACCGAACACGCAGTACGCGTCGCTCAACCAGAGCGAGGAACGCATCACGTTCGGCACCCGCTGGTGGGGCGGCGCAGGTGGCTGGGACTACAACTTCGAGGCAGGCCGGCAGACGGGCAGCATCGGCGGCGGCACGATCGACGCGTGGTACGTCAGTGCGGACAACGGACTCACCTTCGCCGGCGCCCCCTGGCAGCCCCGTGCGGGGCTGCGGTTCAACATCGGCAGCGGGGACCGGTCGCCCAACGACGGCACGCTCAACACGTTCTCACCCCTGTTCGCCTCCACGGCCTACTCCGGACTGGCCGGACTCGTGGGCCCCTCGAACAGCGTGGCCCTTGCGCCGTCGGCGACCCTGCGCCCCCACGAGGACCACAGCCTCACGCTCGGCGTCGTGGGATTCTGGCGACACAGCACGCAGGACGGCAGCTACAACATCTTCTCGGAGGTCCAGCGACTGCCGGGGTCGAGCGACGCGCGGCACGTCGGGACCCAGTCCACGCTCCAGCACGTCTGGACGCCGACCCGCCATGTGACCGTCGTGACCCTGCTCGTCTGGTTCGAGGCGGGTCCGTTCCTGCGCGAGACGCCGCCGGGCCGCAGCACCAGCTATTTCACGACGTGGTGGGCGTACCGTTTCTGATCCCGCGCCGCTGCCGTCACGCGGGAAACCCCGGTGCTATAGTCCCCGCCCCTCCCCTGCACGCTTTTCGCCACCATGGATGTCGAACTCAGCTACGGTCGCGGCACGTTGTCGGTCCGTCTCCCGGACGCCTGCCGCCCCGCCATCATCCGCAAGCCCGCGATGCCCGTCCTCACGCAGCCGATGCAGGCCGTCGAGGCGTCGCTCGCCGCCCCGGTCGGATCGGCCCCGCTCGCGGCACTGGCCCGCGGCAAGCGCTCCGCCTGCATCCTCATCTGCGACATCACGCGCCCCGTCCCCAACGGATTGATCCTCCCGCCTCTGGTCCGCACGCTGCTCGCCGCCGGGGTGCCGCGCGAGAACATCGTGGTCCTCGTCGCCACGGGCCTGCACCGGCCCAACCTCGGTGCGGAGCTGGAGGAACTCGTGGGGGACCGCTGGGTGCTCGACACGGTACGCGTCGAGAACCACTACGCGCGAAACGACGAGGACCACGTCGACCTCGGCCCCACGCCGCATGGCACCCCTGTGAAGATCGACAGGCGCTTCGTGGATGCCGAGCTTCGTATCGTCACCGGACTGGTGGAACCGCACTTCATGGCCGGCTATTCGGGCGGACGCAAGGTGATCGCTCCAGGTGTTGCGCATCGGGACACCATCACCACGTTCCACAGCCACCGCTTCATGGCCGATCCCATGGCCGAGAACTGCATCCTCGATGGCAATCCGCTGCATCGCGAACAGCTCGCGATCGTCGAGAAGCTGAAGCCCGTGTTCGCGGTCAACACCGTGATCGACGAGCACCGGAACATGTCGTTCGTGAACTTCGGCGAAGTCGTCGAGAGCCACCTCGAGGCCGTGGAGTTCATCCGCGGCTACGCCCAGGTGCCGGTGCCGCGCCGATACAGCACGGTGGTCACCAGCGCGGCCGGCTATCCGCTCGACAAGACGTACTACCAGACGGTCAAGGGCATGGTCGCGCCGATGGACATCCTCGCGCCCGGCGGGACGCTCATCATCGCCTCGGAGTGCTCGGAAGGCATGGGATCCCACGAGTACGTCGAAGCCCAGAAGCGCCTGATCGGCCTCGGCGCGGACGGCTTCCTGCGGGAGATCAGCGCCAAGCGCTTCGCCGACGTCGATGAGTGGCAGACCCAGATGCAGGTGAAGCCCATGAAGGTGGCCCGCGTCCAGTTGTTCGCGGGGCAGCTCCCTGCCGCCGACCGATCGCTGACCGGCGTCGACATGGTCGACTCGATCGAGGAAGCCGTTGTAGCGAGCATGAAGGCCTCTGGAGACGACCACGTCGCGGTGATCCCTGAGGGGCCCTACGTGGTGCCCGTGTGCCGGGAAGCCGCCTGAATCAGCGACTTCCGGACGCCATCGGGTCGGGGGCGAGTTGCATCAGGCGGCCCTCATGCAACACGGTTGCTCATTTCTCGCGGCCGTGCTTTAATCCGGGCGTGGTCTTCATGCAACTCCATGGCATCAGAGATCCCCTGGCGCCCGGTGCTCGTGACACCGTACGGAGTGGCAGGTCGCCCGATCCGGAACCCCACCGTTGGCTCTCTCCTCCGGGGTTTCCGTTATGCCGCCCGGACCCATCAGTGGTCCGGGCTTTTTTTTCCCGGGCACCCGGCGCCGGCACCACGTCCGTTTGACGGGGCGCGGCACCCCCCGTAACCGCCCCGCGACGGTGCGTGGCGACGCCGGCAGATCCGCCCCCTGTGCGCCTGATGGAAAAGCAGGTGTCCAGCGGCACGCCCGACCGCTAGAGTCATCCGGATGAAAACGCTCCTCCTCCTGGGCTCGACCGGCCTCGTCGGCAGGCAGACCCTCCGCCTCGCTCTCGCCCACCCTGAAATCGCCCGGGTCGTCGCCCCGGTCCGGACCGATGTACCGCGGCTGCCGAGGGTCGCCTTTCCGAAGGTGGATTTCGAAGCGCTTCCGTCCGACGCGAAGTGGTGGCGGGCCGATGCGGTGATCTGCACGCTCGGCACCACGATGCGCCTGGCAGGCTCGCAGGCAGCGTTCCGCCGGGTCGACCACGACTACGTCTTGATGGCCGCGGGCCTTGCGAAGGAAGCGGGCACACCGGTGTTCGTGTTGAACTCCTCGTTGGGCGCCGGCATTCGCGCCGGTTCGTTCTACCTCCGGGTGAAGGGCGAGACCGAGCGCGATCTCGCTGGCCTCGGTTTCACCTCCCTCACCTGGGTCCGCCCGTCACTGCTCGACGGCGGCCCGCGCCCTGACCGTCGACCGGCGGAATCCGCCGCCCTCACGCTCTCGCGCTGGTTCCGCCCGCTGATCCCGCGCCGCTATCGCCCGGTGCGGACCGAGGCGGTCGCAGCGATGCTGCTGTCGGCCGCGCTCACCGGACTCCCGGGGGAACACATCGTCGAACCCGGTTTCGATTGAGATGCGCAACGATCACCGCCGGGAAGCGATGCCGCACCGGACTGTGAGCGATCAGCGTTGCAGCCAGCTCACGACACCCAGACCTGCCGCACGACCCGACGCGAAGCAGGCGTTGAGCAGATAGCCGCCGGTGGGTGCTTCCCAGTCGACCATCTCACCGGCGCAGAAGACACCGGGCAACGAACGGAGCATCCAGCATTCGTCGAGCGCCGCGAATCGCACGCCCCCGGCGGTGCTGATGGCCTCGTCCACGGGACGGGGACGCAAGAGGGTCAACGGAACGGCCTTGATCGCTGCTGCGAGCGCCGTCGGATCCGCGAGCACCGCGGGCGCGACGGCCTCGTACAGCAAGCCTGCCCGGACCCCGTCGATGCCGGTCAGACGCTTGAGATGCTGACCCACGGATCGGGCACCGCGGGACTGTCCGAGCGTCTTCGTGAGCCAATCGAGGCTGCGCTGCGGCACGAGATCGACGTGGATGACCACCGATCCCGACCGCTCGATGACCTCCCGCAGCCGGGCGGACAACGCGTAGATCAGGCTTCCTTCGACCCCCGTGGCGGTGACGACGAACTCTCCGGTGCGTTCGACCGATGCACCGTCCGCATCCTCGAACCGGATCGTGACCGCCTTCACCGGGCTGCCGGCGAAGCGGGTGCGCAGGTGATCGCTCCAGCCCGCACCGTCGAAGCCGCAGTTCGATGCGCGCAACGGTGCGATCTCGACACCGCGCGCGGCCAGCAACGGGACCCACGTGCCGTCGGATCCGAGGCGTGGCCAGCTCGCGCCGCCCAGGGCGAGCACGGTGGCCTTCGCATCGACCACATGCTCGCCAGAATCGGCGTGGAACACGAGGGCCTCGTCGTCGCTCCATCCGGTCCATCGATGCCGTGCATGGAACCGCACCCCGGCGTCGCGCAGACGATGCAGCCAGTGGCGCAGGAGCGGCGCCGCTTTCATGTCGGACGGAAAGACGCGCAACGAGGAGCCCACGAACGTCTCGACCCCGAGATCCCTCGCCCAGCCCCTGAGCGCATCGGCATCGAACGCGGAAAGACAGTCGCTCAGCGCGTCGCTTGCGTGCCCGTAGCGCGTGAGGAACCGGTCGAAGGGCTCGGCGTGGGTGAGGTTCAGCCCGCCCTTGCCGGCCAGCAGGAACTTGCGCCCCACCGACGGCATGGCGTCGTAGACGTCGACGCGATGGCCGGCGGCGGCGATGACCTCCGCCGCCATGAGTCCGGCAGGTCCGCCGCCCAGGACGGCGACGGGGACATCCGTGTCGGCCATGGTCAGGTTTGCGGGGTGCGGCGTCGGGCGACGAAACGTCCACCACCGAGACGCCCCGCCTGATAGAGCCCCACGAAGAAGCTGTACGCCTGATCCCACCCTGCCTTGCGCCCCGACCCGAACTTCCGCTCGGTGTGATCGCCGAGACCGCGGTACATCGCGAGCCGGTCCACGAGGATGCGCGTCCAGAGCGCCGAGAGGTCGTCCCTGTGCTCGACCACGCAGTCGTTCGCTTCCAGAAGATCGCGATAGCCATCGAGCGACTCGAGCGTCGGGAACGTCATCTCGATCGCGAGGCGGGCCTGATCGGCGTCGGACAACGTCTCGCGGCGGAGGATGTCGGTGAACGCGATCACGCCGCCTGGCTTCACGACGCGCGCGCACTCTGCGATCAGCCTGGGCTTGTCCGGGACGTGGCACCAGGCCTCCTGCCCCATCACGACATCGAAGGTTGCATCGGGGAAGGGCATCTCCAGCGCGCTGCCGAGGTGGAAGGTCACCCGATCGTCGAGGCCCACGGCCGCCGTCAGGCGCTGCGCGGACTCGTGACGGCTCGCGGTGAGGTCGAGCCCGGTGACGCGACAGCCCACCCGGCGGGCGAGGTAGCGCGCTGGACCGCCGAGGCCGCTGCAGACATCGAGGACATGATCGGTCTGCCGGATGCCGGCACCGGCTATCAGCAGATCGTTGGCTTCCAGGCCGCCGAAGTGGTCCTGATCATGGCGCTGGAGCATCTCCGCCGTGAGGCTCTCCCACGGGATCCCGCTCGCCTGGACGGCAGCGCGGATCTGATCCTCGTTGATCGGGTGGGTGTCGTAGTACTCGACGACCTGCGCGAGGGTGCGCTGAGCGGAGTTGTGCGTTGGCGATGCGTTCATCGTGCTGGCTTCGGTGGCGGATCGAACGCTCGGCGCGTCGCGCCACATCGATTCGGATGGGGGCCCGCAAGATAGCACGCACATCTACGCGGGCACGCCCGCGGGCGTCACGTCAACGCGGCCAGCGCCTCGATCCGTTCGCCCTGCAGTGCCACGCGCTCGATGATGCTGTCGAGCTTGTCGGTGAGACCCAGCGCCGCGAGCGCTGCGGAGACTTCCTCGGTCGCCCCGCCGAAGCAGCCGGAAACCATGCTGTGTTCGGCGCTGAAGCGATTGGAATCGTGCTGCATCACGGCGTCATGGAGATGGTCGGCGATGTAGACGAGCGTGGTGATCGCCATCTCCTGGGATCGCATGCGGTCATGGTGATGCGCAGCCACCAACGCGAGTTCGCGAGGTGCGTTCCAGGCGCCCAGAAGCGCAGCGCCGAGGCCCGTGTGCGCTTCCACGAACTGCTGGTGGAGCGGGGTTCCGATCGCGCAGCCCGCGCGCACGAAGCGCCCCATCACGACCGGCTGCGCCCAGCAGAGTGCGAGTGTCCCCACGTCGTGGAGCAATCCGGCGGTGTAGGCGGCCGACGGGTCGATGGCGGAATCGCGCAGCGTGCTGGCCAGTTCCCGGGTGCAGAACCCGGTGAGGAGATACTCGAGCCAGAGCGCTTCGAGCAGCTCGTCGTCCGGCAATGCTGCGCGCGCCGAATGGCGCACCCACATGCCGAAGATCTCGGTGAAGGTCGTCTCGAACGTGCTGTGCACGCCGAGCCGAAGAATGGCGCCGCGCACATCCCGGATCGGCTTTCCGGCGCGCAGGAACGCGGACGAATTGGCCAGGCCCAGAAGCCGTGCGGTGACGACCGGATCGCTCTCGATGATGTCGGTCATCTCCGGCACGGCGAGCGGCGACTCGCGGTCCATCGACAGCAGACGGAACACCAGCGGCGAGATCGGCGGCATGGCCTTCTCCGATTCCGCGATCCAGCGCCAGTCCCCGAAGAGCTTCTCCAGCGCGCCGACATCCTCGGGCATCAGGGCCTCGGGCGCAGGCTGCTCGGAGTTCGTACCTGCAATCGTCTGTTCCGTTCTCATCCCGGCACCTCGTTCCCGACGGCTGTTGCCGCGCTGACTGTGAGTGACCTCAGCCGCCGAAGCCGTCGGCGACCGATACATCGAGCAGCGCAGGCCGCCCCGTCGCGATGGCGGCCCGCAGTGCCCCTTCCAATTCCGCCGGATGCGCGACGCGTGTCGCCGGCACCCCCATCGACTGCGCCATCGCGACGAAATCGATCGATGGCTGCCGCAGATCCATCCCGATGAAGCTCGCCGTGCCCCGCATGCTGCCCATCCGCTCCTTCAGGATGCGGTAGCTCCGGTTGTTCGCGATCACGTAGGTGATCGGGACCCCCAGGTTCGCCGCCGTCCAGAGCGCCTGGATGCCGTACATCGCGGAGCCGTCCCCGATCGCCGCCACCACCGGCCGCCCGGGCAACGCGAGGCTGATGCCGATCGCGCCACTCACCGCGAAGCCGATGCCGCCGGAGGCCAGGCCGTACAGGGCCTGTGCGTCCCCCAGATGGAGCAGCCCGGGCAACGGTGCCGTCGAGGTGAGCCCCTCCTCGACCACCACCGCATCGGAAGGCACGACGTCCGCGAGCACCTTCATCAGATACGCGGGTTCCAACGGCGCCCGGTCCGCCAACTTGAGCGCGGCCGCCGACGCCTGCACGCGTCTCGCCGTCCAGTTGACAGCGGCGAGCCCCGCTAGCCTCTCCGCCGCGGCGGCGCGCTGCGCGGCGTCCATCTTCGCGGCGATCACCGGGACGAGCGCCGCAAGCGTCTCCTTGATGTCTGCACGAACGGCGATGTCGGCCGGCCAGTTCTTGCCCAGCTCCCAGTCGCGCTCGCCGATCTGCACGATCGAAAGGCCTGGAGGCAGCGCATCCACCGGGCTGTAGACCGACATCCGCAGGAAGTCCGCACCGAGCCCGACGATGAGGTCGTAGGGCGCCAGGGCATCGCGCACCTGCTGCTGACTCCGCGTCAGCGATCCGAGGAAGGCGGGATGATCCGTGCGGAAGTGCGCGGCACACGGGATCGTCTGCTGCAGGACCGGCGCGCCCATGACCTCGGCCAGGCGCTCCGCCTCGTCGAGCGCGTTGCGGGTAGCGAGTTCGTGGCCGGCGAGCAGCACCGGATTGCGCGCCGCGAGCAGCCGCTCCGCGAGTCGCGCCAGCGTCGCGTCGCCGGGACGCACGGCCGTATCGACGCGCGTCGGTTTACCCATGTCGAGCACGGCCGACGCATCCAGCACGTCGCCCGGCAGGCTGAGGAACACCGGCCCGGTGGGCGGCGTCAGTGCGACCTTCACGGCGCGGCGCAGGATGCGCGGGAGATCCTCCACGCGCGTGCACTCCACGGCCCACTTCACGAGCGGGGCGACCATCGGCAGCAAGGGCTCGTACAGCAGCGGCTCCATCAGGCCGTGGCCCTGTTCCTGCTGACCGGCGGTGACCAGCAGCGGAGACCCGTAGAACTTCGCGTTGTAGATGGCGCCGAGCGCATTGCCCAGTCCGGGCGCCACGTGCACGTTCACGGCGGCGATCCGCCCGGAGGCCCGCGCGTAACCGTCGGCCATCGCGGTCACGATGGACTCCTGCAGACCGAGCACGTACCGGATGTGCGTCTGCTCGCCGATGGCCTCCATGATCGCCAATTCGGTGGTGCCGGGGTTCCCGAACAGCACGTCGACGCCCTCGGAAGCCAGCAGTTCGACGAAGGCCGTGCGGCCCGTGATGGCGGTACGCCCGCCGGTGAGATCGTTCATGGAACTGTCCTCGAGGGGCTCACGCCAGCAGGGCGCGAACCGCCTGGATGCCAAGCCAGGTGCAGATGAGGGACCCGGCGAGATGCGCGCCGATCTGCGCGAAAGCCCAGCCGCCGTGCCCCTTGGCCATCAGACCGACCGCCTCCGCCGAGAAGGTCGAGAACGTCGTGAGCCCGCCGAGGAACCCGGTGACGAGAAGCAGGCGGACTTCGGGAGGTAGATCCGATCGCAGGCCCAGCCACTCGATCGCGACGCCGATGAGGAAGCCACCAGCCAGGTTGGCGGTGAGCGTGCCGAGCGGGAGGAACGCGAACAGAGGATTGAGCCAGAGCCCGAGGAGCCATCGCAGCCATGCACCGAACGCGGCACCGATGCCGACCGCCATGAAACCGCTCCCCGTCATCGCGCATCCCCTTCGGAAATGCGGCGGATCATAGCAGCGGAGCAGGCGGGATCCGTTGCGCTAGATCACCGGCAGCTTGGCCATCAGCTTCACGAACTCCGCCATCTCTCCGGCCACCGAGTTCGCGGCCTTCGCCTCCATGGCGAGATAACGCTGCAGCACTTCGTGACCGAACTCGGTCACGCGTGCCCCGCCGCCGCGCTGACCGCCCGTCTCGGTGGAGACCAGCACCTGCTTGAAGCTCTGGTTCATGGTGTCGACGAGCAGCCAGGCCCGTCGGTACGACATGTCCATCTCGCGCGCGGCGGCCGAGATGGAACCGGTACGTTCGATCGCCTGGAGCAGTTCGGCCTTGCCCGGCCCCATCGCGATGGCCTTCCGGAAGAGGATGCGGATCTGCGGCTTGGGGGTCCGCCCCGCTGCTCCGGGTTCGCGCGCCTTCGGCATGTCAGTTCCAGCGCTGCGCGGCCGCGTCGTCCGTGGCGCGGGCATCGACCCAGCGACTCCCCTCCGGCGTCTGCTCCTTCTTCCAGAACGGCGCCTGGGTCTTGAGATAGTCCATCAGGAACTCGCACGCCGCGAACGATTCGCCCCGGTGCGCACTCGTGACCACGACCAGGACGATCTGGTCGGTCGGCAGCATGCGCCCCACGCGATGGACGATGAGAATGTCGATAAGGTCCCACCGCGCCCGGGCCTCGTCGGCGATCTTCGCCAGGGCCTTCTCCGTCATGCCCGGATAGTGTTCGAGGACCAGTTCCGCGACCTGGTCGCCGTCGTTGAGATCGCGGCAGACGCCGATGAAGCTCGCCACCGCCCCGATCCCGGCGTTGCCGGCGCGCAGCGCGGCGATCTCGCGGCCGACGTCGAAGTCGGCCTCGTGGACGCGGATCTCGGTGCGGCCGGCCGCCAGAGCGGCCGGATGGACAGGTTCGTTCATGGTCAGCCTCCGGTCACCGGCGGGAAGAACGCCACTTCGTCGCCATCGTTCACCCGCGTGTCGCCGCGGGCCATGTCCTGGTTCACCGCCACACGGACCGGCCGCGTGGCGGCGAGTTCCTGTTCCCAGGCGCCCCCACGGGTCCGCAACCAGGCGGTCAGGCCGGCCACGTCGGTCACGCCGGCCGGCAGGTCGATCCGTTCGGCGCCCTGCCCCAGGGTTTCCTTGAGGCGGGCGAAGTAGAGAATGTTCAGCATGGGTGTTCGGGATCGTCGGTCCGTGAAGATTGGCCTCGCTGCAGTCCCGGATGGGTCACCACGAAATCGGCGATGGCGTCGATGTCATCGAGCGCGAACTGGGGCAGACCCGACACGATGGCAGCGTCGGTGGCGAGCCCGACGATATCACCATCGGTCGGCCACAGCGACGGCTTGCCAGCCGCCACGCGGTGCACCTCGAGTTTGGGAATCGGCTCGCGCTTGAACCCCTCCACCAGCACGAGGTCGCATGGCCTGAGCCGCGCAAGATGCTCATGCAACGTCGGCTCTGCTTCATCGCGCAGCTCGTGGACGAGCGCCCATCGCCGGGACGACGTGACCAGCACCTCGGAGGCACCGGCCTGGCGATGCCGCCAGGAATCCTTGCCCACGTGATCGATCTCGAAATCGTGGTGAGCGTGCTTCACGACCGACACGCGCAGCCCGCGCGATCGCAACGCGGGGATGAGCCGCTCCACCAAAGTGGTCTTCCCACTGCCCGAGTAACCGGCGATGCCGAACACCTTCATGGCGGCGAAGCCCTCCGGAAAGCGCCGGATTATAGGTGCCAGGCAGCGCGATCCCGGACAAGACCCGGACGCGGCACGCGCCTATAATCGGCCGACAACGTTCTACCCGCCCGGCTACAGCGCCCGACGGACCAAGCCCCAGAGGACCCAGTTCCAGAGGACCAAACGATGCAGACCCGCCCTGACCAGGCACCGGCCCCCGCCACCAACGGCAACCCGTCCCCGAGCACGATCGTGGACACCCGCGGCCGCCCGCTGCGGGATCTCCGGATCTCCGTGACCGACCGCTGCAACTTCCGCTGCACGTACTGCATGCCGAAAGAGGTGTTCGGGAAGGACTTCCAGTTCCTCGAACGCGAACAGCTGCTCACGTTCGGCGAGATCCACCGGCTCACCCGCATCTTCCGCGATCAGGGCATCGAGAAGGTCCGGATCACCGGCGGCGAGCCGCTCGTGCGCCGCAAGCTCGAGCGCCTCATCGAGATGCTCGCGTACCACCAGGACCTCGATCTCACGCTGACGACCAACGGGTCGCTCCTGAAGCAGAAGGCCGCCGACCTGAAGACGGCAGGCCTGAAGCGCGTGACGGTGAGCCTGGACGCCCTCGACAACGAGACGTTCATGAAGATGAACGACGTCGACTTCCCGGTCGAGAAGGTGCTGGAAGGCATCGACGAGGCCGACCGCGTCGGGCTCGCGCCAGTGAAGATCAACATGGTCGTGAAGCGCGGCGTGAACGAGCACTCCGTCGTCCCGATGGCGAAGTACTTCAAGGGCTCGGGGCACATCCTCCGCTTCATCGAGTTCATGGACGTCGGGTCGACCAACGGCTGGAAGATGGACACCGTCGTCCCCTCGCGCGAACTCGCCGCGATGATCGCCGCCGAGTTCCCCATCGAACCGATGGAGGCCAACTACCGCGGCGAGGTCGCCGAACGCTGGCGTTACCTCGACGGCTCCGGAGAGGTGGGCTTCATCTCGTCCGTGACCCAGGCGTTCTGCCGCGACTGCACGCGCGCCCGCCTGTCGGCCGAGGGTCAGCTCTTCACGTGCCTCTTCGCGACGAAGGGCACCGACCTCCGTACCCTCGTCCGCAATGAAGCGTCGGACGACGAGATCGCGGAAGCGATCCGCCGCGTCTGGCACGTCCGTGCGGACAACTACTCCGAGATCCGCACGGCCGAGACGGCGAAACTGCGGAAGGTGGAGATGAGTTACATAGGTGGATGAGGGTGGACACAGGACAGTGCCTGCGCACTGTCGTGTGCCTCCCGAATCCGAGCGCCATGCAGGGCGCGAGGTGGACGCAAGGAAGCGCCTCGACCGGAATCATCGCTTTCGCGGCCATGGGCCGCTCCTACAGTGTGCCTCCCGAATCCAAGCGCCATGCGGGGAACGAGGTAGAGATATTCATCCTCGACGACATGCTTCATCACTCGAGCGACCCTTGCCTGGCTTGATGTCATCCGCCTCCCGTATATTCAGCGACACTCGGTGCCGCCAACGTCCCATCCTTGAAACCCGATAACCGATGACCGCCCCCCAGCACGACTACGACCCCAACTCGATGCCCGTCGACGCGGCGCGCACCCGCATCCGGGAGTTCCTTACGCCGGTCACCACCGTCGAGCGCGTGCACATCCGGGCAGCGCTCGACCGCACGCTCGCCGAGGACGTCATCTCACCGATCGACGTCCCCGGCCACGACAACTCCGCGATGGACGGCTACGCATTGCGCCACGCGGATCTCCGGGAAGACGCCGACGTCACGCTGAAGATCGTCGGCACCGCGTTCGCCGGTCGCCCGTTCGCCGGCACGGTGCGCGCCGGGGAAGCCGCACGGATCTTCACCGGCGGCGT
Organism: Burkholderiales bacterium; assembly: GCA_022843925.1. Classification (GTDB taxonomy): domain Bacteria; phylum Pseudomonadota; class Gammaproteobacteria; order Burkholderiales. The sequence goes on from JALHMS010000003.1 coordinate 327,497, forward strand.
CATGCCCGACGGCACCGACACGGTGATCATGCAGGAGCGCGCGAAGGCCGAGGGCGACCGCGTCACGCTCGGGGCGGGCGCGAAGGCCGGGCAGAACCGGCGCCATCGCGGGGAGGATCTACAGGAGGGTCAGGTCGTGTTCGCCCGGGGGCAGGCCCTCGGCGCCGCCGAGCTGGGCATGCTCGCGTCACTGGGGATCATCGAAGTGGGCGTGTTCCGGCGCCTGCGCGTCGCGTTCTTCTCGACGGGCGATGAACTGGTCTCCCTGGGCGGCACGCTCGGTCCGGGCCAGATCTACGATTCCAACCGCTACACGATCCACGCCCTGCTGTCGCGGATGCACTGCGAGGTGCTCGACATGGGCGTGATCCGCGACGACCCCGCAGATGTCGAAGCCGCGTTCGTCGAAGCCGCGAAGATCGCCGACGTCGTCATCACGAGCGGCGGCGTCTCGGTGGGCGATGCCGACTATGTGAAGCAGATCCTCGATCGCCTGGGCAAGGTGCATTTCTGGAAGCTCGCGATGAAGCCGGGCCGGCCGCTCGCCTTCGGCAAGATCGGGTCGACGCACTTCTTCGGATTGCCCGGCAATCCGGTGGCGGTGATGGTGACCTTCCAGCAGTTCGTACGGGACGCCCTGCTCTATCTCATGGGTCAGTCGGGTGCGAAGCCGGTCCCTACGTTCGCCGCGCGGCTCACTGCGCCGGTGAAAAAAGCCCCGGGCCGGACGGAGTTCCAGCGCGGGATCCTCTCTCGCGACGACGACGGTGAATGGACCGTCAAGCCCACGGGTAACCAGAGTTCGTCGATCCTGTCTTCGATGAGTCTGGCCGACTGCTTCATTGTGCTGCCCGAGGCCCAGGGCAACGTCGAACCGGGCGCCAGCGTGCAGGTCCAGCTGCTGCACGGCTTCGGCTGAGACCTGCCGCTTTCCCTCTCAAGGGAGCGGTGTCGCCCCCGCAACGACATCGAGCAACCAGACGATCTCAGATCGGACCAGGCGGGCTGAGCGCTCGCGCGGTGTCCCACCCGCGCCGTCGGTCTGCTTCGGATCCGCACCGTGGGCGAGCAGCAACGCCACTGCCTCCGGATAGTCCGCCTCGATGGCCACGAACAACGGCGTGTCGCCTGCTGCGTCCCGGATGTTCGGCCCGGCCCCGCGCCGCAGCAGCAGATCGATGGCGATGAGCCGCGCCGCGTCGCGCTGTCCGGCACCGCGGACGGCCCGGTGCAGTGCGGTCTCACCGGCTGCTGCCCGGGCATCGATGGCGGCGCCCGCGTCCAGCAGTGCACCAACCACCCCCGGCTGAACGGTCACGCCACCCACTGCGCACATCAGGAGCGTCGAACCACCCTTCGCGGATTTGAGATTCGGATCGAGGCCGTCGCGCAGCAGACGCTCCAGTCGCTGCCAGTGGGGGTCCTGCAAGGCGCGCACGACACCGCTCGTGCCGCAGTCGAGCGGTCTGCCGTCGAAGGCCGGCGGGCGGACGGTCGATGGCGGCCCCGAGAATCTCGCGACCACCACCTCGGGCCCGCTGAGCCGCGTCCAGGGTACCCGACCCGGGGAAGGCACCGGATCGAAGAAGATCGCGAGCGAGATGCTGGCGACCTCCGAGCGCCCGACGGCGGTCTCGCCGAGCGAGAAGACCGGCAGGAGCTGGGCATCGTCCGCACGGCGGATCACGGTGCTGTACTGCCGCCCGCCCAGGACCACGGCGGGCTCGCCGTCGAGGCCCGCGCGCTCGGCACCGTAGGCGCCCACGAGGTCGGGCCCGAGTACGCCACCCCAGCGCTCGAGCATCGGCGCACTGAGGCCGTCGTACCGCTCGATCGGCTTGTCCTGCAGATGGAGGGACAGTGGCAGCACGGCCATGCCGGTGCCGACCGGTGCCAGGACGTGCCGCCCGCGCAGGTCGCCCGCGACGATCGCCGCGCCCGGCGCAGTGCTGGTGAAGACCGACATGGCGCCGACCCCACCGGCCACCTTGACGACGAAAGGCGCCCGTCGCAGGACGTGAACGCCATCCACGATCGGGACGACCTGACCCGACTGGACGATCTCGACGTCCGGCTGCCCGGCCGCAAGGGCACCGGCCGTCGCCACCAGCGAGGCCATCAGCCCGGCGAGAAGACTCCGCCTAGTCGCGATCGCGCGCATCCCAGGCGTTCACGAAACCCGCGCGGTTCGGCATCTTCACTTCGGGCAGCGAGCGGGCGTCCACCACCTCGTCGCGACCCACGATGCCGTTCAACCACAGCACGTAGGCGGTGAGCTGGTACACCTGCTCGTTGGTGAGGGACATCGGCCTGTCGTAGGGCATCGCGCGCCGGATGTAGTCGAAGAGCGTGGTGGCGTGGGGCCAGTAACTCCCGACGGTGCGGACCGGGTTCTTGCCAGCCAGGGTGCCGGCGCCCCCCGCGAGCGCGGGACCCGTTCGACCCTGCCCGCGCACACCGTGGCAGGAGGCGCATTTCTCGACGTAGATATCGACACCGTCGATGGCCGTCCCGCGGCCGGGCGGCAGCCCCCTGCCGTCGGGCCCGATCGTGATCGACAGACCCACGAGATCGTCGACCTTCACGGGGTCGCCGAGATCCGGCGCGGCGGACACCTTGGCGACGAAGAGCGCGATCGCGACGGCAACCGCCCGCGTGGTCATGCGTGAACGCTCAGTAGGCATTCGACACCTCGCCCATGTCGTCCACTTGCCAGGTCTGGATGGCGTGATAGTGGTAGCGCTGCTTCGCGCCGTAGCGCTGCATCCACTCCGCACGCGTGGGCTGGATCTGCTCGCGCTCGTCCATGGCGCGGCTCATCAGGCGGACCGGCCCGCCATCCCATCGCCAAGGCAGTCGGAAGCGGGTGAACGCGAAAGGTTGGGCGGTCTCCATCAGTTCCGCCGGCGCCCACGTGCGGCCACCGTCGGCCGAGACATCCACCCGAGCGACGTGCCCCGCCCCGCTCCAAGCGAGACCCGAGATGTCGTAATAGCCGGGCCCCTGCAGCATCCAACCCGGCGAGGGCTGCGTGATGACGGACTTCACACCCATCTCGAACGTGAACTGGAGCGCACGGCCGTCGGGCAGCGCATCGGTGTAGTGGGAGGTCTCGTCGCGGGCCTGGACCGGGGCCGTCACGAGTTCGAGGCGATGCAGCCACTTCACGGACATGTTGCCTTCCCAGCCCGGGAGCAGCAGGCGCACGGGATAGCCCTGCTCCGGCCGGAGCCGCTCGCCGTTCTGGTACAGCGCCACGAGGGCATCGTCGCGGACCTTCTCGATCGGGATGGACCGATGCATCGACACCGCATCCGCACCCTCGGCCACGATCCACTTCGCGTCGGCCCGGACCCCGGCCTCTTCCAGCAGCATCGCGAGCGGGACTCCGGTCCATTCGCTGCACGACACGAGTCCGTGGATCTCGCCGCAGGTCACCTGCGGTGGCTTGTCGTTCGTGTTCGGGAAACTGTTGCCCGCGCATTCGATGAAGGCCGTGGTGCTCGTCATCGGATAGCGCCCGAGCGCATCGATCGAGAACCGGAGGGGACGCCGGACGAGGCCATGCACGACGAGGCGATGCTTCGCAGGGTCGATGTCCGGTACGCCTTGGTGATGGCGCTCGAAGTGCAGGCCGTTCGGCGTGATGGTGCCGCGCAGTCGCTCGAGCGGCGTGAACGAGCCGCCATTGCCGAGCGCGATGGCACCGTAGCGGTGATAGGTCGTGCGCGTGACCGCACTCTCGAAACGGGACGGATTGCCATAGCCCGTGGGCGGTCGACCGGGGGTCTTCTGCCACGCCATCGCGGCGCCGAGATGCTCGTCGGCGGCGGTGGCCGGAAGGGCCGCACCCGCCCCCATCACCATCGCGCCCTTCAACAGCGCCCGCCTGGACAGCAGCCCGCCCCCCGCGACGGGGATCGGATCACTGACGCTCGCGAACCGGGTCAGAACCCCGGGTCCGTATCGTGTACCTCTCATGCCTCCTCCTCCGGGATCACGGCGCGCGCCCTGGCCCGACGCCGAGCGCGTCGATCGCCCGATCATGCCATCGCGCCAGCGTCCACTGCGCGACCATCGCGCCGACGAATGCGATGAACATGTCCCACTGGGTGTCCCAGACATCCCCCTGAGTTCCCAGGAAGGCTTCGGCGGCCGTGCCGCTCGCCACCGCGACCCACCATTCGATGAACTCGTAGAACGCACTGATCGCGAGGCACACGCACGTGACGAGGAAGAACAGCCAACGCGTGCCCCGGACGACCGCAGCGCGAACGAGGATCTCGCGGGCGATCATCGCCGGCACGAAGCCCTGCATGAAATGACCCACCCGATCGTAGTAGTTGCGATCCAGGTCGAAGCGGTCCCGCAGCCAGTCGAACGCAGGCACCTCCGCGTAGGTGTAGTGCCCGCCCACGCACAGGACGATGGCGTGCAGGCTGACGAGACCGTAGACGAGCGTCGTCAGGCGATACCGCGGATACAGCCAGACGAGGGCGACCGCACCCACCATGCCGGGCACCACTTCGAGGAACCAGGTGAGACGATCCTTGGGGCCGATGCCCGACCAGACGAGCACGATCAGGAATGCGGCGAGGAAGACCCCGTGGGAGGGGTGAATGCGGGGCATCGGCGGTGGCGGGAAGCCCGCGGCATCAGGTTGCCCGGAGTGTAGCGCCATCGAAGCGGCGGACGCGCAGCCGGGCGGACAGCGGAATCAGCGGGCTTCGTCGGAGAACCGGATGGAACCGTCCGGGAGCACGGTCCACGGGGCCGGGGTATCGGGCCCCGGCGACGGCTGGGGCCCGGCATCGATCCCGACCGGCGCCGAGGGCACCTCCGGGACGCGTCGGGTGATGGCATCGAGACGCATGGGCGGCGCCTCCGCAGCGGGGCGCAGAATGCCGCCAGTGAAACCGCCGCCGTAGCCATAGGCGATGAGCCAGATCAGCACGGCAGCGATGATGTTGAACGCGATGACCGCCTTCAGGGCGTTCGGCACGGCATCTCCCGAAACATGATTCACAGACCACCCGCACCCCGGACCAACCGACCACCCGAGGGTATGCCCGACCCCACCGCGAACGTACCACCGGGACGGCGCCCGATCGACGCGCGAATTGTCGCAGGGGACTCCCGACACCGATGCCAGGGCGCGGCGACAGCGCTGCCGCCGTGGTCCTCTGGCATCATCCGCCCTCCCCGGCGCCAGCCCGCCCGCCTTCCCGAACCGTTCCCGATGAATCGTGGTGTCGTTCTCGCCCTCACGGCGTATGTGCTGTGGGGCGCCTTCCCGCTCTACTTCAAGGCCGTGCAGAGCATCCCGCCCGCGGACATGCTCGCCCATCGCGTGCTCTGGTCGGCGGTCTTCGTCTGGGTGCTGCTGGCGGCGCAACGCCGCTGGCAATGGATCGAGCGTGTGTTCGCTGACCCTCGCGTGCTCGCAACGTTCACGCTGTCCGCGATCATGGTGTCGCTCAACTGGGGCGTCTACATCTACGCAGTGTCGGCCGGGCACATCGTCGACGCGAGTCTCGGCTACTTCATCAACCCCCTGATGAGCGTGATGCTCGGCGCCGTCGTGCTGCGCGAGCGGATGCGGCCGGTGCAGTGGTTCGCCATCGCATGCGCGGCGGTCGGCGTGCTTTGGCTCACGTGGATGGCGGGGCGGCCGCCGTGGATCGGGCTCGTGATCGCAGTCTCTTTCTCGGTGTACGGCCTGATCCGGAAGACCGCGCCGCTCGGATCGATGGAGGGGCTGATGCTCGAGACGGCGCTGCTCGCGCCGGTGGCGATCGCGTATCTCGTGTGGTTCACCGGCAACGCAGGCACTGCCTCGCCCTACGGCCCGTTCACGATGGTGTTGCTGGTGGCCGCTGCCGGTCCGGTGACCGCCATGCCGCTCCTGCTCTTCGGGGCCGCGGCGCGGAAGATCCCGCTCTCCGTGCTCGGCGTGATCCAGTACGTCGCGCCCTCGCTGCAGTTCCTGCTCGCGATCTTCGTCTTCCACGAAGCCTTCGATCCGCACAAGGCCGTCGGCTACATCGCCATCTGGACAGGGCTCGCGGTGTTCACGGCCGAGGCAGTGTGGCTCGCATCGCGAAGACCGGCGACCGCCTGATTCAGGAGGCGGTGACCGGGACCTCGCGGGCGCGTCGCAGCGGATCCTGCCGGTAGAAGAGACGCATCTGCTCGTAGACGGCGGGATACACGCCCGCGAGCACATCCGGCACCTCGAAGAACACCTCGCTCGCGACGGAGAAGAACTCGGCCGGGGACTCCGCAGCGTACGGATCGATCTCCGTGTTCTCGCGCCGACGCACCCGCACGCCGTGATGATGGAAGGCATCCTCGAAGGCCGCGGACCACGCCCGGCGGTTCATGCCCCGGTGAAGCGGCGGGAAACCGTTCGCACTGCCGTTCAGCATGTCGAGCTTGTGGGCGAACTCGTGGATCACGACGTTGGCGGCGTCCTCGTCGCCCGCCTTCGCGACATCCGCCCACGACAGCACGACGGGCCCTTGCAGCCACGCCTCACCCAGGCGCCCCACCCGCTCCGTATGCACGACGCCGGCCTCGTCGGTCCAGGTCTGCTCGGGGAAGAACTCGTCGGGATAGACGATGACCTCCTCCCAGCCATCGTAGTAGTCGATGCCGAGTTCCAGCACGAGGATGCAGGCCTGCGCGGCGATCGACACGCGCATCGCGTCGTCCAGCGTGTGTCCGCCGGCGGCCGTGATGGACTTCGTCGCCAGGAAGAGCCGGACGAGATCGCGCAGCTTCGCGCGCTCGGCGGGCCAGAGGGTGCGGGTGAACGCGAAATGGCGGACGGTGCGCCGCCAGAGGGCGTCGTCGAGCGGGACGCGGGCGATGAGCCGGGCGCGCCGCCAGTCGCGGAAGCGCTGGAGCAGGTTCAGGAAAGCGGCAGCTCCGGATCGGGTTCGTCGACCTGGGCGAGCACTTCCTCGATGCGCGCCATGTCGCCCGGCGCCTCGAGTTCCACGCGCTCGATCTGCGTGAAGCGGCGCACGATCTTGTCGCTGCTGATCTGCACCTGCTGGGCATCCTCGTGGGCCTGCCGGATGTGATCGGCCAGCTTCTTCATGCGCGCCTCGAAACGCCCGAAATCCTTCCCGAGCTTGCCCAGTTCGTCCTTGATGACGTGCACCTGCCGGCGCGTCTCGACATCCTTCATCACGGCGCGCGCCGTGTTCAGGACGGCCATCATCGTGGTCGGCGACACGATCCAGACGCGCCGCTGCATGGCGTGGTCGACCACCTCGGCGTGATAGGCGTGGATCTCCGCGAACACGGCCTCGGCCGGGATGAACATGACCGCGCCGTCGGAGGTCTCGCCCTCGATGATGTACTTCTCGGCGATGGCGTCGACGTGCTTCTTCACGTCGGCCCGGAAGGTCTTCTGCGCTTCGCGGCGATCGACGTCGCCCAACGTCCCGTCGAACATCCGGTGGTAGTTCTCGAGCGGGAACTTCGAATCGACCGCCACCATGCCCGTGGGCGGCGGCAGGATCAGGACGCAGTCTGCCCGCGCCCGGTTGGAGAGCGTGTACTGGAACTCGTAGGCGCTCGGCGGGAGGATGTTGCGCACGAGGTTCTCCAATTGCACCTCGCCGAAGGCACCGCGCGATCGCTTGTCGCCGAGCAGCTCCTGCAGGCTCACGACGTTGGTGGTGAGGCCGTCGATCTTCTTCTGCGCCTCGTCGATCGTCGCCAGGCGCGTCATCACGCTCGTGAACGTCTCGTTGGTCTTCTTGAAGCCTTCCTCCAGACGCTCGCTGACCCGCCCCTGGATCTGCTCGAGACGCGCATCCGTGGTCCGAGTGAGCGTCTCCATGTTGGCGCCGAGTTGCAGCGACAGCGCCCGGACGCTGTCCTGCATGGTCTCGGACTGGACCCGCCCCTGCTCCGCCAGGGCGGCGAGGGACTTCTCCAGCATCTCGGAGCGCATCTCACCCAGGCGCGAGAGCACGGACTCCCGCAATTCGCCGAACTGCGCGAGCAACTGCTGACGAAGGTCAGCCACGTTGGCGAGGAGAGACTCGCGGTTGGCGGCGAGCTCCTGATTGGTGGAGATCTGGAGCGCGACGAGCGCATCGCGCGTCTGGCGGAGTTGCAGGTCGACCGTCGCGCGCAGCTGATCCGCACGCTCCGCGCTCCCGGTGTCGAGGCGATGGAGTTGCTGGTCCACGGTGGTCCGCAACTGCTCGGCGCGCTCGGCACTCCCGGCAGCGAGACGATCACCGAGGCCCGTGAGTCCCGTCCCGAGATCCCGCAGCATCTCGCGATGACGGGCGTCGAGCGACTCGGTAAGACGCCGCTCCATCTCGACCTGCTCGCGGGTCTGCCGCTGCAGTCGGCCGGCAACGAAGAGCACCGCAACGATCAGGAGGATCGCGACGCCGAGGAACGTGATTTCGAAGGGGGAGAAGGCCATGCGGCGAGTATAGCGGCGCGGTCCGCGGGGGCGCTGTAGGCGGCCCGATGTGACGCGACGGATTCCGAGCGCGGTGCTGGAGCAACTGGTTCTCGTGGGTCGAGCTACGCTCGACGCGGCGTCGCCATGGGCGCTGCGTCGCATGCAGGAGCGCGGGCGTCGGGCGGTAGCCCGACCCACGGGGAATCTGGAACCCGTCAGCGTCGCCAGACAGAGAGTTGTTCGTGGGTCGAGCTACGCTCGACGCGGGGTCGCCATGGGCGCCGCGTCGCATCCAGGAGCGCGGGCGTCGGGCGATAGCCCGACCCACGGGGGAATCTGGAACCCGTACGCGGCGCTGTGCAGAGAGTTGTTCGTGGGTCGAGCTACGCTCGACGCGGCGTCGCCATGGGCGCCGCGTCGCATCCAGGAGCGCGGGCGTCGGGCGATAGCCCGACCCACGGGGGAATCTGGAACCCGTACGCGGCGCTGTGCAGAGAGTTGTTCGTGGGTCGAGCTACGCTCGACGCGGCGTCGCCATGGGCGCCGCGTCGCATCCAGGAGCGCGGGCGTCGGGCG